>DHQB01000009.1:212069-310632 GCA_002410065.1 Bacteroidales bacterium UBA5349 | reverse complement strand
GCACTAAAAGGAACAAGTCAGGATGAAATTCAATATTAAATTAAATAAAAGGGTGCAGATTTATTTTACTAAAAATGCACCTTTTTTTTAAAAGTATTTATAAAAAGTCTATTATTTCCCTTTTATTGCCTCAGCCATTTTCTTGGCAATCACATCGCACTGAGCGTACTTATCATCACTTGGTTTTCCGTAAATTTCTGCTGGCTCGGCAACTAGTTCTAGTCCCGATTCTTCAACAAAATTCATCAGGTTTCTTACCCCACCACCATTCCAACTGTAGCTGCCAAAAATCCCTAGATATTTCTGTTTAATCTTCATATTGGTGAGCTCACGAGTGAGATTCTCCATAAGCGGAAACATTTGTCCATTATATGCGCACGAGCCAAGGATTAGCCCCTTGTACTTCCATATCTCATTTATTAAATGGCTAATGTGAGTGCGGGATACATCATGAATGCGAATGTTTTTAATGCCATTCTCTGCAAGTCTTCGGCCTATGTAGTCGGCCATTAGTTCGGTATTACCGTACATTGAGGCAACAACTATAACCACACCATCTTCAGCCTCGTAGCGACTCCATTTATCGTACAAATTGAGAACTTTTTGTGGATTTTCACGCCAAATTGGCCCATGAACAGGGGCTACAACATTTACTGGAACACCCTTTAGCTTTGCAAAAGCTTTTTGAACCATGTTGCTATACAAACCAACTATGTTTGAATAGTATCGGCGCATTTCCTCTTCATAGAAATCAAAGTTGATCTCATCATCAAAAATGCCACCATCAAGGGTTCCAAAACTGCCAAATGCATCTCCAGAGAAGAGTATCTTATCGGTCATATCATAGGTCATCATGGTTTCGGGCCAATGAACCCAAGGTGTCATAACAAATTTCAGGATATGGTACCCAAGGTTAAGTACATCACCATCATCAACTGCCAATAGTCTATCGGTAATACCCCAATAGGCTTCTACCATTTTAAAGGTTTTTAAATTTCCCACAATGGTTACTCCTTCAAAATGATCGAAAATTGCTTTAACCTCACCAGAGTGATCGGGTTCCATGTGGTTTATGATTAGATAGTCTAGTTTTCGACCATCTAAAAGCTTCTCAATTCGATCAATATAGTTGCCAGCTGCTCTATCCTCAATGGTATCAATAAGGGCGGTTTTCTCGTCAACAATAAGGTATGAGTTGTATGAAACCCCTCTTTCGAGTGTCCACATATTCTCAAAAAGCCTTTTGTGCCTATCGTTCACTCCAATCCAGTGAACTTTGCCTTTAACGGGTACTGTGTAATGCATTGATATATTTGTTTTGGTTATTCATTTCTTGTGACTACAAAATTAATAAAACCATTGAATAGAATTTAGTATTTATGGCATAACTATAATAAAAAAGGCCGACGAGGATTCCTCGTGGCCTTTTTGTATAAGTATGTGAAGTATATTACTTAACGAAAATTAAGAATTGCCAGGGTTCAAGATCCATAGCCTCACCAATTTTAAGTTCTACCGTTTCATCGGCAAATAATTCGGTATAGGACCCAATAAATGCATCGTCTTTTAATTCAATGTTTTGTCTTAGATTGGATAGGTTAAACACTGCGAATATTTTATCTGTTTCATTTTCGCGTACAAAGGCAAAAACATTTACATCGTTAGTGGTTTTAACCTTAAACATATCAGCTCCTTTATCAGCAGCCATAAGAGTTGTGTTCTCCTTCTTTAGCTCGATTAACTTTTTGTAAAGGTTTGTATACTCATCGTTAGGAGTCCAATCGATTAAATCCTTTTCAAAGAAATCGAGCATATGGTCAAAGGCTACTTCCTGTCCACTATAGATTAGAGGAATACCGGGAATTACGAATGAAAGCGAAGCAAACGATTTTGCGGCCTTTGGCCCCATTCGTTCGAACTCTGTGCCAACCCAGCTATTCTCATCGTGATTGCTGGTAAAGTGCATTCTCATCGTGTTTTTGGGGTATTCTACTATTTCTTTTTGGAAATATTTATCAATATCAAGAACCGTTTCTTTGCTTTGGGCAATGTCATTCATTATGTGGTGAAATTCCCAGCCATAGTCTGCATCAAAAGCATGCTCCTGAAGTTCTACAGCATCTGCTTCTGCCAGCATAAAAACGGGTTTAATTGCATCAAGTTCAGCTCTGGCTCTGTTCCAAAATTCCGTTGGAACCATTGCAGCTACGTCACACCTAAAGCCATCAACATCTGTTTCCTGTATCCAGAATTTAAGGGCATCAATCATGTAGTCCCTAAGTTCTTCATTATTATAGTTAAGTTGGGCAACATCAGACCAGTCGAATGGAGAAACAATATTTCCAGTTGAATCTCTTGTGTACCAGTCGGGATGCTCATAAACCAAAGGGTTATCATGCGAGGTATGATTCGCTACCCAGTCAATAATTACTTTCATACCAAGTTCATGGGCTTTATTCACCAAGCGCTTAAAATCATCCATTGTCCCAAACTCAGGGTTAATGCCCTTGTAGTCCTTAATAGAGTAGTAACTTCCAAGAGTTCCCTTTCTCTCGAGTTCTCCAATTGGGTAAATGGGCATAAGCCATAAAATGCTAACGCCCAAATCATTTAATCGGGGTAGGTGCTCTTCAAAGGCAGCAAATGTTCCTTCAGGAGTGTATTGGCGAATATTAACTTCATAGATAGTAGCATTGTAAACCCAATCGACATGTTCAACCCTAAAGGGTTCATCCTTGGTTTTAACGCTTGGATTACACGATGCGAAGCTAAGTGTCGCACATAATAATAGTGCAAATGCTAAATTTTTGAGTTTTGAGTTTGCTGTTCTTACCATGATCATTGAATGTTTAGTTAGATTATTTCATTCGATTGCACAGAAAACATAAATATTTCACAGAAATACTTAACTTGTGGCTAATCTTTTTTTGTACTTTTGCTAGTATGGAAGATTATGGTTGATAAAAATACGGTAATTATAAAACTCTTCAAATAGTCTCGTGTTTTTAAATCCAAAAATTACAACAAACGATAGTTATTTTTAATTCTAATATTTTTATATTTTATGAAAAGAGTGCTTGTAGCAACAGGTGGGGGCGATTGCCCTGGCTTAAATGCTGTAATTAGAGCGGTTGTAAAACGTGCCGAACAAGAGAGCGACTGGGAGGTGATAGGGAGCATAGAGTCGTTTAATGGCATTTTAAGAGAACCTACAGAAATTAGGGTACTAGACGAGAAAGCCGTTGCCGGCATTCATGTACAGGGAGGAACAATAATTGGTTCGACGAATAAGGGAGGACCTTTTGCATGGCCAATTAAGAACAAGGATGGCTCATGGGAGTATGTTGATAGGTCGGATGAGATGATTCGAAAGTTACAATACCTTGGTGTTGAAGCTGTAATTAGCGTTGGAGGCGATGGGTCACAAAGAATCTCGCAAGAACTATTCGAAAAAGGCTTAAATATTATTGGTGTGCCAAAAACTATCGATAACGACTTGCTTGCCACTGATTTTACTTTCGGTTTCCAATCTGCAGTTCAGGTTGCCACCGAGGCAGTTGATAAGCTTGTTACCACAGCAGCAAGCCATAATAGAGTTCTTGTACTTGAGGTAATGGGACGGAATGCAGGATGGATTGCTCTTCATGCTGCAATTGGTGGCGGAGCAGAGGTATGCCTAATCCCTGAGATACCTTACGATTTGAATAAAGTGCTAGAAAAACTTAAATCTCGTTACAGTAAAGGTAAGGGTAACGCCATTGTTGTAGTTTCCGAGGGTGCAATTCCTAAGGGTGGTTTTGTTACCACAAAAGAGAGTAGCGAGGTAGGATATAAAAACATTCGTTTGGGTGGAATAGCCCATAAGTTAACGTACGATTTAAAGGAGGCTGGATTTGAAGCAGATATGCGCGAAACGGTATTGGGACACTTACAACGTGGAGGTATCCCTGTTGCTTACGATCGTATTCTTGCTTCGCAATTTGGCGTAAAGGCTTTTGAAATGGTACTTAAGGGTGAGTTTGGAAAGATGGTTGCATACCGACACCCCGATATTATTGCTGTTCCTTTATCTGAAGCGGTGGATAGGCCAAACTATGTTAATCCAGATTGCGCTCTGGTTAGAACGGCTAGGGGGCTTGGAATATCCTTTGGAGATTAAAAACTAATTATTTTATCTTATAAAGCCTGCCTTAATGGTGGGCTTTTCTATTTGGGTTCAACACAGAATTGAACGGTACATAGCTTACGCATATCAGAATCCCTTGTAATTTCTGAAATTAATGTTCCTTCATCAACTTGGGTTGTTATTACACTACACATTTCATTGCAAAATCCTTCGGACAGATAGTTAACGGTTAACTCATTAACATGGTTTTTGATGTAAAAATCCATAGGAAATGAGTTAATTGCCCATTCAATGTACTTTGTATTGTTTATGTGACCATTCACATCAATATCCACTATGCGTGGCATTATTTGATAGTTCGAAAAGGGGTTTCCACTTTTAGCTGTAATTTTTTGAGCATTATCATTTGTAGCCCGAAAACTCTCGCATGATGGCATACGCTCTCTGAAGGTATCGGGGCGCTTAGGGCGTCGGCTTTCAATGTCGACAATTAGCCAGTTTGAGGTGGCGCTAATTAGCCTTTTTTTATCTTCGGATTCAACTGTAAAATCCCTGAGTGCAAAAGCACCCTCAGTACCACTCGGCCAAGTTGTTAGTACAATACTATCTGTCCATTTGGGCATTTCATTTATTTCTGCATGGATTCGGGAGAGTACCCAAAAAAGTCCTTGGTTCTGTAAATCACCATAACCAAAGCCGTTTGTTGAAGCATGCTCCCATGCAACTTCCTGAAAAAGTGAGAATAGCGATGGGATAGACAATTCACCCCTTAAGTCGGTGAAATATGATGATATGGGTATCTTCTTGGTTAAAAAATTCCCAGAACTGTTCAATTCCATTCTTCAGATTTATAGTTAGTTAAAGACTTAAATGAGGTTTTTTTTAATAATATAGTCGATTTATTGGCAAAACAGTTTTCTAAACATCCTTTAGTAAATACTCTAAACCGTTCAGCCTAATTTCGTACATCGTTTGTAGCATTGCACCCAACTTACCATCAGCAAATCCTTTTTGATTAAACCAAACTAAATAGCTTTCAGGGAGTTTGTATATAAACCAACCCTTATACTTTCCAAAAGGCATTTGAAATGTTTTCAGGCTTTTGAGTATACTCCTGTTATAATCATCTAAGTATACATTTTCCATTAAGCTGAAGGTTTTTTACGCATCTCTTTCTTGTCGGATTGGGATTTTTTGAGGTTTAACCTTTTCTCTTTGGATGCTCTTGTGGGGGAGGTAGAACGACGTTTCTTTTTTACTTTTAGCGCGCTGGCTAGGGTTTTGTAAAATTTCTCAATGCATAATTGCTTATTTGCAAGTTGTGTTCGCTCTGTTTGCGATACAATTATAAGTTCGCCTTCGCCTGTTAACTTATTGGATAGTTTTTCAAGCAATAATGCTTTCTCTTTGTCGGTAAGTATTTGTGAGAGGGTAACATCAAACCTAAGTTCAACCTTTGTATTAACCTTGTTCACGTTCTGCCCACCTGCACCGCTACTTCTGCTAGCGGCAAAAGTGAATTCAGTTGAAAAGTCTCTTTTTGATATTTCGCTAACCTCCATTTTAATAATTATTTGCCTATGCAAAACTTACTAAAAATCGATCCAAGAATCTCGTCGGTTGTTATTTCTCCAGTTATTTCTCCAATATAGTGAAGTACCTGCCTAATATCCATGGCCAACAGATCGGTAGGAATCCTTTGGTCTATGGCACTAAGGGCTCTTTCAAGGTTTTCCTTAGCGTTGTAAAGGGAGTCGAAATGGCGTGCATTTGTAATAATAACAGCATCGTTTTTACTTAGTACAGGTTCAAAACTTGCTGCAAGTAGATCTAGTAGTTCTAGAATATTTATATTATGCTTGGCTGATAATCGGAGCTTCTCAATTCCATCGAATTGATTGGATATTCTTTGTTCAATGGTTTTAAGAACGGTTTCGTCAACCATATCCGTTTTATTGATCAGTATAATAATTTGCTGATCCTTTGAGGTTGAGTCAATAACATTTTGAATTTGATCTATAGACTCTTCGAGTTGGTCTTTTGCATCAATCATCATTAACACCATTTGGGCTTTCGCTATTTTTTCATAAGCCCTTTCAATGCCAATGCTCTCAATAATATCTGTTGTATGCCTTAGTCCTGCTGTATCAATAAACCTGAAATTAATTCCCTTAATGGTAATGGTATCCTCAATTGCATCCCGAGTGGTACCAGCAATTTCAGAAACAATGGCTTTTTCTTCGTTTAGTATCCTATTCAACAGTGTTGATTTTCCAACATTTGGTTTCCCAACAATAGCAACAGGTACACCTTGTTTAATAACATTACCATACTTAAACGATTCCAATAGTTTAGTAGTTTGCAGAAGTATACTGTTGATTAAATCTCTAAGTTGGGCGCGATCTGCAAATTCAACATCCTCTTCGCTAAAATCAAGTTCAAGTTCAATTAGTGAGATAAAATGTAGCAACTTATCACGTAGCATTTTGAGTTCATTGGAAAACCCACCCCTCATCTGATCAATCGCAACACGCCTTGAGGCCTCGCTATTAGATGCAATTAAATCGGCAACTCCCTCGGCTTGAGAAAGATCCATTTTGCCATTTAAGAATGCCCTGAGCGTAAACTCACCTGCTTGTGCAGGAACTGCACCGTTTTTGATTAGTAACTCAAGCACTTCTTGCTGAATAATAGAAGAGCCGTGGCACGATAATTCAACGGTATCTTCACCAGTATAGGAGTTTGGTGATTTAAAGAGGCTAATCAAAACTTCATCAACTATTCTGTCACCATCAAATAAATTCCCAAAGTGAATGGTGTATGGATCTTGTTGACTGAGGATTATTCCCTTTTTTTTAGGTCTAAAAACCTTTTCACATATTGATATAGCCTTGCTTCCGCTTAACCTAATTACTGCAATTGCACCAACACCCGTAGGGGTTGCAATGGCTGCTATGGTTGTATCCTTAATCATTGGTGAATGTGTGTCTATGGTCGATTGACCCATTGAAACTGACTAGTAATCAGTTTTATCTTCAATTTCTTCCCATTTTTTAAAGCCTTTAATAGCTTCATCGCGCAATAGTTGAGTGGTTTTAACTGACCTCTTTTCAATCGGTAGTTTAATTTCATCGTAAATAAACGAGTCGTCGAAACCAATTTTCTTAGCATCAATTTTAGTGTTGCCGTAAAAAACTCGATCAATTCGTGCCCAATAAATTGCTGAAAGGCACATGGGGCAGGGCTCGCACGAGGTGTAAATGGTGCACCCACTTAAATTGAAATTATTGAATTTTTTTGCGGCTTCACGTATGGCCACAATTTCAGCATGCGCTGTTGGATCAATACTTGACGTAACCCTATTGGTACCTTTGGCAATAATCTCTCCATCCTTAACTATTACAGCGCCAAATGGACCGCCCTTATCACTGATGTTTTCAATTGAAAGCCTAATGGCTTCTCTCATAAATTCGATATCGGTATTCTTCATGGTTTTCAATTAAAAAAAACTTATCAAAAATGGGAATAAAAAGTATTACTTCAAATCTAATATTGCAAAGGGTATTAATTAAACAGGATTCTAAAGATAATTTTAAACTTCACTACTAAATTATGTGATTAAACCTGAGACCCAAGAACACAATCACTAGAAGAATGGAAATCTTACTCTTTTTTGAGAAGTATTTCGAAGTTAGATTGCTCAGTTTTTTAACTACTTAATTCCTAAGGAATTTTGAAATCCAAGGGTAGAGCACATTATAAAAAGGAGATGTATTATTAGGCTTCTTTTGCAAATTTCTTCGCATTAATCTCAACCTTTAGGATAAAGAAATAGTTGTCATCATCAAGTTGAAGGAATTGGTAGTTAAGCGTTTCTCCTGTTTTTCTGGCTATGTCAATAAGGCCAAGCCCTGCACCACCTTTAGCAGACAGTTTACCCTCCTTAATTTGCTTCTTGTACATCTCTTTTAGTTCTTCCTTTGAAGCATTATTCACTGTAATAAGTGAGTTTTCAAGAGCATCTTTACGGCTCTTGGCAACTACGTTTGATGTAATGATATAGTAGGTTTCATCTTTCTTGCCAATGATAAATAAACCACTTCCAATATTTCGCTCCTTAATCTCATCGGAGTGCTTATTCATATTCTGAAGTGTTTCAACCATTACATGGTATACCCTACGCTGAACCGATTTTTCTTCACTCTGCTTCTCCATATCGGATTCGGCCATAGAGGTGAACATCTTGGTTATTTGGTGGCTAAACTCTCCTAAATACACAAGGGAAAAGCCATTCTCAATCATTTCGTCGTAGATGGTTGAAACTGATTTTATGAAATTAAAAGTTAAGTTCATGGCATATTATTTTAATTGCCTATAAAAATAGTAAAAGAATTGATGCCGTTTATAGTGAAAAGGAAAAAAGGCTGGAAATCCAGCCTTTCTATTTATAGATTTAGCATCTCTAGTCCTTGCTTAAATCTTATATCAACAGGGATATTTGATTGATTAATTCGATCTAAATCTGCCTGCAATTCCTCTTTTATATACCCCATTTCAGTAAGCATTTTCTTTGCTTCTTGGTAGTTGCCATCACCCTGTATCACCAAGATCTTTTCTGCTAGTGAGTGCAATGCCTCTGTCATCTTATCGAAATCAACACTGTAGGTGCCAGTTTCTGAATCGCGAGTAAATGCTTTCATCTCCTGAAAATAGTAGAAACGTACCATGTTAGCCTTTCCATGTGCCGATGCATCACCAAATCGAACAGACCTAAATATGCCAGCCATAAAGGTAACATAGTTGTCCATTAGATCTTTCTCTCCTAGTTCGCCCATTTCAGCCAGTTTTGTAACCATAAATAAACCAAGGAGATCAGCCTTATTTTCTTCAATTGGGCTATAGGTCTCTTTTAGCGCTTGTCTTACTGTTCCATTATTATTTATGGTATTTTTTATACCTAAACCGTGAGACACCTCATGAAACATAGTATTCTCAAAAAATGCTTCAAACGTGATGTGTTTACGTTGTTCTTCGGCAATAACAACCTTGCTAATAGGTACAAGTATCTTATCGAACTTGTATTGCATTGAGTTTTTTAGCTGTAGCTTTCTGCTTCCCTTTTCAATATGTACAATCGGGTCATTTGGAAGGTTAATAGCAATAGTTTTGCTTCCTGCGTTGCAATCGCCCGCATAGAATATGGCATCGTAAACCCCTAAATCACTGTCGCTACCAGGTGTTTCTGTTTTGTACTCCTTGGCAACAGGCAAACTCTCTTGTAATTTAGGGAGTAAAGCAGCAAAATGCGATAAGCGTTGACTCCATTCAACATCTTTAATCAATATAAATGCCTCATGCGCAGCCTTATAGTTAAACAGCATGTCTTCGTAGTTTTCAATTGGACCAACAACAAAATCTATGTTATTGGTTTTCATGTCCATCCATGCCATATCACTTGCAAGATACTCGCCGCTAAGTAATGCCTCAGCCCTTAAGTTTAGGTAATTTTTTAGACCTTCGTCTTCGGCAAGTTCGGCAGCATTACGAATTAACTCAACTAATTTATCGTATTGTTCCTTGTAGGCTTCGTTATATGGGATAGAAACCAATGTTCCATCGGCATTACGACGAATAACTGTGTAAAGACTAGTCTTATTATCGGATTCAAAAGCGTCAAACTCTTCCCTAGTCATATCAGTGGGGTAGAAGTTGGCCCCAAGGGGTTTTTTTCCAAATCCATCAATAAAGGGTTTGTTATCCTTTAATCTTTCCCAAGGGCCATAATTAAGCTTGGCAAAAGCTATGGAAGCATCATCCTTAATTTTTGAAAGAAGTTCCTTTTTATCGCCATAGGCCTGAGACCAGAATATATCGTCAATTATCTGAGCGGCCTCAAAGAGATAAGGAAGCATTTGCTTCTCCTTCTCGCTTAGGTGGCTTATATCTGTTTTAAGCTCAACCTCAACAAAAGCATCTAATTTTGATTGCATCTCTTGGTTTACATCTTTTTTTGGGCTACAGGCAAATAACACTGCAAGTATAGCTGCTGTGGCAATTAACAATAGTTTTTTCATAATTAATATTAATTAGTTTTATGTTGACTATATGTAATAAGTCAGCTAGGTTAAATCTCTTCCAGAACATCATCGGAATTAAACTTAAAGCCTAGTCGTTTGCCTGTTTGTAATTTTGCGCTATCAATCTTGCTGTTCATTTGACCAACCGAGGCAATTTTAACCAAATCATATGGTGGCACAAGTAAGTCAAAATCAAGAGAATAGAGCATAGCCGACTCAATAATTTCTTTTATTGATTCCTTATTTATCACGGCCAGGCCAAAATTATTGTAAAGAAATCCCATTTGGCGCTTGCCCTCAACAAAGTAGTGATTCTCTCTATTGATAAATAGCCTGCCAATAAGGTAGCCTAGATCATCTAATCTATTATACTTAAATGAATCGGTAAGAAAGTTATAGATATTTATCATCCCACAATAGGAGTTAAGCTTATTTTCCTGAACGTAGGGTAGTTTCCAGATGCTGTGGTTCCTATCAAACTCAAAAACATTGGAGTGCATGCTAAATACAAGAATATCACCTGCTACACGAATTTCAGCCTCGAATTTACCTCTATCCCTATACTCAAGTCTGATTTTTTTATCAGCGTTCTTGATATTTGTGTTAAGGTCTATCACTATATCATGAAGTATGCCTTTAATGGCACTAAAGGTCTCGATAGTATTCTCGTAAACCTCTTGCTTCATCGCCGATTTTTCTACAAGAGTTTGAATGATTAACTCCTGAGGAGTATTTGTTTGATTTTCCATTGCTTAAGGTTTTAGTATTTAGTACGCTCTAGCAAAAAGAACTCTCTGCTTCGAAGGCTTTCCGCTTAAAATGCAAACTCCTTCTTCAGCAGTGTTATCTATGGGTATGCAACGAATTGTAGCCTTGGTTTCTTCCTTAATTCTGTCTTCAGTTTCTCTTGTTCCATCCCAATGGGCAGAAACAAATCCGCCTTTTTCATCAAGGATTCTTTTGAACTCATCAAAGGTATCGGCCTTAGTTGTTTTTTCTGCCCTAAAATCAAAAGCTTTTCTGAAGATGCTTTCCTGAATTGTATCTAAAAGATTAACAATATAGTCTACAACACCTTCTTGTTGAACAAATTCTTTAGTTAAAGTATCGCGACGAGCAACTTCAACAGTCCCTTTTTCTAAATCCTTAGGCCCTAAGGCAACTCGAATGGGATAACCTTTAAGTTCATACTCGGCAAATTTAAATCCAGGCTTAAACGTGTCCCTATCGTCATATTGGGTTGATACACCTCTCTTTTCGAGTTGCGTTTTAATTTCATTTACTTTTTTGGTAATTTGCTCAAGTTCTTCTTTAGTCTTGTATATTGGAATAAACACAACTTGAGTAGGTGCTAGTTTAGGGGGCAATACTAGCCCATTATCATCAGAATGAGCCATAACTAATGCGCCCATTAACCTAGTAGATACACCCCACGAGGTAGCCCAAACATATTCAAGAGTTCCCTCTTTTGATTGGAACTTAACATCAAAGGCCTTTGCAAAATTTTGCCCTAAGAAATGCGAGGTACCCGCTTGTAATGCTTTACCATCCTGCATTAATGCTTCAATACAATAGGTTTCAACTGCACCGGCAAAACGTTCACCTTCTGATTTTGTGCCAATAATAACGGGCACACCCATCCAGTTCTGAACAAATTCAGCATATACATTAACCATTTTTATAGTTTCCTCAATGGCCTCTTCTCTAGTTGCGTGGGCTGTATGTCCTTCTTGCCATAGAAATTCGGTTGTTCTAAGGAATAAACGAGTGCGCATTTCCCAACGTACAACGTTTGCCCATTGATTAATTAGTAATGGTAGGTCACGATACGATTGTATCCAACCCTTGTAAGTGTTCCAAATTATTGTTTCAGAAGTTGGCCTAACAATCAGTTCCTCTTCTAGTTTTGCGTCTTCATCAACAACAACACCCTTACCATTAGGATCATTTTTTAGTCGATAATGGGTTACTATGGCACACTCTTTGGCAAAACCCTCAACATGAGCCGCTTCTTTACTAAAAAACGACTTAGGAATAAACAATGGGAAATAGGCATTTTGATGCCCTGTTGCCTTAAACATGTCATCGAGTTGCCTTTGTATTTTTTCCCAAATTGCATATCCATAGGGTTTTATAACCATACAACCTCTAACTGCAGAGTGATCCGCCAAACCGGCTCTAACAACGATATCATTATACCATTGAGAATAATCCTCATCTCTGCTTATAATTCCTTTTGCCATAATGTTTATTTGGTATGAATTTTGTAAGTATTTAGATACTTTTAACAATGCAAAGTAAGTAAATAAAACCCTAAATATAAAAAGACAAGGAGGCCGTTATGAAAACTAAACTTAAATTATTCACAATTGCTCTTTTAGCTGTTACGATGGGCTCTTGCTCAACAAGCATGCAAATGAGCAAAACGAGTAGTAATAGGGGGGATGATCTATATTTTAACCCTTCTGATTCCTACTCTTCTGACAATAGTCAGAAAAGCCCCTCAAGTTCTAGTCTTAAAATTGAAGATCTAGAGCGTAAATATCAAAATATACTTGCTAGCGACACCACTGGAAGTATAGATACACTTGTTTATAAATCAGAGGAATCCGGAAATCCATACGATAGAATATTATCAACTTCTTACCAAGATTCCTATGAGAGAAGATTAAAAGCGAGATCTAATCCTTCCTACGGATTAAATGATTGGACTATTCAATATTCTGACAATTATTGGTATGCCTCAGCCTACGATCCTGCTTACTATAATATTATTGTAATGGGCGGTAATGTATGGGTTGAACCATACTATATCTCATCGATGTTTGGATGGCCAAGATATAGTTCCTTTGGATATTGGGGTTCTTCATGGGGCCGTCCCTATTTGTATGGGTTTGGCAGCTATGGATATGGGGGATACTGGGGATACTCTAATCACTATTCGTCTTGGTGGAATACTTACGGTTGGGGTTATAATAATGGGTATTGGAATGGATATTATGGAAACAACTGGAATAACCAACCAAATGCTGGCAACTACCATTATGGTCAAAGGCCTTCACAAGGAACTGTGAATTATGGAAACAGACCAGCATATGGTGATATCGGCATCAATGGCCTTAATAGTGTTAATCGTGATAGGCGAATAGACCTTTCGGATAAGCAGGTTGTTTTAGGCAACACCCAAGGGCGTGAACCTAGACCAGAAGGAACACAAGTTAGTACCCGTCCAATAGCAGCACAAGATCCTAATAGGATAAATACAACACGACCCATTAGTCAAGATCCTACTCGTAAAGAAGTGATAGAACCAAATCGTGGTAATAATAATATTGCTGGCCCTGCGCGCGAAAGCAAACCTATTAACCCTACTAGAGTAAGTGGCGAAAATCGGGGAAATAATAGAGCTTATAATCCAACATATACTCGACCTAATCCTGCGAATAGTAGTGATTTTAATAAGCCAACACGCAATTATCCAACCACCGAAACAGCTAGACCAGTCAGTAGCAGACCAAGTCAACAGGTAGCTAGGCCTATTCGTGGTTCTAGTAACGAAAGTGGCCGAACCTTTAATTCACCACCAAGAATTAGTTCACCCTCTGTAAGCAGGCCAAATAATAGTTCTTCAGGTTCTAGCAGTAACAGGGGTTCTTCTCCATCAAATAGTTCTGTTGGATCATCTTCATCATCTCGACAAAGTTCTGGTTCAAGCTCTGGTTCTAGTTCCAGTTCAAGGTCAAGTAGTGGTTCTTCTTCAAATAGTTCAAGAAAAAGGGACAGGTAACTAACTCATCACTCTATATAATGGATAGGGAAAGGATTGCATTGAATTAATAATTAATTGCTAAATGGTTTTAGAACTGTTGCCCGTAAAGCCAATCCTTTCCATATCCTATAAAATCATAATAAAAGATCATGAAAAAAATACTTCCTTTTCTTCTAGCTTTTAGTACAATAGGTGCAATGGCACAAGGAGTAGACGATGTGCTTAGATTATCGAATCAGAATGCATTATATGGTACGGCAAGGTACGTTAGCCTTGGTGGGGCCTTTGGTGCTTTGGGCGCCGATTTTACTTCATTATCAAATAATCCTGCAGGACTTGGTGTATATCGTTCATCCGAGTTCACTATAACGCCTTCATTAAAGAACAGGGTTGACAATACCAATTACATAGGTTCAAAATATAGCGATTCACGAACTCGCTTCATGTTCGATAATATAGGTTTGGTGACCTCTTTTAAAACTCTAAAAGAGGAAGAAACTGGCTTGGTAATGATAAATCTTGGTTTGGGTTACAATAGGATTAAGGACTTTTACTCTGAAACTACTGCAACAGGAGCCAATGATAACTATTCTATATTAGATTTTTTTGCTAGCATGGCCAATGGAAACAATTGGTCAAACATGACCGAAGCAAGCGATTGGGATCCCTACAGACAATCCAATGCTCCATGGGAAGCAATAATGGCATGGAATACTTTTTTAGTTGATACTTTGACTGGAAGCGATATTCAATATCAATCCCCTCTTTTTGTTGGTGATGGGGTATATCAGGATCAGTCCATATCATCTGAAGGCGGGATTGGTGAGTACACATTTTCTGCTGGGGCCAATTTCTCCAATAAGTTTTATGCTGGAGCTACAATAGGGTTACAGAATGTTTACTATAAGCAAACCATATACTATGCTGAAAGTGCATATGAGGATAATGTGGTATCCGCTAACCTTTTTAGAAGCATGAACTATAACCAAAGCTTGCTGGTTGAAGGAAATGGGGTTAATTTCAAGCTAGGGCTTATCTACAGGCCAACTACTGAACTCAGGCTAGGTTTGGCTGCGCATACACCAACTTTCTATAATTTAGACGAGAAGTATAGTGCAACAATGAGTTCCGATTTTAATGTTGGTACATCTTCAACTGAAACACCAATAAATGTGTATGATTATACAATTGAAACCCCATACAAATTAATCGGATCTGTTGCATACACCTTTGGGAAAATTGGACTAATTAGTGCCGATTATGAGTATCTTGATTACACATCCATGCGCTTTGGTAAAGGGGGAGATGGCTATCGTTTTAAGAACGAGAATCAAACCATAAAAAACACTTTCACCAATGCTCATAACGTTAGGGTTGGTGCAGAGGTTTGGATAGGTCAGTTGGCTTTGCGTGGCGGTTACGCCTATTTTGGAAGCCCATACAACGATGATTTAGATCTATCCTCATCAGCAACCAATGCATTCTCGGGTGGTTTTGGCTTAAGGATGGATAACTTTTTCCTCGACTGGGCATACCAGCGTATTATGTATGGCGATACTTACATACCTTTCGTAACAGCAAACGAGATTATTGAGCGAGATGTGAATCAGAATAGGTTTATGCTAACAATAGGGTTTAAGTTTTAATACCTAATAATTTTTAATGTGGGGGCGTATAGCCCCCTTTTTTTATTAAAATAGTTCTGGCACCCATTCCACAGTTACATAACAAATCGATTATGGAGAGATTGGGTATAAACCCATGCTTGTTCTCAAAAACCTGAAAGTATCTGTTATCTTGACTATCACTGATTAACTCTTTTTTGTTCTCATCCGATAATCTCCGCAAATCGTTAAAACGATTACCATACTCTTTTATGTACGATTCTGTCTCCTTTAGTTCAACCTTAATCTCTAGAATAGCTATAATAGTTTCCAGCATGCTAAGATTAAAATCCCAAAGATATTTCCACTCTTTCATATAGTATTGCACAAAGTAGTCTTTTAAATATTCAAAGTATGCTGAGCTTTTGTATGCTGATTCTATTGCCCTCCAGTGTTCTTTTCTCCATTTTACTGAATTATCCAGTACCACATCGCACACTTTTGTTTTATTCCCCTGAGGTTTTATCACCGGAATTGACAAAGGGAGTGCACCATTAGCAGAAAATATAACACACCTATTTCTATAGGTTTGCTTTTTATAAGTTTCATGCTTTTCTATATGAATTACTTTACTGTTAAATAGCTCTTTAACGTATCGGATGGATGGTAAATAGGCCGTGGATAGGACGGAGAGATTGCTTTGCATTGTCAACTTTTTGATACAAAGATATAACGTTGTATATCGCTTTTACAACGTTTGTTGTGTTTTGTTCTATTCACACTCGAACAAATAGGCCAAACCTGTGTTTTTTACATAGAATTACTAAAACTAAACAGGATATGTTTGAGATAAAAATGCCTAAAATGGGTGAAAGCGTTGAGCAGGCTACTATTACTAAATGGTTTGTAAGCGTAGGTGATAAGGTAGAAGAGGATGATAATCTTCTTGAGATTGCTACAGATAAGGTTGACTCTGAAATACCGTCACCAGTGGCTGGTACTGTTGTCAGCATCCTTTTCAAGGAGAATGATGTGGTTCCGGTTGGAAAGGTAATTGCTACAATTAATACCAATGGTGAAACTTCTGAAATAGTTGCTCCGGTTGCCCAAAGCAAAAAGGACAACAATTCAGGCAAGGATGAAAAAGATACCACACCAGTTAAGGATATTGTTTTTAAAGAAAAAGAGAGTTACAATAGATTTTATAGTCCATTGGTTAAGATCATTGCCCAAAAGGAAAATATTTCACCAGATGAACTTAATTCCATTAAAGGTTCGGGAAAAGAGGGTAGGGTCAGAAAGGTTGATTTGCTTGAATACCTCAAGAACAAAACTCAAAGCGGTTCTCTGTTGTCCATAAATGACAATGCAGCTCCAAAGAAAGCAAACCCATCGATAAGCATTGGCGATGAAATTATTGAAATGGACAGGATGCGGAGACTAATTGCCGATCACATGATTAAGTCCACTCAAGTATCAGCACATGTTACCAATATGGTTGAAGCCGATGTAACGGCAATTGTAAAGTGGCGAACCATGATGAAAGAAATCTATCAAACTAAATATAAAGCCAAACTTACCTATATGCCAATATTTACAGAGGCTGTAGCTAAGGCTTTACGTGATTTCCCTATGGTAAACTCTAGTGTAGATGGCAATAATATAATTGTAAAAGGACACGTTAATATTGGCATTGCTGTTTCCAAACCAGACGGAAACCTAATTGTTCCAGTTATTAAGGATGCCGATAGATTAAATATCCCTGGGTTGGCCTCTACTATTAGTCAACTTGCCGATAAAGCTAGGGGGAACAAACTCTCCCCAGATGATATACAAGAAGGAACATTCTCCATAACAAACTTTGGTTCGTTTCGGAATTTAATGGGTACTCCAATCATTTCGCAACCACAGGTTGCAATTTTGGCAACGGGCTCAATTGAGAAGAAACCAGCTGTAGTAGAGACTGAACATGGAGATATAATCGTTCCAAGGCATAAGATGTTCTTAAGTCTATCATACGACCATAGAATAATTGACGGAGCATTAGGCGGTGCCTTTTTAAGAAGAGTAGCAGATTACCTCGAGCAATTTGATGCCAATAGGGAGGTTTAAAATTAATTTGATAATATAACATGCATTTTGACTATGAATTACATTAAAAGAAACGATAAAACTTTTGGTATAAAGCAAACGCCAAAGGAGACCCTTGAAAAGTGGTTCTATCTTTTGGTTCTAGGAAGAGCTCTAGATGAGAGAGCACCAAATTATTTAAAGCAAGCAATAGGGTGGAGTTATCATGCACCATACGCAGGGCATGATGGTATACAGCTTGCGATTGGACAGGTTTTTGATAAAGAAACGGACCACCTTTTTCCCTATTACCGTGATATGCTTACAGTTATTTCGGCAGGTATGACAGCCGAAGAGATAATACTAAACGGGATATCAAAGGATACCGATCCATCCAGTGGAGGAAGACACATGAGCAATCATTTTGCTAAGGCAGAGCTTAATATCCATAATACATCAAGTAGCACGGGTAATCATACCCAGCAAGCATCAGGGGTTGGTCGTGCATTTAAAAGGTATAATCATAAGGGAGTAGTTATCAGCTCTCAAGGAGAGTCCTCTGTATCAGAAGGATATGTTTACGAGGCAATTAACGGCGCTTCAAATGAAAAGTTACCGGTAATCTTTGTCTTTCAGGATAATGGTTACGGAATATCAGTTCCAAAAGAGGATCAGACCGCTAATCGTAAGGTAGCTAATAACTTTAGTGGTTTCAAAAACCTAAAGATCTTCCATTGTAACGGGAAAGATGTTTTCGATTCAATGAACACCATGAACGATGCCAAAAGGTGGGCTATTGAAAATCAAATGCCAGCAATAGTGCAAGCAAACTGTGTTAGAATTCACTCACACTCAAACTCCGATAGACATGAACTTTATCGCGATAAGGGTGAAATGGAGTACGTTCAGAATGCTGATCCGCTTGCCAAGTTTAAGCGCATGCTTTTGCTTTACAAGAGATTTAACGAGGCTGAACTAGCAAGTATTGAAGAGCGTGTGGTGCTAGAGGTTAAGGCAGCACATAAAGCGGCTATGGCAGCTCCAGATCCAAGTCCTGAATCGATTCACAGATTTGTTTTTCCCGAGGAGTATAAACCCCAAAAGTATACTACTGGAGAGCATAATTTTGAAGGAGAAAAACTAAAACTAATTGAAGCCATTAATCTTACATTGAAGGAAGAATTTAGATATAACCCAGATACGTTTATCTGGGGTCAAGATATGGCCAACAAAGACAAGGGTGGAATATTCAATGTTTCAAAGGGTATGCAGAAGGAATTTGGTAAGGATAGGGTTTTTAACGCTCCAATTGCTGAAGACTATATATTAGGTACTGCAAATGGAATGACTCGCTTCTCCGATAAGATTAGGGTTGTTGTTGAAGGAGCTGAGTTTGCCGACTATTTCTGGCCAGCTATTGAGCAATATGTAGATTCCTCGCACGATTACTGGCGATCGAATGGAAAGTTTGCACCAAACATAACAATCCGACTTGCGAGTGGGGGTTATATTGGTGGTGGTATATACCATTCGCAAACAATTGAGGGGGCTTTAGCAACCATGCCAGGTGTCCGTATCGTTTACCCATCATTTGCCGATGATGCTGCAGGTTTGCTTAGAACTAGCATGCGCTCAAAAGGAATGACTCTTTTCCTTGAGCCAAAAGCGCTGTATAATTCATCCAAGGCAGCAACTCCAATTCCCCCTGAATTTGAAGTACCCTTTGGTAAGGCAAGGATAAGAAGAAAAGGGGAACATCTTACAATGATTACCTTTGGAAATACAACACAAATGTGCCTTGATGCTGCTGAAAAATTAGAGAAAGAGCATGGGATTTCAGCTGAAGTTGTTGACATCCGATCAATCATACCTCTCGATAAAGAAACAATTCTATCATCCGTAAAAAAAACAGGTAAAGCACTTGTGGTGCACGAGGACAAAGTATTTGGTGGTTTTGGGGGCGAAATAGCCTCAATTATTGCCGAAGAGGCCTTTGAGTATCTTGATGGGCCAGTAAAAAGGGTAGGCGCAGCCTTTACACCAGTAGGCTTTAACCCAATTTTAGAAAAGGCTATTTTGCCCAATAGTGATAAGATATTTATTGCGGCACTTGAGTTATCAAATTATTAGTTAATCATGAAATTAATTGGTTGAATTGAAACATCCATGATTAAAAAATCAATACATAAACATGGATGTTTCATAACTGCCTAAAACTTTCTGAAGACAGACAGGTTTACCTTTTGAAACAAAAAACAGATATATGAAAGCAGCAATTGTATATAGCCATAAGGCTAATAAAACATCTAAGGCGGCTAACCTGATAAAGCAAGCCACTGGAATGGAATCATTAAAGGATATCGATATTGAAGAGGCTGATCTAAGTACAATAAAGGGTTTCGATCTTTTAATCTTGGGATCACCAACCTGGTTCGACGGTGAACTGGCAGTATATTGGGATGAATTAGTGCCTGAAATTGAGGATACAGATTTCTCAAAATCCAAGATTGCCATATTTGGAAATGGTGATCAATTAGGATATCCCGAAAACTTTGGGGATGCAGTTGGTCTGTTAGCTGAGGTATTTGAGAATAGTGGTGCAACAATGATTGGTAAAACATCGACCAAGGAATACACCTTTGAATCATCAAAAGCGCTTGAAGGTGAATATTTTAAGGGTTTAATTTTAGATTTTGAAAATCAACATAAAATGAATAAAGCGAGGGTTGAAAGCTGGGTTAAAAGTTTATTGGAACAATTAAAGGATTAATCTTTGCCTAGCTAATGAAATTTTTCTAGGACTATTCCAGGAACTTTTTAAAAAAAAGTATTATAAAGAGTATTTCGTGTTTGCTAATTCGTTTCATTAGTTGTAAATTTGTTAAACCAACCATTTGAAGAAGAAAATCTATAAATTAACCATAATAGCAACATGGAAGTACTAAACATTAAAGGATCCCACGAAACACCAGAAGTGATTTTTAACAAAGAGATTGGTGTTTTCTCAATCACAGGAAAATCGCTCCCCGAGGATGTTAAAGAATTTTATAGTCCACTAATCAAATGGGTTTTAGAATATGCGGAATCACCCAATCCTGAAACGGTTTTAATTATTAAAATGGACTACTTCAATACCGCATCATCAAAAATGCTACTTGAAATATTTGAGAAATTCAAGGACATGCAAGAGGCTGGTCATAAAGTATCCATTGATTGGTACTACCAAGAAGATGATGAGGATATGCAGGATGCCGGTGAAGATTATGCCGACATAGTAGAAGTTCCTTTCAATTTTATCAAATATCAACCAATTCCTCAGTAGTTCAATAATTTAGCATCTCACAAAAGCAAGCATGAAAGTTATTGATATTTCACCAACTGAAATCACTCCCAAGGTTATCCTTGATAAGGAGAATGGCATTTTTCTAATTCAAGGTAAATGCTTGCCCGAGGATGTTAAGAGTTTTTACGGTCCCGTTATTGAATGGTTCGATGAGTACAGAGAGAAGCCTAACGACTTTACAAATATTGTTTTAGATTTTGACTATTTTAATACAGCTTCCTCCAAAATGATATTGATTCTCCTCTCAAAACTTAGAGATCTTTATAGAGTTGGTAAACAGGTTGAGGTAACCTGGATGTTTCCAAAGTATGATGCCGAACTGGCTGAGGCAGGAGAGGAGTTTTCCGAATTATTAAACATTCCTTTTAACTTTGTTCCAAAAGTAGATAAGCACTAATTATAATTAGTTATGAGAGAGTTACGTATCAAAGCACATAAAGATTCTCCAGACGTTTTATTTGATCCAGATACAAATGTTTTTAAAATTAAAGGAATTTGCCATCCTGAAAATGTAACAAAATTTTTTCAACCAGTAATGGATTGGCTAGATGAATACAACTCTTTTCTCAAGAAATCTAAGACTACAAAAGATATAAAAGTTATTATCTTCTTCAGGTATTTCAATTCGGCTACCTATAAATATTTAATCACTCTACTTCAAAAGATTCACGAATTTACCGATACAGGAAGCACTATATTTGTTGAATGGTATTATGAAAGCGATGATGAAGAGATGAGGGAATCAGGTGAGGAACTATTCGAATTTAGCGGACTAAAAATTCCGCATAAGTGTATTGAATCCCCATTTAACTAAATAAAAAAAGCAGCCTAGGCTGCTTTTTTTTGTGATCCAGCTGGGGCTCGAACCCAGGACCCCATCCTTAAAAGGGATGTGCTCTACCAGCTGAGCTACTGAATCTTCCATTTTGCTTTTTGTGATCCAGCTGGGGCTCGAACCCAGGACCCCATCCTTAAAAGGGATGTGCTCTACCAGCTGAGCTACTGAATCAAATTTGAAAAAAAAAGGACTTTAACGTCCTTAAGGTAAGCTTAATGCTTTGAATATAAGTTACCTTAAATTTCTCTTCAAAAACTCTAAAAGCGCTGCAAAACTAATGCTTTATATCGTTCTATACAAGCATAATCTTTATTTTTTTGATTTTTTTTAGCAAGAAAATTCTAATGGTATTAGTATCTAGGTTTTTATAGCATTTTATAACACTTAAATTTTAAAAAAATGGATTAAGTTGTTACAAATTGAATGGTTGTTCGTCATTATTATATAAACCGCGGTTAGCTTAACATTTTATTAACTATAATTAAATGAATTATGAGAACAATAACTTTAGCTATTACACTTTTCCTTGCAGTTACTAACGCTTTTAGCCAATCAGCCATAGATAATGCTTTTATACAATACTCAGGTAAACCTGGCTTTACATCAGTATCAATAACACCAGAGTTGTTTAAACTACTATCCTTGGTCGATGCTAAAGATGAAGATCTAAAACAACTTTCCGAGAAAATTGTATCTTTAAAAATTCTAGTCTCCGAAGATAAGACAGTAGGGTTTACCAATGAAATAAGGGCACAGATGGTAAAACTAAAATATAAAACCATTATGCAAATTGTTGATGGTGAACAAAAGGTTGACTTCTTTGTGAAACAGAATGGTGATATGATAACCGATTTGGTGATGCTGGCAACTGATAAGACAGAAGAAGTTCTGCTTTCGCTTTCCGGGAATATTAAATTAAATGAATTAGCTAGTCTAGGGAGTTCATCAGATAAGGCAGGTATGAGCCACATGTCTTTATTAAAGAGCCTTGAACAACAATAGGAGAAATATTTGTGCACTCCTAAAACAGTAATTTGTTTTAGGGGTGCACAAACAAAACATGATGGCTGTAAAAAAATCAATGCAAATAATAATATCTTTTTGCGTAGGGTTAATACTGCTTCAAGAAAAACAGGTTTAAATTTGGCAAGTAAGCTAATGGATGAGCATTTTTTTAAAGAAAAAATAATTCCTTTAAGCCCTTTATTGTACAGCATTTGTTATAAACTTTTGGGAGATTCAGATGAGGCCAAAGATTGTGTACAGGATGTGTTCCATAAACTTTGGGTTAATCGTAAGGGTTTAGCGGTCATTAAAAGCATTGAAGCTTACACTAAAACCATTACGCGCAACACATGCATAGATAGGATTAGATTACGCAAAAGCACCTTGCCAATTGAGCAAAGCGTTGTTTATGAATATTCAGACAATGATAGTTCTAGTTATGAAGATGTTGATGATAGGTTAATATTGGTTAGAGAAGCATTGGCATCATTAAGTGAAATGCACCAAAAGATATTTACGATGAGGGATATTGAGCAAATGGAATTTAAGGATATTGCGATAGAACTAGGCTTAACATCAGAGAATGTTAGGGTTAATCTGTCGAGAGCAAGAAAAGGCATTAAGGAGTACGTTGTAACCAAAATGAAAGTTAATACTAAATAATTTTATGGATAACAAAACTAAAATTTTGCTTGAAAAGTACTATAACGGTGAAACCTCATTGGAAGAAGAGGCTTTACTTAAGCAACTTTTTACTGAGCAAGAAGACTTTGATGTTTCCACGGATACAACAGTTGACAAGGACTTGATGCGAATGTTATCTGAACAACCTAAAGTTGATGATAATCTTATTATTGAGTCCATTCAATCTGAAGTTGATAAATGGCAACAATCCGACACGAAACACAGAAAAAAGTATGCTCGTATGGCTGCAGTTTTATCTTCTGCTGCTACAATTGCTCTAGCAATAGGGTTTACGCTCTTCTTTACAGCAAAAAGCAATACAAGTTTGCTTGTTGATACTTACGATGATCCACAATTGGCCCTACTGGAAACGCAACGAGTATTGGCACTTATTGGTTCAAAAATAAACCGAGCAAAAGATGAGTTAGAGCCTTTAAGTCACTTACAAACCCCTCAAAAATCTTTTAAAACTTTCGACAGGCTTTCCAAAAATATCTCTTACCTTAATATGGTCGAAAGTATAGGAAAGACTGAGGTTGTTTACATTAATGGTAAATTAAGTGCTGAGGACTAGAATATGAGTAATCATTAAACAACATAGAATTAAGAAAAAACTAAACAGTTAATAATATGAAAAGGATTTTTATTCTACTTTCTATGCTCGCATTCTCGAGCATGCTGTGGGGACAGAACTCTCCTGTGGATAAACTTTTTGAGAAATATTCAGGGAAAGAAGGCTACACCTCAGTTTACATATCTGAGTACATGTTTTCTCTATTCTCTTCAATGGATAGTGAGGACAAGGATTTTAACAATGCCCTGAACGGCTTGTCAAGCATTAAGATTTTGGCCACTGATAACCCAAAGCAAGGTGTTAATTTTTATGACGAGATAATGAAAGAACTCCCCAAAAAGGATTATAAGGAACTCATGGTTATTAAGGAGAAGGATGAACATCTAACTTTTTTGGTAAAAGATGTGCAAGGAAAGATTGTCGAACTTTTGCTCATTGGAGGGGGTAATGATAACGTACTAATATCTATTCAGGGCAAAAGCATTGATTTAAAGCAGATTGCGAAAATCTCTCAATCAATGAAAATTGATGGCTTGGATGCTTTGGATAAGATTAACGAATAAATTGCTTTAAATAACTATTTTAATTATAATTGTAAGAATTGTTATCTATAGAAGATTCCATAGATTTGCATCCCTAAAAAACATTCAAAATGGATCCATTATTTCTCGAGAGCAACCTGTATTTATTTTTCGTGTTGCCTTTGCTAATTTTTTTAGCACGTATTATTGACGTTACAATAGGGACAATGAGGATTATCTTTGTCTCAAAAGGAGAGAGAATAATCGCTCCAATATTAGGCTTCTTTGAAGTATTTATATGGATAATTGCCATTGGGCAGATAATGAGCAATCTTAATAATTTTGCTTGCTATTTTGCCTATGCTGCTGGTTTTGCTACTGGCAATTGGGTAGGCATGAGGCTAGAGGAGCATTTGGCAATGGGTAGTCTGGTAATAAGAATTATTGCATCAAAGGACGGGAATCTTTTGGTAAAGAAACTAAATGAGAAAGGTTATGGAGCTACTATGGTTGAGGGTGAAGGAAGCGTAGGGAAGGTTCATTTAATATACTCAATTGTTAAGCGTAATAACTTGCCAGACGTTATGGCTGTAATAGAACAGTTTAACCCAAAAGCATTTTTCTCTATTGAGGATGTTCGTAAGGTTAGCTCTGGGATATTCCCATCAAAATCCCCAATCAGCAAACTCAATCCGTTTAAACACTGGCGTAAGGGGAAATAGCCTTGATACACTAGAACTACTCCCGATGCTGATCGCGAAGTAAATCTAACACCGTTTTTACAGGATTAAATGTGGCTAAGGGAACTTCAACAAAAATAGTATTCCAATAGGCCATTGCACCATTCCATAGGCCAGGAAGTTCCTGAACCTTCATCTCCCTGCCATCTTTGCTTTTAGTTGTAATAAATCCAGTTGCTGGATCTGTGTAGTTTAGAAGATCAAATTTCTGACCATCAACATCTTTGGTTGCACAAATTAAATCAACAGGATTAAAATGTGTTGATGCGCCAAAGATCTCTTTTTGGTTAGTATTATTTTTATCAACTTGCGATGATTCAATAATTTGAAGCGATATGGTACCATCGCTATTTGTTACCCAAAATGGACCACCACCTGGCTCTCCCTCGTTTTTAACCATTCCACAAACTCTAAGCGGACGGTTCAGCTTTTCATGCAGATAAGTTTTTAGAGCTGAGGTGCTGCTTACTTCAAAGCCTGATGGGGGAAGTATACAAAGTTCGTTGATTGTAAAGTCAAGAATTTCATTAAGCTGCTCAATTCCAATACCATCACTTTGTAAAAGGCTTAAATAATCGAAAATGATGCTTTGATAGCTAATAAGAAGCCCCGCAAGAGCCTTTTTATAGAGAACAGTTTGGGGTTTAAGCCTATCGGGCACAACATTATCAATGTTCTTAATAAAGATGATATCACCTGATAGCTTGTTTAAATTTTGGATTAAAGCACCGTGTCCGCCAGGGCGGAACAGCAAATTTCCTTCAGAATCCCTAATTGGTATATTGCTATTGTCAACAGCAATGGTATCTGTGCACTTATTCTGTTCCGAAAAGGTGACGTTAAGCTTAACATCATACTCTTTGCAAATTTCAGGTGATATAGAGTTCAAAATTCCCTTGAAATTATCCAAATGTTCAGGCGAAACAGTTAAATGGATGCTAACTTCGTTATTAGGCATTCTGGCATACTGGGTACCTTCAATTAACTGCTCTTCAAATGCAGTGCGTGCATAGTCATTATACCTATGAAACTTGATAAGCCCTTTTGGGAGTGAGCCATAATTGAGGCCATTTGCATCAAGCAATGCATCAATTATAGGTTTAAAATTTTCTTGTTGAATCAGTTCGTTAGGAGATAAGCCTTTTTTACTCAACTCTTCTTTTAGATCATTATAGAATGGAAATTTGCATAGGTTTAAAACAAACTCCTCAACAGATGCATTATTTTCCCCTGTAGTAGTATATTTAATCAGCGCTTCAAACATACGAGTTGCTGCACCGGATGCAGGAACAAACTTTAAACGAACACCTTCGTAACTCTTGTAAATCTCTATCAAATCATCAACCTCATAACATTCAAGCTTAATAATTCCATCATTTACCGTTGCAGGCTTAACAAGATCAATGGGAGGGAAGCCAACCTTGAAATTATCTATCTGCCTATAAATCTGATCAGTTAGCATTCCAAGCCCCTCTAGTTGTATAATATCCTTCTCTGAAAGCATTATGGTAAAAGTTAATTAATAGAGTTTGTTCTGTAATTATGAAAGAATTGAATAGGTAAATATCGCTAAATTTTTTGCCTTTGCTAACTTTGCACCCTTAATTAGGAGCTAATTAATAATTATTGAAATGAGAGAAGTGAAGAAGATAAACGTGGTTACACTCGGATGTTCAAAAAATCTTGTTGATTCTGAATATTTACTCAAGCAATTAAATGCTGCTGGATGGAGTGTGCAGAATGATTCCAACGATTTATCAGCCCGAACAGTAGTGATCAATACTTGTGGCTTTATTGCAGATGCAAAGGAAGAATCAATTAATACTATACTGTCATACTCTGAAGCCAAGCGTAAAGGACTAATTGATAGGGTTTATGTTATGGGGTGCTTATCCCAACGATATAAGAATGATTTGCAAAAGGAGATTCCAGAGGTTGATGGTTTCTTTGGGGTCAATCAGCTACAGGATATTCTTAGTGAACTAAATGTTAACTTCTCTACTGAAAATGCAAATAAGCGATATATTACAACTCCTAAACACTATGCATACCTCAAAATATCAGAGGGTTGCAACTGGGGATGTAGTTTTTGTGCCATCCCTTTAATTAGAGGTAAGCATGTATCAAAGCCAATAAATGAGATTATTGAGCAGGCGAAGGAACTTGTTAAGGATGGTGTTAAGGAGTTGATACTTATAGGGCAAGATTCTACTTTTTATGGAAAAGACTTGTACGGAGAGAGGCGAATAACCCAATTAGTAAGGGAAATAAGCAGGATTGAGGGTCTATCATGGGTTAGGATACACTATGCCTATCCAGCGCAATTCCCCGAGGATTTGCTTGTTGAAATGGCTTTAAACCCGAAGATTTGCAAGTATATTGATATTCCATTTCAGCATATTAGCACTAACGTGCTAAAGGAGATGAAAAGGGGTATTAGCAGGAATGAGACCCTGGACCTTATTGCAAAGATTAGAAAATTAGTGTCCGATGTTGCAATTAGAACAACATTGCTCGTTGGCCATCCCGGCGAAACTGAATCAGATTTTGAAGAGCTAGTCGAATTTGTTAAAGAGGTAAAATTTGACAGATTGGGGGTTTTTAGTTACTCTGAGGAGGAGGGAACAGCATCGGCTAAATTAGATGATGCAATTACTGAGGCAGAAAAACAAAGTAGGGTCGATCGTGTAATGGAAACACAAAGAGGGATATCGTTAGCCAAGAATAATGAGCGAATTGGTAAGGTATACGAAGTAATAATAGACAGATTTGAAGGTGATTGGGCAATTGGACGTACACAGTTCGATTCGCCAGAGGTTGATCAAGAGGTACTAATCGACATTATTGAAAATACTGAAATTGTGGAGGGCGAAATAATAACCTGTAAAATAGTCCGAGCTGAGGAGTACGATCTTTATGGAGAAGTAGTTTAAAATAAAAAGGGAGCTCTCTCAGCTCCCTTCTATAATATGATTAGGAAATTACTATTAAATCATTTTGTTTAGTTTAGCTATTGCAGCCTCATAGTTTGGTTCGTTACCAATTTCGGAAACAACTTCAACATACTGAACAACATTCTGTTGATCAATAATTATTACTCCTCTGGTCAAAAGTCTTAACTCGTTGATGTGAAACCCATACTTATTTCCAAAGTCCATATCCTTGTGGTCGGACAATGGAGTTAAGTTATCGATACCTTCAGCACCACAAAATCGCTTAAGGGCAAAGGGTAAATCAGCTGATAGTGCAATAAATGCAACCTTATCACCAAACTTTGCAGCTTTTTCGTTAAATTTTTTGGTTTGAATCGAGCATACGCCTGTGTCAATTGATGGAAATATGGATAAGAGTTTTATTTTACCTTCAAACTTATCTAAAGTCGTTGGTTGGAGCGAACCATCAAGTACAGTGAAGTTTTTTGCTTTATCGCCTACCTGTACTAGTTTTCCATTCATACTTACAGGGTTTCCTCCAAAAGTGATTTTGTTATTGCTCATGGTTAAATTGTGTTTTTGTTTATAGTTGTTTAAAAGGATGTAACAGAATAAGAATAGTTTTGTTTAGAGATAGGTTGAGTTTAAATACACAAACAGTTAATAATAAAAACGCCCCAAAGTTGGGGCGTTTAATGATTATGCATTATCTATATTGGGGCTAACCTCTTCTTTTTCCCCTTTCTTCTTTATCTTAATGGTTATCTCATCACTCTTTTTACTATAACCAACCAATATTGTGTCACCCACCTGAATTTCACTTTTAATAATTACCTCAGCCATAGCATCCTCAAGATGCTTTTGTATTGCACGTTTAAGTGGGCGTGCACCATACTGGATATCGTAACCTTTTTCTGCAACAAAATCTTTAGCAGCACTGGATAGCTGAATATTATATCCCAGATTATGAATCCTTTCAAACAGTCCCTTAAGCTCAATATCGATGATCTTATGGATATGATCTCGGGTCAACGAGTTGAACATTACAATATCGTCTATGCGATTAAGGAATTCAGGTGCAAAAGCTTTTTTAAGTGCTTTTTGTATTACACTTCTTGCATAATCGTTTGGAGATGATTCGCTACTTGGAGATTTAAATCCAACGCCACTACCAAAGTCTTTAAGCTCTCTAGTGCCTATATTCGAAGTCATTATTATAACGGTATTCTTAAAGTCAACTCTTCTCCCTAGACTGTCTGTAAGTTGCCCCTCATCAAGCACTTGAAGCAGAATGTGGAATACATCTGGATGCGCTTTTTCTACCTCATCTAAAAGAACTATGGAGTAGGGTCTACGCCTTACCTTTTCGGTAAGTTGTCCACCCTCTTCGTAACCAACATACCCTGGAGGTGCTCCAATTAATCTTGATACGGAGAATTTTTCCATATATTCACTCATATCAATCCTGATAAGATTATCAGTTGTATCGAAAAGATATTTTGCCAATACTTTAGCCAACTGAGTTTTGCCAACACCAGTAGGCCCAAGGAATACAAATGTTCCAATGGGTTTATTGGGATCTTTTAGCCCTGCTCTATTGCGCTGTATTGATTTTACAATTTTGCTAATTGCTTCATCCTGGCCAATTATTGATCCTTTGATTTCTTCAGCCATTTTAAGCAGACGAGTGCCTTCTGCCTGTGCAATTCGCTGAACAGGAACTCCCGTCATCATCGCAACAACTTCGGCTACTTTTTCATCATCAACAATTTCTCTGTGCTTAACAAGTTCACGCTCCCAGCGTTGTTGTTCCTTTTCGAGTTGCTCAAGAAATTGCTTCTCCCTATCCCTAAAGCTAGCCGCAGATTCAAAATCCTGATTCTTTACGGCTTTAAGTTTTTCAACTTTTGCTTCCTCAATTTGCTTTTCGAGCGTTAGTATTTTTTCTGGTACCTTTATGTTTGAAATATGAACCCTTGAGCCTGACTCATCAAGTGCATCAATGGCTTTATCAGGAAGGTGTCTATCCGATATATATCGCATAGTTAGTTTTACGCATGCTTCAATTGCTTCAGGCGTATAGGTAACATTATGATGGTCCTCGTAACGCTCTTTAATCTTGTTAAGTATCTCAATGGTTTCTTCAGGAGATGTAGGCTCTACCATTACTTTTTGGAACCGCCTCTCGAGTGCTCCATCCTTCTCAATATGTTCACGATATTCATCAAGGGTTGTTGCCCCAATGCACTGCAATTCACCTCTAGCCAGCGCAGGTTTAAGCATATTTGCTGCATCAAGAGATCCGGTTGCACCTCCAGCACCAACAATGGTATGGATTTCATCAATGAACAGAATAACATCATTGGTTTTTGAAAGCTCGTTAAGAATTGCTTTCATCCGTTCTTCAAACTGTCCTCGGTACTTAGTGCCCGCAACAATAGAGGCTAAATCTAGGGTAACCACCCTTTTGTTAAAAAGGATCCTAGATACTTTTCGTTTGGATATTCTTAGAGCCAAACCCTCTGCAATGGCTGATTTTCCAACGCCTGGTTCACCTATAAGGATTGGATTGTTCTTTTTCCTGCGACTTAAAATTTGAGCGATACGCTCAATTTCACGTTCACGTCCTACAATCGGATCAAGTCTATTTTCCTCGGCTGCTTTGGTTAAATCTATACCAAAGTTGTCTAGCACAGGGGTGTCACTTGTTGGTTTTCCAGGAGTTTGCTGTGGTCCACGTTGCGCCCCAAAGGAGTGCTCATCATCCTCATCGGAAAAGTCGGCTTTTGCCTCGATAATTTCGGGTTTCAATTCAGCTTTCACGGTAAAATAATCTATGTTATTATCGCCTAATATCTGGGTTACAATACTATTCTCATCCTTTAGAATGGCCAATAAAAGATGAATAGTACCAATGGTATCATTTTTAAGTTCGCGGGCAACAAGTGTTACCAATTTAAGCACTCTTTCGGCATCTTTAATTAAAGGTATGCTATCGGGGTCAATTGGGTCGGGGCTTTTAACTGAACTCCGAATTTTAGATTCAATAACCTTCTTTGTTTCAGCCAGATCTAGTCCTAACTCTAAAAGGATATTAATTGCTGCACCCTCTCCATCCCGAAGTATACCTAGAAAAAGGTGTTCAGTCCTAATTGTAGGATTGCCTAAGCGAACAGCCTCTTCGCGACTATAATTAAGTACTTCTTTTATCTTATTTGAATATTTGTACTCCATAAATATCGTTAATTTTTCGTTACTAAAGTAATATAGAATAACAGAAATAACAACTCATTGTTGCCTATTAATGCAATTATTGAGGCTTTAAAAATAATTTTAATGGTGCTTTGGCTATTCAAATAAATATGTTGATAAATACTCTGTTTTCGTTTAGAAATGTGCTAATAAATTGGTATTTTAGCGAGTTGTTTGTTCAAGGATATCTTGATTAAAAGATACAGTTTTGCTAATAAATAATATTTGCATAGATGTTTGAAAATCAAAGAGTTAAAAAGGTTAATATTGAGGAGGAGATGAAGACAGCCTACATTGATTACTCAATGTCGGTAATAGTATCAAGAGCACTTCCTGATGTAAGGGATGGACTTAAACCTGTTCATCGCAGGGTTCTATTCGGTATGTTGGGGATAGGCTTATTCCCTGGCAAACCTTATAAAAAATCGGCTCGTATTGTTGGAGAAGTTTTGGGTAAATACCATCCCCACGGCGATACCTCGGTTTACGATGCAATGGTTAGAATGGCTCAGGTATGGTCATTACGGTATCCGCTAGTTGAAGGACAGGGTAACTTTGGTTCAATTGACGGCGACAGTCCTGCAGCAATGCGTTATACAGAAGCCCGTCTAATGAAAATTTCTGAAGATGTTATTGCTGATTTAGAAAAAAACACCGTTGATTTAAGACTCAATTTTGACGATTCATTAGAAGAGCCGGTTATCCTTCCAACCAAAATTCCCTTATTGCTTGTAAATGGCGCATCGGGTATTGCAGTTGGTATGGCAACCAATATGGCACCGCACAACCTCTCTGAAGTGATTGATGCAATATGCGCTTACATTGATAATCCTGATATAGAGATAGATGAACTGATTGAGCATGTTAAAGGACCCGATTTTCCAACAGGTGGTATTATATACGGAATTCAAGGAATAAAGGATGCCTTTAGAACTGGGAAAGGAAGAGTTGTTATTCGCTCTAAAACGGAGATAGAGCAAACAGAAACAGGCAGAGTAAGAATAGTTGTATCGGAAACGCCCTATATGGTTAACAAGGCCGATATGATTAAAAAAATTGCTGACTTAATTAACGAAAAGAAGATTGAGGGCATTAGTTACATAAATGATGAGTCTGACAGAAATGGGACTAGAGTTGTTATTATTCTTAAAAAAGAGGCTGTTGCTAATGTTGTGTTAAACAATCTGTTTAAGCAAACTCAACTTCAATCAACTTTCTCAACTAACAATATTGCCCTTGTAGACGGACGCCCTCGTTTATTAAACCTTAAGGATTTAGTTCATTATTTTGTAGACCACAGACATCAAGTAATAATCCGACGTACTCAGTACGATTTGGATCAAGCAGAAAAGCGTGCGCATATTTTAGAAGGGTTACTTATCGCCATTGACAATATTGATGAGGTAATTACTATTATTCGGGCTGCTCAAACACCTGATGAGGCTAGGGAGAAGTTGATGGAACGCTTTGGTTTGTCAGATATACAGTCTAGGGCAATTATTGATATGCGCTTAAGGAGCCTTACCGGACTTGAACGGGACAAGGTTAAGGATGAGCATGCAGAATTGCTAAAGATGATTGAGTATTACAAGAACATACTTCAAGACGTTGCGTTGCAGATGAGTATCATTAAGAATGAGTTATTAGACATGAAGCAGCGTTATGGCGATAAGCGTAGAACTGAGATTGTGCCAGATGAAGGGGAGTTTAACCCAGAGGATTTCTATGCCGATGAAGATGTTGTAATAACCATATCACACCTCGGATACATCAAGCGCACTCCGCTAACCGAATTTCGACTTCAAGCAAGGGGAGGTGTAGGTGCTAAAGGATCTGCCGCACGGGATGAAGATTTTATTGAACATCTTTTTGTTGCTTCAATGCATAACACTATGCTTTTCTTCACAGAAAACGGGAAGTGTTTCTGGTTAAAGGTTTACGAGATACCAGAGGGAGCAAAATCATCAAAAGGTAGAGCAATCCAAAATCTGGTTAACATTGAACCTGACGATAAAATAAAGGCATACATTAATGTGAAAAAGCTTACTGACCCAGAGTATGTGAGGAATAATTTCATCATTATGTGTACAAAAAAAGGCACTGTTAAGAAAACCTCACTTGAGGCCTATAGCAGACCAAGACAAAATGGTGTTATTGCGATTACTGTAAAGGATGGAGATCAATTGCTTGAGGCATGTTTAACTACCGGAACATGTGATGTTATGCTTGCTGCGCGAAATGGTAAAGCCATTAAATTTCCCGAAAGCCTAGTTCGGCCAATTGGAAGAACAGGAGGGGGGGTACGCGGTATCTCGCTTAGTGCTAAGGACGAAGTGGTTGGCATGGTTTGTGTAAATAAGGGTGAAAAGATTGATATTTTAGTGGTTTCTGAGAATGGATATGGTAAGCGCTCCGATATTGAAGATTACAGAACCACGAATAGGGGAGGCAAAGGAGTTAAAACAATTAATATTACTGATAAAACTGGTAAGTTAATTGCTATTAAGGGGGTTACTGACGATAACGACCTTATGATTATAAATAAAAGCGGCCTTACAATTAGGCTTGCAGCATCGCAGGTAAGGGTTGCAGGTAGGGCAACACAAGGCGTTAGGCTAATAAACCTAAGAAATGATGACTCAATAGCCGCCGTAACAAAAGTTAACGCCGATGATGAAGAAGTAATAGAAGTAATAGACGAAACAATTAATAATGAAGATAATACAGCAACTAAAGAATAAAGAAAACCACTGAATAAACTTAAAAAAACAATTATGAAAAGAATAATTTTAATCTTGCTGTCTACCGCTCTTATGGGAGCAGTATCTGCTCAAATGGCAAACCAGGTTAACTATAATTCTCTGGAGAAAAAAATTGCTAAAAGCAACTTAGAAATTAAGAACGAAAAGAAATCTGCCAAATATAAGACATGGCTTAAACGCGGTGAACTTATGTTGGATGTGTATGATGCAATGACCTTAAGTGCAACTAACGGGATGACTGCAAAAGAATTTGAAATTATTGTAGGTGCACCTAAAGCAAAAGATGAAGAAGAAATAGAAGGAGTAAGTGTTGATAGGTTCGTAATGGAGAGAACTGATTTCTTTTTTATAGATAATATGCTAGTTTATTGGACTTTTACTAAACCGTTATATGAGGAAACATTGAATGAAGCTTATCAAAACTTCAAGAAAGTTGTTGAGCTGGACAGCAAGAATAAGTCGAAAAAGGATCTTAAAACACTTTTAGAAAAACTTAAATACCATTTCATAACTGAAGGCTCCAATGTTTATGCTAAAAAAGATTACGCAAAATCTCACGAGTATTTTGTTAAGGCCATCGAGATTGGTGAAATGCCTTTGGTTAGTTATGTTGATACTGTTATGATATACTATGCAGGCCTTTCTGCACAATTAAATAAGGATTATGAGCAGGCTATAACTCTTTACAAAAAAGCCATTGACTATAATTCATATTTGGATGGTAATGTGTATTACAATGCATACGATGCATATAAAGCAATGGATAAAGCAGAGGATGGTTTATCATTCCTAGAAAAAGGATTTGTTCAGTTCCCTAAAAACCAGAACATACTCTACGGTTTAATTAATTATTATCTTGAAAAAGGAGAGAACCCAGAAGTGGTTCTTGAGTACATTAATGAAGCCATTAAAACAGATGATAACTATTCGCTTCATTTTGCAAAGGGTACTTTATACGATAAACTTGGCAATTTTGAGAATGCAATAGCCGCTTACAACAAAGCCATTGAATTAAAACCCGATTTTTTCGACGCTTTTTATAATCTTGCAGCTCTATATTTCAACAAGGGTGTAGAATTTTTAGAGGAAGCTAATAAAGTGCCTGCGAGGGAGGTGGAGAAATACGATGTTCTTATTGGAAAATCTAATGTTGAATTTAAGCATAGTATTCCTTACATGGAGAGAGCGCTTGAAATCGAGCCTACAAATATGCAAACCCTTGAATCTCTCAGAAATTTATACTTTAGATATAGAACTGAAAGTGAAGAGACCATGAAAAAGTATGAGGAGATTGATTTGAAATGGAAAGAACTTAAGCAATAGTTATTTAAAATAAGGAGCAATTTAACGCTCCTTATTCTTTATGTTTTATATTTAACATAATATGCATTATATGACTTTATTTATCTGGAAATTTAATTCTTTTTACAGCATCAAAAACAGTTAATATTTACTAGAATAAAAGATAGAAAAAATAGGCACTATAATTACTAATACTTATTTTTGTTATAGATAATTATGTATTATTGCAAAGTATAAACAATTCTATTTTATGAACAAGAAGAAGTTGGTAATCAACTACAAGAACTTATCACCAGAGTTACTTCTGTTGATTAAAAAGAAATTTCCTAATGGATATTCTGATCACGTAGTTAAGGTAACCAAGCCAAACAACGAGTTTTTCCATGCTTTTACCCTGGATACAGAGGAAGCGAGTTATTTAGTTAAGGTAAACGTTAAAATTGATACCAAGCCTAAAGATGATGATGATGATAAAGGCTTTTTTAGCGATTCAGATAACATAGGAACTGATTCCGATTCTTTCCCAGACGATATTGAGGATGAACAGGATAGCAGTTTTGAAGATGACAGTTTTGATGATGACTAGATTTTAGAGGTCTTCAACAAGATCGAGTTTGGATTACCTTAAAAAAACAATTACCCAGCACTTTTGCTGGGTTTTGCTTTAGATATTAATAGAGTTGTTATTCTACAATTGTTCCTACCTAACCGGAATACTAAGTATTGGAATGCCCTTCTTAACCTGTTCAACGCACAATTTAATGCTTTCTGCTACTTTAGGTTTTTGAGTGTTTTTAGGCCAATCGATGTTTATCTCATTAAAGAAAACATCATGAACACTTATAGTTTGACTTAGCTCATCATCATTTATACTAGTGCTCTTTACAATAAAGTCGTAAATTTTACCCTCGAGGTACACTGGATGTTTCGGTTCAAGAAATACTTTCCCTGTACAGTTAATCTTATCTACTTTACATTCAATAGTATCGTCCTCATCAATACAATAGTTCTTGTAGGGTTCTACTGGCAATAACAATCTTCTACCAGATTGATGTCTGAGCATATAAAAATCACCCTCATCAGGTAAATTGACTGTTTTGAGCACTTTAAATTGATAATATTTACCCTCAATCAGCTTCAAGGTTCCAATATTTTAGTCAAGTACAACAAGTTTACTGATATTGTGGGCATTATTACCAACCTTACCAATAATGCTTGTGTAATTAAGCCCTACCTGCTTTAATTGAACAACTAAATCCTTAGCCTTATCCTCGTCTACACCAATTAGCAGCCCGCCAGATGTTTGTGCATCGGCTAAAAGCATTTTATGATCGAAATCGCATGAATTAATAGCTGTATCTGCCTCGGCATATTCAACATTTCTAAAAGCAGCACCAGGAATGCAACCACTATCAATTAAACTAAGTGCCTCTGGTAACGAGGGAACATTTTTTGAGTTTATGGTTATGCTCACTTTACTGGCTTTGGCCATTTTAAGGGCATGACCCAATAAGCCAAAACCCGTTATATCTGTTGCACCAGTAACACCAAATCTTTGTAATATATCCACTTGATTATTAAGTGTTTTCATCCATTTTAGCGCTTCGGTGTAGGTTGGTTCTTTTACCATCTTAAGCCTTTTCCCCGCAGCGATAATCCCCATCCCTAAAGGTTTTGTAAGCACTAATACTTGTCCTGGTTTAAGTCCAGCATTGGTGATAACCTTATCGGGATGCACTCTTCCGATTACAGCTAATCCAAACTTAGGTGGATAATCGTCTATAGTGTGCCCTCCAATAATGAGTGTTTTTGCTTGAGTAGCCATATTAGCAGCCCCTTCAAGTATTCGACTATAGACACTTAAGGGTATTTTTGACGCTGAAAACATGGCTATATTTAGCGCTAGAAAAGGCTTCCCTCCCATTGCGTAAACATCACTTAAAGAATTACTTGCAGCAATTTGTCCAAAGTCGTATGGATCAGAGCATATTGGTGGAAAAAAATCTGTGGTAAAGATGAGTGCAGTGTCGTCAGAAATTTTATAAACTCCAGCATCATCATGGGTGTCAATGTCAACAAGTAAGTTGCTGTCTTTTACCCTAGGTATTGATAGTAATGCCTTTTCGAGAAGTGCAGCAGGAATTTTTGCTGAACATCCTCCGTATTCTACAGTTGAAAGAAGGTCGAATTCCATGGTTAAACTATTTTAATAAAATCTGCTGAAAAGTTATTGCCTCTTGCTCAAGGCACTCTTGAGCAATTGGATAATCAGCACTATTAATCTCTATACACATTCCACATTCAGCGCTAATATTTGTGGGAACAGGCATAATTTGATACTCAATTCCTTTGCTGTTAATTGCTTTTTCAGCCTTGATAACAGCATGTGTATTCTGAAAAAATAGTAGTATTTTCATCAAAAAGACCCCTACTCTATTGTATTTAAAATACTTTCATGCAGATACTTAATATCATTGTTAGAATGATAGGACGAAAGTGAAAACCTGACGCTTCCCTTTGGAAACGTGCCAAGTGTTTTGTGTGCAAGCGGACTACAGTGTAGTCCACTCCTCACCTCAATGCCATGTTTTGTAAAAAGGTTGTGAGCAAACCCCGAAACATCCCCATTTTTAGGATATGCAGAGAATACGTCGGATTGGTTTTCAGAATTGGTGGCGCATTGTACCTCAATGTTCGGGTTACTAAAAAGATCTTTGATAATCGCCAAAAATACTTCCCTGTCCCATCCATTGGCTGGTTTATACTTTATTGCTGCCAATAACCCGTATATGCCTGTTATATTTGGGGTTCCAGCCTGAAATTTATCGGGCATAAATGTGGGCATCTGAAAACTATCCGAATTTGAACCCGTTCCTCCGCTTATAGTGTAATTCAACGAACTGGGTTCCTTTACATAAAACCCGCCTGTGCCTGTTGGCCCTAGTAGGCCTTTATGACCAGTGAATACGGCATAATCTATATTCCAATCGTTGGCTAAAAAGTTTACCTTACCAATCGATTGGCTTGCATCTACTAGTATCGGTATATCTTTAATAGCCTCTTTAATCTTAGCGACTGGTTGAATTACGCCATTAACATTGCTTACGTGATTTACAATAACCATGTCTACATTCCTTAAAAGACTAGGCTGTATATCATCAACACGAATAAATCCATCACTCTCATGAGGGAGTATCTGTATATCAATACCCAAAGCGCTTAATGGTCGCATTATTGCATTGTGCTCTAATGGCGATACCAGTACTTTTTTATGCTTAAAACTAAATCCGTTTATAATTTTGTTGATTGCACTTGTAGCATTATAGTCAAATGCAATATTCGAAACTTCTTTTACTCCAATAAGTTGACCAATTACATCCCTTGTTTCTTCAACTATACGTGTAGAATTGATGATTCTGCTATAGGCTGCTCTACCGTATGATCCTCCCTCTTTAAGGTGATTTACCATGTATTCTGCAACCTCGTTGGGTTTTGGAAAACTGGTGCAAGCGTTATCAAAGTATTTATTTAATTGGATACTCATTATAGTCTATGGCTCAATCACATAATTAGCATTCAAAATCCTCTCTGCGATATAGTACATGTTGGATATTTCGCCAATTTTAATAGAATCCTTTAAATTAAAAAAATCAACACAGGTACCACATAGGGTTATTTTGACTCCTAATCCGCTTAACTTTTCAAGATTGCGAACTGTTGCTGTTCCCTCAATAGCGAGTTTAACCCCAGAATTATAGCATATTACCTCTTTAGGCAGTGAATTAAGCTCGCTAATAGTGAATAAAAATCCTTTCATTAACATCTCACCCAAAGTATCATCGCCTGCTCCCATGGTATTGCTTTTGAGAACAACAATATAATCCTTAATAGGTTTATTATCTGTTATAGGTTCATTTGTACAGTAGTCATCTGGCTTGAGCATAGGTTGCTGTGAGCCCTGAACGGTAAATATCAAGATATGATTCCCTTCTTCGATACTATAATTAGCAACAATGCCATTATCAGCTAGATATCTTTTAAGGTTACTCAGTGATATATCATTGTCAATAATAACTTTGATTGTACCCCCTTTTTTTGTCGATTTTATGACCTTTTTAGTCTCAATCAACGGTAGCGGGCAAAGCATACCTCTGCAGTCAACAATTACATCCATCGTCATTATATTATAGGATACTATTTATCAAATGCTTTGCAAATTTTCTTTATAATTCCAGGTCCCTCATAAATAAAACCTGTATATAGTTGTATTAGTGATGCTCCAGCATCTAGTTTTTCGAGGGCATCTTCCACGCTACTAATCCCTCCAACACCAATGATTGGCATTGATCCCTTTGTTTTGCTATGGATGTAACGAATAACCTCAGTTGATCTATTCTTTAAAGGCTCGCCGCTTAATCCACCATTTGCTATCGTCTCAACAGTTAACTTGTCTGTTGAAAGGTTTTCTCTTGATGTGGTTGTGTTTGTTGCCACAAAACCATCGAGATTAAATTGCTGGGCTGTTTCAATATTTGAGTCGAGTTGCTCGGTAGTTAAATCAGGTGAAACCTTTAGTAGAATTGGTTTATATTGCTTTTGCGATGAGCGATAAAGCGTTACTTCCGAAAGAATGCCACTTAAATTATCAGAATCCTGAAGTTGTTTTAAATCTTTAATATTCGGACAGCTTACGTTTACAACAAAATAGTCAACATGGTCGTAAAGTTCTTTAAAGCAATAAAGGTAGTCTTCATGGGCTTTATCATTGGGTGTTAGTGTATTCTTTCCGATGTTACCCCCAATGATTATTCTAGGATTTTTTCTTCCTTTCAGATTGTTTACAGCATTATCCACTCCCTTATTGTTAAAACCCATACGGTTTATTAATGCTTTATCCTTTTTTAACCTAAACGACCTTGGTTTTGGGTTACCAGGTTGAGCCTTAGGCGTAATAGTTCCCACTTCAATAAAAGAGAATCCGAATGCATCAAAATGCTGAAATAAATCTGCGTTTTTATCGAAACCAGCCGCTAAACCAATGGGATTAATAAACTCAAGACCAAATACATTTCTTTTCAGCTTAGAGGGATTTTTGCAACCAAACACACTTCTTACTATAGGTTTTACAAAAGGTATGAAAAAGAAGATTTTTATCGATTTTACAACTAGACTATGAACTGCCTCAGGCTTAAGCAGGAACAGAAAAGGGCGAATAATACCTTTATACATTGTTTTTTTTGCAAAACTACACTATTGATATGTAGAGAGCAAATGAATCTATAAAATTTCTCCGTTAGGATTGTATGCTGTAAAGGTTCTATTTTTGAAGAATACGACCACGCGTTCAATCTCGCTTTCGTTTATGCGATTCTCAGGGGCTTTAGCATTTTGCAGAACTTCGGTAGGTGATATAGGGTTTTGACTTTCAGAGGGTAACGGCAGGCCTTTATCAGTATCTTCCTGCTTGTCAATGGCTGTAAAGAGTGAACCTTGAATGGGTTGTCGATACATATCGCCTTTGCCTAATAGGAGCCAATCAGCGCTAATCTTGGGGAAACTTTTCAGGATACCCTGTATCATGTCGAATGATGGCTTATTCCTACCAGAAAGGATATGAGAGATTGAACTACGCTGAACACCTATCATTTCAGCAAACTTTGCAGGCTGCAAACCTTCCTTAACTAATATTCTTTGTACTTTATCCTTCATTATAAATAGTTTTCACAAATGTAGATATTAATATTCACAAAAGTAACACCCATTCGTTTACATATGTATCTTTATTGTGTTTACATATGTATCGGAATGTAGGGTCAAGAATATTCTGCATTTTGATAGAGAATAGTGGTATATAAGGCTTGATTCAATACTTAAATCCCTTTTGCTTTGTTGCTGATTGTGAAGTTCTGGCGATATTTTCTTAGGAGTAGAACTGGCGTTATGCTTTATTATTTGAATCGCCCTTAAGTAACTATTAATTAACACAATTAAAATGCAATATTAAAGCACACTTTTAATTCCTATACGTTAAAAAACAACTAAATACGAGGGTTATTTCTGGCTGACTAAACTATGTGATATTATTTAATGTACCTCTAGGCAATCATCTCACATTCTACGATACCTAACTATATAAACCCAACTTTAAGCTATAAATAGGCTCATTTTAAGTCATTAAACGTAAGATATGCCTATACTTTATGACAAGCGTTTTCTGCATCCTGAATTGTGAAATATATAATCGCTTTTTCAGGAGCCTGAAAGCGAATTTTAAAGTCTATTTAAATACAAATCCGAATGATAGATTAGCTTAAATTAAATATGTTTACATATGTAACAACACTAAAGGTGCTGATTTGTTACAATAAGCTAAGAAGTTAATTATGGTTTTGGTTAATTGATTCAATAAAAATAGGGCTGATTAAGTTACTTTGTAATCCTGTAAATAGCTTATGACCCAACAAATTATATAGGCTACGTACTTATTATCCTAAAACTAGCCTGATTAGCTATATCTTAGATGTTTAACTAACTCACTATGAATGAATGCCTGAACTGTTATATATTAAATATTAAGATTAGACAAACTCTGTATTTACATGGTATTCAGATGATTTAATTACTATACCGTAACTTTAAAAGGGCTTAAAGCAGCAATAATCCATATAAGACTAAACCATAAGTTTACATATATTTCATAAATATCTGACATACAGTATTATATGCGTTTATTTAATATATGATTGATGTGTCAAAGATAATCACTTTTTACACTTGTGTCGGTTCACATATGTGAATTACCGGTAACGCAAGACTTAGAAACGAATAATAAGGGAGGAAAAAAAGCAGCAGATCTATAAGCCGGGTTCTGTACCATAAAAAATGGCTTCTACCATTTATCTAGGCTATCTGTTGCCAGATAGCTCATGCGACCTACCCCTCGTAACTTTTGCCAGGCAAAATCGGGACGAGCAGTCCCGTAACCAAAGGTAATTACGATGTACATGGTCTTGCACCCCAAAAGGCGTACGGCTCAATCTGTCTCCAGAATGACCGGTGGGCTCTTACCCCTCCTTTTCACCCTTACCTTAAGTCTTCCTAAGGCGGTTATTTTCTGTTACGCTACTGTATCCTTGCGAATACCTTCCTGTTAGGAAGTTTGGCGCTCTGTAGTGCCCGGACTTTCCTCCCATTTAATGGGCGGTAGAACGATCTGCTGCAGTTATTATATAGTATTTATACTAACTATTTTAGAATGTGTTACAAAGAATTTGCTTATCGGATAAAAACCATTGTTGCCCCATAGCCATATTCTCTGAACGATGCATCTTGATATCTTAACTTCGGATAGTTTTTTTCTAACTCTTTTAGAAGTTCATGCTTTAACTTGCCATTCCCAACACCATGAATGAAAACAATTTTCCTGCTTTTTGCAATTATAGCTCCTTCTAGGGCTACTTTAAAACGTGCCATTTGGATATTCAGTATCTCACCTGCTTTAAGCTCTTTAGCATTATCAACAAGTTCATCGATATGCAAATCTACCTCTTCAATCAAAGGTTTAACCTCTTTCTTCTCCGCTTTTCTGTCACCATCCTTTTGAAGAATAGACTCTCCTATTGCCTTATCTGTTAAAGTTTTAAGTACTTCCTCCTTTTTGGTATCCGCTATTGAAAAGATCATAGCATCCTCATCGAAAAACTCATTTGCTGAATAGGTACCCGATCTGTAAAACTTAGTTGGGTTTAACTTAAGGTCAAAATATTCAGGTTGTTGTGGAGTAAAATCACTGTTTTTAAAGAAAATACTCTGTATATTAAGAATCAATTCGCCATTAATTTCTTCCTTTTTAATAGTAGTTATGCGCTCCTTAGTATCAGAATACAGAAATCCAGCATAAATAGGTCTGAGCAGATTATCTACCCATTTTGAAATGGTTAAAAACAACCTGTATGGACTATCGTTTATAATAAAAAGATCTTGATCGGATTCTGTTTTATTGCTCTGATTTATTGGCACAAAGCCTATAAAAAGTCCAAGCAATTCACCCTCTGCATCCACCTCTTGGTCTAAGTCCTTACAAAAATTCACCTTGGAGTAATCTACCTCTTCGGGTAAATTGGTTATTATTTTACTTGATGATGAACCCACAGTAGTGTTATCCTCCTTTGAATCAGGATTTAATAACAGTTTCTGTTGTATTAATGAATCAATTGCTTGGCTATCCACTATAACCTCTGATGCCATTACTGGCACCTCAAAGCCATCCTCACCCATAACATAAACTGTATTCTTCTCTATTCTGGTAACTTTTCCACCACCCACGTCGTTCAAAAAACGCACCTTATCTCCTACTCTACAATTCATTTTTGTATTATATTAATATTTAGAGAGTTACACAGTAAAACGTAGTACCCTTTTTAAACTCTAAATAGAATTAAAAGTATTACTTTTGCGGCGCAAAGTTAACCAATTATCCCTAATATTCTGACAGATGGGTCTTAAAAGCATTAGAATTGAGGAGTACGACTATTTACTTAATGAGGATAGGATTGCAAAATATCCATTAAGTCAAAGGGATGATTCTAAGTTGCTGATATATAAAAATAAAAGCATCACTAAATCAACTTTTAGTTCAATATCAGAATTACTTAATAAGGAACAAACCATAGTTTATAATAACACAAAGGTTATCCAAGCAAGGCTTAAGTTCAAAAAAATTACCGGTGCTTCCATTGAGATTTTTTTACTAAACCCTATTGAACCTAGCGATTATCAATTCTCTTTCTCTTCTGCTAATCAATGTGTTTGGAACTGTGTAATAGGGAATATAAAACGATGGAAAGGCGAGATTCTGGTACAACAAATCCCTACTTTAAACGCTGAACTGGAAGCAAAAATGCTATCGAGAAGCTCCGATGGCGCTTTTGTTGAGTTTAACTGGAAGTCGACCAATTCCAATACCATTACATTTGCTGATATTGTAGCAGCTTGTGGACAGGTTCCAATTCCTCCATACCTTAACAGAGAACCTGTTATTGCAGACAAGCAAACTTATCAGACTGTTTATGCAAAACCCGAGGGTTCAGTGGCAGCTCCTACGGCTGGATTACACTTTACGCCTTCGGTTATTAATAAAATAAAAGAGATAGGATGCTCATTTACAGAGGTTACCCTACATGTTGGAGCAGGAACATTTAAGCCCGTTAAATCCGATACCATTGGTGAGCATGAAATGCACACCGAGCGCATATATATTACTAAGGATGCCCTAAAGACTATTATTAGAACTTTAGGAAGTATTGTTGCTGTAGGTACTACATCTATGCGAACTTTAGAGAGTTTGTACTGGCTTGGCGTTAAAATTATAGAAGGCGAGAACAATTTAGCCAATTTACATGTTAATCAGTGGGATGCTTATCAATTAAACGATAACTATTCAGCAAAGCAATCGTTGGAAGCAATACTTAATTATATTGAAGAAGAGGGAACAGACTATTTAATGGCATCAACGCAGATGATTATTGTCCCCGGATATAACTTTAGGATTGTTGATACGCTGATAACAAATTTTCATCAACCAAGGAGTACGCTCTTGCTTCTGGTAGCAGCTTTTATTGGCGATGACTGGAAGAAAGTTTACGAATATGCCATTCAGAATGGTTTTAGGTTTTTAAGCTATGGCGATAGCTCTATCCTATTTAAGTCGAAATAAATCATTTAAAAAAAGATCATTGAACAAAATTAAACCAATGCCGAAATTCTTGCCTACCTCAAAAAAGGAGATGGATGTGCTTGGATGGGAACAGGCAGATGTTATCCTTTTTACTGGTGATGCCTATATTGATCACCCTTCATTTGGTGCAGCAGTAGTTGGACGTGTGCTCGAAAAGGCTGGATATAAAGTTGCAATTGTACCTCAACCCAATTGGCGCGACGACCTTCGTGATTTCAAAAAACTAGGCAAACCTCGCCTTTTCTTTGCCGTTACCTCGGGCAGCATGGATTCCATGGTAAACCATTACACTGCAAACAAAAGGCTCCGCAGCGACGATGCCTATACTCCAGGCGGGGAATCGGGTTTTAGGCCCGATTATGCGGTAAATATTTACTCGAATATCATAAAGAACCTTTTCCCTGAAATTCCACTTGTTCTTGGTGGGGTTGAAGCCTCCTTACGTAGGTTGAGCCATTATGACTATTGGAAAGATGAAATCTTGCCAAGTATCCTACTAAGCAGCAAAGCCGATTTGATTGTATACGGTATGGGTGAGAGAACAATTGTTGAAATTGCCAATTTGATAAACTCGGGGACTAGTATTAATACCATTGACACATTACCCCAAACAGCATTCTACACTAAAAAAGAAAACGCTTATTCTGATGATGTTGAGAGCATTGTACTCAATAGCTTTGAAGATTGCTTGAAGTCGCCCCAAAAATTTGGTGAAAACTTTATGCATATTGAAATTGAGTCGAATAAACTTATGAGTAAGCGGCTAATTGAGCCAGTGGATAGTGGATATGTAATTGTAAATCCCCCATTAGAACCTGCCTCTACACCCGAAATGGATTGTATTTATGATTTACCATTCATGCGATCACCACATCCAAGGTATAGAGGGAAAACCATACCCGCTTGGGAAATGATTAAGTTCTCGATAAATATCCATAGAGGATGTTTTGGAGGATGCAGTTTTTGTACAATATCGGCGCATCAGGGTAAGTTTATTTCTAGCCGATCGCAGAATTCAATTCTTCGTGAGGTTGAAACAGTAGTAAAAATGCCTGATTTTAAGGGCTATTTAAGCGATTTAGGCGGTCCATCGGCTAATATGTACATGATGCAAGGCATTGACCTTAATGTCTGTAAAAAGTGCAAGAAACCATCGTGTATATACCCTAAGATCTGCGCTAACTTAAATACAGATCACCAACCACTTATAAATCTCTATAAAAAAACGAGAACGCTTGAAGGGGTTAAGAAGGCTTTTATTGGAAGTGGTTTAAGGTACGATTTGTTTGCCGATTGGAGTAATTCGACTAACAGACAATACTTTGAGGACGTTGTTAGGCACCATGTGTCGGGAAGACTTAAAGTAGCCCCGGAGCACACCGAAGAAGACGTTCTTAAGCATATGCGAAAGCCTAACTTTAGACTCTTTATTCAGCTTAAAGAAAAATTCGATACTCTAAACCGAATACACGCGCTAAACCAACAGTTAGTACCATACTTTATTTCAAGCCATCCGGGTTGCTCAATTGAACATATGCAGAGTCTTTCCAAAACGGTACAAAGTATGGGGATACAACTAGAACAGGTTCAAGACTTTACGCCTACTCCGATGACACTAGCCTCAACAATTTTTTACACAGGAGTTGATCCCTATACAGGGAGTAAGGTTTTTGTTGAGCGAAGCAAAGTGGGAAAGTTAAAACAACGCGAACTTTTTTTTACTAAGTATTATAAACCCAAAAAAATAATAAAGGTTAAGCCCAAAAACTAAGCTACTCTATAGCAATAAAAAACAGCGCCAAAGCGCTGTTTTTCTTTATTACATGGATAAGGTGCTATTCCTATGTTTATCTATATTTCTTTTGCATTATCTTGAACCTATTCTTATGCAGTTACTCTTTTTTTAAGAGCAAACGACATTAGTTTTTCCCTTTTTAGTTTTCAGCTATTCCTTCTGTGCTCTCAAGGTTATTTTCAATTTGGTTAGATCCATAATCTAAATATGTTTTAGCCGCATGACGCGTTCCAGCACCAATAAGCATAAATAAAACTAGTAGACCTCCCAAAACAAAACCAGTAACTTTTGCTGATTGTTCTTTACCTTTTAGTGACAACGTTAAACCAAAATATAGCATGTATATTGCATAAAGATTGATAGCAAGACCAACTAGAGTACTTATCCAAAAACTAATCCCTCCTAAAAAACTAAGTAATGCAGTTATTGGGTAAACTACCATAATTGATACTGCAACTCTAAAATTTGCCTCATAATCAGTATTCCCACCACATATCGAGGAAAGAACTAGAACAATAACCCCCATTATAAAAGCACCAATCACTGCTCCAATAATGGTCATGAAGAATATACCAACACCTGCAGCGCCACCAAACATTCCTCCAAAAGCACCCCCTATGTGAACAAAACTCCAGATCATTGAAAATAATCCAGCTATAGCACCATAAATTAATGCCTTAATAAGAGGTTGTACAATACCCCCCGTTAGCTCAAATCGACTGTAAAATTCTTTAGGATTTACCAATACATCGCGTGAGCTTTGGATGAATTCCTTAAAATCAAAATTGTTCTTGTTTTCCATGGTATTCTTTATTAGTTTAAAAAGCTAAGTTAAATGGCTTTACTAATAAAAACAAGCAAACATTAATAATTCTCATCTCATTTTAAAAGTATGGATAATGTTGATTAAACATCATATTTGCTTTTATCTCTTGAACTACAGACTAATAAGTGTCAAATAATGCAGCAATGGTATATTATTACTTCCCTTTTACTTTTGTTTTTTACATTTTTATTCACATAAAAATAGCCCTTGTGAATCACAAGGGCTATTCTGAATTAGTATCTAATTTTTTAACCTAACGATTGTCCAATTAGGAAAACAGCTGCAAGTGCTACAATTGCGTATAGTTCAGGGAATACAGCAAGAATTAGCGTATTACCAAAAACTTTGTGACCCGAACCCATAGCAGCAATGCCGTTGGCACAAACTTGACCCTGACGAATTGCTGAGAAAAAACCAACAAATCCCATGGCAATACCAGCACCAAAAACAGCTGCAGCAGAAGCCCAAGTCATTTCAGGTATAAGGTAACCAGCAAGCATAAAGTAACCCGCAAATCCATATAATCCTTGAGTGCCAGGAAGTGCGCTAAGTACCATATAATTACCAAAAGCAGAAGGATCTTTCTTCATAGCTCCAATAGAGGCGTTACCGCCAATGGTTACGCCATATGCGCTCCCTACACCCGATAGGATAATCATAATACCGATCCCAAAATAAGCAAAAATAATTGGTTCCATAATTTACTAGTTTATTGTTATTTAAATAGTTTATCTAAATCGTTTGTTTAATTTTTTTCTCAAAAGGTTGATAGGTTTTTCCCCCACCTATAAAGCCTGAGTTTTTGTAAAACTCAACAAATGTTAATCGCATTGGATGCACAAGCGAACCCAGCGCAGCCATAAACAGGTTAATGGAGTGGCCTGCAACCAGAATAAGAATGGTTACAATTGCTCCAATTACTGGTATATCGGGTGCCATACCAAAGGCTAAACTATTGAAAACGTTTCCCAGAATTGCACTTGATAAACCAAGCGCAAACAGACGGATATAGGATAGTATATCACCAAATAATCCGGTTACCATATTATATACTCCCCAAAGCCCTAACCCAAAGTTTACAAAAGGATTTTTGCCTGGGCTATTGAAGAACATTATACCTATAGCGGCAACTCCTAAGATAATTTTATGGCCTATACCCATAAATTCAACATTCAGTCCTTCAACCATAGATAAACCATAGAAGACTAGTGTGCCGAGAATTAGAAGTAGCCAACTGAATGTTGTAATGGAATGCATCCAACCCCAAAGTCTTATCTCGTTAGCAGCTTTAACGAACATACCAAAAACAATTTGGATTCCTCCAACAATAAGGGCTAAAGCAAAAAGTTGATTCTGGTCAAGGAACAAGTTTTTAAACTTCTGAATAAAGGGAATTTCCACGTTAACTAGCTCAATGCCAAAAAATGTTCCTGTAATCATTCCAAAGATAATAGTTGCTAGGGCTAACCATTGAACAAGCGAAAGTATGGGGCGCATCTTTTTGTTAACCTTACGCTTAAAAATGCTTGCGCCCAATAACATAACAAGACCATACCCAGCATCGCCTAGGCAAAAGCCAAAGAACATCATGAAGAATGGGGCAAAAAGAGGTGTAAGATCTAACTCACCATAGGTAGGATTTGTAAAAAGACTGCCTATTGGCTCAAAAAGTCTAGCAAATCGATTGTTCTTTAGCAATATAGGGGCATTATCTTCTCTTTTTGCTTTTTCGGATACATAAATAATGCTCTCCTGCTCAATAAACTTAATAAACTCATCGTTTTTTGGTTGGGGAACCCAGCCATTTAAAATCAACACCTTATCATCAGCTTGTTTATCGGCACTATGGGTTACGGAGTTAATCTCAAATTGATTAACTAACTCATCCTTTGTAGCCTCTAACTGTGAAACAAAGTGGGTTAACTCGTTTATGCGATTTTCAATTTCGCTAATACGACCACGGAAAGTGGCTATTTCTGTCTCTTTTCCAGATGCGGAGTAGTTTGGTATTTTTACCTCTACAGCATCAATGGGGAGCGAAGTGTCTTTATCGCCCTGTTGAATCCATACAAAGTAAACCTGCCCCGCTTCATTGTTAATCACTTCTATAGTATGTTCTGCGAGTAGAGTCTCATCAAAGGCCTTCTCATTTGTTACGTAGAACTTAATGCTAAGACCTGATTCACTAAGCGTTTTAAGTAGATCGATATTAAAACTCCCCCAGGGCTTAACATCATTTAAATCCTTCTGAGCCTTACGTATAGAGTTTTCAATCTGTTCTTTTTCTTTAACTAAGGTTTCAAACTCTGAAAGAACTGATTCAGAGTCCAATGGTGCCACTTGGCTAATCTTGTCTAGTTGCGATGCCCTAATCTTTAACTCTTTGAGCGTTTGATTATAGCGATTGATGTCATTTAGTAAACTGCGTTCCTCATCGGAAAGCGCTGTTGTATGCCTTTCGATATCAACCATTCCCATCTCCTGCAACCTGCTCAGAAAAGAGTCAAAATCGCGGTGATATACCAGGAATCCGTATTTTATCATTGGTACTATCATGCTTCTACCTCCATATTCTGCTGTCGGTTTTTCACAATTTTCATTGATGACTTGGCAAGGTTCTCTTCATCCTCCATAAAGCGCTTAATTTTCATTATGGCAGTTTCGTAGCCGGGTATTTGAACCTTTTCGTAAAGATTTACCTTTTGCGTGGTCTTCTTCCTTGCATGGTCTAGCAAACGCATTTTTTCACTATAAAAAACACTCTCGATACCAACTTTAGCCAATTCTTTAAGTATCTCAACTCCTGTTGGATACCAGAATGGACGTGCAAACAGGCTATAATCTTTTACCTTAAAAATAACGTCTTCTAAAACAGGAATTCGTACCCCGGCAATTTTTATGATTTTTAACTTAACGTCTTCTACGCTTATTAGGTTGTGCTCAAACTCACCCCAAAGGCTTACCATGTAGTCAAACTCTCGCATTTTTTGCTCCAGTTTTTGCTCCAGCTCTTTTGCTTGGTCTCTTGCACGTTTAACCTCAGCTCGCAGTGCCGATTCTTTGTTTTTAAGAGTAGGCAAAGCTCGCTGGCGAACCTTTAACTGTTTGTTAAGATCGTTAAGCGAAGTTTTATTGAACTGAAATTTTATTGCCATTGTAAATGGTTTTTACTGCTTTGCTGGCCAATATTTATCAACTAGCTCCTGACGAATAGCAACCTCTGCCTTAGTAAAGTGCTTGGCAAACAGTTCCCATCCAAGGTTAAGCATTGATTCAATTTCGATATTAACGTCAATTGCAAGAAGTTTAATCGAGTAATCGTGAGCAAACTTCAGGCAACGCTCATCGTAATCCGAAAGGTCGAAACCGTTTTCGAGTTTGGTTTTGGCATTGGCCGCATCTGCATAAAGCCTAACTGCAGCGTTCATTACCTGTGGATGATCCTCACGGGTTTTCTTACCAATAACTAGCTGCTTAAGACGTGATAAACTTCGGAATGGGTCAACAATTACCTTATTCGTATCGGAATCGGTACGAAGGAATAGCTGTCCCTCAGTGATATATCCAGTATTATCAGGAATGGCGTGTGTAATATCGCCTCCAGAAAGAGTTGTTACTGCAACTATGGTAATCGATCCACCCTCGGGAAACTGAACCGCTTTCTCGTAAATTTTTGCCAAGTCAGAGTATAAAGAACCAGGCATTGAGTCTTTCGAGGGGATTTGATCCATACGGTTCGATACAATACTCAAAGCATCAGCGTAAAGAGTCATATCGGTTAGCAGAACCAGTACTTTCTCATTTTTCTCTGTTGCAAAGTATTCTGCTGCTGTAAGAGCCATATCGGGCACTAAAAGTCGCTCAACAGGTGGTTGCTCTGTAGTATTTACAAAACAAATAATACGGTCGAGAGCTCCAGCATTCTCGAATACATTCTTAAAGTATAAGAAGTCGTCGTTGGTTAGTCCCATTCCACCAAGAATAATCTTATCGGCTTGTGCACGAAGCGCAACGTTGGCCATTACCTGATTGTAAGGCTGATCGGGATCGGCAAAGAATGGAATTTTCTGACCTGTTACCAGAGTGTTATTCAGGTCGATACCAGCAATACCTGTTGCAATAAGCTCCGATGGTTGCTTACGTCTAAGCGGGTTAACCGATGGGCCACCAATTTCGCGTTCAACACCTTCAATTTCGGTTCCGCCAAACAAAGGTTGACCAAATGCATTGAAAAAACGACCTGCTAAGTCGTCGCCCACCTTTAGTGTTGGAGGTTTACCGTAGAAAACTACCTCAGCATTAGTGGGTATTCCCTCTGTTCCTCCAAAAACCTGAAGGGTAATCATATCTCCGTATAATTTTACCACTTGGGCCAACCTACCGTGCACCATGGCCAGCTCATCGTTAGCTACCCCTTGCGCTTTTAACGTACAAGTAGCCTTAGTAATTCCAACTAGCTGGGTATAAATTTTTTGAAAAGCTTTAGTCTCCATTATTCTGCCTTTCTTTCGTTAAGTAAAGTATCTATTTCTTTTTCGTACTTTTTGAACTCGTCACTCTCAAAAACAGAGTAGTTCATTTGACGTAAAACATTAATCGCATTTTTATAGAATGTTGAGCAGTCCTCAAAATGATCAAACTTAAAGTTCATATCGCAGATACTTAGCACCCTATCGAGCATATACTTTTGTCTGTTAAGCGGGCACGAAGAATCAATTTTATCAAAAGCATCCTGTTGAAGAATGATAAAGTCGATAAGTTCTGATTTCCATAAACGATCGTGATATTCAATAGGCACACCGTCGTCACCAAGGATATTGATTTGTTCAGCAGCCTCTTTCCCTTTCTGTACGTAGTTTTTAGCCTTTAGCACGTCATTAACCCAGTTTTCGTCAATGGTTTTGTTCAAATATTCAATAATCTCGGGATATTCCAAATATTTTGAATAAGACTCCATGGGGTCAACTGCAGGATATCGCTTACTATCTGCACGCTGCTGCGAAAGAGCATAGAAACAACGAGCGGCCTTTTTTGTAGATTCTGTTACGGGTTCTTTAAGGTTACCACCTGCTGGCGAAACTGTACCAATAAAGGTAACTGACCCCATTTCTCCATTGTTTAGGTAAACCAAACCTGCCCTTGAGTAGAAATTTGCAATAACTGCGGGTAAGTCCATAGGGAATGCATCGGGCCCAGGAAGCTCTTCCATGCGGTTACTCATCTCGCGAAGTGCTTGTGCCCACCGAGAGGTTGAATCGGCCAAAAGAAGTACTCTAAGACCCATTGAGCGGTAATACTCTGCAATAGTCATTGCAGTATATACCGAAGCCTCCCTAGATGCTACCGGCATATTTGAAGTATTGGCAATAATCGTGGTTCGTTCCATTAACTTACGACCGGTACGAGGGTCATCAAGGTGAGGAAATTCAGCAAATATTTCCACAACCTCGTTTGCACGCTCCCCACAAGCAGCAACTATAATAAGGTCGGCCTCTGCTTGCTTTGAAATGGCGTGCTGAAGAACCGTTTTTCCACTACCAAAGGGTCCAGGAATAAAACCTGTTCCACCCTCAGCAATAGGGTTAAAGGTGTCGATAACACGAACCCCAGTTTCCATAATCTTAAATGGCCTGGGCTTGTTGTTAAAAGCAGTAATAGCAAGTTTTACAGGCCATTTTTGCTCCATGGATACATTGATATCGTTACCATCTTTATCAGTTATAACTGCAATGGTCTCGTTTACAACATAGTCTCCGCCATCAACAACTGATTTAACGGTATAAGTCCCTTTTAGCTTAAATGGTACCATAATTTTATGGCTAGCCCAATTTTCAGGTACTTCACCAAGCCAATCGCCAGCAATAACAGTATCACCAGGTTTAGCAATGGGGGTAAATGTCCATTTAACATCGTAATCAAGTGCCTCGGTATAATCGCCAGCTTTTAAGAATACACCATCCATTTTAGCTAGATCGTGCTGCAAGCCATCGTAATTTTTCGAAAGCAAACCCGGTCCAAGTGTTGCTTCAAGCATATGCCCTTCAAACTCCACGGAATCGTTAACCTTAAGCCCACGAGTACTCTCAAAGACCTGAACGTAGGCAAACTTGCCAGTAATCTTAATTACCTCAGCCATAAGTTTGGTTTCACCGCGGTAAATGTAACATATTTCGTTTTGTGCAACGGGGCCATCAACCTCAACAGTTACAAGGTTGGCGATAATGCCTGTTACTTTTCCTTTGGTTTTCATTTATTTACATTTTGATTTAATATGTCGTTGCTATTGTTCAAATTCTTTGGGCAACTCGTACGTTTTCCGAATATCGGCAACAAGTTTATCAAACATCTCGGCACCTATTTTACTGTCGAGTTTGCTCCAACGGTAAGTTATACCTGCTTTTACTAGAAAAGCCAATATTTTATTGATATTGAAATAGTCAAATGTTGTAAGTTCGTCGGCCATATTCCATTTAAGCATATCGAGGCGGCGCTCGCGCTCAAAAATATCGGTTTGCTCTGTAATTTGGAGTATTGGATCAAGAAATTCGATTTCATTTTTTAGGCCAAAATCAGCTGCTTGGCTTCTAGATAACGATTCAATGAGTTCTCCGCCACCAATCAACTGAGGGCTTATATCAATAGCGTTTTTGCGGGCATTTATTGCCGCAAGGATATTGTTATACACTAAAAGGAAACTGAACCATTCCTTTAAAAAGCGGTTTTCTGAGCGTTTTACGTACGCATAAAACAACTCCTGAAATTTTACCTCAGGAATCTTCTCTACTTTATCGGAATAGTGCAGGTTATTATCAAGTTCTTCCTCATCAGTCTCATCATCCTTTCCCTTAATAGAACTATAAAACTTTTGGATGTACTCAGGAAACTCTTTGAGATTTTCATCAAATTCCTTAAATAAATCCTGTGGAAATTTGCCCAGAGGGCTAAACTCCTGGTTATGATTAAGAATGGAGTTTAGGAAATTCTCATTATCATATTCGAGAAATAGCGTTTCAACCAATTTATAATCATCAGGGTGAATGTTTTCCTTAATCTCGTTTTTTAGCTTAACGAAATTAAAATCCTTTCGATCCTGATCGATAAATAGGTCGGGTAACCCAGCAATAAGATAGTAGTACTCTCTCGCCATGCTATTTCCCTCCAAAGAGCATTTCTATAATTCGAGGGCGCATATACTCCCTAAATAAGTTTTCGAAATCTAAATCAGAAAAACTAATAAAGAAACTACCATCCTGTGGGCCTATTTTAAAGCCATATTTAAGGTTCTTATCGGCAACAACCTCAAAGTTCTGATTTAGAGTAGTCATTACCTTTTTTGAAAGGTACTCTTTTAGCTCTTTTTCTTTTTCAGCAGGGAGCAATACTTTAAGGGTAACCTGATCGGTTGAGTTAGGATTCCAATTCTTAAGGGCTGTCTCAATCATTTTCTTAATAAATTCTGTGTCCTTAAGTGCATCCGTAATCGGAGATTGTATAATCTTAGTCTCTATTAATTTAGAGATATCCTGCTTTAGGGCGCTAACAACCTGTCTTGCAGAGATTCCAATCTCGGTTTCAACGTTCTTTTTTAGATCCGCAGCCTCCTTTTTTGATTGAGCAACAATTTGTTCTGCATGCTTTTTAGCATCGGCAATAATTTTTGAAGCATCCTCTTTGGCCTTATTCACCAATAGATTAGCCTCCTCTGTTCCTTTTGTTAAGCCCTCATTGTAAATTTTCTCAGTGAGTTCTTGAAGCTTGTTCTGCATAACTTTTCCTCCAAATAGAATTATGTTACACTATAGTTTGTTATTAATATTTGCTTTCGATAAAAAAGGTGTTCTGCTTAATTTAAGCATAAACAAAACTAAAAAAAATTGGCGGAAACTTATGTGATAAAACTCATTTATTTTAACCATTTGCACTAAATGTTATACAATGTTGAGCATGAGCATAAAGCAAATGATACTGAATTATAATGACCTATAAAGGTTGGAATGTTATTTAAATAACAAAACTTTTTTGGCATAAATTTATACTATAATCACTTCTTTGTCTTTAAAAATACGATATATACCTGAAGTATGGAGAATGTTATAATGTATTATAGAGTGAGTGATTGCCTCTAACATTGTTATAACTAAGAAACTACTTTTTAGTTATTTTGCTAATATCTTTTGTAATTTTACCAGTGTTAAACTTTGTTAACTTAGCAAAAATCAAAGTAACAGTTCTCAACTTTACTCCTACCATATTCTCTTTTGAAGGAACCTTTGTTGAGATACTAATTAGTTCATTTAATACTTTTTATCATTCTAATCTTAATGCTTCATGAACGAATCGTTGCTTAAGTCCTTAATTCATCTTTTTGCAATCATTGTCAATTCAGAAACAGGCGAAATTTCTGAGCCTGCTTTAAAGGTAATTGCAAAATTCTTAAAGGTTGAGTTTAGTAGCGATCAAATTGATCAATATTTAATCGATATAGGACTGGTTAAAACCGAAAAGAAGTTAAAAAAGGAAAAAGGGATAAATCAAAGTTTGTCTTTTGATAATATTGATAAAATATGCGATTCAATAAATACGGAATTTGAACAGCATCAAAAGGTCTGGATCATACTTCAACTCATAGAGTTTGTTTCAGATACAGGATATCTTTCACTTCAGGAGTTCGATCTTATTAAACACATTGCAAGCATGTTATATATGCCAGAGGAGGAATACTCCAATGGTAAAAAATTTATAATAGCCACTACCCCTGAAGAAATACCTGAGAATCCGCAGGTAATAGCTTATTATGGTGATTCAAATCTGCAAACAAGCAACAAAATTCATCAATTTAAGCATGCTAATTTACAGGGAGTAGTATTTTTTCTTCACATCCCAAGCACAAACATATTGTTGGTGAAATATTTTGGGGATAGCGATATTTTCCTGAATAGCAAGATTTTAAACCCTGGACGCACCTATATTTTTGGAGCAGGAGGTGTTATTAGGAGCCCTAGGATTAAGCCTATTTACTTTAGCTTTATAGCAGGCACATTCTTTCAGTCGTGGAGTAAGACAAACATTAGGATAACTGCCGAAGAAATTGAGTATAAGCATAAAGGAAGCAAGGATGGTATTTACCCCTTTACTTTTGATGCTTACTCGGGGCAGTTTATAGCAATTATGGGGGGGAGCGGTGTGGGGAAATCAACGCTGATAAACTTGCTGAATGGTAACTTAAAACCCTATGGCGGAAGAATACTTATTAATGGCCATTGTTTACAGGACAATAAAAATTCATTAAAAAAAGTCATAGGATATGTTCCACAAGATGATTTATTGGTAGAGGATTTAACCGTTTACCAAAATTTATACTTTGGAGCAAAGTTTTGCTTTAGCAAAAAGAGTGAGAAAGAAATAGAGGAACTTATAGACGAAACGCTTAAAGATTTTGATTTGATAGAAGCACGTAATCTAAAAGTAGGTAACCCATTAAACAAGTTTATTAGCGGTGGGCAACGGAAAAGGTTAAACATTGCAATGGAGCTAATCCGTGAGCCTGCCATCCTTTTTGTGGACGAGCCAACCTCAGGTCTCTCCTCCTTCGATTCGGAACGGATTATCCTAATGCTTAAAAGACAAACATTTAAGGGTAAAGTGGTTATAGCCAATGTTCATCAGCCTTCATCAGATATTTATAAACTATTCGATAAGATTGTGGTTATGGATCAAGGCGGAAGAGCCATATTCCAAGGAAACCCAATGGATGCGATTGTTTACTTTAGACATGAAGGACAGTTCTTAAAGGCCGATGAGAGTGAGTGCTTATGCTGTGGAAATGTGAATACTGAGCAGATATTAAGGGTGGTTGAATCGAGGGTTGTGAACGAATACGGTAAACTTACCCGAAAGAGAAAACGTTCGGCTTCTGAATGGTACGAGCTATATTTAAAGAAAATTCAACCTAAAATACTTCCAAAATCACACCTAGACAAGCATAGCCTACCTGCAAATAACTTTAGCACTCCTAACAGATGGCAGCAGAGTAAACTGTTCTTTCGCAGAAACGTGCTAAGCAAGCTAGCAAACAGACAATTTATGCTAATTGCTCTGATAGAGGCACCGCTGCTAGCTCTACTCCTGGGCTTCTTCTCTAAATACATTAGCGGAACGCTAAATAATCCCAATGAGTATATCTTTAGTCTAAACGATAATATACCAAGTTATCTGTTTATGAGCGTAATTGCATCTCTTTTTATGGGGCTCACCATTAGTGCCGAAGAGATAATTAGAGATAAGAAGGTACGACAACGAGAAAAATTCCTTAATCTTAGCTATTTCAGCTACATCAACTCTAAGGTTTTAACACTTGGCCTTTTTTCGGCTTTACAAACCCTGTTTTTTGTTGCTATAGGAAGCCATGTACTAGAGATAAATGGACTATTTTTTAGTCAATGGTTAATACTCTTCTTAACAGCACTTTGCGGAAATCTTATCGGTTTAAATATTTCGGCTGCATTAAACTCTATAGTAAGTATATACATAACCATTCCGCTAATTATTATTCCAATGCTTCTACTAAGTGGTGTTGTAGTAAACTACGATAAGCTTCACTACTCCATTAGGCACCCAGAGTATGTGCCCGTTGTGGGCGATTTTAACCCAGCCCGATGGTCGTATGAGGCGCTGTGTGTTAATCAGTTTAAGAACAATAAGTTTAACCAACACTTTTTTGAATTTGAACAGGATATTAGTAATAATGGATACTATACGCTTTTGCTAATCCCCAGACTTCAAACTAAGATCCATGAAGCGTCGATTAGCATTTATAACCAAAAAATTACAACTGTTACACGCAACGAGCTAAATCTGGTTAACAAGGAAATTACCCGTTTACTGGAATATCCATACCTTAATCAATTCAGTGAAGCAGCAGCAAATCTTGAGTTCAATCCTACTTTCGTATCACATGAGGAAATTGAAGAGATAGAAAATTTTCTTGTAGATATTCGACAAGTTTTGCAGCAAAAACAACGAGATGCAATAAGAAAAAGGGATTCAATTTATGTTGAACTAACCCAGATTTTAGGAAGCGTTGAGAATGTGCATGCCTTAAAAAGACATTATCACAATAACGCCTTGGAAGAAGTTATGCTAGGAAGAAATAGTATTGAGAAAATTGCCATTTATCCCCACAGAATCATAAGAAAGTACAATCTAGCTCATGCTCTGCCCACATCAAAGATTGGAAGAGCACACCTTTTTGCTCCCTCAAAAAGAATAGGTAATACCTTTATTGATACTGTTTGGTTTAATGCATTAACTATTTTTATGATGACATTTATGCTCTACATTGCCCTATTAACAAATATGCTAAGAGCAATAAATCAATACCTTGAGCGGTTTAAATTCCGTAGATTGGCCAAGCGAATTGCAAGGTATATTCCAAAATAGAACTCTTTTTTATCGGTTGTTGTGTGTTAGCACTTTAATTACTAATTTTACTTAATTAATTTTATTAACTATGAAGCTTGGGTTAATAACCAAGAACGAATGTATTGACTTTGTTGAATTCAACATAACAGGTACTAGCGAGACATACAATAAGTGCGATGATGAATCGCTATTCCTAAATGCAAATGTTTTCAACATTTATGCAGGATGCTTTGAGCGGAGTAATCACCTTTTTGATGCTCTTGACTCAGCGCTATTCAATACCCGAAAAATAATACCACTTAGGAACGAGTTGGATGCCAACCTTGGCAAGCTTGTTCTGATTGAAAATATTGATGAGTTTAAAAAGTATGTAACGAGCATATTTCTTGGAAAGGATCTAATTCGTGAACTCACTAAAGTTGATCCTTTATGGGAGCAATGCTGGAAGTTTTACCTCAGAAGGCTTGTAGTTATAAATAGAGATATTATAGCCTTAGTTGACAGATGTATTAATGAAGAGAGAAACTTTTGGTTTATAGGTTATTAGTACTAAAAAAACCTATTTCCTCCCAATCTATCATAATCCCGTTTAGTCCATTACTCAATATAGTGTAAGCACTATACTCCCTGCGTAGACTGTAGTTATTCCGAATTAGCTCAAAATTTTCAGGATATTCCTTAAACTCTTTACTATCATCTTGTATTGAATAAATAAAATTGAATAATTCATTGTAACATATTGTATTGTTATACAAATACTTGTCGATGATTATCTTATATTTCTCTTTAATATCAGATCTACCTAAATCAGTGCTGATGATATTTAACCCAAAATGTGTGGATAGTGATTCAACAACCAATCGGGTAGCATTAACTTTACCCTCAAGACTATAGCCTGCTATGTGGGGAGTTGCAATATTAACTTTTCTTAGAAGTTCTGCATTTAAATGAGGTTCATTCTCCCACACATCTAGGCCAACCAATAAGTTTTTAGATAATAGTTGTTTTACTAACTGATTTTCATTAATAACCCCGCCCCTAGAGCTATTCAGCAATATTGTATTTGGTTTTAATTTCGATAAAAACTCACCGCTTATCATTTGGTGGGTTTTAGAGCTGCCTTTAAACGTCAACGGAACATGCAGCGATACTATATCGCTTTGGCTAGCAATCTGATTAAGGGATACAAAATGGCGACTACCTTCTGCTTCTTCTCTTGGAGGATCGCACTGTAAAACATTAAAACCTAGCGCTTTTGCAGATACAGCTAAACGTTGACCAATGTTTCCAACCCCAATTATACCTAGTGTTAAGGAGTTTAAATCGGTATAATCCGCCTTTTTTAACAGGGAGAAGATTGCCGATAGCACCCACTGAACAACCCCGCCAGCATTGCAACCCGGAGCGCTATAAACTTTAATGCCTTTTGCATTGCAGTATTCCATATCAATATGATCGGTCCCTATTGTTGCAGTGGCAATAACAGAAACATTAGAGCCCCTCAACAGCTCTTTATTGCAGATAGTTCTAGTTCTTACAATAAGAATATCAGCATCCTTAATCTGACTCTGCCCAATATCTCTACCCTTAAAATACTTTACCTCTTTTGAAAATGGCTCGAACACACCATTAAGGTAGGGAATATCTATGTCGGCTACTATTCTCATATTTTAGTTTAAATGATATTTAATCATTTTAATAGTTTAATCAATACTCCATTCAATGCCCCCCATTGCATTATCATTCAATGTTTTATTGGCTTTAGAAAAATGCTTGCACCCAAAAAATCCCCGATGGGCCGACAGTGGTGAAGGGTGCGGAGCCATGAGTATATGATGCTTTTGGTTATCAATTAAGTTAGCTTTAGCCTGTGCGTAGGCTCCCCAAAGCATAAATATTATATTTTGTCTTTGCTCTGAGAGTTTTACAATTGCTGCATCAGTAAATTGCTCCCATCCTCTCTTTTGATGCGAGCCTGCCTGATGAGCCCTAACCGTAAGCGTTGCATTAAGCAATAAAACGCCTTGTTTTGCCCATTTCTCTAAATTCCCATGTAAAGGTATGGGCAGCCCCAAATCACTGTTAATCTCTTTAAAAATGTTTACTAGCGATGGCGGAACAGCTACACCCTTTGGAACAGAAAAGCATAAGCCATGCGCTTGATTTGGTCCATGGTATGGATCCTGACCAAGCATAACAATCTTAACTTGGTTAAAAGGAGTATGATTAAAAGCGTTGAAAATTAGGTTACCAGGGGGATATACAATGCTTTGTTTTTTTTCTTCAACAAGAAACTCCTTTAGCTTAGAAAAGTATTCTTTATTAAACTCATCCTTTAATACCTCTTTCCAAGACTGCTCAATTGCTGGGTTTAGGGTTACATGTTCCATTTAAAAAAGTGTTGTGATAATTGCAAAAGTACAGAAAAGATAGTGCTTTTGAAATTTTTGCTACTTTTATCTGCATCCAGATAAATCATGAAATTTTAATGTATCAGGTATTTTTTTTAATATCTTGCATCAGCATTTATAATCCTTATGACCAGATTTATTAAAATATTAGTACTTGTTGGTGTGCTGTCTTCAGCAACTTATTTGATGGCACAGGAAAAACGGGATAGTCTTAATCACTCGATAATAAGATCTTTCTCTCTTGATGCATCAAATGTGGCTACAACTGTTGATACTGGTGCTGTAAAGATTGTTTCGGTAAGTAGAAGCGCACAATACATAACCGATCTACCATTTCAAATTTACGTTATTACCCATGAGGAAATAGTAAAGAATGGGTATACCACCCTTACAGATGCACTTAAGAGCTTGCCAGGAATGCGAGTTTCACAACCGGGTACTGGAGAATATGGTGAAAGTTTTCAAATTCGTGGACTCCCGGGCAATCAATATGCCAAAATTCTAATAAATAATATTCCCATTAAGCCATCGGTAGTTGCTGGCATGCCCATAGCGCACCAACTCCCAATAAGGCAGGCAGAGCGCATAGAGGTAATTTATGGGCCCGCTGCAGCCGTTTATGGTGCCGATGCTGTAACGGGCGTTATCAACATAATTCTAAAGGAGGCAACTAAGGGAACTTTTGTACGCGCAGATATTTTTGTTGGCGAAGGAAATTATAACTACGCAAATTTTACTGTTGGTGGTAAAGCGGGCAAAAACAGAAATATTTTGGAGTACACTGTTTACGCTAACAAGATGGAACATCCTAATATAGATATCTTTAGAGGTTATTCCCAAACCTATAATCCCTTGATTTTAATGCAACAACAAGGTATAAAGGTTGATTTAAACGGTACATTGTACAATCCAATAGATATTACCCCCGAAATACTAAACAATAATGGCATAAGCGAGCAGGAGTTTATTGAGCAGCACTATGGTTTATCGTATCAGGGTTCGCTTAGCAAACCTCTATACGAGGTAACAGCATCATCTGGCCATTTAATTGGAGCTAATTTGAAATTTAGGGGAGTTGGGTTTACCTACAATACCATGTACAGAAAAACACACAGCTCATTTGGCTTAAGTCCATTGTACTGTAGATTCGACAATCCCCAGAACTATTGGGCCGATAAAATCCAACAGTTTTCGTTATCATATTCCTATGATATTAGAGGTTTTTCAACTTCAACTAACATTTCTGCTCTCTCCTACTCAATGGATAATACCTCTAGTATGGGTCTTACCCATTTTAGAACAGATAGGGCTTACCTTTACTCACAATCGCTAGATATACTGGCTGAACATTTTTTCAGTATTAACCCCACTCGCAATTCAGAGATTGTGGTTGGAGGAAGTTATCAAATATCAGATAATCTGCCGCTTACCAACTATCTCGAAACCCCTTTTAGCAGCAAATGGTACAAACCATTTAACGATTCACAGTTTCCGTCACAAGGTATTATGGGCCAATTTGGCTATAACCCAGTTAGCCAACACAACATATCTGCATTTGCTCAGGGTTTTGCCACATACCGTAAGTTTAACTTTATTGTTGGTACTAGATATGATGTTAACTCGTTATATGGCTCTAGTTTTAATCCTAGGGTAGCCCTTCAATACAAGCTAAACAAAAGATTATCAGGGCTTACATCGTTCGGGTTGGCCTACAAAGTTCCTCCAACTTCAATGACATACAGATCGTTTGCTTATGTACCAGTGAGTGAACCCAGCAGGATTAAATACGTAACCCTACCAAATTCTTCGTTAAAACCAGAGGGTTACAAATCTTTGGAATTAGGCCTTATTCTTAAAGTTGGGAAAAACTTTACAGCAAACCTATCGGGCTTTTTTAATGAAATAACCAATCCGATAGTAAATACTAAAGTTCCCATTGATTTGGCTAAATATCCTCTTGCTACGGCTGCTAACGATAGTTTGTGGGCCTCAAAATTCATAAATTCATCCAAGGCCGTTTCGAGGCTTTACGGGTTTCAAGCCAGCATGCGCTTAAACAATATTGTGGAAAAGTACCAAATGCACGGTGAACTTAACCTTTCGCTCTCACGCCAATCTGAAGAGGCCCCTGAACTTGTTGAGTTTATTGTTTCGAACATACAGCTAATGCCAAGGCATATGGGACAATTAAGCTTATGGGCCCAGCCACACAAAAACTTTTCCATAAGGACGGATATGGTTTGGATGACCAAATGGCTTAGGGTGCTTATTCCCTTTGAATCCCTCTACTCCAAACTTTTCTCTGATGTCGATGGATTCTTTACGCTCGATATTTCATCCAATATTACCTTGGATGATAACCTAATGATAACGATTAAGGGTAAAAATATTCTGAACGAAAAGTATAGCGGTTTCGTTTACCCAAATTTAGATTATAGTATGCCCTATAGCCCCCAAATGGGAAGAAACTTTACCATAGGACTATCCTATATGTTTAACTAAAGGTAGATGTACATAAATATCAACATATCAATATTTTATAAATGTAAAATTCCTGCAATTTTACTTTTGTGTCACCTGTTATTTCTATCCTTCTATTCATTGTCTCAAAACGAATCTAATCCAGTTGCTAGCTGCAGTGAGGTAAAGGCTCAACTCAAAAGTCTTGAAAATAGGCAAATGGATAATACAAGACTTGATGAGATGCATACTGCTCTAGCTGAATTAATAAATACAGCAACAAAAGATTCTTGTTCTGAGACCCTGATTGAATGCTATAGACTGCAGGCTAAGCTTTACTCTCAGCAAAACGACTTAGATAATATAATTACTAGCAGTTTAAAAGCCATTGCCCTCGCCGAAAAGAACAGTTTAAATGCTGTGATTCCAAGCATCCAAACCGAATTGGCAGATACCTACTTTTCAAAAGGAGTATTCACCAAAGCATCAGAATACTATCGTTTGGCATACGAAGGAAATGAGCAACTCAACAATATCTCGTCTCAAACATATTTACTTGAAAATATTGGACTATCCTCATATAATTCATCCAACTACAACCAATCGCAGTGGGCTTTCAAAACGCTTCTTGAGAGATCAGATGAACTAAATGTTGATAACACACAGATAGTTAGAGTTTTGTATCAGCTTTTAACTATCAGTAAAGAAATCAAAGAATTTGGGAATGCCCTTACGTATTCGAAGAAACTGCATGAAATAATGCAGAATGAAGGCGATTCATTAGGTCAAATGCTAATGCTTAACAATATTGGTTACCTGCACTTTATGAATAATGATCTTATTGAAGCCCAGACGTTCTTCACCAAGGCCATTGAAGCATCAAAAATGCAAGCCGTATCAAATAGTTTAATGGCCAATATTTACAGTAATCTCGGGGTTTGCAATCAGAATCTAAACAACTATACCAAAGCAGTAGATAACCTTAGAAATGCACTGGCTTTCCTAATTCCTGATGAATCTTCTGAACAGTATGCTGAGGTGCTGAATACACTTGCCTGGGTTTATTATAAAAAGGGCGACCTTTACAATGCTTCAAAGCGAAGTAAGGAGTCTTTAATTTGGGCGAAATTATCAAGCAATCCAACACTTTTAGCCGAGTGCTACAAAACCTACAGTATTCTATTAAAAGCGGGCAATGACCCTATTGCTGCACTAGAATATTTTGAAAAGTACTCACAGTTAAGAGACTCTGTAGCCCTTGAACAGCGTATTACTGATAAGAGTTCAGATGATCTGCTGGCTCGTTTAGAGAAGACGGAAAAAGAGCAAAAACTATATATCGCCGACAAGGAAATGCAGGAGTTAATGCTAAAACAACTTCGGTTAGAGTCGGAAAAACGCAAGCAGGAGATAGTCCTTCTTAGGCGTGAAGGAGAGTTGCAACAGCTTGAAAAGGAGAAAGCATACCAAACCCTTGAATTGACTGAACGAGAGCATCAAGCAACCCTTCAACAATCTACAATCAAAAATTTAGAACAGTCAAATGCCATAAAAGAGTATCAAATAAAGCAAAACGAAGCAGAGGAAGAGCAAAGACAGAAAGAGATTAAATTGCTCCAACTAGAAAAAGAGCGACAGCAACTAGAAATTGAAAAGGAAACTGAAATTCGGAAGCGAGCCATTTGGATGCTTGTTCTCAGTTTTCTAGTTTTAACAATAGTGGTTATTGGCCTTTTAACCACTAGAAAAAAGAACAGTTTGCTTGCTCTGCAAAAGGTAGTTATTGAGCAAAAGAACGTTAATCTAGAGAATGCCAACAAGGATATTCTGGAAAAGAACCATCAGCTGAGCGAACTGGCCGAAGAAATCAGAGCCCAAAATGAAGAGATTACTACGCAAAAGGAGCTTATTGAGGATAAAAACAAGAAAATTACCGATAGCATACAATACGCCAGCCTAATTCAAAGTGCAGTTTTACCAGACGAAGAGTTGCTTTTGCGGCACTTTACCCAATCGTTTGTGCTATATAAACCAAGAGACATAGTAAGCGGTGATTTTTGGTGGTTCCGCAAAACGAATGAGAGAACCATTCTGGCAGTAGCCGATTGTACAGGGCATGGTGTACCGGGTGCTTTCCTAAGTATGCTTGGTTCTACCCTACTCACTGAAATTGGGAATCAGTTCCCTGCAATTCGAGCTAACGAGCTACTAGATGAACTTCAGGCGAGATTAGTTAATGCTTTGGTACACGAGAATAGGGCCAATCCACAGCGCGATGGAATGGATATTGCTGTATGCATATTTAACGATAAAACCAATGAGATTGAGTTTTCGGGGGCATACAACCCTGTTTACATTCTGCGTGATGAAGAGATTATAGTTGTTAAAGGAGATAAAATTCCAATCGGTTTCCGAGAGAGAGAAAGTTTAGCCCAAGGGTTTACACTTAAAATCATAAAGTATCTTCCAAATGATAGATTCTTTTTATTCTCTGATGGGTATGCTGACCAGTTTGGAGGCGACAATAATCGTAAATTAATGTATCATAACTTCAGGAAGTTATTGATTGAGAGCCGGAGAATGTCAATGGATAAACAAAAGGAGTTTATGGACGAATCATTTGCTAAATGGCAAGGGTATAGCGAGCAAATTGACGATGTAATGGTTGTAGGCGTTCAGGTTTAAAGGGTTAAATTTTTAGTCCAATTATGGTAATATCATCCAATTGATCATTGCCCTCGACCCAACGAAAGAATGTATCTTCTATAATGTTCTTCTGCTCATCCATAGATTTGTTGGCATTTTCGGTGATCAGGCTAATAAAACGAGCCTTCCCAAATTTCTCACTAAAATTTAAACCACCAAGTTGATGCCTATAACCATCAGAGAATATGAATAGCTGATCGCCTTTATCAACATCGATTCTAAAGGAGCTAAATGGCCTCATTCTTTGATGATATGATACGGGCATCCTATCCCCTTTTTGCTCGTTAAATTCATAAACTCCCTTACTATTCTTCTTTAGAATCCACAAAGGTTGATTAGCTCCTGCAAACTCAACAAACCCATCTCCTTTAGTATACTGAATTATCGAAATGTCCATTCCTTCCTGATGCTCCCCAATAATACCTTCCTGTTTGAGCGACTCAATTACCAGTAATCTGAGATTGTTAAGAAGTTCAGAGGGTTGCTCTATTTGTCGACCCATAAACTCAGTAAGAGCGGATATTCCTAGCATGCTCATAAACCCGCCAGGTACGCCATGCCCAGTGCAGTCACCAAGAGCAATGGTTATTGTGTTGCCCTTAGGATAGGCCCAGTAAAAGTCGCCGCTAACCACATCCTTAGGGAAGTACATAATGAAATGCTCTGAGAAATATGACTCAAAAACTTCTTTAGAGGGTAACAGTGCCAGCTGTATGCTTGAAGCATAATCTATGCTTTCTGTAATAAGCCAATTAAAGCGCTCAAGCTGTTCACTTTTATCGCGCAGCGTCTCTTGTTGTAGCTCAAGCACATTCCTTTGTGCTTCAATTTCTTCTTTCTGAACCGTTATTTCTTCATTTTTCTGAAGAATTTCCGAATTATGGAGCCTAAGTTGGCTGGTTGTTTTGCGATTTAGTTTGAACTGCCTATAAAGCAGGTACATAATAACAGTTAAAAAGAGTAAAACTCCAAGTATAATATATGTTTGTGCTTTTTGCCAAAGAATTTTTAGCTCTGCATTATGCAGCGAAACATCCTTTAGTTTATTCTCTTGTTGTAATCTTTCTATGGTTAACTCATTTTCCTCCAACCGATAAACAGCCTCCATTTCGGCAAATTTATGGGCACGATGCCAACCATATAAACTATCGTTTAGAGCAAAAAACTGCTTATGGTGATAAAGCGAAAGGGACATCTCTCCCATTTTCTCATAAATTGACGAAAGCAATCCGTGTCCATCCTTCTGAAGCAATAACATGTCGTATTTCTTTGAGCTATCGATGGACATAGATGCGTAAAGACGAGCCTTTTCTAACTTACTAAGTTCAAACTCCAACTTTGCCAATTGATAATAAACATTTGCAACCACTGAGTGCAACTCAATATCGCTGGCAATGCTTAGGGCTTTATTAAAATGCCTTCTTGCAGCAGCATAATTTTTTGTGGCTAGCAACACTTGGCCTATTTCGTTCAGTGCATCGGCACTACCCATTTGATTGTTAAGCTGCTTAAATAATAATTCCGATTTAGTAAAATAATGAAAAGCACTATCCAGCAAGCCACCCTCTTTATATGCAACCCCAAGGCTGAGCAAAGTTGTCGCCTTATTCCTTTCGTCATTCAGCTTCTCAAATAACTTGAGAGCTCTATTGTAGTAGGGAATGCTTTGTTCAATATTTTTTGAATCGACAAGTACCCCGCCAATATTAACGAGGGTTACAGCTAAAGAATTTTCCTCTTTAAACTCCTCAAGTATTTTTAATGCAGCAAAATAGTTCTCTAACGATTTCTCATATGCACCTATGTCGTTGCTAACAGCGCCCATATTGGTTAAAACACCCGCTGCAGCTACAGTATCATTATTATTTTGAAAAAAGTTAAGGGCTGCATGAAAATGCTCAATCGCCTGAGCATGGTTCGATAATCTCCTGTTGAGTACGCCAAGATTATTGTTCATTTTGGCCATACCCTCTTTGTGCCCTAGACTATCTAATGCATTTAGGGCAAGCCTATACGAATCAACCGAATTTTTGAGGTTTCCTTTTAAAAGATTAACCTTCCCATCAAGGCTATATGAAGTGGCTAATGTTTTCAGCGCTTTTTGTCTTAACCAAGGTTTTGGTAAACCTTCTAGCAAACTGGTTAAAATATTTACTGCTGTATCAATCTCCTGCAATGCGCACTGCAAATGGCAATCCTGTATGATGTAAACCTTTGCCCGCTCGCTATGAGCCAACCCTTTGTAGTAAGTAAGAGTAGAGTCTGCAGAACAATTACATGGCTTTAGTATCCTTGTTTTATTGAGCCAATAAAATGACGAATCGGGTTTATCCTGAGCATAATACGATGCAATTTTTATGTGCAGGATTGCCCTTGTTGTATCGTGTTTGGCAGCATTAAGTTGGGTAAATAACAACTTTTGTTCCTCTTGCGACTGAAGAGACAAAGAGAAACTAGTAAGGAGTAAAAAGGCTATTACTAGTACTTTACGCAATTTTTGTGGGTGTTTTAATAGTTATAAAGTTAACAAAAATAAATTAGCTAAAAGGGTTGTAGCAAAAATTTACTTGCAAACTTAGAACACCTATTAATCAGAAGTTTCTATTCATCAAACTCTTAAAGCTTAAAGTAAACTTATTTAATTCTCTGATTTAAAATGGAATTCAATATCCGTAAACTTTTCTTGGGCCATTTGTAGTGCGTATGGCGAATCGGCCATAAAAACCTCTCTACCCTTCTTATCTATGGCTAAATTAGCATATTTCCTGAGCCTAAAATCTTTTAGCTGTGCTTCGTTATTGCTCTGAATCCAACAGGCTTTATAAAGGTTTATAGTTTCGTACTTACAAAGCGCTCCATACTCATGCTCAAGTCTATACTGAATAACATCGAACTGTAAAGCACCAACTGTTCCAATAATTTTTCGGCCATTAATTTTCGAAGTAAAAAGTTGCGCCACACCTTCGTCCATTAGCTGATCGATTCCTTTAGCCAACTGCTTAAATTTCATAGGATCGGCATTTTCAATATACCTAAATAGCTCGGGAGAAAAATTTGGGATGCCCTTAAACTTAAGATTCTCACCTTGAGTAATTGTATCACCTATTATAAAGTTGCCCGTATCATGTAAACCCACAATATCACCAGGGAAAGCCATATCAACAATCGACTTTTTATCGGCCATAAATGCAGTTGGGCTCGAGAATTTAATTTTTTTACCACTCCTAACGTGAAGGTATGGTTTGTTCCTTTCAAAAATACCAGAGCAAATCTTCAGAAATGCAATCCTATCGCGGTGGTTCGGATCCATGTTGGCGTGAATCTTGAATACAAACCCTGTAAGTTCCTCGTCAAAAGGCGAAACCTCACGGGTTTGCGTTTCTGTATTGGTAGGATGAGGTGCAATTTCAATAAAGCAATTCAATAGTTCCTGAACCCCAAAATTATTTAGAGCGCTACCAAAGAAAACGGGAGCTACTTGCCCCAACCTATATGTTTCAATATCAAATTCAGGGTAAACCCCGTTCACTAGCTCAAGGTCGTTGCGCAACACTGAGGCATATTCGCCTATATTTTTATCAACCATTTCAGAATTTATATCTGATATTTCGATTGACTCATACTCAACGGTTTGTTTATCGTCAGGAGAAAAAAGGTTAAGTTTTTGCTCAAACATATTGTAAACACCCTGAAAAGTGGAACCCATGCTTATTGGCCAGCTCAAAGGTTTTACCCTTATACCCAGTTCCTCCTCAACCTCATCAAGTATGTCGAATGGATCTTTACCATCCCGGTCGAGTTTGTTTACAAACACAATTACTGGAGTGTTGCGCATACGGCAAACCTCCATTAACTTTCGGGTTTGGCCCTCAACGCCTTTTGCGCAATCAATAACAATAATTACACTATCTACTGCAGTTAACGTACGGTAGGTGTCCTCTGCAAAATCTTCGTGACCGGGTGTATCTAATATATTAATCTTAATGCCTTTGTACTCAAATCCCATTACCGAGGTAGCCACCGATATCCCCCTTTGACGCTCAATCTCCATAAAATCCGAAGTAGCCCCTTTTTTTATCTTGTTGCTCTTAACCGCGCCAGCCACGTGGATTGCCCCACCGTATAACAGTAGTTTTTCAGTAAGGGTTGTTTTACCTGCATCGGGGTGGCTAATAATTGCAAATGTTCTTCGCCTTTTTACCTCTGTGTGTAATACCATTGAAATGATGTTTTTAGGGCGCAAAAATAGCAAAATAAGTAACAGCCTCTATGTATTTCTGCATGCTATTTTGCAGCATTCAAATAGTTTTTGATGATACTTTGTCAACTATATCGGTTATTAATGATTGCTCAGGCAACTAAAATTATATATAACCCTATAATTGCTAAATTTGCATCTTATAAATTGGGTTATGGAACTAAATAGCAGTTTTGAATCGGCTCGCTACAAAATAATGGATACCATGCTGCTAATTGGCATGATAGTTTCAATTCCAGCAGCAATTGCTTCAGGTTATAGGATTTTCACCATGGGGGTTAGAATACTTTTTATTGTTGATATTCTATTTGCAGTCATTCTTATTCTAGCCTACTTAACACGTTCTCGTACCAACTATAAATGGAGGACTTTCTTTTTGTTGCTATATGTATTTTTCTTGAGTTTAATCTCACTTTATACATGGGGTCTCTGGGGATTGGGTCTTTTTATGATGTTTTTTACCATAATTATTGCAACCACACTTTTTGGAATACGTTATGGATTTTTATCTCTTGGCTTCTCATTATTAGCTATAATTATTGCAATAATATGCATTCATTACCAGTGGGTTGTTTTTTCCTGGGATTTTAATTCCCTTTCCCATTCAACCTCTCATTGGCTCTTACGAGGTGTTTTTTATACTAGTTTAACATCCATTGCACTTGTTACACTGGGATTAGTTCATAAAAACTTTGAACGAGTAAACAGAGAGTTGTCTGTTAGTGAAGAACGTCAAAAACTTGCGCTAAGTGCTGTAAGTGAAGTAGTTTGGGATATTAATTTATTGAATAAAAACAATTTTATAAGTCATCAGTATGCCGAAGTATTACCCTTTGCTCCAAAAAACCTTGCCAAAGGGGTTAGGGAATGGAAAAAGATTATTTATGATGTTGATCTCCCTAAAGTGAACCAAAATATTGAAGATCACTTAAATGGTTTAACCCCTGACATTAATATTGAGTACAGGATTAAGAACACGAAAGGAGCCATAAATTGGCTTCAAACTAAAGGAAAAGTAGTTGAAAGAGATAAGGACGGGAAAGCAATACGTCTAGTGGGAACACACTCTAACATAGGCCCACGCAAGGAAATGGAGCAAATACTTAAGGAGAGTGAGCAGAAATACCGATCACTTTTTGTTAATGCCAATGATGCTATTTTGCTAGTTTCTAAAAGGATAATTATTGATGCCAACGATTGTGCAATAGAATTTTTAGGAGAGAATAAGGATTCGTTGATAGGAAAAGACATTGTTGAATTTTGCCCTTTTGAACAGATTGATGGCACTAACTCGGAGGAAAAGTTCACCCAACTTATAGATGAGGCTATTGCCAATGGAAGTGCTAAAACAGAGTGTGAACTTTTATCTACTGCTAAAGATAAACTATTCTACACATCAGTTAGCGTTAATAGCTATGATGACACTGAAAAAAAGATACAACAAGTTATTATTCACGATATTACTGAGCATAAGCAATTTGAACAAGAAAAATTAAAGGCTATAGTTGATACCGAGGAAAAAGAAAGACTTAAACTCGCAGGAAATCTCCACGATGATGTTGGCCCACTTTTGTCAAGTATAAATATGTATCTATCGCTACTAAAAAGAGACGAGACCGAGAATAAGGATGGGATTTTTCAAAACATTGAGTCGATACTCAAGGATGCAATCGCAAGTGTACGCGAGGTCTCCAATAATATTAGCCCACATGCACTAAACAACTATGGTTTGGTTTACACAACAAGCACGTTTATTGAGCGTAGCAAAAATTTAGTGGAATTCCATTTCGATGAGAATATTGGGGATATCAGGTTACCCTTGTTTATTGAAATGATTTGTTATCGCATAATTAAAGAGTTGATAAACAATACATTAAAATACGCAAATGCCAAATCGGTATGGATTAGTATGCAGAGAGACGATAATTGGTTTCAAATGAAGTATAGGGATGACGGTATTGGTTTTAGTCTTGAGTCTAAAATGAACAGCGGTGAAACGGGTATAGGATTGCTTAACATATCAAACAGGCTAAAAACATTAGGCGCTACATATTCCATGTATAGTGAACTAGGCAATGGGTTTAGCTTTGAAACAAAAATTAGTGTATAAAACGAATTACTATATGATAAGAACGATTATTGTTGACGATCATCGTATTCTTCGCGAGGGGATAAAGGCTCTTTTAAAAGAGATGGTTAACATTGAACTCATTGGAGAAGCATCTAATGGGCAAGAGCTAATGCCTATGCTCAGTAGTTGTAACGTAGATTTAATTCTAATGGATATTAATATGCCAAAAATGGATGGCATTGAGGCTTCAAAAGAGGCGCTTCGAATTTGCCCAGATGTTAAAATCATAATACTATCCATGCACGATGACATTCAATACTATGATTCCATTGTTAAACTGGGAGTTCATGGTTTTTTGCTTAAAGAGTCGAGCTACGATGAACTTGAAAGGGCTATTGAGTCTGTTCTGGATGGTCGTCCATATTTCTCACAGGAATTACTGCTAAAATTGCTCCGCACCAGAAAAGATGAACCTTTGCTTCAGTTTAGCAAACGGGAGAAAGAAGTGTTAGCACTAATATGTAAAGGGCTTTCAACAACAGAAATTGCCGATAAACTATTTTTAAGTGTTAGTACAATTGAAAAGCACAGGGCAGAATTACTCGATAAAACAAACTCACCGAATTCAACTGCCCTAGCTGTTTATGCAATAAAAAATAACCTTGTAAACCTATAATCTTCTAATTAAAAATCTCCTCTATTGATTCTACGGTAAGATTATCTTTATAAAGAAAGGTTTCCGCTCCAGCCTCAATCATCCTTGTTACTGTGTTCATGTCCTTTAGGAACGAAATGGCTACAATTCTGGTTTGCCGATATAAGCGTCTATTTATAATTTGAGCTGCCGTAACACCATCCATTTTGGGCATGTTTACATCCATAAAAATAACGTCATAGTTATTATCATTTAAGGCCTTTTCAACCGCATCTTCCCCATTGATAGCAAGGGTTATAGCTGATAATCTGTTGCCTAGTGTTACTCGAACTAAAGCGGATAAGGTATTGGCAAAGATTATGTTATCGTCAACAATAAGTACTCTGTAGCTTTGAAGAGTCATTTTTTCTTGTTTTTTTGAGTCTTGTGATTGCCTATTTTGCTAATTCAAAAAACGATATGGCTTCAATAAGGATTTCCGATTGAGCAGTAAGTTCCTCGGCGCTCGATGCCAGTTGTTCGCTAGCTAATGCATTCTGCTGTGTTACCCCATTTAGCTGTTGAACAGCTGAATTTATCTGTGTTGCTCCATGGCGTTGCTCGCTGCTTGCTGCAGCAATTTCTTCAACAAGTTTGGCAGTTTTGCTAACATCAGGAATTATACCTTTAAGCAGGCTACCAGATTCCTCGGTAATGCTTAAACTAGATTTAGAAATGTCGTTAATTTCGTTTGCAGCAATTCTACTCCTTTCAGCCAGTTTACGCACCTCAGCAGCAACCACTGCAAAACCCCTACCCTGATCGCCTGCACGTGCTGCCTCTACAGCAGCGTTGAGTGCCAATAGGTTTGTTTGGAATGCAATATCGGTTATGATACTAATCTTGTTGGCAATATCCCTAACTACTTTAACGCTCTTCTGCGAGGCTTCTTCAACTTTAGTTATTGTTTGATAAACGCTTTTTGCAATTGTATTTGTTTGCTGAGCGTTATCGTTATTTTGATCGATATTCGATGCCATCTCTTCCATTGATGATGAAACCTCTTCAACCGATGAAGCCTGCTGATTTGCACCCATCGATAACTCCTGAGAGCTAGAATTGAGTTCCTCTGCAGCAGTGGCCAGCTGGTTGGCACCCAATGAGATTTGAGAAACAACAGCAGAGAGTTGCTCTGTTAGTTTAGTTATTGATTGTGCAAGTGTTCCAATCTCATCATCTCTTGTTAAATAGGACTTGTCTATCTTAGTATTCAGATTTCCTTCGCTTAATTCATTAACATTCCGAATAATACTATCCAAAGGCTTTTTTAGTACCCTTGCCACATAAACGTATGCTGAAACACCCATAGCAATATTAAGAGGGAAAGCCCATACATTATGAATAGGACCAAGTTTTGACTGAACGCTAGTAACGAAAGCTATTAGCACAATGGCCGACCCAGTTGCAAATCCAATTTTATAAAGAACTGAGTTCTTAAATAGAGTTCGCATTAAAATATACATGATTGTAAAACTAACTGGACCTGCCAGTATTACTGATTGAATTGTTATTGCTCCCATTGTGATTTCTTTGTATTATGTTTTTATTGTTATTTTCTGGTACAAAATTAGAGCAAAAATCCAAGGTGGTTCTAGATGTATTTTTCAGAAATGGATGAGGAAAACCTCATTTCTTAGTTGATACTTTCTGCATATCAGCAAAAAAACGAGGATTTAACGTCGAGAAATGTTTGTTTTAGTTGAGATAAATCAAAACTTTAGTGCAAACCCAAGCAAATTAAATTCTTACACTAATACCAGCCTCTTCAAGTTTTGCTTTTACCTCGGCAATGGAAACAAGCCCATAGTGAAAAACTCCAGCTGCTAGTGCGGCATCGGCTTTGCCAGTAGTTAAAACATCAACAAAATGCTGAGCGTTACCCGCTCCGCCCGATGCAATTACGGGAATACTTACTGCCTCAGTTACACTGAGTGTAACATCTATGGCAAACCCTTGGCGTGTGCCATCGGATGAGAAGGAGGTAAGCAGTATTTCTCCTGCACCCAAGTTACAGCATTCCTTTGCCCAATCAACTGCCAAAAGACCAGTGAGTTTTGTACCTGCATGGCTTACTACTTCCCACCCGTTTTCGGTTAATCGGGTATCAATGGCAACCACTACGCACTGCGAGCCAAATTGCTGTGCTAACTCAGCAATTAGCTTGGGGTTTACAATTGCCGATGTATTAACCGATACCTTATCGGCACCTGCCGACAGAAGCATTTCGACCTGTTTGGCCGTGCCAATACCACCGCCAACGGTAAAGGGAATATTTATGGCTTTGGCCACCTCGGTAACTACCTGTACAAAGGTTTGTCGCCCTTCGAGAGTAGCGGTAATATCAAGCATGGTAAGCTCATCGGCGCCTTGTGCCGAGTATAGTCGTGCAAGTTCTACTGGGTCGCCTGCATCTTGCAAGTTTTGGAAGTTAATACCTTTAACGGTTCGTCCATTCTTAACATCGAGACAAGGGATAATTCGTTTTGTTAGCATACGTTAGTTAAAAAGTTAAAAGTTAAAAGTTAAAAGTTAAAAGTTGAAAGTTAAAAGTTAAAAGTTAAAAAGGTAGAAAGTTAAAAAGATAGAAAGTTGAAAAGTTAAAAGTTAAGAACTAAAAGCAAAAGGCTAAAAGCCAAAAGAGTTATATTATAATCCTTCCCTCGTAAATTGCTTTACCAACAATGGCTCCATCGCAGCCAATTGACTCTAAGATGCTCAATTGCTCCTGTGCCGAAACTCCTCCGCTGGCATTTAACTTTATGTTGGGGAATGTTGCAATTATCTCTAGGTAAAGGTCAAAGGCTGGTTCACCAAGAGTTCCGTCACGGTCAATATCGGTTATGGTAAAATGGATAAATCCATCCTCCATCAGCTTCTGAACAGCAGTTTCTATTTCAATCCCCGTTTCCTTTTGCCATCCCGATACTTTTACCTTTCTGTTTAGCACATCAACTGAGGCGATAAGTTTTTCTGCTCCAAACTGTTGAATCCATAACGAGGCAATTTCGGGTTGATGAATAAGTATGGTACCCAAATTTACCTGTGCGGCTCCGCAGTTTAGGCTATCTTCTAGACTTCGCTGGTTTCGTATTCCACCTCCAAAATCAACCTTTAAATTCGTGCTATGAGCTATTTCCTCAAGTATCTTTAGGTGCAACGGGTGACCTGCTTTTGCTCCCGATAGGTCAACTAGATGTAATTTCTCTATACCTGCATCAGCAAAGGCTTTAGCCTGATCAACAGGATTTTCGTTATAAATGGTTTTCGCGCTATAATCGCCCTTAAAAAGGCGTACGCATTTACTATCTATCAGGTCAATGGCTGGTATTAGTTTCATATTAAGTTTTTATTAATTGGTATCAACAATTTATGTCTCAATTAAATTTCAATAAAATTCCTTAGCACTTCTATGCCTGCGTCGCCGCTTTTCTCGGGGTGAAACTGTACGCCAAAACAATTGCCTTTAGCTACAGCAGCGGTAAATAGGATTGAGTAATTACATGTTGCAATTATGTCGCTACACATTTCGGCATAGTAGCTATGTACAAAGTAGAAATACGAACCGTTAGAAATACCCTTAAGCAAAGGGTTTTCAGTTATTTCTATGCTGTTCCAACCCATATGCGGAACTTTCTCGGGAATTCTAAATAGCTTAACATTAAAATCCATTAAACCCAGTCCTAGCGTTGAGCCTTCTTCCGATAATTTTCCCATGAGCTGCATACCCAAACAGATTCCTAGAATGGGGCGTTTAAATGATTTAAGAACGCTATCAAGCCCCTTACGGTTAATAATATCCATTGCATGGGTGGCGTGCCCAACACCAGGAAAAATTAGCCTATCGGCTTTCATTAGCTCACCGGGTTTGTCCGAGGTAAATGAATTTACACCCAACCGCTCCAGTGCATTTTGCATCGAAGCTACATTTCCTGCACCGTATGATAGTATTGCAACCTTATTCACTGTTTTTGATTTTTATGTTACTTGCTCTCTCTATTGCTGTCAGATTAACGCTTAAAGCCATAACCCGCAACTCGCAACTCGCAACCCATAACCATTAAATAACCCCCTTAGTACTAGGTAATTCATTCCCCTCTATGCGCACAGCTTGTCGTAAGCACCTTGCGAATGCTTTGAATAGTGCTTCAACCTTATGGTGTTCGTTATCACCTTTTGCTTTTAAGTGCAAATTTGCTGCTAGGCTAAACGATAGCGATTGAAAAAAATGAGGAATTAGTTCGGTGGCCATATCGCCAATCTTTTCGCGCTTAAATTTTGCCTCCCATTTAAAGTAGGGTCTACCTCCTAGGTCGAGCAGTACTTTTGCCTCACAATCGTCCATGGGCAGTGCAAAACCATAGCGCCCAATACCCACTTTATTCCCCAATGCCTTTTTAATGGCTTCGCCAAGGGCAATTGCTATATCCTCAACGGTATGGTGCTCATCTACATGCAAATCACCAATGCAATTTACGGAAACACCAATTCCAGCGTGTCGGTCAATTTGCTCAATCATATGGTCGAGAAAACCCACGCCAGTGTTAATTCCACCCTCCAGTTTATTATCCAAATCAACGGTTATGGTGATATCTGTTTCGTTGGTTTTACGGGTTACGGTTGCTCTACGTAATGGCTTTACTGCTTGGTAAATAGCCTCCCAGTTAGCTACGCAATAATCTGCATTGCCCCCTTCAGCATTCCCAATAAGTATCGATTTAGCACCAAGATTTTTAGCCAGCTCCACATCTGTTAACCTGTCGCCAATTACGAACGAGTTTTCTAAGTCGTAGCTACCATCGAGGTATTTACTAAACATTCCCGTGCGGGGCTTTCGATTGGGCGAGTTATCCTCGTCAAACGAGCGGTCGATAAGAATATTGCTAAAAACAATTCCCTCGCCCTCAAGAGTTTTCATCAGTAAATTGTGTGGTCCCCAAAATGTATCCTCTGGAAATGAACTGGTTCCCAATCCATCTTGATTTGTGGCCATTATAAACTCGTAATCCATCTCACGGGCTATTTTTCCAAGCCATCGTATTGCCCCAGGCATTAGCTCTAACTTTTCGAACGAGTCAATTTGATAATCCACAGGTGGCTCTTTTATAAGCGTTCCATCGCGGTCAATAATTAGTAATTTTTTCATTGTCGTATTCATTTTTCTCGTCATTGCAATCCGCCAACTGACGGCCAAGCAATCTTTCTCAAACAGATTGCTTCGCCCGACAAAAAACGTCGGGTTCGCAATGACGTGATTAAATCTGTTTCAGTACATCAATAAACTTTTTCACTTCATTCTTAGTTCCCACAGTAATCCTCAAACATCCTTTACATCCAGGCTGATTGCTCCTATCGCGGACCACAATACCGTTTTGGGCAAGTAAGTTGTAGATTCCCTTTGGATTACTAAATTTTACAAGTAGAAAGTTTGTCTCAGAGGGGTAAATTATTTCTGCTGCTGATACTCTAGTAAGCGCATTGACCAACATCTCTCTGTTTAAAATAATTTCATCAACCCTTTGTCGCATTATCTCTTTACTATTTAGTGCTTTAGATGCAATGTCGATTGACGGTTTGCCAACATTATAAGGAAATTTAATCTTATTCATCACCGAAATAATTTCGGGCGATGCAAATGCTAGCCCTACCCTTGCTCCAGCCAATCCCCATGCCTTCGATAGCGTTTGTAGAACGACTAGATTTGGATAGAGGTTAAGCCAATTAAGTACCGAATGCTCAGGGCAATAATCAACATAAGCCTCATCAACAACAACAATTCCCTCCGAATTATCTAATACCTGCCTAATTACTTCAGCATTTTGAACATTCCCCGTTGGGTTATTGGGATTGCATATAAATGTGAGTTTTGGTTTTAGCCTTTGCTTCTCCTCAAAATCCTTTAGGTTGATATTAAACACCTCATCAAGCATCGATTCAATCACCTCAATATCATTAACCGCTGCGCAAACGCCATACATGCCGTAGGTTGGCGGAAAAACCAGAACCTTATCCGCAGTTGGATTGCAGAAACAGCGAAAAAGTAGGTCAATTGCCTCGTCGCTGCCATTGCCAATAAATATCTGGTTCTCATTAGTCCCTTTAATCGTGGCAATACTCTTTTTTAGTTCACGTTGCAGCGGGTCAGGATAACGGTTAATACCCTCAGTAAGGTTTGGCAAAGGAATTGGACTCTCATTGGCATCGAGCCAAATGGATGCCTCGCCCTCAAACTCATCGCGTGCCGAAGAATATGGTTTTAGATTCTGGATATTGGGACGAAGAATACTTCTCACTTTCGATTGAACTTTACCAATCGTTGCCGTATTGCCAACCTCCAACAGAGAGCCGTTAATCCTTTGCTCTACGGCTCTGGCGTGTGCCTCAAGTCCTTCGGCGCGGGCAAGCGTTGTTGTGGCTTTGGCAAGGCCTGCAAGTCCTTCCTTTGTAAGTTCCTGAAAAATAATGGTTTTCATAAAACTCAGCAAATTTACTCCGCTCCAACTTCGGGCAAAGCCCGATGTGGGTAAAGTGTGATTAGTGCCACTGGTGTAATCGCCAACCGACTCAGGTGTATAGTGCCCCATAAAAACCGAGCCCGCATTAACAACCTTTTCGGCAAGCTCATTGGGCCTATCAACAGCAAGAATAAGGTGCTCGGGTGCATAGCTATTACTTATGCACATGGCTTCATCCAAACTATTTACAAGTATGGCCGTGCTATTCTCAAGGCATTTTAAGGCGATGTTTTTACGTGGAAGTGTTTCAATCTGTTGGTTTAGTTCTTGTAGTGTAAGGTCAATGATTTTCTGACTGTTACACACGAGCATAACCTGACTATCCGTTCCGTGCTCGGCCTGCGATAGTAAATCGGCTGCTACAAACGAGGGATTTGCCGTTTCGTCTGCAATAACCAGTACTTCCGAGGGCCCTGCGGGCATATCAAAGGGAATACCCATGGCAGATACCTGAACCTTTGCTTCGGTTACATATCGGTTTCCTGGACCAAAAATCTTATCGACCCGTGGCACTGTTTCCGTTCCAAATGCCATTGCGGCAATTGCTTGCGCTCCACCCACAGTAAACACACGAGCATCAAAAAGGCTAAGCGCATAAAGCAGTTCAGCGGTTGGATTGGGCGGAGTACAAATAATCAACTCTTTACAACCAGCCACTTTTGCCGGAACGGCAAGCATAAGCACTGTACTGAGTAGTGGTGCCGTTCCCCCTGGAATGTATAGTCCAACCCTTTCTAGTGCCTTAAAACGTATGCCACACCTTACCCTGGGCATAGTTTCCACTAAAGTATCCGTAGGTCTTTGCACTGAGTGAAATTTTTCAATATTATCAATGGCAAGCCTAATAGAATCTTTTAAATCATCAGAAACGTCCTTTTTTGCTTCGCTAAGAGCAGTTCTTGGAATTTCCAACACATTAGAACTGTACCCGTCAATCTCACGATTTAATTTAAATAGAGCGACATCGCCATTTTGCCGAACATCATCAATAATAAGGCTTACCCTTTGCTTTGTTTCAGGGTCGTTTTGCAAAGGCCGTGCAAGTACAACTAATAATTGCTTTGGCGTGGGATATTTTAGTATTTTCATTAATTCTGTTTGTATTGAACACTGATGACACTGATTTTACAGATTTTCACTGATAAATGGCAGTGTCGTTTACTTGTTTTACTTACTCCCTTTGACTTACCTTCAACTTACTTCGGCAGGCTCAGCACAAGTCGCTCAGGGTGACTGTCAGGCTGAGCGTAGCCGAAGACTATAACTTGTAACTCATAACTTCTTATTTTCCCCACTGCTTCTCACCTCTTTTAAACTCCTCTTCTTGGGTTATTGGATTGGCATTTTTACTGTGCCTTTGCCTTAGAGTACTGGCTACATCGGTTAAACTGAGTTTACGGGCAGCAAGTAGTACCTGTAAGTGGTACATCAAATCGGCTGCTTCGCTCAGGAATCTTTCATCATCGGGGTTTTCAGCTTCAAGAATTAGCTCCACAGCCTCTTCGCCAACCTTTTTTGCAATACGCTTAACGCCTGAATTGAACAGTTTTGCAGTGTAACTACTTTCAGGTTGTTCATCCTTGCGCTGTTCGATAATATCTTGCAGAGTAGTTAGAAAACTCAAATTACCCTCATTTATCTCGTTAAAGCAGGTATCGTAACCCAAGTGGCAAACAGGTCCATCGGGTAGTGCTTTTACAAGTAGCGTATCGCCATCGCAATCGGGTATTATATCCTTTACCCTTAGGTAGTTTCGTGAGGTTTCGCCTTTGGTCCATATTTGGCGGCGGGTACGACTAAAGAATGTAACCATTCCCGTTTGGCGGGTTTTCTCAAGGGCTTCCCGGTTCATAAAGCCTACCATTAGCACTTTGTCGGTTGAGGCATCCTGAACAACGGCAGGGATTAGCCCATTTAGCTTGTCAAAATCTAGATTTATCATTGTAATTATTTTTTTAGTGAAGTATTATTCATTTTAATTTGATTACTCTTTATAGCACCATCTTTTCAATAGGCACTACCAATATTCCCTCGGCACCAGCCTCTTTTAGGTTATCAATAACATCCCAAAAGTCGTCTTCGCTAATAACTGAGTGCAATGAACACCAGCCTTTTTCTGCTAAAGGCAGTATGGTTGGGCTTTGCATTCCGGGTATTAGTTTGATTATGCTATCGAGTTTATTCTCTGGCGCATTAAGTAGAATGTACTTATTGCGCCTGGCTTTCTGAACTGCCTCAATACGGAATAGCAGTTTGCTTAACAACTTCTTTTTTTCTGCATTAAGGTTAGGATTGGATATGAGTACCGCCTCGCTGCGCATAATAATATCAACCTCATTTAGTCCATTGCTAAGCAGTGTTCCGCCGCTACTTACAATCTCGAAAATTACATCGGCTAGGCCAATACTTGGGGCAATCTCCACCGATCCGCTAATGGTGTGTATCTCGGCCTGAATGTTGTTTTTTGTCAAAAAATCTTTAAGAATTACTGGGTACGATGTGGCTATACGCTTGCCCCGTAGGTAATTAATACCCGTGTATTCAACCGATTTTGGAACAGCTACCGATAAGCGGCATTTTGAAAAGCCCAAGTTGCGAACAACCTCCACGTCTTTCTTTTTCTCAAGAACCTCGTTCATTCCCAAAATTCCGATATCGGCCACACCATCGGCCACGTACTGTGGAATATCATCGTCGCGTAAAAGCAGTATCTCTAGTGGAAACCCTTCTGCCAAGGCCTTCAAATGGTTGCCCCCATTGCTTACCTTTATTCCGCATAGCTTTAGCAGGTCGATTGAGCCCTCGCTTAGGCGTCCGCTCTTTTGAATTGCTAGTGTTAATTTCTCGTTGCTCATTATTAAAAGTTTGATTAGGGTTAAACAAAAAAAAGTCAGGGGAACTACCTTTGAACGGTAGTTCCCCTGACTTTGTAAGTTTTATAGTATCTTATCCTATTAACCTATACCAATAGCAGGCCACCATTCGCTGGGTAGTGAATGATGAAGATGATGCATGGTGTAGATTGAAAGACTCATTATTAATTTATTTTAACGATACAAACCAATAGTATTTTATTGTTATTTGCAAATTTTCCAGAAGAAAAATTTTAACGATCTTTACAAACTCATTAAAATGGCGGAATATGAATATCGACAAACACAATAACAAGCCTTTATGGACAAGGAGTTTTGTTTTTCTTGCAACAGCCAATCTGCTTATGGCCATTGCTTTCTACTTTATGCTACCAATACTGCCCATATATTTAGTAGATAAAATTGGCGCAACAAAATCCGAAGTTGGCATTATACTCTCTTTTTACACCATTGCAGCCCTTGTTATACGCCTAATTGCTGGATGGGCAATAGATACCTATGGGCGAAGGCTGATTTATTTATCGGCTTTTACCCTATTCTCACTAATTTTTATAGGGTATCCAATAGCATTAACCGTTTTATCGTTTATGCTTCTCCGATTTGTTCACGGTTTAACCTGGGGAGTTCTCACTACAACAGGCTCAACAATTGCCGTTGATATTATACCGCCTAAACGACGAGGTGAAGGCATTGGAATCTTTGGACTGTCTATGACCATAGGTATGGCCTTGGGGCCATCAATTGCCATTCTAATTGCCGGAGAATCAAGGTATATGCTGCTGTTCTCATCAGCCATAGCAATTTCAGTTGTTGGGGTAATACTTGCATCAACCATTCGCTTCCCGAAATTTACCAGAACACATGTGCGAAAATTTACGGCTAAAGAGTTAATTGAGAAAACATCAATCCCTGTGGCAATTAACGCGATGATTGTTATGTTTACCTATGGTGGCGTTATCTCATTTATAGCACTTTACGGCAAGGAGATTGGGGTAAACAATAGCGGACTATTCTTTATCATTCTATCAATTGGAATTGGCTTATCGAGGGTATTTAGCGGCAAGATTATTGACTCAAGCGGACCTAAGCAGATACTTATTATTGGGATGGTTCTACTTCTTATCGGATTCCCCATACTTGGCCTGATGAATAATTCTTTGGGATACCACATTGCTGCAGCTGTATTGGGATTAGGGTTTGGTGTAATAATGCCCACATTTCAAACTATGGTAAACAATATGGCCGATAGCACTCGACGAGGAGCTGCAAACTCTACATTTTTTACTGCCTTTGATTTGGGTATAGGCTTTGGAATGATGGGAACGGGAGCTTTATCGCAAGCATTTGGTTTTAGTAGAACCTTTAGCCTTTTTGCCCTCGTTATCCTAATAGCCTTAACACTTTTTATAACCAACACAAGCAAGCACTACAATAAATCGATTTCGGCTAAGTAGCCCCCTCCTGCTTATTCCTTTTACAGTCCAATTCTATCTTCATTTGGGAATTCCAAATTGCATAACTTATTATGTCCCAATTCCTAGGAAAATCATATCCCAATTATCTTATGGTAAATAAATATATTTAAACTAACGTTTGAACATATTATAATCGTGAATTGTTTATTCATGTGATTGTAACTCCTCTTTTTACAAAAGAGTTTAATGGCTACACATTTCTTTTATAGCCTAATAGAACAAAATAGACTAACCTAATTCCAACAAACCTATGAAAAGAATTATCATTTTTGCAATGCTCCAGCTGGTTTTTCTGCTGGGCTACGGACAAATACAGCAGGGCTTTAAGTATCAAGCTGAAGTTCGAAATGCTGAGGGAACTCCCTTGGCAGAGGAATCCTTAAACCTGAGGATAACCCTTGAATCGACCAGCGGAGGGACAGTCCACTTTACCGAGGTACACGATTTAACCACCAACCAGTTTGGCCTTATCTCAATTGTTATAGGCGACGGAGCCGTAACCTACGGAACACTTTCTGGCGTCCCTTGGGAGAATGGCAACATAACCCTAAAGGCAGAGATTAAGCTTGATGGAGCAGCCGATTTCTCGACCCTTGGGCAGAGTGTACTCTACCCCGTGCCGTATGCACTGTATGCCGCATCGGGTCAGCAAGGCCCAGTTGGGCCTCAGGGTGAGCAGGGACCTATAGGGCCCCAAGGCGAACAAGGACCTCAAGGGATTCAGGGATCTATAGGACCTCAAGGTGAAATAGGGCCTGAAGGGCCTCTGGTTGCTGGCACCACAGGGCAAACCCTTAATCACGATGGAACGGGTTGGGTGGCCAACAGCAACATCTTTAATGCCAATGCCAATGTGGGGATTGGCACCGTTACCCCCACCGAGAAACTTGAGGTGATGGGGAATATTAAAGCCAACGGAAAACTGATTGGGGATATAATAGAGATAAATCAAGCCACTCCCTTTGAAGAGCCGATTTTTGTTGTGCGCAACAGCTTGGGAAAGATTGTATTTGCTGTTTACGAGAGTGGCGTTAGGATGTACGTTGACGATACGGGTAAGGGGAACCGCGGAGGCTTTGCCGTGGGAGGTTTCTCCGATCAGACTAAGGAAACCGGAACAGAGTACTTTAGGGTAACACCCGACAGTGTTAGGGTTAGCATCAGGAGCCAACAAAATATTAAGGGGAACCGCGGCGGTTTTGCTGTAGGAGGATTTTCCGATCAGACCAAACTTCAGCCACAAGACCTACTCTTTATTACCCCCGATAGTGCCCGAATATACATTGATACCCAGAATAAAAAGGGTAACCGAGGCGGCTTTGCCGTGGGAGGATTTTCCGACCAAATAAAAGAGAGCCCTTCAAACTTTTTAGATCTTACCCCTGACAATTACTTTATTGGACATGATGCAGGGAAAAATACTACCGGAGGTGCTGGTAATCTAGGCAAATACAACTCGTTTATGGGATATGAATCAGGAATGCTAAATACAGTGGGCTACTTTAATACCTTTTTGGGATATAAAGCTGGGCACTCGAACACCACCGGAACGAGCAATGTATTTGTGGGCAACCAAGCTGGGTACACCAACACCACCGGTGGTAGCAATGTGTTCCTTGGCAATCTTGCAGGGTACACCAATAATGCCAGCAACAACGTTTTCCTTGGTAACGAAGCTGGACGCTACAATGTTAGTGGAACCAACAATGCCTTTATGGGTTATTATGCGGGTCGCAGCAACACCACCGGGGCAAGCAACGTATTTATGGGCAACCAGGCGGGTTACAACAATACAACTGGAGCATCCAACGTATTTCTTGGTAATCTGGCTGGTTATGCTAACAACGCTAGCAATAATGTATTTATTGGGAATGAGAGTGGTCGGTTTAATTCATCGGGCACAAACAATGCCTTCATGGGCTATTATGCAGGTAGAGCAAATACAACAGGAAGTAACAACGTTTTTCTTGGAAACGAAAGTGGATCAAGCAATACATCAGGTTCATCAAACATTGCAATTGGATATAATGCAAGCCGAAACAATATAACAGGCTATAACAATATCTCATTAGGTCAAGCAGCAGGTTACTCAGGAACAAACTTACATCATAACGTTTTTATTGGCGATAGTACTGGTTATGCTACAGTTAGCATTAATGCTTACAAAAATATTTTTATTGGATATGCCGCTGGTAGAAATAATAATAGTAATAATAATGTATACCTCGGTGATTTGGCTGGTTACTCATGTGTAACTGGTCAAAATAATATTGCAATTGGCAGCAAAGCAGGCTATAAGAACGAAAGCAGTCAGAATATATTTATTGGAACCGAAGCTGGTTTAAATAATACAACAGGATTTTTCAACATCATATTGGGGCGCTGGGCAGGCCATAGTATTACCACAGGATCTCAACAAATCATTATTGGTGGAGGTGCTGGGGCGTCGCTAACAACGGGTGCCGAAAACGTTATAATTGGAACAAATGCCGGAGCCATGAATGATGGCAATAAGAACATCTTTATTGGTAACTCTGCAGGGTGGAGCAATACAGGCTCAAACAATATAATTATGGGGTATAAAGTAGGTTATGCCTACTTTCAAACGGTGTCAAATAGATTAATCATTGATAACTCACAGGTTGCAATCCCTCTTATTTGGGGGGAGTTTGATAATAGAAGGCTTGCTATCAATGCAACTGACCCTACCGAAACCCTTGATGTGAATGGAAATATTAGGGCTCGTACTATTGGCTCTGGCGCATATTTTGGCGTGGTAAATCGCACGTCCAATGGAACTTTTACCTCATCAACTTCTGATGTAAGACTTAAAGAAAACATTAGCACCCTTTCGGGTTCTCTAGCTAAGGTTATGACCTTACGAGGTGTTAATTTCACTTGGAAGTCTGAACCCAACATGGGTAATAGAATTGGCTTTATTGCACAGGAGGTGGAAAAGGTTGTCCCCGAATTGGTATTCACAAACCCGGAGGATGGCTACATGGGTGTTAACTATGCCGAGATGACAGCGGTTCTTGTGGAAGCCGTTAAAGAGCAACAGAAAACTATCGAAACACAGAAATTGGAACTAGATCTAATTAAATCCGAACTCAAAGCAATCAAAGATATGCTTACGAAATAAATATGATTAATGCATAAAAAAACGGCTGCCTACTGGGTGGCCGTTTTTTTTATGCTCTCTTCGCTTCCTCCTTGTTATTATGGAAGGGCAACCACTCCTGAGCAGTTTCAGTCAGGTAGTCTCACTCCCACTTAATTATTTTGTAACCCATTATGCCCCAAACACTAGGGAGATAATAATCTAAGCATTTGCAAGTGAAAATAGTTGCTTAAAAATTTGCTCTTGATCGTTTTCTTGTTGTAAATTGTATATACCTTTAATTGTATTTTTCTTCTTCAGAAAAAAATAATGGTTACACATCTCTTTTGCAACCCAATAGAATAAAATAGATTAACCTAATTACAACCCACTCCCATGAAAAGAATAATAATTCTTACAATGCTCCAGCTGGTTTTTCTTCTGGGCTACGGACAAATACAGCAGGGTTTTAAGTACCAAGCTGAGGTTCGGAATGCTGAGGGTACTCCCTTGGCAGAGCAATCCTTAAACCTGAGGATAACCCTTGAATCGACCAGCGGAGGGACAGTCCACTTTACCGAGGTGCACGATTTAACCACCAACCAGTTTGGCCTTATCTCAATTGTTATAGGCGACGGAGCCGTAACCTACGGAACACTTTTTGGTGTCCCTTGGGAGAATGGCAACATAACCCTAAAAGCAGAGATTAAGCTTGATGGAGCAGCTGATTTTTCTACCCTTGGGCAAAGTGTACTTTATCCTGTACCTTATGCTCTGTATGCAGCATCGGGTCAGCAAGGACCTGAAGGGCCTGTTGGTCCACAAGGAGAACCGGGGCCTATAGGACCCCAAGGCGTACAAGGAAATCAAGGACCTCAGGGTATTCAGGGTATTCAGGGACCCCAAGGTGCACAAGGGCCTGAAGGGCCTTTGGTTGCAGGCACCACAGGGCAAACCCTTAATCACGATGGAACGGGTTGGGTGGCCAACAGTAACATCTTTAATGCCAATGCCAATGTGGGGATTGGCACCGTTACCCCCACCGAGAAACTTGAGGTGATGGGGAATATTAAAGCCAACGGGAAACTAATTGGGGAGAACATTGAGATAAACCAACCATCACCCTTTGAAGAGCCCATTTTTGTTGTGCGCAACAGCTTGGGAAAAATTGTTTTTGCTGTTTACGAGAGCGGCGTTAGGATGTACGTTGACGATACGGGCAAGGGAAACCGGGGCGGCTTTGCCGTGGGAGGTTTCTCCGACCAGATAAAGGATGAGGGAACGGAGTACTTTAGGGTAACGCCAGATAGCGTAAGGATAAACATTAGAAGCCAACAGCAGGGTAAAGGCAACCGGGGTGGTTTTGCTGTGGGGGGATATTCCGACCAAATAAAGTTACAGCCGCAAGACCTACTCTTTATTGCACCCGATAGCGCCCGAATTTACTTAAACACCCCAAACAAAAAGGGCAACCGAGGCGGCTTTGCTGTTGGGGGATATTCAGACCAAATAAAAGCAGAGGAGCAGAAATACCTCTTTGTTGGTAGGGATAGCACCAGGGTGTATATTGAGGATTCACCTTACAAAGGCAACCGCGGAGGATTTGCCGTGGGGGGGTACTCCGATCAGATAAAGGGCGGAGGCTCAAGTTTCTTCAATATCTCTCCCGATGCCTCTGGAATCCTCGTAAGCCAACCCCGAATCCTTTGGTATCCATTAAAAAATGCCTTTTTAGCTGGACAGGTGAAGATTGATGATCCAGCTGATGTGGGTGAGAACTCCATGTCGATGGGGTTTGAAACTAAGGCCAAGGGAAATCAGTCACAGGCCATGGGATATAAGACTATTGCAAATGGAGATTATTCAACAGCAATAGGGAAAAATGCTGTAGCCCATGCTGATAATTCATTTGCCTTTGGTAATAATGCAGTCGCTTCATCAACAGGATCATATGCCTTTGGTGAAAATGTTTTGGCTAGCAATACCAATAGCTATGCCTTTGGTTATGGCTCACAAGCCGCTGCACAAAACGCTTATGCATTTGGAAACATTGCAAAGGCGAATGGAACAGGTTCCTTTGCCTTTGGAGATAATGTAACCGCAGGAAGTGGGTCAGCAACCTATAGTTTTGCCTTCGGAAAATCTTCTGTAGCCTCAGGCGGTTCATCCTATGCTTTTGGAGATGCTGTTACTGCGAGTAATTCTTACAGCTATGCCTTTGGAAAAAGTTCACAAGCAACCGCTCAGAATTCATATGCTTTTGGTAATACAGCAAAAGCTTACGGATCAGCATCTTTTGCTTTTGGGGACAATGTTACAGCAGGAAGCGGAACCGCTGCCAACAGTTTTGCCTTTGGAAAATCATCTGCTGCAACTGGAGCGTCCTCCTACGCATTGGGAGATGGTGTTACTGCTTCAAATTCAAATAGCTATGCATTTGGAAAGGGCTCACAAGCAACCGCTCAGAACTCCTATGCATTTGGTAACATAGCGAAAGCTAATGGAACAGGCTCATTCGCTTTTGGGGATAATGTTATTGCTGGAAACTCTACAAATACAAATGCATATGCATTTGGAAATGCTTCCCAAGCAACTGGTAAGGATAGCTATGCATTTGGTAGGCAAGCCAAGGCTCAAGCATTCAATAGTTTTGCATTTGGTAATATTGCCACTGCATCGGCCCAGGATGCCTATGCTTTTGGTTCCTCCTCTAATGCCACTGGGGCAGCATCATATGCTTTTGGTGCGGGAGCCGCTGCTAGTTATGCGGGGGCATACGCATTCGGAACAAACGCAAAAGCGCAACAGACCAGCGCAATGTCATTCGGTAACGCTTGTGAAGCGAATGCCACATACTCAACTGCAATCGGTTATCTTTCTAAAGCATTAAAATCTAATGATATTGCTATAGGAATAGAATCGCAAGCTAATGGAATTAACTCAGTTGCAATAGGAACAAATACTTATACATCAGGAAAATATGCCACTGCTTTAGGGTATTACACAACTGCTCAATCATATAATTCAACTGTGATAGGTAGATTTAATGTTATAAGCGGTAGCACAACAACTTGGTCATCAAGCGACCCTTTGTTTGTTATAGGAAATGGTTCAAGCACTTCAGCCCGTTCAAACGCATTTACCGTACTAAAGAACGGTAATGTTGGAATAAACGTTTCAACCCCAACTTATGCACTTGATGTAAATGGGATTGTAAAGATTGTGGATGGATATCAAGCAAACGGGAAGGTCTTAGGTAGTGATGCCTATGGAGTAGCGAAATGGGTAAATTTAGCCATCACGAGTACCTCGGGTACATTAACGGTAAACAGAGGTGGAACTGGCCGAACTACACTTACTGCGGGTAAAATATTGGTTGGAAACGGAACCAGTGCCATTCTATACCCTACTGACCTCCACTGGGATAATACCAACAGCAGATTAGGTATTGGAACAACCTCTCCTGCAGAAAAATTACATGTTTTAGAAAATGCACGTGATAAAGGATATGCTGCAAGGGTTGCTCATACCGGTGACAGTTATTCCTATAATGGCTTGACAATACAAGCTGGCGCATATTCTTCAAATACTAATAACACATATATGATTCGATTTGCTAATGGAGCAAACACTGTAAAAGGTAATATTGCTCTTAAAAGTGATAGGATTTACTATAATGAAACATCCGATAAAAGGTTAAAAACAAACATTACACAAACAAGTTTACCCGGAATAAAAGCAATTAAACAAATGCCCGTTGTTGATTTTGCTTTCAAGAGTTCGCCTTCAGATTATCATATTGGTTTTCTTGCACAAGATATTGAGAAAGTGTTACCCGAAGCAGTTTCTATTGATGAGAACGGATACCTGCAACTATCAATGTCGACTCTCATACCGGTTTTAACCAAAGCGATCCAAGAACAGCAGCAATTAATTGAGGAACTTCAAGAAAAAAACAAAGAGTTAGAATCCCTTAAAGCCGAAATAGAGGCCATCAAAGCCATAATCGGCAAATAAGTTAAAACACCTGTATTATCAACGGCTGCCCTTGAGGGTGGCCGTTTTTTTTGTTCTCTTCGCTTCCTCCATATTATCATGGAAAGCAGTACCGTGTCCCATGTCGGTTTCGCGCCCACAAGAAAGCATGTTTAAGGCGCATCCCTCCGCTTTCCACCAACCATTGTGGATTACAACGCATCCCCTTTTTAGGGCAAAGGTTATTGTGGCTTTTATCTTAACCTCGCCTCTATCGTTATAAACCTTTACCAAATCACCATCCTTAATTCGTCTTATTTCAGCATCCCGTTTATTGATTTCAACAAAGGGCTCGGGATTAATCATTTTGATAACCTCAAGATTTCCAAACTGGGAATGGATTCGATTTTTGGTGTTTGGGCTCATTAGGTTTAGGGGAAACTTTTTTTGGTACTCAGTACCATACCCTTCAGCAGGTATATCAAAAGATGGCAAAGGGTAAGTTTAAATTGGAAGGATGAGACCAACCGCCGTCCAGTATGCAATATCGGCTTTCTTGCACAGGATGTACTTAAGGTGGTGAACGGCGGCGGTAAAGACCTCGATGGTAAGGACATTATATCGTTATATAATAATTTTACACAGAAAACGCTGTTTTATATTTTTATAAAAAAAGCATCACTAGCTGTAGTTTCAAATTAAAACCTTTTCCCTTTTCTTGTTCTCAGGATTAAATAGTTTCCCTTAATGTGTCAGTGATTTCCCTTATATCAATTTAAGGGATTATACTGATTGATAAATATCAGGCTATAATGCATATTTGTATATTACAATATTGACAGATTGAAATATATAAAAAACAAACTCTCATACCCCATGAAAAAATCACTACTCTTGATCTGTTTAGGCTTTTTGCTCACATTGGTAACTATAGCGCAAACCCCACAGGGGTTTAAGTACCAAGCTGAGGTTCGGAATGCTGAGGGCACTCCCCTGGCAGAGCAATCCTTAAACCTAAGGATAACCCTTGAATCGACTAGCGGAGGGACAGTCCACTTTACCGAGGTACACGATTTGACCACCAACCAGTTTGGGCTTATCTCAATTGTTATAGGCGAAGGGACTGCAACCTACGGAACACTTTCTGACATCCCTTGGGAGAATGGCAACATAACCCTAAAGGCAGAGATTAAGCTTGCTGGTGCAGCCGATTTCTCTACCCTTGGGCAGAGTGTACTCTACCCTGTGCCGTATGCACTGTATGCCGCATCGGGTCAGCAAGGCCCAGTTGGACCTCAGGGTGAGCAGGGACCTATAGGGCCCCAAGGCGAACAAGGACCTCAAGGGATTCAGGGATCTATAGGACCTCAAGGTGAAATAGGGCCTGAAGGGCCTCTGGTTGCTGGCACCACAGGGCAAACTCTTAACCACAATGGAACAACTTGGGTTGCCAATAGCAACATCTTTAATGCCAATGCCAATGTGGGGATTGGCACCGTTACCCCCACCGAGAAACTTGAGGTAATGGGGAATATTAAAGCCAACGGGAAACTGATTGGGGATATAATAGAGATAAATCAAGCCACACCCTTTGAAGAACCGATTTTTGTTGTGCGCAACAGCTTGGGCAAAATTGTTTTTGCTGTGTACGAGAGCGGCGTTAGGATGTACGTTGACGATACGGGCAAGGGGAACCGCGGAGGCTTTGCCGTGGGAGGTTTCTCCGACCAGATAAAGGGAGAGGGAATAGAGTACTTTAGGGTAACTCCCGACAGCGTTAGGGTTAGTATCAGAAGCCAACAAAATGGTAAGGGGAACCGCGGAGGCTTTGCCGTTGGGGGATTCTCTGATCAGATCAAGTCTCAGCCACAAGACCTATTCTTTATCACTCCCGATAGTGCCCGGATATACATCGATACCCAGAATAAAAAGGGAAACCGAGGGGGTTTTGCCGTGGGAGGATTTTCCGACCAAATAAAGGAGGGCCCTTCAAATTTCTTAGATCTTACCCCTGACAACTACTTTATTGGACATAATGCAGGTAAAGCGATTACTACTGGTAAATACAATCAGTTTATAGGGTACAACGCAGGGCAGGCAAACACCACTGGATCAACAAACGTCTTTATGGGATATGAAGCAGGTCAGACAAACACCACTGGACACAGCAACGTATTTATTGGTAATACTAGCGGCAAAAGCAATATCTCTGGAGATGAGAATATTTTTATTGGGAGCATGGCTGGTTTTAATAACACCTACGGGCAGCAAAATGTATTTGTAGGCACAGAATCTGGCACCTCCAACACTACTGGATTAAGTAATGTTTTTATTGGAATGATGAGCGGTACAAGCAATATCTCTGGAGATGAAAATGTTTTTGTTGGACTTAAGTCCGGCTTATATAATACGACTGGAAAGGCCAATGTATTTGTAGGTAAAGAAGCAGGATACAATAACTCTGATGGAGGAAGTAACGTTTTTCTTGGCTATCAGGCAGGTTACACCAATAATGGAAATAACAACGTTTTCCTTGGTACTTGTAGCGGCTTAAAAAATACTTCTGGGCAAAGCAACGTGTTTATAGGAAACGAAGCGGGGTATTTCAACGTAATTGGAAGGAGTAACGTATTTATTGGCAATAAGGCTGGCCACACTAACGAATCTGGTCACCACAATCTGTTTCTGGGTTATGAAGCGGGCTTATCCAACACAATGGGAAATAGCAACGTATTCCTAGGCTATCAGGCTGGCTACAGCAATACAGAAGGACAAAGCAATGTATTTCTAGGTAATAAGGCTGGTTTTACTAATACCGCTTCAAATAATGTGTTTATTGGTAACGAGGCAGGTCTTAGTAATACAAGTGGCCATACAAACTCCTTTATTGGCTTTAATGCTGGTAAAAACAATACTACAGGATATTCTAACTTATTATTAGGAAATTCTGCTGGAATAGAAAATACTGTAGGATTTAATAATATATTAATTGGTAATTATGCAGCTAGTAGCAGCCAAGAAGGTTACAATCTGTTCTGTATTGGAAACTATTCGGGCGCGCAACTTACAGATGCAAGGAGTTGGGGAAATACATTTGTTGGGCACTACACAGGACAAAATTCAACATATTCTATAAATAATACCTATGTTGGGTCTAATGCGGGAGCAAATAATCCAGAAGGATTTAATAATACATACCTAGGTGCAAATACAGGTGGAGAAGGAACATTGGGAACATCTTCTTTTAATGTATTTATTGGTAGTTATGCTGGTTTCAATATTGGCGATAACAATAACAACAATGTTTTTGTTGGAAGCTTTGCAGGTCATGGTAATAAAGGCTCAAAGAATGTACTTATTGGTGATCAAGTGGGTTTTACACACTTTACTACCTCTTCGAATATTCTGATGATTGGCAATTCTGATACTCCAACCCCTTTAATTGGTGGAGATTTCGCTACCAACAGGGTTGGAATTAACAGAATGCCTACAGCCCTTGCTTTTGAAGTTGATGGAGAAGCGTCTAAATCAACTGCTGGTGCATGGGTAGCAAACTCAGATAAAAGGATAAAGACTAATGTTTCTGATATAGCTGATGCCTACCAAACAATACTTAAAATTCGCCCTGTAACTTTCAAGTACACTAGCGAATGGATTAGCAAAAACCCTAACATCGTTGACAAAGTTTACTATAACTTTATTGCTCAGGAATACAAAGAGGTATTCCCCGAATCAGTTCAAGGAAGTGGAGAATATCTTGATGGCGACTCAGAGGAAATACTGCAGTTAGATTCATACAATGCTCAAATTGTATCTATTAAGGCTATTCAAGAACTTATTCTAGAAAACACTAGACAGCAAAAAGAGATTGATACCCTCAAAGCCGAAATTGAGGCCATAAAGGCACTTATTAATAAGTAGCCAAAAACGGTAACAAAGAAACGGCTGCCCTTGAGGGTAGTCGTTTTTTTATGCCCTCTCCACCTCCACCATATTATCGTGGAATGCAGTACCGTGTCCCATATCGGTTTCGCGGCCGTATGAAAGCACATTTAAGGAGCATCCCTCAGTTTTCCACCATCCGTTGTGGATTACAACGCATCCCCTTTTTAGGGCAAAGGTTACTGTGGCTTTTATCTTAACCTCGCCTCTATCGTTATAAATCCTAACTAAATCACCATTCTTTATGCGCCTTATTTCAGCATCCCTTTTATTAATTTCAACAAAGGGCTCTGGGTTAATCATTTTAATAACCTCAAGGTTATTAAACTGCGAGTGGATTCTATTCTTAGTGTTTGGGCTCATTAGGTTTAGCGGGAACTTTTTTGGAAACTCAGTACCGTACCCTTCTGCAGGTATATCAAAAGATGGTAAAGGGTTCACTCCCCATAATTTTGTTGCTTGCTCTGAGAACAACTCTATTTTACCACTTTGAGTGCGGAATACTTTATCAGCAAAGGCAATCTCCTCAAGTCCTGGTGCTATAACTGGACCCTCCTTTAGTTTTGCGAGGGATAACTCGGGGAATTGTTTCAATTTTGCATTTAAAAATGATTCAACATGCTCATCTCCTGGCGGGATAAGCACTTTTTCAACCTCTTCTTTTGATAGACCAAGCCTTAGGGCCAGATTATAGTAAATCTCGTTCTCGGGCATTACCTCACCTGCCGGATCAACTACTTTTTGCTTAAGCTGAACGTATGGATTCCAGTACGATCCAATAATATCGCTTTGCTCAAACATATTTTTTGCTGGCAAAACAAGATCGGCCTCAAGCGCTGTATCCGTAAAAAATTGATCAACTACTACCCTAAAATCGAGCTTTCTGAAGGCCTTTAATACATTTGTTGTATCAGGGTTTTGGGCCAATGGATTGCCGCGTTCAACCCAAGTCATTTTAAGCGAAGGGTTGTCGGTAGCCAGCATATCAACACCAAGGCGAGCAGTGGAAATAGATCTGCGGATTATGCCATCGGGTTTTTCTGGCGGATAGTAGCTTAAAGGTTCCAATACATCATCAAAAACATAGCTCTGTAGGTTTGCATATTGCCAGCAGGCACCCGATTTTCCAATATTCCCAGTTAAAACGGATAGGGCTAAGAGACAACGTACGGTTTGCCCGCCATTGCTATAGCGTTGCATTCCGTAACCCGGAATTAGGGTCATTGGCTTTATGTTGCCAATTGTCCACGCTAACTTATAGATCAACTCTTCGGGAACACCCGTAATCTCCGATGCCCAAAGGGATGTGCAATTCTTGACATGCTCCTTAAACTGCTCAAAACCTGATACATACTGATCGATGAAATCTTTATCAATCCAGCTATTAATAATTAAAAGATTTGCAACCGCTAAGGCAAGTGCAGCATCAGTTCCGGGCGTGGGTTGTATTAGTAATGATGCACGCTGCGAAGAGTCTGTTCTGCGGGGATCCACAACAATAAGCTGACCTCCATTATCAATGGCTTCTCCAATGGGAATCATCTCCTGAATATTGCTCTCAGCAGGATTTTTACCCCAGAGTACAATCAATTTTGCATTTTTCAGATCCCACGGTACATTATGCTTGTTTTCGCCTAGGGTAAGTCGTGTCCCCTCTAACCCCGCCGGCCAGCATAAATTACCGTAAACGGTAGTTGCTCCCCCATATAGTTCACGCCAAAACTTTCCGCTAAGCTCATTTATAAGACCCGACATGCCGCTAGCGGCATAAAACAATACGCTTTGTGCCCCATAATTCTCCTTATAATGCTTTAACCGAGCAACCAGTATATCGTAGGCCTCGTCCCAGCTAATGCGCTTAAAATGCCCTTTATTATCCTTTTTATGGGGATAGATAATTCGTGATGATGAGTTTGCTCGTTCTACATAGCTCAATCCCTTTAGGCAGATACCCTCTGGGGTTGCTTTATTTGCAGAGTGAGGCTCAATGCTCACAACCTTTCCCTTATCAACAAAAACCTTAAATGAGCAGGTGCTATAGCAGTTTCGGGGGCAAGCTGTTGAGAATTCTTTCATTTATAATAAAAAATGGTAGGTGTGTCTATTTATTGGTTTCCTCTCTATACTGCCAGGCTGTAATAAACTCACCATTCTTAAAATGATATGTGGAGCCATTATCGTGTTCAACTCGCGCATAAAAGGTAATTACACCATCAACATTTGTTACAGTGCGGGTTAGCAATATTTTATGCAATTGCACTTTCTCAACTGTTCTCTCCGATCCATATGTCTCAGCTAAATCCTCTGCTGTAATAGGCGTTCCTTTGTCAACAACAGGCTGATTCATAGCCTTTAACTTACGTATATTAGCTTCCCGTTTCAGCTCGTCTTCGCGTCGTTTTCGTTCCTCGAGTAGCTGCTTCCGAATCTGTTCTTCCTTTAGCCTAACACGCTCAGTTTCTATACTAATCCTTTCCTGCTCTATTTTTCGAGCCTCTTCGCGCTGCTTTGTTTCTTCCTCGGAAATACGCTTTGCCTCATTGCGCTGACGTTCCACCTCTGTCTGATGAGCTATTTCATCAGCCTTGCGACGCTCCTCCTCTATCAATCGGCGTTGCTCTGCCTCTTTTCGAACCCGCTCCTGCTCGGCCAGTCGTGTTTCCTCATCAGCCTTACGGCGAGCCTCCTCGGCTAAGCGGGTCTTCTCA
>DHQB01000009.1:211262-211923 GCA_002410065.1 Bacteroidales bacterium UBA5349 | reverse complement strand
TCCTCCTTAGCCTTAGCCTCGGCTACTTGGCGTTGTTCAGCCTCTTGGCGTTGGCGCTCCAGCTCTGCTTGATGGGCTTTTTCTTCGGATTTGCGTCGTTCCTCCTCGGCCAAACGGCGTTGATCGGCCTCTTTACGAACCCGCTCCTGCTCGGCCAAACGTGTTTCCTCATCCGCCTTACGGCGAGCCTCCTCGGCTAAGCGGGTCTTCTCAGTTTCTTGACGGCGAACTTCCTCCTGGCGCTTACGCTCATCCTCCTTAGCCTTAGCCTCGGCTGCTTGGCGTTGTTCAGCCTCCTGGCGCTGGCGCTCCAGCTCTGCTTGATGGGCTTTTTCTTCGGATTTGCGACGTTCCTCCTCGGCTAGTCGGCGTTGCTCTGCCTCTTTACGAACCCGCTCCTGCTCGGCCAGTCGTGTTTCCTCATCCGCCTTACGGCGAGCCTCATCGGCTAAGCGGGTCTTCTCAATTTCTTGGCGGCGAACTTCCTCCTGGCGCTTACGCTCATCCTCCTTAGCCTTAGCCTCGGCTGCTTGGCGTTGTTCAGCCTCTTGGCGTTGGCGCTCCAGCTCTGCTTGATGGGCTTTTTCTTCGGATTTGCGTCGCTCCTCCTCGGCCAAACGGCGTTGCTCTGCCTCTTTTCGAACCCGCTCCTGCTCGGCCA
>DHQB01000009.1:0-211058 GCA_002410065.1 Bacteroidales bacterium UBA5349 | reverse complement strand
CTGGCGCTTACGCTCATCCTCCTTGGCCTTGGCCTCGGCTGCTTGGCGTTGCTCGGCAACTTTGCGAAGTTTTTCTTGCTCTACTTTTCGAGCCTCTTCAGCGGCCTTTTTTTGAGTTTCGGCTTCTTGTTTTCGCTTTTCAGCCTCATCGGCAATTTTCTGCTTCTCCTGCTCTATCTCTTTTTTCTTAACTACTTCTGCTAATTGCTTCTCCTCATCCCTAATCTGTTTCTGGAAACTAGATGAGTAATCTGTATCGTAATCAAATTCGCGTAAACGAGCATCATACCTAATTTTAGCAACAGGATTATCATAGGTTTTTATTGCACTAAGGTCTGTTTGCGGCTCAAGATCGACCTCAAAATTGATAATATTCTGGGCGTTTCGCGGAAAGTCCGATGGGATCCTTGTGTTTAAGCTAATCTTTTTTATTACGTAATCCTGCTTTTCGAAGGATAGTATGTAATCAGCATTAAAATCTAACTTAACATCAAATTTACCTCCTTTGCCCGGTTGCTGGGTCCCTACCCTTGATCCATCTTTAATGATGATCATTTGGACATTATCTGTATTACCCTTGATAACTCTTATTTTACCATAAACCTGGAGACCACCTTGTGCAAATATCAAACTTGTGGACATTGAAGCAAAGAAAACTGTTGCAATAAACAGTTTTGCTATTCCCCCATTCAAGATGAAGTTTCTGAAACTTAATATTGGGTGATACATTGATTTCAAATTCAAATGTATTAGTCAAACTGGTGAATAAACATTTATACTACAAATCTAAATTGTTGGTTGCGGATTACAAACTTGTTTATCAAATAAAAACATGAATACATCTAATAAACTAGTTGTTATATATTTATTATTCCTTTTTAACCACTAATTCCCTCTCAAAATGTATGGGCCTTTCGGGCTCGATTTCGTTATAGTACAATGCTCTATCAATTAATTCGGCAATCAGAATAAAGGCTATTAATAGTTGATTAATATAGTTTATATTAGGATTAAATGCAATTATTCCAATTGGTAGCACAAAGCCGAAGAAAAGCCGAAGAAAGGCCACAAGGGTGTATAGTGGCACTTGCTTTACCTCAATTATTGCGGTTCGAGCAATAAACAGGGCCGATTTAATGACCAATAGCAGCAAAAGTAAGTCATAGTAGTTGGCAAAGAACGTAAAGAAAGTAGCAGCCGTTAAAATGGTATTTGCACTGTGGATATAGGTGCTGTACTTTTTTCTTACTACTGAATAAACCATTTCAATGCAAACCAAAAAAAGTAAGCCAGCAATACTTCCAATAATGATTAGAGAAAAACTGCCTGTAATAAGTCCAACAAATGCAGTTACTGCAAAAATACCCATTGATAAAATTTCGCGGCTAAGCCAACTGGTTCGAACATTTATTATTGAAAGGTATGCCCTTAGTGGTTTGCCAAGGTGTAAAACGCTAATCAATGCACTTATTGAACCCAGCAGGATAAACAACCACAGAGGAAATTCTATGCTATTACCTATCAAGCCCGCCCAAAACCAGCCCACCAATATGGATCCGAAAAAGGAAAAAAGTGCCAATGGCCACTCTACTTTCGTATTGATTGGAGATGGTGTAGTTTTTTTTAAGAACTGGGTAACATCATAACCTTCAGTACCTGCGGCATCCATATCCAAAGTTGGTATGCTGTGCAATACTTCGTCGCCAAAAGTATTTATTCTGGGTGATATTGGTTTTTGGCTAATCCCAAAACCTTTTGGTTTATCCATATCAACAAAACCAAATGAAAGTGCCCCTGTGGGGCAATTTGTGGTACAAGCAGGCTCCTTGCCCTCCTTTAACCTAGAGTTGCAAAAGTTGCATTTTTCAATTACACCTATTGCCTCATTATACTTTGGCGCATCGAAAGGGCAAGCCCATGTACAGTATTTACAACCAATACATTTATCTGCATCGTGAATTATTGCTCCAGTAATTGCATCTTTTGAGTAGGCTCCGCTGGGGCACGATTTTAAGCACGGTGCTTCAATGCAATGGTTACAAGCTAGTGATTGGTGGATAAACCCTAAAAGCGGTAGCTTTTCTTTGTTAAAATGATTGATGACTCTCCAGCTAACTGGCGGAACGGTTTGGTTCTCATTATAACATGCTACCAAGCAAGCGTGACAACCAACACACTTAGAATAGTCAAAAATAAATCCATTGCAGTTGTCCATTCAGCAATATCTATTATGCACGAATCAATCTAAGTTGTCAAAAGCCTTTATGATGATGTCAGTTAACTTATTGACATTTTCAACACCAACCGAAAGCCTAATCATACCGGGATACGGGAATTTATCGCCCCAAACGGGCTCTATGGGCATTAGCGTAGTTTCTGTATCGCCCAGAGTTGGAATCAAAGGAATCTCATGTATTAGCAGTTCTATAAACTTGCTGCACTTGCGCTGCTTATCCTCAAAACTACTCCCAGCTAAATCGAAAGTAATGATAGCCCCATAGCCCTTGCCATTAAACAATTTAAATGCGTTAAAATGTGTGGGATGGCTTTCAATACCAGGGTAAAGTACCCTCTCAACCTTATGATGACCATTTAAGAAGTAAGCTAATACAAAGGCATTTTTAAACTGTTTTTCAACTCTCAGCTCATATGTTTTAAGCTGTTCGCACAATCGGGCAGCATCATCGGGCGATAGCATATGACCCACCAACTTTCTGTACTCTAATGCCGATTTCTCAATGGATTTATCGTTCCCGCTCAGTACTCCCGCCGATATGGTTCCATGTCCAGCTAAATACTTTGTAACACTATGTATCACTATATCTGCTCCGTTCTGCAGAGGTTTCCACAAGTAAGGTGTTGCAAAGGTATTATCTACAATAACATAAGCGCCATATTGCTTTGCCTTTTTGATAAAATCATTTGCATCCAAAGCAATGAGCATTGGATTGGAGATTGCCTCAAAAAACACAACTTTTGGCTTGGTGCTCTTAAGTAATTGCTCAAATTTCTCGATACTATATGCATCGCCATCGGGAAGAAAGCGGTGAATGTTTAATCCTCTGCGATTAACCAATACGCTATCGATGTACTGATTTGTACCCCCGTAAATTTCAGAGAAGAATAGCCAATTCTCACTACTTCCCTTCTCCTGAAAGATTGACAAAGCAGTATCAATGGCGGATAATCCCGATTGGGTTAGAATAGACCATTTACAGTCCTCAATACCCATAAGCATGGTCTCGGCCTGAGCTACATTAGGGTTTCTGTATCGGCTATAGATGTAAAGTTCTGGATCTCTTTTATATTCAACCTCATCAGAAAAAGCCTTCTTCATTGTAGGGATATCAACCAGATGAAAAGCAGTATTCCTATAAACTGGAATGAGAGTTGTTTTGGGTTTATTCGTTTTCATTGCAATTTTTGGTTAAGCAAATTCAAAAAAGTAAGATAAACTTAAGCTGAATTGGTTTAGTCATTAAACATTGAAAAATGCAGTTCAAATCTACAAAAAAAGGGCAAAAATGCCCTTTAATTTTATGCTAAAGTTTAAAAATTGATATTAACGATTGAAAAGCGATTCAACAAAGGCAAATCTGTCAAAAATTTGGAGATCAGTTACCTTTTCGCCAACCCCAATGTATTTAACAGGAATCTTAAATTGATCGGAAATCCCAATAACTACACCGCCTTTGGCTGTTCCGTCTAACTTAGTGAGCGCTAGTGAGGTAACCTCTGTAGCCAAGGTAAATTGCTTTGCTTGCTCAAAGGCATTCTGTCCCGTACTCCCATCAAGCACCAAAAGAACTTCGTGGGGAGCATCGGGTATTACCTTTTGCATCACCCTCTTTATTTTTGTTAACTCATTCATTAGGTTCAACTTGTTGTGAAGCCTTCCTGCCGTATCAATAATAACCAAATCGGCATTGTTTGCCTTTGCCGATGAAATGGCATCGAATGCTACCGAAGCCGGATCGGCACCCATAGCCTGTTTAACAATAGGCACCCCAACTCTCTTTGCCCATATCTCAAGTTGATCAACTGCTGCTGCCCTAAAGGTATCTGCCGCACCAAGGTACACCGACTTGCCCTGCTCCTTGTAAATGTGAGCCAACTTGCCTATTGTAGTAGTTTTACCAACACCATTAACGCCAACAACCATAATAACATAGGGCGAACCATCTGTAGTTTTAATAGAGGTATCAACATCTCCTGATTCATTTTGTGCAAGCAGTTCGGCAATTTCGGATTTTAGGATTTGATTGAGCTCCGTTGCATTCATGTACTTATCGCGCGAAACCCTTTGCTCAATTCGTTTAATGATACGCAGTGTTGTTTCAACCCCCACATCGGAAGTAATAAGAACCTCTTCAAGATTATCGAGCACCTCAGCGTCAACAGACGATTTACCAGCAACTACCCTTGAGAGCTTGGTAAAAAGACTCTGTTTAGTCTTTTCTAAGCCTTTATCAAGTGAATTGTTAGAATCGGGTGATTGTTTTTTAAAAAACCCCATATTGCGTTTAGGTTTAGTTGTTTCCAAAAATACGAAAAGCCTCCTACATAGCATAGGAAGCTTAATGCATAAACAAATCTCAATGGAAATTAAAGTTTCCCGTCGAAAAAATCTTTGATTAAAACGTTAGGTATCATCTCCTCGCGGAAAGCATAGGCTCCTGTTTTGGGAGATTTTACCATTTTAATGCATTTGGTGTTTACTCTTCCCTCACCTTTTTGTAAAGATGCAACTACTTTCTTTGCCATAGCTAATTATTTTTATTTAATTTCACGATGAACGGTTACCTTGCGTAAAATTGGGTTAAACTTTTTACGCTCAAGCCTATCAGGAGTATTCTTTTTGTTCTTGGTAGTAATATACCTTGAGGTTCCAGGTAGACCCGACTCTTTGTGTTCGGTGCACTCCATTATCACCTGTACCCTATTACCTTTTTTTGCCATTGTTTAATACTTTAATATATTTTGATTAAACCCTTTTCCTCAGCTTGTTTCAAAGCGCTTTTCAACCCTTTCTTGTTGATAGTGCGGACACCCGCAGCTGAAACCTTAAGGGTTACCCAGCGATTCTCCTCTTCGAGAAAAAACTTTTTATTCAAAAGATTAGGGTAAAACCTTCTCTTAGTCTTAATGTTGGAGTGAGAAACATTGTTCCCAACCATTACTTTTTTTCCAGTAATCTGACAAATTCGTGACATTGTTCCTTGGGTATTATCTTGTTTGTATGATTTTCAAAACAGTGCGCAAAGGACGTTATTTTTATTCAATTATCCAAAATAATCAAATAAATATTTACTTTTTTATCCCTTTTTTTCTTCCAAAAGAATTCGCCTTAACATGTTTAGCGCTGTAACTGAACTCCTGAGTATATTTCTGTACCTATCTCCTCCAAATGTATGCATTTCACTTACAGTGGCTTGCGGTGTTGAGATGGCTATCCAAACTGTTCCAACAGGTTTTCCCTGAGTAGCACCAGTAGGTCCTGCTATGCCAGAAGTTGCTATTGCGTAATCCGATTTGAAAATACTTCTCACATTTTTGGCCATTGCCTCTACAGTCTGTTGGCTAACTGCGCCGTATTTCTCAATATCGGCATTGCTAACCTTAAGCTGTTCAACCTTAATCGAATTTGAATAGGCAACTACTCCGCCCAAAAAGTACTTTGAGGATCCAGAGTTCTCGGTTAGCAGCTGGGCAATTGTTCCCCCTGTGCAACTTTCGGCTACAGCAACTTTTGCGCTTTTTTCTATAAGCAAACGGGCAACCGCTATCGCCATTGTATCGTCATCATAACCAAAAATATTATCTGGAATGATGCTCTTTAGTTTTTCTATTTGGAGTTGAACGTTATTTTTAATTAAACTAATATTGGTACCTGTGGTTGAGAGTCTTAACCTTATTGCATTTGGACTAGGTAGATAGGCTAAACTAGTATTCTCTGGTAGATTCTGTTCCCACGTTGAAATCCTTTCGGCCAAAAAAGATTCGGGTAATCCAAATGTTTGTATGTTTTTATGGTAAACCACCCTTGTACTATTTTTACTTTTAATCTCGGGAATTACATGGAGTTCCATAATGGCCTTCATTTCAAAAGGAACACCGGGCATTGAAACCAATATTTTCTCCCCATTCCTAAAGAGCATCGCAGGTGCTGTGCCTTTGGGATTAAATAGTACTTCGCAATTATTGGGCTCTTCAGCCTGTTTTGCATTAAGCTCAGTTAGTGGAAGTCCTCTTTGGGCAAAAATACCTGCAACATGGTCAAGCGTGGGTTTATGAACAATTAACTCTGCATTGAACAACTCGCATAGAGCATGTTTTGTGATATCATCGTTTGTTGGGCCTAGGCCACCCGTTACAAGAACTATTTCGTATTCGTTAAATAGTTCATTTACAGTACTTTTAATTTCCTCAAGTGAATCGCTTATTGATACTATTCTTCTTACGCTAACCCCTATGTTATTTAATTCAGTGGCCATCCATGCTGAGTTAGTATCAACTATTTGGCCAATGAGTATCTCCTCACCTATGGTTAAAATGGCTGCATTCATTTGTTGGTATCGATTTTATGGCAAAAGTTAAATAATTTGCCTTTGGAAGTTTACTGCTTTTACTATTAATTGAGCCTCTCATGGGACTCGAACCCACGACCTGCTCATTACGAATGAGCTGCTCTACCAGCTGAGCTAAAGAGGCAATTGGAGGGCAAAATTATTCTATTTTTTGGTTTGTTGCTCTACAGTACCCAATATTTTTTTAGCTCTTTGAAAAAGAGTTGGATGCGAATAGTTTACAAAAACATACGCAGGATGAGGTGTAAGATTTGATAAACTTTCTTTGGATAGTTTTTTTAGTGCAGAAATCAATTCGTTCCCATAATTTAGGTTTGAAGCAAACTCATCGGCTTGATACTCCATTCTCCGGCTCATCAGGTTTGTTGCAATACCAATAATATGCTCAATTGGCGAGAACAGAAGACCAAAGGCAATTAAACTTAAATGGAATATGGGCTCAGTGGCATTGCTATAGCCCAATGCAATGGGTAAATCTGTACTTTGAGCAAATAGATTGAATATGTAAAGGATTATTGCCATTTGCACCCCACCCAATGCGAAATTTAGCCACATATGTTTCTTTTTGTAGTGCCCAACCTCATGGGCAAGAACAGCTAGTATCTCGCTGTTTTGCATTGAGTTAATAAGGGTATCGTAAAGAACCACACGCCTATTGCGGCCAAATCCAGTGAAGTAGGCATTCGCTTTTGAACTGCGTTTTGAGCCATCAATAACAAAAATCTTATTAACTGGGAAGCCAACCTTTTGAGCCAATTCCTTAATGTCGTCATACAACTCACCGCTTGTTAAAGGGGTTTGCTTGTTAAAAAGAGGGACTATTACCCTTGAATACAGGGCACTTGCCAGAAGTGAAAACAATAGCATAATAGTTAGGGCTATTAGCCAAAACCATTGTCCCGAAGCCTGAAAAACCAATGTTATCAGTGCAATTAATCCGCCACCAAGAGTAACTGCTAAGAGGATCGATTTTAAAAAGTCGAACACAAAAAGACGGGGCGTTACCCGGTTAAAACCATATTTTTCTTCGATTACAAATGTTGACCAAATGGAGAATGGCATTGATAGTATTTGACTTACAATAAATAACACTCCGAAAAACGTTAAGGTTGTAAACACACTACTTAGTTCAAATTGAGTTATGTATGCATGAAGTTTACCAAGTAAACCAAAGTAAAGCACTAAGAATATAACCACAAACGACAATGCTCCTAGGATAAAGGAGAATTTAGTTGTCTCGGTTTTATACTGTTGTTGCTTTGTGTAGGTAGCGGTATCGTAAACATCTCCAAGTATATTGGGAATGGCCTTACTCATATGTCCTAGGTTTAGAACATCAAGTAAAAGTTCAAATAAATAATTTATTGATATGAATATCAATATTATAATAAGTATACTATTCATTCTTGTGAGGTTGTTTTGGCAATTAGAACTATAGCTTATCCATAACCCTAATTCTAAAATCCAGGATTTTCCTATACCATTTAATTTCAGGGATTCTATAGTACTCCTCCGATTTATTGAGCCACTCCGTAGCCAGATCAAAATTACCCATAATCTCGTTTGCAAGTGCGAGGTTAAATGCTGCTTTGGCGCATAGTTCTGGTTTAGAACTGTAAATTTTGAGCACCTCTTGCCATTGACTAGCTGCATCGAGCCACTCATTCTCTTCAACAAACTCGGCAGCTTTTCTCATTTCCTTCGATCCTTTGGCAAAGTATACACGATTTTCGTCCATCCACGAGGGTGCAATCATGCGAGCATAATCAATACCAGCAGCGTATCCGCAGTAGGATGCAGCTGAGAAAAAGCCAGGTAGCTGATAGCCCACCTTTACGGATATATAATCATATTTTTCCCACGAAAGAGTATCTCGGAAAAGGTGAGCAGCGCTTATTTTTCTGGTATAAGTATCGTAAACTCGCCAATATGTGTAAACATTATAGGTTAAATAGCCATAGTATGCGTTTAGCGATCCATCCCAGTATGAGTAAGAATCAATTTCAGGGGTCAATTTCATGTACTCAAGTGATATAACTATATCAGCATTGTTTTGGTTGGCTATGGAATCGATAATGGACCAATCGTATGCAATTATGGTTTTTGAAGTATCCTCCCTGTAGTTTACAACAATAGGTATTTCTATATCAGCAAATAAGGGCGAATGGTAAAGGGTTTCTGATAGAGTCAGCACTGCCTCCAAGGCTGCAGTGCTATCAATTGCAGCTTGTGCCATGCTCTCCTCAAGGCCCTGAATGCCTCTGTAAAGCCCAGCAACAATAACGGGTTGAGAAAAGTTTTTAGGAAGACTCAGTTCAGCCGGTCTTAGCGTTTGAATATCTATAGTTTTGTAGGGAATACAAGATATAAAAACAAAAGAACTGGACAAAAATAAAAGCAATAATTTTAACTTTATGTTACTAATATATAGATTCATATAAATGATTATTAGAATATTTTGTTTAACTCTAAATTAATTGAAAATCTTTCTTAATCTTGCCCTTAGCTGTCTGCGAGTAGCTGGGCGTGATATAATGGTTAGATCTTTTGAAAGTAGAAACATCATAGGGGTCTCCTCTACTTTATACATATACAATAACTCGCTTCCTATTGTAATTGGTTCTCTCATGTTAATCCAGTTAAGGCCAAAACTCTTAATGTAACTATTCCAGAGGTCATCTTCATCGTCAAGTGATACTGCAATCACCTCAAATCCCTTTGGATGATACTGAGTATATAGTTCCTTAACCCGTGGTAAAGCCTCAATACAATTCGGACACCACGAAGACCAGAAAATAACGAGAATATAGTTGGCGTTAATATCTGAGAGATAAACCTTAGAGCCATCCTTTAAGGAAACCTCGAAATTGTAGGCTTTATCACCAACCTTTACCCTAGGGCCTTGGGGAATTAAATCTGCCGCAGATTTCTGTCGTATTGGAGGCAGGGTACCAAATGAATTAGTCTCTAAGAATTCAGTTACTGATGGGTAGCTAGAGTCGACAAAACCATCTAAAAGCATACCCCGCAGTTCTTTTTTTAGCCCCTGCTTCATGTCAAGTTTCATTAACTGCTCTATTCCGCTAATAAATGCGCTATCCTGCTCCTCCTTGTCAAAATCATCGTTAAAAAACAATTCGATATACGACCATAAGCGTGAGCTAAATGCTGGTGCATTTACAATTGCAGCATCTGCTAGGTCGATGCTACCCCACCATTTACTAGCAGGGCTTTGCCTAGCCATATTATTAGGGTATAGCAAATTAGTATGCAAAGGTTTTTGCTCAAGCCTTATAAACTTGCTGGCAAGCAAATTTGGGTATTGACTTGCCAATTTATTAGCAAAGTTATTCTGAGATAGTTCCTGCATCTCAATATCCTTTAGAATACTGGTTTTAAAACTTGCAGAATCGGGGTAAAAATCAATTAAAGAATTGAGTAGCCACAGATGTTGCTTATGCCTTTTCTTATGCTTTTCAAATTGCCAGTAAACCCTATTCTCGAGGGAATTTTCACTTTTAAGGCTATCGTCGGGAGCGTAAACCACTGTGCATACATCAATTACAGGTTCATTGTTTACAACAATATCAAACGATATGTTTTTGCCCACATTAATCTTATATAAGCCCTTAACGTAGGCTGAATCGAGAAAAAAGGAATAAGTCCCAGGCGATCCTTGCCATGCTGAATCGACAAGTTGAGCAGTTGTTCCTGTATATCTATAAAGTTTTGCCTGATCAGAAAAAGCCTGAAGTACCTTAACGGAAATCTCAACGGGTTGGGCTAGTATGCTAAATGAAGAGAATAGAAAAAATAAGAGAGCTATTTTTTTTGTGTACATAATAAATCAAGTTTTCGAGCTATTTTGTTGGTCGATATATGGTTACCTTACCCTTTACCCTCCCATTAAGATCAATTGGACTAGTTCCTACCTTTCGGCCAGAAAAACCAGTGTTTTGGTGTGCCAATTCGTACACTCCAACAGCATAAACCTTTAATATTATGGCCGTATGCTGCCCCATGGTTTGAGTTGTTGTTGTAAGTCCCTCGGTTTGCTTTATTACAACATTCTTAAAATGAACAATATCCCCAGGGTAAACGGTCTCTTTTAAATAATCAACAACCTTGCCGTATTTGTACTCACCATCCCATGTTGCGCCCACCTTGTTTAGTGCCTGATAGGCCAAATCCCAACACTCTCCCCTGTCAACCTGTGTACCCATAACGCTATTTACGTACTCAACAATGGTTCTGTTCATTTCAGGAATTGTATCATTCCCTTTTGCACTAAATATGTTTAGGCTAACTAGTATAGTAAAAACAATTGCTTTAATCATATCCTTAAAAATTGTGATTTTATATAGTAACGGATTAGGGTAAAAAATAGTTCATTAATCGTTGAGCAGTTCAGTAATTTTTGTTTTCAAATCCATAGGGTTAAACGGTTTGAGAATAAAACCATTCATTCCAAGGCTAAATATCTTATGCTGAACATCGAGCATAGCCGATGCGGTAAGGGCAATAATTGGAATTGAGTTCTTGGTGCTATCCTTTAAGTTACGAATGGCTACAGTTGCATCGTATCCGCTCATTACAGGCATCTCAAGGTCCATTAGAATTAAATCAAAACTATCATTCTGCAAAATATCAAGGGCAACCTGACCATTCTCGGCCAGGGTAGTGTCAATTCCCCAGCCCTTTAAAAACTTGATAACGATAAAGGAGTTGATCTCATTATCTTCAACAACAAGTATCCTATAGGGTTCACCATTCTTTAGCCCAATTGTTGATGTTTTGGTTTCGTCAGTTTTGGGAGCACCAAGCTTAGCATTGGATTTTGTAAACGTAAGCGTAAAATAGAACTCTGAACCTTTGCCCGGCACGCTCCTCAACTCAATTCGCCCCTTTTGCAATGTAATTAGCTTTTGCGAAATGGCTAACCCTAATCCCGTACCACCATATTTCCGGGTAGTTTGATAATTTGCCTGCGTAAACTCGTTAAAAATTTGCTTTTGTTTCTCAAGGGGAATACCAATACCCGTATCGGCAACAGAAAAAAACACGGAAATCGTCTTGGCGGTTTCCTTAGCAAGTTTTAGGGTGATTTTAATGGTACCTTTCTCGGTAAATTTAATAGCATTTGATGTAAGGTTTGTAAGAACTTGGTTTAACCTTACTCCATCGGCTAAAACGCTTTCGGGAATTGCTTCATCAAAATTAAGGGATAGCTCAATGCCCCTTTTACTTGCAATATGCTTATTCACATTCCACACTCCTTGGGCTAACTCCTTGAGGCTTATTGCAGATCTATCTATCTTAAGTTTACCAGCTCCAATCTTGCTAAAGTCAAGAATATCATTTAGCAGTGCCATTAGCCCTTCGGCAGAGAGTTTGAGGGTTCGTAAATGATCCATTTGGTAGTCCATCGGGCTATCCTGAAGCATGATGTTGGCCATGCCAATAACGGCATTCATGGGCGTACGTATCTCATGGCTCATAGTAGATAGGAACTGCTCCTTGGCTCTCGATGCTTCTTCGGCCTCATCCTTTGCCCTAATCAACTCTAACTCTTGCTGTTTACGGGCCGATATGTCAACCATAACTCCCATATACCTATTCAACTTACCCTTCTCAACCACAGATGTGATATGAGTAAGTGTGGGGAAGCAGGTACCGTCGGCCTTTCTGGCAATTAACTCAATGGAGGGAAGTTCCAGTATTGTTTTGCTCTCCTTTAAGTACTTGGTAATTATCTTTTTACTTGCACTACCGAAAAGATTTGAAATATGAAGACCATCCTGAATAGATTGGTCGTTGTAGCCAAAGAATAATTGCAGGTATTGATTTGCAAAAGTGATATAACCTTTATCATTCGCCTCAAAAACTTTCTCAGGGAGAAGGTCGGCAAGTTGACGGAACCGCTGTTCACTATGCATTATCCGTTCCTCATCCTGTTTTTTTTGGGTTATATCGGTCATAATGGTTAACAGACAAAGCTCCTCCTGAATGTCGATCAGTTCCATTGAGAAGTTTACAATAAGCCTCGTTCCATTTGGTGTAACAAATACCGTTTCAAGATCGCGTGCACTTCCCTCTCTTAGAATACTCTCTTTAAGTTCAGTTCTGTAGTTTGTGTCAGAAAATAGATTGAGTTCATGTGATTTTTTGCCAATAACTTGTTCTTTTTTCAATCCGGTAACCTTCAGAAAGGTTTCATTAACATCCATAAAACGCCCATCGTAAAATGCGCTTATGGTCATCATTACGGCATTATTCTCAAAGGCTTTACTGAATTTTTCCTCGGAGAGCCTAATTGTTTGCTCAGCTTCTAAACGGGCAGTAATATCCTGACAAATAGCAAATATCACCTCTTTCTGGCTCCAGTTACCCTTAAACAGCCTAATTTCGACAGGAATTTTTTTATCATCGGCGTTAATTATCTCGGTACCTAACTTTATGCGCTTTCCGAAAAAAACATCAGAAATGCCGCTTCGAAGCTCATCGCGCTTATCCGCAGAGAATAGCCCAACAAAGTTTCTAAGTACTATTTGATGCTCATGATAGTTCAATCGATTATAAACGCTTTGGTTGGCCTGCACTATTATACCTCGCTTGCTAATAATAAAGACCATGTCCTCAAAACCATTCACCAATAGCCGGAAATTTTGCTCTTCCTCTACCAACTTTTCCTCAAACTCTTTTTGCTGAGATATATCGAAACAATTGTCGAGCAGTGCTGCTTTGCCGTTCCATTTAATTAGCGATACATTGGATTTTAACCAGCGCATATCGCCATTCTTGTGCAACGCGCGAAACGTATACGACCTGGAACGCTTCTGCCTAATCTCCCTAAAATTATCGCTGAAAAGAAGGTTGATAAGTTTCTTATCCTTCGAATGTACTATGTCGATGAAGTTGATGTTGGCTATCTCATCAATATTGTAGCCAAGTAGCTGCAGAAACTGTGGATTATGAAAAACAACCTTATTATCCTGAACAATGTATATGCTAACCCCACAATTGCTGATAATCTCATTCAGATCGACAACACTGGCTGGCGAAGCAAACTGTTTATTACTTTTATTATTCTGATTTTCAGAGGTCATATATTTAGCAGATGCGCAATTATTTTGTGAGTAAATTTACTAAAAATAGGTTACGTATAAAAATGGGCAATGGAATACTAATTAAAAATTTATGATTAGCAGAACATAAGGAATAAAAGGTCGCTTCTCGCGATAAAAAGCATCGGTATAGCGACGATGAAAATCAAATTGGTCATTAAATAAATCAACAACTAAAATGTCCTACAAACGTGCAGACAAAGAAGAATTCTATGAAATTGATTAGAAAGACGTATTTTTGCATGTCACAATTTTTGTTTTAACAATTAGAACAAAAAGTTTAACAAAGTGTTAGTTAGGGGCAATTTAATTTAAAGTCGCGAATTTTACCAGATAGAATGAAAATGAAAAATACAACAGCTATGATATACTTCTTTTCCATTGTCCTTATTGTTTACTTTGGCGTTAACTTCTATATTTTTAAGCATACAAGCATTGTTTTTAAAACCGAAAACTCGGTGGGAATAATACTTAAGGCACTATTTTTTGTTGTTGCCCTATCGTATCCCCTTGGCAGAATATTCGAGAGGGTTTACCCCTCCCTGCTACCCGATATGCTAACAAAAATCGGATCGTTTTGGTTAGGGGCAATGCTTTACCTTACTCTATTCTTTCTACTGCTCGATATAATTCATTTGGGCTTTAGCCTTTTTGGGCAAGCTTCGATAATATCGGCAAAATCTAGTCCTGATCTTATTAAAAAGATCACTATTGCAATCTACTCAGTAACTGCTCTTATTCTGATAGGCGGATATATAAATGCACTAAATCCGAGGATTAGCAAGGTAACCATTAACACTCAAAAATCAATAGGGAAAAATTTCTCCATCAAAATTGCGGCAGCTTCTGATATTCATCTTGGCACAATAATTAGCAATGGAAGGTTGAAGCGATTTGTAAAGATGATGAACGAGCAAAACCCTGATATAATTCTGCTTGCCGGCGATGTTTTTGATGAGGATTTGGGGCCAGTTATTCAAAACGACATGGGTAAACTGCTCAGTAAACTTACTGCTCCACTGGGCGTATATGCCATTACTGGTAATCACGAGTACATTGGTGGTGTTGAGCCTGCCATAAAGTATTTAGAGGTACACAACGTTACGGTTTTGCGCGATAGCGCAATAACAAACGAGAATATTAACGTTGTAGGGCGCGACGATAGACAATCGAAAATGATGGGTGGTGTTACCAGAAAAAAACTAGAAGACTTAGTTTTTGAAATAGATAAATCGCGCTTTACAGTTCTGCTCGATCACCAACCCTATAATTTAAATGATGCAGTTAAAAACGGAATTGACCTGCAAATATCGGGTCATACGCACCACGGGCAAATGTTTCCTTTCAACTTTATTACAAAAGCCATATTTGAGGTAAGCCGTGGCTATAAACAGATAGAAAACACTCACTTTTATGTATCAACTGGCTTTGGTACTTGGGGACCACCCATTAGAGTTGGAAACAGGCCTGAAATTGTAGTTTTTGATATAGTAAAGGTTGGTGGTGAATAAATTACAGAATGGGAATAAAGATGAAATTTTACTAATTTATTTTAAGATATTAAGCAAACATATCTTTACAAAGCGATGTAAATAAAATTAAAACGGCCGGGATAAACCCAGCCGTTTTTTTTACTTATAACAAAAGTTATTTGCTTTCTATATACTCATTAAGCTCATCAATAGTAGATTCAAAATCAAAGGAATCATTTACTTTATAGTATACCGAAGCATCATAAACATAATCATAGGCAAATTTTGCAAAGTTCAGTTTGGTGTCTTCAAAGCCAAACACTTTATTCATATCCCTTACCTGCTCAGCAGTCATACAATTTGCCTTGCAAATTTGCTTTGCAACAGTAAGTTTACCATCCTCAAAACTTTTTGATTTAATGCTTCGAAGCGCCTCGTTAAATTCAGTTGACGACATGGCAGAAGCACATCTTGAATTAACTGGAGTATAATTGCTTTCAACCTCTTCAACAACATTGTTTGTTGCAAAATTTGAACTACTAGTTATTGTTGTGGAGGTGGTTGTAGTTGTTGTGGTTACGCTTTCATTTGCATTTAGGGTTGCATCAACTCCCCCTGCATTAAGATTTAAGTTAATATTTACATTCTCGCCACCCGCATTGGTCGAAACTACCATATTAGTGCCGTCAACAGAGAGTCCCAAATTAGTTGAAGGTTTTTTATTTTCTGATGTAACAGACATTCCATTGTCATTTACATTCACATTTAAAGATACCCCAGCATTTGGGTTCTTTGCAACAACTTGGCCAGTAGTAACTATAGTTGTTGTAGTTACAGTTTCCGCATCAGGATTTTCTCGTATAACCTCGGGTTTATGATTATTTGCTTGGGGGGCTTCATAAACAACTAGATATTGCCCATCTGTATATTTGTCTGTCTCAGGATTTTTTGGTGTCTCTCCCATATATCTAAGTACATATTTCCCTTTTTTATCTTGCTTAATAACCGATGTTAATTCAACACCTTTGCTGTCTGTCCATAAATTCTTGGTCATAACAGGAATTGCAGAACTCTCAAATTCAATACGTAAAACAAAGCTCTCTCCGTTCAAATCCTTTGCCTTAACATTTGCTCTTGGCTGTTCGTTTTGCTTAATACTATTTACAAAAAGAGTGAAATTATCTCCCCTTTCAGAAAAAACAACAATATCATTTGTTTGACTAAAAGAGTTAAATGCAACAAACAGGAATAAAAGTGTAATTAGATTTTTCATGCTACGCGATTTTTAGTTTTAGCTTAACTTACAAATTTTCTTTAACTTAACTTACAAAATTAGAACAAAAGCACAAACTGTGCCAATTATATTTTCATTGAATTACCGGTTACGAATAAAGAAGAAAGATTAACAGGAATTAGAACCATATTAATTAACCTAAAAGTTTTACTATAAGTGCCTTAGCACTTTCAGACTTTATCCTATATCTATTGTCAATCCTATATCCCACTACCCAAATAATATTACCACCCGACTCTAACACATAGGTAGAACTTTTGTGATGGATAGGAATTTTTTGGTCGATTAAAAAATCGCTTACCTTTTTATGCCCTTTCATACCTAAGGGTATAAACTTATCGCCTTTGTGCCAAGGGCGCAATAATAATGGGAAAATTACTTTTTCCAAATCAAAAATGCCTACTGATTCTTCTTTGGGGATTTTAAACGAGGTTAAATCCTCAATTACATTAAATTCCATTGAAACAGGCGATTCTATGCTACTATTGGGACTGGAAATAAGCACCTCAGTAAAAGATTTCTCGGTACATGAACTTAAAATAAGATAATCCCTATCGCGGATAAGCTGAAAATTATCAGCATAGAAAACTTTACCTGGTTGCCCCAGTAACGATTCCTTAATATCCTCAACTGCCGAGGGAGAAAAGCCATATTCCATCAACTCCTCAAGTAGAAATAGCTGATGAAATGGGTATTCTAGTAACTTATTGATTGAGTAGTATACTTCGTTCCCCCTTTCTGAACAAATTTGCTCCCTATGCTCAGCATTCATAGTTGCAATTGCGCTCCATGTTTCGCTTAAAAAGAGCGATGTGCTATACAGGTTATCAACGGTTCTAGGGTTAATTTTCTCCAACTCAGTAATTACATTGTGCCTTATCCTATTCCTCGCATACTTGACCTCCGCATTTGTTTTATCGTCCCTATATTCTACACCATTATTGAAGGCGTACTCCTCAATCTGCTTGCGAAATGCAAATAATAAAGGTCTTATAATACCATTCGTGAGTGGCTTTATCCCCGTTAGTCCCTTTAAACCAGTGCCTCGGGTTAAATTTAATAGAATTGTTTCGGCCACATCGTTTTTGTTGTGCGCAACGGCTACGCCTACATAACCATGCTCATGGCAAAGTTCTTTAAACCAATCATAACGCAATTCGCGTGCTGCCACTTGAATAGACACGTTATGCCCATGCGCATAATCCTCGGTATGGAATAGCTTAGTAAACAACTTAACTCCCATTTGTTTGCAAACATTAACAACAAGCTGCTCATCTTTATTGGAGTCGGCACCCCTTAAGCTAAAATTACAGTGTGCCACTGCAAATTTATATCCACAGGAAGAGATGAGGTGTAGCATAACCATAGAATCGATACCGCCACTAACCCCTACCAATACTTCATCATCAGCCTTAATAAGCTGATGCTTGTCGATAAAATTTTTAAAATCTTCCTTCATAAATTACAGTGAAATTTAGCTTAATGCATTTACCTTACCCTTTAAGTAAGTTGTTTATAAAAATTAAATATTACACCAAGCATGAGGCAAAGTTACAGAATATTTAAAAGAGTTGTTTAGCAACAAATGCGCTGATGCAATTAAATACTATTTAGAATGTATTACCTGTTTATCTCTCTAACATTAAGCAGTTTGACCAATTGAGTTGCAATACATAGATGTTTCATATTATCTTTGTAAAAGTGATAGTAATTAAACTTGGATAAACTGTAAAGCAATGAACACTCCCTCAAAATCCTTTGTATATACCCTTACGCGTGTTTCTTCGCGCTATAAAACCGAATTGGCACAGAACTTCGCATCAAAGGGATACGCCGATGTAACACCCGATTACTGGATTGTATTAGAATGGCTTTGGGAGGAAGATAATATAACGCTAGGGCAACTTGCCAAGCGAACTAACAAGGATAATGCATCCATAACCCGAATTATTGGCGGAATGGAACGTAACGATTTAGTTGTTCGAACACCAAGTGCTTCCGATAAGCGTTCGTTTCAGATATCCATGTCGAAATACGCCAGAAGTATTGTTGAAAACCTTAAACGGATTGAAGAAGAAACATTAGAACGTGCAACAGAGGGTTTAAATCCCATTGAGGTAAAGGAACTGGTTAGAATGCTTGAGCACTTATTCAACAATATAGATTAATACTTACTGCAACACTAATAATCTAAAGCTGCCTTAACAAAATTTATTCGTCGTGAGAATAGTACAGCAGCCCCAAGGCAAACAATGCTTGAAGCAAAAAGGGTTATCTGCACGCCTACTTTCCCCGATATTGCACCGAGTAATAAACTGCCTACGGGTGTTACCCCAAGGAAAGACATTCCATAAAGGGCCATTATCCTACCCCTTTTTGAATCGTCAACAATGGATTGTATTAGAGTATTTGTAGATGCATACTGAACAATCATTCCAAAGCCTGTAAAGTAAAGCAGTATAAGCGATAGGCTGATGTTTGATGAAAGCGATAACGCCATTAAACCCAATGCAAAAGCAATGGCGGCAAAGAAAATCATGCGAGGCAATTGTTTCATACCTTTTTGTGAAGCCAAATAAACGGCACCAGTAAGTGCTCCTGCACCCAATGCTCCTGTTAAAAAGCCCAGTAGCTGAGAGTCGCCACCAAGAATGTCTCTGGCAAAAACAGGTAAAAATACCTGAAAAGGCATACCAAAAAACCCAGTGGTAGCCACTAAAATTAGCAAGAAACGAATAGGTTTAAATGAAAACGCATATTTGGCCCCTTCCACCAAATCGAAAATTATCGATTTACGCTCAGCATTTATATTAGTCGGACTAACCTTTATTACAAGTAACGAAACAACTACTGCAGTAAAGGTTATGCCATTAATAAGAAAGCAGTAACCCTCACCAACAACTGCAATTAAAAAACCTCCTATCATCGGTCCAATAAAACGAGCAGAGTTAAAAAGTGTTGAATTGAGCGCAATGGCATTTTGCAAGAGTTCCTTGTCTCTTATCATCTCCAAAAGGAACGAGTGCCTAAACGGGTTATCAAAAGCTAAAACAATCCCATTAATTAAGGCTACTCCAACAATATGCCATACTAAAACCGAATTAGTAAGTATTAACACAGCCATGCTAAAGGCCATTACCATTGGTATAATTTGAGTAGCAATGAGCACTTTCCGTCTATTAATCCTATCGGCAAAAACACCTGCAAAAGGGGTTAAAAACAGTGCAGGAATTTGTCCTGAAAAGCCTATAATACCAAGCCAAACAGCCGAATCAGTTAATCTATATACCAACCATCCTAGAGCAATATTCTGAATCCAAGCACCCATAAGTGAAACGAACTGCCCAAGAAAGAAAATTTTAAAGTTCTTGTTCTTCAGCGCTCTAAAGGCAAAACCTACCTTTTGAAAGTATGACCTTATATCGAGTAATCTGTTCATTTGCTATACTGGCAGCATGGCTGTAAGGTTTCAATGAAAAAAAGCGGAGGCAAACCTCCGCTTAATCAATTTGCTGAGCAAAATTATCTGTTTTTTTCTGTGAATTCTCTACCAGCTCTTAGAGCCTTAAGGTTAACTTCAACAATATCATCACCTTTGCGACCAAACAGTTGGCGTATTCCATCCTCAAGTTTACTAAATTCAATATCGATAAAAGGCGATGCTGCACCTAACATCACAATATTTGATGCACGCGATGAACCCACTTCTTTAGCAATTGAATCGGCATCAAGCGCAATGTGCTTTGGAAGTTTCTTAATCTCTTTTAATATATCCTCAGTTTCGGGATAATCTGGAATATTATTAAAGGGAATAGTATTGGTTACAACCCAACCATCTTTGCTTAAAAATGGCAAGTACCTTAGCGACTCCATTGGCTCTACCGAAAGAATAAGGTGAGCTTTACCAAGTGGAATAAGGTCGGATGAGATGGGTTGGTCAGAAATTCTAAGGTGCGATTGCACATCGCCACCTCTTTGGCTCATTCCGTGAACCTCTGCTTGCTTAATATAAAGTTTGCTACTAACTGCGGCAAGTCCAATGCCTGCGGCAATTGTTAAAATACCTTGTCCACCTACACCAGCAAGTATTATATCTGTTTTCATTTAAATTGAATTTTCGGTTTATGAATCAGTTCCTTAGGCGTTTCTTTCGCTCTTTCTCCTGCGGGCAAAAGTTTGAATACACTCGCGCTGAGGAATAATAACGGAAACACCTTGGTATGCAAGTTCCTTTTTTAAGATCGCCACATTCTCTTCGTGGTTCTTCTTTATAGGAGTTGTAACATGAATATGCTCTGGATCAACACCTAATCCTTTGCAAATTTCAACTATTCGTCCAAATGCCGATGAGGTTTGTCCTCCTGTCATACCAGCAGTTGAATTGTCGGAGATGATAACCGTTATGGGAGAATTCTCATTAACAGCATCGAGCAAGCCTGTCATTCCGCTGTGGGTAAAGGTTGAGTCGCCAATAACTGCAACAGCAGGAACAAGCCCTGCATCTGCGGCACCTTTGGCCATAGTAATAGATGCACCCATATCAACGCAAGAGTTAACTGCGTTAAATGGAGGAAGAGCGCCAAGGGTATAGCATCCTATATCGGCAAATACTCTACCTTTCTCATATCCTTCAAGGGCTTCGTTAAGTGCGGCATAAACGTCGCGGTGACCGCAACCTACGCATAGTGAAGGTGGTCGGTTACGAACAATTGCTGGAATTGGTGAACCTTCGTAGGTCTCCATACCCAATGCCTTTGCAACAATTGCAGGGTTTAACTCGCCATCACGGGGTAAAGTACCATCAAGCCTACCATGCACGGGCTTTCCAATATTAAGAAAACCTTTAACCATCTCCTCAACAATTGGATAACCGTCTTCAAGTACTAGCAACTTGTCGCAGGTATCATAAAGTTCTTTAACTTGCTTTGGAGGAAGAGGATAATGAGTTAGCTTAAGAATATAGTATGGATTATCATCCTTGTTAACATTCTCCATCAAGTAGTTGTATGCAATACCCGCTGCTATAATTCCCATTTTTTTACTTTTACCCTTAACCATCTTATTGTATTCCGACTCTTCGGCAAGGCTACTCATCAAGGGTTGGGTATTTAGTAACTTTTTATAGTTAACCCTAGCAATACCAGGTAAAAGCACAAATTGACGTGGGTTTGATGGGAGTCGGAGTTGATTCTGTGCTTTTGTGGGTTTTGTACCAACACCCGATCTTGAATGTGCCAGACGAGTGGTGATTCTTATCATTACTGGTACATTAAGCCTTTCAGATAGTTCGAAAGCAGTATTCACCATCTCGTATGCTTCCTGCTGATTTGAAGGTTCAAGAACAGGAATCATGGCAAATTTTGCGTAGAATCTTGAATCTTGCTCGTTTTGCGAAGAGTGCATTGAAGGATCGTCAGCACTAAGCACAACCAATCCACCATTAACACCTGTAATTGTTGCATTAATAAAGGCATCGGCTGCAACGTTTAAGCCAACATGCTTAAAACATACCAGTGCACGCTTACCTGCGTACGACATGCCTATGGCAGATTCCATTGCTGTTTTTTCGTTGGCCGACCATTGGCGGTGTATCCCCAATTCAGCAGCCTGTTTTGAGGCTTGAACATACTCCATAATCTCTGTAGAAGGAGTTCCCGGATATGCGTATACACCCGATATTCCGGCATCTATAGCTCCCTGTGCAATGGCCTCAACACCCAGTAAAAGTAGTTTATTCATACTCATGATTTTAATTCAAGGAATATTGATTTATAATTTTTTATGTATTTGCTCAATTATCGAAAATATTGAAAGCAAAAATACGACTTTTATAAAATAATTACAACCAAATACCAATATTTAGCTAAATTTTGAAACTTATCCGATTATTGTGGCAAGTACTTTACGCCTCCCCCCGTTATTTCGAAATTCGCAAAGATAAACACCCTGCCATATCCCAAGGTTAAGCTTTTTGTTTGTGATTGGTATTTGTACTGAAAAACCAACAAGTGATGCTTTAATGTGAGCAGGCATGTCATCGGGCCCCTCTTGTGTATGCATGTATAATGACTGATCCTCAGGTACAACTCTGTCGAAGAACTTATCCAAATCATCCCTTACCGATGGATCGGCATTCTCATTGATGGTTAACCCAGCCGAGGTATGCTGGATGAACAGATGGAGAATTCCCGCTTGAGGCAAAGGTGGCAATTCTTCAACAATCCTTTCCGTAATTAAATGGATACCCCTAACGTACTGGGGCAACTTTATGGTTACCTGCTGAACCATTTTGGCTATATTAATGGTTTTATCTTTTGATGGATAAAATCAAAGCAAAAATTTTCAAGTTCATCACGTAAATTATCATAGGCCCGCTTTTTCTCCTCATCCCCCAAGTCAACTGCTCCAACATCAGGGAAAGGGTATTCATAAATGCGCGGTGTACCCTTAAACGTGGGCAAAACATGCTCGATGTCGTTGGATAAAACAATCACATAATCAAAATCCTGATCAATAACCTGAACAATCCCTTTAGATTTATAATTGGATATATCAATAATGGCATCGGACATAGCGTTAGCTGCAAACAAATCGAGTTCAGTGGGGACAACACCGGCACTCGTAACCTCGGTAACACCTTTGCCATAGTATTTTAACCAACCCTCTGCCATTTGCGAACGGCAAGAGTTTCGTTGCGAAACAACCAGTATTTTTTTCATATTTTATGCTTATAGAGTTTTTAAATGTAATGAAAAATCCACTAAATAGTATTTAAATTAAATAAAATGAAAAATGTTCAGTGATTTTCTTTAAAAACGGTATGGATAACCAACAACTCCCTAACATTTCATAACTTTGCTACATATTTTTATGTAAAATGCGAATTGATGTAATTACAGTACTGCCCGAAATTTTAGAGAGCCCCTTGGGTCACTCGATTATTAAACGTGCGCAGCAAAAGGGTTTGGTAGATTTGCATATTCACCAATTGCGAGATTATACAACTGATAAGCACCGTACAGTTGACGATTACGCTTTTGGACCCGATGCTGGAATGGTGATGAAAATTGAACCAATTTTTAGTGTTATCACCAAACTTAAGGCTGAACGGGAATATGATGAGGTAATTTACACCTCGCCCGATGGCGATAAGCTCACGCAAAATTTGGCGAATGAACTTAGTATTAAAGGGAATTTGATTATTCTTTGTGGACACTACAAAGGCATAGATCATAGAATACGTGAACATTTAATTACCCGAGAAATATCCATTGGAGATTACGTTCTATCCGGTGGCGAATTGGCTGCTGCTATTATAATTGATAGCGTTGTGAGGCTTATTCCTGGGGTACTATCCGATGAAACCTCAGCACTCACAGATTCATTTCAGGATGGCCTGTTGGCCCCACCGGTTTATACCCGTCCTGCTGAATTTAATGGATGGGAAGTGCCTGAGATACTAACATCTGGAAATTTTAAAAAGATTGAGGAGTGGCAAATGGACCAGGCTGTTAAACGCACCAAAAGATTAAGACCTGAATTGCTTAAACGCATGAAGGGTGAAGATTAAACAAACATAAAAGAGTTAAAAAAAGATATTAAAAGATAAAACCTGAACTATAAGAGATGACAAAATCAATGACCGGTTTCGGTAAAGCCGAAATAGAGATAAACGGGATTAAAATAATCACCGAAATTAAATCGCTAAACAGTAAGCAACTCGACATATCGAACTTAAGAATGCCGTTTGTTTACAAGGAAAAAGAGTTAGAAATACGCAATAAGTTGGCCCAAAGCATACAAAGAGGAAAAGTTGATTGTTATGTGAATATTGAGAAGGCTACTAGTAGTTCCGCACCAACAATAAATCGCGATGTTTTTAAATCTTACCTCGACCAGATTATGAGCATTGCAGGCGATTTTAATATGCCAATGCAAAACGAACCGATACTTCAAACTATACTTAAGTTACCCGAAATTTTCAATGTACAAGCCCAAGAGGTTGGCGAAGGAGAATTTGATGCTTTAAGTAGTTGTATAGATATGGCCCTAAACAATTTCAACGATTTTAGGTGCCAGGAGGGTAAAATAACAGAAACTGACCTGATTAATAGGGTATCCCTTATTTCAGATCTGCTTAATCAGGTTAACCCCTTTGAAGCAGAGCGTTTGGAGACTGTTCGTACCCGAATAAGGGAAAACCTTGAAAAACTTGGCAAGGATGTAAGTGTAGATAAAAATAGATTTGAGCAGGAACTCGTGTATTATATTGAGAAATTTGATGTAAACGAAGAGAAAATCCGTCTTGCCAACCACTGTAAATACTTTATTGATACCCTTAAAGAGGATGAAGCTGCAGGGCGCAAATTGGGTTTTATTGCTCAAGAAATGGGGCGCGAGATAAATACACTGGGTTCAAAAGCAAACCATACCGAAATACAGAAGCTAGTTGTTTGCATGAAGGACGAGTTGGAAAAGATAAAAGAACAGTTACTCAATATTCTGTAATTTAAAGAGTTAGCCCAATAGTCAAATTATTGATTGTCCCCGGATAGCTAACCAACGACTAAATAATAAACATTTTGAAAACCATGGACGGCAAACTACTAATATTCTCAGCACCTTCGGGTTCGGGAAAGACAACAATAGTTAAAAGTCTATTACAAAAACTTAAAAACCTTGAATTCTCCGTTTCCGCCTGTAGCCGAAGTATGCGTGAAGGAGAGGTTCATGCTCGCGATTACCATTTTTTATCGCCCGAGGAATTTAGATCTAAGATTGATAAAAACGAATTTATTGAATGGGAAGAGGTTTACAATGGTTCATACTATGGTACGCTAAAATCGGAGTTGGAGCGAATTTGGAAAAAGGGTAACCATGTAGTTTTTGATGTTGATGTGTTAGGTGGATTAAACTTAAAAAAGCAGTTTGGGGATAGAGCATTGGCCATTTTCGTTATGCCTCCTTCCGTTGAGGAACTTCGATTACGGCTTGAGAATAGAGGGACTGAAACACCCGATAGCCTAGAAAAGCGTATTGGCAAAGCAATGAAAGAAATGGCTTACGCCAAAGAGTTTGATAGAATAATAGTAAACAATAAACTTGGCGATGCAATTGCTGAGGCTGAAAAAGTTGTTGCTGAATTTATTGCAAAATAGCTTAACCTTACGTAAACATTTTTTATGAAAACAGGTCTCTTCTTTGGGTCATTTAATCCAATTCACAACGGCCATATAGCCCTTGCAGGATATATGCTTGAATTTACCGATTTGGATGAGATCTGGTTTGTGGTAAGCCCCCAAAATCCTTTAAAGAAGCAGCACGAGCTTGCCCCCGATAAGCATCGCCTTGAAATGACAAAGCTTGCCATAGAGGATTTTAACCCTAGAATATCGCTTTGCGATATTGAAATGAATATGCCACGTCCCTCCTACACTATTGATACACTAGAAGCGTTAGATAAGCAATACCCAATGCGAAAGTTTACGGTACTTATGGGAGCCGACTCAATGGAATCTATCCATAAATGGAAAGATTTTGAGGCTTTGCTTAAAAACTATCGTTTTATGGTTTATCCCCGACTAGGATCGAATGTGGGTGAAATAGCGCTGAAATACAATGTGGAAATAATAAATGCGCCAATTATGGAGCTTAGCTCAACATTTCTTCGCAATTCTATTTTAAAGAACAAAAACGTAAGCTATTTTATGCCCATTAAGGCGTACCAATATTTAATAGATAATCAATTATATAAAGCATAAACTGATGGATGAAAAATTAGGAAAAGGTTTGCAAGCACTATATGCCAGCGACCTAGCTAAAGCAGAGGAACAATTTAATAAGATAATTAAAAATGATCCCCTTAATGCCGAGGCCTATTTCTATAGAGGTAAAACGCATTGGCAGAATGGCAATTTAACTGCAGCAATGAGTGATTTTAGCAAGACGTTAAGTATTAATCCTTTGCACAATCAGGCCACGGTTTCACTGGAGATGGTTAAGAATATCATGGGATTTCGGAATCCTGATTTGCTTAATCCCTAGTTAGATTTATTAATAACAGAACCTTTTATCATATTTTCTGATCTACACAAATGGGGTTAGCAATCTATTCCAATTGCTTTAACCCTAACTTTTTTAATTCAGATCATCCCCCCTTTTAATCCTTTCGAATTTATAAAAGATTACTCCCACAACATTCCATAGCCCTTTTTGTTACTGTTTAGGCTTTAAACGGAAAGGATGATCCTATAAATAATGATTATCGGAAATATTTTTAACCTATGCGCAAGTTTTAGAGAAAGCATGAGTCAAATTACTACTTATTATAAAATCAAGATCTATAACAACAATTATTATAAACACATATGAAACTAAAATCATTATTTACGGCATTATTACTCATTTTAGCAAGCTATTCCACATTTGCACAACAACGCCAAGGAGGTGGACCAGGAATGAACCCTAACCTTACAGGTACAGTTAGAGGGAAAGTTTTTGACAAAATAGACAACTTACCGGTTGAGTATGCAAATATTGCATTGTACAAAATGCGCGACTCAACTTTAGTTACAGGGGGAATAACCAATCAAAGGGGAGAGTTTACCATTGATAAAGTTCCAATGGGAAGATACTATGGTGAGGTTAAATTCATTGGTTATAACACATCTAAAGTAGGTTCTTTTTTTGTTAACCCTCAAAATCTTGAGGTTTCGTTGGGTGATCTATCAATAGAACCAGCCTCAGAAAATCTCGAAACTGTAATAATTACTGGTCAAAAGCAGATGCTTACCCATAACCTGGATAAAAAGGTATTCAATGTTGAAAAGGATATTAATGCAGAGGGTGGCTCGGCCCTCGAGATTATGCAGAGCATACCTTCGGTAGAAGTTGATATGGAGGGCAATGTGAGCCTAAGGGGTAGCCAAAATGTTACCATACTTATTGATGGTAGGCCATCTACATACTCTAGCATTGATGAAATTCCTGCAAGCATTATTGAAAGTGTAGAGGTTATAACCAACCCCTCAGCCCGATACGATCCTGATGGATTATCGGGTATTATTAATATTGTTTTAAAGAAAAAACGTGACCCTGGTTACCACGGAATGGTTATGCTAACGGCTGGTACAGGCGACAAGTATAACGGAACCTTAAATTTTAACTACAGACAGGACAAGGTTAACCTATTTACCAACGTAAGCTTTCGTAAGTTCCGAATGACTGGAGGAACACTTTCCGACAGATTTTCATCAACTTCGGGAGGCAATAGCGAACTTTTTCAAGATCAAGATTTTAGAAGAAATGGTAGTTTTATGAACCTTAGGGCTGGTGCCGATTTCTTCATTAACGATCGCAATACGTTAACCTTTACAGGGGGATACAACTCGCGCGATTTTAACGTGTGGGACTTAACCGAAACCAATTTGTATAATAGTTCCGACTTCTCAAATGTAAATTATTTCAGAAAAAATACCGGCATAATGGATGGTTCAGGCTATAACCTATCGCTAAACTACAAATTGAGTGGTAAGCAAAAAGGGCAAGAGCTAACTGCAGATGCCTATTATTATGCTACGGATGGGAATAATGGAAATAATATACTACAATGGGACGGGCTAATTGGTAGCAATGATTTTAAACAAAAATCCGTATCTGGTTCATTGTCCAATTCAATAGTTTTGCAAACCGATTTGGTACAGCCGATAGGAAATGGTGGTAGGTTAGAAACAGGTCTGAAAGCAATGATCCGTGCGCAGGATGAAGATTATATCTACTCCATTTTTAATAGTTCCAACGCTTGGGTTTACGATCCGTTGCGTAGCAACACCTTTGTTTACAACGAGCAGCAGTATGCAGCATATGCAATCTATTCTAACACGTTTGGAAATGAGAAGTTCAGCTATCAAGGAGGTCTTAGATTAGAGCAAGCATTAACCAATGCCGAGCAAAAGGCTGGCGGTTATGAACCAATAAAAAGAGATTCTCTTCAACTTTTCCCCAGTGCTCATATAAAGTGGGATATAAACGAGAGAAACTCAACTCAAATAGCCTATAGTCGAAGAGTTAGCCGTCCAAATACCCGAATGCTTAACCCCTTTATTGACTATACTGATTCGCTAAACCTTAGCCAAGGTAACCCAATGCTAAACCCCGAATTGACCAATAGTTTTGAAATTAGCTATTACTATAACCTGCCAAAAACCAAGGTTAATGCCACCGTATATCAGCGCAACACCAACGATATTATTTCGCGATACGTTGAGGTGGGTGACGATAATATTGCCATGTCAACCTTTAAAAATATTGATAAAAGTGAAAGCCTAGGTATAGAAGGTGTTGTTAGTCAAACCATTACTCCTTGGTGGAAAGTAAATGCAAACGCAAACTACTTTAGAACCAAACTCTACTCCGATTTTCTGGATGAAAGATCGAGCACTGGTGATGGCTGGTCTGCACGAGCCACATCTACATGGAATATTGGAAAAAACATTGAACTGCAACTCAATGGCAACTATCGCTCACCTTCCATATCTGTTGGCGGAAGCATGCGCTTTTGGCAATCGGGAGGTGGACAAGGGCGTACTGCAGAAATGTACTGGTTTGACCTTGGAGCACGCATAAACGTATTGAATCGTAAGGGAACAATTACCCTTAGAGTTAGCGATGTGCTAAAAACCATGAACCACAAATCGGAAACTTGGGGCACAAACTTTACAAGTAATATCGATCGTTATAGAGAAAGTCGTGTTATTTTCATTGGTTTCTCATACAGGATTAATGAGTATAGGGCGCGCCGCGAAAAACAACCCGATAATGTTGGACTTGATATGGATATGGAATAGCGCTAAAATTTTAAGCGATCCGTCATAGCATTCTGAATTATAAAAAGTGATATGCCCCTGATTGAGTTTAAAAACTACTATCAGGGGTTTTTCAGTAGATTGCTATACTAATTGATTGATTTAAAGGGAATAAAAAACCGATCCTACGCAGTTTTGTAGCTTGCGATGACGATAAAAAATCATACAAAATGATTTACAGATAAGGATTTCAGATAAAACTATTATCAGCAATAAAACCTTATCGCCCTAAAAATGTTATTTTTGCAATATAAGTAAATCATAAAATTATGAATAGGGCACTGCAAATCTTTCAACTTTACTATAAGGTAGCAATAAAAACCATCTACTTTATTATTGCTATAGTAGCCATTGTGCTTATTTTACCCCGTGAAGGAAAGTTTAAGTACGAGTTCCAAAAGGGTAAAGCGTGGATGCACGAAGATCTGGTGGCCCCATTCGATTTTTCAATCTATAAATCAGATACAGAGTTAATAAGCGAAAGGAATGCAATTCTTAACAACTTTAAGCCTTTTTTTAGATTTGATACAACATCTACTGTTCAGGCTCTAAAACAGTTTCGTTCCGATTTTAAGGAAGAATGGAAAAGGCAGAATGAGGGTGAAAAAGAACCCAACCAAAAACTAATCGACAATTTTGAGGTACAAATCCAGTTCCTCCATCGCAAGGGCATTATAAACCCCGATGAAAATCCTGAAATAAAGGATAGACTTTTTGCTGGAATAACATTTCTTCATGATAACCATGCACTTGAAACCCCATTCGAGGAAATCTATACCGTTAGTAAAGCGCAAAACTATTTAATAGAAAAGATTGACAATTTCAATAACACAGGTAGCCCAAAAGTTTATAAAGTACTTAAAAAATTACCCCTATTTAAGTATATCAAACCCAATTTAACGTACGATGTTAAAACAACGAACAAGGTTCGGCAAGACATGCTGGCAAACCTATCGCTTACCGAAGGCTTAGTTTATTCGGGTGAAAGAATTGTGAGCCGAGGAGAGATTATCGACTCGGAGCTATACCAAATTCTCTTTTCGCTTAAAAGGGACTTTGAAAGCCAATTAAGCGATACTGGTGATAGCAATGTAATTTTTATGGGACATATACTGTTTGTCAGTATTATATTCTTAATACTCTTCCTGTTCCTCTACAACTTCCGCAGGGAAATACTTCAGTACGATTCCAAAATATTCTTCATCCTTCTTCTGGTTACATCAATGACCATTATATCATCGCTGTTACTAAAGCGAAATTTAATTAGCGTTTATGTTATTCCGTTTGCCATTGTTCCAATATTCATCCAAACGTTTTACGATTCGCGACTGGCCCTTTTTATACATCTAACCACCGTTTTTCTTGTTGGTTTCTTTGTACCCAATAGCTTCGAATTTGTTTTCATGCATTTTATTGCTGGTGTGGTTGCCATTATAAGTCTAACTAAAGTTTACAGAAGGAGTAAACTATTTTTATCAGTTGCATACATCCTCCTTTCTTATATTTTTGTTTACGCTACCATTGTGTTAATTCAGGAAGGGACAATCCTCAAATTAAATCCATTAACCCTTGCGTGGTTTGCAGGCAATGCTCTTCTCCTTCTTGCCTCATATCAGCTAATTTATCTGTTCGAAAAAGTTTTTGGTTTCTTGTCCGACACAACTTTAATGGAGCTCTCCGATACAAATCAGGACTTGCTCCGCAAGTTAGCAGAGGTTGCCCCTGGCACATTTCAACACTCCTTACAAGTTTCAAATCTTGCGGAGAGCGCAATACATAAAATTGGAGGTAATCCTCTGTTAGTTAGGGCAGGCGCACTTTATCATGACATTGGCAAGATGGGCAATCCATACTATTTTATTGAGAACCAATCGCCTGATTTTAACCCACACGAGAGCCTCAACTACGAGGAAAGCGCTGAAATTATTATCAACCATGTTGCTGAAGGAATACTAATTGCCAAAAAGAATAGGCTTCCCGAACAGCTAATTGACTTTATAAGAACCCACCACGGAACCACTAAGGTGCAGTACTTTTACCGCCTTTTTAAGGATAAATTCCCCGACTCAAAGGATCATCTCGATTCGTTTGGTTACCCCGGTCCTAAGCCATTCTCAAAAGAAACTGCAGTTGTAATGATGGCCGACGCCGTTGAGGCTGCCTCACGTGCACTAAAGAGTATTACGGTACAGACCATTGAGGATTTGGTAGAGGGAATTATAAAGTATCAGCAAGACCAAGGACAGTTTAACGATGCCAATATCACTTTTAGGGATATATCGGATATTAAGCAGATTTTTAAGAAGAAGTTACAGAACATTTATCATCCACGGATTGAGTATCCTAAAGAAGTACCAGAATAGGAATCTGCTCTATCCGAGTTTTTAAAAAATATACGAGTCGTTTTGTTTTAAACCTTTGCTGTAAATTGTTTTGAATGCCTTTCCCCAGTAAATTTAGGGTAAATGGGTATTATTTGTTTCAGTAAAGTATACTAAAGAGCCAAAACCAAAACAAGCCAAATCAATTCATTGATTTGGCTTGTTTTAGTAATGCTGCGGGGGTTGTATCCTACAGCATATCAACTATAACAATTCCTTTGTGTTCTGCGGGGGTAAAAGTGAACTCATTATCCTTTAGGTTTTGATTTCCACTAAATGCTTTTACATCAATAATGTAGTTAATACCATCCTTGCCCTGATACTTAATGGATACTGGCTCAAGGTTTTGCTTTTTGAATATTATCTTAATTATTGAGTAAGGAACAGATATATCCTCTGGATACAGATCAACCTCATACAGAGATACTTTTTTTTCTATTTTTTCACCCATAAACTTAGATTTAAAATCCTGCTCATAGCTACGGAAAATCTGGGTGGGATCGTCAAAAAAACCACCGTCAAGTGAAGTTGGCTCCGATATGGTTACCTCGTTGGCTTCAGGGATATACTGCCATTTAGTTTTCCCATCAAAATAAACTTGCATACCCATTAGCTCTAGAAAATAACTTTTGCCTTTAAACTTCAAATTACCTTTGTGTGTATCGGAAAAACCTTCCTGCAAATTTTCAAGAGTAAACGTAAATTCAGCTTTAATCGATTCGTAGGCTTGCATCTTTTCAGAAAAACCTTTTACTAAATCCTTCCCTAAAGGAGCAGTTTGAGCAAAAAGCATGGTGCTTCCAACTAAAACACTCATTAAAATCAACAATTTCTTCATAGTCAAATTAAATGGTTAAATATTCTCGTTACTTTTTGGCTCGTTAAGTGCCTTTAAAATACGCTCAAGCGATAGGTCATCCTGAATAAGAACCTGCCTTGCTTTGCTTCCTTCAAAAGAGCCAACTATGCCAGCAGCTTCTAACTGATCAATAATCCTGCCAGCTCTGTTATAACCAATAGAAAATTTTCGTTGGATTAGCGATGTTGATCCCTGCTGATGTGAAACTAGAAGTTGAGCAGCATCTTCAAAAAGATCGTCACGCTTGGCCAAATCAACATCAAGCGAATCACCAGAAGTCTCACCAGTATACTCTGGAAGCATTAATGCTGTTGCATAACCCTTTTGATTACCAATAAAATCGGTTACTCGCTCTACCTCTGGTGTATCAACAAATGCGCATTGTACCCTAACCAAATCGCTTCCAAGCGATACCAACATATCCCCTTTACCTATTAACTGGTTCGCTCCGGGGGTATCTAATATGGTTCTTGAGTCAATCATTGAGGTTACCCTAAAGGCAATTCGTGCCGGGAAGTTTGCTTTAATAACCCCTGTAATAATGTTAGTTGTTGGCCGTTGTGTAGCGATAATAAGGTGAATACCAATAGCCCTGGCTAACTGAGCAAGACGCTGAATTGGGCCTTCTATCTCTCTACCAGCAGTCATAATTAAATCGGCAAACTCATCGATTATCACCACAATATAGGGTAAAAACTTGTGCCCCTTATTTGGATTAAGCCTACGGGACATGAACTTATCGTTATACTCTTTAATGGTTCTAACATGCGCTAATTTAAGCAGATCATAACGTGAGTCCATCTCAATACAAAGAGAGTTTAGCGTATTAATTACCTTCTGAGTGTCGGTAATAATGGCCTCGTCGGTATCGGGGAGTTTGGCTAAGAAATGACGCTCAATTTTATTATAAAGGGTTAACTCTACCTTTTTGGGGTCAATTAGAACAAATTTAAGCTGCGCTGGATGTTTTTTGTATAAAAGCGAGGTAATTACGGCATTTAATCCAACTGATTTACCCTGTCCTGTAGCACCTGCAATTAGGAGGTGGGGCATTTTGGTTAAATCAACCACATAGGTTTCGTTCGAAATGGTTTTACCCAACGCAATGGCCAAGTCGAACTTACTATCCTGAAACTTGGGCGATCGAAGAATGGAGTACATTGAAACCACCTCTGGTGTAAGGTTTGGAACCTCAATACCAATTGTACCTCGGCCGGGTATTGGAGCAATTATTCTAATACCCAAAGCAGCAAGGCTAAGTGCAATATCATCCTCAAGGTTTTTAATCTTGCTGATACGAACCCCAGGAGCTGGGACTATTTCATAAAGCGTAACTGTTGGGCCTACGGTAGCCACAATACGGGCAATTTGGATGTTATAATTGCCCAGTGTTTCAACAATTTTATTCTTATTGGTAAGTAACTCCTCGTCGGATACCGGAGCCTGTTTGCTTTTATGCTCCTCAAGCAGTTCAAGTGGCGGGCGCTGATAACTAGAAAGGTCTAGAGTGGGGTCATAAAAATCCTGATCATCCGTTATAATCAAATCCCTCTCCTCTTCAACATGTCTTTCAACTTCTAAGCCAATCCCATCATCTCCTATAGCCTCAACTTTGGACTTTTTAATCACTGGTGATTTCTCAATAACCTCATCGATAGGCTGGTCAAAAATGGCACCAATGGTATCCTCAAGCTCCTCTTCTTCTATAGATGGTTCATTAATTGTAGGCTCCAAATTGCTAATATCTGGAACTGTTGCATTGCTATTCTCAAAATCGAGTTCAGCCTCTTGAACCGGATTAGCCCCGAATGCTGTTTTAATGTATTTCAATGCTCTAAAGCCAATGCTTTGGAGCCAATGCAAAAAGTTCTTATTGATATAAATTAGGTAGGCAACAGTAAGCACAATAAGTAAAAAGGCTGTTCCTGCCTTACCAATAAAGGCATTTAACCACGATGTGACAAATAACCCATGTGCCCCTCCTAGTCCACTACCTAGGTAGCCGTTAGCATCTTCAAACAAAAAACCGAGGATTAAGGAGACCAGAACTATTCCGATTATACTCTTATAGAAAGTTTTGCGCAGAGGTAGTAATCTGATTTTCAACAGCCTAAGTCCTACAATTAGAATTACGAAAGGAATAGCAAATGAGGAAAGTCCAAACCAACGGTTCATAAACTGAGCAGCAAATGAGGCGCCAACCTTACCTGCAAAGTTATCGACCCGTACCGATGAACTTGAAAAAATGGATTGCCACTCGAAGCTCTGGTCAACCTTCCACGAGAACAGATATGAAAAGAACGCAATTGTAAGGTAAACTGATAGCAATACAGTGAAAAGTCCTAAGGTGAACCTAATTCGTTCATCCTTTAATAGACTCTTATTTTGATCTTTAGTATTGCTCTTTGTCTTATCGTTTTGCTTGGCCATTTATAAAAAAAATAGATTAAAAAACCCTTACAAAGTAAGGGAATAATTCTGATTATACGAAGAAGCGAACCTAAGTAATTCTATTGCAGAAGTTCAAAAATATCATTAAGCGTTTGTTCATCCACTTGCTCATAATCTTTTGGCAAGATAAACTCATCCTTAGGTATATTCATCGATTTTATTGAATTGGCAACGATTTGCATATTCTGCTTCATTAAAACTACAGAAAATTTTAGCATCACCCCATCTATCTCCTCAAAAGGGGTATTTTTGTTAGGATTATTAATTGCCAGTTCGTTAGTATAAAGTATTTCGAATGATTGTGGTAAACTATCGTTAATTGTTGCAATGGCTTTTAAGCAATTTAAACCCATGAATTCTACTTTATCTTCTGTTTTTTTGATAGTTATTGATGGCATTCCCGAATAGGCGTATGGGTAAGCCTTCCCCTCCATTGATTCGCTGTAGAAAAGTTTTTTGCCAAAAATATTGATCAACGTATAATTCATATTCTGCTGATAGTTTTGAACTAAGGCAAACATAAAGCCCCCCGACAAACCTTCAATTCTATTCACAGTGTTATTATCCTTAAACTTTACAACCATTTTGTCTGGTCTGAGCATTGGATCATACTTAAAGGACTGGTTCTCATCGTAAATGATTGAATACTCAATAATACCCTCATCAAAGTTTTTATTGAACATATGACTCTTGCAGCCAAAAAATGATAGGAGTACCATAAAAAAACCAACATAAAATAGCGATACAACTAAATGTTTCGAAACTGATTGGATTTTTGTAAATATAAAATGGATTTTTTGCATAAATTAAGGCGTTTCGTTCATCATAGAAATTAATCATAAATATAGCTTTTCCATTTTAACTATTTGCTATCGAATTAATAATTAATCGATTGTTTTTAAAGAAATTCTTAAATATTGTTGTCTACATTTGGCAAATAAATTAATCAGCAGAATGTTTGAGTGGGGCGATAACCGTCGATTTAATAGCTATACCAACTATATAAAGAGAAAATTTGGTAGCAGGGTACAAAAACTTACCATTGATGCGGGATTTACATGCCCAAACCGTGATGGAACAATAAGTATAGGGGGATGTACATACTGCAATAACAATTCGTTTAATCCAAGCTACTGCAAACCTGAGAAATCGATTATCCAGCAACTTGACGAAGGAATAGAATTTCATGCATTTAGATACAGAAGGGCTGAACGCTTTTTGGCATACTTCCAAGCCTACTCAAACACTTACGCAAGTTTGGAACAGCTTAAATTGCTATTTAGTAAAGCGCTCTCGCATCCTAAAATCACCGGAATTATTGTGGGTACAAGACCAGATTGCGTTGATAGCGAAAAACTTGACTACCTAGCAGAGCTAAGTAGAAAGTATTATGTATCGATTGAGTACGGTGTTGAGTCGTTCCAAAACAAAACTCTTGAACGGATTAACCGAGGGCACACCTACGAAAAATCAGTTTGGGCAATTGAAGAAACAGCAAAACGTGGATTGGATGTAAGTGCTCATTTTATCCTAGGCCTTCCAGGAGAATCAAAAGCTGAGTTAATTGAGCAAACTAAAGAGATTAATAAACTGCCTATAACAACCATTAAGTTTCATCAGCTGCAGGTTGTGAAAAACACGGCTATGGCAAAGGATTATGCCGGTAATCCTGAAACTTTCAACCTTTTTACCTTAGATGAGTACCTTGACCTCATGGCAAAGATTATCGAACGCCTCAATCCAAGAATCGTGGTTGAACGTTTTACAAGTGAAGTACCTCCCCAATTCCTAATTGCCCCTAACTGGGGCAAACTACGTGCAGATCAGGTTTTAATAATGTTTGAAAAACTGCTTGAAGATAGGGACACATGGCAAGGAAAGTTTTTTACTGCCTAAAAAATCGTCTAACCCTTCCCTTTCCTAGGATGATACATCAGAATTGTATCCTTTAGGTATTGTCTATCGAGATGTGTATAAATTTCGGTGGTAAGAATCGATTCATGTCCAAGCATTTCCTGTACTACCCTAATATCGGCACCCCCTTCAACCAAATGAGTTGCAAATGAATGCCTTAAAGTATGAGGGCTAATTGTTTTTTTTATGCCTGCCGCTTGTGCCGCCCTTTTTACAATTGTAAAAATCATTTCGCGAGTAAGTTTACCCCCATTCCTATTGAGAAACAGGATATTCTCCGATTTTTTGTGGATTTTTTTAAGCCCATTCCTGCTGTGGAAGTAAAGATTTATCTCCTTTATTGCCTTTTTGCCAATGGGAACTAAACGCTCCTTATCCCCTTTTCCCAGAACTTTGATTAGCTCATCGTTAAAGAAAAGATCGGTAATCCTAAGGTTTACCAACTCCGAAACCCGCAACCCGCAACTATACAAGGTTTCGATAATTGCGCGGTTGCGCTGCCCTTCGGGTTTACTTAGGTCAAAGCTTGCAATTATCAAATCTATCTCTGTAATGCTAAGAAACTCGGGAAGTTTTCGGGTCATCTTAGGTCCTTCAATAAGTTCTGTCGGATCCACATCAATAACCTCTTCTACCATCAAATATTTGTAAAATCCCTTTACACCTGATAGTATTCGAGCTTGCGAACGATGACCATAATTCTTTTCCTGTATAAACTCCAGAAAAAGTGACATATCATCGGCATTAAGCGATTCAGGCTCTTTGCCTAAATTATCCTCAGCAAAACTCCTTAAAACCTTAACATCACGCACATAAGCACTTACCGAATTCTCTGCAAGCGATTTTTCGAGCCTTAAAAACCTTATATAGTCGTTTATTGCATGTTCCCAGCCCATTGCTTCAACATTTCTTTGCGGGCAAATGTAACTATTTGCCAATTAGCAAACAGATAAAACCCGATTTGAAGATGCAATAATAATGGATTTAGCCTAGTTAATTAATTTGCTAAATATTAACATTAACGAAATATTCATCCTTGTACACATTACCATTTCAGCTATCTTTGTTCTAACTTTCACCAAATTAATTTAACCCATATGCTTAAGAAAACCAAGATAGTAGCTACCATATCAGACAAGAAATGCGACGTGGAGTTTATCCGTGAACTATTTGAAGCAGGGATGAATGTAATTAGGCTTAATACTGCCCACCAAAGCATAGAGCAAGCAAAAAAGGTTATAGAGAACGTGAGGAGCGTTTCCAGCAGAATAGCCATACTTGTTGACACAAAAGGTCCCGAGATTAGAACCTCGGCTTTTGGTGAGGAGTTAACAGTATGCACAGGTGATATGGTAAAGGTTTTCGGAAATCCTAACGGGCAAACAGGAAATGGCTTACTATACGTTTCGTACCCCAGCATAACCAAAGAGATATCAAAAGGGGACTATCTACTTATAGATGATGGCGAAATTGAGCTTAGGGTGGTGTCGGTTGAGAAAGAACACCTTGATTGCCAGGCAACCAATTGTGGCATTATTAAGTTCAGAAAAAGTGTAAACATCCCCAATGCAAAAATCAATTTACCCTCACTTACCGCTAAGGATATCGATTTTATTGAGTTTGCCATTAAAAACGATGTGGATTTTATAGCACACTCATTTGTACGCACAAAACAGGATGTGCTGGATATAAAAAATATAATTGATAAGCATAACAGCAAAATAAAGATTATCGCAAAGATTGAAAACCAGCAAGGAGTTGATAATATTGAGGAAATACTCGATCACACCTATGGTATTATGGTTGCCCGAGGCGATTTAGGAATTGAAATTGCAGCAGAGAAGATTCCAAATATCCAGCGTTACCTTATAAATAAATGCATTGAGAGCAAAAAACCAGTTATTATAGCAACACAAATGCTGCACACAATGATTGAGCATCCAAGGCCTACCCGTGCAGAAATAAACGATATTGCCAGCGCCATATACCAACGCGCCGATGCTATAATGCTTAGCGGCGAAACCGCTTATGGTCAGTACCCTATTGATTCGGTAAAAACCATGACCCGCGTTGCGTATGAAGTTGAAAAAGAGCTTGATACCGACCCCAATATCACCCTTACCCGCATTCACAATAAAATTACAGCAACGCTTGCTCGAAGCGCAGTTAGGGCATGCAACACCTTACCCATAAAGGCAATTGTTATTGATACAATGACTGGTAGAACGGGACGATACCTATCCGCATTTAGAGGTAAAGTACCCGTTTACGCAATGTGCTACAACGAAACTATTATGCGTCAGCTAGCCTTATCGTACGGAATTATGGCAAGCTACATGGAACTTACCGATAGCCGCGATAGCTTTTTGAGCAATGCCATTCGAAGACTTACCGATGGACTAAGTGCTGCTGATACAATTAAACCTGATGATATGGTACTTGTTATTGGCGGAAGTTTTGGTCCAACAAATGGTTCTTCGTTTCTTGAGATTAGTGAGGTGAAAAATCTTCTAAAAAAACACTACTAATCAACTAGTCGCATTATACTCATCTGAATGATTAAGTAAATGCATAAACACCTATTACTATTTATTGCCCTATTCTGTTTTTTTGGTGCAAATGCTCAGCGCTTTAATGAGCATTACTACCGAGCCCAAGCCGCCATCGACAATGGTAACCTTAGCAATGCTTTAGCCTATATTGATTCATCTACTTTATCAATACAAAGAAACCCAATGGTTTGGCTAAAAAAAGGAGAAATTTATTTCAGATTAAATAGTTACGATAAAGCAATAGAATGCTTTTATACGGCAGAAAGTTACCGCAAGGGAGTTGCCTTATTTTGGTTAGCTAAAGCCTACGCAATACAAAAAGATACAGATAAAACCCTAGAGATCCTTGAGCAACATCTATCTTCGGCAAACAAAATGCACGAAGCAACCATTCTGCTCGACACCTCTTTTAACAGTATTAATAATACAGAGCAATGGAAAATGTTTTGGCTAAAAGATTGGTACACGAACTACGAACGGTTTTTGGCAGAAGTTGAATACTATAAACAGAATGGTGATACCGATATTGCCCTTGAACTGCTTAACGAGCGGATGCAGGGAAAGCGTTCACGGCATCAACTCTATGCCCTAAGAGGTGAAATATACCTTGCCCTTAATAGTTACAAGGCTGCAGATGACGACTTTAAACAAGCAATTAAGGGTAAAAAACGAGATTATGAATATATCTACCTAAGGACTAAAGCGTTAATGCAACTCAGGAAGTATAAAAAATCTCTTGAACTACTCACAAAAGCAATTGAACTATCGGGTGGCGAACCAAGGTACTATCAATTGCGTGCAATGGCATTCGCCAATGGACAAGAGTATCCAAAAGCCATTGATGATATTAAGTACTACCTCACCTTTTATCCCAACAGCATTGAGGCAATTAAAATGCTAGCTGACTATTCTATTGCGGCAGGAAAATCGATTGATGCACTTTTACAACTTGGCAAACTTATTAAGGTTAACCCTGCAAACTATGAGTACTATCTTTTAAGGGCAAAAATTTACATGGAAACAAAAAAGTGGGACATTGCCATTATCGATCTAAATAAATGCATACAGCTAAACCCAGAAAATGCCGAAGCATATCTTACCAGAGGAATTTGCAATGTAAACATGGGTAAAAATAAGGAGGCCTGTAGCGATTGGCAATCAGCCATAAAGAAAGGGAACTTTATAGCACAGGAATATTCATATAAGTATTGCAAGTAACAATTAGACGTTTAATAAATTACCAACCCGATTTTTTGCTAACTTGTCAACTTAAAATCAAGCATATGCAAAGGATATCACCCATATTTTTCTTGCTATTTTCAATAGCATTATTCTCATGCAACAAAACATCAACCCATGAGGGTGTTTCAATTGAACTTGCCCAAGAACGAGGTAAGCAAATAAGCGGAATTGCCTACAACCTTACCTTTAATATTCCGGCTAATATTGAGCAAAACATAACTGGAACTGTAGATATTCTCTTCTACCTTGAATCGAAAAATGATGTTGTACTCGATTTTAGAAACAATTCTGAAGATGCTATTTTGGGCGTATGGAAAAATGGAAAAACAATACATTTTGATTTTGAGAATGGCCATATTGTAATCCCTAAAAGGTATTTAAAAATTGGGGATAACTCAATTACCATTGGGTTTACCTCTGCAAACGGCTCGCTAAATCGAAGTTCAGAATTTTTATATACATTATTTGTTCCCGACAGGGCATCTACCGTTTTCCCGTGCTTCGACCAGCCCGATTTAAAGGCCCAATTCAAACTATTGTTAAATATCCCCGCAAAATGGACGGCTCTTTCAAATGGCAAAACCGACTCTATTCAATATATCAACAACAATATAAAGAGCATATACTTTACGAAAACCAAGCCCATAAGCACCTATCTATTTGCCTTTGCAACGGGCGATTTTAGAGTAGAGACCAAAACTGTACTGGGCAAAACCTTCTCGCTTTACCATCGCGAAACTGATACTGAAAAGTTAAACAGAAACCTGCCCATACTCTTCAACCTACATGCTCAATCGCTTGCTTGGCTCGAAGAGTACACAGGAATTGAATATCCATTTAACAAACTCGATTTTATCCTTATCCCTGGTTTTCAGTATAGCGGAATGGAGCATCCGAGTGCAATATACTACCGCGACAGCAGGTTGCTGCTGGATAGTGACCCCTCACCTACCCAAAAACTACAACAAGCCAACCTTATTGCTCACGAGGTATCGCACCAATGGTTTGGTAATTTGGTTACCATGAAATGGTTTAATGATGTGTGGCTTAAAGAGGTTTTTGCCGGTTTTATGGCCGATTTAATTGTAAATCCACAATATCCCGATATAAACCATGACTTAAGTTTTGTGCTCTCACATTTTCCCCGCTCCTATTCGGTTGATAGAACAAAGGGCGCAAACCCCATTGTGCAACCGCTTGATAATATGCTAAATGCCGGCACTCTGTATGGCGATATTATTTATCATAAAGCACCAATTATGATGCGCCAACTTGAGCAGATAATGGGGAAAGATGCTTTTAAAGAGGGAGTTAGGGAATACCTAAACACCTTCTCAATGGGAAATGCAACGTGGGACGAATTAGTTACAATACTCAATAAGCACACTGACAATGATTTAGTAGAGTGGTCGCAAATATGGACAAAGGAAACTGGGCGACCCATGATAGGTTACAAAATCAATATAAACGAGAAACAAATAAACCTCATTCCTCTCGATTCCATTCATACTCCTCATACTCCGCCCATGTGGGTAGAAATATTGGAGGCAAAAACGGGCAGTAAATCAATTTGGATTGATAAACTTCCACTTTCAATTACTATTGATAACCTAGGTAAAGAGGATGAATTACTGGTAAACTCAAGCGGAATGGCCTACGGTTGCTTTGTGCCTAATGATTTAACAACCGAAAGCATCAGAAAACAGATTAACGGAATTATAAGCCCCACAGGAAGGGCATCGTTTTATGTTACGCTTTACGAGTTATTACTCGACGGAAAAATTGCTGCCACAGATTATATTAAACTAATGACTGAGCAAGTTGCCAAAGAAAAAGAGCCCCAACTTGTTACCTATTTGCTTGGGCAAATAAACACCGTTTTCTGGAGATTTTCCGATGAGCAAATCCGTGAACAATTGTCTAAAGAAATTGAAAACACGCTTTGGCAGATGCTTCAAAGTTCAATAACCGTTGAGCAAAAAAAACCGGTACTATCCTGTTTAACCTCTGTTTTTAACACCAACGAAACGTTTTCACGCTTATATTCTGGTTGGACAAACCAAAGTGTGCTAGGGATAAACCTATCGGAAAAAGAGCGAACAAACTTGGCCTATGAGCTAATGATTCGGAAACCAGAGTTGTTTCATACCATTGCTTTGGGTGAGATTGAGCGAATTAATAATCCGGATAGGGTGGCCCAATTTGAATTTACGCTAAGGGCAGTTTCGCCAAATCCAAGCGAGCGCATTGCATTCTTTGAGAGTTTAAAAACAGCCACCAATCGCAAACCCGAGCCTTGGATAACTGAGGCGCTATACTGGCTTCATCATCCTTTGCGCTCAGATTTTAGCATCCGATTTATTGAGGCATCATTAAACCTATTGCCCGAAATTCAGCGTACTGGCGATATCTTTTTCCCAAAATCGTGGCTTGACGCCACGCTATGGGGGCACTCATCAGAAGATGCCTGCAACATTGTAAACCAATGGATTGAGAGTAAAAAGGATTTATCGCCTAGCCTAAGTCAAAAGTTGCTACAATCGGCTGATATGCTATTCAGGATATCCAGCAAAAAGAAAAGCGGATTATAAACTCCGCTTTTCTCCTGTTTTCTATTTGCGCATACTCAACTTTTCTTGCTTTAAAAACTCATTGTATCGTTTTACCTCTTTGGTCATAACTGGAGCCAGTAAAAGTAACGCAATAAGGTTTGGTATAGACATAAACGTAATTACCATATCCACAAAATTCCATACAATATCTATCCCCCAAATTGCACCAAAAAACGTAAACAGGGCAAACACAACATAATAGGGCTTAATGGCTTTATCAGTAAATAAATATTGAATAACCCGACTACCATAATACGACCAAGCAATAATGGTAGAAAATGCGAATAGAAGCAAACCCAAAGCAACCACATGGGTTGCAATACCATCAAGTCCAACCCTACCCATACCTTCCTGAAATCCTTGAACTGTCATTCCCACTCCTTTTATGCCCGACTTCCATGCCCCTGTTATAACTACAACAAAAGCAGTAAGCGTACAAATAATTAGAGTATCAACCAGTGGTTCGAGTGAAGCAACAAACCCTTCGCGCATGGGATGCCCTGTTTTTGCTGCAGCGTGAGCCATTGGGGCTGAACCCTGACCTGCCTCGTTAGAGAATAAACCTCTTCGAACGCCAAAAACCAGCGTCATAATAAAAGTTGAACCAATAAACCCACCAGTTGCTGCTGTTGGAGTAAATGCACTGGTTATTATTAAGCTAAAAGCACTAGGGATATCACGCCAATGTGCCGCAACCACAATTACTGCAGAGATAAAATATAGAACCGCCATAAACGGCACAAGAGTAGCAGTTATATTCGCAATTCGCTTTAAACCACCAACAATGATAAGTAAAACTAAAAGGCCCAATACTACTCCTGTTGCCAAAACCGGTATATTATAACTTGTAAGCAATACATCGGAAATTGAATTAGCCTGCGCCATGTTTCCTGTGCCAAGTGCACAAAGTGCTCCTGCTCCGGCAAAAATTAGTGCCATTGGTTTTGCAAAACGTCCCAATTTATCTTTCAAGCCAATCTCAATGTAATACATGGGGCCACCCGATATGGAACCATCGTCATTTACTTTACGGTAAATTTGGGCCAGAGTACATTCAACCATCTTTATCATCATACCAAAAAAACCTGTAACCCACAGCCAAAAAATGGCTCCCGGACCTCCAAAATAAATTGCCAACGATACGCCAACAATATTACCTGTACCAACCGTACCCGAAAGAGCTGTAGTTAGGGCTTTAAAATGGCTAACATCCCCAGTTTCATCTTTTGTGCTATACTTACCCGACACCAATCTAATGGCATGTCTAAAGTGCGTAACCTGTAAAAATTTATATTTAACAGTAAAATAAATACCAGTGGGAACTAGTAGAATAAGAATTAAGTAACCACCAACATACTCATTGTAAAAACTTATGGCATCGTTGATTACCTCAAGAATTGGATTCATAAATTTTAGGGTTTGTGGGGTTTTATTTTCTCGAGTCTAAAAATAGATCTTTTTACTACACAATGGTTTATATGAATGGCTAAATTTACATTAGAATTAATATGGCAATTTGCTCAAATCACAATATAATTCACTGTTTATCAATGTATTACAAAATTTCAGAATTTTTTACAATGTGTAATTTCCAATTTTCTAGCTCAAGGGCCACCAAATAGCCCAAAGAAAAACCCATTCCGTAATAAACACACCCAGCATCGAGCGGAATTTGCCTCGAACTCCTAGCTTTAATACTTTTCTTAATGGTTTCAATTGAAGTTGGTGTATGACCATACATTACAACTTTATTGGGCATAAAACTATCAGGAATCATTTCTGTCCGCATCCAGAGCATTGACCGAGTATCGAGCAATGGATTTTCTGCACCAAAGTTAAACCCTCCATGAACTAAAACACATTGATCTAATTCAATAAAAAATGGTAGATTCTGATAAAAATCGATATGCGATTGTGGAATATCCTTAGGGAAAGAAAACTGTTGACCGATTAACTCAGTATAACTATCAATGGTTTTAAAACCAAAATGCAGCATCCAATCATTATAAACATTATCATCCTGAATGGCGTCGAGCAACATCTGCTCGTGATTTCCCATAAGGCAAGTTACTGAATAACCATTACTCCTCAGATTTATGAGATAATCAACTAATTGAGCACTATTTCTGCCACGATCGATATAATCGCCAAGAAAGTATAAGGAATCTTGAGGTGTAATGCCAATCTCATTCTCAAGCAACTTTTGCAATGTTTTTAGGCAACCGTGAGTATCAGCGATGATATAAGTAGACAAAGTGCAATGTTTTTGTTGCTTATTCGTACCTAAGTGCCTCAATGGGATCGAGTTTAGATGCTTTTACCGCTGGAATATAGCCCGAAAGCACACCCACTCCAAAACAAAGCAATACCCCCAGAAACACCCATACCCATGGAATAACAAATGGACTCTTGGTTAGTAACGAGATAAGATTACCCGCACCAATTCCCAAAACTATTCCAAGAATACCTCCCAGTTGGCAAATTACAATAGCCTCAAATAAAAATTGCTGCTTTATGGTTGAAGCTTTTGCACCAATGGCTTTTCGGGTTCCTATTTCACGAGTTCGCTCAGCAACGGCAACCAGCATAATATTCATTAATCCAACTGCTGCACCAATTAGGGTAATAATGCCAATAAGCGTTGCTGCAAAAGTTACATACTTTATATTGTCAAGCAGCATCTTAGCAAGTGAATCGCTTTTTTCGATATTAAAATCAGATTCATCGATGGCCTTTAGGTTACGTACAATCCGAAAAACCCCTTCTGCTTCATGAACAGCATACTCTAAATGCCTTGGATCGTGTGGCTTTATGTTGATAGTGTAGTTCATATTAGGTCTTGAAAAATAGGTAGCCACGTTTTGTACAGGTAATAGCACCGATAAATCGGGTCCGCCACCAAAAGCATCTCCCTTCGATTTTATTACACCAATTACCCTATACTTGCCACTTCCTACGCTAATTATTTTTCCAAGTGGATCTTCATTCTTATCGAACAGAGCTGAGACAATTGACTTTCCAATTATAGCAACAGCCCAACCGTTATCCTCTTCATGTGCTGAAAATATTCTTCCACGCTCAATGTCAAGGCCTGAAGTTTCAAAATACTCTGTATCAACACCTCTAACTGAGACATTAGGATTTGTCTTTTTTGAAAGATACTTAATGGTTGATCCTCCTGTAGCATTTACCGATAGGGAAATGGAAGCAGGAAAAATAAAATCCTCTTTAAATTTTTGTGCCTGTTGGTAGCTAATAAATGCGTGGTTTACCGTACGGATTCGTTTCCCGCCAATTTGAACGTTCATCCCCCTACTCTGGATGCTAAATGTGTTTGCACCCATCATGGTAAATTCATCATTTATACTCCTTTTTATGGAATCTATAGCTGTTAAAATACCAACCAAAGCCATTATTCCAATGGCAATAATAAGAATGGTTAAAGTGGTTCTCAGCGTATTCGAACGGATAGCACCAAACGAAACCTTAAGATTATCTGTAAACTGTGTAATACTTCTCATCCAAGAGTTTATTTAAATATCTACACCAAAGGTAATGTTTTTCATTATCACAATATTGCTAAAAAAACAATTTGTAGTTCAAATCTACTCGTTTTAACAAACTATTACCACAACCTTATATCAATTTTAAGCTAACTCAAAACTTATTAACTTTGTAAAAAAAACAATGACCCTCACAGAAAGAATAAATGCTTTTATCCAATTAGGTGAAAGAATTCTTAAGGATATTACCGAAGATACCCTATTCAACAGAACACTGAACAATGCCTTTACTCACAACCAATGGTTTACACCAGAGTATTGCCAATATGCCATAGCGTCCATTGCTAAGCAGTGGCTTACAACCAAAGCTCTACAAAATTGGATTAAAAGTTATCCTAATGATAAATTCAACACCACAAACCCTAAAAGGGTTGCGGTAATTATGGCAGGGAATGTTCCATTTGTAGGTTTTCATGATATGCTTTGCACCCTATTATTGGGTCATCATTTTGTGGGTAAATCATCTTCAAAAGATGGTGGTTTAATGCAGGCTATAGTAGATTTGCTAATTGAGATTGAACCCCAATTTGGTTATTTTATCACCCTAACCAATGGTAAAATTGATAATTTTGATGCTGTAATCGCTACAGGGAGTGATAACTCAGCCCGTTACTTTGAGTACTACTTTGGAAAATACCCCAGCATTATTCGGAAAAATAGACACAGCCTTGCTGTTCTATCTGGAACAGAATGCGACGAAGATTTAGAAGCATTAGCTAACGATATCTTTTTATATTTTGGCTTGGGTTGCCGTAATGTTTCAAAACTGCTCGTTCCAATTAATTTCAATTTCACCAAGTTAATTGAAGCATTTAAAGAGCATAATCAGATTATCAATCACAACAAATACGCAAACAACTACGATTACCATAGGGCTATTTATTTAATGAATAAGGTTGAACACTTAGATTCAGGGTTTTTTCTCATCAAACCCGACGAGGGTATTGGAAGTCCTGTTGGCGTTATCTTCTACCAGAACTATAGCAGCATTGAATCGGCTAACGAATATATTGCTCTTCATACCGACATGTTGCAATGCATAGTATCTTCAATCCCTAGTATTACCAATAGTATTGCTTTTGGCAAATCACAAAACCCAGAACTTACCGATTATGCCGATGGGATTGATACCATTAAATTTCTATCATCGCTTTGACAAATTGTGTTTTTTTTGGATGAACATTTTGTTTATCAATTTCAACAAGCTTAATTTGTAAAAAACCAACAACCATGATATTTAAGTTCAGAGTAATCTCTGGCGATGAAAAAGCCTTTTTAAGGGAATATGAGGTTTCTGGAGAAAAGACCTTCCTTGATTTTCACGATTTTATTCAAGAGGATCTTGGTTACGATACAATGCAACTAACCTCTTTTTTTCTTACCGACGAGCTATGGAATAAGGGGCTAGAGTTAACCCTTATCGACATGGAGAATGATGCGGGTCCAGCTGCAATACCAATGGACTCGGTTAAAATATCCGATCTACTTAAGCATAAGAAGGAGCGTTTGCTCTATGTTTTTGATATATTCTCCGATCGTTGCTTTTTTATGGAATTGGCAGATATATTTGAACCAGAAACCAATGTAATTTACCCACTTTGCAAAGTATCGGTGGGTACCCCACCCGAGCAATTAATTATTGAGGATATCTTGATGGATGATGAAATAGACAATAATGACTTGGATGAGATAACCAATGATATTGGTTCAATTGATGATATGGACTTTGACTCCGAAGCCTTTAACGATGCCGACTATTAATCTATTTTTAAAAGGTTTATTCCCTTGCCCAAAAAGCATTTAATTGTACTACTTGGTCCCACTGGAGTTGGCAAAACCACCACAAGCATTTCTGTGTCAAAACACTTTAATGCACCAATTGTCTCTGCCGATTCGAGGCAATTCTTTAAAGAGATGCGAATTGGCACAGCAGCTCCAACCCCTAAACAACTTAGCTTAACTCCACATTTTCTTGTTGGGCACAAGTCGATAACCGAAAGGTATAGCTGTGGTATGTTTGAGCTTGAAGCATTGGAATTGCTCAATAAAATTTACATAAATCAGGATATTGCAATGCTTGTGGGCGGCTCAATGCTATACATTGATGCTGTGTGCAATGGAATTGATAATTTTCCGACTCCAGACCCCGAACTTCGCCAATCGCTGGAAAATCAACTAGCCACAGAGGGGATTGATAACCTAAGAGCACAACTAAGGCTACTTGATCCGGAGTTTTACAATCAGGTTGACCTTAAAAATCCTAAGCGCATTTTAAAAGCCATTGAAATATGCCTACAAACGGGAAAACCCTACAGCAGTTTTCTTACCAATCCACAGAGAAGTAGACCATTTAATGTAATTAAAATAGGTCTTACATACCCAAGAGAAATGCTTTATGAGAGAATAAACGCTCGGGTTGACCAAATGATAAACCAAGGGCTAGTTAATGAAGCCAAGAGCCTTTATCCCTACCGTGACCACAATGCCCTTAAAACGGTTGGTTATCGGGAAATATTCGATTATTTAGATGGTAATATTTCGCTCGAAAAGTCCATTGAGCTAATCAAACGCAACTCGCGTCACTATGCTAAACGACAATTAACCTGGTGGGCCAAGGATAACGAAATTACTTGGTTCCATCCATATGAAATTGATGTGGTATTGCATCATATCGAAGAACAATTAAACGTAAAATAAACACCCCAAATATTGTATCCAACATTTGGGGTGCAAACGCTTATCTAATTTCTGATAATTCAAAAGTTATCTAATTCTCATAGGTAAAAACTTCAAAGGAGTAATCATCCATTATCACATGTAGCTTATCATTATTGATTGAGAATTTAGAGTTGAAATGTTCCTCTAGATTCAAATTAGCAAACCGCTTAGGTAGCATTATCTCAACCTCGGACTTTGAATCTGAATTATTGAAAACAACAATTACCAGATTTCCCATGTAAGAACGAGCATAAGCATACACATCATCGGATATTAAAAGAGGTTCAAAAGTGCCATAATTTAATGCCATATTGGTCTGGCGAAGAGTGGTGAGTTCCTTTGTAATTGCAAGGGTTCGCAACTCGCTATCATTCAGACCCTCAAACTGCATCATCTTTCGGTTATCGGGGTCATTACCACCTGGTTGCCCAAACTCATCGCCCTGATAAATGGTTGGAACTCCGGGAATAGTTAGGTTAAATGCATTGAACATTTGCAAGCGTTTATAACCAACCGAATTCCCCACTCCTATTTTGCGTGTCCAACCAGCATACTTAGCATCCTCATCAAACGAAATTGCACCTCCTGCATAGGAAATAAAACGTCCCTTATCGTGATTACCTGAAATTATTCCCATTAGGTTATTCCAACCGTAATAGCTAAATCCCTCGGTTAATTTACTATTCAAGTTTTTAAACGACACATCGGTTCGAGCAAATGTTGCAAATGCGGCATCGTACACGTTAAAATCGAACTGGGAATTTAGCATCCCACTTCCTATATAACTCGATATAAGATCATGGCTACCATAAGTCTCACCAATCTGATATATTGTTCGATTTGGCTCCACATTCTCCTTAATTTTTCGGGTTAGCGTACGCCAAAAAACTTCAGGGATATGCTTAGTTGCATCATGACGAAAACCATCGAATTTATATTGGGTTACCCAAAAAAGTGCCGAATCGGTCATGGCCTCATAAACCTCTGGTCGTTCTAAATCAAGCGTAGGCATAAACGTATCAAACCAAGTGGTTAAGCGATGCTCATCCCATTTCTCGGTATTCATAGTACCATCGGGCAAGTAAAGTGGCGTTACCCAATCGGGGTGCTCTTTGTAGAGCGGATGCTCTTGATGCACATGGTTGGCCACATAATCGAGAATTACATTCATGTCGCGTTTGTGTGCCTCGGCCAACATTTTATGAACGTCATCTGATGTTCCAAACCTAAAATCGACCTTTGACGAGGATATTGGCCAGTAGCCATGATAACCCGAGAATTTAGTTCGAGGATTTGGGTACAATCCATAGGCTCCTAGGGGGTTTTGTAAAATGGGTGAAACCCAAATAGTACGAATACCCAGCGAGTCGAAATAGCCATCTTCAATCTTTTGGGTTATTCCGCTAATATCTCCTCCGTAATAGTTTGCTTTTGGATTAATCTCGGGATCATCAACCGGTTGATCATTATCTTTATTAGCATTGAAGAAACGGTCAACCATTAGGGAATACATTATTTGCGAATTTAAATCGGACCGATCTAACTGTGCTGTAGAGGTAACCGCACTTCGCTTTTCGAGTGGGATAAGCAAATCGTTTGATTCGCCTTCGGCATTATATGCCCAAACTCTAATATGTGAGCGCTTTAATCCAGTGGCATTTGCAGGAATAATAACTGTTGCCTCATTCCCATTAATTGATACAAATTCATCGCCTAAACGGTAGTTCTCCCAGTGAACAAAAAGTTCATCAACAGCATTCTGAAAGCCCAAATGAATCTCTTTGCCCTTTGTGCTTGTTGTGAAGATAAATGGTAATAAATCGGCGTTACCCCCCTTTATGCGCAGAACTGAATTTACTCCCCCTATATTGTTATCCTCTGTTTCAGGGTTTGCAGGATCGAGAACCCACTTTCCATCAACCACAACCTGATAATGGTATTTTCCAGGATTTAGCAATAGAGTGGTTTCCCAAGCATCTCCAACCTTTTCAAGGCTAGTTTTACTTGGGTTCCAATCATTAATCTGTCCTGCTAGTTGAACTGTTTTGGGCTGTTTCCCTTTAGATTGATAGGTGAATTGAACGGATTGCTTCCTACTTTTTTGCATTAGTAATGAGTAGCATGTGCCATTGGCCCAAACTTTTAACTCTGAAAGTTTTGGGATATCGCCATTCATTGCTTTTAGCAATACCATTGCTTTATCGGATGCAATATCAACGCTAAATACTTTTGGCGCAACAATGGAATCGATACAATTTACATCCATAAAGTAATCACTTAGGATTATCTCCGTTTCGGTTCCCGATAGCTTCACAACCGATGCTAGGCCATAAATATCGGATGTTTTGGCAAAATGAGGAATTACCTCCCTAGAGCCGCACGATACGAGAATGAATGCGATGGAAATTAACAGAATCCGTTTCATGGTAAATGTATTTTATAAGAAGGTGAATATCCTGATTTTATAGAGTTTTGTGTCATTATCTACAAAATAATATCAGCTTTCAATTATTTTAGTTCAATAACCATTGCAGAACGGGGCGAAAGCTGAATCCTTTGTAGGTCAACCAGTTCTTTCTCTGCGATTATATCAACTCCGCTTGAAAAGTCTCGAAGTATTTCGTTAAACCTTTCGGTTCTAAGCACTTTTGGTTGATATCCATTATGAAGAATCACCATTACAGTTTGCTCTTCATTCTGACGGAAATAGACGTAAACCTCGTTTTCAGGAATAAACTGAACCAATTTGCCGTTGTGGACGGCTGTTGCTGTTTTACGCCAGTTTAGCAAAGTGCTCATATAGTTCCAAGCCTCGTTCTCCTTTTTTGTTCTTCCTTGGGGTGTAAATGCCGAGCGTTTATGGTCGGGCCATCCTCCCGAAAACTCCTGTCGTAAAACGCCATGCCCGTTGGCATCATCGCCATCCATGAGTACTTCTGTGCCATAGTATATTTGCGGAATGCCACGCGTTGTAAGCAAAAATGCCATTCCGAGTTTGTATCGGCCAATTGCCAAATCCTTACTCTTCATAAACCTCGAAACATCGTGGTTATCGGCAAATATTAGAATGTTATTTAAATCGGTATAAAGAAAATCATGAGCAAGAATTTCGTAAAGCCTATGCAAGCCAATATCCCAGCCATCGCTCTCATCAAAAGCCTTGTTAATCGCATAGCAAAGCGGAAAATCCATAACCGTAGGAATTCCAGAATCAAATCCATCCCTATTGAGCGCTCCCATTTGCCAATAGGCAACCCAAGCAGGATAGTTTACCCACGTTTCGGCAACAATATTAAAGTTTGGATACTCCTCCATCACCGAGCGGGTCCACGTTGCCATAAAGTCTTTATCGGGATAAGGGTGAGTGTCCATTCTAATTCCATCGAGGTTTGCGTACTCAACCCACCAAATACTGTTTTGGATAAAATATTTTGCCAAATACGGATTGCGCTGATTAAGGTCGGGCATGTGCTTATCGAACCAACCATCGGCCATAAGTTTCTTGTCGGCTTCCGATGCATGCGGATCGAACATGGCAGGAATACGATAGTTTGTTCGGGTAAACTCAGGCCATTGGTTTAACCAATCGGCTGATGGCAAATCACTAACCCACCAGTGGTTATTGCCACAATGGTTAAAAATCATATCCTTAATAATCTTCAACCCTTTGCTGTGTGCTTTGTCAACCAGCTGCTGATAAAGTTCGTTACTACCAAAGCGCCTATCCACATTATAAAAGTCGGTTATGGCATACTGGTGGTACGATTGCCAAGGCTGATTACTCTCCAGTACAGGATTTATCCAGATGGCGGTCATGCCTAAGTTTTTGATATAATCTAAATGATTAATTATCCCTTGGATATCACCTCCATGACGAGCATACAGATCCTTGCGATCGAACTTATCAGGCATTCCCTCAAAGGTATCGTTTATATCATCGCCATTGGAAAATCTATCGGGGAAGAGCAAATACATAACATCCGAAGAGTCGAACCCTTTGCGTTGGGCTGAACCCTCACGCCTTTGGTTTAGGTAATACTTATAGACACTAGATTCCGATTCTGAGTACCAGAATGATATATCGAAATTGCCCGATTGAGCAGTTTCATTTATCCTAAGGTTTAGGAATAGGTAATTTGGGTTGTCTGTTCTATCAATACTAACCAAAGCAACACCCGGATAATCCATTTCAATTTTAACAGCACGGCCAATATCCTTAGCGTAAACCATAAGTTGCAAATCAGGATTTTTCATTCCAACCCACCAATTTGGCGGTTCAACCTTAATTGTATTTTGTGCGCTGGCTATGAACATTGACAAGAACAGTAAAATGGTTATAAGGAATCCTTTCATGCTACTAAAAATATTAAACCCTTCTAAGCCCAATAATAATTAACTCAGAAGGGTTTATCAATATTATTAACCTCTGTTTATACAGTTTAAATCTTCGAATGAAATTTTAAGTCTTTTCATGATGCTTTCTTCTCCCTTACGAAGCCATGCACGAGGATCATAGTACTTTTTATTGGGTTTATCATCACCCTCGGGATTTCCGATTTGTCCTTGCAAAAAATCGAACTTCTCGGCAGAATACTTACGAACACCATCCCAAAATGCCCACTGTAAATCGGTATCCAAATTCATCTTTATAACTCCATAGCCTATGGCCTCTTCAATCTTCTCCCTCTCCGAACCGCTACCACCATGAAATACGAAGTTAACCGGCTTATTTTCAGTTTTGAACTTTTTTTGAATATACTCCTGTGAGTCCCTTAATATTTTAGGACTTAGTACAACGTTTCCGGGTTTATAAACCCCATGTACATTACCAAAAGATGCGGCAATGGTAAAATTTGGACTAATCTTCGATAGCTCCTCGTACGCATAAGCTACCTCTTCGGGTCGAGTATAAAGTTTTGAATTATCAACACTGGTATTGTCAACACCATCCTCTTCGCCACCTGTAACGCCTAATTCAATCTCGAGTGTCATACCAATTTTCGACATCCTTTGAAGATATTTTGCAGATATTTCGATATTCTCCTTTAAACTTTCTTCGGATAAATCGAGCATATGGGAGCTGTATAGCGGAACGCCCGTTTCTTTGAAATGCTTCTCACCAGCATCAAGCAAGCCATCAATCCAAGGTAGGAGTTTTTTTGCAGCGTGGTCGGTATGCATAATTACAGGCACTCCATATGCCTTTGCCATCAAGTGAACGTGTTTGGCACCTGATATTGCACCTAAAATTGCAGAATTTTGCCCATCATTGGATAGGCCTTTACCAGCATAAAAAGAAGCACCTCCGTTTGAAAATTGGATGATTACAGGTGAGCCCACCTCGCGCGCTGTTTCAAGAACAGCATTTATGGTATCGGTACCAGTTACGTTAACGGCAGGTATTGCCCACCCCTCAGCTTTTGCAGTTGCAAAAACCTCTTGTACTTGTTTACCGGTTAGTACACCGGAAGGAAATCTTTTCATAGTAGTTAGTAGTTAGGTTCAAACAAACATTAAAACCATTAGTATATCAGCAAATTCTAATCCTCGGATACTGTTGGTTCATTCTTTTTCTGATTATAGTATAGACCAATTCGGATTCTGATTTGCAGATACCTTAGTATGCCAAAAATACCAAAAATTACGCTAAGAAATATAGCTACATATCCAATCCATCGTAATTGGGAAAAATCTTGGAGTTGAAGAAACGCAATTCCACCCAAAACCATGTAGAGCGATGTTCTTGTATAAGACAATAAAGTTCGCTCGTTGGCCAATTTTGTTCGCTCAAGAGCAAGATAATCCCTTAAAATGATATCTTCTTTATTGGTAAAAATGTGCTTGAACAAACCCTGTTTATGTGTCATTTTGGTTGCATTTATTCCAAATAGTTTCTCTCTTTATTTTGTTACTTTAATATTCGATTTTGAGCCTATGGTCTGGATTACATCTTTTACAATAACAGAAATTGAAGGTCCCTCCTCATTTGTAATTGTAATGAACTTGCCATTAACATTCACCTTTAGCAAATTCTCCCTGAACCATACCTTAAAACTATACGATTTCCATTGCTTTGGAATTAATGGGTTAAATACTAATTTATTGTCCCTAACACGCATTCCTCCAAAACCTTCCACAATCGAAATCCATGTTCCGGCCATGCTGGTAATATGCAATCCCTCCTTCACCTCGCTATTATAATCGTCTAAATCTAAACGTGCAGTCCGCAAATAAAGTTCATAGGCTTTGTCAATATTTCCAATTAATGAGGCCTGAACGGAATGGACACAGGGTGATAATGACGATTCATGAACAGTGCGCGCCTCATAGAACTCAAAATTCCTTCGAATAGTTTCAATATCAAATCTATCCTCCAAAAAATACAAACCCTGAAGCACATCGGCTTGTTTAATAAAGCATGAACGTAGAATGCGATCCCAACTCCACTTCTGATTAATGGGCCTATGTTTTGGGTCTAGGTCTTTAACAAGAATCTGCTCCTTATCCATGTATCCCTCTTGCTGAAGGAATATGCCTAGTTTATCATCTACAGGAAAAAACATCCTCTCCCTTATGTCTCTCCATTTAGCAATCTCCTTCTTCTCATCGAAAGAAATTTTGCTAACCAAAACCCTGTACTTCTCGGGTTCGGTTTCCTTAACGTAGCTTACTACCTCATCGGTGTACTCCATACACCAGGTAGCAATTAGGTTTGTGTACCAATTGTTGTTAACATTGTTTTCGTACTCGTTAGGACCGGTTACTCCAAGCATAACATATTTACCCTTGACTTCCGAAAAGTTTACCCTTTGTGCCCAGAATCGAGCAACGGCAATGAGTAGTTCTAGCCCAAAGTCAGCCAGATAACCCTTATCGTTGGTATAGCGAACGTAATTGAAAATAGCAAAGGCAATTGCACCATTCCGGTGTATTTCCTCAAAGGTTATCTCCCACTCATTATGGCACTCCTCCCCATTCATTGTAACCATTGGGAATAGGGCTGCTCCATCGCTAAAGCCCAATTTCTCGGCATTTTCAATGGCCTTCTCAAGGTGCTTGTATCTATAAATCAAAAGCTGGCGGGCAACTTTTTGCCCATGCGTAATCATATAGAATGGTAAGCAATAGGCCTCAGTATCCCAATAAGTTGAGCCTCCATATTTCTCACCAGTAAAGCCTTTAGGACCAATATTCAATCGCTCATCCTCGCCGGTATAGGTTTGGCTAAGATGAAAAATATTAAAACGAATGGCTTGCTGTGCTGCAATATCACCCTCAATGGTGATGTCGCTGTGCGACCATACTTCTGCCCATGCATTGGCTTGCTCCTCTAGCATCTGATTAAAACCTTTGCCCAAAGCACTATTTAATAAACCTTTAAGTACTTTAACAAAGGTCCCCTTATCATGGTTTAAGCTCGATATAACTGCACCATACTTATATATTACAAGTTCATCGCCTGCGTTAGCCTTTACATCAAACGAAGAACCTACATATTTTTCGCGATTTATGGGTGTTGCATCCGCTTTTTGCAATTGCCCGTTGATGTAAAACGAAAATTGCATAGCATGGCCAACGTGAAAATCGAGTTTTTTGGTTCTGGTTACAATGTATGCTTCTGTTGATGAAGCATTCGCTTCAATAATATCCCAAAATTTTTCGCCATAATTCGAATCCTCATTGCCTATATCGGCATCAAGGTATGGCTGAAACTTTACACTTGCAGCTGCATTAAGGGGTTTAATGCTATAACGAATTGCACCTAGCTCTGAGTTTACAATGCTGAGGAAGCGTTTTGCTGAAACCGCCACCTTTATACCTGAAGGCATCTCGCAAATAAAAGATCTCTCAAGGTATCCTTCTCGCATGTTGAGCACACGGCGAAATTCATCAACACTGCATTTGGCTAAATCTAGCGCTTCGCCATCTACTTCTATATCAATGCCTATCCAGTTTGTTGAGTTTATAACCTTGGCAAAGTACTCTGGATACCCATTCTTCCACCAGCCCACTCGAGTTTTATCTGGGTAGTAAACTCCAGCAACGTAACTCCCCTGCAGCGTTGAACCGCTGAAACTCTCCTCAAAATTGGCACGTTGCCCTGTTGCACCATTTCCGATACTAAAAATACTCTCCGATGCACGCGTATTCTCAGGATTAAAACCCTCTTCAATTATACACCACTCATCGTGCTTAAGGTATGGATTCATCTGTCTGTTTTTTTAATTTTCAAAGGAACTCCAGTCTGTTAACGCTATTAACATGGATGTTTCATATTATTTATCGTAAAAAAATTCTTATTAAAATCGACACTGATTGAAGCGTCAATAATTTTTAAAGAACTATTTGAGTGCTACAACATCGTCTTTATCAGTAACAAAAAAGACCATAATTGCAGCAATAATCATTGAAGCACCACCTAGCATGAGTGAATAAATTGCTTCGCCGCCAAAAATTGAACTGGTAAAAAAGCCCAATAGGCTTGCTGCAAGTATTTGGGGTATAACAATAAAGAAGTTAAAAATCCCCATGTAGGTTCCCATTTTATTTGAAGGTAAAGAACCTGTTAAAATAGCATATGGCATGGAAAGGATACTTGCCCAAGCTAAACCTACCCCCAGCATTGAAACCAATAACATATTAGGGGTGTTCACAAAATATATTGAAATCAATCCTATACCACCTGCTACTAAAGAAATAGCATGGGTGATTTTCCGGCTTGTATGTTTGGCAATTACGGGTAATAAAAATGCAACTATGGCAGCAAAACCATTATAGGTTGCAAAGCAAATACCCACCCAGTTTGCCCCCTCATTAAAAAGTTCAGAAGTGGCATCAGTAGTACCATAAATATGCTTGGTTACGGCTGCAGTAGTGTAAATCCACATGGCAAAAAGGGCAAACCAACTAAAAAACTGAACCACTGCCAACTGAACCATAGTTTTAGGCATGTTAAACAGGTCGTTCATAACAACAACTAAACCACCGTTATTTCTTTTGGCATTTTTGAGTAACCCCACAACAAGTTGAACAAAACCAAAAGCCAAAACTCCAACTGTAACAATAAAAAGTTTAGCGTCGAGTTTGAAATACCAAACTCCTATCGTTAGAACTAATCCAGCAATTAGCCAGAGGACGCTTTGCTTAAAAAAGAAACCGCCAGAAAACTCTTTCTGGGTTATAATGGATTCTGAACCTGTTTTCTCCTTAACCTCTGCTTGTTCTGCCTTCTCAAATGTCTTTAACTCTTTAGGTGAGTACTCTTTAGTTTTAATTATAGTCCATAACACAGCAGTAAAAAAAGCAATTGCACCTAGGTAAAACGACCATTTTACCGAAGGGGGAATTTGCCCCTCTGGGGCAGTATTGGCTATATTGAACCACTCTGTCAAAATATAAGGTAAAGCTGAAGCAACTACAGCACCTGTTCCAATAAAAAAACTTTGCATAGCAAAACCTTTTGTGCGTTGCTCACTAGGAAGCATATCGCCAACAAAAGCTCTAAAAGGCTCCATTGAAACATTGATGGATGCATCCAGTATCCAAAGCATCCCAGCAGCCACCCACAATACAGGGGAATTTGGCATCACAATTAATGCAAGAGAGGCTAAAATGGCTCCCACCAGGAAGAAAGGCCTTCGGCGGCCAAATCGTCCCCAGGTGTTATCGCTCATGTGGCCAATAATTGGCTGAACGATAAGCCCTGTAATAGGAGCAGCTATCCAAAGGATAGGAATATCATCTATATTAGCACCAAGGGTTTCGAAGATACGGCTAACGTTGGCATTTTGCAGGGCAAACCCAAATTGAATGCCCAAGAACCCAAAGCTCATGTTCCATATCTGCCAAAATGATAAACGGGGACGTTTGGTCATGACAGTAGTTTATTTAGTAAGTTTATGCAATAAAAAATCACTTCCAGAAATTGGAATGATTGAGAAAGGATAAATAAGTAGCCAGTCAAATGTAAGACGAAAATCGTATTATCCCAAATTTTTAGAATACAAAAAGGCTATTATATGCAAGACAATTAGCACTTAATAGCCATTTCAATCGATTACGAAAAGACTAAAAATATTTTATTTATTTTTAAAAATATTGTAAATAACTGCAAATATTACCTTGGTTTAGTGGAATTTCGAAGTACTAGTTTGGTAGGTAGAACATCAGTATGGATAGGATCATTCTTTTCGTTTTTAATCCTATTTATTAGCATTTCCATTGCCCTCTCGCCCATGGTAAAACCGGGCTGAGATACTGTGGTTAGCGTTGGCTCAATCATTTCGGCTATATAGTCGTTTCCAAAACCAATTACAGAAACATCGGTTGGAACCTTTATTCCATTCTTTTGTAAGGTTTTAAGTACTCCTGCTGCTGTAAAATCGTTTACAGTAAAAATAGCGTCAAACTTTAATCCACTATCGATTATTTTCTGCGTTTCAATAAGAGCTTTATCAAACTCATCGCAATAAATAACCAATGATTCATCTATAACCACTCCGTTTTTTTTGTGAGCTTCGAGGTATCCCTTTAGCCTATTTTGGCTAATAAGTCTATTTTTGGGACCTGCAAAATGTACTATGCGCCTCCGACCCTCAACAATTAAATACTCAGTTGCCTGAAAAGCCCCCTCATAGTCGTTTATGATTACGCGATCAGATTCAAACTCCTCAATCATTCTATCAAAGAAAACAATGGGTATTCCCTCATCCTCAAACTTTTGCAAATGGGCAAAATCGTTAGTTTCCTTTGAAATAGAGATTAAGATACCATCTATGATGCTATGCTGAAAAGTGGTGCACACCTCTTTCTCCCTCTCATACTTTTCGTCAGACTGGCTAACCATTACACTGTAACCATGCTCGCCCGCAACCTTTTCGATACCACTAATAACCGATGAAAAAAAGTAATGCACAATCTCAGGGATTACCACACCAATTACATTGCTGCGCCTGTTCCGTAAACTTAGCGCTATAGGGTTTGGCCTATAGTTCAACTCCTTAGCTAAACTATTAACCTGATCTTTGGTTGTCTGGCTAATATCCGGATGGTCTTTTAGTGCCCGCGATACGGTTGATGGACTAATGCTCAATAGTTTAGCAATGTCCTTTATTGTTACATTCGATGATTTCATGATAATACAATATTAGTGGCAGGTACGTTTTTTTCCATACGAAAATAGATAAAATGCAGCTATTGAACAAGCAATTTAATGTTTTGTTACTACAACAGCCCATTTTTAGAACATTAGTTTAAATTGCCGAAAAAATTACAATCGATTGCGCACTCGATTGTGATAACGATTGCGTTGATTTTTAGGCATATATTAATTGGTATCCATTGATTTACTGTTAAAAAATGCTTAAATTGTGATGATTTTGAAAGGAATTAAGTAGCCATAAGTGTATATCATCAAATCATTTTAAAAAAATATCATGAAGCAGGGTTACATAGTGTTAAAATTGCAGATGTTGCTCTTATTCCTATTTATAATAGGTGTAAATGCCTTTGCGCAACAAATTGCTGTTACTGGTCGGGTAACCGATGCCCGAGATAACTCCCCACTCCCTGGTGTATCAATTTTCTCTAAGGGAACTACAATAGGTATAGCTACGGATGCAATGGGCAACTATTCTATTAGTGTTGAAAAAAACTCAACCCTTGTATTCTCTTTTATCGGATATAATACCCAAGAAATTTTAGTTGATGGGAAATCTTCTATCATCAATATCCAACTTAAAGAAGCAACTGAAACTCTTGAAGAAGTTGTAGTTGTTGGATATGGTGTACAAAGGAAAAGAGATGTTACCGGAGCCATAACTAAGGTTGAAACAAAAGAGCTAATGGCTGTTCCCACACCCTCGTTTGAGAGTGCATTACAAGGACAAGCTAGCGGTGTTCAAGTAATCACCGGTTCCGGAATTGCTGGTTCTGGTTCAGTTATTCGAATAAGGGGTGTAGGGTCAATTAGCGCTGGTGGTGATCCGCTTTATGTTGTTGATGGCGTAGCTATTACTCAGGATTATTTTCTTAGAGGCAACAGCGGTGCAATGAACAATAATCCTTTGGTAACCATTAATCCTAACGATATTGAATCTGTAGAAATTCTGAAAGATGCTGGTTCTGCTGGTATTTATGGCTCTCGCGGGGCAAATGGCGTAATTCTTATAACCACCAAAAGGGGTAAGAGCAAAACTCCCAGCATAAACTTCTCTGTTCGAACAGGTGTTGTAAGACCTGCATATGTACCCGAATTTGTTTCTGGCCATGAATATCTTCAACTAAGGCAAGAAGCATGGGAGAACGATGGCGGCACTGGAGCCGTTTGGTTACCCAATTTTACATCAGCAGATAGTCCACCTGAAGAACGTGCAGCAGCATTTGAACAGGCTAAAACAATTAACACAAATTGGTGGGATTTAGTAACCCAAACAGGATTTAAGCAAGATTACAATCTCTCTTTTGGAAAATCCGGAGATTGGCTCAACACATACTTTGGAGGTACCTTTAGCGATAATCAATCGTATTTAAAAAACAATAAGTACCAAAGAGTAAGTGGTAGATTAAATCTTGATACTGACTTTTCTGATATAATCAAATTTACGCTCTCCTCATCCTACACATACGGTGTAAACCATCGCGTTGGAGCAGCCTGGGAAGGTGGTACTGGTGCTGCCATGTCTACAGCACTTCCATTTTACCCAGTTTATAATGAGGATGGAACCTATTTTAGATATAACTCCTCAGCAAATGGAGGTAATCCTTTAATGAGACAAGATTTGATGCTGTGGAGAAATTTTGAGAACCGTGCCATTAATAACCTAGCGGTGATTATTACACCATTTGATAACTTTTCGGTTTCGGCAAGTGGCGGATACGACTATATGGATTTTGCCGAGCATCGTTATGAGCCCCAAGAATATATTGCATCTAGCCACAGTGGTGTTGCAAAAATGTGGCCTCGCTATGTGAATAACCTTACCGGGAATATCGTTATTAACTATGATCTTAATATTAATGATACTCACAGGTTCACATTTATGGGGGGAGCTGAAGCTCAAAAATCATCAACAACAGCAAGGTATTACGAAGCAATTGATGTGCTAGGTCCCTACTGGGATAATACTCCTCATAGCGATGACAACGTTGCATATCAAGAAACCAGAACAAAAGACACCCCTCAAGAATGGTCCTTTGTGAGTTTTTTTAGCAGGATTCACTATGTTTTCAAAGATAAGTATGTTTTCCAAGTACTTGCCCGTACTGATGCATCATCCCGATTTGGCCCTAACTATCGCTACGGTTTTTTTCCTGCAGTATCGGGCGCCTGGAGGATATCTGATGAAGATTTTTTAAAGGGAAATGAAACGCTAAGCACCCTTCGCCTAAGAGCTAGCTATGGGATTACAGGTAATGCAAATTTTGCTAACTATGCATGGTTTGGAACATACTCTGGGATAGAAAGCAATGAGTATTATAATAATTACCCTATTATATACCCTACAAACCTTGAGAACCCGAACCTTCGTTGGGAAACATTAAACAACTTTGATATAGGACTTGAGTTCGGTTTTTTCAAAAATCGTATTACAGGCGAGATAGCCTACTACAACAAAATTACGAAGGATGTTATCATTCAACGTTCAAATGCTCCTTCCACAGGGTTTGGTTCATACTGGGATAATGTGGGTGAAGTTCTTAACAGAGGTTTTGAGTTTAACCTTAAGTCAAACAACCTTGTTGGTGAGCTAAAGTGGATAACAAGCCTGAATATAGCCCGAAACCATAATGAGGTACTAAGTATTGGCGACCTTTCGCCCGATGCTGTTGGTGGTGGCACAAACGATACTCGAATTGTAATTGGTAAACCCATTGGCTCTAATTATTTAGTTCGTTTTTCGAGGGTAGATCCTGCTGATGGCCTCCCCATTTGGCTTGATAAGGAGGGTTACGAAACTAAAGTATTCTCGTTGGACAATAGGGTAGTTGTGGGTTCGGTTATACCCGATGCAATAGGAGGTATTTCCAACACCTTTCAGTATAAAGGTTTTGACTTTAGTTTTATGTTCGTATTTACCATTGGAGGTAATATCTACGACAACTCAGGTAAAAGGCAGCTTGGAGTGATTACCGACTGGCAACTTAGGCAAGAAATTGCTGATCGTTGGCAACAACCCGGCGATATTGCAAGTTACCCAAAGCTAACGCTTAATCCATCAAACTACCCCGGTTTACCAGGCGAATGGCAATATAATTCAACCATGTTTTTATACGATGCATCGTACCTTAGATTGAGGAATATATCGCTGGGTTATAATCTACCCCAAGATATTGCTAAAAGGATAATGGCAAAGAGTGCAAGGCTATACATATCTGCAAGCAACCTGCTAACCTGGACACGTTTCCATGGTGATCCAGAAATCGCTCGTGATTTTGAAAATGTTGCAGATAGAAACATGAGTTCCAATATCACCTACTTAACTCCTCCGCAGGAGCAAGTATTTACGTTTGGTCTCGACCTAAGTTTTTAACGCTAAATATCATTACATAATGAGAACAAAGAATATTTTTATATCAATATTTCTAACCATCAGTTTAATACTAGGCTCATGTACTGATTTTTTGGATATTAAACCAGAGGGTGTACTTTTAAAGGAAGATGCGCTGAATACTCAAGAAGATGTTCGTATGCTTTTAAATTCAACATATACCGTGCTATTCAGTGGTAGTTTTCTTGGAGGAAGAACCCAAATAATTTCAGAGTTAATGACAAACAACATCCTTGGTTCAGAATTGGATGGAGATTGGTTTGTTATATATAATCGGGCATCTTCAATTTTTGAAGGCATTATCGGTGGTCTTTATTCAGAGCCTTACATTGCAATATACCGTGCCAATAACGTATTGGAAAATCTTGATTTAGTTGACAAACAAATCGACCGTGATAGAATGGAAGGCGAAGCAAGGTTTGTTAGAGCATTGGCACATTTTGAAACCCTTAGGCTTTTTGCACAACCCTATGGCTATACACCAGACAATAGCCACTTAGGTATTCCTATTAAAATAAAATCAAAACCAGAGGGATCAATACGAGAAACTGTTGGTGGAACTTATCTGTTTATAATCAGCGAACTTGAAGATGCCGTAGAACTACTACCTGAAGAAACTGATAATGAATATGACCCACATGGAGCATATCCTACAAAATGGGCTGCTAAAGCATTGCTTGCTAGAGTTTATTTTCAGATGAACGACTTTGAAAACGCCTTTACTTACGCAAACGATGTAATTGAGAATAGTCCATATGAATTTAGCAGCTTAACTGCTGAATACGAAGTTGAAGATGATACGGTAACGCTCCCCATTGAATTTATGGATAGATACTCGAAATTAGGCTCTAATGAGGCTGTTTTTAGGTCTGTAACTATTACCGTTAATCAAGCAGGCGAAACAATTTTCGTGAACCGTGGCGGAGAATTCTCTGGGAATATGCGCTCTGATTTAGCAGTTCCTTACATGAAGATGACTCAAAACGCATACCTAACTGGCACCTCCGATCCTATTGATTTAAGGGCAATTGCATGGTATGGTAAAAAAGAAGGATTTAACATATCCAAAAAATTCAATGGCAATGATCAATTAAGCGTACCTATAATTACTATTACTGAGTTGAAGTTGATAAGAGCAGAGTCTGCTGCAGAGAATAAAAGTGAGATTAACATTGCCATTCAAGACATTCAAGATATTTTCGATAGAGCCTATGGCTCCGGGAATAGGGTTGCTCCTACAACAGCAAACGCATTAATTATTGAAGCTAGAAACCAAAGAAAACTCGAATTTATTTTCGAAGGGCATTTAGGACAAGATCTTAAACGTATTGGTGCTTTGGTCAGAGAGGAAGTAATTATAAGAGGTGCCCCATGGAATTGTCCTGGTTCAGTGCTTCAATTTCCACAATCAGAAATTGCAAATAATCCGGGGTTTATAGCTAACCCTGAAGGAGGTTGCTAAAACAATTAAAAAATATAATAATGAAAAAAATCCTCATTTACATAAGCATTTTCACTCTAGCATTTAGCCTACTTTATTCTTGCAAACCCGAGGAATTAAAACCTGTGGGTGATCCATTCGATAAGGTAGAGCTTATGGTTGGAACATGGAATGTAAACAGAGTAATCCAAGTTGATGTTGAGGCTACACTAAAAGGCTACCCACTCTATGCACGAGAATTAGATATTACGAATGTTTTTCCTGATAATTCTTACACAGATCTTTCAATCACCTTAAACAGTGATAAGAGTTTTACGTTAGTAAAAGGTAATGCATATGTGAATTGGCCATTAAGTGGAACATGGGATTTAAACAATCCAGATCATCCCTCGAAACTTTACTTAATTTTACAACTGGATACTCTCTCTCTAAATTTTTCTAGCTTTTCTGAACTCATGATGTCTCCTGCAAAATTAGTTATAAGTGAAACTAAAAAACAAAAGGTTGACGACAAGTATATAGATGCTATCTATTATAACTACGAAATATCTAAACCGTAGATAATAAATTACTTTAAATATGAAAAGATTAATATTTGCCTCAATTATAGCCCTATTCAGTTACTCTGGTTACAGTCAGATTTGTGGTTCGCTAATAGTTTCAACAATACCCGAAGAGCCAACCGCTACCGACGAGATAACCCTAACGGTTAAATTCACTTGCCCCGAGTACGAACAGTGGGGCGTAGAGGATATATATCTGTGGGTTTGGACTGATAAAACTGATCAACCCAGTGGATTACCAGATATGTTTCCCGGAGCTGATGATGTTCAGCCCCTGAATGGTTTAGGCGATCAAGCTTGGAAAAACTCCAACCCCTATCTGAAAATGGAAAAAATTGGAGATAACACTTATCAATACGTATTCACCCCAACAATTATGTTTAAACTTAACCCAAGCGATTTAAGAAGCATGGGCTTCCTTTGCAAACCAAAGGATGGTGGTGGGTATGGCGATCCTGATATGAAAACAGAAGACCAAGAACTGGTTTTTAAATCGCTAACATTTATTGAAGATCTGGGTCGTACATTTCCTGCAACTGTTTCGGCTAATGATATTATTACCATTTATTTTAATCAGAAAATTGCTGATGATGCAACGTTTGCTGCTTATACTGGGAATCTTCTTTTAACAATTAGGCCTTATGTTGACAATACTCCTGCTGGTCCCGAAATGGTATTTTCTGCAACAAAAACAATGAATGGGAATATCCCTGAGCACAAGGTTACCTTGTTGCCGAACGAACATCTGGATTTATCAAATCTTTCGGAAGGGCAAAAGGTAAATAAACTAATTTATTACTTCCACAACCAGCTAAAAACGCTGAAAAGCGAAGAGTTTACAAAAATTCTGATTGACTTAAAATAACATAGAATACCATGAATAGATTTATTGTAATTCTACTTTCAATATTCGTTTTTGCAGGATGCACCGACGATACAGATGATTTTGACATATTGGGTGAAGCCATTAGCGACTTTACACTTCAGTCACCAAGCAACAATAGTTTGCTAGTACTAAACTCTGGAGCTACCTTAACAGAAGCAACTTTTAATTGGGAAGCTTCTAAGCCTGGAATAAGTAAGTCAATAACTTATATATTAGAATTTTATCTAAATGAAGAAACGCTTACAGAACCTATATTCACTTTGCCTTCGGAAAATATAGGTCTCGACACAAAAGTAACGTTAACTCATCAGCAAATTGAAAACTTTCTTGAAACTTCCGGAATTGCTGCAGGGCAAATCGTAAATTTAAAATGGCTTGTAAAAGCGACAAACGGGGATATTATTAAAAATTCTCCCATTTATAATATTAGCATAAAACGGTTCGCCGAGGGTTTGTCGCCGTTTTCTCTAATTTCGCCACAAAACCAATGGGTAATAACTCTCGACACTACCTTTTTTCCTGAACCTGAATTCAAAAATCAAGAGTTTAAATGGGAACCCATTACAGTTACTCAATCGACTAATTTACCTGAGGTAGCAGTGCTATTCGACATTGAAAATGGAACTTTTACAAACCCTATTTACAGTTTCGATGCCGTACAGGGAGAATCATCGGTTAGCATACCAAAAAAAGAAATTTTCACCCAAATTGCCGAGGAAGGCTACAGTTTAAATGCCATAAAATGGACAGTTAGGGCTTCAATTGGAGACCTAATGATTATGGCACCCTCTCAACGTGTTATAATTGACACTACTAAATACGAAAGTCTTTTTCTCTTCGGGAGTTCAACAATGTTTGGCCCCGATGCAATTAATGGTTATCCAATGTACAAATGTGGTTCAACAATGATTTTTGCAGCTAACACTTATTTAACAGAGGGTAATATTTTTTTTAGCTTAATTCAGAATGAAGGGCTTACGTTGGGTGTTAATGAAACCTCAAATCTTCTTGAAATTGGAGCACCCTCAGCTCCAAATATTGATCCGAACAAGATGAACTTAATATCAGCAAACCTAACAACCAAAGTTGTTACAGTAGTTCCCACAATACTTGGTCTAATTGGACCTGCAACAGGAAGCTCTGCTACACAAACAAATTTAACTGAAATTGCCCCTTATATATGGCAGGGTAATGTTAACCTTATTGGAGAAAAATTGTTTTATATCCGCTTAAATAACAGTTGGGACTATACTTACAGTCAGATTGATGGGAATATTCGTTTCGGGCGCACAAACAATGATCAGTTTAGTACAGCTGGTATGCCTACTGGTGTTTATACGGTAACTGTGAATTTAACCCACAACAATTACTCATATTCAATTGTTCCATATATTCCTTAATAAATATTTTTTTGAATAACTATTGTTTAACTAAAAACTACAAGAAAATGAAAAGAAATTTACTAAAAGGTTTAACCACAATGGCAATAGCAATACTATTTCCATTACTTGGTTTTGCGCAGGCCGATGTAACCATTACGGTTACCAATTTAAACCCTGCCAATGACAATATTTGGGTTAAAGGTGCTGCCGACGAATGGGCAGGTCACCAAATGGTTCAAGATGGGACCACTTGGACTTACACTTATACAGCTGTTGCAGAAGGTACTTATGCATGGGGTTGTTACCAAGGTGATGCTGAAGGAAACCAAGTTGCCTGGCTTATTGATGGCTCAAATCCAGAATTTACTGTAACGGGAACTGAAGTTACAGGAACTATTACCTATAACATTCCTGCTCCTGGTAGCACTTTTGACGTAACCTTTACTGTTACCGACGAAGCCGCTACCCTCGCGCTTATAAAAATTAAAGGTTCAATGAATGGTTGGGCAGAAGTTGATATGATAAGCCAAGGAGAAGGTGTTTGGACAAAAACCCTTCCAGTTGAGGTTGGCTCATGGGAATGGGGTGTAGTAGACGGAGTAGGCGGTGGTTGGCTTATCGAGGGCCCAAATAGAGCCTTTACTGTTGCCGAAGGTGGCGAAATAACAGGTCAAATTACTTACACTATTCTTGCTCCTGGCGATATACCTATTCTTTTTAATGTTGACATGAACGATGAAATCGATAATATCAACTTTATTCCTGGTACCGATATTCTTGAAGTTGTTGGTAGTTTTAATAGTTTTCAGGGTGATTTAGTAGCACCAGAGTGGCAACTTACCGATGCAGATGAAGATGGTTTTTACACTTTAACTTCTCCTGCTCAGTTTAGAGTTGATCAAGAGATTTCCTTTAAATTCCGCAAGAATGGTAATTGGGATTTAGCCGAAACCCCAGGTGATCCTGATGGAAAACTAAATAGAAAATATACAGTTACTGCTATTGAAAAGGATAATATTTATAACGCTATATGGGGCGAAAACTATTTCCATAACTTAGGTCAGGTTGCTGCATTAGCTGACATTAGCGTACCTGTTGGTACTACTGTAGAAAATCTTGGTCTTCCAGCTGTAGTTTCGGTAACAATGGGAACTCCCGGTAACCTTACAGACGAAATAGTTGACTTACCTGTTATTTGGGATACTGAAGGCTTTACTTCCGATACTGAAGGTGAAGTTATTATTGATGGTACAATAACTATTAACTACGAAGGCATTACCTACTTCAATGGTTATAACCTTAAAGCTTCAGTTAAGGTAATAGTTGGTCCTGTTAGCGTTAGCACTCAAACCATGCAATTTAGCATGTACCCTAACCCAACTTCGGGCGACTTAAATATTACAAGCGGAACCCGAATTAACAACATTCAGATTGTTAATATTCTTGGTCAGCAAGTTATGAATTTAAGCAATATTGCACAAGATAGTATGGTTGTTCCAACATCGAACCTAAGTGCTGGGGTTTACATTATTACCATTAATGGTGAAAGCAGACGTTTTATTAAGAAGTAATTAATTCAAGAATTTTTCAAAAAAAGCCCGATTCAGGTCGGGCTTTTTTCCTTTTTTACTAAAACATAAATACTTTGCATTTCGTAAAATACAGGTATTTAGCAAATTTAAAAACATTGTAATCATTTTTTTTAAATGAAAAAACATACCATCCTATTTATTGGGCTACTGCTTTGCATGGCCGTTTCAAATGCACAAATATCCTCGCAACCACTTTTACCTACAGCTACCGACGAGGTGGTTATTACCTTTGATGCAACGCAAGGTAATGGCAACCTGGCCGGATATACCGGAGATATTTATGCGCACACAGGAGTTAAAGTTGAAGGCAACTCAAGTTGGCAATATGTAATTGGAACCTGGGGCAATAATTCAACTCAACCAAAATTAACTAGGGTATCAACAAATATATACACCCTAACTATTGCCCCATCAGTAAGAGAGTTTTATAATGTTCCTACTGACAAAATAATTGTTCAGATGTGTTTTGTTTTCAGGGCAGGCACAGGTTCACTTCAAACTGATGATCTATTTGTAAATGTAGTAGAGGATGGATTAACGGTACAAATAAACTCCCCTACCCACGAGAATCCCTTTTTTGATTATGAATCAACTATCAGCATCAATGCAAGCGCTAATTCAGCTACAAACTTAACGCTTTTTGTAAATAATATAGAGGTTACTTCTACTACCGAAAACGAAGTTTCATACTCTTATTCAGTAGACAGCTATGGACTTCAATGGATAAAGGCCATTGCAAGTGATGGTAGCAACCAGGCTGCAGATTCTGTTTATTTCTTTGTACGCGGAACTATTCCTGTTGCCGATTTGCCCGAAAACCTTTTACCCGGGATAAATTTTACTGGAACAAATGAGGTAACCCTCGTTCTGAATGACCCTTCTGCTAATAAAGAATTTGTTTTTGCCATAGGCGACTTTAGCAACTGGCTGCTTGATGAGGATTGCTTTATGAATAGAACACCCGATGGAACAAATTATTGGGTTACCCTTACTGATCTCGATCCAAGCAAGGAGTATATATACCAATACTGGATTGATGGTGAGCTGAAAATTGCTGACCCTTACACCAATAAAATTAGCGACCCATGGAACGATAAGTATATCAGCAGTACCAATTATCCTAACCTAATTCAGTACCCCGATGGAAAAACATCGGGTATTGCCTCAGTATTCCAAATAGATGCAAATAATTATACATGGGAAGCAGAAGAGTACACTCCTCCTGCCAAATCCGATTTAATTATTTATGAGCTACACATCCGCGATTTTGTAATAGATGATGATATTAAAACGGTAATGGAGAAACTCGATTATCTTGAGACCCTTGGCGTAAACGCCATTGAGCTTATGCCAATAAACGAGTTTGAGGGGAACGATAGCTGGGGCTACAACCCAAGTTTTTACTTTGCACCCGATAAGGCTTATGGTACCATTAATAACTACAAGCAGTTTATTGACGAATGCCATAAAAGAGGTATTGCAGTTATTATCGATATGGTACTTAACCACTCCTTTGGCCAGTCGCCATTTGTGCAGATGTATTTTAATGAGAATGCTGGGGAATGGGGACAGCCCACTGCCAATAACCCTTGGTACAACCAAACTTGCCCGCACCCACCCTATTGCTGGGGCTACGACTTTAATCACCTAAGCCCCTATACCAAAGATTTAATTGATAGGGTTGCAGCATATTGGCTAACTGAGTTTAAAGTTGATGGTTTTAGGTTTGATTTCACAAAAGGTTTCACAAACCAAACCTCTGGTAATGAAGGATGGAGCTACAATAGTGAGCGTATTACAATACTAAAACGCTATGCCGATTATATATGGAGCGTAAACCCTGATGCTTATGTAATACTTGAGCACTTTACCGAGAATAGCGAGGAGAAAGAGCTTGCACAATACCGCAGCAGCGAAGGTCTTGGCATGCTTATATGGGGAAACATAAACTATAACTACACCGAAGCAAGCATGGGTTGGTTACCTAACTCGAATTTTAGTGGGGTTTCGTACAAGCAAAGAGGCTGGAGCGTTCCTCACCTTGTGGGATATATGGAGAGCCATGACGAGGAAAGAATGATGTATAAAAACATCACCTATGGAAATAGCTCAAACCCCGATCATAATATAAAAAACATTGATATTGCCCTTAAAAGACAAAAACTAGTCGGGAATTTCTTTTTCACTATTCCAGGACCAAAAATGATATGGCAGTTTGGCGAGCTTGGGTATGATATTTCCATTGACTTTAATGGTCGTGTGGGAAGAAAGCCCGTTAAATGGGACTACTTTGATGTTTGGAGCCGAAGAGGTGTGTACAATGCATGGGCAGAGGTAATTGCGCTAAGAAAGGCCTTTCCTTCATTTCGTACAGATAACTTTTCAGTATCACTCTCGGGAGCAGGCAAAACGATTATATTGAATCACACTGATATGAACGTTGTTATTGTTGGAAACTTTGGTGTAACCCAAACCGACGTAACTGTAACGTTCCCAAATACTGGTAAATGGTATAATTACTACGGGCAAACTGAATATCAGGTTGATAATGCATCACAGGTATTAAGCATGGAGCCGGGTGAATACAGAATTTACACCACACAGTATATTAACCGCAACGACTATATGCTTAGCGTTGAGATGAACCCGGGAATAGACAAAAGCGATGAGCTAAAATTATGGCCTAATCCTGCCGCTAACCAATTAAACCTATTGTACCATAGCAATATAAATCAGCGTGTTAGTATTACATTGTTTGATATTAGCGGAAAGCAATTATCAACAATTTACAATGGGGTAGCCCATGATGGAGAGAATACTGTTGAGTGGAACATTCCTAATCACATAAAATCAGGAGTTTTTATTGTGGTAGTGCAAGCTGAGAATGGTCGAACCGTTAAAAGAGTTGTTATACAGTAAATATCTAGCAATCAGATTAATGGGCAGTTCAATTGTGCATTGAACTGCCCATTTTTGTTTTACTCCACGTTTACATAAGAATTTTGTTGCTAATTTAGCCCGCCCAAAGTACAGCAAAACCATTGATGATTAAACAAATCACACTTTCAATTCTAGCATTGCTTTATTGCCATAATGCAAGTTCAGCAAATGCTGATACAACTGCACTTAAACAAGGGTTGGGTTATAGGGTGCATACTGGTATTCTACAGTATCATCATAAAGAGATGGAAATATTGAGGAGAAAGCCCGCCACCGCAATTGAGATTTTGTATGTGCTAAAAGGGAAAGGTGAAGAACCCTGGCATAGGTTTTATGGTTATCCTCAGTACGGTGTTTCCTACTTTTTTATGGATCTGGGCAACCGTGAAATTTTGGGATACTCCCATGCAATCTATCCATTTATCAATTTTAATGTATACTCACCAACTAAAAATGTAAATTTTGGGCTTTTAGCAGGCTCTGGCTTGGGTTATGTTACAAAAGCATACCATAGAACACAAAACTTTAAAAACACGGCTATTTCGTCGCATTTTAATGCTTTTATTAATTTGGGGGCAACGCTAAGCTATAGCCTTAGTTCCCATATTGCCCTAAATGCAAACTTTAATCTTGTGCACTTCTCAAACGGAAGCTATAAAAAGCCCAATTCTGGACTTAACTACTCATTATTGTCGATTGGTGCTAATTATACCCTAAAAAGCATAAAAACCTCTAGCATAAAGGCATATCCCTTTCTAGCTGAAAAGCACCGTTTAATGGTTCTGGGTGTTGCTTCGCAAAAAGAGGTAAAAGGTGCAGGTGGTCCTAAATATTCCGTTAGCTCCTTTTCTGTAGAGTATAGCTACCCCATAAAAAATTTATGGCGTGTAGGCCTTTCTGGTGATTTTATGTACGATACATCGAATAAATTTATTCTAGATTATCAGCATGTAAGTTGGGAAACACCATGGCAAATTGCAAAGGGCGGCATAGCTCTTAATACGGAATTTATACTTAACAGGTTTTCGACTGTTTTTGCCCTTGGAAGCTATGTTTACAATCTCGATTCGAGCAATGGCAAAGTTTACCAAAGGGTAAGTTTACGGTACAGGCCTACAGATAGGATTTTTCTGCATTTAGCGTTAAAGACACACTGGACCATAGCCGATTATATAGAAGTTGGAGTAGGATTCAAAATTTTATAAAAATGATAAAAAAACTGCATCTACCCTACCTTGTGATAATACTTTTTAGCCTAAGTCAAACGTCGTGTATTACAAACTATTTTGACTCGGCCGGAAAAACTACAACCATTGAACGCCCCGTGGATAGCATATACAGCATTAAAATGCTCGACAGGATTAACGTTGAAATTGTTCAGGATACAGTAAACAGACTTTACCTTACCGGGCCCGAAAATTACTTATCTAAAATAAGTACTACCTGTAACGAAGGGAAAATAACCATTGAAGACAAAAATAGCTATGGATGGTACAGTGGATACGATATTACCCTTACGGCTACCATGCACGTTACCCATTTAAAACGCATTTACTATGAGGGTATTGGAAACATCACCTCGTTAAATACATTGATTACCGATTCGCTTAGGATTAGATCAGAGGAAAGTTCAGGGAACATCTATCTCGATATAAACACTAACTTCTTTTACTGCTACTTTAACCAAAGTGCTGTGGATATAGAGGTTACCGGAGTAGCACCCCATACACACCTACAGATTAATGGTACTGGCTTTATCCGATGCAGCGAGCTCTTTGGTTCACACTGCTGGGTTCACAACCAAGGATCGGGTGATATTTATGCCTATGCAAACAGTTCAATTTCTGGGATTATTGAGGGTGCTGGGAATGTTTTTTACACTGGGAGTCCTTCAAACACTTCATTTGAGGTAAGAGGCAGAGGAACAGGGAAATTCATTGAGTATTAACAAAAAATGTCTGATAAAGCTCGCTTTATCAGACATTCATCAGACTTAAGTTAACTACTTAATAATCTCTGTAAAAACTTTTGAAGCTATAGTCATGGGTATATCCATATTCTGTCCACCCATATCAGCCGACAGACTTCCAGAGATATTCTGATTTACACTAGATTCGATAATTTTACCACTTTTAATATCGATCTTAATGGTTCCCGTTTGGGTTCCAAAAAGGTTGAAAGTTACATCCATCCCCTGCATGTTGGATTTATTACCTGGAGTAGTAGCAATGGTAGATGTTACATCAAGGTTTACAAAATCAGCATCAACTCCCTTTACCACATAATTGTTTATAACGTTAAGCGTAAACTGGTTACTAATAGTTTGATTTTCAGTCCATTTTGTGCCCACCTTAATTAATTTACTTGGATACTCAATAAACGAACCTCCAAACATCTGCTTCATTTGCTCGTCGTTAAAACTTTGGCCTAAGCTCTGTTTTACCTGAGCTTTAATTGTCTCATTATCGCCAGCAAGCTCATTAATCATTGTGTCAATCATAGCATCAACACCGCTCACTTCTATAATCTTGCCCTTTGATGAAAAGGTTGTATTTATACTTTTGCCAATCAATGCACCAAAGCCCATGAATTGGGGATTTGCAGGTGCCGATTTATCATCGGAATCGAATGCCATATTCATACCACCAGCCGACATGTTGATAGCTACTCTTGTGTAGGTAATCTGAGTGATAAAATTCCCATTACTGTCGATGTCTTTAACATCAATACTATACTCAAATATTTGATTTTGCAGAACCTTTTGCTCCACTCCACCCATTGATTGGGTTGTAGTTTGGTCAATGGTAGCTCTGTACTTGGTTACGTCACCTTTTTTAAGGTTAAATTTAAGGTCAACATCATTTGCAGCAAATGCAAAAGTAGTGGTGGCCAAAAAGGCCATAAGAATGCTAAAAGTCTTAGCAAATCGATAAAAACGTGTCATTTGGATTAAGTGTTAGTTTTTCAATTAGGTTAAATATAATGCAAAAAAAATAAAATAAATTGAATAATCATTTATCGTTGTCAAAAGTTTATCGTGGCTTAATGCTTACCACTTTTGACTCGACAGGGTAAAGAAGACCTTCCATACCTGTAAGTACTGCCTTTACTGAGCCCACAAGAATTTTTGCTTCAATCAGTATTGGCACCCTATTCTTATCATCGGTTACCCAAACATCCAAATCCTCTCCTCCTTTAAAAATTGTTCCCTCAACAAGCATTGCTTTAAACCTTATGGTATTAAAAACTTCACCCGAACGGGTCTGCAGCCTTTCTTTACCTAGGTATCTAAGGTATAAATCGAAAACCTCATTATCAATAGCCATTGTAATGGGAATTTTGTCGCCTTTGCTATAACGGTTAAAGTCGATGGTTCTGCAGTAGTATATTGCGCTAAGCACATCGAAAGTACATGGTTTAAGGGGTAATATTTCTTTTTTGAACGGACGACTGGTGGTTTGGCTAATTATATCTAAAGCTGAGTCGGTATGCCTAAACACATAACGATTATAAGTATCGGTTCCGCCCTCGTGCGTATCGCGCTCAAACCAATAGGGTTGAATGGTGTTTGGGTTAACAATAGACTCGAACCTATCGCGAACTTTAAAAAACCAGTCGTATTGCTTAAGACTCCAACCTGTTGATTTTAGATGTAAAGCCGGATTATCCAGATAAAAAGTATCGTTTACTGCAAACTCAACATCCCCTGCATTAATCCAAATAAAACCCCAGTTATAAACTGCTCTGTAGGTTATCCTCTCGCCACTCTTAAAATTTATAGTTTTGGGTGAGCAGTCCTGCCCAAATACAAAACTTGAGAGCAATAGCAATGCTACTATTATATATGGGGATCGAGACATCCTACTCTTATAATATTTTTGTTTTTAATGTGCTAATACTCTTTGCACAAACGGTTAAAATAGCAATAATTAGAATAAGAATTGTTAATATGGTGAAAATCCACTTTGAAAAGGTAGCAATGGCACCAATATGCACTGAAATTTCGTTTATTTGAGGAAATGTGTAAAGCAGGTGCAGAATGTTTAAATTTTCAATATAATCGAACAATACAATACCAAATGGTATTAATCTTAGAGTTTTAAGTTTAGTCTTTGGGGGGCATGTTTTTTTGAGCATAAAACCCAAGGAATAGTAAAACCAAAAGCCATAAACAAGAGGGTATAACAGATCGATAGAAACTGTAAAAAAGCGATATGCATCTCTACCATCAACCCCAAGCTGTGAAAACAAATGAAAAGCATCAATGGGTGTGTACCAAAATCGTATATCGAGTAACTTTATATCCTCTTGTAATGGATTAACACCAAACTTGGGAATTAGAAGAAAGATAAATAATAATAGAGTCAGCGTTAAAACTATGAATGCCAATGAATTTAGTCTCCCAATAACTAACCTCATATTATTATTGTTTTTAAATCGTAGTCAACAAGTTATACCTCCTTTTGCATACCTGCATACTTTTCCATAAGTGCAATAACACCAAAACCAAGTACTGCAAGCACTATAGCTATAATAACCTCTGTGGTAAAGGCATCGGGCAAAATCAATTTGTAACCCTGCACAATGGGATTTCCCTCCTTTAAAATTAGCTCACCAACAGTGTTTGTACTAAATATCTCGTGTTTCCATGGCCATAGTATGCTTAACGATCCAAGGATAAACCCTGTAAGTAGAGCAATAGTTTGATCCTTAAACTTATTGTAAACCCATGACAATACATGCGAAAGAGCTATAATTCCAACAATACCACCAAGTGCAACGGGTAGCAATACCATAAAATTGCCTTGGGTAACAGCATCAATCATTACCAACTCATAGTTACCCATTAGCATAAGAACGAATGAACCTGAAAGCCCGGGGAGAATCATGCTACAGATAGCAACTATACCGCATACGAAAAGGTATAGAAAGGAGTCGTTTTGAGTAGCTGGATTCATAAACGAAATCCAAACAGCGATTGCTGCGCCTATTAAAAAAATCAGAATAACACTAAAATTCCACTTTCCAATTGTTCTGCCCACATAAAAAATGGAGGCTACAATTAGGCCAAAAAAGAATGCCCATATAAAAACGGGATAAGTCGCAAAAAGAAATTTTAAAACTCTGGCAAAACTAATAATGCTTACAATCATTCCAATACCAACAGAAAGGAGGAAATAGAAATCAACGTAAGCAAGCAACTCCTTTATTTTCCACTTAAATAGCAGGGATAGTGCAGTAAAATTGAACGATTTAATTGCGTTTATAATTCGTTCGAAAATTCCAGTTATTAGAGCCACAGTTCCACCAGATACTCCGGGTATAACATTTGCGGCACCCATTCCCATACCCTTTAGGAAAAAAACCAAATACTGCACTAAACGTACTTTCATCTTTACTTACTATTTTTATGTGAAATTTTTTATTGATAATAGAAAAGGGCATAAACTTTTAATGCCCTTAATTAATTATACACCTAATATATAGCGATTTACTTGTTAAGGAACTGAAAGAAGGTGTCCCCACGCAAACCAACACGAAGGGTTTCAAGAGCAATTACCTCGGTTGGAGCAATATTACCTAAATTGACATTTGCTCCAAATAGCGAGATAAACCAAGCCTGCTGGTTTTTTAAAGGGGCTTCCCACAGAACGTCTTCAAGGTTTATATGTTTAACAATACTGTCAATTAGCTCAGTATTTGCGGAGTGATCCTGGTTATAGATTCCAATGTTTCCTCCTTCACGTGCTTCGGCAATAACTTTAATAGAACCCGCAGCAAGTTCGTTTTTCATCATCTTAACCCACTCATCGTTAGGTATTATTACACCAGCCATTTTTGAGCCAACCTCAGAGATTACGGTTACCTGCTTTGAGAGCTTTGCAATGTAATTACACTTATCGTCCTGACTCATTTCAAGAGTACCATCAGATATTTCGGCAAGATCGAATCCATAGAAATCTAATAGTTTTTGGTATTCAGAAAACATGTTGCGAGCAACAAAAGCCTCAAAAAGAGTTCCTCCAAGATATGGCCTTATGCCTGCACTCTTAAGTGCTTTTATTTTCTCCTTTATATTTGGTGATACCAAAGCTGTACCAAAGCCAAACTTAACATAATCGATATATTCGCCAGCAACACTAACCATATCTTCAGTTTCGCGAATGCTTAATCCTTTGTCCATAACCATGGTTAAACCTTTGCTGCGGGGTTTGGAATCCCTTTTAGGAACATTGGGTAGTTCAGATGCTTTCATGATAAAAAAATTAGGGTGGTGTTGAATAAATTATTTTAGCTGTTTCAGTTTTAAAGAAAAGTCATCATCACTAACAACCGATACAATGGCCAAAAAATCCTCAACTGTGAAGGGATTGTGCACTTTAGCTTGCTTAAGCATATTTATTGAGAGTTTTGGTTTACCCTGAAGGTAAAGGGCGGCTGCATAGATAATTTTTAGGGCAGGCACATCGGTAAATTTTTCGCCTACCTCGTGGTAAATCTCTTCAACCTCCTCAAAACGTTCCTGAAAAAGCCTTATTTCGGCTAGGCCAATAAAAGCATCTGGCTCATCGGCATTAAGTTGAGTTGCCTCTTTGTATGCATCAATAGCCTCATCATCTTTACCCATTTCAAACTTAATCTTGCCCAAACCCAACCAAAAGTCATAATTCTCTGGCTCAAGGGCTAATGCCATCTTAATATTTTCATGAGCAAGATTTACTCTTTCGGTTTTGAGGTAAACCAACGCTTTTCCGTAATACGCATCGGATAGTGAAGATAGGATACCCAAAGCCCTATCAAAGTAATCTATGGCCTTATCGTGTTCTTCTAATTTTTCGTAGCACTCCCCTATTGATGAGTAAACCCTTGGGTTATCTGGTTCAAGATTAATTAGGCTAATAAAAAGTTCTACAGCTTCGGCATACTTCTCAATGGTGGCATAGGTATTAGCCATATTATGAATTGCCGAAACATTTTTAGGATCAACAACTAGTGCAAAATCGTATGCATTTAATGCTTTTGCAAAACTTCCACTCCGGGTATGGATAATCCCTAAATTATACCAAACGCTTGACGAGAAAGGGTTAATATCGAGATAAAGGTTGTAGTACTTATCGCTTTTCTCCAAATCGCCAATTCTCTCATAGCAGTAACCTAAATCGAATAGAATATTTAATGAATTACCTTCGATGCTATTGGCTAAGAGTAAAAACCGGATGGCATAGTTTGCCTCCTCGGCCTCTTGGTACAGGGAGGCTATTCGGTAGAGCATATCCACCTTATCCTCAGTGAAACAATTTGTTACTTGCCAAAATGCTTCGTTTGCCTTTTTTAACTCTTTCTGCTCAAGGTAAGCCTGGCCCTTTAGGATAAATATCTCACCATTGTCGGGCTCAATTCGCTCAAGTACTGCTAGTATTGAAATAGCCTCATCATACTTCTTATCGATTACAAGCAATTCTGCTTTACGGAGCTGTATTTCAGTAGAATATGGGTGCATGCTATAGGCAATATCAACTGCCTCCGATGCTAGTTTTGAATTATCTGAACTTAGGTAAAAATCAATAATATTTTCGAAATCAACTACATCAAAAAAATAGTTCTTGTTGTGCTTCAGCATGGTTTCAAACCGCTGCACAACCTCCATTGTTTCGTCTTCGTTGTAAAAAAAATCGCTCTCTTCTCTCATATACAATCTAAATCATATTCACGGGGCGAAGTTACTAAAATTAAAGCCTTATATAGTTGCACATTCCCATTTAATATTAACAAGGATAGAAATATATCAACAATACTAAATGCTATAGTTTACAAAGCAATTAATTGGCCCTTGAATTAAGCACAATACCGAATTGGGTTAACCCAATTCGGTATTGTAAGGAGTGTTACTTTGAACTACTTTTGAACTCTGTCCCTAAAGAATTTCATAAACTGAACGCGCTCAAATGCAGCAGGATTGTGTGATTTTGATTGGCTCATCTTTCCCTTAAAATCATCAATGCTCTTGTACCCTTTCTCACTCATCCATTCATCAATTTGCTTAAGCATTACGCCAATATGGCCAAAACCGTTTCGGTATAGAGTTGAAGCAACCTGAACAACATCGGCACCGGCTAGAAGGGCTTTTACAACACCGTACCCATCGTGGATACCTGTAGATGCAGCCAAATTACAATTAACCCTGTTTGCCATTATAGCCACCCAGCGGAGGGGCAACGAGAGTTCAGCAGGCGTGCTAAAAACCGTTGTTGAGTTAAAATCAAAGTTGTGAATATCAAAATCGGGGCTGTAAAACCGATTGAAAAGCACTATTGATTTTATGGGTGTATCGGACAATCGCTTGATGAAACTACCGAGTGCAGTATTGTATTGACTTATTTTTATAGACACCGGAATAGATACCAGACCAGTTACCTTAGAAACAATATCGAAATACACCTTTTCATTCTCTTCGGCAGTTCTTTCCAAGTCAGTAGGCAGTGCAAACACATTTAGCTCAAGGGCATCGGCTCCGGCAGACTCAATCCTTTTGGCAAATTCGGGCCATTTGTTTGAGGTTACGCAGTTAATACTAGCGATGATAGGAATTTTAACTGCTTTCTTTGCGTCGCTAATTAGCTTAAGATAGTTGGCAATGGGATCTTCCATCTCATCAAAATCAAAATAATCCATGGTCTCTGGGTAGATAAACCCTGATGCCTGCATCTTATTGATGTTATCATGAGCCTCATTTATTATTTCCTCCTCAAAGAGCGATTTTAGTACAATGGCGCCTGCACCCTGAGCCTCAAGCTCAATAATGTCGCTTAGCTTGTTTGTCAGTCCAGAACTGCCTGCAATTATTGGGTTTTTAAGCGTTAAACCCATGTACTTTGTTGTTAGGTTAACCATAACTTTTAGTTTTTTAAGTATAAATTTTATGCTTTAGGATAAACTTAATCAAAATTTGTATTGAACCAAACAGTGAACAATAAAAACTGAGTAAAGCTCAATTTTGTATAATTGTTATTAGTGCAAGTTGTCAATAATAAAGATTAAAAATTAGGTGATGTTAGAAAATTAGCTCATCAATAAGTAGTTTCCCTTCATCAAGTTCTTTTTTCAATATCTGCTTATTGGTAATGGTTATGCCAAGTTGAATTTGTTTATGAAAAAAGATGGTTGCCTCATCATCGTGAAAATTGTTATCAAAATCGAGGATGTGAATCTCAACAAAGGGCTGCTCTTCATTTGAGTTTTGCCAAACAATTCCCATAGCCTTATACTGTGTATCATTCCATTGTACAGCCACCGCATAAATACCATTTGGAGGAATAAGTTTGCCCACCTCTTCAACTTGAACAGTGAGTGTCGGAAAATCAATATCTGTAAAGAGATGCGTTCCTCTGCCAAGACCGCCAATAATGATGTATTGATGGTCGAGATAGGCATTTGCGCGCTGTATGCGACCTTCCTTAATGGCCTTTCGGATGGTTGTTGAGCTAACCGTTTCGTGCTGAATATCCTGCTCAGGAATCTCTTCAACCCCAAAGCCTAACTCTTGGCTAAGGTTGTAAAGGTATTGATAATCGCCTTGCCGGTTATGGCCAAAATGGTGGTTAAACCCAACAACAATAAACTTTGCATCAATTTTACCGATTAGCATTTCACGAATAAACTGCTCCGATGAGGTTTTAGAGAACTCAATACTAAAGTTTACGATGATAAGATGATTTAAACCTGCTTTACGAAGCAGCTCTATTTTCTCTTTCTGGGAGCTAATAAACATCAAATCTTTACCATCAGTTTCGGGGTAAAGAACCTTTCGTGGGTGTGGATAAAAAGTTATGAGGACAGACTCGCCATTTACGCTTTGAGCAATCTGATTGATCCTATTGATAATGGCCTTATGGCCAATATGAACGCCATCGAATGAGCCTGTTGTTACAACGGCGTTCCTAATCCCTTTTGCATTCTCGAAACCATGATGAACCTGCATAAATATGCCAATTTATTTGCTTTAGGCAGCTGAATAAATACTACTTATTTTCAATCCCTTTTACAAAGTAAGCAACCTTTTCAATGGATGTAATCATATCGTACCCTTCAAGATAAACATTTTGGGGAACGGTTAAGGGAGTTGTTGTAAGATTCAAAATCCCTTTTATACCTGCCATTACAACCATTTCGGCAATTGAAACTGCGGTATTTGGTGGAGAAGCAATGATGGCTATCGATATTTTATCCTGATCGATCACCTTTTTTAAGTCGCGAATATGGTAACACTTAACGCCTGATATCACACGGTTCACCTTAGTATCGTCAATATCGAAAGTAGCCACAACGTTAAGCTTGGCCCTTTTCCCTGTAAAGTATGTTGTTACCGCCCTACCAAGGTTTCCCATACCTATAACACCAACGTTAAGCCCCTGGGGATGATCGATAAGTTTACCGATAACATCAATGAGTTCTTGCGCATCGTAGCCTCTTTTCTTTAGGCTTGAGTATCCAATAAGCATTAAATCGCGCCTTACCTGAACGGCAGTGATATTGTGTAAACCTGCCAGCTCATGAGAAAATATGTGGGTTTTACCCTTTGTCAAGCACTCCAACAATGTTCTTCGGTACTCGCTAAGGCGTTCAACAGTTCTTTCGGGAAGTTTCATTCGCACTAAATGTTTAAGTTACTAATTGTAAGTAAGTTACATTTAATAATTAAGATTTTTAAAAGATTTAGAGTGTTTGGAAATGTAATTAGTTACTGTTAGAATTCAAATATACAGTAAAATGTTTCTCTCCAGCTAATAATTCACCATCTGTATTATAAATTAAACTATATTTTCCAGCGGGAAGATCTTCGAAAGTATATGAATTACATATCCTTGCTACATCAACATATTTAGTAGTTGCAGTTGCAATAGCTGATGCCGCCAAATCAGCAACAAGGCCCCAAACACCACCAGCACCTGATGAAACAGCTGTACTATAAGTTATATCCCCTCGTCTAGAATATAAAATTTCATTTGTGTTTATTGACTTGAAAATATATTCAATTTCAACATATACTTGTGCTGCTATAGCTGATTTATCCCATTTGTGAATTATTGTAAAAACGGCAATATCAGCACCAAACACTTCCCCGAACTTCGATAAAGAGCCATCTAAAAACAATTCTGAATCATAAGCACTTTCTTTTTTCAGAATCTCCATTGATAAGAAAGGTGGAATAACATAATAACCTGAATTTGCAATTGGAACATGAAGGGTAGAGTGAAAGTATTCTTTAGCTTCAACATTAGTGCTTCGATTAATTGGGGGCATCAACAGTACTGTTAATGGCTTTTCATCATACATCCCTTTATATGCAATTGATTTTGTTATTGGCGTTGTAACTGTACAACTAGCTAATATTGCGCCTATTGCAGCAATGTATACTATTGCTTTTTTCATGGTTCAATAATACTTAGGATTCTGTCAATGAATATTTGAGATTCAGGATAGAGTTCTATTTCTTTTAATAGCATAGCCTTCCCCTCTTCTGTTCTATCTGCTTGAAGCAAAATAAAACCATAGTCTGCATATATGCCAGGTGGAACAGTTTCCCTACTACCTTTTTGTTCTGCAATTATTTTTTGATATGCTTCAATTAATTCTTTAGTAGCTTCCTCGTTGCTGTTTTTTAGGTAATTATAACTTGAATTACTATATTTCCCCCAAGTGTACAACGTTTTCTGAGTGGTGCAAGAAAGCATTGGCATTAATAGAGCAAAGAACAAAATCATTTTTTTCATGGTAACATAACTTTTTTTGTTTCCTGAGCTGATACAAAAATTTGTTTCTTAAAAATTATATTATCATTATATTTTACTACTAAAATATGCTTGCCTGTTGAAATAGCATAAACATTCCCTTTTGGGCGGTCTGCATGATCTTTGTTCACTTCTGCCCTAAAGGTTATATTATCGTCAACTAGAACTTCTACACCACCTTTATAATTGTCTGGATTTGCAATAAACTCAAGAAAAGCTTCATTTTCTAGCCCACTAGTAACAGTTTTTACTCCAGTACAACTAGCAAGAACTAACATGCTAATTGATAAAATAAATATCAACTTTTTCATTATTTAATCTCCTTTATAAAGTAATTATTTAAATTTTGAGGATCAATGCTTCCTTCAGTAAAGACAACCATTGAGAATTCATTCTGTGGATTATCTCCTCCAACAAATTCAACTCTTATTTTACCTACTTTTTTGCCTGGCAATTCCATAAGCATGCCTGTTTGTGGGTTTTTAACACTTTCTCCCTTTTGTACAACATCAAAATAGTCTCCAACTTTAAGCCCTTGTGATTTCCCGCCTCCTATGATTATTCCATTCTCATCATGCAATAGAAAATAAGATTTCCAAGGTCTATCCATGCAATTATTTATAACGTTTTCAACTAGTTTTGATATGGCAGCTGAAATTGCTTTATCGCTAAGGGTAGCATCATAATCGGTACGCTCACCTAATCCCATAACTGTCTTATTTGTGGTCTCAGCTTCACCTTTAGCTTCTTCAGAATATATAATTTGACCAGTTGACACATCTACAAGCCTAATACTAACTCCAGCTTGAACAGTTTGCGTCTTACTCCTTGAAAATGCGTTTACATCACCAACATTTTTTCGCCCAAACTCTGTAACAGAACCAATTATAAGATAATCTGCGCCTACTTTCTGATAGCCCTCATTCCCTGCAATTTCTATCTCTTGCATTATTTTGTCCATATCTTGGCGTTCTAATAAGATAAACTTATCACTTGCCGCTAATTTTGTAGACAGAATATCTGCTGCTTGTTTTCCAATAGGATCATTTTCTTTACTATAAAAAACACCTTTAGCATATTGAGTTTCATTAGAAAAACGAGCAATTGCTACTTTCCTTTTCAAAACTACTTCCTGCTTAATTTCTTGAATTTGCGGTTCAACTCTGACAACGTTTTGTTGTGTTGAACAACTAAGTACAAGGATTGCTACTGGAAAAAAAACAAAAAATTTCTTCATCTCTTAATCGTTTAGTTAATATTAGTGTGTGTGTTTTATGACTTTTATAGTGTTTACTATCAATCTGATGAACTGAAAAGAACTTGCCGTGGCAAACTCATATTTTGTTTATTTGTGTTTGCACTTAGCCTAACCACGGGCTCTTGATGCAATGATTATAATTCATTTTCAAACAAAGTTTAAACTTAATAAAAACTAAAAAGCAATACAACGTCAAAATTATAATAAAAACAAAAATCTTCTGCCACAATCTTAATATAGGCATAGGGGAGTTAATAAAAACACATTACCCCTAGATTCCTGTTATTTCATTAATAGAGGGTATAATGGGTAGGTTTACCCTAAACGTTGTTCCTTTGCCAAATTCACTCTCAACGTCTACGCTTCCCTTATATAAATCAACTATTCGCTTAATAATGCTAAGTCCCAGGCCACTACCTGATATCTCTTTGGTTTTTGAAGTTTTAATTCGCGAAAACTCCCTAAAGAGTTTCGGTAAATCTTCCTCTGCTATGCCAACTCCGGTATCGATAATTTCAATTACAACCTCTGACTCATTTGCTTTGATTGAACAGTTGACCTGACCACCCTCAATATTGTATTTAACAGCATTGGATAGTAGATTATTAAAAACTATTTCAAGTTCCTTAGAATCGCCAACGAATGAAACCGAGGTTGAACTATCGTAGATAATTTTAACATCGCGCTGAATGGCTAAGGGGATCATGGTGTCGATTGCCGATTTGGCCACTAGGCCAAGATCGAGTTCGCGAAGGTCTCGTTTTTTTCCTTCCGATTCTATCCGTGTTAAATCAAGCAAGTCCATTATCATCGTTCGCATAGCTTTTACACGGGATAGAGAGCGGTCTATCATTTTTTCGTATGCCTCCAGATTATCTCCGGCTTGACGTTCCTGCATAATCTTTAGGTAGCCCTCAATGGCATTAAGCGGAGCCTTTAGTTCATGTGATAGTACTGTAAGGAACTGAAATCGAACCTGCTTGCCCTCTTTGTGCAACTTGCGAGTCATTCGTCGCAAAAAGAAATGCTTAGTTACATTCTCTATTGAAGATTTAAGCTCCAGTGGAGTGAATGGTTTCGGAACAAAATCGTATGCTCCAATATTGGTTGCTTTAACAGCTAAATCGAGTGAAGCATAGGATGTGATCATAATAACCAGTATATCAAGCTGATTACTGTTGATATACTCTAAAACCTCAACACCCTGTATTCCTGGCAACTTATTATCGAGCAGTACAATCGCAGGAGGTTTTTTGTCGATTATTTCAAGTGCTTCCTCCCCGGTTGCTGCTTCAATTATATTAAAAGAAAAATCTTCGTCAAGAAAAGGGTAGCTTACCGTAAAGTTTTTAAGGATTCGGGAAATACCAGAACGAATTCCAAACTCATCATCAACAACCAGAATGTCTAGTGACTCCATGCTATATCTTTAAAAGTTTTTTTATCTCATTTTCAAGTTGTTCAGGTCTTATCCCCTTTTCAAGGTATAAATCAGCCTTAATCCACTTACGCTCATCCTGGGAACTTATACCAAACGACATACCCGTTTCGGCTGATACTGCGGTGGCAAGAATTATTGGCACATCAGGATACATACGTTTCATCTTAAAGCAAAGTATAAAGCCGCTATCCTCGTTCTCCATCATCAAATCGATGATGGCCAAATCGGGTTTCATGGTTTTTATTAAATCTTCAGCTTCTCGCTGACTTTCTGCAGCGATTACCATAAAGCCAAACCTTTCGAGCTGAAATTTCATCTGGAAAAGATAGTCCATATCGTCGTCCACCAGCAGAATTGATTTTTGCTTTTTCATTGCCATGCTTTTGTTGCTAAATTTTATAAAGTTTATTCATTTGAGTCATCTTTGGGGATATAAATTCTAAACGTTGTTCCAGTTGGGCCTTTGCTCTTATCGGTGTTAGAATCTACCTCAATTTTCCCCTTGTGCATTTTAACTATACCATAAATAGTTGCCAAACCCAACCCAGTTCCTTTACCAATGCCCTTGGTTGTAAAGAAGGGTGTGAAAAGTTTCTCCATATTTTCTTCGGAAATCCCTATACCTGAGTCTTTTATGGAGAAGATTACCTCAGTTATGTTCTGACCAACTTCAACTTGAAGTTTTCCACCATTGGGCATAGCCTCTATGGCATTCTTATTCAGGTTTGTAAGCACCTGCATCATTTGCTCATAATCGAGTAGTGCTTTGATTTCGGGATTCTTACAGATTACCTCTGCTCTAATATAATTGGGTACAATAATCGATGATATACTATCATCGGCTAGTTTTTTAAGTTCAATCTCCTCTTTGTGCAGCTGATTTTTGCGAGCAAAGTTTAATAGTCCACTTACAATTTTTTTGCATCGTTCAGCCTGAGTCGAAATAAGCTCTAAATCGGTTCTTAATGGATGATCTTTATCTAGTTCATCCAGTAGAATATTGCTATACATAAGCACAACCCCAAGTGGATTGTTTAGCTCATGGGCAATTCCAGCGGATAGTTGCCCCATATGTGCTAACTTTTCGGAATGCTTAAGCGCTTGTTGAACCTTTGCTAATTTCTCGTTTGAAACGGCTAAATTGTCCACAGAGTCGTGCAGTTCTTCAATGGTATATGGTAAACACATCTCAACTTCAGCCAATCCTTCAACAATGGCAATGGCATGCTCAAAGCAGGTATCGTATCCGCAGGCGCCACAATTCAAATGATCGCGTAATGAAAATTTGCCCATTGAGGCAAGCACTTTGTTCACCTCCTCCTCTGAAGGTAGCTCCAATCTCCTATCATTTACCTTAAATGATTGGGTTAAATCAATATCCTTAAATTTTTCGAACTGTTTGCCCCATTCAACCTCTTGCTCGGCTGTAATTTTGCTTTGCACATATGAGCTAATGTATGTTTGACGCTCGTATCGTTTACCTCCAGCAGACATGCCGGGCCCCATAATACAACCCTCACAGCAAAGAACCTCAAGGTGTTGATTCTTGATGTTGCCATCCTCAAACTCCTTAATTGCCTCCTGAAACCCCCTACTCCCTTCGGCCACAATAACGTTGCCCTCAAGGGAATTATCACAAATATTTACCGTTTGAATAAGTCCACGACTAACCGGGAATATTGCTCCTTTCCCCGCATGTGGTGGATCAAAATCCGATGGTTGCACATTATCGCCAGTAATGGAAGCAAGTTCGAACATTCCTCTTAGCTCACGAAAAGTTAACCCTATGTCAACCTCTTCGGATTCAGCTTTTTTTGCAATGCATGGACCAACAAAAACTATTTTCACATCATCACCCAATTTCTGTTTCACAACCCTTGTCATTGCAACCATTGGTGAAACAATTGGCGCCAAATTTTTAACCAAATCAGGATGATAATACTCAATAAAATTAACTATTGAAGGACAGTCGGATGATATGTAACCATTATTAAGGTTAGACTCGAGTAATTTTTTATACTCACGTGCTACCAAGTCCGCACCAAAACCTACCTCAAATACATAATCGAAACCAAGGGTGCGCATCATGCCCACAAAGCTATGGTAATCCTTAACCTCTGTAAACTCGGCGGGAAAACTAGGCGCCACAATTGCAGCAACTTTACTGTCCGATTGCAATAAGTCCTTTACCTCCGAACGAGTGAGCAGAAAAACCTTAGCATCCTGACTACAAACCTTAATGCAATTACCACAACCTATACACCTTTCTGTAATTACTTCGGCTTGCCCATTGATAATTTTAATTGCCTTAGCAGGGCACTCCCTAACGCAGGTATAGCAAACCCTACAAAGTTCCTTAATTGTATATACTAACTGCTTTTGCACCTCTGCTGCTAACATTCCTTTACACTTTATCCTATCGATTTATCTAAAGCAATACGTCTCTTTGGGAATAATTTACATGGAGCAACTTTTTTGATTTTTCACCATTTGGTTTTTCAAGAAAATCCTGATAAAGGTTTAAAATCATTGGATTTTTGTGCGCACATTTGATGGTTTCCACATCATCAAGTTCAAATATTGTTTTTGCTCGTTGCTTTACGTCTTTATCATTGGCACCAAAGGGCTGCCCACCGCCATTTACGCAACCTCCCTTGCAGGCCATAACCTCAATATAGTGAGCATCTACCTCTCCGCTCCTAACAGATTGCAGAAGTTCTTTCAACTCCGTTAATCCGTTAGCAACAATAAACTTGAATGTTTCTTCGCCTACTTTAATATCAACTTTTTTAAGCTCAGAGCCCGATCTGAATTCATTTATTTTAGGCGATAGCATATCTTTATTGGTTACGCTATTGTAAAGCGTTCGGGCAATACTCTCGGCTGTGCCACCCGATGAAGCAAACAGTTTTCCTGCAGAGCTTCTCGTTCCAAATGGATTATCGGCAAGTTGAGGTTCAATAGCCTGCATATCTATTCCATATAGCCTAATTAATTTGGCTAATTCTCTGGTGGAGAGTACTAAGTCCACATCGGATAGACCTTTGCTAGTCATCTCTGGGCGTTGGGCTTCAAACTTTTTAGCCAAACAGGGCATTACAGAAACTGAGAAAATTTCACTGGATTTTAATCCCTTATTCTGTGCAAAATAATTTTTAATAATTGAGCCCATCATTTGCTGAGGCGATTTACAAGTAGATAGCAAAGGCAAGAGGTCGGGGTAAAACTGCTCCGCATACTTTACCCATGCTGGGCAACAGCTTGAAATCATTGGAAGATTCTCTTTTGCTTTAAATCGTTCCAGCAATTCAGCAACGGACTCCATTATCGTTAAATCAGCAGAAAAGCTTGTATCAAAAACAAAATCGAATCCAATTTTACGCAGAGCTGCCACTAATAAACCATTAATATCTTTACCTGATTTCAACCCAAATTCTTCAGCCAAAGAAACTGTAACTGCCGGACCTAATTGGAGCACTACCTTATGCGATTTATTGTTGAGTGCATCCTGAATATCATCCAAATTTGAATGTTCATGCAGCGCACCAGTTGGGCAAACCATTACACATTGACCACATGCAATGCAGCTGGAAAAATTCAGATCGCGGTTCATTGTTGTTCCAACAATGGTATTGCTCCCTCTATTAAGAAATTCTAAAGTAGCAACGGATTGAATTTCATCGCAAGTTCTAACACATCGGCCGCATAGAATACACTTAGCAGGATCGCGAACAACACTAGGACTTGAAAGATCGAGCCTATGCCGTGTTTTTTTGCCCGAAATTCGTCGCTCTCGAATATTAAGTTCAACAGATAAATCCTGAAGTTCACAATTCCCATTCCGTTCGCAGTAAAGACAATCATCGGGATGGTTACTAAGCAGTAGCTCTACCAATGTTTTTCGCGCCTTAACAACTCGGGGTGAGTGGGTTTGGATTTTCATTCCATCACGAACAGGGTATGAGCATGAAGTAACTAAATTCTGTATCCCCTCAACCTCAACAACACAAATACGACAAGCACCAGTTGGAGATAATCCCTTAAGATTGCAGAGGGTTGGCACTTTAATCCCGTTCTTGTTTAGGGTAGCAAGAATTGTATCGCCTTTATGAGCGGGTAGTGTTCTATTATTTACTTCAATTTCAAAGTTCATATAATGAGGGCTATATGATTTATTGGCATTACTTAAAGAAAACTGCCGAGAATTTGCATACTTCATCGCAAATGCCACAGCCGATACACTTCTCCTCAACAATAAAATAGGGAGTTCTGGGGGTTCCAATTATTGCACTAGTTGGGCATTTTTTTGCACATGCACCACAACCAGTACACTTGTCAACATCAATATAGAAAGTTCTTAAGTTTTTACATACAGCAGCGGTACATTTCCTATCAAAGATATGCTCCTCAAACTCTTCACGGAAATATTTCAGGGTACTAAGTACGGGGTTTGATGCTGTTTGGCCTAAGCCACACAATGAGGTATCGCGCATAACTTCGGCTAAGCCCTCAAGATGAATCACCCCTTTAAATCGTTCAAGGGTATTGTGTCCATCATCATTAACTGGGCGGCGCGTAATGTTATCGAGGATTTCGAGCATTCTCCTTGAACCCTCTCTGCATGGAATGCACTTACCACAACTCTCCTTTTGGATAAAATGCATGAAGTATTTCACCATATCAATCATGCAAACCGTATCATCGTAAACTGTTATACCCCCAGAACCCATTGATAACCCAAGTTCTTTCAAAGTTTCAAAATCAATTGGGGTATTAAGCAAATGGGGAGCGACGCATCCACCCGATGGCCCTCCAATCTGCACTGCTTTCAACTTTCTCCCTTTAGGTACACCCCCTGCCATTTCAACCACCTTAGCAATTGAGGTTCCCAAGGGTACCTCTACCATGCAAGTGGTATTCACTTTTCCGGAAACAGAGAAAAACTTTGTACCCTTTGATCTTTCAGTCCCTATGCTATTAAACCACTCGAAACCCTTAGTGATTATGAAAGGGATATTTGATATGGTTTCAATATTGTTTACCGCGGTAGGCTTGCCAAACAAACCGTAAGTTGATGGATAGGGTGGTTTTAGAGTTGGCATGCCCCTTTTGCCCTCAAGACTCTGGATAAGTGCAGTTTCTTCGCCACAAACGTATGCTCCTGGACCTTTCCTAATCGTAATATCGAGGCTATAACCGCTATCGAGTATATTGTGTCCCAGCAAACCATAATCGTATGCTTGTTTCAGAGCTTGCTCTAATCGGATAACAGTAAACTCGTACCTGTTTCGAGTATATATTATAGCTTTGCTTGCCCCTATTGCATAGGCAGAAATAGCTATACCCTCAATTAAGAGATGAGGGTCACTCTCCATAAGCAATCTATCCATAAAGGCACCTGGATCGCTTTCGTCGGCATTACAAATTAAGTATTTCTGATCAGCAGGGGAATCTAAGGTTTCTCTCCACTTTGCACCAGTAGGATAGCCACCACCACCTCTTCCTCTTAAACCACTTTTCTCAACTATTTGGCAAACCTCTTCGTGCGTATGATTCCGTAAAACACCAGCAAAGGCTTTATAAGTTCCGTTGGCAAACGAATCGACAATGCTATTCGGGCAAATTAATCCACAGTTGCCCATTAGCACCCGATGCTGAGAGCTAAAGAATGAAAGTTCATCAAAATATGAGGTATTCGTCCATGGTTGGTGGAATTGATTTCGGTATTGAGCCAACACATGCTCTTCAAGTAGATAGTTGTTCAACACGCCGTCGAGAATGGATGGAACTAACTCGGCAGTAACCCTTTGAAATGAAACCCTACATTTACCGGGCACCTGAACATCCATAATAGGATCGAGAGAGCAAAGACCTATGCTACCAACCTCTACAAGTTCAATTTCGACTTTGGAGTTTTCAACATACTCCTCAATGGCCTTTTTTGTGTCGAGTGCACCGGCTACAACCGAAGAACTGGTTACACCAATAAAAACTATAGGTTTCGATATTTTTTGCCTTCGCAGAATAGTCAACTTATCTTCAATATACGCAACCTCATCATCGTTTGGACTATGAAGGACCTTGCTTGTAAAAAAGCTAATATCCTTTAAGCTAAGTTGTGCCATTTGTGCTAAGAATATAGGTTTTAAAACGATGTAAACTCAAAAGCCACACTATTCATTATCAATCAAATCATCAAGAAGTTCTTCTACTTTTTGCTGATTTAAATTGCCGTAAAACTTACCGTTTATGGAAATTACTGGTGAAAAAGCACAAGCCCCCATACATGGAACAATCTCCAGACTATAAGCACCATTGCGCGATGTTTGCCCAGTTTTTATTTTAAGCCTCTTTTCAAATAGTTCTATTAAAGTAGCTGCACCCATAACATGGCACGATGTTCCATGACAGAGTTGAATATGATACTTTCCCCTTGGCTGAAACCTAAACTGATTATAGAAAGTTGCCAAACCGTAAATTTTACTCGTTGGCATATCCAAATGCTTACCTACCTGAACGATTGCCTCCTCGGACAGAAACCCAATCTCGTCCTGTATATCCTGAAGAATAGGAATAAGGCTATTGGCTGACGCATGGCTAAACTTTTCGAGTAAATTATCAATCTTGGTTTTCATGCCTATATTAGAATAATTAGAATAACAGTGTTTGTTGAATAACAATACATAAAACTGTGATTCAGGAAGTTAACAGCAAATACTGCTTGACAATAAGTTTACAATTTATGAAAACGAAATTTAAGAAACAATACTTCTTCTTATTTGAAATTATTCTAACTTGCACATAAGATGCAGTTTAACGAAACATTTTCGAAATTTATTGGTAATTGAGATAAAAGATTGAACTTGCTACTATAAAGAATTAGTATTTGTTTATTGTAAGTATATCAATAATTCGATAATGATTATCTTTGCTTGTTATAGAATTAACAATTATTGTCAATGAGTGAAAAAATTGAATTTGAAATCTGTCTTGGGAGTTCATGCTTTTCGAGAGGGAATAAGAATATGCTAAAAGTAGTAGAAAGTTTTTTGAAGGAGAATAATCTGTGCGATAAAGTGAACTTCCATGGTGGCCATTGCTTAGGAAATTGTGCTCAGGGTCCAAATATTAAGGTTAACGGAAAATTATATAGCGGTATCGACAACTTTAAAATTATTGGAATCCTAAAAAATACTTTTGATTTATAACACTAAAGGATGATGCAGCAACTATTCTCAGTAAGCAAAGAAAAGTGCATAAACTGCTACGCATGCGTTAGGGTTTGTCCGGTTAAAGCAATTGAGGTTAAGGCCGAAACAAGCTATGCAGTAATCCTTCCCAACCGTTGTATTGGTTGTGGTAGCTGTTTAAACATATGCCCCGTTGATGCCATTACATACCAATCGTCGAAGGAAGAGGTTAAAGCAATTCTAAAAGAGGGTGGGAAAATTGCAGCAATTGTTGCTCCCTCAATATCGGGGGAGTTTGTTGATATAACAGACTACCGTAAGTTTGTACAAATGATTAAATCACTAGGGTTTACCTATGTTTGTGAGGTTACCTTTGGTGTTGATTTAGTTGCGCAGGAGTACAAAAAACTATTCGATGACTTTAAAGGGAAATACTTCATCTCGTCAATTTGCCCTGTAGTTGTATCGATGGTAGAGAAGTTTCACCCAGAATTGGTAAACAACCTCGCCCCCATCATCTCGCCAATGATATCGACCGCAAAGGTTGTTCATAAAGAGTATGGTGAAGATACTAAGATTGTTTACGTAGGGCCATGCATACAAGCTAAGGAAGAAGCCAAACTATATACGGATGACGGAAAGGTGGACTCTGTACTTACTTTTACTGAGCTCAGAGAACTTTTTGATGAGTTTGAAATAAAAGAGAGCAAGTTAGAATATAGTGAATTTAATGTGCCTATTGGATACAAAGGTTCACTGCTCCCCATTGCAAATGGGATTTTACAGGCTGTTGATATAAACGAAGATTTACTTTCTGGAAAAATCATTACTGCCGAAGGCAGAGATAGTATCCTCGATGCAATTGAGGAATTTGAAGGACATGCCGCAACCATTAGCCGGCATTTTAACCTTTTCTATTGTGATGGATGTATTATGGGCCCAGGAACATCTAGGGGTGGACAAAAGTTCATTCGACGAACCAAGGTGGTTAACTATTCGAACAAAAGGCTCAAATCATTCGATCGTAAAACCTGGGAGGAAAACATTAAAAAGCATGAGGTACATAAACTAGAGTGCTCCTTTTATCCAAACGATCAAAGAATAGAACCCCCTTCAAAAGAGAAGGTTCATGAGGTTCTAAAGGTAATTGGTAAAGAGAACATGGGTAAAGACTCTGGCTGTGAGGCATGTGGATATGCAAGTTGTACAGATTTTGCAGTAGCTGTGGCCTCTGGCTTGGCTCACACCGACATGTGCTTAAACCACTCCCTTAACAATAGGTTTGAGTATATTAAAACGCTTAGGGCAACAAACGAAAACTTAGCAAAAACTAAGGAGGCTCTTAAAGAGTCTGAAAAAATTGCCCGTTTGGAACAAGAGGCCGCAAATGATGCCTCCGAAACCATTACCACAATGATGAAGAAACTTCCTTCAGCGCTAGTGATTGTTGATAAAAAGTTGAAAGTAATTCAAAGCAACCAAAGTTTCATCGACCTGTTAGGCGATGATGCCCTAGAAATTAATGAGGTTATTCCTGGTTTGGTTGGCGCAGATTTAAAAACCCTGCTCCCCTATAACATCTATAATCTTTTCTCCTTTGTACTTCAAAACGATCAGGACATTAAGAATAAGGACATGCATTATAAGGACAATCTGCTTAACCTCTCAGTTTTTACCATTAAAAAAGGCAGTATAATTGGGGCAGTTATTAGGGATATGTATGCCCCTGAGGTCAGAAAAGAAGAGGTTATCAAGCGAATAACAGATGCAGTGGATATTAACCTGGCCATGGTTCAAAAAATTGGCTTTCTGCTGGGTGAAGGTGCTGCCGAAACGGAGCAAATGCTCAACTCCATTATCAAAACATACAAAGAGGGAAAAAATAACGACTAATTGTAAGTCAGTCTAGTGTTAAATAAATCAACATAAAAGAGCGTATTTCAATATGCCCCAAAATTTTTTCATCGAGGTTAATTGCCAACAAAAACAGCATGATGGCGAACGCATATGCGGTGATGTTTTTCTTAGTCAGCGCGTTAGTGGCGAAAATAGGACTATCATTGTGCTTAGCGATGGAATGGGACATGGAGTAAAGGCAAATGTACTAGCGACACTTACTGCAACCATGGCGCTCAACTTCACTAGAGAGCATAAAGAAATTAACAAGATTGCCGACATAATCATGAATACGCTCCCCGTTTGCTCGGTAAGGCAAATGAGCTATTCAACCTTTACCATAATTGACATTGAGCATAATGGGGAAACCCGAATACTTGAGTACGATAATCCAGAGTGCCTAATACTAAGGGGGAAAGAGAAACTAGAGGTTGGTTGGCAATGCGTAATTTTACAAAGTGAAACTAATGCAGGCAAGGAATTACGCTTTTGTACCTTTACCCCTCAGCGCGAAGATAGAATTATTGCTTGGAGCGATGGCATTACCCAGTCGGGTATGGGAAGTAAAGATAATCCCTTTGGATGGGGACTCGATAGAGCTCAGGAGTTTGCAATACGTTTGGTTACAAACGAGCACAATATATCAGCTCGAAAACTTAGCGCTAAACTTGTCAACATGGGGTATGTTAACGACAATTTTCACCCCAAGGATGACATAAGCACAGCCACAATTTACTTTAGAGAACCTAGAAAACTTCTAATTTGCACTGGGCCACCATTTGATAAGGAGAATGACGCAAAATTGGCCTATGAGTTTAAAAATTTTAATGGTAAAAGGGTTCTATGTGGTGCCACAACTGGTGATATAATATCGCGTGAATTGGGTATTGAGATTATGGATAGCTTTGAGTTTACCGATCCGGATTTACCTCCAATATCGCATATGGAGGGTGTTGATTTGGTTACCGAGGGGATTCTTACTCTTGGCAAGGCTACCGAAATCCTTAGTAAGCATACCGAGAACTCAACTTTAGGAAATGGACCCGCTGACCTTATCGTAAAACTTATTCTGGAAAGCGACCATATAGATTTTATTGTTGGAACTGGAATCAATATAGCCCACCAAGACCCCAGCCTCCCCGTTGAACTAGAGATTAGACGAACCGTAGTAAGAAGAATGATCCAAATACTTGAGGATAAATTCTTAAAGGAGGTAACACTGACCCTATTGTAAATCAAATACCTCATCTTCCATCTGTTTTTCAATACTTATCCTGTAAAGCCCAACTGGGTAATTATATCGCATAATAATCTATTGTTATGTTGGTGAAAATATACCCCCTATAAATAGTTTATTATTAAACACTTAATTGTATTCATACAATTTAACTTTTAATTATTTGACTATACGTTAAACATTTTGTATATTTACTTGTTCTTTAATAGGAATTATTATTATATAGTTATAAATAGTTGTTAAGCATGGATACCAATGATTTAGTAAAACATGGACTTAAAATAACCCCCCAGCGTATTGCGGTACTCGATGCCATGGAAGCTATAGATGGTCATCCTACAGCTGAGAATATTATTGATTTTATTCGAAGAAATCATCCAAATATAGCAGTGGGCACAGTATATAAAACCCTTGAAACGTTCATTGATAAGGGTTTGATTATTAAGGTTAAAACCGATAAGGATGTTATGCGCTATGAGATTGTTGCCCAAAATCATCATCATCTATACTGTGCGGAATCTGAAAGAATTGAAGATTTTTATGATGATGAAATAAATGCATTACTGAGCAACTATTTCGCAAAGAAAAAGATTCCAAATTTCACAATCGAAGAAATTAAGCTGCAAATAACTGGCAAGTTTGATGATAAACCAAAAAAATAAGAATAAAACCTTATGCTACAATTAATAGGGGTAGCATAAATATTTCACTATAATTTAAAACCAAATATAAATTAATTACAAACAACTAAATTAACAGTAAAATGGAAGAAGTAAAGCAACAACAAGTATTCGCCATGCCACGCATTGGCGATAGTGCACCTGAGTTTAAAGCCAAAACCACTCAAGGTGAAATTAATTTCCCTAGCGACTACAAAGGTAGTTGGGTAATCCTTTTTAGCCACCCAGCCGACTTTACACCCGTGTGTACATCGGAGTTTATGACCTTTGCCAAATTGGAAAAGGATTTCAACGAAGCTAATTGTAAGCTAGTTGGCTTATCTGTTGATGGGCTATACAGTCACATTGCCTGGTTACGCACCATTAAGGAGAAAATTGAGTATAAGGGAATGAAGAATATGGAGATTACCTTCCCGCTTATTGAGGATATATCAATGAATGTGGCAAACAAATACGGCATGATAATGCCTGGCCAAAGCAACACACAGGCGGTTAGGGCAGTTTTTGTTATTGACCCAAAGGGTATTGTGCGAACTATAATATACTACCCTTTGAGCTTAGGACGTAACTTCGATGAGCTATACCGCGTTGTTCTTGCGCTTCAAACTGCAGACGAATTTGGTGTTGCTACTCCAGCCGATTGGCAACCAGGTGATGAGGTAATTGTACCAACTGCAGGCTCGTGCGGAGCAGCAAAGGATCGCATGGAAAGCAAAGACGAAGATCAACATTGCTACGACTGGTTCTTCTGTACTAGAAAACTATCCAAAGAGAAAGTACTTAGCAAGATTCTTAAAAAGAAGTAAAACTTCATAGTAACTAAAACAATTCACTAACTTTTAAAATATTTTAAAATGAATCAGATAGGAATTAATAAAGATTATGCAGCTAAAATGAATGAGAAACTCAATGTTTATCTGAGCAATGTTCAACTCTCTTATATGAATGTTAGAGGATATCATTGGAATATTGTTGGAAAGCAATTCTTTCAGCTGCACGAGAAATTTGAAGAGCTGTACGATACCCTAAACGAAATGGCCGATGAGATTGCCGAAAGGATTTTAATGCTTGGAGGTACACCCGTTCACGCATTCTCAAAGTACATCAAAATGGCTACCATTAAGGAAAAGGAAAACATCTCAACTGTAGAGGCCACAGTTAAGGAAGCGCTTAACGAAATATTGGAACTACTTAAAAACGAGCGCGAAATAGCTGCACTTGCTGCTGATAACGGAGATGAGGGTACCGTTGACCTAGTTACTGGTTATATTGCTGCGCAAGAAAAACTGGTTTGGATGCTTAATGCTACCCTAAAATAGTTTTACATTTTTTAAACATTAAGCAACGCTATATAATTGAAAGTGATTACATTTATGTGATCACTTTTTTTTGTTTAAAGAATATTGAAATGACAAAAACAGCAAATAAATCTGTTAAAGGCATTAATAGTTTACTACACAATAGTAAAAACAGAGTTTCAATAATTAAGAAACCGGGTGATGCACCTGGAACACTTATCCATACTGGCGAACGTGTTTTGGATAAAATTATAATTACCCTACACAGTTTTGATGAAGCACATTATACTACTGAGCAAATTAGCGAGGTTGAAAAAATAAGCGAATACCCTAAAGGTGAATTAAAAATCTGGGTACAGGTTAGAGGTTTGCACGATATCGATAAACTGAAAGGTGTTTGGAGCCATTTTAACCTCCATCCCCTTGTTCAGGAAGACATTGTTAGCACAAATCAACGCCCAAAAGTAGAGTTGTACGACGATTTTATTTTCATTGTACTCAGGACGTTAAATCCCGGCAACACAAATGACGATACCATCAGCATCAACAATGAGCAAATAAGCATTGTGTTGGGCAAAAACTTTGTGCTATCGTTTCAGGAAAGTGACGAGCCCATATTTGAACCCATCATTAAAAGGCTTGAAAAAGATGAAACACGATTGCGCAAGTTCGAACCCGATTATCTTACCTATGCCCTAATCGATTGTATTGTTGACCATTACTACAGTACCCTCGATGCGCTTGAAGAAGCCATTGATATGATTGAGAACGAATTATTGTATAATCCGCAGAAGCATCATCTGCAACAAATCCACTCGCTTCGCAGCGATTTAAGCAAATTCAGAAAATCAATCTGGTCGCTTCGCGATGGGCTGAGCTCGCTTATTCGTGATGATTCAGCCTTTGTTAGCGATGAGGTGAAAATATTTATCCGTGATGTTTACGACCATCTAGTTCAGATTATGGATACGCTAGAGAATAGTCGTGAAATGATTTATAGCCTTTACGATATGCACATGTCAAACATTAGCAATAGGATGAATGAGATAATGAAAGTGCTTACCATTATAGCTACCATATTCATCCCTCTTACCTTTATTGCAGGCATTTATGGCATGAATTATAATCCAAAGAGCAGCCCTTGGAATATGCCCGAGTTAAACTGGTACTGGGGCTACCCTTTTTCAATTGGTTTGATGGTTTTTGTAGCCCTAGCAATGCTTGTTTACTTTAGGCGTAAGCGATGGCTATAGATTACAATAGAATTAAATTCTTAATTCCGGATAACACCTTTACATTTTTTGCAAACCCTAGCAGGTATCCACCTCCTCCTGCACCGCATAGTTTCAGGTAAAAATCATTGGTATTAAGCCCCTTTTTCCATAGAAAGCGATAATCAACAGGGATAAATTCTTGTAGATGCTGAAATTGGAAAGCGGATAACTCTTTAAGGTTAGAAAAGAAATCTTCAAAATCTTTATCCAGAATTGTTTTAATACATTGGTTTGTGCTTTCAACTAAGGTGGGTATAACAATGGTTTCAAAATTCAAATCCTCTGCTTTAGTTTTAAACTTACTTACCAGAATTTGTGTTGAGCGGGATATGTCTGTATCAATAATAAATGCATTGAGGGGTGATAGGTCGATATCTACCTGATTTACAATATTATTACTTTTATGTAATGGCTTATCTAAGTAGCAAACCAAAGGGTCGAAACCTGAACTACTCCCATGAAAGTACGATTCTAACCCTGCAAAAACCCGCCTTAACTCATCTAAACTCTTTCCATTAGTTTCGGTAACAAACTCATCATAAAATGCTGCTACCAACGCACCCGAACTGCCAACACCATAGCCAACGGGGATATTAGAGTTAAAGTAAAGTCCTTTACTAAGTTCTTTAGCAATCTGCAATTTGTTAAAGAGATGAGCAAAATCAGATTTTACAACGAACTCAGAAAACGAAACCATTATTTTGTGCGACACTAACTTTTCATCGTTACCCTGATTAGGTGAAATAAAACCAAATGTACCCGAAAATCCTGAAAATGGGACTAGCAAAGCATCAGAACCATAGAGAACCGTATGCTCACCAAACAGAAGTATTTTAGATTTGAAATTTCTCACAACTAAATATAGTTATAGTTTGTTTGGACCTTTAGAAATCTCATCATCAATCCAAAGCCCATTTTCGCATAACTCTTTTAGGTTATTTGTAATGAAATTAACCATTTGCTCCCTTATTGACGCTGAGTAGAGAATATGAATATTAGCACCTGCATCGAGCGTAAATGTAAAAATAAGTTGACTATTCATTCTAAATGTCTTTAACCTTTCAATAGCCTCTAGTGTATTGGGCTTAAGAAGCGAAACTGATGGCACTGATGACAATAATAATGCATGCAATGTCATTGCCTCAACCTCAACGATCTGAGCAAATCCTATCACATCACCTAGTTTTAAACATTCTAAAATATTAGCTAAATTTTGCCTAGCCTGCTCGTATCGAGCAGCAGCAAATGGATGGTTTTGCATTAAACCATGCCCGAGAGTGCTGGAAAGTTCTTTTTTACCCGAATCGATTATAAGAATTGCATCAGAATAGTCTTTAAAAATTGAACTTACTTCGGTGCTTAATTCTACTGCAAATTCGTTATTCGATCCTTTTATCACCTCGGTTTCGCCCCAAAGAACCAACTCACCATAGGTTGAACGGCAAGCACTACCGGAGCCAAGCCGTGCAAAGAATGATGCTTTTTGGAAGAAACAATTGGTGTCATTTAACTTCCCAAACAGCTCATTTTCAATACCACATATACATAGCGCTATGGCGCTATATGCCGATGCCGACGAAGCGATACCGGCTGAGTGGGGAAAAGTATTCTGGCTATATATTCGTAAATCGAGGTTATTCAGATAAGGAGCATAAATTGATATTTTCTCAAGGTATTTTCGAACCTTTCTCTCAAATTCAATGTTTTGCTCCCCCTCAAAGTAGTATTCCAATACTGGAAATTCTTTCTCTTTCTTTTGATACTCTATTCGGGTAATGGTTTTGGAATGCTTAAGAGTAAAACTTAACGAAGGATTTTGTGGCAACTGCTCGCCATACTTACCCCAATACTTTATCAGTGCAATGTTTGATGGGCTTTCCCACCCTACCCATTTTGAACTGGAAAGTTCGAAAAGATTAAGGTCACTGGCATCCTTTAAGTACTTTTGGCTATGTGGCAAATGGCTCATAGTACAATATCATTATAGTTGAGTATCACATTGAAACCCCTTAATCTAAAATAGTTAACAACTTCATCGGCTGCCCCGGGGTGAGTAGCCAAAACAAAATCGCCGCCCCAAGCGCCCAACGATTTTACTGTTCCTTTAAAATCGCTAAACAGCTCCGACTTAACCGTAGCTAAACCTATTGCCCTCGATACTACCTCCTCATGTTCATTCAAATAGCCATTAAACTCATCCAGAGATTTTGAGTTTACCACAAGGTTGGTAAGTTCTGAAATCCTTTCTGCCTCTGCTCTTCTATCAAATACTTTTGAACTAAGCATATCGATACTTTTAGCCGTATCCTGCTTTCTTCCAAGGTAAACAAAATACAAGTTTTTACTGAAGGTTGGCTTGAAGTAAGCATAATCTAATGTAGGCTTATCCATGTTACTATATAGTATTGGCCCTTTTGCTGTAGCACAGGCAATATCGTAACCCGATCCTTTTGATAGCGCAAATAACATTTTGTATGGGTCGATACCTGCCATGTTTGCCAAGTTTGATATTAGCGTTGAACTACTACCCAAGCCCCAATCCATTGGGAAATCAACATTAGCCTCTAATATTAACTGCCTGCTTAAGTTCCTAAAAAACAAGCTGTTTTGATTAATATAATTCAATAAAATCTTAATGTAATTTGCTGATTTTATGTTATTTGTATCAACAATCGAAAAGTCATCAATTCTAAACTCTGCCAAAAACCATCTTTCACCTTTTACAGTGGTTTTCCATTTTATGATACTGTTACTGCCCTCTGCCTCTGAAATCTGCAAGCTCTGTCCGAGTTTAAGGGGCAAAGCAAGCGCCTTTGCACCATCAAGCACAAAGTATTCGCCGGTTATAAGCAATTTTCCGTTGGAATAAAATTTGGGGTACATTGAATGTTATTTTGTTATGCCAAACAAAGCACTAGTAAGAGTTAACTTGTTAAAAACTCCTGAACTGATTTATGCGAAACCTTATTATCCTGAAAATGCTCTATTGCCCGCTGCTTTTGCTCGTTGGTTGCATTTAGCGAGTTTAAAATGTTATTTAAATGAAATCGCATATGCCCTTTTTGAATTCCAGAGGTGGTAAGTGCCCGAACTGCCGAAAATGTATTAGCAAGCCCTGCTGCAGCTGCAATAGCCATTAACTCTTTGGCCGATGGTTTGCCTAAAATATTGAGTGAAAGTTTAGCCAAAGGGTGGAGATTAGTTAATCCTCCCACCGTTCCCAAAGCCATGGGAATACGAAGCGTATAGCGAAATTTTCCATTATCAATAGTTACGGTTGTTAAACTTTTATAGTGCCCATCTTGGGCAGCATATGAGTGACCGCAAGCCTCCACGGCTCGAAAATCGTTGCCAGTAGCCAATACAACGGCATCAACTCCGTTGTAAATTCCCTTGTTGTGTGTTGTTGCCCTGTAAATATCAATATTTGCAATATCCACAGCTAGTTTAAACTTCTGAGCATATTCCTTTGGCGATAGTTCACCCGAAATTTCGGCTAAGTCATCAATATCGCACTCAACATAGCACTCCACAATGCTCTCGGGAGTATGGTTTGATAGTATTGCCATTACAATTTCGCACTGAGCCTCAACACCAGTATAATTTTCAGCACAATGGTGTTTTAATGCCTGCGCCATCTCCTCAAGAACCGAGTTAATAATATTAGCTCCCATGGCATCGGCAGTTTCAAACATAACCCTTACCTGATAGTAATTCGGAAGTTTATCCGTAAAATCGACAAGATCAATATCAGTAATACCCCCGTTGCGCTTACGCATATTCTCAAGCAGATGAGCCGAACTTGCTATTAACTCCCCTTTAATACTTTCAAACTCCGATTTTAAATGCTCTGCATCACCAAACCACCTAAAATGAACCTGTCCAACTTTAATGGTAGAGATTACCTTAGCAACAAACCCTCCCCGATTGAACCAAAACTTTGCCGCAGCCGATGCGGCAGCAACCACAGAACTTTCCTCAATTACCATTGGTACAAAGTAAGTTTTGCCATTCACCAAAAAGTTTGGGGCAATGCTAAAGGGCAGCATATAGTTCGACATTACGTTCTCGCTTATTTCATCGAGTTGGAGTTGTAGTTCTGCATTCTGCAGCTTAAACTGATCTAGCACATCAAACTGTTCAATATTAACCTTATTGCGCTCAGCAATAATCATTTTTTTTTCGCTATTACTGAGTTTTGAGAAACCGTTAATGTATTTTGGGTGAACCATAGCCTTTTCGATTTAAATGGTATTCCTTTTGCAATTAATGCAAAAAAGATTGATCACAGTAAACTATAAACTCCTAGCAATTACCAACTTCAATATTTCTGAAGTCCCTTCACCAATACTAAGGATACGCTGGTCACGGAAGAAACGCTCAATATCATTATTTTTAAACAGGCCATAGCCGCCAAAAATCTGTACAGCTTCATCGGCTACTTGTTTGGCAATTTCAGATGTGTACAGTTTTGATATGGCTGCCTCCTTTTTAAAAGGTAGATTATTATCCTTTAGCCAACAGCTGTAATAGAGGTAATTCCTTGCCAATTCGAGTTTAATATCCATTTCGGCCAATTTATCCGAAATGGCATGGATTTTAGAAAGCGACTTACCAAACTGATGCCTTTTTTTAGCATATGCATTTGCCATTTCGAATGCACCTTGGGCTAAACCCAGTCCAACTGCAGCAATGGATAACCTGCCAGAGTCTAACGTTTCTAACATATAATGCATTCCCCTACCCTGCTTACCAAGCAAATTTTGCTTTGGAACAGTGGTGTTTTCAAATATTAACCGCCCAGTATCGGCAGCCCGCCAAACCATTTTGTTGTGAATTGGTTCTGCCTTGTACTTTGATATTTCCTTTTCAAGAATGATTGCTGAGAACTCCTTTTCCTCCTCATTTTCGCTTGTATTAGCCAAAAGGGTTACTCCCATTGATAACTCAGATGCTGAATTAGTTATAAAAATTTTCTGTCCATTTACAATCCACTGATTAGTCTGTAGATGCGCAGTAGTTTCAATTGCTCTGGCATCGGAACCAGCATTGGGCTCGGTTAAGCCAAAGGCCCAAACATTTTCGCCTGTCGTTAAGCTAGGGAGCAAACGTTTTTTCTGCTCGTCATTGCCATACTTATATATTGGAGCTATACCCAACGAATTGTGAGCTGCCATGGTTGCCGCCTGTGAACTATCAATACGAGCCAACTCCTCAATAGCAATAATGTATGAAAGGGTATCAAGATTACGACCGCCAAACTCCTCAGGTAAATTCATTCCGAATAATCCTATTTTCCCCATCGCTTTGGTTAAATCAATAGAGAACTCACTCCGTTCGTCAAGCCCTTGGGCCAAAGGTTTTATCTCTTTTTCAGCGAAAGCACGAACTTGCTCGCGGAGCTCATTGTGCTGCTTATTTATTAATGGATGATGCATATATCTTTCAAATTATCTTATTTGTTGGTATTTTCAATTACCCAATAGGGTTTGCGTTTTTCAATAAAAGCACTAATACCTTCCTGAGCCTCTGTTGATGTTTTTAGAGTAGCAATGGAGTTGGCTGTGAGGTTATTTACCTCGTCAATGGTTTGACAATGTTTTAGTTCTCTTACCAATCTTTTTATCTCCTTAACCCCATTGGGAGATGCTTTAAACAAATCGCCAATGATTGCATTCAATAATGCTTCAATTCTAATAGAGGGTGCTAAAAAGTCGACAAGACCAGAGGTGTATGCTTCACTTGCATTAAATCTTTTTCCGGTAAGCATTAGGTATTTAGCCTTTTGCTGAGAAATGCGAGTTAAAATATAGGGAAGTATTGTAGATGGTGCAAGACCCAGTCTTACTTCTGAAAATGAGAAGATTGTATTCTCATCGGCAATTACTATATCGGACGCTGCAAGTAAACCGTTACCTCCACCAAATATGTTGCCAGTAGCAATGGCTATTGTTGGTTTACTAGAATTTGCAATTGAACTTAAACAATTAGTCCATTTATACCCATCAATAAGGTTTTGCTCATAACCTAGTTTACCAACCTCAAGCATCTTAACAAGATCGGCACCAGCACTAAACGATTTACCCCGCCCCCTTAAAACAACTGCCCTAACATTATCCATTTGCTCAATAGAGCTAAAAAAATGGGGCAATTCTTCCAGCATTTGTATGCTAATAGCATTATGCAAATCGGGTCTGTTTAACCAAACTGTGGCTACACCATCTTTAGCATCAGTGCATATGTCATTATAGCTATCCATAACTTATTACATTCTATAAACACCAGGTTTATAATCTGGAGCTTCTTTATTTGCAGCAATCGATAAGCCTAAGGCTATTGCTTTGCGCGTGTCCACAGGATCAATAATGCCATCGTCCAATAGGCGGGCTGTGCCAAAATAGGCAGAAGCTTCATCTTCGTATCGCTGAATGATCTCCTTCTTAAACTTATCAACATCTTCGAGGTTGCCCTGCTTAACACTACCAAGAACCTCGGCTGCTTGACGCCCTCCCATTACTGAAATTTTGGAGTTAGGCCAGGTAAAAAGCAGGTTTGGATTGTATGCACGACCTGCCATTGCATAGTTACCCGCACCGTGCGAACGACCAAAAATGATGGTAATTTTTGGAACATTGGCATTGGCAACTGCGTGTACCATTTTGGCTCCATCCTTCGCAATTCCTTTATGTTCGGCACTTTTGCCCACCATAAAACCTGAAATGTTATGTAAAAAAACAAGTGGAATTTTTCGGATACTGCACATCTCAATAAAATGGGTAGCCTTTAGTGCCGACTCGGAGAATAGGACTCCGTTATTGGCAATAATTCCTACGGTTTGACCCATGATCTTGGCAAAGCCAGTTACTAAAGTTGCTCCGTATGTTGATTTAAATTCCTGAAATTTACTGCCATCAACAATTCGGGCAATAATTTCGTAAGGATCCATCCAACGGGAGTTCTGAGAGTGTATTATTCCATAAAGTTCCTCAATGGGGTAAAGCGGCTCTTCAAAACTTTCGGATTTGCTGCTATACTTTTTAGGCTTAGGTAGATGCTCAAATATGTTTCGACAAATTTGAATAGCATCACTCTCTGTTTTAGCAAAATGATCGGCTACCCCCGAAATATGGGTATGGGTATAGGCTCCGCCAAGTTCTTCGGCACTTACTTCCTCGCCAATAGCAGCCTTTACAAGCGGAGGTCCTGCAAGAAATATGGTTCCTTGTTTATCTACAATTATTGACTCGTCGCTCATGGCAGGAATATACGCACCACCAGCAGTACAAGAGCCCATAACCATTGCAACTTGTGGGATTCCTGCCGCAGATAGCTTGGATTGGTTGTAAAATATCCTACCAAAGTGATCGTGATCGGCAAAAACATTAGCCTGTTCAGGCAGAAATATCCCTCCCGACTCAACAATATAGACACAGGGCAAATGGTTTTCGATGGCAATTTCCTGAGCCCTTAAATGTTTCTTTATCGTTTCCTTTACGTAGGTACCACCTTTTACAGTTGGATCGTTGGCTATAATAATGGTTTCAATTCCCTGAACTATACCAATTCCAGTAATAATTGCGGCGCTATGGTGTTTATTATCGTAAAGCCCATTTGCGGCCAAAGTTGAAAACTCAAAAAAGGAAGTATCCCCATCAATAAGTTTATTGATACGCTCTCGGGCTGTCATTTTTCCTTTTGCCCTATGCCTAACCACATAACTATCATCGTTTCTGTTAAGTATGGCAGCAGTCCTTGCCTTAAACTCATCTATAATTTTATGAGTTTCTTTCTCATTTTCAACAAATTGCTCTAATTTGCTATCGATATTAGACTTGATAATGGTTGTTGCTACACTAATCATAAAAGGATGGTTTTAAGAGCGCTAAAAATTTCATTAATTGTATCAACTAAAAAAACTTTACAATGATGATATCAACTATCAAACCCAACAAGAATAACATACCGAACGAACGGTTAAACACAAATGCCCTACTAACCAGATATAATGGCCATCCTATGCCCTCTTTGCCTTCAGGAGCAACCTCTGGACGTTTTTGCATCATAATCTTAGACATCTGTATAAATTTTGGTATTGACAGTAAAACCAATAGTACGGCTGGCCCCAACTGTCCCATTAGCACAAAAATTCCTACCAAAGCATACTGAACTAACCAAAGGGCTATGATTGAGTATCGCGAAACCCTTTCGCCTATTAATACAGGGAGTGTTCTAATTTTCTTAACTTTGTCGGCTTCCAACTTATCGGCATGCTTGCCCAGCAGAACTGTAGTTGGACCAAATGCGTAAACAAGACTAACCAAAGCCACCCAGTTGCTCCATTCTCCACCCGATACAACAAAATAGCTTCCACCAATCATTAATGGTCCCCAAACAAGAACTACCGAAATTTCACCTAGTCCATAATATTTTAGAGGCCAGGTATAGAAAAGCAAGAAAAACAAGCCAGGAATCAACAACCAGAGTGTTTGTAATCCAACTAAGTAGGTAATGGCAAGTCCAGCCATTAAAGCAATCAACCCAGTAACTAGAATGTAGGTGATAAAACGATTCTTAGTGAGAAATCCATTCTCGAGGGGATGAGGTCCATAAAGGGCACGGAAATAATTGTCTTTATCAACACCCTTGCTATAGTCAACATAATCGTTTAAAAGATTATTGGTGGCATGGGCAAAGATTAACCCGAAGAATGTGAGCAAAAAGATGGGCCAAGAAAAACTTCCCGAGCGATAAGCCAGTAGGCCACCAATAGCGGCAGCAAGACCAGTCATAATAAAAACGGCAGCACGGGTTGATATTAGCCATCTTGAGACAATATCATAGCTATCCCATTCCTGTTTTGAAACCTGAGGGATAACCCTAAGCGCATTTAGCCAAACACGAATCATATCAAGTAATTTTAAGGATAAAACATATTTTGAATTCAGAATATGTTAACAACAGAACCCTTAAATTGTTAAGTTGATATGATTTTCCTTAAAACTAATTAGCCCTAGCTATTCAAATAAAGTGAGGGTTAAATGCAATACCATGTAGACGTCATATTTCACAATTCATGCTAAAATGTTTTAGGGAACACTATAGCCCAAGTTCTTTTGCTATAAATTTAGACTCGTTAGGTAAAGAATGTGCAATATCGATGAGTAGATTATTAATATTTTGCTTCTTATGATTATTGATTATGAGCATCTTACCGCTTTTAGAAATAGTATCAATAAATGTTGGTTTATTTATAATTCCCTCCATGTACTCTGAAAGGCATGTGTACCATGCAATAACAGGTAAATACATTGCTTTACCAACAAACTGTTTTTCTTTAGCAACTAACTTATATCTCCTTGCCAAGGTAATTACCCTTGAGTACTTTTCATCCCTTAAAAGAGCCTGAAAAAAAGAGCTAAAGAATAAATGCCATCGATACTCAAGAATCTCCTTCTTATAACCCTCGAAAAAGGTTGTTCCATAGCTTACTGCTTTATCGCTCTGGCTGTTTGCTGTAAGAGTTTTAATATATAATGACGCAAAACCAATTCTGCTATGCAAACTATTGGTATTCTTAACTTCAGGGATAGACTCTGTCATTAACCTTAGCGCTTTGGCGCTTCTACCGTTTCTAAGTAAAATACCACAAAGGCTAACTAAGTAAAAAAGATAATCGCTTTTTTTCTGCCGAATAGATAGAAAACCGTACTTCTCAGCAGTATCTAGCTCGTTGAGTTTTGAGTGCATCATGGCCCTATTATGATAATAGTTTGCCATAATCCGTTTTGAATAGAAAAGATTGGTTTTAAACTGACTATCTAAATGCTCATAAACACTTAATAATCGCTCAAACTCCCTATTTGTATAGTAGAGTATGGTTAGCCTTACAGCAGCACGATATCGGGTATAACCATCCAATCCTTCGTTGTAGTATATAATCTTAAGCAGCCTTTCCCAAAGTAGAAACTCATCATCATCGGCAGCTATTTGCCTTACTATGCGCGCTGCAGCCCTATTCATTTCGTTATTTTGATATTGGGAATGCACATAGTTGTTCTGATATTTTTCTAAAAAATTGGTTACCTGTGCATAATAACGAATTCGGCTCCTGACCATCAAATAATCGCGATAATGTTGTATAACCTGATAAAAGCGGATGAAATTATAGGATGCAGGACTAATCTGGTGAACTTGTTTCATCAGCATTTTTTCCTGCTCGGGAGTAATGCTGTCGGTCATTACACTTTGCTCAATAGATAGTAGCCATTCGTAATGCAAATCAACATCCGCATTGTCAAGGCTTTCGGTAATCCAATTCTTTATATAGGAGTATGCTCTCTTGTCGATTGAAGTATCGTAAGGTAAGCGGTTAAGGGGATTTTTACTGTTATAGTTAACGAGGTTAAGTATCTTAAGATTTTCGGGCTTATTAAATTGCTGTATAGCAACAAGGTAATCTGTTTCGTGAGGAAACAGTGAGTTTGCAAAATCTGAAAAGGTTGATAGTTTACTTTTCATAGCTATAATTTAGACCTTTGCTAAGGTACTAAAAATATAAAAAGCCAGCTATTACGCTGGCTTAATAAAAAAATGCTAAACCTAAACTATTGAAAAAACATCTATAAAGTTCTTAACCACTCCTTGGCCTCATCGACAGTTTTAAAAAACTTACTTTCGAATTTTGTGTAGTCGCGTTTGCTAGCAATATTATTAACAGCAAATTTTACAAAAGCATCCGAATCGCCTAAAACTGTTGCCGAATATCGATAGCCTGCTTTCTCGGCTCGGGGCAACCACTCATTGTTAAGCCATTGCTGATCTTTAATAGTAAAAAGGGTTGCGCTAGAGTTATCAACTAAAACTTTTGACACACCATTCTTCTGCATAACATCCAAGGCTGTATTACATCCAATCCTAAACTCATCGCTACTAGGCATGCCTGTCCACTGAATCATAGCACTCTTTGCATCAACAAGATATGAAACTATGCAATTTTCACCAACCTTAATATCATCCATAGGAATAATTTTTTAGTTGAAAAATAACTTCACCTCTCTATTAAAAACCTCCGATTTTTCGAACATTAAAAAATGGCCACATTTGGGAACCATAATCAGTTTACTATCCTTAATTTTTGAAGCACCGTTCTTTGCCACCTCAATAGTTGGGCCTGGGTTTAGGAACCTATTAGGGATTAGATTATCATTCTCGCCAAAAAGGATAAGTGTTGGTACTTTTATATCCTGCAGGTAGCTGAGAACTGGATTATCAACCATTCCTTGAACCGATTGTGCAACGGCATAGCAATAAGCATCAAAGTCGTCGGCCGATCGCATACTAATCCTATCATTTATCATAAATTCAGCATCTTTTGGTAAACGATAGAAATTTGATGCTAAATTATTCTGAATTGCTTCGGTTGTTGTAAGTTTTACACCATCTAAAGTCATTGCTTCCCTAAACCATTGCTTTTGGCCTTTATGAAATTTCTCAAAACCTGCGGGTGAAACCAGCACTAATCCCTCAACAATATTTGGATATTGCAATGCACTAGTTATTGCAATTTGCCCACCCATGGAGTGGCCAGCTATAATTACATTACTTAAACCCAACTCATGCACAAACTCGTTAACTATCTCAGCATAAAAGGTCATTTGTCCGCTATGGGGCTGTTTACTCGACTTACCGTAACCGGGTAAATCAATTGATATACATCTATAGTCAGCTTTTAACTGGTCAACATTTTTAATCCATGCCTGAAGGTAACTCCCTAGGCCATGAATAAAAATTATGGTTTGTTTACCTTTTCCCTCATCGGTATAGGCAATATCATAACCACTAACTGGCAGGTGCGCTTTCTTTACTTCGTGCCGATACTCCATATCATCTAAATGCTTAAACTTAGCCAATTTTTTATATGGAGTGCTACAATTAATCATTGTAAACAGGCTAACGAATATTGTAATTATCAATGTCTTTTTCATTTCTGCATCAATTTTTGGTTAACCTTTAAAACATAAGCCATTTAAAAACTAGGAATGCTGTCCATGGATTTACAGGTCGTGTATCGGAATTTCCATTTACCGAACTGCTATATGAGCTCTGCTTGCTATCGTAAAAATCGCCTAGCATTAAGTATGCTCCATGTAATTCGAGGCTCATAAAGGGTCCAATGTTATAGGCAACTTTACCATTAACCTCTGTGCCCATTATAGATCCTCCCCCTTTAGGTTGAACATTGCTAAGGGCAAACGCACCTCCAATTTTGGCATCAATTTTATGAGGAACAAAACTCCTAGAGAGGTTTGCAGTAATAGCCGTTAAGCCGTAGCCCATGTTTGAAATATCACAAACTGCATGCATAAAACGGTTAACCACATTGCCATGAGGTAACAGAATGTAAGATCCGGAACTAATAAAAATAGCACCTGGCGATCCCCATTGGTTTCCAGTAATAACCCCCGAATATTTTCCATCGGATATCCCATTATCATCACCAGATGAATAAAGTACATCTATAGATGCATGATCGTTTAAAGTCTGTCCGTATCGATAAGATAACCTTAGGTTAGCTGCAAATCCAAGAATATCGTGTGCCTTAGTCCATTGAGTTTTTGATACCGCTTTGTTTGTCAGCGTATCGGCAGCACCAATATTTGCGTTAAAAAAGCCAGTTACCATCCATGGGTCTATCCAATGCTCCGTGTTACGGCCAAAAAATGTACCCAACCATACCACGTCGGACTTGTAAGGTACGTCACCGTAGGAAAATTTATAAACACCATTGTAGCTAGCTAATAGGCTGTTAAAACCTTGCCCAAGTATAGAGACGCCTCCTTTACCTTGAGCCCTGTCACTAACATAGTATGCTGATGCGCCAATTTTCCAAGCACGCGAAACACTCTTCTCGCCAATAAGTTCATAAAGGGTTACATCATCGTTTTGCTCAACTGCGTTTTCATATAACTTAAACATACCTGCTTTAAGGCTAGAGTAATCCCACTCCCTACGAACAGTTACACCAACTCCATCAGTCCCAAAATAGGCCAATCGGTAACCAGTTGTTGTCATCTTATCGAACACAGTTCTGTATGGGTTGTATGGCGAATCGAACATTCGCTGCAATCCTAGATTGATGTACCAACCAGCAAAAGGAATTAACTCAAGTTCGATATTCTGAGTTTGGATATTAACCTGATCGGCCGATATTGCAGAACCCAAGTTACCCCCAACTCCATATGCTACATCACCCCATGTCCAGTCAATCTCAAACGATGCTCTTAGAATCGCTTTCCCATCGAATAAATTTGGTTTATAGATAAAAAAGGGCAAGAACCGCTGCTCTGCATAACGACTTACTTTTGAACTAGATGTATTTGTTGTGTTACTGCCAAACAAGCGACCAACTACCTGCCCTTTTAAAAAATCACTTTGGGCATACATGTTGGATGCAACACCTTGATTGATAAAGAAACCAAGGAACTGAAACTCCTTGTTGGCTTTATCGGGAACCTCTCCAGAAAAATATTGGTTAGAGGGATTCTGGCTTTGAGCATTAGCTAATATTGCCAAAATCAATAGGCTTAAAACAATTAACTTTTTCACAGCAGAACGATTAGATGTTTAATTAATAAGTAAAAAAATCGGAGTCGAAAGAATATCGGCTCCGATTTGTAGAGTTGAAAATTACTTAACGTATTCAATATAATTCTGCACATTCATTACTCCATATGCGCCATCACTTGTACTTCCAAAACCACCTGCAGGAGTAGGTTTAGTAACACCAGAAATTGGGGGTTCTGTTTGCGCAACCTCATATTGCATAGTTTTGAGTGTTCCATCGGTAATCTCAAAAATCCCCTCGCTGGTTAAGCTGTTAGGTGTATTCTGATTAAGAATAATTGTCCATATACTTCCAGTTCCTGATTTCGCTTGTGTAAACGTACCTGTAAGGGTTGTTTTTGAACCATCAGAAAAAGATTCAACCAGATAGGTATTATCAAGATTAAATTCAGCATAAATTGAGTCGATTCCAGCATAAATAAGTAAAGGGGCAACATTAGCTCCAGATGAATACCACTCGCCCATTATTCCAACTTTCTTAGGCTTATCGTTATCATCATCCTCATCACTCTTTTTACATCCTGTAAAAACAACTGCAAGTAGCAGTCCGAAAATCATTACTTTCTTCATAATTGTAGTTTTTGTTTAGTTAATTAATTCGTTTCGTGTTTTTGTTTTAAACTATTTAGTGCAAGTAACAAAAGATTTAACCTCAGCTCAAAATCAACAGCAAATCAAAAGGGGTTGACTTAACCATATATATTCATCACTTAAGGCAATATGTAATTGTTTATCAGTATTATAATAATAGTAAATAAGATGTCGACTTTATTTTGTTAATCATTATCCCCATCTAATTACGTTTGCTCCCCAGGCATAGCCTATGCCTGCAGCAATCATTGATACTACTGTTCCTTGGCCAAGCTTACCCTGCTGCTGCGCAAGATGAAGCGAAAGTATTTGATCTATCTGTCCCATATGCCCATAATCTTCAAGGTAAATAGTCTGATCCATAGTCAACCCCAATTCTTGAACAATAAACTCATACATCGATCGCTTAAAATGAAGCCCTGCTAGGTAGCCTAGCTGGCTCTTCTCAACCCCAGACTTCTCAAATGCTTTATCAATGCAATGCATCCAGTTGCCCATTGAGACCTCATTCAGTCTGTCTTTCATGTGTTTCTCATTAAAAAGGCGCAATGACTTGTATGCAAAATCAGCATTCTCCTTGGTTATTGGCTTGCAAATACCGCCATACTCAACACCTGCATCGCGAGCCATGGTTCCATCTGTCATAATATGCGTGCCCAACAACAAATTCTTACCAATATTTCGCTTCAGAATAATTGCTCCAGCGCCTGCTGATAGATTGTACATAAACGAAACACTCGAATCGGTAAAGTCAATGAAATCTCCATTTCGATAACCTCCCACAATCATAACCGTGTTTATATCATCATCGGCAATTATCATATCCTTGGCAATCTTCATCGCTGCAACTGTTGTTCCACATCGTTGCTGCAAATCAATAGCCCAAGCATTAGTTGCACCAATTTGTTCCTGAATATAAATCCCCGAGGTTGTAAGTGGGTACTCCTTCCACTCCTCGCCAATGCATAAAATTAAGTCGATACTCTTAGGATCAATTCCCGTATTTTTCAGCGCATCAAGTCCGGCTTTTACTCCCATCCCTTGAGTACCATCGTCAGGTCCAGGAACTGCTATTTCCCTAATTCCCAACTTTTCAAATACTGCTTTTTCAGACCAAACACCATTTGTGGCATCAGCTATTTGCTTTGCTGTCATTCTTGCCTTTGGAATGTATATCCCCGTACCTAATATTCCAACTTGAGAGATCATATGGCTTTTATTTATTTTGTTCTAGATTAAGATGATTCAGTATATTGAGGTTAAGGCCAGCCTGTCGGCAGATAGGTTGAGGTTGAGGCCTGCCTGCCCTGTCTGCCGACAGGCTGGCGCAGACAGGTTGAGGTAAATTAAATCCTTATCTATCGTTCCTCAACCCTATGCCTTTTACTTCTCAATACAAAAATATGTTGCTTCCTACAGCTAATCCTGCTCCTGATGCAACCATTATAACCCTATCGCCACGTTTCACCTTCCCCTCTTTTACAGCATGGTGAAATGCCATTGGCAAACAACCCGAGCCTGTATATCCATAGCGATCCATAACAAAGTTGGTTTTTGATTCGGGCTGATTTAACTCTGCCATTACATCCATTATAACTGACCTATTTATTTGTGTGAAAATAAAATGATCAACCTCTTCAATTTTTCGGTTTGCTTTGGCAAGTAATTTTTCAACAACCATTGGCCAAAGCCGCACATTCCTATCGCCAGGCAAACGTTGCAGGTTTAATAGTCCCCACTTCTCCTCTTTAATAACTTTGGAAGTAATAGGGTTTTTGCTTCCTCCTGCATAAACACCTACATAATCCCATTGAGTGCCATCGGTAAGCAGTTGACCTGCAATATAACCTGAGCTTCCATTTACCCTTTGCAGTACAAATGCCCCAGCACCATCAGCAAAAATGGTATAACCAAAAGCATCACCAGGGCGAATAAATGCAGGCATATTATAAACGCCGATTACAACAGCATACTCAATTGATTCGTCGGTTGCCATTATTCGAGCAGCATTATCAAGTGCTATGGCAAAACTAGCGCAGGATGCGCTAACATCGAATGTAGATGCCCATGTTTCACCCTTTTGGATTCGCCCCTGCACCAAAATTGAAGTAGCAGGTGTAATGAACTCCGGTGTATCGGTTGCTACAATGAATAGCCCAATATCGCTTGGTGATAAGCCCGAATCGGTAATAGCATTCTCGGCGGCTTTGGTTGCAAAATCGGCAGTAGTTTCGTTAATACCCCTAAGATGTGCAATATGCCTTGTGTATATGCCAAGTTTTGCTTCCGTTTTCTCGTGCTCGAATTCAATATTTGCTAATCGTTTTAGCTCAATATTATCAATGGGCTCACCGGGTGCATAAACTCCTGTTCCTATTATTTTTATTGGTAACATCTTTTAAATGAATAATGAATAATGAATAATGAATAATGAATAATGATTATTGAATAATGAACTAGATGTAACCCATTTTTTGCGCCTTTTCAGTAAGTTCCGCTCTGAAATCGGGATGCGCAATGGATATTAAGGCTTTTGTTCTCTCCCTTACGGTTAAGCCTGTGAGCCTTACAGAGCCATGCTCTGTAACCACATAATCGGTATGGCTTCGATGAAGTGTAACCGCTGTTCCCTCGGGTAGCACAGGAACTATGGTTGACGTCTTCCCCCTTTGTGCCGTTGAACGACATGCTATTATGGATTTGCCTAATCCGTCAAACCCTTCAATGGCACCCACAGCGGTATCGGTTTGACCACCTGTACCTGAGTACTGATTTGTACCTATAGATTCGCTAGCAACCTGGCCCGTAAAATCGACCATAATGCAGGTATTGATCGAGACCATTTTTGAATTATTTTTAACAATACAAGGATCGTTTACGTATTTTCCGCGCAGAAACTCAACGGCAGGGTTATTGTTTAGCCATTGATACATCTTTTCAGATCCCATGGCAAAAGTGCACACAAACTTATCCTTATGAAATGCCTTTTTCTTGTTGGTTATTACTCCCATTTCGTAGAGTTCAACCATTGAATCGACAAGCATTTCGGTATGAACGCCCAAGTCTTTCTTGTCCCTAAGTGATAATGCTGCTGCGTTTGGTATTTCACCAATACCCAACTGAATGGTAGACCCATCATCAACCAATTGAGCAATATTATTCCCAATCATTAGTGCCACCTCATCGGGTTCGGGTGTAGGTAATGTGGGTGGTGTTTGCGAGTATTCCACAAAATAATCCACATCATCAATATGAACATGCGTATCACCAAATGTTCTAGGCAACTTATCATTCACTTCAAGCACCACAATTTCTGCTGCTTCAAGTATATCCTTCTCGTAGGTTACGCCTAACGATAAGGAGACAAATCCCTTCTCATCGGGTGGTGTACAGGTACCAAAGTACATGTGTGGTCTTCGCACTTTAAGCCTATCAGTAGCGGCTCTGTGGAGCATATTGGGCACAAAGGTTACTGTTCCTGCTCCCTCTTTTATTGCTTGCCTTGAGCCGGGGGCATGAAACCAACTGCAAAGTTCAAAATGTCCCTTCATCTCAGGTTTCATGTAAAAATCGTAGGGTTTAAGCGTTAATACCGAGAACACTTGTACATTTTTCACCCTATCCTTTGCAAGATGAAATTTGCCCATACAGCCCTGGGGTTCCGATGCACACTGAGCAACTATAATATCAGTATCGCTCTTAATCATCTCAACAGCCTGCTCAATTGAAATAAGTTTCGATTTATATGTTGATATATAATTCTTCATGACAAAATAGTTTTAGTTGGCTTTAATGGACTTGGTTTTAAAACGATTAACTTGATAAATCGTTAGCCCTACTAATGCCGATAAAATGATAGCCGAAGCAGCAGCAATTGCAGGGTTATGAATAGTCCCTACAAAATACTTGTCGAAATAACCTAGGCTAGCAATGTTGTTGTTTACAATGTATGGCAAGCCGTAGTATATTCCAAAATGGGTAACCAATGCAGTTATTGAAGCCCAAAGAGGTGCCATTAAACCAACAGTTTTACCAAATATTCCCAAAAGAATTGGAATAAATATAATTGAGAAGTATGCGTAAACTCCATTTTGCGCAAAAATGGCAACACTCAGTTTTGGAGAAATTAGCTGATGCCTCGATAGGAAGAACGCAACAACTGCAAGCAGAACTATAACAAACCTATTAATCTTTATGTAACTTCTATCACTCGATATTCTCTTGCCAAAAAGAGGGTTAATGATATCGTTAGTTATGCTTGTACTCAATGATTGAATCAAGCCCTCAAGGGTTGACATACCAGCGCCAATAAGACCAAGTATAACGAATAAGCCTACTACGATAGCAACCCAACCATTGGAAAAAATATGTATAACATAGGTTGGAATTATACTATCATTACCGAGAACCTTCCCATTGGCCATTAAATCGGGGAACTCGATTCGGGCATATAATCCAGTAATTACAACAGAAAAGAAAAGTATCTCAACAATAATTGCCGTAATAAGAAACTTGTTAACATCACTTTCCTTTTTTAGCAAAAGGGATTTAGTAATAATATGAGGTTGACAAACAACGGCTGCTCCTATAATTACCTGTGCAAGAATAATCTCCCAAAAATCTCTAAATAGAGGACTCCCCTCATTTGTGGCTTTTACTAAAACCGGATCAATTGACTTAAGCGTTTCTAAAAAACCGCTAATCCCATTCCCAAAATGTTTAAAGCCCGATACCAAGAGAATAACAGCAACAATTAGCATTATGCCTGCTTGAATAGCATTGGTATAAACCATTGCATTTGCACCGCCAAACATCATATAGCCAAAAACAAAGATTATAATTGCGCCCAATGTTAATATTTCGTTAGTATTTAGCGCGCTGGCAAATACCTTTGTTAGTGCAACAAGAATGAGCACAATAAAAGTTAATAGTAGCACCGATAGAAAAGCTATAAACAATGAATATCCATTGCTATTGTATCTTTTACCAATCCAACTAGCTAAGGAAACTGCGCTTACGGATTGACCAAACTTTCGGAAACTTTTTGTAAGCACAACTAATGAAAGCATTGTTGCAACAGGGAAAAAGAGGCCAAACGATAGCACACCGCTTATCCCGTAAAGAGCTATTAAGCCAGGGTTGATAATGAATGTGGCAGCACTTGTCATTGCTGCTGCAAGCGACATACCCACAAACACAGGAGAAAAATTCATACTTCCCACAGCATAATCTTTCATGCTTTTGGTACCCATTGCCCCTTTGATAACAAAATACAGTACTGCAGAAGCGTAAATTGCAATCAGTATCCATGTGCCTAGCACTTGTTCCGTTGATGCCATAATTTTTGCTTATTATTTTTACAAAAAAATTTCTTAATACTATCCTTAGTTCATTCAGTAAAGCAATTTAGATGGTTATTCCACCATCAACGCTAAGCGTTGTTCCGTTGATGTAAGCAGCCTCATCGCTTGCAAGGAAAAGGTATGCCAAGGCTATTTCTTCTGGCAAGCCCAAACGACCAACAGGTACCTTGGCTTCCATAGCTTTAAGCACCTCATCAGGCATTTTCTTCACCATATCGGTTGCAATAAAACCTGGGGCAACAGCATTTACGGTTACTCCTTTTCGACCTAACTCGCGAGCCATGGTTTTAGTCATGCCAATTACGCCAGCCTTAGTTGCTACATAGTTTGTTTGTCCAAAATTACCATAAAGAGCAACTACCGATGAGGTATTGATAATTCTGCCATAACCATTTTCAACCATATTGTTACTAACACACTTGGCGCAGTAAAAAACACCTGTTAGGTTTACATCTATTACTTGTTGCCACTGCTCAGGAGTCATTTTTTTTAGCGTTGAGTCACGAGTAATCCCAGCATTATTTATAAGAATATCTATTTTACCGAATTCCTTAATAACGCTTTCGGTTGCCTTTTCAACCTCACTATAACTTGCAGTATTCACTTTAAAAAAGGATGCTTTACCTCCATTAGCATGAATTGCAATAACTGTTTCATTCCCTTTGTCCTGGTTCATATCCCAAATAATAACGGTTGCACCCTCTTTTGCAAAAAGATTAGCAGCTGCCTTACCTAAACCATCGGCACCACCAGTAATTATAGCTACTCTATTCTCTAAACGTTTCATATAATAAGTTTTTTTGATGTTTACTATATATTCTTTCTTTGCTAAATATTCTCTACAATCAAAGCAGTGCCCTGTCCACCACCAATACAAAGTGTTGCAAGGCCAGTTGCTGCATTTCTGCGTTTCATCTCATAAATTAGGGTAGTTAAAATCCTAGCACCCGATGCACCAACTGGATGACCAAGCGCAATGGCACCGCCATTCACGTTTACAATTTCGGGATTTAACTTCAGATCACGAACAACAGCAATTGATTGCGATGCAAAAGCCTCATTAGCCTCAACTAAATCGATATCGTTAATTTTCATCTTTGCCTTGAGCAAGGCAGCACGAGTGGCAGGTACTGGGCCATAACCCATAATTTTAGGATCGAGTGCTGCATTTCCGTAGGAAATAATTCTAACTAGCGGCTTTAATCCAAGGGCTTTCGCCTTTTCAGCCGACATAACAACAAGCATTGATGCTCCATCATTAATTCCCGAAGCGTTACCTGCTGTAACAGTACCATCATTTATAAATGCTGGGCGAAGTTTCGCGAGGTTTTCAATAGTTTGCCCATGCTTAGGAAACTCATCGTTGTCAAATATTATCGGATCACCCTTTCGTTGAGGTATTTCAACAGGAACAATTTCATCCTTAAATCGGCCCTCCTTTTGGGCTGCTTCAACTTTATTTTGGCTTCTTACTGCAAACTCATCCTGCTCCTCACGAGATATTCCCCACTGTTTTGCTATATTCTCGGCGGTAATGCCCATGTGGTAGTTATTGAATGCATCGGTTAGTCCATCAATAATCATTGAATCTATTACCTCACCATGTCCCATTCTGTAACCACTGCGTCCTTTGGGTAAAAGGTAAGGGGCATTTGTCATGCTCTCAGTACCTCCGGCAAGAATAATATCAGCATCGCCAAGCATAATAAACTGAGCAGCCATTGAAACTGAACGTAATCCTGAACCGCATAAATGGTTAATGCCCATTGCAGGGCTTGTTTCTGGCACACCAGATTTTACGGCTATTTGACGAGAAATATTTTGCCCTAAGCCCGCCGATAGGATATTTCCTATAATTGTTTCATTAATTTCACTAGGAGCAACACCTGCTCTTTTTATTGCTTCGCGTGCTGCAATTACGCCAAGGTCAACTGCAGATAAATTCGACAGACTACCTCCAAAGGTTCCAATGGCTGTTCGAACTGCCGATACTATTACAACTTCTTTCATAATGAATTTCGTTTTATTAATTACGAAGAAACACAATGAAAAAGGGTAAAAGTAAACGATATAAGAAATTTTAAGGGTTGACTTTTACAATAATATTCTGTTCAGTACATCCTATATCAGTGATTATCTACACATTAATTCAATCATCAATAAGGTTGACTTTAAAACATTACCTTCGATGAAATGTTAAAAGATTGAATCACCAGTGTAAGTTGTAAATCTTTCAAGTGCTTCAATTCCGGCAAGGGAGTTGCCAAAACTATTTAGAGGAGGCGACCAAACACAGATACTTAGCTTCTTAGGAATAATTGCTACTATTCCTCCTCCTACACCGCTTTTAGCGGGCATACCAACCCTATAGGCAAAATCACCCGATTCGTTATAAAGCCCACAAGTAAGCATAAGAGCACTAATCCTTTTAGATTGACTAATAGTTAGAATTTCCTCGTTTGTACTTGGTACAATTCCATGGTTGGCTAAATAAAGAAAAGATTTAGATAGGCTTCTAGCGCTCATCTCTAGGGAACACTGTAAAAAATAAAAATCCAGAACATCCTCTACTGAGTTTTGGATGTTTTTAAAACTTTTCATTAGGTAGGCCAAAGCTATATTTCTGTATCCTGTTGATTTTTCAGATGTTGCCACATCCGTATTATAATCAATTGAAGATTCTTTAGTTATTCCCTTTACAAAATTGAGTAGAGCTTGCTGAGGGTTTGAATAATTCGATAGGATAATGTCTGAAATTACTATTGCTCCGGCGTTTATAAATGGGTTGCGAGGAATTCCCTTCTCATACTCTAACTGCACTAAAGAGTTGAATGAGTTTCCAGAGGGTTCTTTACCCAATCTATTCCAAATTTCGGCACCCAAAGCCTTAAATGCCAGAGTATATCCAAAAACTTTTGAAATACTTTGAGTTGAAAATGGAGTATTGCTATCGCCTACTTCGTAGCAACTACCATCAACATTATTAATACTAATTGCCAGTTTATCAGGAGAAATTGTACTAAGCTGGGGGATATAATCGGCTACCTTCCCCTCAGAAGCCAAAGGCTTTACCTCTTGATAAATAGTATTAATAATTTCATGCATCTCCATATGGCAAATGTTTATACAAATGTAGTAAAAGGCAAATAAAAAAGTCCTGTTAAATAGCAGGACTTTTTAAAGAAGTGACTAGAATCTTGTCTATGCAAGTTTCACATTAACTGCATTAAGGCCTTTTTTACCTTCTTCTAGGTCAAAAGTTACCTCGTCATTATCTCTGATATTTTCTTTCAAACCAGACGAATGCACAAAATACTCTTTCGTTGAATTGCTGTCCTTAATAAAACCAAAACCTTTGGTTTCATCGTAGAACTTAACTGTTCCTTTATTCATAATTGATTTTTAAAATGTTTGATAAAGGTATACTCTAAAATTAGAAATACAATTTTTATTTTCAAATAAAATTAAAATCTAATATCTTATACCCCATAAATCTGATAAAACCCAGCTAAAAAACCTTCAAATGATGATTACTTCAAAGGGGTTTGAGTATTATTATCCTGAAAAATTATTATTTGCCATTTTTTTTAGCTATCTTTGATTTTCCTGTAAATTCTCGTGCATTTACAAACGGCAAATTTATGCCTAGCATTTTATTGCCTATATTTTAGTTGTGTTTTTGAATTTTTCTCAACATCAGTAATTGGCTATTTTTAGTCAACTTTCATTTCGACTGCCAGCTAAGATTTCTATTCGGAGAAAACGCTATTATTCAAAAAATGCACGTGAGCTATTACACGTAATTGTTGTTTTATATTCTTTAATAAGAGGGGGAGGCATAAAAAGATGTATCAAAAGAAACCAGTTGTTCACAAATCTCCGGATTTAGCGAAAATGCAAGCAGTTGTAATTGATAATAGAACTGTAATATACATACCTGTTGGATCTGATGCAAAGGAAGCAAAAGAGAGATACTTATCAAGACCAGGTAGTTTTAAAAGACCTTAGTGCTAGTAATACTAAGCCAATAAAGTGTCCTTTAGAAATACATTCCTATAAACTATAAACCGTAGGTAGATTTTACTATAACAAAAAATGCAAAAGGGTTGATAAATCAACCCTTTTGCATTTTTTATGTGTCCTCAACACGGAGTTTTTGTCTCTATTTAACTATTAGCCTTTTAGTAGCTAATCTGTTTCCATTGGCCTCAATGGAATAAAGATAAATGCCCTTAGGTAAACTGTTTGTGGAAATTTCGATTTTCCCAGACCTATTTTCTATGGCCATTCCGTGCACCCTAACACCAAGCATATTATACAAAGTAAATGATGCCTTTGATACCCCATTGGGCAATGAGTATTCAACAAATACATACTCGCCTAAAGTTGGATTGGGATAGGCTCTTAGAAAAATATCTTTTGCATTAAGGCCAATACCGGTTGGCTGTATTGTAAAGTTAACCGTTATGCTTACCTTATCCTCAGGGTTAGCTACGTTAAAAACTTCATATACTATTTGTGCAACGCCACTGTTTCCTTCGGGATAAAGCTGAACATAGAAAATATCTGGACCAAGAGTGGCTCCTGCACCAATAGGATATTCATCAGGGGATTCAACTGTTTCAGGAGGGAAACAGGCGCCAAAGCAAAATGTATTAACACTACCCTCAATATCTTGCCTAACATTTTTCTTTACTTTTACAGATATTGCAGACTCAGAAGTATTTGTAATACTAAATGCTACTTTAATATCGGCGGCTGATGCCAATCCTTCAACATCAATCACACCATTACTAACATCGCCTCCATTATACGATAATGTTAAACTCTGTGCCTTAATTGATAAAGCACCCAACATGGTCAATACAATAATTAATAGAATAGATTTTGTTTTCATAATTCAAAATTTTAGAAATACAAAAGTATGCATTTTTAAATAAAAACAAATATATTTGCAATGCTAATCTAAATCGTTTTAGAAAAAAACTAAACTCTTATGAAAAAAATCTTACTATTATCACTTGCACTTATATTAGGTGCAGCAACTATGGCTCAGAGCAAAGTTGGAACACAGCTATTGTCGCAAGACTTTACCACAGCAGCTACAGGTTGGACCTTTGATGCTCAGGCAGCGAACTGGGTAACTTCTGCCAGTGCTAACGCCGGTGGCGTTGCACCTGAAGCAAAAATGAATTGGAGTCCACAGTTTAATGGTACTACAAGGCTAATTTCTCCGGTTGTAGATGCAAGTGGCCACTCAAACCTTAATATTGAGTTTAAACATGCTATTGACCATTACAGCGGAGGTTATACCGTTGGTTTGGCAACTAGATCGAAAGAAGGCGATTGGCATACTGTATGGAGCCGAAGCGGAGCAACGGTAGTTGAATCTATCAATGTGGTTATAGAGAATGAAGATTTGGGTTCCTCTTCATTTCAATTCTGCCTGTTTTTTTCTGGAAGTTCCTATAATATCAATGCATGGTATATTGATGATATTTTGCTTTACGCTCCATTTGAAACTGATTTGGCCGTAAACTCAATTAACAACGAAGCATACTCTCTTTTTGGGAATCGTAACGTTGCTGCAACAGTTAAAAACGTTGGTATTAATCCGATTACCTCTTTTGATATTCAGTATCAAGTAAATGAAGAAGTAGTAATTACTGAAAATGTAACTGGTGTTTCAATTACCTCTGGTAGCAGCTATAACCATACCTTTACCTCAGTTTGGGAGGCTACAGCAGGTACTTATAATGTTAGTGTTGGTTTAATCAACATCAATGGCAATGGGGACGATGATGATATGAGCAATAATTCGAAAACAAAAAGCATCCATTTAGCATCGCAAGCTGTTGCAAACATACCTTTATATGAGTCGTTTACAAGTTCTACTTGTGGTCCTTGCAATACTTTTAACACAGGTTCATTTTCTCCATTCCTAATTGCGAATGCCGGTAAACTTGCAATTATTAAATACCAGATGAACTGGCCTGGTAGCGGCGACCCATACTACACTGACGAAGGAGGAGTAAGACGCGGCTATTATGGTGTAAACGGAGTACCTGCCCTATTTGCTGGAGGTAGTAGCATTCCAACTAGCGCAACAGGATTAACCAATGCTTTTAATGCACTAACTGCAAAAGATGCATTTTTCGAGATAGATGTTAATGCAAATATTGCTGAAGATAAGATAGTTTTTGCATCCATAGATATTTTGCCACATATCACGGTAAATAACTTCAAACTACATGCAGCAATTGTTGAACGCGAAACTACGGGTAACGCTGGCAATAATGGAGAAACATCGTTTAAATATGTTATGATGAAGATGCTTCCCAGTGCCAATGGAACTGTTATTAGCTCAACTGATGGCGAAGCATTAAGTTTTGAGCTATCTGCAGATCTAACAAGTACAAATGTTGAAGAGTTTAATGACTTAATGGTTGTTGTATTTATCCAGAATGATGAGACCAAAGAGATCTTCCAGTCAGCAATGGTTGATGTAACTCTAGGTAACGTTGTAAACTCAACACCTCTGTCAACCTTATCAATTTATCCAAATCCTACACAAGGAGAGGTAACCATTAAAATGGCATCGGAGGAGGAAGTAAATACAATTGAAATCTATAGCATCACCGGAGCATTGGTTTACAGTAAAACATACAATGCCAGCCTAAGCGAGGTAAAGATGAACATAAATCAACCTCAGGGTGTTTATATGGTTAGGGTAACCCTAAACAATGGTAATACCTCAATTGGTAAACTAATTGTTAAATAGCGATGGTTAGGTGTTTGTTAAAACACATTATTATTACAATTTCAATAACCCTTAACTGGTTTGCCCTTTTGGGGCAAACCAGCGATGGGGTTAGTATTACGAAGCACAACATTGGTCCATATGCACAAGCAAATGCTTCACAAAATGTTTGGGTGGTTATCGAAAATTTCTCGAGCGAGGGTTTAACCCAATTCGATGTGTTTTACCAAGTAGAAGCTGGCGCGATACACAGCCAATCCTTTACCAGTCTTGAAATAGGCAACTGGACCCCTTCCCTCTTCACCCTAAATACCCCAATTGAATTTAGTAATGGAGGGAATATAACGGTTAAACTTTGGCTCGATAATATTAATGGGGCGCCATTGCCAGAAATAGATACTCTTATAGTCCCTGTTAAAGTTCTTTCAACAACATCCAATAGGATGGTTCTTTACGAGAGTTTCTCCAGCTCAAGTTGTATGACATGTATCGAAGCAAACCTACAAATTCGCGAGTTGGCTAATATATATAAAGATCAAATGTTTGTAATTGGATACGAAACCAATAAATATTTGAACAGTCCCATGTATGAATTAGCAAGCAGAGATATTGATAAACGCATGGACTTTTACAACGTAATGTACACACCTCTGTCAATTGTAAATCCTTGGTACAAGGCTAACTCCACAAATTTTAGCTCAAACTATATTGAAGCCGAGTTACAGCGTCCCTCACCCATTGGTATTGAAGGCACATTTACGGTCACTCCGTCCAATATAGAGGTTGACTTCACCTTAAATCCACATGCTGAGATTAACCTTAATATGGTTGAACTCAAGATTGCCTTTACTCAGGATATTGTTTCGTTTGAAGAACCACCTGGAGGCAATGGGGAAAAAACATTTTATCATGTTCTACGTCGGTTTAAAACCTTTGAGAGTGATGATTTAAAGGACATCGCCTATGGCATTCCTGTTCAAATATCATTTTCGGAAGATTTTGCCGATATTATTTCTGAGGTTAATCTAAATGAGTTTCGCGTAGGACTCTTTTTACAAAATACCGAAACATTTGAGGTTATTCAAACTGCTGAACTCAACAAGTTAGCTAGCGGAATTCAAACCAAAACCTCCGAAGGGCTTAAGCTCTACCCCAACCCTAGTAATGGGAAGGTAAATATTGAGTTTACCCCAACATCTACAACATACAACATTGTAGTTACCAATATCCTTGGACAAAATGTTTACTCAAAAGCCGTAAATGCTAAAGCATTTGAGCAAAACATAACTAATCTGTCTTTACAAAATTTAAGTCCGGGCACATATTTTGTGTCACTGATTGGGTCAGAATCTATTTCAACAACAATACTTATTTTGAAATAATAATTCATCTACATCTAAACCAAACAAAATGAAAGTTCTATCTTCCCTAGGTATTCTTTTTTTTGCTCTTAGCATAAGTGTTAGCGCACAACAATCGAAAACGCTCCCCACTGCAACCGTTAAAACCCTCGATGGAAAAACGGTATCAACTGCAACCTTCGACAACAATGGTAAACCAATAATACTCTCGTTTTGGGCATCGTGGTGTCGTCCCTGCATTAAAGAACTATCGGCCATTGCCGATTTGTATGAAGACTGGCAGGATGAGACTGGTGTTAAACTAATTGCTATATCAATTGATGACGCCCGTACAGTAAACAACGTACGCCCATTGGTTAGCGCTCGTGGTTGGGATTTCGAGTTCTATCTTGACAGTAACAGTGATCTTCGTCGTGCCATGGGAGTAACAAATGTTCCCCACACATTTATACTAAACGGTAATAAAGAGGTTGTATTTCAACACACCAACTACACCGAGGGTTCTGAAAAAGAGTTAATTAAAGAGATAAAATCGCTTATTAAGAAGCCATAACTAATTCATTTTTTTAATCGAACACTAATGATCAACTATCGCAATGGATTGGCTGGCTTTCTATGTATAATTCTATTTATACTGCTAACGCCATCGCCCTCTAGGGCACAAGACTTTATTGATAAGGCCAGTATACAAGGTAATTTCTATAGTGAAGCAAATTACTACTTTAGCGACTCAACAATTGCAACTGAGAAGGTACCTGAGTACGTTAGGGCAAATATCTATGGGAATATTTTCTATAGATACAATAAATTTAATGCTGGTTTAAGGTACGAAGCATATATGCCCCCACTACTTGGTTACGACTCTAAGTATGAAGGGCAGGGAATTGCCCATCTGTTTTTAAACTATACCGACAGCCTATACGAAATAACGGTTGGTAATTTTTATGAGCAATTCGGAAACGGGATTATCCTTCGAGCATACGAGGATAAAAACCTTGGTATAGATAACGCATTCAACGGTTTTAAGATGGTATTCCGCCCCCTAAATGGGCTAACTATTAAAGGAATAATTGGTAAACAACGCTATTTTTGGGATTATAGCCCCGGAACAACCCGAGGATTTGATGCTGAATGGAATATTCTGCAAACGCTGGATTCCCAATCCGCCACTACAATTATAGTTGGAGGTAGTGCGGTTAGCCGTTATCAAAAAGATAAAAATCCGCTTTACAATTTACCCGAAAACGTTGCCTCATTTGCAGGCAGGGCATCACTTTATAGTGCTGGGTTTTTCCTCTCGAGCGAGTATGCCTGGAGGATTAACGACCCAAGTGCTACCAATAATATGATATACAAAGAGGGCCAAGCTCTATTTGTTACAGGATCATACTCAACCAAAGGGTTAGGTGTTTTGCTATCGGGTAAATATATTGATAATATGGATTTCCGCTCGAGCCGCGAAGCAACATCGAATGATTTAACATTAAGCTACTTACCACCTACTACCCGTCAGCATACCTACAGCCTCCCCGCAATGTATCCGTACGCAACCCAGCCAACGGGCGAAGCAGGGGCATTGGCTGAGATAAACTATCTAGTCCCTCGCAAATCACTTATAGGTGGTAAATATGGGACTAACATAACACTTAGTGCATCTATTGCTTACTCTATTGATAAAGAAAGACTTAACGATACCACTATTATTGGTACTTCAGGTACAAAGGGTTACACAGCGAAATTTGGTAAGATTGGCGACGAAAAGTACTACCACGACTTATCGCTTGAGGTAAACAGAAAAATTTCGCAGAAATTTAAAATTGTTGCCGGAGCAGCCCATCAATTCTATAATATGGATATTATTCAAGGGCATCCTGGTGCAGAGTCTGTTAAGGCTTTTATTGCATATGCCGATTTTTCGTATAGAATTGGCGACACCCAAAACATTAGGATTGAAGCACAGCACCTAAGCACAAAACAGGATAAAGGCAACTGGGCAATGTTGCTAGCCGAATATACCGTAGCCCCTAAATGGTCGTTCTCAGTAACCGATCAGTATAACTATGGAAATAACGACAGTGAGAAGCGCATACATTACTACTCGCTAAACCTTGGACATAACCAAGGTCCTCACAGACTGGCTATTAACTTTGGCAAGCAACGCGAAGGGGTTATATGCGTTGGAGGCATTTGTCGAAGAGTACCATCAGCATTCGCAGGTGGAATAACCTTTTCAACAACCTTTTAGCCCTAGATGTTCCGTTTAACAGAATAAGAAATTAAGACAATGAAACGTATTTCAGCAATCATACTTCTGTTTACCCTTTTTGTATCTTCATGCGATATTATTGATGAGCCCTACATGAATGAACCGACCAATGGGGGCGACACTGGAGAAACAGTTCAAAAGATATTACTCGAAGAGTTTACCGGACACCAATGCCCTAATTGCCCCAATGGGGCAGCTACAGCTGAGCAACTACACCAGACTTATGACAAAAAATTTATTGTAATAGCTTACCACGCTGGTTTTTTTGCAAGAACTAATACTGATTTTCCCATGGACTACAGAACGACTGTAGGAACTGAGCTTAACTCCCACTTCAACATCGAAGGTTATCCTGCTGGCGTTATCAATAGAACCGAGTATAACAGCAACCTAGTAATGAGCAACACTGCCTGGCCCAGTGCAACTGCTGAGATATTGGACGATGAACCACGCTTACAGCTTAGTATCAACCACACCTTTACCTCTGGCAATCTATCGGTTACTATTAAAGCTAAGGCTTTAAGCGATATAGATCCTTTAAAGATTTGCGTTCTTATTACTGAGGATGGTTTAATTTCACCCCAAGTAACCCCAAGTGGAACTGTAGAAGATTACGTGCATAACCATGTTTTTCGTATGTCGTTAAACGGAACATGGGGCACCCAAGCCTTTACTGAGGGAGCAACCTTTGGCCAAGAAGAGAGTATTAAGGTTCAAGGTACAGTTAATGCTGATTGGAATACAAGCAAATTGAATATTATATGCTTTGCCTACAACACCGAAAGCGGTGAAATTATTCAGGCTGAAGAAAAATCACTGTAAAACTTTATCAACCTTTTTAATTGATTAGGGACTGGCGACTTTTTGGTTACAATGCGAGTCAAGGAGTTTGCCTTTAGTAAGGGTTGGATTTCAATTGAAGAAGTTGTCAATGTTATTGGTCAGGATATTGGGGTTAACGTTATGCTCAGTCCAGCTAGTGCTATAAACACTTCTACCCTATCAACCTTGTTAATTTACCCAAATCCTACTCAAGGAGAGGTGATAATTAAAATTCCAACGAAAGAAAAAGTTAATACTTTTGAAATTTACAACATCACCAGAACATTAGTTTACAATAAGATATACAATGCCAGCCCTAACGAGGTTAAACTGAATATTAATCAGCCTAGGGGTGTTTATATTGTAAAAGTAGCCCTAGATAACGGTAAGGTCTCAATTGGTAAACTAATTGTTAAATAGCAACCGGTTAGCTACTAGCAAAAAAAGCGGTAAAATTGGTTCGATTAAAAAGAACCCTATAACCCTTTCTCAATTCTTACGATTGAAAAAGGTGCAACCAGTATTTTACCCAAAACTAAAACCAATATCAGAATGCTTGCCCAAAGCATTGTACTGTTTCCTTGCTGATTAGCAATGGATTTTGAAAGAATATCCCCCTCAAAAAAAGTTGAAGTGGGGATATTTTTATAATGCCACTTCTCAATAATTGTCCCATCTTTTAAAAGAAGAATACCCGGATTTGAACGTATTATTGTTTTTAACAATATTTCATCGGCAAGTAGAAATGGAAATGCAACACCAGTTCTGCTAATAAAATCGTCAATCTCGTTTAGTGGCGATGCTGTAACATACGCAAACCCAATACCCAACTCTTTTGCTTTAAAGTATAACTCGTTAAGCTGAGCAAAGGATTCTTCATTGGCTTTGTCTAATCTGTGCGAAATGGCCAGAATAAAGTATCCATTGTAATTTAAAATACTGTCCGTTTGATCCCAACCATCAAAGTTGGTTAACGAAAAATCTGTAATTGCTGGTTGATAGCCTTTTTTAACTAAAACTGATTTGCTATCAACAAATTGCCAAGTCGAATCCTGCCAAGGGAAATTATCCTGAGTAAACTCCTTCTCCACCCCATCCTTCTGGTAATAGAGTATTGTTTTGTACTCATCAAGCGGAGCACCTTCAGGAAACACCATGGCCTCCTGAATATTTGTTCCTTTACTAAAAGGTCTAAAATCAATTAATGGTAGATTATTATACCCATTAAATGATGGAATAAAAGAGATAATGAGTAGACCTAAGGCTATAATGTGGGAATAAACCTTTGGGAATGTGGGAACTATTCTTTTTCGATAGACAAGCATGAATATTGAAGCGGCTAACATGGGTAAATTCTTAAAAAAAGTTTCCCAGTTGGTTAGTATTAGGGCATCGCCAAAGCATCCGCAATCCGAAACAGGGTTATATATTGCTAAAACAAGTGTTAGAGGAGTAAATACAGACATAAAAAGAAAAGCCCCCCAAACGGCCACTAGATTCTTTACCCTAAATAAAAGAAGTAGTCCAATAAAAAGTTCAGCAGCGCATAGAATAAACGATAAGTGCAAGGCAAAAGGTTCGAGAAAATTTAGACCGAATGCCATAAAATAATCGCCAAACTTATAAGCCGAACCTAGCGGATCGACACCCTTAACAAATCCGGAGAAAATAAAAGTAAGCGCTAGAATATAACGCGAAATCCAAGTTAAGAATCTAACCATAGCAATAAATAGTATTATAATTGTAAGTGCTGATTAAGCACTGATAAAATTCGTTGAAATATCTCTTGGGGTTGAGCCATATCCCCTTTACTGCTTGCACACGAAACAACCCTAAAGTTCTCATTAAGCCCCTCTTGTCTCAGGTAAACCTTCCTAACACGCTCCTGAAAAGAAAGATCCTCTTCATGAATATCTACATTTCCCTTTAAATAATCCCTATCGTTGCCAGAGCGGTTATTAGTTAACCTTGAAACAGTAAACTCAAAGGGTACATCTAAAAAGATATTTAAGTCGGGCTTGGGAATATTGAAATAGTCAAACTCTAATCCATATATCCAATCGCGTAAAGCATCCTGCTCCTCAACAGTATTTAGTTTTGCACACTGAAAAGCAACATTAGAGTATACATACCTGTCGAGCAAGACCGTTTTACCACTTTCAATCCATCTCCGCAACATATCCTTGGCATCCATTCTATCACCTGCATATAACAGGGCAACAATATAAGGGTCAACCTCATTTAAACTCCCAAGTTCACCCCGTAAAAAGCGTGATACCAGCTCACCAAAATAAGGGGAATCTGTCCTCGGAAAATGAAGTGTCTCACAGGAAATTCCCTTTTGTTTAAGATACTCTTCAACAAGTTTTAGCTGTGTGGATTTCCCTGCTCCGTCGAGGCCTTCAATTACTATAAAACTCATAATCCGATATGGCTTAAGTTTTTCAAAACACCAAATTTAGGCATTTTCATCTAAAAATTGTCAATGCAATTGGTTAAGAATTCTTAATATTTTTAGGAAAGCATATGTAGGCATACGAATGAAAGATGTTCGCAAAATGTTTTGTAATTTAGCATCGCTTTGCCAAACTTAGCAACAGACAATGAAAAACACAAGATCTTTCATCAATAATAAAAATGGCCTTGTATGCAATGGCAAAATCATTAGCCTTGAAAAGCCTTTGGTTATGGGGATTATTAACATCACTCCCGATTCGTTCTATGCAAAAAGTCAGTTTGTGCTACAACGACAAATTGCAAAGCGAGCAAGAGAAATTTTAGTGCAAGGTGGTTCAATTATTGATATTGGTGCGTGTTCAACCCGACCAGGTGCTAAACTGGTATCTGAAAAAGAGGAAATTTTGCGTTTATCAAAAGGATTAACTACGATTCGGAAGAATTTTCCTGATGCTATTATTTCTGTTGATACTTTTAGGGCAAGCGTTGCAAAACACGTGGTTAACAACTTCAATGCCAACATGATTAACGATATATCAGCAGGCAATATGGATGAAAAGATGATTGAAACCATTGCCTCGCTCTCTGTTCCATACATTGCAATGCACATGCAGGGAACTCCACAGAATATGCAGCAAAACCCTAACTATTCAAATGTTGTTAAAGAACTTATCTCCTTTTTTGCACAAAAGATTGAGCAACTCTATAAAGCCGGCGTACGAGATGTTATAATTGATCCCGGTTTTGGCTTTGGTAAAGCCATTGAGCATAACTATGCCCTACTGCAAAATCTTGAGGCATTTAAACTATTTGGTCTACCTATTCTTGTTGGGCTCTCGAGAAAATCGATGATTTACAAAGTACTAAACATTAAGCCAGATCAAGCCTTAAACGGCACAACAGCAATAAATACCATTGCATTATTTAAAGGGGCTAATATTTTACGTGTACATGATGTTAAGGAAGCTGTTGAGACAGTAAGCCTTGCTTCGCTTACCAAATCTCAACCCAAAGGTTTTAAATAAAATTTATATTACAATGGATACTTCGTTTCTTACCCTATTCATTAGCATTCGCATATTAGATGTAATAGATATCCTATTGGTAGCACTGCTGTTTTACCAAATCTACATGCTTATTAGGGGGACTGTAGCTATAAATATATTTGTGGGTATCTTCCTACTTTACATCTTCTGGTTAGTTGTAAGGGCACTAAATATGGAACTGCTCAGCGGCATACTTGGTCAAATAATTGGTGTGGGGGTAATTGCGCTAATCATTGTCTTTCAGCAGGAAATCAGACGATTCCTTCTGCTAATTGGTTCTAGATATCTTGCCAAAAAAACTTTTAGCCTTGAACGATTACTTTTTTTAAAGAACGAAAAATTTGATAGTGAAGTTAACATTGAAGCCATAATTAGAGCCTGCCGTAATATGGCTGAGGGGAAAGTTGGAGCCATTATCGTTATAACCGTTAAATCAAATTTACAGCTATACGCCGAAACAGGCGATATTATAAATGCTGATACATCAAGTAGATTAATTGAAAGTATTTTCTTTAAAAACAGCCCAATGCACGATGGTGCGATGATTATTAAAGATAGTTCAATTTATGCCGTTCGCTGTATTCTCCCACTAACCGAAAAAACTGATCTGCCAGCATCCTATGGATTACGCCACAGAGCTGCAATTGGCATTAGCGACATTACCGATGCACTGGTTATCATCATTTCCGAAGAAACGGGAAAAATGTCTTTTATTAAAAAAGGAGAAATTACAGAAGGGATTACATCTCATAAACTTAGAGAACTTTTGGAAGAGAACTTGATTAATGAATAAACATCCCTTCAACTTTCCATAGCTCTATCTTAAAAGGTTTATGCTAATAAATTTGGCATAACATTTGAGAAGTGCCGAGTACACTAAAAAATTAACCTACATAATGAAACGCTTAATCTCACTTATCTCGGTGAGTCTTATGTGCTTGCTAACACAGGCCAACACGGTCACACAAACCATTAGAGGAGTAGTAATGGATAAACAAACAAAGGTTACACTCCCGGGCGCAAACATCATTTTAACACACACAAACCCTAATATCGGTATATCTTCGGGCGAGAATGGGGAATTTAGAATTGAGAATGTTCAAGTAGGCAGGGTAAGCCTTATGATTACCTACGTTGGTTATCACGATGTTGTAATGAACAACATAAACCTTCAGGCTGGTAAAGAACTTGTGCTAAACATCTACATGGATGAAAAGGTGTTTGCCGTTGATGAAGTTGTAATAAGCCATACTTCTGATAAAAGTTCGCCAACAAATCGAATGGCTACGGTAAGTGCTCGCAGTTTCTCGGTTGAGGAGACCGAGAGGTATGCAGGTAGCCGAAACGACCCAGCTCGGATGGCCGCTAACTTTGCCGGTGTGGTTGGAGTTGACGATTCAAGAAACGATATAATAATTAGAGGAAACTCACCAATGGGTCTCCTTTGGCGACTTGAAGGTGTTGATATTCCTAGCCCGAACCATTGGGGAATGAGCGGATCAACTGGTGGCCCTGTAAGCATGCTAAACAATACGCTACTTGAAAATTCCGACTTTTATACGGGTGCATTCCCCGCTGAATATGGTAACGCCCTATCGGGTGTTTTTGATTTAAAGATGCGAAACGGAAACAACGAGCAATATGAGTTCCTTGCGCAAATAGGGTTTAATGGCTTTGAACTTGGTGCCGAGGGCCCCATTTCAAAATCGAAAGGATCGTCATTTTTGGTAAACTATCGTTATTCTACCCTTGCCGTTTTTGACGCCCTAGGCATGGATTTTGGAACCATTGGAGTTCCTAAATACCAAGATTTATCCTTTAAATTAAACTTTCCTACTACCAGATTAGGACACATATCAGTGTTTGGACTTGGAGGGATGAGTAAGATTGAAATTTGGGAAAGCCGAATCGATACCACAAAGGAGCAAATCAATTTTTACGGAGGTGAGGGATTTGATATAACTTCTGGTACCAACATGGGAACTATTGGAGTATCATCGCACTATACAGTAAACCCAAATACCTATGTAAAATCCTCGATTGCCGTTATGGGGCAAAAGGCTATTAATACTGTTGATACCCTTAGCGTTAATTTGGAAAAGTTTAGGTTTTATAACTCATCAATGATTGATAACCGAATTATTGCCTCTTCATTTATTAACCATCGTTTTAACTCAAGAAATACGCTAAAGGGTGGAGTATCGGCAAAACTTTTATTGAGCAATCTATTCGATGAGGCATGGTACAAAGAGTACAACGGTTTCCGTGATCAAACTAATTATGATGGTAATACATGGATTCTAGAGCCATATGTTCAATGGCAGTATCGCCCAACCGAAAGGTTAACCATAAACACAGGGCTACACTACAACTTCTTTGCACTTAACAATAGCTCCTCTCTTGAACCACGGTTGGGGATGAAGTACAGCATATCTGCAAAACACTCTGTAAGCCTTGGGTATGGCTTGCATAGCCAAATATCACCACTGTTTGTTTACTTTTTGCAGGATCCACAGGATGACGACACCTACATTGAACCCAATACAAACCTTGGTTTAACAAAAAGTCATCACTTGGTAGCAGGGTACGATGTTAAGGTAAACCTATACACAAGAATAAAGTTTGAAACCTACTACCAATACATTTTTGATGCTCCCGTTGATGGCTTAGGTAGCAATTCATTCTCGATTCTTAACAGCGGAGCAAGTTTTGTATTTGGCATGCCATCGCCCTACCTTTCCAATGGTGGAACTGGCGAAAACTATGGAATAGAACTAACCGTTGAGCGGTTTTTAAATAAAGGGTTGTACTTTTTGGTTACCACATCGCTGTTTGAATCGAAATACACTGGTGGTGATAAAGTATTGCATAACACCGCTTTTAATAACAACTACGTGGTTAATGGCCTTTTTGGCAAAGAATTTAACCTTAGCAAAAACAAAAAAGATGTAAAGCGAACCCTTGCTTTTGATATAAAATCGATGATTGCCGGAGGAAAACGCACTACACCCTGGACGGCAGTTTTAAATGAGGAAACGCAGAAGTATGAGCAGGAATGGGACTACGACAAGGCATTCAGCACCAAGCTTAGCGATTACATAAAAATTGATTTTAAGGTTGCTTTCCGCTCAAATAAAAGAGGTGTAACCCAGGAGTGGGGCATAGAAATAACCAACCTGCTTAACTACAAAAACATTCAGGGCGAAACCTTCAATGAAACTACTGGCAAATCAGAATTTGTTTACCAAACCAGTATGATGGCAATACCCCAGTGGAGAATTATTTTTTAATTGGTGCTCGCTTGTCTTTCTAGCAAAACATTATTAGCTACTTTTGCCTGTAACAAAACTTAAATTGATTATGGTTAAGGCAGCAATAATTGGTGCTACAGGACTAGTAGGCAGCAACCTGCTAGGTTTACTTATCAGCAATAATGAGTATTCAAGCATCAGCATCATAACACGTTCACTACCCAAGGGTTTGCACCAAAAGGTAGAGCATATTCCCCTGAATGAAGGGGAATACTCTTTCCCCGCTGATATTGATATGGCTTATTGCTGTTTGGGAACGACAATCAAAAAAGCAGGTTCAAAAGAAGCGTTCCTTAAAATTGATTTGGACATGGTTGTCGATTTTGCCCAAAAAGCTAAAAATGCAGGCGCTAAGCGATTTGCAGTTGTTAGCTCAATTGGGGCAAATGCAAAATCAAAAAATTTTTATCTAAATACCAAGGGTAAGGTTGAAGAACAGCTTAAGGCTATTGGTTTTGAGCGTTTGGTAATTGTACAGCCATCACTGCTGTTAGGAAAGCGAAATGAGAAACGATTTGGCGAGGATATGGGAAAGGCTATTTATTCAGTATTCAAATTTCTATTTATTGGACGGCTTAAAAAATACAAGGGGATTGAGGCTGCAGATGTTGCCAAAGCAATGATTGTTTTAGCTGAGCATGGATCTGGAATAATAACAGTTGAGTCAAACTTACTGCAAAACTTTAGCAAAGAGTACAAAAAATTATAGTCAGTTTAACCAATACATAAATAGGATGACATCGTTAAGCGAGCAGTTTTATACATTAATTTCAACCCGTCAGAGCGACAGAGGATATACCAATGAGCCCATTGAAAAGGAGAAAATTGAAAAGATTATAGAGGCTAGCCGTTTAGCACCCTCAGCCTGTAATGCTCAACCCTGGAAATTCATTGTGGTTGATGACGAGGAAATTAAGAATAAACTTGCCGATACAACTTCGAGCAAAATACTGGGAATGAACCATTTTACCAAGCAAGCCCCAGTGCACATTGTTATTGTGATGGAGGGTGCAAACCTAAACTCAAACTTTGGGAGTTTGGTTAAACGCAAGCATTTTCCGCTAATTGATATTGGTATTGCTGCCGCTCATATCAGCCTAGCAGCAACCTCACTTGGGCTTGGTTCCTGTATAGTTGGTTGGTTTGACGAGAAAGCCGTGAAAAAATTGCTAAATATTCCTAAGAGCAAAAGGCCAATGCTAATTATTACCCTTGGCTACAGAGCAAAACTCGAAATTAGAGAAAAAAGGAGAAAAGAGATTGACCAAGTGGCAAGCTACAATAAGTACTAATTATGATATTCTGTATAGCCTACACCTATATATCTGCTGCAAATTTTGTATTGTTTAGCCAGCTACTATCAATCTGGTAATCGTCAACAATGTTGGGTGCTAAATTTAACCTGTATGATGCAATTGATGTTTGAATCTCATTCTGAAGAACTTTCAAACTATTCGCTATCATATCGGCATTAAAACCTTTGGCTCCAAGATCAATGGTTAGATTCATGGTAATTAGCCTTCCAATGGTTCTGCCTAGTTGCACTAAGTTGCGTTGTACCATTTTGTGATCAACTTCAAAATTGAAGAGATCTTTAAAATATTCAACTGCCTTGTTTGTATGCGCATAATTTTTAAAGAAATCGTACAGGTTATTAACTTTAGATTTACGCATTAACTTAAAAACAGACTCTGTAACTTGCTGATAAAGAATATCATTTGAACCCTCAAATATTTGAAAAGGGCGACTATCAACTACCGACCTTCCTGCTAGGTGATCTAATCGATAACCCTTAGCACCAACCAATTGCAAAAAACTTTGTGCAGCCTCTTGCATATAATCGGTAATTACAGATTTAACTGAATTGGCCAAAATATCAAATTGGGAAATATCCTCTCCGCTACGAATGTTTTCAGCTATGTAACTGCTCATTGCTGAGCTAGAGGTGAAGTACGATTGCAAATTGGCAAGCCGTTCTTTTACCTGATCGTAATTAAAAAGACTTACACCTCCGACAAAACGAGTTTTGCAGTGATTAACGGCCTCATCAAGTATGCGATGTAAAAAACCCGTTGCCATTCCTGGGAACTGTAAGCGACTTCTATGTAGCAAATCCAACATCATGGATATGCCTGTGGTTTTTGGCTGCAATCGATAACCAGAAGGAACTGATATATTAACCTTATTTCGGCCATAAGGTATCATATATAACCCTAAGTTGCTGTAGTATTCTTCTACATCAATGCCTCCATTATTTGTATCGTGAATAAAAAAACCTATATCACGCCCCAACTCTCCTGAATTGGATTCTTCTCTGGCTGTCATAAGCCAAAAGTCGGCCCAACCAGTTAAACCTGCCCAATGCTTTGTTCCAGAAATACGATACTGATTATCTGACTTAGAGAACACGGTTTGCATTTTAAGCGCTTCAGAACCAAAATCGGGTTCGGTAATCATTAACCCGCCCAAATTCTTTTGTTCAATAAATCGTTTAAAAACATTGTTTTTAGCCTCATCCAATGCATAGTTGGCTACAGGCTGAAGAAATAGACCTCCATTAATACCAAGCATCAATGCTAATGGCAGCGATTGATAGGAGCTGGTCTCCATTAACATTAGCATTTCATGAATTTCCCCTCCTCGCCCACCGTACTCTTTTGGAATATAAACCTTTAATGGGTCCTCCTCTAACACTTGACGCAAAACGTAGGGTGGTAAACCCCGCGTAATTCCCATTTTATTCTCATCATTGCGCTCAGTAAATAATACGGCAATTCTATTTCTAAAGGCTTCAATAAACGAAGCGAAGTTGTTGCTTTCCACAATAATCTAATCAAATTAAAAAACATTACTTTGGTTATAACAATTACTAAAACACTTGTTAACTGATATTGTTAACAATTTTTTTATTTAGTATTAGTAAATGTGAGTATTGGGCTAGGAATTAATCTATTAAATATAAAATTGATTGTCCGTTATGATACCTAAAAGTCAATGCGTCATTGCGAAACACTCGTACATTGAGTGTTGAAGTAATCTTTATTAAGATGATTAACAAGAGATTGCTTCGTCACAAAAAACGCTCCTCGCAATGACGTAACACATTTTTATATTATTCAGGTATGTTTACGGGTAATCATATTAAATTAAAATGTTGAGATTACCGAATACTAAACCCCTCGAAATTCTGAATGGGCATAGAATTTACCAAACACTTTGTAACAGTTGAATGTGGCGGACCCATTTTACAATGTTCAACAAAAATATCAACGATATGCACATCGGCTTCAGCCTCAATGTAAACAGCTGCACTTGGCTCATTACGAACAAAACCGTTTACCCCTAACTCTATGGCTAACCTATTCACATAATACCTAAATCCAACATGCTGAACACGGCCATACAGGGTTATGCTCACAGCCTTTCTTTCCATATTGTTAATTGTTTAAGCAAATATACAACAAGCATTCGGTGTTAATCAACTATAAATATTTCGTATTTTATTTTATTGAATTGCGTAAAAATACAATAATCGGATATATTTGCACCTTACCATCAAAATACTCATAGCAATGGACTATGCACTTATAGTTATAGCATCAATTCTTATTATTCTTGGAATAGTAGGTTGTATATTACCTGTTTTACCTGGTCCTCCGCTAAGTTTTGGGGGTTTATTAATACTCCACTATACGCGTTGGGGTGCAATTAGCGGTGAACTATTACTCTGGTTAGCTATTGCTGCAGCTCTTGCAACTATCCTTGATTATGTATTGCCTGTTTGGGCAACAAAGAAATTTGGGGGAACAAAGCGTGGAGTTTGGGGTGCTACCATTGGCCTTATTGTTGGCATGTTCTTTTTCCCGCCAATTGGAATTATAATAGGCCCATTCCTTGGGGCATTCTTTGGCGAAATATCTTCAAAACAAGATCAAAGCAAAGCTTTACGCTCAGCGTTGGGCTCGTTTATTGGTTTTTTGCTGGGAACAGGACTCAAGTTTGCAGTATCGGGCGTAATAACCTACTACTACGTTATGGAATTAGCGGTTAGATAACAGGATAAAGGTCTACTCCTATTAGGGTAGTTAAAATTACACTAGCAATGGGAGTATTATAGTTGTTGACAAGTTTACTGTGGCTCGGTACTTTCTTTACGGTGAGCAGAGTTTACCTTAACATTACGCCCATTTATCTCCGTTTCATTTAGCGCTTTTATAGCTTTCTCACCATCTTCGTCATTCTCCATTTCAACAAAGGCATAGCCCTTGGATCTTCCAGTTTGCTTATCGCTTATAATCTTTACGCTCAAAACATTACCATAGGGCGAAAAAATTTCTTTTATCTCCTCGGGAGTCATGCTGTAAGAAATATTTCCAAAATAAATATTCATAATAATTATGGTTATTGGTTGTTTTACATAAAGTTAAATCATTTTTTTTGATAAATACAAAAAAAAGGGCAGCAAAAATTTGCTGCCCTTATAAATATGATAAGGATAATTATGATCCTAGTGTAGCAACCATAACTGCTTTGATGGAGTGTAATCTGTTTTCTGCTTCATCAAAAACAATTGAATGCGCTGATTCAAATACCTCTTCAGTAACTTCCATTTCGCCTTTAGCAACTACAGGATATTTTTTTCCTAGTTTTGTCGCTATTTCCTTACCAATCTCTGTTTCATCATTATGAAAAGCTGGTAGGCAGTGCATAAACTTAACATTAGGATTTTTAGTTTTCTTAATCATTTCCATGTTTACTTGGTATGGACCCATGATTTTTACTGCCTCTTCCCATTTCTCAGCAGGATCGCCCATCGAAACCCATACGTCTGTGTATAAGAAGTCGCAACCTTTAACGCCTTCATCTACATTTTCAGTAATCGTAATTTTTGCTCCTGTTTCTTTTGCAATTTCTTTACAAAGGGCTACAAGTTCTTTATTTGGGTGAAATTTTTTGGGAGCAACAGCTCTAAAATCCATACCCATTTTTGCAGCACCAACCATAAGACTGTTGCCCATATTATTTTGTGCATCACCAAGATACGCAAAAGTAACTTGACTTAGGGGCTTATCAGAATGCTCAAGCATGGTCATAAAATCGGCTAGAATTTGGGTTGGGTGATACTCGGTTGTTAAGCCATTCCAAACAGGAACTCCTGCATGGGCTCCCAACTCTTCAACGATTTCTTGTCCAAAACCACGATATTCAATACCATCATACATACGACCCAAAACGCGGGCAGTGTCCTTCATAGATTCTTTTTTACCCATTTGAGAACCACTTGGGCCTAAAAAAGTTACGTGCGCACCCTGATCGAGTGCTGCTACTTCAAAAGCACAACGGGTACGAGTTGAATCCTTTGCAAACAACAAAACTATATTTTTACCAACTAGTCTTTGTTGCTCTGTTCCTGCATATTTAGCTTTTTTAAGATCTAGAGATAAGTCTAGTAAATACTGAATCTCTTTTGGTGTAAAATCTAAAAGCTTTAGGAAATTTCTGTTTCTTAGGTTAAAAGCCATGATTTATTTAATTTAAGTTATTATTATAATTAAAACTTCATTTAACGTACGATTCTGGTCTGGTATATTGGATCTTCGGAACTATCGGGAAAATGCATGAAAATACACTCTGTACCCCCATTTTCAATAAAAGAAACAGCTCCTTTAATTTTTGGTGCCATACCTCCAGCGCTAAAGCGCCCCTCTGCAAGATATCTTTTTGCCTCAGCAACTGGTATAACCTCTAAAACCTTTCCTTCAGCACTTCCGTCCTCTATAATAATCCTCTTAAGGTCTGTAAAGATATAAAATTCATCTGCATTAATTTGAGAAGCAAGTAAGGCTGATGTATGGTCTTTATCGATTACCGCATCAATACCCTTAAGTTGTTTATTATCATCGTAGTAAACGGGAATTCCACCACCACCAGCAGCAATAACTATATGACCTTCACGGGCCAATTTTTCAATTACTTTGCTGTTCCCAATCTGTATTGGCAATGGTGAAGGTACAACCTTACGCCATCCAATTCCATCAGGATCCTCTTGAAACAATGAATTTGTATCAATTGAAAGTTTTTCAGCTTCCTCTTTTGAGTAGTATGGCCCTATGGGTTTTGTTGGCTTTTTAAAGGCAGAGTCATTCTTATCAACTAAAACCTGAGTTATAAGGTTTACAACACCCCTATCTAAATCCTTAGTAGGCAAAATGTTTCTAAGCTGTTGCTCAATTATATAACCAATAAAACCTTGAGAGTATGCCCCGCAAACATCTAAAGGCATTTCAGGAATTCCATGTAATTTGGCACCTGCATGGTTCTGTAGTAGTATGTTACCAACCTGTGGACCATTTCCGTGAACCATGATAAAATTATGCTCAGGGGTTATCAAATCGAGTAAATACTTACAAGTATTGTATACGTTTTGTTGCTGATCTTCAATAGTTCCTTCTTGACCTGCTCTTAAAAGAGCATTCCCGCCTAAGGCTACAACGGCTAATTTCTTCATATTCAAATTATTGTTAATTTTCAATTTAATCAAACAGCAAAACTATAAATTTTTTCATTTTGTAGAGTATGTATATACCCTAACGTGCTATTCTTTTAGCAATTAGGTAGATGTTTAATAACATACCGAAGGATGTGCACTTAAAATGTTATAAGAATTGATGGTATTAGAGCAAATGTTTTACCCTATTAAAGAAAGTGATTACCCTACAATAGAATTTGATTTAAGTGCTTAAGCATAGATATTTACCAAAACCTTAGAGTCGTTATCCCAGCAATACTTTTCTTCAACCCAATGCTTTGCATTGGAAACTTTTACACTTTTACTGGCCAACTGTACAATTTTCTGGGCCAAGTCATCTGCATTGCCCGACTTGAATATTATACCTGAGTTGGTTTCGTTTATAATCCTTTCAATTGGGGCACAGTTGCTCGCAATTATTGGCTTATTAATATACATGTATTGGAATAGCTTATGGGGTATTGTGCTATCGGTATGGGGCGTTTTTAAATGAGGAATTAGCGCCACATCAGCTTGAGATAAATTTCGAGCAACATCTTTTAGGGTAAGATACCCCAAAAACTCAACCCTATCATTTAAACCTAACTTCCCAACCAATTCTTCAAGATTGTGCTCATAACTACCAAATCCAGCTATACGGAAACGTAGATTTTCCACCTCATCCTTTGCCAATGCAATGGCTTCTATAACAGTCTGTAGCCCTCTATGAAAATTTATACCACCTGCATAGTAAAGCGTAAAATATTTAGAATCGGGTTTCTCGGCCTCAACATCAAACTCGACCATATTCAAAGTATTGCTTACCACAAATAGCTTATCCTCATCTATCCCTATCCCAGAGAGTCTCTCCTTTGCCTCGTCAACAACAACAATTATGGCATTGGCATGCTTTAAAACCCTCTTCTCGTAGTTAACCCACAAAAAATTGGGGGAAAGGATCTTCCCTATGAATGTGTTTGTATGTGTTGAAACCCTTAAAAGTGCGGGCCAATTCTCATGCAAATCAATGGTTAGCTTGACACCATACTTTTTGCTAATTCTGCTTCCCACTTTTGATAAGGGTAAATCGTGAATATGGATAGAATCGAAGCCCTGCTTTTGGAAAAGGCCATCGAGAAACTTGAACCAAAATCTAAAATAAAAAGGAAGCGTTAAAGCAGCCACACTATACTTATACATTAGTGCTGATATTTCGACCCTGTGAATTTTAATTGACTTAAAAACCTCGTACACAGGTTTTCCTTTTTGGGTGTAACATGCAATATGAACCTCATGGCCTGCTGCAATAAGGGCTGTGGCTTCATTTTCAACTCTCACATCAGTGGGAAACTCATGATCGAGTACCATTAAAATCTTCATACAATTCTGTATATGGTTAAAGGAAATACGGTAGCAAAGCTATTCATTTATTGCGATTGAATAAAGTATTGTTCATGTTTTGTTCAATGTTTGATTGGCCTAAAGGGAAATTTTTAATCAATAGTATTAACTTTGTAGTTTACTAATCAATTAAATCCTATTAAATTATGTCATTAGATAAAATGGGGTTCAACTCCAAACTCATCCATGCAGGAGCCGATAAAGATAAATTTGGCAGTGCAACAGTTCCAATTTATCAAACATCAACCTTTGGCTTTGAAAGTGCCGATGAGGGCGCTAAATGCTTTTCGGGCGAAAGCAATGGTTTTATTTACACCCGCATTGGCAATCCAACCATACAAGCCCTTGAAAAACAAATCGCAATTCTTGAAGGCGGGTTTGGTGGTATTGCAACTTCATCAGGAATGGGTGCAGTATCATCCATCTACATGGGTTTGCTAAAGCAAGGCGATCACATGGTGAGCACTAATGCAGTATATGGCCCATCAAGGGTAGTGATGGAGTCATATTTCTCAAAATTTGGGGTTGAATCATCCTACATTATTACATCAAATATCGATAATATTAAAAAGGCAATTAAACCCAATACCAAGGTACTGTATATTGAAACTCCCACCAACCCTACTATGGAGATTACAGACCTTAAAGCCTGTGTAGCCCTTGCCCGTGAGCACAACATTATTACTGTTGTTGATAATACTTTTTGCAGCCCATACCTACAGCGCCCATTGGAACTTGGAATTGATGTTGTATTCCATAGCATGACTAAATTTATTAACGGACATGCCGATATTGTTGCAGGTATTATCATTACCCGAACTGAAGAACTTTATAAAATTTTACGCTCTGCCATGGTAAACATGGGATGCAATATGGATCCACATCAGGCATACCTTGTACTCCGTGGCGTAAAAACCCTTGCCATTAGGGTTGATAGAGCGCAACAAAATGCCATAAAGGTTGCCGATTACCTCGAAAACCACCCCAAGGTTGAATGGGTAAAATATCCAGGATTAAAGTCGCATCCACAGTACGAACTTGCAAAAAAGCAAATGTTTGGCCCAGGTGCCATGATTAGCTTTGAGCTAAAGGGTGGTTTTAGCGCAGGCAAAACCCTAATGGATAATGTTAAACTGGCCATGCTTGCCGTATCATTGGGTGGTGTTGAAACCCTTATACAACACCCAGCATCAATGACCCACTCGAAGCTAAGCGCCGAAGCAAAAGAAAAAGCGAACATCACTCAAGGCCTTGTAAGATTCTCTGTTGGTATTGAAGATGTTGAGAACATAATTGCCGATTTGGATCAAGCATTAGCAAAGGTATAGGTTTTACCTATTTGTAAATAATTGTAAAAGAGGAATAATGGGTAAGCCATTGCTCCTCTTTTATGCTTTAGTCGAAATAGAATTCAATATGCGCTTTGCTCTCACTGTTTTAACACAACTTGCTACCATATAAATTTTCAGTTGGGATGGTATTACACCGCTTTGTAAACTCGTATTTAGACTGAGTGGTTAAAAAAAACAGCACACTGCTGAATTAATGAATTTTCGTTAGTTCTAAAGAAATTCGACAATGTGCTGATTTGAATATGTTTGCTACTCTTTTTTTATAATTTTTATTAATTCAACTCTTTCGCCGTTCCAAAGTTTTAAAAAGTAAATGCCAGGAATAAAGCTTATTGTTTGTACATTAGTCTTTTCAACAAAATTACCCCTGAAAACTCCTTGTCCCATTATATTAAAAATTTCAAAGTTAGCAATGCCCCCTACCCCTTTCATTTCTATAGTTAAATTGCTTGTAAAGGGGTTAGGGTAAACATGAATTTTGTTATTCACGTATGGGACACCTACCAGATTAACATTAAAAGGAATAGTAACAATATCTGTTTCGCCACTACTATACAAACCGGAAACGCCTGCAATATGATTACCCTCAACTAAATTGTCAAACAGATAATAGGTTGGAGTTACCCCTGTTGTAGCCAACTGATTCCCAGGTGTAATATCGTCAAGATAAACATTAAAACCTATCAGCGATTTTGATTCTTTACCAGAAGTTCCCTCGCCATTAGGATGATTCCATGTAAAAGCAGCTTGCCCATGAGGCAATTCATCGAAACTAATTTGCAGGTCATACGGCAAACTCTTTAGCTCATTTAGGGTAATCGTTCCAAGGTCAACGTTTTCTCCGTCAATAATTACTTCTGAAACATAGGACTGATATCCTGGTTTTGTGATTGTTAGCGTATAGGTGTCGTTGTCCAAAACCGCAGGAAATAAGAAGTTACCGTCAGTCAACGAGGTGACCTCATAACTGTGGTTTCCCTCCAGCTGCACAAACGCTCCAAATATACCAACGCCAGGATTATCGTCACCCTGCACTATGCCCGAAACGGAATAAACTGGAGGTAACATTTGACCAAAGTACAGAACCGAATATGGCGAGGCTTCTCCCTCTGTCCAAATTACAGATATGTTGGATTTAACTTTGGTAGGGGTGTTTGGATGATTGGAATCGGCACTTGCCGTATTGCTAATATTTGTTAGACTCGACCAATTATCAAGATTTTTATCAAATTTTTTGTAAACAGTTTCAAAATAGGCTCCACCTATCTTTTCCGACCAAAAAACGTAAAGATTTCCTTTATTATCGGTTGATATTGAAGGATATGAGGAGGCAACCGCTGAATTGCTGATATTTGTGAAATTATTGTCCCATGTACCGTTGGTACATTTTTTATAATAGATCTCCCTTGTTCCAGTCTGACTATCCTTCCACACCAAGTGAATATTGCCATGAATATCAGTTACTGCACAGGGATCCATTGTAGCAGAACTTCCATTCCCCGTAGTATTGCTCAAATTGGTATAATTTGAGTCCCAGCCCACTCCAACAGTAAACTTCCTATACAGAACCATTTTATCATTTTCGATTTCTTCTCCCGAATCCTTCCAAAAAACATGAACATTATTTGATAAATCGATAGTGAGAGTTGGATACTCAGACGCACCGTAAGAGTTACTTATATTCGCAGCTTCTTGCCAACCATCATTTGGGGTTCGTTTGCTATACCAGATTTCAGAATTGGGAGTAGATGAAAAACCTGCCCTTTGCCACACGCAATGGAGATTGTTATCAGTATCTATTGCCAAAGCGGGTCTCGATACGGTGCTAATATCATCATGAGACACAACCTCGGTTGCGCTCCACACTGAATTTGAGTACGATCGGTAAACAATTTCAACAGCACTAATTCCTCCATTTTTATACACTAAATGAAGAACATTGTTCGAATCAACTACAAGCGATGGGTTCCTTCCAATTTCATCAACAAGAATGGGCGTAGACCATGTTGACCCGTTAGTTTCAGAAGAAGAATAATAAATTCCATTATTGTAGTACACAACGTGCAGCTTCCCGGAATTATCCTCAACAATAAGTCTTGCATTATTGCGCTCTGTTGCAGTGCTCTGCAAACTTTCTCCTACAAAATTCTGAGCATTTACAATAAAACTGAATGCAAAGAGAAAAGTGAATAAAATATATTTCATTTTAAAAAAGTTTTTAAGGGGTAAATAAATAATTAAAAATCAATTGTTTAAACCACATGGGTTTATTATGTATTAATTAGCCCACATTATTTAGATAAAATAAGTGTATTAATACTTTAAGAAAAAAACTGTAAATAAAAAAAGCGTTAAGTAAAATGACAAAGCCAGAAGTGAGGATTTTCTATTCTGGTGTCATCCTTCTACTCGCATCTATAATTCTGAGATAGAATTACTTGAAGCAAAATGCGGGTTTTCTTGAATTGCAATGTTATGTTGTAGTTTGATTTCACAATAGATATTAACTGGCTATTATACCCTATTGGTTGACAATGTTCCTTTTGTTCGTAAAAATTTCTTCTTCTAAAACTTAAAGATAATCATTTTTGAGATGATCTATCCTGACTGGACAGATTTCTACTTAAATGAATTATGTATTGATATCTAGGAGGTTAAACATACTTAAATATTATTTATCTTTTTTCTCTTGTAGTTAATATTACAACTTTCTCGATGGTGACCTAAAATTAAGATTTATCCACATTCGCAAGAAAGGAAGAATCAATTTTTCCCCCTTTCTTCTGAAAAGTATTAATAAAAACCACATCCTTAAAAGTTGCATTTATTACTTAAATTCAGGTTACTTAAAAGGATTAAAACAGTAATTACCAGGCACGTTTAGCATCCAAAGTATATTTAATTAAACCTTTAGTATATCTGCATGATGCTTTTAGCAATTCTTTTGTTTCATTAACTAAAGTTGTATTACCTGTTCCTGAACCAGTTGGTTTGCCTGAAGCCACGTAAGCGTTATAAATTGCTGTATTCTTGTTGTTACTCCAAAGCGCTAGTTTTCTTGTGGAAGCAGCAGGATCTGTAACAGCATAATAACTATAATCGACACTAATTACATCTTGAAATTTATGACCCTTAGTCCAGTTGTTTGCAACCCAGTTTTCATAACCAGTATGAGTTGATATTTGTTGGTATATATTTGCTGAAGTATGCCATGGATTGGCAACATCTTGCAAATAATGCGAGGCATATCCTAAATACCAGTCTCCAAGCGATTTATTTGATGGGTAATAATTAAATGCGCTTTTCCCATTATAACCACTTCCGCTAATATTACTAGCACACATAGCGTCTGCTATACCAAATTTAATGTAAACTCCATACAAATAGACATAACCGTGTCGCCATTGTTGAGTACCGGGTAAGTGCCCATCAGCGTCATAAACATCGGGCATGTGTGCTGCACCTGCCATTGCGTTTGCTCTGGCATCCGATAATCCCCACTGTTTAGCAGCAACCCACATTGTTTTTTGATGAGGAGTCCATGACCATTTAGAACCAGTTTCTGGAAAGGTAATCTTAAAATTTTCAGACATTAGAATCTGATCGGGTATTTCAAATCCAATAGCATTTACATTATCAACTTTATTGCTATCAAACTTTTCCGGAACAAACAGATCTTCCTTTTCACAACCAATAAATGTCGCCAGAAAAAGCGTAGCTACTGCAAGTGTAAAATAAATTCGTTTCATAATGATTTTGGTTTTTTAGGTTAATAATATTGCACTCAAGTAAAAGCAATATTCGTATATAAATATTAAACCATAAAATAAAACATTACCTAATTGGTAAATTAGTGAATATTAATAATGCATCTCAATAACATACCAAACGTGTTGTTTATCACTTGCGGGAGGGAGGGTATCAACTTTAACAGTAAACTCAATACTAAAGAAAACAAAGTATTTTTTATGCTTGCAGTTAAAATCACAAGTGTTTGATAAGAGTGGCATATTTGTTTGTACAAACTACAGTTCTCCTCATATTTGTTTTTTTATATCAAAGGCCATATATTTAACGCATCTTCCAATTACTTTATCCTTAACTAACTTGTCATGGATTACTGTGAAAATTCATATTGTTCCTCTAATCGTCCTGATTTTACTGTTACGGTTTGGATTATATTATTTTTTTCAACAATCCAATTTTTATCTGCACAAAATACGCTTCATGAACCTAAAGATCGAAACCCCGTTTTAGAGTTTAGAAAAAATGAGCACAGCAACGAATTGGCTAGTCCTAAAATGTCGCAAAATCAGAAAAAACTTTACTATAAGGGGATTTTGGATAGCTTAAAAAAATGTTCAGATGTAAAAAATATAGCCAACACATACATTCGCATAGCTAATGATGTGGATTATGAGCTTAGCTATAACATAAAGGATAGCTTATTGCACGAGGCATTAAAAATCAGCATAAATCTTAAGTTTCCTCTGGACATTATTAAGGTTTATAACCAATTATTCTCGTTGTCCTTCAAAACTGGAAATAGCAAAAAAGCGTTGTCATACGCAAATGAGGCACTTAAAATAGCTTTAGAGAGGAATTACAACAAAAGCGCTGCCATCATCTTTAGCAATATTTCGTTGATGTATATAAAAATGGGTGATTATGAAAAAGCGAATGAATATAACTACAGTGCATTGAGGGTTTTTCAGGATCTAAAAGATACCCTTCAAATAGCCAGAAGCAAATTGAACATTGGGTTGGTAAATATAATGTTGAAGGATTACGAAAAGGCGTTGCTCAATATTACCCAAGCACGTGACGAATTTAGGATAATTGACAACCAGCAGGGATACAGCATCAGTCTAACGAACATAGGATTGATTTACATCAAACTGGAAGACTACAAGTTGGCTTTGAGCTATTTTTTTGAAGCGGTACAAATAGATGAACGCAATAATGATGTTTATGGTATAGCCTCCAATTTCACCAGTATAGGTGAAGTATATTATAATTTAGGGAATTTAGAAAAAGCTCTTCAATTTTTAAATCAAGCCCATGAATTATGTCATAGATTAGATGATAAAAGTGGCCTTGCCGCCGTATATCATAAAATGGCACGTGTATTTACAATAAAGGACGAGTTGTCCAAAGCTTTGGTTTACTGCAACCTGAGCATTCGCTTGTATGAGGAAACCAATGAGCCAGTTTCTAAAAAAAATGCACTGGAACAATTGTCTCTTATCCACCAAAAACTCGGTAATTACCAACTTGCTCTTAAAATATTCCGTGAGGCATCTACTCTAAAAGACAGTTTGTTTAACATAGATAAAGCTGCTAAAATATCTATGATAGAAGAAAAATACATCAATGAGAAACTCTCCAATGATAATTTGAAACTACGTTATTCCAGTGAAATCCAACAGGTAAAATTAGATGGACAAAAATCTTTAAACCGTACTTATTTAATTGCACTTATCATACTTTTTTTAGCAATGTTAATCATCATCGTTCAGTTTCGGAAGAAAAACCTTGCTTATAAATTCATTACGAAAAAGAACCTTGACTTAATTAAAAAAGAGCAGGAGTTAAAAAAGACGAAGGAGCAAATGCTTTCAATGACCGAAATCGATCGAAATAAGTCCCGACTTGACCCCGATGAAAAAGAATCCATATTGCAACGTATGGAAAAACTATTGGAGAAAGATCAGATCTTTACACGCTCCGACCTAACCATAGAAAAATTGGCGCACCGATTAAGTACCAACCGAACCTACCTTTCGCAAATCATTAACGAAGTATTTTGTAAAAGTTACTCTAATTTCATCAACGAATATCGAGTAAACCATGCCATGAAGATGCTCTCCGACCCAATAATCGGCACTAAATATACTATCGATGCCATCGCACGAGAATCAGGTTTTAACTCAATATCAAACTTTAATATGGTGTTTAAAAAGTTCTCTGGCGTAACCCCCTCAATTTTCATAAAAAACATTGATTTTAGGGGTGTTACAAATCTAAACAACACTCCCTAATTTACCAATCTGCAAGTAAAATATTTGCAAATCGCCTCCTGTAGTTATTTATTTGTGATTATATGAACTAAAACTTAAATCACAATGAAAAAAAACTACGCATTAAGAATGCAACAATTTGTATTGATTCTTTTATTGCTTTTCGCAAGCTCTCATGCAAATGTTGTTTTGGCCCAGTGGACCATCAACGAAGGATTTGAGGGCGGCTCCATTCCAGCAGGGTGGACTACTTATGACGTAAACAATGACGGTGAAAAATGGAAGGCATTTAAACATGCTTTTGCAAATAGCGGTGAATGGATAGCCTTCGTACAAAGTTATGGCAACAATGGAAATGACTGGCTGATCACTCCACAGGTAACCATTAATAACGGGGACATATTTACTTTTGTTGCCAGGGCATGGTATGGTACCGAAGACATGAACGTACGTTTATCAACTTCCGGCAACCAGATCAGTAATTTTAATGTAACTCTTGAAAATGTAACCGGATTGGGCAGTAGCTATCAGGAATTTACCTACGACCTGAGCGCTTATCAGGGTCAGCAGGTATATTTAGCCATCCAATGGATACAGGATACGTATTCACTGGTTATAGATGATGTTAAAGTAGGGCAGCCTCAGCCCAGTGATGTGGGGGTTTTGTCTATTGACAATCCCGTAGGTTTTCATCGGCTGGATTCAGAAATAGTACCTTCCTGTACCATCAAAAATTTTGGAGGCTCGGAGGTTACCGAAGATTTTCCGGTTGAATGTACCATTACCAATCAATCAACCAGTGCGGTGGTCTATACTGAAACCGTCAACTTTACCAACTCTTTACCTGCATCGCAAACCGAACAGGTGAATTTTCCTGTGTGGCAACCTACCGAAAGTGGTACATATTTAGTAAGTATGAGCACTATCCTTACTGGAGATGGAGATCCCACAAATGATAGCCTAATTAGTTCCACAGATATAGTGCTACATTATGGGACAGGTGGCCCCGACCTGATGAGCTACCGATGGATTGACAGCGAAGAACCCGGTGGTCCGGTTTATAACTGGATTGAAATAAGTAGTACTGGAACATCGGTGGTTACTTATGGTGTAAATGCCTTTGCGGGAGACGATAATTTTTCGGAACCCATCCCTTTAGGTTTCGACTTCCCGTTTTATGGTATTAACAGGACTTATTTTCATGCCGATATCAATGGTGAACTCTTATTGGCCGAGAATAACTGGTATAACCCTTTTCCCGGTTCTGGCTGGGACAATGATGGGAATATTTTTAATTACCATGCGCCCATACCGGGATACACGGAAATGCCTGCATTAATTGCTGTGTTTTGGGATGACCTGTTTGCCGAGGAAAATACCGGTGATGTTTACTACCAAATGTTTGGTACTGCACCTGACCGCTATGGCGTAATCCAATGGAACAATTTGAGGTTTTCAGCAGGAGACGGTGGTAGCCAAACCCTTTGCTTCGAAGTTATCCTTCACGAAAACGGGGATATCATCATGCAATACAAAAACGTGGACAATGGTCAAACTGGGAGCGCATTTCCCCATGTTTTTGGCCAAAGCGCCACCATTGCCATACAAAATGATGATGCTACCGCAGGTCTATGCTATCTTAGAGAAATTGTTGAAAACAATCAGTATATAGGCCCCGAGCCTTCAGGTAATCTTCCTTATAACAACCTTGCTATTAAATTTTATATAAGCGAAGACCTTGAGGCGCCGATCATTAGTCACAAAAAAGTTTGGAATACCTTTAACGATTACATGGAACTCTCAGCAACAATCACCGATGGTTCGGGCATTTATTCCGATACCCTATACTACAACACGGGTGGCGAATGGCAAGCTATGTCCCACACCTCGTTTGAGGAACCAAACATATACCATTACTTGTTAGAGGACTTACCTGCGGGCGCAACCATAGATTATTATTTTGCAGCAACCGATAATTCCCCCAACGCCAATCGAGCAGAACTTCACGAAACACAAGATGAGTCTCTAGTATTCAATACATTGCCAACATCGGGAGTAAACATACTTTTGGCCATGCCAGGGAATAAACCTGGTTTTCAGGACTACCAAAATAAGGAGTTCCCAAAATATGTTGCTGCACTAAATGCTGCAGGTGTTGACTTTGATGTATTTAACTGGGCTGCTTTTGATCAGTATAGTTTTCCCGACAGTTACGATATCATTATTGCCTACTCCAATAGTTCGAATAATAATAATATCCTAAAGAACTTTTCAGCTGAGCTTATGAGTTTTATGGATAAAGGAACCGATGCTATGCCCAAAAATGTATTCTTTGCATCTGACAATTTACCCTCCATACAACATGCCTTACCCAATAACGGTATTATAAACAAGTTCTTTAGAGCCTATCTGCGGGGTGGTTATACCGCACAAGTTAACCCTCCATATTTTGGCGGATCGGATGGTATTGCCGGACCCGATTCATTGGGATACCATCATGGTAGCATAAAAGGTTTACCGGCAAGCCCCATAGGCACCGAAAACCAGATTATTCCGGTTTTTGCCGATAGCCCTGATGTAATATTTAACAGGGAATGTCCTGAAACTTTTGCCGATGAGGTAAGTAATCCTGAAATCAGCTCATGGGGTACGTTCGTCTTTGAGGGAGGTCCTTTCAACGGAAATGCCTATTCAAAAGGGCAGGGTTGCGCCATTTGGCTCGACAATCTGATCTATAAGTCCTACTTTATCAGTTTCGACATCTCTCAGTTTACGAACGACAATGACATCAATACCATGATTGCCGAAGCACTTGAGTGGTTTACACCTGAAGTTTATACCATTTCTGTCATTGCAGAACCCATAGAAGGGGGTACGATTTCGGGTACTGGAAATTATATTGCACAATCTACGGCTACGCTCATCGCTACACCGACCGATGGTTACGAATTTGTGCAGTGGACTGAAAACGGAGAAGCGGTTTCTGTCGATGCTGAATATACGTTTACTGTAACATCTGACAGAACGTTAGTGGCCAACTTTGCAACCCAAACCTTTACCATTACCGCAACAGCTTCACCTGAAGAGGGTGGAACCGTTGCTGGTGCAGGCACCTACGCTTTTAACCAGACCGCTAACTTAAACGCTACACCATCGGAAGGGTATGAATTTGTAAACTGGAGCGAAGATGAAAGCGTAGTTTCAACCAACCCTGACTATTCATTTACTGTAATCGCCGATAGAACGCTCACAGCAAACTTTGGCTTGGTTGATGGCATCAATGAAATTGAAACGTCTGAAGTTCTTGTTTTCCCGAATCCTGCTCAGGATATCATTTATGTCAAAACAACTGATTTTAACAATAAAAGAGTCGTAATCCAAATACATAATTCGTTCGGTCAAAGGGTAATGTCCAAAGAAACTGTGATGGACAAAGATTTGCTTCCTCTGAACGTCTCTGCTTTAAGACCTGGGGTACACTTCATTTCAGTACAATTTGAAAATAAGATAGTTTCTAAAATAATTATTTTGCAATAATTATAAATTCTGCAATTATTACCCGGCATTTTTAAACAAAATGCCGGGTTTTTTATCAAATTTGAATCAGAATTCTACTCTTTTGTTTGATTTTAGTATAAAATCTTTCTTTTAGTTAAAAAAACAGGCACATGAAAACAAATTTTTATTTAATACTCATTTTTGTAAGCACTTTGTCCTTGCCTATTTGTTTTAGTTCAATAGGTCAGTCTACCTCAGGAGTTTTCGTACTGGGCGGTATCCATAAGAGCCATGAAACAGCCAAATACTACACATATGAAAGAATGGGGGAAATTTACAATCTACTAAAGCCTGATGTTCTTTGTGTTGAGACGCAACATAAATATGTTGAAGATGGCAGTTTTAGGGGAACTCCCTACGATTTTATTAACTTTATGATTCCCTTGGCTCAAAAGGATCAGACACCAATTTATGGCATTGATTGGTGGAACAATGAGCAAGGCGAGAGATGGCAAGAATTACAACGAAAAGCCTTCAACGATACCACTCTTAGTTCTGATATCACCTTAATTGGAGGAATGTTTTTACTTTCTAATGAGTACTTCGAAAACAAAGATTTCAAGGAGATCAACTCACGCTATATTACCCGCTTATGGAAGGCTAAAAGTGAATTTAAATATCACCTTTTTACTCAATATCCCGAATATGCTTTTATTGTGGAATTTGAAAATACAAGGAACAATCATATTGTTGATAACATACTGAAGGTAATTGCTGAGAACCCTAACAAGAACATATTGGTTGCAATAGGAATTGACCATAAGTATTATATTGAAGATAAACTTGAAGAATATGGTGTAAGAGTATATCAAGTGGAAGAAATCGAACAATTCGCAAAATAATGGCACAATTCCCTATTTTATGCGATTTACATAATATGTTTAACCATTCCCGTAAAACCACTCAGATTGAAAAAACCTTTGGAAAACTTCTCAATATAATTGTTGATATTATCATTATTCGAACTCAAACTATTTGTTAAAAGCGATACTAAAACCCTAATTTTTACCTATTCGTAAATAATTGTAAAAGAGGAATAATGGGTAAGTCATTGCTCCTCTTTTATGCTTTAGCTAAAATTGATTAAACAATTACCTTCACTTAACCCTTTTTGCTAGATTTGTATCAAACAATTTTCATGAGCAGCAATATGCCAATCATCGATGAGAACGATACACCTAAAAGGATTAGTTCATTAAACTGGTATTTTAAGGGTTTAATAATCCTTTTTATTGCCGCTTTTTCAGCAACTACGGGCACTGTAATTTTGCATCGTTGGGTAAACATACCAACAACCTGGCTTATGGCTGAGAGGTATTTCGTTAACAGTTCTACCCAATTTAAACCAGTAAATAGGCAATGGGTTAGTATCAAATCAATTTCACCCCATGTGGTTAAAGCAGCCATTGCTGCTGAAGACAATCTTTTTCCTACTCATAATGGTTTCGACTTTGAGTCGATTAGAAAAGCCAAGAAAGACATTACACAGGGCAAAAGATTTAGAGGGGCTAGTACCATTAGCATGCAAGTATCCAAAAACGTTTATCTTTGGCATAATCGCACCTGGACTAGAAAGGTTTTTGAAGCTGGATTTACCGTTTTTATTGAGACCCTTTGGAGCAAAAAGCGCATAATGGAGGTTTATCTTAATGTGGCTGAGTTTGGACCATCGATATACGGAATTGAAGCGGCATCGAAGAAATACTTTAAGAAAAGTGCAAAAGACCTAAACAAAAGCGAAGCAGCGCTGATGATGACTGTTCTGCCAAGTCCGCTGAAGAGAAACCCTGCAAAGCCCTCAGCCTATATGAAAACATATCAACAAAGAGTTATTAAAACAATGCACAATATTGGCGATGTAAAATTGTAATGCTTTTGTGCAACAATATACTTATTGGTGAAACAAATACTAAAACTGGCATTTTTAACCATAGCTACTGTTTTACTTTTATGTAGCACGGCAAATGCACAACTAAATAAGCACTACTTCTTTAATAGAGCCAGAACACTAATCGGCTCTGAGGAATACTCACAAGCAATTCAATCATTAAATACGCTAATTAAAGCAGACTCAACAATAGCCGAGGCTTGGTTTTTAAGGGGTGTAGCTAAGTATAACCTCAACGATCTTATTGGTGCACAGCAAGATTTCTCAAAATCCATAAAGTTTAACCCTGTATATTCACAAGCCTACCTATTCCGAGGCATTGTGCTTAGCAATCTGTCAAAGCATCAGCAAGCTTTAAACGATTTTGAGGCTACAATTGACCTCAGACCAAATTCGCCCGATGGATACTACAGTAGAGGGATAACCTATCTGCTAATGAATCAAATAGAAAAATCTATAGGTGATTTTACCAGGGTAATTCAGCTACAGTCAAAAAATATTGATGCATGGTTAAACCGGGGTAGTGCCAAACTTTACAAAGGCGACACGTTAAGTGCTTTGGCCGATTACTCTAGGGCAACCATTCTGAACCCATTCTACTCCGAGGCTTTTGGGAAAAGAGGGAGATTGTACTTCCAAATGAATAAGTTTAATCTTGCACTCGACGATTTAAATAAATCCATCTCGCTTGATTCGCTAAGTTCGGTAAGCTACTTTTTCCGTGCCCTAACCCATAGCGAGATTGACCAAGACAACTTGGCCTTAGCCGATATAAATACAGCCATAGATATATCCCCCGATAATGCACTCAGCATATACAACAGGGCGATTATTTATTGGAAGATTAAAGAGTATAAAAATGCTTTGGCCGATTTTGACAGAGTGATTAAACTTAACCCCGAAAATGTTCTAGTTTATTACAATAAAGCGATATTACAGGCCAATCTTGAGCAGTATAACCAAGCAATAGAGAACTTTAGCACTGCAATTGAAATCTTTCCCGATTTTGCCAACGCCTACATGGGTAGAGCTAGTGCCCATGCCCGATTGGGCAACTATTACAAATCGCAAATGGACAGAAACTATGCACAAAGTATTGCTGAACTGTATAGTGAAAGGCACACAAACCCTCTAACCGACACAACATCAAACTTTAACGACCTAATAGCATTTAGCTCCGATTTTACACCCCGAACATCAATCCCATTTATTGATGAGTACGAGTCGAAATCTGTGGACATACTCCCCTTTTTCAAGGTTATTGCCACTGAAACGGTAAGCCAGAACGTTTATTCACAAGGGTTTATGGCAATGGACACGCTCAACGCAGATCTTATGCTTAAAGGCATAATGCTTACCCTATCAACGGAAAGAGGCGTAGAGCATATCGATTCAATTGTTGATGCTACGAGTTGGGTATCGCTTTTACTTAAAGCGATGGAACACAGCGAACGAAAAAGGTACAATTCGGCAATTGAAGTCTACCAAAAGGCTATTGACTTAAAGCCAAACAATCCGATAGCATTTAACAATATGGCTGTGGCTCAGGCTGAAATGGTTACGTTTATTGCCTCGTTCGAAGATAAAGTTGGCTCACTAAATCTCAACATGACAACATCCACCCCTAGCACTGTAAATAAAGGTAGCAAAGCGAATCAATCTGAAGCCTACGCTGACCCCATTAAACTGCTTGAAGAATTAGTAAGAGTGCATCCCAACAATCCTTACTTCCTCTACAATTTAGGAAATCTATACACCCTATCGTATCAGTTTGAGAATGCAGTGCTCTATTACTCGCTAGCCATTGAACATAATGCCAATATTGCCCAAGCATGGTACAACCGAGGCTTAATAAGGTTGATGCAAAGAGAAAATGAGTTAGCCTGTAGCGATTTGGGTAAAGCAGGCGAAATGGGAATAAAGCAAGCTTACCTTTTAATACATCGGTTCTGCAAAAGGCAATAACTGTCTAAACTCGCAATCCTACCCATCTATTCGATTTAAGGTACGCATACGATAATAACGAAAGCAATAGAGCGTATAGTATTTCTACTGTCCAAGCCACCGTAACGCTTACGTTAAAGTACCCTACCATTAAGGCAGTATAACCAACATAAAGCGTCAGTGCTCCGATCTCAATACCCAAAGAAATATTGGTTTTGCCAGTACCTGAAACACCACTGAAAAGGATATTGCCAAACCCCAATAATACGGATGAGAAAGCAATTATGTAAATTAATGGAACGCCCATACTAATTAGATGTGCATCTCTAGTATAAATTGACAATAGTTGCTCTGGGAAAATTGAGCAGGGTAGAACGATTAAAAGGACACCGGCAACGCAAAGCACTAAAATCTTTCCAATGGTCGCTAAAACCTCGTTCTCTCGCCCCTTGCCAATAACATAGCTTACCAGCGAGCTTGTTGCAGATGAAAATCCCATTATCGGGATTAGCAGTATGACATAAACAGAACGGACAATGTTTGAAATAGCCAATTCGCTCTCTCCCCTCTTTTCAATTATTAAAAAGAATATAAACCATACTGAGAAAGAAATAAAATTCAAAAGCATCATGGGTATTGATACTTTTAAAGTTCGCATGAGTAAACGAATACTAAAAACCTTGAAACTGAAAAGTCTATATTTTTTAATTGGGACACGGAGTAGCGTATAGGCTATAAATGCTAGTGTACATGAAATTTCTGCAATAACAGATGCTAACGCTGCGCCACCTACGCCCAACTCGGGGAATCCAAAATTACCAAACATCAGTGAATAGTCAAGAAAAACGTTCACAAGAACCATTACTATGGTGGTTAGGGTAATTACCCTAGTTCGGCTAATGCCCACATAAAAGGCTCGGAACAAAAAGTTAGTATGCGCAAAGAAAATTCCCCAGATACGGAAATTAATAAACTCTCTGCTAGTGTTAACAATGCTTTCTGAATCAACAATGTACATCAGCAGTTGGTTACCAAAAAGTTTAACCAGCAAGAAAATAACCAACGCCAATGTCATTAGAAAAAGGAAACCATGCTCAATGGTTCTACCAATGGGCCTATATTGTTCCTCACCATACCTTCGGGCAACAACAATTTGAGTACCTACGCCAAATCCCCAACCAAGCATTATTAGGGTCATGTAAAAAAGTCCACCAATAGCACCTCCACCCAAAGCTGTTTCGCCTAGGTGACCCAAGAACGCTGTATCGGTAACGTTAATAACGTTTTGTGCAACGCTTCCAATAATAATAGGGTATGCAATGCTCCAAACTCTGGAGTATGAAATGGATGTTTTCAACAGATAAGTTTGTTTTTAACAGCCTGCAAAAGTAGAAAAGTTTTGCATTACTACCATGTAAATTACTATTCAATAATGTTTGAAAAAAGTTGGTAAGTCAATACTTTCGATGGGGATTTACAATTGTTTGATGTTTTACAAAATAAGTACACCAAACAGCATCCAATAAAATCTATAGCCAAAATTAATCTGGGTTAGATTATTGTTAACCTTTACATTGCAGTAGCATTTGAAATTCAAATTATTATTATCTTATTGCAAATGCATGGTTTAAATAAACTTAGGAAATAGCAAATAACAATATATGTTTAACTGATGGGCTGTTGTTTACTTTGATATATCACTTTTTTTTTTTTACTTGCATAAAATATTACCAAATCAAGAACTAAATGCCATTATATAGAAATACTAGAAGGTTTTGCTTTCTCTTAATACCCATATTATTTTTTCTTGTTTGGTCGTGTAAATCCGGAACGGAAACAAAAAAATCCGATTCAATAAGTCAATCCCATAAACCCGATACGCTCTCTTTCCTAATCCAATTCGATGGTTCCCTTTTCCCTCTTCCATCGCCATATCAAGTTGCACAGCTAGTTAAATCGCACAACATACCTTTTAACGAGGCCATTCTCAATAATCCCAGAAACACTAAACGTTACAATACCAATTTCAAAAAAGCATTAAACTTTGGTGTTTATGGTACTAACCTAAGCTATCTTAATATCTACAACCGAACACCAGAGTCGATTACCTACCTTAACGTACTTAAACATCTTTCGGAAGAACTAGGTATTAGCCCAGCCTTTGATATTCAATTCTTTAGCAATATTGAGAAGAACATAACCAATCAAGATTCACTATTAGTTTTGCTTAGCAGTTCCTACAGAAAAGCCGATGGCTTTTTGCGTGAGAACGACAGGAACGAGGTGGGCTCTTTAATACTTGCCGGAGGATGGATTGAGAGCCTTTACCTACTAACCACAATAGCTCAATCAACATCCAACAGAGATGTTATAAACAGGGTTGGGGAGCAAAAGCACCCACTCGATAACTTAATTGAGGTACTCTCGCCGCTCTACTATAAATCGGCAGATTACACTGCACTTATTGATAAACTTATTGATTTAGCCTACGAATTTGATGGAATAATCTACTCATACTCTTACAAAGAGCCAAAAATTGACGAAGCCAATAAAATTATCTATATTAACAGTCAATCCCGGGTAATAATGTCAGAGTACCATCTCGATATAATTAGCCAAAAAGTAGAAGATTTAAGGAAATCGGTAGTTGAGTAAGGAATTGATAACACACTATTTAACTATGAATAAAAAACTTTTTGCAGTTGTTCTTGTCATTATTTCAGTTTTTATTTTCAGCCAAAAAACTAATGCACAGCTATTGCAATTACAAAATATCTGCTCACTCTACTTCGCCCCCGATTTTATTTCTGACGGGCAGGAATACTTTGCACCGCTAAAGCCCGATCAGAAGGCTGAGTTTACTACCACTTTTTTTGGCGATAACACCTACCGAATTGTAGCATGTACAAACCTGAAGCACAGCAATGTGGTTTTTTCTGTTTTCGATACTGAAAAAAACCTACTATTTACTAACACAGCCTACGATTACACACCATACTGGGACTTCAAGTTCTCATCAACAGTTACTTGCATTATTCAGGTAGATGTTAAATCGGCAAAGTTTGTTCCTGGGCACATTATGCTGCTTATAGGTTATAAGCCATAGTAAACCTTGGTAATCTCTAAAAAATAAGCGCATGAGTGAGTCCATTCTAAAGGCCTTAATGCAACTTTTTGCAATTATTGGCCACCCCGAAACAGAGCAGAATGAGGATGATAAATTCGACAGGCGTTCAGTTGTTGAATCGTTCCTAAAGCAACAACTCAATCAGGAACTTGTTAGAGAATACCTAAAGGTTTTCGATTACTACTATGAGCTTTATCAAGAGAAGCAAAGCGAGAAAAGCCTAACCAAGAAACGTACCTCATCGAGTTCCGTAAGAGTTCTTAAAATTTGTACTCACATAAACGAAGAACTTACTCAGCAACAAAAGGTTGTAGTTGTTGTAAGATTGCTTGAGTTTGTTAAATCGAACGATGGAACGATTACCGAACAGGAAATGGCATTTATATCAACGGTTGCCGAAACTTTCTTTATCCCTGAAAATGAATTCAACCGTATCCATAAGTTTGTTATCGATAATTTAACCGATTTACCTGATTACGATAATGTATTAGTTATTAACGATAAGGAAAATACTCACTCAAAGGAGATTAGGCACATAAAACTACCCTCTCTCCGTGGAGAGATTAGGATAATTTGGGTTGAACTTGCCAATATCTATTTCCTTCGCTACTGTGGCGATGAGGAACTTTATCTAAACGGCCATCTGCTTCACAAAGAAAAAGTTTTTGTACTTAATGCAGGTTCGTCAATTCGTAATCCTAAGCTCACTCCTGTTTACTATAGCGACATTGTAGCACTTTTTACACTCGATAAAATAAAGGAGAAGATCCTATTAGAGGCTAAAGACCTTGACTTCAAGTTTAAAGGGGGCAAGTTTGGGTTACACAAAATGAATTTTGCACTTGAATCGGGACATTTAGTAGGCATTATGGGCGCATCGGGAGCGGGAAAATCGACACTGCTAAATGTGCTAAACGGCTCAGAAATGCCTAATAGCGGAAGCGTAAGCATTAACGGAACCGATATTCATAGACAAGCCGAAGAGATTGAAGGGTTAATAGGATTTGTTTCACAAGACGATCTTCTGATTGAAGAACTTACCGTTTTCCAGAACCTCTACTACAACGCAAAGCTATGTTTCGATAACTATACCGAGGAGCAAGTTCTAAAGGCTGTTAATGATATGCTATTAAGCCTTGGCTTGCACGAGATAAAGGATATGGTAGTGGGCTCGCCACTGAACAAAAAGATTAGCGGTGGACAACGCAAAAGGTTAAACATTGCCCTTGAACTAATCCGTGAACCCGCAATCCTTTTCCTCGATGAGCCAACCAGCGGATTAAGCTCACGCGACTCTGAAAATATTCTCGATTTACTTAAAGAGCTTACCTTTAAGGGAAAACTAGTTTTTGTTGTAATCCATCAGCCCTCGTCGGATATTTTTAAGATGTTCAACAAGTTACTAATTCTTGATACCGGAGGCTATCTAATTTACAATGGTGACCCTATTGAATCGATTATCTACTTTAAATCGAAGGTGCAGCATGCAAACTGGAACGAGAGTGAGTGCACCGCTTGTGGTAATGTTAATCCTGAGCAAGTTTTTAACATAGTTGAAGCAAACGTATTGGATGAGTACGGAAATCCTACTCGAACCCGAAAAACCAGTCCTACTGAGTGGTACGAATTCTATAACGAGGTTGAGCAAAACGAGGAGAAGAACTACGATATCCCTGATGAGCTACCCATTAATCTCTTTAAAATTCCTAAATGGTTTAAACAGCTGCGGGTATTTGTTGAGCGCGATGTACTTAGCAAATTGGCCAATACACAGTATATGGTTATCAACCTATTAGAGGCTCCTATACTTGCTTTCCTTTTAGCGTACATTATAAAGTACCACAACGTTGATGCCGCCAACGTTTACGGCTATACGCTAATGGACAACAGCAACCTCCCTGTTTACCTATTCATGTCGGTTATTGTTGCATTCTTTGTAGGGCTTACCGTTAGTGCAGAAGAAATTATTAAGGATAGGAAGATAAAGAAACGTGAAAGTTTTCTGAATCTTAGCTGGAGCAGCTACCTAATGTCGAAGGTTGCAATTCTTCTTTTTTTATCCGCAATACAAGCTTTAGCATTTGTGCTTATTGGAAATACCATACTTGAGATAAAGGGCATGTACGTTGAATATTGGATTGTACTGTTTAGTACTTGGGTATCGGCAAATATGCTGGGCTTACTAATTTCCGATAGTTTCAAAACCGTTGTCACAATCTACATTCTAATACCCTTTTTGGTTATTCCTCAGATTATACTAAGCGGTATAATCGTTAAGTTTGAAAAATTAAACCCCTCTGTATCGTCGCCTAGCAGTATTCCGCCATATGGCGAAATTATTGTAGCTCGATGGGCATATGAGGCCCTTGCCGTAAATCAGTTTATCAACAATAAATATCAAAAGCCATTCTACTATTACGACCAGGCCATGAGCATATCGGATTACAAGCGTAACTATTGGCTTAGAACGCTTGAGAATAAGGTGTCGATATGCGAGAGGAACATCAATAATTCCATTAAACGGAGTGAGATTGAATCGGCTTTATTGGTTATAAAGAATGAGCTTAATTACGAAGCCAATAGCGTTTCTGGATCGCAATTACCATTTAAGCAGATAAATCAACTTAACTACAATGATATCAGTCCAGAACTTCTGAGCAATCTCAATAATCATCTTGAGCATTTGCGACTCTACTACGTAAAACTATACAACAAGGCTAGTTCCAAAAAGGATAGCCTAATCTCATCGAAACAAACCAATGATAATGAACGCGAGGCTTTCCTGAAATTAAAAAGGAACTACTACAATGAGACCTTAACTGAATTTGTAAGGAATACCTCTGAGGTTGAAAGAATAATTGAATACAAAAACAAACTTATTCAGAAAATAGACCCAATTTACCTCATACCGGAGAATCATCTTGTAAGGGCACACTTTTATGCACCCGTAAAAGAAGTATTTGGGGTATATATCAGTACCTATTGGGTAAATATTGTGGTTATCTGGCTAACAACAATTCTCCTTTATGTTGTTTTGTACTACAGACTGTTTAAGCGCTTTCTTGACTTTTTGGAGAACATACCAAACAAAGAAAAAATAGATGGATAGGCCATGGCCTATTCATCTAATTCTTCCATTTCTCGTTGCAAATCAGCCATTTTTATAGCCGTAATCGCTGCTTCAACTCCTTTGTTTCCATGCTTCCCTCCTGCTCTATCCTGAGCCTGCTCAAGGGTATTGGTTGTAAGTAAGCCAAAAACAAAGGGAATATTGTAGTTCATGTTCAATTCGGCAATTCCATGGGTTACACCCTGACAAACGTAAGAGAAGTGAGGAGTTTCACCCTGTATTACACATCCAAGACAAATTACTCCATCCAAATCGGCATACTCAGCCATAAATTGACCACCAATTATAAGCTCAAAACTGCCGGGAACATGCTTTACTAGTATATTATCCTCTTTTACACCATGTTCCATTAAGGTATCGTGTGCACCCTTAAGCAATTTATGGGTAATCGCAGGGTTCCAATCGGATACAACGATGCCAAATTTCATCTTCTTGCCCGAGGGTACATTAGCAGAATCGTAGGTTGATAAATTTTTGAGGTTAGTTGCCATGTCTATGAGGTTTAATTATTTTAGAATTCAATTACTAGGAACAAAAATAAAGAAAACCAACCTTTATGGGGTTGGTTTTCAGAAATATTTATTGTGAAATTATAAATTTATCTTAGCTCTAGCGATATATTTGTCAATCTCACGAGCTTCATTCGATTTAGGATAATCTGACTTGATGGTTTCATAAACTTTTAGTGCTTCAGCATTTTTCCCAAGTTCTTCATAAACCATTCCTGCCTTCATCAACATGATTGGGGAAGAAAAGTTATTCGCTCCATAATCAGCCGCTTTAACATACTGCTTTGCTGCTGCATCAAGCTTACCAAGTTCAACATAGCAATCGGCAATGGCGCCATAAGCAACGGAACCAATCATCTTATCCTTAGGGCTAAAGCGCTTAAGATTATCAATTGCTTCTTCGTATTCGCCAAGCTCTCGGTACGATATGCCTGCATAGTAACGTGCTAAATTCCCAACCTTTGTAGGGCTGTAGCTATCAATTATATCAATAAAACCCAGGTAGTTACCATCACCATGGAGGGCTAGGTTAAAAGAATCTCTTTCAAAATACTGCTCGGCTGCAAATACTTGCGATTGAGCTTCTTTCTCCATAGGAGCGATGTAAAGTTTACGGTATCCTAAAAAAGTACCCACAATTACGATGATGGCCAACACTATGATTGTTAGGCTCCTCTGGTTATTCTCAATGTACTGTTCGGTTCTGGTTAACGCATTCTCTAGCGATTCTGCACCTGTGTCCTGTACTTGCTTTTTTGACTTTGCCATACTTAAGATTAATAAAGAATAAATATCAATTTATATGTGTTTCAGCTTTTTTCGAAAAAATGATTAGCAAGCGCAAAAGTAATGGTTTTTAACTTATGTTGAAATATTTACCAAACTATTTTCATTAGGTTTTTCTGTATACCTTTGTATAGTTTAAACAATTAAGTACACAGGATGCATTTAAAGCAACTTACCTTACTGAATTTCAAATCATATGAACATGCGGAGATAGAGTTGCATCCGAAAATTAATTGCTTTGTTGGCGATAATGGAGAAGGAAAAACCAACTTGCTCGACAGCATTTTTTACCTTTCAATGTGCAAAAGCAACTTCAATTCCATCGATTATCAGAATATTAAGCATAATCAGGAGTTTTTTGTCATACAAGGTGCATATGAACGTAACGAAAAGTTAGAAAATATATACTGCGCCGTAAAAAGAGAAGCCGGGAAAACATTTAAGCGCAACGGTAAAGATTATCAGCGTTTAGCTCAGCATATTGGTTTTATACCTGTGGTGATTATATCCCCTACCGATTCATCGCTAATTCTTGATGGCAGCGAGGAGCGCAGAAAGTTTATGAATGGTGTAATCTCGCAGTACAATAACCCTTACCTTCAGGATATAATACGGTACAACAAGCTAATTGCTAACAGAAATAAACTTTTAAAAAGTATAACAAGAGGGCAAGGCTTTAACCAAGAACTATTTGAGGTAATAGATGAGCAACTAAGCGAACTTGCAAAGCCAGTTTTTACCCAAAGAAATGAGTTTACCCAAAAACTTTCGCCTATATTCCAACATTACTATACAGCAATATCAAGTGGAGCCGAAAAAGTTGAGCTTGTTTACCAATCAGATCTGCAAGAAAGTGAGTTTATGCCTTTGCTAAAAGAGAATATTGAGAAAGATAGAATTCTGCAATACACAAGCAGGGGAATACATAAGGACGACCTAGTGCTCACCCTCAATAATCATCCAATAAAAAAAGAGGGATCACAAGGACAGCAAAAAACCTACCTCATTGCACTTAAGCTTGCACAGTTCAATTTTATCCAAAAGTTATCAGGAATTAAGCCCATCCTTCTGCTCGATGATATATTTGATAAGTTGGATATGAACCGAGTTGAACAGTTTATTAAGCTTGTGGCAAACGATGAGTTTGGTCAAATATTTATAACCGATACAAGCAAAGCACGGCTTGATGTTATTTTAGATAAGATTAACACTGGCTATAAGGTATTTACCGTTAAGCAAGGACAGATAGTAGAAACAGCCCAAAAATAATCAGGAATGGCCCGAAAATCGAATACACTTAGCCTTGGCGAAGCCATTGAAGAATTTTTAGAGCAGTACAAGCACATCGATAGAATAAATGAAGCCGAAATTGTTAATGCTTGGCCTGCGGTAATGGGCCCAAACATTGCCAAACTTACGCTTAGCGTATTCTATAAAAACGGAAAACTAATAATCCAACTAAAAAACGCTACTCTGCGTCAGGAACTATCTATGCAACGATCGAGAATTACTGCTGCCTTAAACAAGTATTTAGGCTCAGAAAGTATTAAGGATATTGTTCTAAGATAATGCTTTAGGCACTAATTTTCACAGTTAATCAAGTATCTCCATCTGAGGAAAGAAAAACGACCATTCCTTCTGTGCATTCTCAGGGCTATCGGCACCATGAACAGCATTTTTTGTAAGGCTCTCACCAAACCTTTGCCTTATTGTACCTTGTTCAGCCTTTGCGGGATCGGTTGCCCCAATTAGCTTCCGATATTCTTCAACTGCATTCTCTTTCTCAAGCACAAGAGCAACTAAAGGTCCTGAGCTAATAAAACTTGTTAGCCTATCGAAAAACTCCTTGCCCGTATGCATGGCATAAAACTGTCTTGCTTCTTCAATGCTCAGTTTTATCATCTTCACAGCCTTAAGTGTGAAACCAGCTTTGATAATCAAGTGAATAATTTCACCATAATGATTATTTTTAACGGCACAAGGCTTTATAAGCGCAAAAGTTCTGTTGTTTTCCATTTCTATTCATGTTTAAACCCCTAATTTAGCAAGATTTTTTGACTGTGCACATGTTTTTTTTGTGTTAACTTTGAAATTTGATAAAACACCTTTATTGTATGAGCAACTTCTTTCCATCGGAAATTCAGAGAATCAAACAGATACTAGTCCCTACCCAAAATATTATCATCACATCGCACCACAATCCTGATGGTGATGCAATCGGTTCGGTTCTGGGATTGTACTATATCCTAAAAGAATTGGGACTTGAAGCAGAAATGATACTACCTAATGATGTTCCCGACTTCCTTGCTTGGCTCCCTGGGGCAAATGGAATTATAAAATATTCGAAGCAAAAAGAAGAAGCAAAAAGACTACTAGCTAATGCTGACATCATTTTTTCGCTTGATTATAATGGCTCGTCAAGACTAGAGAAACTGAGTGACGATTTTGCAAGAGCAAAAGGAATAAAAATCCTTATCGACCATCATCCGTTCCCTTCTGATGAATTTAACTATACCCTATCGGATACTAATGTTAGCTCTACTGCCGAACTTGTATTTGAATTTGCCATTGCCCTTAAAGGTCAACAACTTATTACGCCTGATGCAGCAATGTGCATTTACACAGGCATAATGACCGACACTGGTTCCTTTAGCTATGGATGTTCTAATCCCAGAACCTTTGAGATTGTTGCCCAACTTGTTAAAATGGGTATCGATATTGAAACAGCTCAGCAGAATGTTTACAATACATTCTCTGAGGGTAGAATGAAGTTGCTTGGTTATGCACTTGCAAATAAAATGAAAGTTTATCCAAAGCACAGAGCAGCTTATATATCACTTACAAAAAAGGAACTTAAGCAATTTGGTTATAGAATAGGCGATACCGAAGGCCTTGTTAATTATCCTTTATCGATAAAAAATATTGTTTTTTCTGCCCTTTTTATTGAGAATACTAATCATGTAAAAGTTTCGTTACGTTCTAGAGGTAATTTCCCTGCCAATTTAATAAGCGAGAAAGTTTTTAACGGTGGTGGGCATAAGAATGCTGCAGGAGGAAAATCTTTTACTACCCTTGCTGAAACTGAAGAAATATTTATTAAAATTATCGAAGAATATTCTGACCAGCTAAATGCGTAGTATGCAAAATAAAATCATCCTTGTACTAATTGCTATTTTTGTTTTAGTTGGTTGCAGGCAAAAAACCAACGATAATGCAAAGGTTCTAAATCCAAACGAAGCCAGAAAACAACTTGAGCATTTAAATAGGCTACTTGTAGAAAAGGACAAGGAACAAATAGAAGCCTATATTGAAAGGCAGCAACTTGTTGGGATGCAAGAGAATAAAGCAGGCCTATTCTATCTGGTTTGGGGCGAATCAACTGGCGAACAGGTAGAAACCAACGATATTGTAGTATTAAACTATAAGATAACACTTCTTGATGGTACCGAGTGCTACAAAACTAAAAGCAATAAACCAAAAGAGTTCCTTGTGGGAAAGGGTGGCGTTGAATCGGGATTGGAGATGGCAGTTCTACTGATGAAAGATGGACAGAAAGGAAAATTTATCCTCCCTCCTCACCTTGGACATGGTTTAATTGGTGATAATGATAAGATTCCTCCTTTAGCAATTCTAGTTTTTGATATTGAATTGCTAACAGTAATAAAAAATTAGGCTATTTTAATTAACTTTACCCCAAGTAAGGATAAACTTAAAAGCGGTTCTCGCATGAAGCACCTTAAAATACTAGCACTTTTGGCAGTTGTGGTATTAGTTTCCAGCTGTGGTAACAATTCCAAATTATATCCTAGTTTTAGCGTAACCAAATCGAATATTCACTACAAGCTAATAACTATTGGAGAAACCGACCAAAAAGCACAGCCCACCGACTTTGTTAACGTTCTTGTTACCTATCGTACACCAAACGATTCTATCTTTTTTCAGGGTGCAAGAACCTTTCAACTTACTGAACCACAATTTATTGGGTCAATTGATGAGTGTTTTACCATGCTAGCCGCTGGTGATAGCGCTACTTTTTATCTCTCTGCTGACGATTTTTTCACCAAGACCATTGAGACCACTACCCCTAGATTTTTTAAAGTTGGTGATTTACTTAGGGTTGATATAAAAATGCTTGGCATACTAACCGAAAAAGCCTACCAGCGCGAAAAGGAAACTTTTTTGCACTGGATTGAAGATTTTGGTGAATATGAGAAAGTGCTCCTTAAGCAATACATTGATGAGCAAACCAATGATTTTGAACAAACTGCATCCGGAATTTACTATATCCCCATTAAGCAAGGTACTGGCAATAAGATACAAGTTGGCGATACCATTACCGTTCATTATGAAGGAAGGTTTTTCAACGGAAAATACTTTGATTCAACCCGAAAAAGGGATGAGGCATTTCAATTTGTTTATGGACAAAAATGGCAGGTAATCCAAGGGCTAGAAGAGGCTATAGGAATGATGTACCCACAAGAAAGATCGATTTTCATCATTCCATCACACATGGCTTTTGGCCAAGGAGGAAGCTCCACCGGAATTGTGCCAGCATTTACACCGGTAATTTTTGAAGTAGAGGTTATTGAGGTAAAACCAAAAAACAAATGACCAATAGGCTTTTTCTTTCCTTTCTGTTTCTTGTGTTTTTTCTATCCAGCTGTGAGAACTCAACAGATGATGATAGAAGAATCTCAGGTGAGTCAAAAATCGAAAGTTTTTTAAAGACTAATAGGCTTGAATATACCAAGCAAAATGGCGTTTACTATGCAACGCGGATAAAAGGTTTTGGGAATAGAATTGCACCAAACGACTCCATTGCATTCTGGTACATTGGCTACACTCTAGATGGGGATGTGTTCGACACCAATATCCTTGAGATTGCCGAAGTGCTTAATCTCGATACCTCCGTTAGGGAATTTGAGCCTCTTAAAACAATAGCAGGAACATCAAATTTTATTGAGGGATTAAACCGGGGTTTAATGCTATGCCGTGAGAATGAATGGGGCACGGTACTTTTCACCGCAGAGTTGGGTTTTCAAGAAAATTCTGTCGGAACAATCCCGCCCTGGTCACCTTTAGCATACGATATCTTCATAATTTACGTTAAAAACCAACAAATTTTTCAAGAGCAAAATTTTATCAATAACTTTGTGGCTAGTTCGCAAGGGTTTACTTTAGATACTATAGGCTTTTGGATAAACGTTCTTGAGCATACGGAAAATGATTCTGATTTTACAATAGGCGATACCCTATACGTTAAGTATCAGGGGCAATCGCTACACAATAGTAATGCTATTGTACTGCCAACTGAATCAAAGGAAGTTATCCTGAATAAAAAAAATTTTATCGAAGGGGTTTTATATGGATTTCTTCGACTTTCAAAGGGTGAACAAGCTCAGCTAGTTTTGCCGTCATGCCTTGCTTTTGGTATTCTTGGTAACGATAGTATTAATCCATACGAACCCATGCTTTACAATATAATGCTCGATAGTATTAAGACTAAATAATGAATAAGAAGATGAGAAAGTACCTTTTTTTGCCTTTAGCTGTTTTAGGAATTATTGCCCTTTCTTCATGTGAGAAAGTGATTGACGAGAGTGAATCTGATGAACTTTTAAGGTTACAAGCATATATGAGCATTCACTACCCTAATGCTGAACCTACTGCGTCGGGTCTGTACCTTATTATTGAGCAGGAGGGTACTGGAACAACACCTAGCGAAGATGATTTTTTGCTTTTTGATTATACAGGTCGTAGTCTAGACGATTATGTTTTTGAAACAACCATTAAAAGCACAGCAAAACTTCATGAACTTTACTCCGCCCGCATTCACTATGCTCCAACTTATAAACAGTATAATCCTTCGGCAGCAACTATGATCAAGGGCTTACAAGAGGGTTTAACCCACTTGAAAGAAGGTGGAATTGCAAGATTCATTATGCCTTCAAAGTTAGCATATGGTAGTAGGAGTTATCAAGGTTTACACCCCTATTCTTCTCTTATTTTTGATGTTGAGCTTAAAAAAGTAATCGCTGACCCAAAGGAATATGAGCAGCAGCTAATTGAAGAATATATTAGTGAGAACTATCCTGAACTAGTTATTGAAGATGCTTTAGTTGATGGAGTTTATTTCCTTGAAAATACCACAGACAATGATTATGCTGCAGAACGACGCGATAGTATTAGTGAAGGAGAAACAGTTAATCTATACTATAGTGGTTCTTTTGTTGACGGCTTTGTATTTGATACCAATATAATTGAGGTTGCCAAAGAGAATGATATTTACGACATACAAAGTGAGACACAAAAAAAATATGAACCAATTAGCGTTAAGGTTGGTAGCAGTGACTTTATTCCGGGTTTCTCATTAGCCCTAAAAAACTTACAAACTTCTACCAATGTAAAAATCCTAATTCCAAGTGAATTTGCATATGGTGTAAGTGGTTCATCAACAATACATCCCTACACTCCACTAATATTTGATTTAAGGGTTCTGAAAAAAACCAATACTATTGTTAGCAATGAATAATTGCTGGCTATGCTGAATGTATTCCAAAAATGCTCGGTCGCTTATGCAGATCGGGCATTTTCCTTTTCCACTCCTTTACACTTTGCGAAAGCGTTAGTTCAGTAGGTAGAGTTAAGTCGCACGAAATATGAAGTAATGTTTCAGGCTTAAGCGTAGTTACTAGACTGCTTAAAAGTTGATTATTCCGATAGGGTGCCTCAATAAAAAGTTGTGATTGATTCTCGTCTCGCGACCGCTGCTCAAGCTGAACAATTCGATGCTCTCGTTCGTTGCTTTTTATAGGGAGATAGCCAACAAATGCAAAGTTTTGCCCATTAAATCCGCTTGCCATAAGAGCCATTATAATGCTGCTTGGTCCAGCTAAAGGAACCACCTTAATACCATGCTTATGGGCAAGCGCAACAAGTGATGCACCAGGATCAGCAACAGCAGGAACACCTGCTTCAGATATCAAGCCAACTGACAAACCATCCAGTAAGGGTAAAAGCAATTTGTGAACTTCAGGCTGGGTTGAGTGTTCATTCAGCAGCTCAAAATGGAGTTCACTTATGGGAACAGGCATTTCTAATCGCGACAAATAACGTCTTGCGGTTCTAATGTCCTCAACCACAAAGTGCCTTGTATCCCTAGCAATACTTGAAACGTATTGAGGAATAACATCTTGCCATCTATCGCTACCAAGTGTTGTGGGTATTAGGTAAAGTGTACCAGCCATTTTTTTTGATAAAGATAAAAAAAGTTCAGCAGTATAATACAAGAGATCATATCCATACTTTTTAGCATTAAGTGCTATATTTGAATGAATAATTGAAAAGAAATGGGATTAATAAAAAATATCTTCTTTAACCGTAACGCCATTCTTGTTTTAGCGGTATTCGCAGGGCTTATTTTTGGCGATTATGCACCACTAATTAAGGATTATAATATTTACATAATAGGTTTAACAATGACCTTTTCAATGACTGGTCTAAACCTGCTTCTGCTTAATAATCCTAAAAAAATTGGCAAAACGCTGTTGATGGGTTTTATTTTAAACTACCTTGTATTTGGAGCAGTACTTTTGCCCATTGCATGGTGGCTTATGCCAAGCAAAGAATTGTTTTATGGTTTTGTGGTAATTGTTGCAGCCCCTCCCGGTGTTGCGATTATACCGTTTTCCTACATTCTTAAGGGAAATGTTGAGTATGCAATTGTTGCCCTAACAGGTGCTTTTATCTCTTCAATAGTTGTTGCACCGGTATTGGTTGAAATATTTGCCAAAAATCAGGGTATAAGACCATACGACCTTTTTTTAACCATGGTGCAACTTGTTATAATTCCAATGATATTGGCTCAAATCCTCCGAATGAAAGCCATTTTTCCATTAGTACAAAAAGTTAGAGGAAAAATTGTTGACTGGGGTTTTGCCCTCCTCATATTTGTTGCTGTTGGGATTAATCGCGAAGTTTTTTTTACCAAACCAAATACGTTACTATTGGTGGTTATAACCATAGCCGTTGGTACCTTTGGTTTAGGTTTTGTTTACAGTAGAATTGCCAAAAGTTTAAAATTATCTTCAGAGTTAGCCATCACCCAGCAAATGCTTACTACCATTAAAAGCTCAGGTTTCTCAGTATTTACAGCACTCACTCTCTTTGGCAAAGAGGCGGCAATACCTTCTGCTATTCTAGCAATTGTAGTGTTATTATACCTTATTTTTTTATCTTTGAAAACAAGTAGTAGCAAGTCATAGTTTTACTTAAACCATTTCAACTTTCTAAAGTGAAGCTTACTTTTCTTGGAACCGGAACCTCACAGGGCGTACCTGTTATTGCATGTAATTGCCCAGTTTGCCAGTCGCGCGATATACATGACCACCGGCTTAGAACATCTGTGCTAATTGAGCATAACGAAAGTTCTATACTTGTTGATGCTGGCCCTGACTTTAGACAGCAAATGCTGAATGCCAAAGTTAAAAACCTCGATTCAATCCTTTTAACCCACGAGCATCGCGACCATATTGCAGGTATCGATGATGTTAGGGCATTCAACTTTGTGAACAAACGACCAATGGATATATGGGCTGAGGAACGTGTTCAAAAAGCTCTGCAATGCGACTTTTCATATATTTTTGCTGAAAATAAGTATCCTGGAGCACCAGAAATTATACTCCATAGCATTGATGGATTACCTTTCCTAATAAATGATTTAAGAATTATCCCCATTAGGGCGTTCCATTTTAAGATGCCCGTATATGGCTTTAGAATCGATAATCTAACCTACATAACCGATGCTAACTTTATATCGGAGGAAGAGAAGGAAAAGATGGTTGGCACTCAGTATCTAGTTATTAATGCCCTTAGAAAGCAAAAACATATTTCCCATTTCTCTCTACCCGAAGCGCTTAAACTTATTGCTGAGCTAAGTCCCCGTAAGGCATATATAACTCACATAAGTCACCAAATGGGACTATCTAAGGATGTTCAAAAGGAATTACCTGAAAATGTTTGTCTTGCATACGATGGTCTTTCTATTGATTTATAGTCTATAAACCCTATACCCCCATATTCATATGTTTACTAAACCTACATTAATTCTAAATGAGAGGATTTGCAGGGCTAATATTGAATTTATGTTGGCTAAAGCCCGTAAACTTGGAATTGAGCTTCGCCCTCATTTTAAAACACACCAAAGTATTGAGGTTGGCAAATGGTTTAGGGATTATGGAATAGGAAAAATAGCTGTTTCGTCTGTTCCAATGGCGCAATATTTTGCATCGGATGGTTGGATCGATATAACCATTGCATTTCCTTATGTCCATCAGCAAGCGGAAGAGATCAATGCACTAGCAAAGAGCATTAATCTTCAGGTTTTAGTCTCATCCATTGGTAATGCTAAACTCCTTAGTAAAAGTATAGAAACCCACGTTGAGGTTTATATTGAAATTGACACGGGACAATACAGGTCTGGGTTACAGATTGAAGACATAGAAACAGTTAATAAAACTATCGAAGTAATCCAATCAAACCCAAATACCAAATTTTATGGCTTTTTAAGCCATGCTGGTCACTCATACAATAATCAGCTAAACAGAATTGAGCAGATTAACTCTGAGGCCACAGGTAAGCTGAATAGGTTAAAAAAGAACTACATAGAGCAGTTTCCTAACCTTAAAATATCCTATGGCGATACACCAACAAGCTGCGCTTGTAACCAGTTTGATGGAATTGATGAGTTACGACCTGGCAATTATGCATTTTTCGATATGCAACAGGCCTCAAACGGAATTTGCTCTACAAGCAATATTGCCATTGCCTTGATTTGTCCTGTTGTTGCAGTTTACCCTGAGCGCTCTCAGGCAATTATTTGGGGTGGTGCAGTACATCTAACAAAGGATTTTTATGTTGATAACCAAGGTAATAAATCGTTTGGTGCAGTTTGCAAAATCAACCCCGATTATACATGGACAAAGCCTATTGAGGGGATGTACCTCGAATCAATATCGCAGGAGCACGGCCTTGTGAGAGCCCAGAATTGCGAAGCAATTAGAACATTAAAAGAAGGCGATTTAATAGCGGTGCTTCCTCCTCACTCTTGCCTTACTGCCGATAAAATGGGAGAATTTTGGGTACAGGGAAAAGGCTTTATTTCAATGATGAATCACTGTAAATAATTTTGTTGATAATCAAATGGTATTAGTTGATTTCCATACCCACTCAGCAACCTGCAACAATAGCAAAATCATAGCAGTTAAAAGCCTTGATGTGGCAAAGGAGAATCAAATAGGGCAATCTGGCTTATACACTATTGGGCTGCATCCATGGGAAAGTGATAGGTTAAATCTACAAGATTTCATTAAAAAAATCCAAGGGTGTCTTAAGCTTGACTCTATAATTGGACTAGGTGAGGTTGGGTTGGATAAATTACGTGGAGGCAGTCTGGAAATTCAGAGAGAAATTCTTATTAAGCAAATATCCTTGGCCTATAAAGTACAAAAACCTGTTGTTGTTCATTGTGTTAAGGCTTGGAATGAACTACTGGAAATAAAAAAAACTTTTTCAGATGATATCCCTTGGGCTGTTCATGGGTTTAACGGAAACTTTCAATTAGCCGAGCAACTTGTTGATGCAGGCTTCTATCTTTCAGTTGGGCCTACATTACTGAGAAGCAACTCTAAAATTCGTTCAAGCATAGGTCAACTTCCCCTCGATAAGCTATTCTTCGAGACAGACGATTCAAACATCAGCATTGAAAGCATTTTCAATGAGGGTTCAAGCCTTTTAAAGCAAAGCCTAAGCACTATTGCCGAGCAGCTATACAAAAACTTTGCTTTGTTTTTTGGTAAACAGATTTTAATAAGAAGCTAATCCCCAATAATCTTCACCAATACCCGTTTCTTCCTTTTTCCATCAAATTCACCATAAAAAATTTGTTCCCAAGGTCCAAAATCGAGTTTCCCTTCTGTAATTGCAACTACCACCTCGCGCCCCATTATGGTTCGCTTTAAATGCCCATCGGCATTGTCCTCAAAACTATTGTGTTTGTATTGCGAATAGGGCTTTTCGGGGGCAAGTTTCTCTAACCAAACCTCAAAATCGTGATGAAGCCCCGATTCATCATCGTTTATAAATACACTGGCGGTAATATGCATTGCATTTACCAAAACCAAACCCTCTTGCACTCCACTTTCGTGTATACACCTCTTAACATCAGGAGTTATATTGATAAACTCCCTCCTCTTTTTAATATCAAACCAAAGTTCTTTGCGATAATTCTTCATAGCTAAAATTATTAAGACATTCCCAATGGCTTAATGCCTCTGTATTATTATTTATGCCTAACCGTTTATATTCCTAAAGGAAAAAAATGGTGAGAAATATATGGCACCCCGTCATTGCGAAGAGCGCTTTTTGCGATGAAGCAATCTATTTTGGGGAGAAACTTCTTAAGCATAGACAGATTGCTTCTCCCAACACAAAACGTCGGTATCGCAATGACGTAATAGTATTTTTAGCATTAATACGGATAATCATATAACTAAAGGCCCATCTCTTTGATTATACCCTCAATTTTATCGTCGAGCTGCTTATTAATAGAATCAAAATCTGAGGCCTTTTTCAGCTGCCCCTTAACCCCAAAGTAGAATTTTATTTTGGGTTCTGTTCCGGATGGCCTCACTGATATTCGAGTACCATCCTCAGTAATTAGCTGAATAACATCCGATTTAGGTAATTTTATTGGTGATATTTTTCCATCAATAAGATTTTTGGTCTGCTGTTGCGAATAATCGTGAACCAGCATAACCCTTGAGCCGGCCAAAGACTTTGGGGGATTGTTCTGAAAACCAACCATCATGGCCTTAATGGCATCAGCACCTTCTTTACCTTTTTTGGTAATTGAGATAAGGCTCTCCTTATAAAACCCAAAACGAACGTATATCTCAATAAGTAGCTGATAAAGACTCTTTTTCTGGTCCTTAGCCCAAGCTGTAATCTCAGAAAACATTGCACAGGCTAAAATTGCATCCTTATCCCTAGCAAACGTACCCACTAAATAACCGTAGCTCTCCTCTCCTCCTCCAATAAAGGTTTTCTGTCCCTCTAGCTCCCTTATAATTTCGGCTATATATTTAAATCCAGTTAATACCTCGAAACATTCAACACCATACGCTTTGGCAATATCTGCAAGTAAATCAGTGGTAACAATTGTTTTAACAATGTACTCGTTGCCTTTCAGTTTACCTTTTTCTTTCCATTTGGTTAAAAGGTAATATATCAATAGAGTTGCTGCTTGATTGCCATTAAGGAGTTTGAAGTTTCCCTTTAAATCCTTAACGCCTATTCCTACCCTATCCCCATCGGGATCGGTTGCCATAACTATATCAGCATCTATTTTCTTTGCCTTAGCAAGGGCTAACTTAAGGGCAGCAGGCTCCTCTGGATTTGGGGATACTACAGTAGGAAAGTTGCCATCTACAATATTTTGCTTCGGAACGGTGTGTACCTTTTCGAATCCGAACTTATGCAAAGTTTTTGGCACCAGTTTTACCCCAGTTCCATGAATTGGAGTATAAACTATTTTCAAATCCTTGTACTTTTGGTTTATTTCAGGAGATAAAGACAATGATGCTAATGTGTTAACGTATATCTCATCTATCTCTGAACCAATAATTTTAATCAAATTCTTATTCCCTGCAAATTTGACTTCGCTTACGGATGAAATCTTTTTTACCTCCTGAATTATATTCTTGTCGTGTGGTGGAACTATCTGTGCGCCATCATCCCAATAAACCTTGTAGCCATTGTATTCTTTAGGGTTATGCGACGCCGTAATTACAATTCCGCTTTGGCACTTAAACGTTCTAATGGCAAAGCTAAGTTGTGGAGTTGGCCTTAATGCCTCAAAAAGGTATACAATTATTCCATTGGCAGATAATATTTGTGCAGCAATTTCAGCAAACTTCATGCTTTTGTTACGCGAGTCGAATGCAATTGCCACCCTAATTTCCGGAAGGTTTTTAAATTCTTTCAATAAATAATTTGCTAGTCCTTGAGTAGCATTCCCTAAAGTATACCGATTCATCCGGTTAGTTCCCGAGCCCATTATACCCCTTAATCCACCGGTGCCAAACTCCAAATCCTTGTAAAAGGCATCAACCAACTCTTTTGGATTTGTGTCAATCATTGATTGAACTTCTTTACGAGTATCCTTATCATACTCTGGCTTAAGCCACTCTTTAGCCCTTGCTAATATTTTCGGATCAACTTGTGGTGTGCTCATGGCTATTTGGTTTAATGATCGTTTAATGATACTGAGTTTAGGCATTCCCTAAGGCTGTCTCTCCAGTAAGGAATTGTAAGTCCAAAAGTTTTTTTTATTTTTCCTTTGTTAAGTACGCTATAATGAGGCCGTTTGGCCTTGGTAACAAACTCACTACTTAGCACAGAGGAAACCTCACATTCCTTTTCCTTTATACTGAGTATTGCCTTGGCAAAATCGAACCAGCTGCAAACTCCCTCATTTGTATAGTGAAATATTTCATTGTGAAAAACCTCTTTTGAGTGCATTATTATGTGAAGAATTGCCATTGCAAGATCGTGGGCCCAAGTTGGCGATCCTATCTGATCAAAAACAACTCTTAAGTTACCGCTCTTGCTTTTTGCAAGTATTGTTTTCATAAAGTTCTTGCCATGAGCAGAATATAGCCAAGCTGTTCTTATCACCATTCCAATACCTGATGATATGGCGTACTCCTCTCCTTTCAGCTTCGACTTTCCGTATACCGAATTGGGCGATGTTGCATCGCCCTCAGCATAAGGCTTATACGACTGGCCATTGAATACATAATCGGTAGAGATGTGTATTAGTTTTGCATCAACCTTACTTGCAGCTTTTGCAATATATTTTACCGCTTCAGCATTAACCCGATAGGCCACTTCATGCTCCTCTTCAGCAGTATCTACAGCAGTATAAGCTGCTGCATTAATTATAAAATTTGGCTTTAGTTTACCTATAAACTTAGTTACCTCACCCTGATTTGAAATATCAAGTTCATCAATATCAACTAAGGTAAAATGTAAGCCCTTAAACTGATCAGAGATTGCCTTTAACTCAGAGCCAAGTTGTCCATTTGCACCTGTAACCAAAACTTTTACCATATTTAAACTAGTAACTTACTCCTTACACAAAATTAACTTCTATCTCGCCCAAAAGGGGCAAAACATTATCTTTTGCAGATACTTTTACTTTAGATGGCTCTACTCTCCAATTTATTGCAATGGTTGGATCGTTGTACCTAACTCCCCTCTCTGCTGAGTTTTCGTAGAGCCTATCGCACTTATAGTTTACTATTGCTGTTTCGCTAAGCACCGAAAACCCGTGTGCAAATCCTCTGGGAATAAGTAGCATCTCTTTAGTTTTGTCGTTTAACTCATAGGCAAAGTGCTTGCCATAGGTACGTGAGTTTTTCCTGATATCAACTGCCACATCGAGAATAGAACCCCTAACTGTTCTCACCAGTTTTGCCTGAGTATAGGGTGCTAACTGATAGTGCAACCCCCTAATCACGCCATAATCCGAAAATGATTCGTTATCCTGAACAAAGTTTATATCGAGACCTAACTCCTTAAATTTTCTGGCGCTATACGACTCGAAAAAATAACCCCTTGAATCGCTGAAAACTTTTGGTTGTATAATGTATAACCCTTCAAAGGGTGTGTCAATTAGCTTCATATCAACTATTGGTCTTCGTTTGCAATTCGGATAAGGTAATCGCCATACTGATTTTTTGAAAGGGGTTTAGCCAGTTCTAGCAGTTGCTCCTTTGAGATAAAACCGTTTTTGTATGCAATTTCCTCAATGCAGGCAATCTTTAAACCCTGTCGTTCTTCGATAGTTTGAATAAATACTGAAGCCTGTAAAAGGCTCTCGTGCGTTCCTGTATCAAGCCAAGCCATACCTCTACCCATTAGCTTAACCTGTAAACGATTCTCTTCCAGAAAAAGCCTATTCAGATCTGTTATTTCCAACTCACCTCTTGCAGATGGTTTAAGCCCTTTTGCTTTTTTTATCACATCGTTGCTATAAAAATAAAGGCCAGTAACTGCAAAATTCGACTTTGGGTTAACAGGTTTTTCCTCTAGGCTAATCACATTCTTCTGCTTATCGAACTCAACAACACCATAGCGCTGTGGATCTTTAACATAGTAACCAAAAACGATGGCTCCATCCTTAAGCGTTGAGCACTTCTGAAGGATTCCCCCAAAACCATGTCCGTAGAAAATATTGTCGCCCAAAACAAGGCAAACCGAATCGTTGCCAATAAACTCTTCGCCAATAATAAAAGCCTGGGCAAGACCATCGGGCGAAGGTTGCTCTGCATACTCAATTCTAATACCCAGCTGCGAACCGTCGCCAAAAAGATCTTTGTATAAAGGCAAATCCACTGGGGTTGAAATGATTAGTATATCCTTAATATTTGCCAGCATAAGCACCGAAAGCGGATAGTAAATCATTGGCTTATCAAAAATGGGGATTATCTGCTTTGATATGCTTTTGGTAATTGGGTAAAGCCTAGTACCCGCACCACCAGCTAGTATTATTCCTTTCATATGTCTATTTATTTATTTTCAAAGGTACTTATGGATCATCCATAAAATAGTCATTCCTATTTATGTTGCAGCCGTTACCATGGATAATTCATAAAATGCTATTTTATTTCATTACTTAAATTATGCTTAAAATACTCTATTGTCGATACTATTCCGTCTTGCAAAGGAATATTTGGCTGCCATCCATCGAGCAATTTATTTGCTAATGAAATATCGGGCTTACGCTGAATTGGATCGTCTTGAGGTAACTTGAAATAGGCAATTTCCGATTTACTGCCAGTCTGCTTTAGAATGAGATTTGCCAACTGAAGCATCGAAAATTCCGTAGGATTACCAAGATTAACGGGACCAGTAACAGAATCATCGGTATTCATAAGCCGCACCAATGCTTCAACTAAATCGTCAATATACATAAAACTACGGGTTTGTTTACCATCACCATATATACTAATATCCTTTCCCTTGAGCGCCTGCACAATAAAGTTTGATACCACTCTCCCATCGTCGGGGCGCATACGTGGCCCATACGTATTAAAGATTCGTGCAATCTTAACTTTAACCTGATTCTGCTGGTTGTAGCTCATAAACAACGTTTCGGCACAACGCTTCCCTTCGTCGTAGCAAGCTCTGGGCCCAATGGGGTTTACATTTCCCCAGTACGATTCGGGCTGTGGATGAATTTCAGGGTCGCCATAAACCTCACTGGTTGAGGCCTGAAGTATCTTTGCCTTAATGCGTTTGGCCAGGCCTAACATATTTACGGCACCTATAACTGATGTTTTTAGGGTTTTAATAGCATTATATTGATAATGTATAGGGGATGCCGGACATGCCAAATTATAAATCTGATCAACCTCAACAAAAAAGGGTATGGTAATATCGTGTCGAACCAGTTCAAAATATGGATTACTAAGCAGATGAACAATATTACTTTTACTTCCAGTAAAAAAATTATCGAGGCATATAACTTCGTGCCCATCATTTAGCAAACGTTCACACAAATGCGACCCAACAAATCCGGCTCCGCCCGTTACAAGTATTCGTTTCATTGTGCTATTTTTATAAAATAATTGGTTTACGACCAATCGATATATAATTATACCCCTCTTCCCTCATCTCCTCAGGTTCGTATATATTTCGTCCATCAAAAATAACGTTACCCTTCATCCGTTTTCTCAGCTCGGCAAAGTTTAAAACCCTAAACTCACGCCATTCAGTTACAAGTACAAGCGCATCGCATCCATCCACAGCGGTGTATGGATCTGGAGCGTACTCAATACTAGTGCCTATTAACTTTTTGGCCTCATCAATGGCTACGGGGTCGTATGCCTTAACGATTGCACCAGCCTCAAGCAATTTCGAAATAATGGCAAGCGATGGGGCTTCTCGCACATCATCGGTATTCGGTTTAAAGGACAAACCCCAGATGGCGAAAGATTTACCTTTAATATCCCCATTAAAAAAATCACTTATCTTATTAAACATTATGATTTTCTGGGTATCATTTACCTTCTCTACTGCCTCAATAACTTTTAATGAATAGCCCTTCTCTTGTGAAGATTTTATTAATGCCTTAACATCTTTTGGGAAACAACTTCCTCCATAACCAACCCCAGGGTAGATAAACTTATTCCCAATACGACTGTCGGAGCCAATTCCATTCCGTACCATATTCACGTCGGCTCCCACTATTTCGCAAAGATTAGCCATATCATTCATAAAGCTAATACGTGTTGCCAGCATGGCATTTGCAGCATACTTTGTGAGCTCTGCTGATGGGATATCCATAAATATAATAGGATGCCCATTAAGTAAAAAGGGTTTATATAGCCTACTCATCAACTTTTCAGCTTCTTCAGAGTCAACACCAATTATTATTCTTTCGGGTTTTAGAAAATCATTAATTGCATCACCCTCTTTTAAAAACTCGGGGTTTGAGGCAACATCAAAAGGAATATTCACTCCTCTTTTTGATAACTCTTTTGCTATTACATTCTTTACCTTAACTGCCGTACCAATTGGTACAGTACTTTTGTTAACAACAACCAAATAATCATGCATATACATACCAATTTCTTTAGCAACATTTAGTACGTACTGTAAATCTGCACTCCCATCTTCACCAGTTGGTGTACCAACAGCAATGAACACCGCTCTTGCTTCCTTTAAACTATCTGCTAGGTTAGTTGTAAAGTGAAGTTTTCCATTCTCCATATTTTTTGCAACAAGCGTATCTAGACCAGGCTCGTAAATAGGGATTATGCCTTGTTTTAACTTTTCTATCTTATTGCTATTTGTATCAACACAGGTTACATCAAGGCCTGTTTCTGCAAAACATGATCCAGTAACCAAGCCTACATATCCTGTTCCTACTATTGAAATTTTCATTTAAAATTCGTATAACTATGTTTACATTAATATTTATATAATCATCATGAAATAAACTCCAAAGATATTCCCTGAAGACCAAAAACAAAAGACTTTATAAAAGTATTATTCCCGCAATCACTATCAAAGAAAATATTAAAATAAGTGTCTGCTTTCACTAAATTGGCTAATGACATGATTAATAGAAGTTTTTATTAATCAATTTAATTCTTTTTGCTGAAAAAAACTCTCTTTTTTTCCTATAAATGATAAAGTTATGTACTTTTGCAATCTGTTTTTTCTATCAATATTGTCTAACACATTAATTTTAAGCGAATTTAATGATTAATCAAGAAGAAATGGCTTCAAATGAAGCTCAATTAGAAGAGGTAAAAACGCAAGCGGCTGAAATAGTCGAAGAGCAAAAACCTGAAAAAGTACAGCTAACCAGAAGTGCTGATACCACAAAAGGCCTTGATGGATTTGACTGGGATGCTTTTGCCGAAGAAGGCAGCTACTCCAGCGTTCGTAAATCGGAACTTGAGGTAATGTACGACGAAACTCTTTCGTCGATTGGCGAAGGTGAAGTTATTGACGGTACTGTTATCGCAATGAACAAGCGCGAAGTAGTTATTAACATTGGCTACAAATCCGAAGGTGTAATTAGCTTAAACGAGTTCCGCTACAATCCCGAATTACAGATTGGCGATACCGTTGAAGTTTACGTTGAAAACCAAGAAGACAAACGCGGACAGCTTGTGCTATCACACAAAAAAGCTCGCTCACTTCGCTCATGGGATAGGGTTAACCAAGCACTTGAGAAAGATGAGGTTATTAAAGGTTACATCAAGTGTCGTACAAAAGGTGGTATGATTGTAGATGTATTCGGTATTGAGGCATTCTTACCCGGATCTCAGATTGATGTTAAGCCAATTCGCGACTACGATATATACGTGAATAAAACAATGGAGTTCAAGGTTGTTAAAATCAACCAGGAATACAAAAACGTTGTTGTTTCGCATAAAGCTCTAATTGAAGAAGAACTGGAGCAGCAAAAGAAAGAAATTATTGCAAAACTGGAGAAAGGCCAAGTACTTGAGGGTACGGTTAAAAACATTACCAGCTACGGTGTATTCATCGACCTTGGCGGTGTAGATGGTCTAATCCACATTACTGACCTTTCATGGGGCAGGGTTACACACCCCGAAGAAATAGTAGAACTTGATCAGAAGATCAACGTAGTTATTCTCGACTTTGATGATGCTAAAAAACGTATAGCACTTGGTCTTAAGCAACTTACTCCACATCCATGGGATTCACTGGATACAAACCTTAAGATTGGCGATGTAGTTAAAGGCAAGGTTGTAGTTATGGCCGATTACGGAGCATTTGTTGAGATTGCAACTGGTGTTGAAGGTCTTATTCACGTATCAGAAATGTCATGGAGTCAACATCTACGTAGCGCTCAAGAATTCCTTAAAGTTGGTGATGTTGTAGATGCACAAATCCTAACTCTCGACAGAGACGAGCGCAAAATGTCGCTTGGCATGAAGCAGCTTAAGGCCGACCCATGGGAAAAGATTGAAGAGAAATACCCTGTAAATTCAAACCATCAGGCAAAAGTTAGAAACTTTACATCTTTTGGTGTTTTTGTTGAGATAGAAGAAGGAGTTGATGGACTTATCCACATCTCTGATCTTAGCTGGACAAAAAAGATTAAGCACCCAGCAGAATTCACTACCGTTGGAGCCGATATAGAGGTTGTTGTTCTCGAAATTGATAAAGACAATCGTCGTTTAAGCCTTGGACACAAACAACTTGAGGAAAATCCTTGGGATGTATTTGAAACTTTATTTACTGTTGATTCAATTCACGAAGGAACAATTATCGATATTTTCGATAAGGGTGCCGTAGTTGCACTTCCTTACGGTGTTGAAGGTTTTGTTACTCCTAAACATTTAGTTAAGGAAGACGGAACCCCTGCTAAAGTTGATGATAAAATGGAGTTTAAGGTGATTGAATTTAATAAGTCATCTAAGCGTATTATCTTGTCACATAGCAGAATTCACGAGGATGTTAAGAAAGGTGATGAGACTCCTGAGAAAAAAAGTAAAGGTTCAACAACACAAAAAGCTGTGAAAAAGTTGAAAGATAACTTAGAAAAGACTACTTTAGGGGACATATCCGAGTTAGCTGCTCTTAAAACAGAACTTGAAGAGAATCAAAAGAAGAGTAAAAAGAAAAAGGCTGACGAAGGTAAAGAGTAAGTTAACTTTTTGATCACTTAAACCTATTAGTAATGGAATTTAGGATTAGTAAACTTGATAATTACTCATTAATTGAGGTACTTGAGGAAAAGTTGGACACCAACATTGCTCCTAGCTTAAAGTCGGAATTGGTCCTTATTTCTGGTAATGGTGAGCGCAATATTGTACTCGATTTAAGTACATGTCGCTATTGCGATTCATCTGGATTAAGCGCTATTCTTGTTGCTAACAGGTTGTGTAAAAATGCTAACGGTACCTTTGTTCTCACTGGGCTAACCGATGCTGTTGAACGTTTAATCACTATCTCTCAGCTTGATACTGTGCTTAACATTGCCTACTCACGTAACGAGGCAGCTGAAATAATTAGCAAAGCAGAAAGCGAAAAACAAGAGAAGTGACATTCTCTTTAACCATCTTAGGTAGCAGCAGTGCGTTGCCTACTTCAAAACGATTTCCCTCCGCTCATGTGCTTAATGCGCATGAGCGGTTGTTTTTAATTGATTGCGGTGAAGGAACTCAAATTCAACTCCGAAAGTACAAGCTAAAGCTTTCGCATATCGATAACATATTTATTTCGCATGTCCATGGTGATCATACACTTGGACTGATTGGACTTATATCAACTTTAAATCTGTTAGGCCGAAAAACAAAGCTCTCGATCTTTGCCCATGCATCGCTTCAGCCAATTCTTAACCAGAATATTCTTTTCTTTATCAATGAGCTTAATTTTCCTATTGAATTCATCCCCCTAAATAGTAAAAAGCACGAGGTAATTCTTAAAACAGATAGTATCATTGTTGAATCGTTCCCTCTGAAACATCGAATACAGTGCAACGGATTTTTATTTAGAGAGCCAACAAAGCTCCCAAATATAAAAAAGGATGCAATTGAAAAGTATCAATTATCGCTTACAGAGATTGTTAGTATAAAAAACGGTAGCGATTTAATCTCTAAAAGTGGTAAAGTTATTCCCAACTCGGAGTTAACGTTCGTCTCATCCCCGCCCCGTTCCTACGCATATTGTAGCGATACACGTTACTTTGAGAAACTAGCCAATTACACTAAGGATGTTGATTTGCTATACCACGAAGCCACGTTTGATAAAAGCCTAGAGAAGATGGCAAAAACAACTGGTCATTCAACTGCCTCACAAGCAGCACAAATAGCAAAGTTATCCAATGCTAAAAAACTGATTATTGGACACTACTCCTCCCGATACAAAGATGTTACCCCTCTTCTAAATGAAGCGCGATTAATCTTTCCAGAAACTTACTCGGCTGAGGATGGACATGTATTTTCTGTTTAAAATCGTTTGATCATGACCAAACCCTTTGGCATTTTTTTTACCTTTGTCCAACCATTTATATTATTTCCCCATGCATAATAAAATCTTAATCCTCGACTTTGGTTCACAGTATACACAGCTAATTGCCCGAAGGGTTAGAGAACTTAATGTTTACTGCGAAATTCATCCATTCAACAATTACCCCGCTATTGATGAAACGGTAAAAGGTGTAATCCTATCTGGCAGCCCATTCTCGGTTCACGATCCAGAAGCACCAAAACCTGATTTATCGAAAATAAAGGGTAAAAAACCACTATTAGGAGTATGTTTTGGAGCCCAACTGCTAGCAAGTACAAGTGGTGGAAAGGTTATACCATCAAACAATAGGGAGTATGGCCGCGCTATACTTTCAACTATAAATAGTAGTTCTGTACTATTTAAGGGTATCGCTAACAACACACAGGTTTGGATGTCGCATGGCGACACAATTACCAACATCCCTTCTAACTTTAGAGTAGTTGCAAGTACAAATGATGTTGAGGTTGGGGCTTTTGAGGTGGCGAATGAGAAAACTTTTGGCATTCAGTTTCATCCTGAGGTTTATCACACAACCGAGGGCTTATCTATACTTCGAAACTTTGTGGTTGATGTTTGCGAATGCAAACAGGATTGGACCCCCGCATCGTTTGTAAACGAAACCATTAAAACTCTGAAGAATAAGTTGGGTAACGATAAAGTTGTGCTTGGCCTATCGGGCGGAGTTGACAGTTCGGTAGCAGCCCTTCTTCTTCACAATGCAATTGGTAAAAATCTTACCTGCATTTTTGTTGACAATGGACTGCTAAGGAAAGATGAGTTTGCCCAAGTCCTTGACTCGTACAAATCTCTCGGGTTAAACGTTATTGGTGTTGATGCAAAGCAAAAGTTCTATAACGACCTTAAGGGAATTACTGACCCCGAACTCAAGCGTAAGAGCATAGGTAAAAACTTTATCGAAGTTTTTGATGAAGAGGCTCATAAGATTAGAAATGTTAAATGGCTTGCACAGGGTACAATCTATCCCGATGTAATTGAATCAATTTCAGTAAATGGTCCTTCTGCTACAATAAAATCGCACCATAACGTTGGTGGATTACCCGAGAAGATGAACCTAAGTATTGTTGAACCCCTCCGCTTGCTTTTTAAGGATGAGGTTCGTCGGGTAGGTAATGAGTTGAAATTGCCCCTGAATATCCTTAACCGCCATCCATTCCCAGGTCCTGGACTGGGCATTAGAGTGCTGGGTGAGGTAACTGAAGAAAGGGTTAAACTTCTGCAAGATGCTGATAACATCTACATAAATTGCCTTAAACAATTCGATTTGTACAACAAAATTTGGCAGGCAGGGGCAATCCTACTACCTGTACAAACGGTTGGGGTTATGGGCGATGAGCGCACATATGAGTTTGTTGTTGCTCTTCGAGCCGTTACCTCTACCGATGGCATGACTGCCGATTGGTATCCTCTGCCCTATGAATTTATGGCAAAAGTATCCAACGAAATAATTAATAAGGTTAAGGGTATAAATAGAGTTGTTTACGACATCAGTTCAAAGCCACCTGCAACGATTGAGTGGGAATAGAATTAAAACTTTTTATACTGTTATACGTTATATTAAGTTTAATGATAGAATAAAATAATATTTCATGGTAAAGCGCTTTATATCAACAACAGTTGTTGCCCTTTTAATCGTATTTTCAAGTGCAAGAGTTTACAGTCAAGGCTCATCAAACATTGACATATACAAACTAATCCGTTTTATTCAGTTTGTTTCATCAGAATATGTTGATACGGTTAGTACTGAAAAATTAGTTGATGAAGCCATAGTAAATACCTTAAAAAATCTTGACCCACACTCTGTTTACATTACCAAAGAGGATGTAAAAGCCATGAACGAACCTCTTGAGGGCAATTTCGAAGGTATTGGCGTTGAATTTAATATTCTTAACGATACACTCATAGTGGTCAACCCTGTCCCTGGTGGCCCCTCTGAGAAGGTTGGAATAATGCCTGGTGATAGAATTATTGACATTGATGGTAAAAATGTTGCCAGCATTGGGCTAAAAAATAACGATGTTTTTAAAGTCCTTAGGGGCGATAAGGGTACAAAGGTAGTCGTTCAAATTCTCCGCAGGGGTTCATCTAAACCTCTTGAATTCAACATAACTCGGGATAAGATTCCCATTTACAGTCTAGATGCCTCATACATGGTTGACGAAAGAATAGGTTATATAAAACTTAATCGTTTTGCACTAACCACTGAAAACGAATTTCTCGAGGCGCTTTCAAAGCTTAAAAAGAATAATATGCAGCACCTTATTCTCGATTTAAGAGGGAATGGTGGTGGATACTTAAATGCTTCAGTTGCCCTAGCCGATCATTTTTTAGAAAAGGGAAAACTCATTGTTTACACAGAGGGAAGGAACTCACCTAAAACTGATTTTATTGCCACCACACAGGGTGATCTTGAAAAAGGACGACTGGTTATTTTAATTGATGAGGGTTCAGCCTCGGCCAGTGAAATTGTAGCCGGTGCAGTTCAGGATTGGGACAGAGGGATTATCATTGGTCGCCGTTCGTTTGGAAAAGGCCTTGTGCAAAACCAACTTCCCCTTCCCGATGGTTCAATGATAAGGCTTACCGTAGCACGGTACCACACGCCAACCGGAAGAGTAATTCAAAAACCATACAATCCTAACGAGTTTGATAGCTACTACAGTGAGCTTACTCAACGATACAACAAGGGTGAATTTTTTCACGCAGATAGCATAACCATCCCCGATTCTCTAAAATATTTTACCCTAAATACGGGCAAGGTAGTATACGGCGGTGGTGGCATAATGCCCGATATTTTTATTCCTGTTGATACAAGTCACTACTCAGAATATTACGGAAAATTGATACGCAAAGGGGTTATTAACCAATTTGTACACACCTATATCGACAAGAACCGAAGTAATTTGAAACGGAATTACGGTACTTTCGAAAAATTTAATAAGAATTTTACGGTAGATCAAAATATAATCGATGAATTGCTTACCTTTGCCGAAAATCAGGGTTTAGAACCTGATTTAGAGGGTTTCAATACATCAAAAGATGAAATTCTAATGCAGTTAAAGGCGCTTATTGCGCTAAATCAGTTTTCAACTAATTACTATTTTCAAATTGTTAATCAGAACAACAAGGCCCTTCAGAAAGCCGTCAATGTGCTAAATAGCTGGGAAAGCTATAAGCACCTTGTAAAGGATTAAGAAAAATTCAGAAATCCCCATTTTTTTCATTCACCTATGACGATGCGGTTAGATAATACCCAAGGGGGTAAAGTTATATCAATTAAAAGGGCCTAAACTGGCCTATTTATTGGAAGTAGTTGCATAACACTAGTAACATGAAATGTGCTATAGCGGGGTTTAATTGTTCGCACACATCAAAATTTAAATGGATACAAAGTCAGAGTTTTTGCAATTTGGGCTTAGCGAAGAGACGCTAAAAACCATTGCAGAAAAGGGATTCGAAGTCCCATCGCCAATCCAAAAATTGGCACTACCAGTATTGCTAAATGAAACTTGCGACATAATTGGGCAAGCGCAAACAGGTACTGGAAAGACCGCAGCATTCGGACTACCAATCATTGAAAGTTTAGCCAAAGGGAAAGATGGAAAAGTAAACGCTATTATCCTAGTTCCCACCCGCGAACTTGCGCTTCAGGTAACCGATGAAATTATCTCTTTCAAAGGGAAGCGTGACATTACCATCATTACGGTTTATGGGGGCCAATCCATTTCGGAACAACAGCGTAGGCTCAGAAAAGGAGCCGATGTTGTAGTTGGTACCCCTGGTCGAATACTCGATTTAATCAGAAGAAATGATCTCAAGCTAGAAAACATTGCTTGGGCAGTACTCGATGAGGCAGATGAGATGCTAAATATGGGCTTTATTGAGGATATTGAATCGATTTTAAGCCATACCCCTAAGGATAAGCGTACGCTCTTATTCTCAGCTACAATGCCCGATAGAATAGTAAAACTAGCGAGTAAGTTCATGCACAACCCACGTAAATTAATGGTTGGCAGTGATCAACGTACCACAAACTTGGCCGACCAAATTTACTTTGAGGTTAAACGTGCCGATAAGTTTGATGCCCTTACCCGAATAATCGATATTGAACCCGAATTTTACGGTTTAGTTTTCTGTAGAACTAGAGTTGATGTTGACGAATTATCATCGCGATTATTAGAACGTGGATACTCCTGCGAAGGACTTCATGGCGATATATCGCAAGCTCAGCGTGAAAAGACACTCAAAAAATTTAGGAATAAATATATTAATATTCTGATTGCAACCGATGTTGCTGCTCGAGGTATTGATATTGTTGATTTAACTCACGTTATAAACTACAGCCTACCTCAAGATCCCGACTCATACATCCATAGGGTTGGTAGAACAGGCAGAGCGGGTAAAGAGGGAACAGCAATAACCTTTATCACCCCCGATGAATACCGAAAATTTGTTTTTTTTCAAAAAACAATAAAATCAAACATCCGAAAAGAGATGCTTCCTGACGCTCAGGACATTATTGAGATGAAGAAAATACGCATTAAGGATGAGCTTCAGTCGATTGTTGAGAGCGAAACGTATTTAGATTACTTAGGCATGGCCGAAGGAATACTTGAAGTGAATAGCCCAGAAGTTGCTTTAGCTTCTCTTCTCCGTATGGCGTTTAAGAATCAACTTGAAGAAAAAAACTATCCAGAAATACGTAGTTTCAATGTTGACAATACAGGAACAACTCGCCTTTTTATTGCACTAGGGAAAAGGGATGGAATGAATCCCCAAAAAATATCTTCGTTTATAAGAACAAAGGTTAAAATCTCCGACAATAAGATTGATGATATTGGGGTTTACGAAGACTTCTCATTCGTTACTGTTCCATTTGCTGATGCAGAAACAATTCTTGATGCTTTCTCTAAAAAAGGGAACGACGGAAAACCACTAATAACCAAAGCAAAAAAACGATAGTTTTAAGGAGCAATGAACGAAAAGAGGCAATTTGTAGCAAAGACACTTCACGGTCTTGAGGGTATTCTTGCAAGCGAATTAAAAGCAATTGGTGCCGAAAATGTTGAGAAACAACGAAGGATGGTAAACTTTACGGGAACAACCGAAATGCTTTACCGTGCAAACTTTCAAGTTCGAACTGCAACACGAATTCTGCTACCAATCTACAACTTTAAGGCTAGAAACGAAGAGGAACTGTATGGTATTGCTAAAAAATTTGATTGGACCTCAATCATGGATTTATCGCACAAATTTGCTGTTGATGCAACCGTAAATTCAAGCGTTTTTACCCACTCTCACTACATTGCCCTTAAGCTAAAAGATGCTATTGCAGACCATTTTAGGGATAGATTTGGAAAACGCCCATTTGTGGATCCCAAAAATCCGCACATCCAAATCCAAATACATATTTCCGATCAGGATTGTACTATTCTGCTCGACTCGTCGGGGGAATCGTTGCATAAGAGAGGATATAGACTTCATCAGGATGTTGCACCGATAAATGAAGTGCTTGCTGCAGGTTTAATCCTGCTTTCAGGATGGGATGGTACAACTCCGTTTATCGATCCGATGTGCGGTTCAGGAACCTTGCTAATCGAGGCAGCGCTCATTGCCAAAGGCATGGCACCCGGCATTTTTCGCAAGCATTTTGCATTTGAGAACTGGCTCAACTTTGAGAAAGAAACCTTTGAGAAGGTATTTAACGATGAGAGCTATGAGCGGGATATCGATCCCATTATACTTGGGGGAGACATCTCGGGGAGAGCCATTGAGATTGCCCAAAGTAATTTAAAGGATGCGGGTATCCAAAAATTGATACAGGTAAAGAAACAATCGATATTTGATTTTTTCCCACCCGAAGGCCCTGGTACAGTCATTACCAACCCACCTTATGGTGAACGTTTAAAGAAAGACCAAATTACAGTATTCTATAAACAACTTGGCGATACCTTTAAGCAGCGATACCAAGGTTATAATATATGGGTTTTAAGCGGAAATAGCGAAGCTTTAAAAAACTTTGGACTACACGCTTCAAATCCTACTACCCTCTTTAATGGACCAATTGAGTGCAAGTATCAAAGCTACAGCATATACTCTGGCAGTAAAAAAGCAAAGTATAAGGAAGGATAGTAATTGTATTTCAAATAATTAAATAAATATCGACTTCTAATAGTCTTAAGAGCTAAGAAGTCGATTTTTTTAGGGCTTTTGTTGCCCCAATTTGTTAGTTTTGAATTAAAAGTTTATATATTTGTTCTATGCATGAGCTATTAACAAATTTTAACTGTTCGCCTCGATGAGTTTATTTCTTGAGCAATGTTTTAATAAGATGAACCAGGGTGAGGTGCTTGTTGCCTATAAAGGCAATATTGATGCGGATTTGATTGCCAATACGCTGAAAATGGTTGAACTTAAGCTCGATAATTCTGATGTACAGAATAATATTAAAAAGAAACTATACAACGTTCTTGTTGAAGGCTTACAAAACCTTTATCATCATGTTGATACCCCCTTGGATGAGGTTCAGGATGATGAAACCAAGTCGAACTTTGGAATTTTTATCCTAAATAGGCTTGATAATGGATTTAGAATATCAACAGGAAACTTTGTGCATAAAGATAAAGTAAGTATAATTAAGAAAAAAATTGATAAGATTAACTCCCTTTCCGCCGAAGAGTTAAAAGAATTTTATAAATTTGTTCTCAACAATCAAATGTTTTCAGAAAAAGGTGGTGGTGGACTAGGCCTAATTGATATGGCAAGAAAGACAGGAAATAAATTGGAATATAACTTTTTTGATTACAATAAAACGCATTTCTTTTTTAATTTAACTTTATTCATCAATTTTTGAAATAACTTAAGTAAACTACAATACTATGGAATTGATAAGCATAGACGGAACCCCAAAAACTCCATCGGTAAGTATGAACCCTCAAACAGGGCTAATTGAAATTAAAGGACGATCAATTCCCGAGAACTCTATTGAGTTCTATAAGCCAGTTGTTGATTGGCTCGAGGAATACTCCAAGGGTACTGCCCCAAAAACAGTTGTAAACATTCAACTTGAGTACTTTAACACTAGTTCATCTAAATGCATCCTCGATGTATTTAAAAAGTTAGAGATGCTTAGCAAGGACCAAAACGATGTTCTTATCAATTGGTACTACGAAGAGGATGATGAGGACATGCTTGAGGCTGGTGAAGACTATGAGTCAATTATTAAGGTACCCTTTAAAATGATACAGATTGTTGACTAAAACAACAGTTCCCCATTTATTGAAAGTCCAGACAAATCTTTATTTGTCTGGACTTTTTTAATAAAAAAAAATCCCCAGAAACTGGGGATTCATTATGATTTGCAATACCTTTTTGCAGGTTATTTTTTTCCTTTAGATTTTTGTATCTGCTGCTGTTGCTTCGTCATAGAGTCTAACTTTTCCTGAAACTTCGATTTCTTCTGCGGTTTTTTAGCGTTCTCGTTCAGCTTACGAAGAATAGCCTCATCGTCAACCATATTTCGGATTAATAGCGTTTGGCCTAGTGTAATTATGTTTGAAAGAAAATAGTAATAACTTAGACCTGCGGAATAATTATTAAACCATACCAATAGCATAACGGGCATCATATACAGCATCATAAATTTCATGCCTGGCATTTGAGCATTTGCATCACCCATTTGGCCTGAGTTCATTCTAGATGTAAGGAAAAGTGCCACTGCCATAAGCAATGTGAATAGGCTGATGTGATCTCCATAGAATGGAATGTTGAATGGAAGATCGACTATGGAATCGTACGTTGACAAGTCCTCAGCCCAAAGGAAACTCTTTTGCCTAAGCTCAAACGAGGCAGGGAAAAACCTAAACATTGCAATAAGAATTGGAAACTGGATAAGCATAGGCAAACACCCCCCCATTGGACTGACACCAACCTTTTTATAGAGAGCCATTGTGCCCTGCTGCTTCTTCATAGCATCCTCTTTCTTTGGATACTTTTTATTTATCTCATCGATCTGGGGCTTTAATACCCTCATTTTTGCCTGGCTCAGATACGATTTGTAGGTAAGCGGTAGGAGTGCAATCTTAATGATTATGGTTAGGAGAAAAATAATTAAGCCATAACTTGCAATTTTATTATCGAGTAGGTCGAAAATGAAGATAATAACATAACGATTAACCCACTTAATACCCCAGCCACCAAGAGGAACGACCTCCTCAAAACCATGCTCATATGATTTTAATGTATTAAAGTGGTTAGGACCAAAGTACATCTTTAGTTTATGCTCATCGTTAGCTGCACTCTCAACTGGCAAAGCTATTCGGGATGAAAATTGTTTAATATTCAAGCCGTCCTCAACTTTCTTGATTTCAAACTGAGCATTTAAGAAATTCTCTTCCGATACTAAGAATGTGGAAAAGAACTGATGCTTATATCCAATCCATGCAATGCGAGTTTTAATATCTTCTGTATTAGTTGCACTACGGGCATTTAGCTCTTCATAATCACCATTCGGTAATTTATAGGTTATGGTTGTGTACTCTGCTTCTTTAGCTGCATTTTTTTCGAACTGGGGCATAAAGGCATTCCAAACCAAGTCAATTGAACTAGGTGCGCCTGAGAATACCTTGTCCATATTGGTGAATTTGACATCAAAATCAATTAGGTATGAGTCTGGGTAGATTGTATATATATAATCGATATAGGATGATTCACCTGCAGCAAGCCTCATGGTTAACGATTGCTGCGACTCCCCTATTGTACTAATTAGCGTATCGGGGCTTAATGCTTCAAAGAACAGTTTATAGGTTTCAACATTGTTGTTGTTCCCCCAGAACTGAAACCCAAAATTATTCAAGTCGTTTGCAAACAGAACTAGTGGCTCTTGAGTATATGTTTTAAAATTCTTAATTTCAGCAGAGTATACGCTACCCCCTAGGGTTGAAACCTTAACTCGAAGAAGCTCATTTTCAAGGACAATAAAGCGCTCCTCACCAGAAACTGCTTGGCTAAATGCACTATTCTGTAAAGGGTCAACTTTATCCGACAGTTGCTCTTCACTTTGCTTTTGCTCAGCTTCAGCAGCCATCTTAGCTTCTAATATTATCTGCTCCTGATGCCTAACTAGAACTATTGAATCTCTAGTGTGCTTTGCAGCAGCTACCTCCTCTTGCGATGGCTTATTAAAATAACTAAAACCAATAAGTATTAAGAATATAGTTACTAATCCAATTATCGTATTTCTATCCATTACGTATATTTATTTGATGATAACAATCTTACAAAGTTAACCCTTATATGAGGTAAACTGGTGTTAAAAAAAACTAAAAGTTTAAGCCTATCCCTTTACTAACTTTAAGGCAGCATTAACAAAACTAACGAACAGTGGGTGTGGATTTACAACAGTGCTCTTATACTCAGGATGAAACTGAACACCAATAAACCAAGGATGCGATTTAATTTCAATAATCTCCACTAAGTTCGTGTCAGGATTGATACCAGTGGCATTCATACCATGTTTCTTAAGGTCATCAACAAAAGCATTATTCAACTCATAACGGTGCCTATGCCTCTCTAGGATCTCCTGTGTTTTATATGCTTCAAACGCCTTGGATTCTTTGGTTAATGTGCAAGGATAAGCACCAAGTCGCATAGTACCGCCTTTGTCTGTAACCCCTTTCTGATTCTCCATTAAATCGATAACGGGATGTGTAGTATTTCTTGCCATTTCGGTTGAATTTGCATCATCATATCCCAGCACATTGCGTGCAAATTCTATTACAGCGCATTGCATTCCAAGGCAAATTCCAAGAAAAGGAATATTTCTCTCGCGAGCATATTTAACCGCAAGTATCTTGCCCTCAATTCCTCGATGGCCAAACCCTGGAGCAACCAGAATACCCTGCAAGTCATTAAGTTTTTCGGAAAAGTTGTCGACCGTAATCTCTTCTGAATGAATTGAAATAATATCAACCTTACACTCATTTGAGGAGCCTGCATGAATTAGTGCTTCCATTATTGACTTGTATGCATCGGGCAACTCAACATACTTTCCAACTAATCCAATTCTGATATGATGTTTTGGGTTTTTGAGCCTTGAGATAAACTGTTTCCAATCCTTAAGTTCTGGAGCATTGTCTATCGGTAAATTTAACTTCTGCAGTACAAACTCATCCAGTTTCTCGTTCTGCATTAAGAGTGGGACCTCATAAATGGTAGATACGTCAATTGACTCGATTACAGCCTCAAGGCTCACGTTACAGAAAAGAGCAACTTTCTTCCTTAACTCTACATTTAAGGGATGCTCTGTACGCAGAACAAGCACATCGGGCTGAATACCATTCTCGAGCATTACCTTAACGGAATGCTGTGTAGGTTTTGTTTTCAACTCGCCTGATGCAGCCAGGTAAGGAACTAGGGTTAGGTGGATAACAACAGAATTAGTAGGGCCTAACTCCCACTTTAGCTGACGAACTGCTTCAATGTATGGTAAGGACTCAATATCGCCAACAGTCCCGCCTATTTCAGTTATAACTACGTCAAACTTGTTCTTCGTTCCCAATAGCTTAACTCGTCTCTTTATTTCATCGGTAATGTGCGGAATAACCTGAACCGTTTTACCAAGGTACTCCCCTCTTCTCTCCTTGTTTATTACGGATTGATAAATTCTGCCAGTGGTTACATTGTTGGCCTGAGTTGTATAGGCATTAAGGAAACGTTCATAATGGCCCAAATCGAGATCTGTTTCAGCACCGTCCTCGGTAACATAGCATTCACCATGCTCGTAGGGGTTAAGCGTACCCGGATCAACATTAATATACGGATCTAGTTTTTGTATTGTAACTGAATAACCTCGGCTCTGTAGCAGTTTTGCCAATGAAGCAGAAATTATTCCTTTACCCAATGAGGATGTTACCCCACCAGTTACAAAAACATACTTTGTATTGTGTGGCATGGTTACTATATATTTTCAAAGAATTTTGCTTACTCCATACTATCAATAAAGCGAATCTTTTCCTCCAGTACTTTCATCTCATTGCGCGCTTTCTCAATTTTGCGCTCAACATCTTTAATCAACTGCTCAGCATTCTTACTTTTAGTAAAGAATCCTATATTATTCTCCCACAGTGTGATATCGCCCTCGATCTGCTTAAGTTGGGTAAAAAGTTTATCTCGCTCAAATCGAATTTTATTGTCCCCTTTAGGATTACCTTGGATTGAATCGATTTTAGTTTTAAACTTAAGTATGTTTTTGCGTGAATTATCAATCTTAAGACCCTCAAAATGCTTGTTTATAGCCTCTCTATAGTTTTTTTGGAGCTCATCTTTCTTCTTTATCGGAACAAATCCAATTTCAGCCCATCTACGCTGGTACTCTTTAAGTACCTTTAAACTCTCCTCAACATTCTCATCACTTACCTGAAAGCCAACTATCTCTTCAATCAATTGCTCTTTGGCTTTTAAGTTGTCCTCATATTTGCTATCAACCTTTTTAAAATGTTGCGATTTTCTTTCGAAAAAATAATCACAAGCTGCTCTAAACCTTTTCCAAACCACATCACTATACTTACGGGGTACTGGCCCAATTTCCTTCCAACGTTTTTGTAGATTGATTAGTTCCTCTGTTGTTCTTTTCCATTCAGGGCTCTCCTTTAACCCTTCGGCCTGTAGGCAGAGTTCTGTTTTTAGCTGTAGGTTGCTGGTTTGCTCTTCGCGTGCATCCTGATAGAACTCTCTTTTGCTATTAAAAAATGTATCACAAGCAGCACGGAATCTTTCGTATATCTTGTTGTTATCCTTCTTAGGGGCAAAACCTATGGTTTTCCATACTTTTTGCAATTCAATCATCTCCTTAGATAACTTGTTCCACTCTTTTGCATTATTTATCACCTTAGCACCAAGATCTTCGGCTCTTTCGCAAAGTGCTTTTTTAGCCTCAAGATTCGATTTTTGATCTTCACGTAAATTTTCAAAGTGCTCTTGATGCTTCTTATTGATTATGGTGGTTACCTCTTTAAACCTTTCCCATATCTCAGAGCGGTTTTCATTTGGTACTGGACCAATCTCACGCCATTGGTTATGGTGCTTCTGCAATTTTTTAAAAGCATTAACTACCGATGGTTCAAGGAGTAATTCTTCTGCTTTTTCGCAAAGCGAAATTTTCTCTTCTAAGTTCCGCTTAAGATCAAGATCTTTTAACTCATTGTTAATCTTAACGTAGTCGTAAAAGTTTTGTACGTGATGATGGTATGTTTCCCAAAGATCGTTCAGACTTGCCTGTGGCACTGGGCCAATCTCACGCCATTGCTGTTGTAATTCTTTAAACTCTTGAAAAGTTTGGTTAACCGATTCATTACGGTTCACCAAATCTTTTATCTTCTCAATAATAGCTTGCTTTACCTCCAGGTTTTTTGATTTTTGATTCTCAAGTTCCCTGTTGTATATTGACTTCTTATCCCTGTATTGCTTCAATAGTTCCTTAACCTGGGGTTCTACCATATCTTCAGGCGCCTGATACTCCTCTATAACACCTCCTGCATCAACCCACTCTTTCCTACGACGCTCATTTTCAGCCTTATGCTTTTTGTAGAAATTAATCTTTATGCTCTCAACATCAGCACGAATACGATTAATTGGTCTTGTATTAATAAGATCAGCTAACATATTTGACATCTCATCCTTGGTCAAAGCTGAATAATCGACTTGCTGCCTAGGTTCGTTATCTTTATCATCTTTATCATCTTCCTCATCCTCTTCTTCCTCCTCTTCAAGTTCATCTTCATCATCAATAGGTTCATCTTTAAAAACCACTTTCTCAGCCTCTTGAGCCTTCACCTTTTCAACAGGAGCAGCCTTAGTCTTTGCTTTTGGTGTTTTCTTTTCGGGGACTACAGGTTTCGGTTCCTCGATTACTGCCTTTTGTTCTTGCTGTTCTTCAGGTAAAGAAGGAACAGATTCTTCAACTTTAGTCTCAGACAGTTCTTCTGTTAAATTACTATCCTCAAGTTTGTTATGAGGCTTTTCAGAGTTGTTGGTAGGGTTACTTGTAGCTTCGGCATCGCCGAACTGATCATTACTGATCGGATCCTTCTGGTTTTTACTTTCCATGATAAGAGTTTTAACTATCTTTTAGTCAACTAATAAAGCTTTTTGAAATAATATCATTTTTCAGCTTACGAAAATATATAATAAGTGCTAATACTCAAAGTTTTTTAGGCAAAATCAGTGGTTTAAGCATATAATTGGTTTTTAACTGTGGAAATGAAACCTTTACTAATTGAAACTAAAAATGCTCAGACTTGCTAAAATCTGAGCATTTAAAGTAACTAAGATACATCCCTTAACTAACTGAAATAGAGCGCGGAGGTTTCACTATAGCCTCTTCACTTTTAGAGAGAGTAATGGTTAGAATACCATCTTTGTATTCAGCGTTAATCTTTTCGGTATTAATCGCTTTCCCCAAAGTAAATGAACGACTAAACCCACACTTTGTAAATTCATTCAATAGGTATTGAATTTTATTTTGTTCATCATTAGGTACATTTGCCGAAATAGTTAGAATCTCTTTTTCAATATTGACAGAGAACTCATCCTTGCTAAAGCCAGGAGCAACTAGTTGAATTTTATATGCATGCGATTCCTCAATGATGTTTACCGATGGTATATTCTTGCAATCGGCTGCATATCTGTCAACTGCATGGGCAAATCCTTTAACAAAGTCGCCATACTCATTCCTCGTTTGGTTTGTTCTTAACGCGCTTGGCCGCGCAATGCTTAGTAGTGTCATGGTAATTACTATTTTTAGTTATTAATTATTTTGTTCTACTCCATAACTCATAAAAACTATACCAAGCCATAATGTGCGCCATAATGTCATTTATATGTTAACAAATAAGGCATAGTGTCATTTCTAGATTAAATCCTCATAAATTAAAAAAGGTTTATGGTTGATGTACAATTTTCTTTTAGCTTTGCGTTCTTAAATAAGGAATTCTAAAGATTCCTAGGTTTAACTATTAAATCAAGTAATTCTAAAAGACTTAATCATTGAGTAATTTTTTTCAGTCAATAAAGCTAATTGTAGGCCTTACATTAATAGTGTTACACACTAATGTTTTTGGGCAAAATACCTGTATAGTTAAGGGGAAAATTACCAATAGTGAAGGTTATGCGATTCCGTTTGCAAATGTTATTGTTGAAGGAACTAATTGGGGAGTAGCAGCCGATGCACATGGAGTATATTCGGTTAAGGTTGAGGCTACTGACTCAACAACTCTATCCTTTTCTGCATTAGGATATAGCACCATTACTTTAAAAATCCATATTAAGGGTAAAGCCATTTTTGAGCAAAACATTGAGTTAGTTACATCTGCCAGTTCTCTTGATGAGGTTTTAATTACAACATCGCACCGCCGGTTTGGTAATATCGAGCGGATTAACCACAAGGATATTGAGTTCCTTCCCGATGCCTCGGGCAGTTTCGAATCGATTCTGAAATCGCTCCCAGGGGTTTCTTCTTCTAATGAACTTAGCTCTCAGTACTCTGTTAGAGGAGGAAACTTTGATGAGAATTTGGTTTACGTAAATGATATTGAAATTTATAGACCTTTCCTTGTCCGTTCTGGTCAGCAAGAGGGATTAAGCTTTATTAATTCTGATATGGTTGATGGTGTTGAGTTTTCGGCGGGAGGTTTCAATGCTGAATATGGCGATAAGATGTCTTCGATATTAAATATAAGATATAGACAACCTAGTGAGAACAGAGCCAGAGCAGAGGTTAGCCTACTTGGAGCAAGCGGACTAATTGAGGGAATAGGCAAAAACGAAAACTTTAGCTACTTAACAGGTGTACGATACAAAACCTCAAAGTACATGCTATCAACCCTAGATGAAGGTGGCGATTATACTCCTGTTTTTATTGATATTCAATCTAATCTAGCATATCGATTCTCCAAAAAGTTTAGGCTTAGCTTTCTAGGCAATCTATCTGCTAACAACTACCAATTTGCTCCCGATGTAAGAGAAACTCGCTTTGGTTCGTTTACCAACGCACTTCAGCTTAAAGTATACTACGAAGGGCAAGAGGTAAATAGCTTTAGAACTATTCAAGGTGCAGCAACTGCGGAATATAGGCCAACAGAGAAAAGTATGCTAAAATTAATCGGGAGCGTATACTCGGCTACCGAAGCTGAAACCTTTGACATACTTGGACAATATCTATTAAATGAGCTCGACAACACGCTGGGTTCAACAACATATGGCGATAGCTCAATTAATGTTGGGATTGGTGGATTCCTGAACCATGCGCGGAACTTTCTTTTCGCCAATTTTTACCGAGTTGAACATCTTGGCTCAAATATTACCAAAACAAACACAACCAAATGGGGTATCAGGTACCAGTACGAAAGCATTGAAGACATGATAAGTGAATGGAGCCTTATCGATTCATCTGGCTATGCGGTACCCTACAATGGTGAAAATTTACAATTATCCTATTCCCTTAAATCCTCAAACACACTGGCATCACATAGAGTTAACGGGTTTCTTCAGAATAGCAACAAGAAAAGTTTCGACATTGGCGAGCTTACAACAACTGCAGGCCTTAGGTTTACCTATTGGAGTTTTAATAATCAGTTAATTATTAGCCCGCGTGCTACCGTAATGTTTAAACCCGATTGGGAACGCGATATTGCATTCCACATATCAGGAGGATTCTATCATCAACCCCCAACCTATAAGGAGTTTAGGCTGCCAAATGGCGAAATAAACAATCATATTAAAGCACAAGAATCTATCCATGCAGTACTAGGAATTGAGTACCTCTTTGAAGCATGGGATAGGCCATTTAGGTTTCAAACCGAGGTTTACTATAAGCATCTAAAAAACTTGATCCCCTATAAGGTTGATAATGTTAGGATTCAGTACGCAGGGCAAAATTTAGCCAAAGGATATGTGCAAGGTATTGATTTTAAGGTAAATGGCGAGTTTGTTGATGGCGCAGAATCGTGGGCTAGCTTATCGCTCATGAAGACATACGAAGATATTAAGGGCGATAGCTATGAGGCTAACGGGCAAACTGTATACCCTGGATACTATCCGCGCCCAACCGATCAGAGGTTTAGCATTGGTGCATTTTTTCAGGATTTTATTCCTAGTAATCCAAGCTATAGAGTACACCTAACCGGTTTTTATGGTTCAAGGCTACCTTTTAGTGTTCCCCGTACTGAAAGGTATGATATTGTAGCACGTATGCCCTCGTACAAAAGAGTGGATATAGGTTTTACTAAAATTTTTAAAGACGAGAAAGTGAAAACGGGGGAATTTTTAAAAAACAAACCCTGGATAAAAAGTTTATGGGTTGGTGCTGAGATCTTCAACCTCTTCGATTTTAAGAACACCATCTCCTACCTTTGGGTACAAACCGTTTCGAATCAGAGCAATGAATCGGGTACTTATGCCGTACCAAACTACCTCACCTCCCGAAGAATTAATGTTAAGCTATCTGTAAAATTCTAAACCCTCAAAAACATTGACTCATCCGAGCCCAAAACCAAATTGTTTGCTAAATTGCATGCTCTTTAGCTTCTAACTATTTGTTTAATTCTTGATATGATAGTCCAAATTACAGTGCAAAACCTATTGGAACTGTTTAACTTTACGAGCAACACCAACCACTTTTTCTCTGGGGTTATTGTCTCCTTTCTTCTGTTTTCAATAGTTTTTATGCTCCTAATAACACATCTCCGTAAGAAAGACAAACGGAAGATTATTGAGCTTGAGCAAAAATTTTTGATTTCACAGCTAAATCCCCATTTTATCTTTAACTCACTAACCGCAATACAAAGCTATATATTTAGGAATGAGCCCTATTATGCCGGTAAATATCTTGCAAATTTCTCTAAGCTCATCAGGCTATTCCTCGAAAATTCCCGACAAAAATTCATCTCCATTGCCAAAGAGAAGGAAACTCTCAACTACTATTTGGATCTTCAGGCATTTAGATTTGACGGAAAGTTTGAATATAGTATATGCGTAGACCCAAATATTGATGAGGAGCACATTCATGTTCCGCACATGCTAGCTCAACCTTTTATTGAGAACTCCATTGAGCACGGCATTATACATCTTGGGCATAAAGGCAAAATTGATATTCGCTACAATCTATATAATAATAACCTGACTATTGAAATTGAGGATAATGGCATAGGCATAAAGAATACTCAAGGCCCTAAAAACGAAAAATGGCAAAAGCATAAATCGTTAGCCACTCTTATTACCCAAGAACGACTGAAGAACCTAAAAAAGATTTACGGTAAAACTGTGAAAATGGAGATTACTGACCTATCCTCGCAGGGAGACCCCAAGAAAGAGGGAACGCTCATCAGGTTTACAATGCCACAAATTATAAAATAGCAAACCTATGATATCGGCGGTTATAATTGATGACGAAAAATTTGCTAGGGAAGCACTTGCCAACATGCTAAAAATGTTTTGCCCTGATGTTAACCTAATTGGGGAGGCCGATGGTGTTGAGTCTGGTGTAGAGACAATTAGAAGGCTTGAACCCGATGCTGTTTTTTTAGACATCCAAATGCCCGATGGTAGTGGATTTGACCTATTAAAGGAGTTCGCTTCTATCGGTTTTAAATTTGTTTTTATTACTGCATATCAGGAGTATGCTATACAAGCCTTTAAATATAGTGCAATTGATTACATTCTAAAACCCATTGATCCAATCGATCTTGCTGCTGCTGTTGAAAAATTACACGAATCGGTACTGAATGAAGACACTAATAAAAAATTTCAGGCTTTTATTGAAAATATTCAATGGCACGAAAAAAATCCACAAAAAATTGTTCTAAAAACATTCGATACTGTTATTGTTGCTGAGAAGGAATCGATTATTAGATGTGAATCGGAGAATAACTACACGATGTTTTACTTTACAGATAAACCGAAGGTTTTAGTTTCAAAAACACTTAAAGAGTTTGATGTTCTACTTTCGTCTTCAGGTTTTTTTAGAGTCCACCAATCGCACCTAGTAAATTTGAACTTTGTTGCTAAATATAATCGCTTCCCCGACAGCCATGTGGTGCTTACACAAGGTCAAATAATTCCAGTATCAGTTAGAAAAAGAGAGTTGTTAGTAACTCTACTTAAGCAAAGAACAAGCAGATAATATACTGATAAATAAACACATAATGTACCCACTAGTTAAATAATCATTTTATTGTTTTTTAAGATCTGATATTATTTAATAACTTTAATTTTAATTCGTCATTGTAAAACTTGGGTATGAAAAAATTGCTTTCCCTATTATTCTCAATTGCCTTTTTCCATATTGTTCCCATTACTGATGCTTATCCCGCCGATAACGATATCATAAAGCATAAGGAGAATCATAGCCTGATTGATTCTTTAAACAACCTTTCACACCAGAATAGGCGAAACAACCCAAGACTTTCGCTCGAATACGCAATAGAAGCATATAACAAATGCGCTGATCAAGATTACGAAAAAGGGTTAGGATTTGCCCTTCACAATATGGGTACAGCAAAAGGTTTACTTGGCAATTACGAAAAGGGATTAGAGGATTTAATTACGGCATCAATTATCAGAGAGGAAATTGGGGACTTTGACGGATTATTTTCGACCTTTAACAATATTGGATATGTTTTTTCTGAAATAAATAACGATAACAAAGCACTTGAATTCTACGAAAAAGCACTTGAAATCCAGAAAAAAATAGGGAAAATTAAAGACGTTGGCATTACCCTTAATAATATAGGGCATGTGCATTATCGGAAACAAAATTTTGAACAAGCACTTAAATTCTTTTATCAAGCCCTTGAAGCGAATAAAACCGATGACGATGAAAGGGGGATTGGCGCAAGCAAAAGCAATATTGGAAACGTTTATCGGAGCATTGGAGAGTTCGAAAAAGGGTTAAAATACCACCTCGAAGCACTTGAAGTGGGGCAAAAATACAACGATAAGTTTGGAGTTATTAGTACGTATATATTCATATCCGAAGACTATATTAAGCTTAAAAAACTCGATGTTGCCTTGAGTTACGCAAAGAAAAGTCTTGAGTTGGCTAAAGAAATTGGGTTAAAAGGTGAAGAAAAAATTGCTATTGAGGTAATCACACAAATTTATGAACAAAACGGGAACTACAAGGAATTAATAAAGTACTACAAACTTCTTAACACGCTAAAAGATAGTATTTACAAAATTGAAAAAGCAGATATATTAGGTCGTGCTCAAGTACTACATGAGTTGGAACAACAAGCTAAGGAAAACGAATTTCTGGTAAAGGAGCAACAGATCAATTCGCAAAAAATTAGAATATACTATTACCTGCTTGGTTTAGCAGGAGTGTTGATATTTATTGCCATAGGATTTACTGCTTTTATTATTTTTGCAGCTGCAAAAGTTAAGCTTACCAACAAGGCCTTAATTCAAAAAAACCAAGAGGTCAATTCACAAAAGGAAACCATACTAGTCAAAGCGAAGGCACTTGATGAAAAAAACGAGGAACTTAAAACCATTAACCAGATAAAGGATAAGCTAATCTCTGTTATAGCTCACGATCTAAAAAATCCTTTCAACTGCATTTCGGGTTACTCAGAAGTTATCATCTCTCAGTTAAATTCCTATTCAGAAAGTGAACTCCTCTCCTTTCTTCGTATTATCCACGATAATGCAATAAAAGGGAATATGCTTCTTGATAATCTATTACAATGGTCTAAACTACAAACCAAAACACTAAAATTTGCACCCGAAAAGGAAAATCTTTATAGGCTTATTTTTGATGAGATGTTTTTTGTTCAACACATTGCAAATGAAAAAGACATTAAAATCAATACAAATATTGATAAAAAATTAACTGTTTTTGCTGATGTAAATATGCTAAAAACGGTTATCCGTAATCTTGTTTCAAATTCAATCAAGTTCACCCGCAGCAAAGGTTTTGTTAGTGTATCAGCTCAAGCAAATGAAAACTCTATTTTAATAGAGGTTTCCGATTCGGGGGTAGGCATTGATGAGGATATTATGAAAAAACTCTTTACCGGACAATCCGGTGTTACCACTGCAGGTGAAAGTGGCGAGAAAGGAACAGGACTTGGTTTAATGATCTGCAAAGATTTTATCGATATGCATAAAGGGAGAATTTGGGCTAAAAGTCAATTGGAAAAGGGTACGTCAGTGTTTGTTGAACTACCAAATAATGAAACAACTGCATAGCAAAACCTCAGCAAACTAATCAATCTCAAAACTAATCTCGCCCAACTCCTTTCTTACTCTTGCTGCCTTTTCCCTTTCTTTGCTTGCTTTACTTAACTTTTCAGCATCACCTGGGTAGCCCACAGCAATAACGGCAACAGGGTTATACTCTTTGGAGAGATTTAGCAAATCAGCAACCTTTTTTCTGTCGAATCCACCCATTGGATGAGTTACTATACCCATTGCTGTTGCCTGTGCCAATAAGTTTGCTGTTGCCAAACCAACATCGTGCATTGAATAATTATTCCTGACTTGTTCCTTTTAGTGC
>DHQB01000020.1 GCA_002410065.1 Bacteroidales bacterium UBA5349 | reverse complement strand
GGCGGACTACCACTGAGCTACTCCTGCGTATGTTAAGCCTTAACTTTTGATCCGCCAACTGGCGGACTACCACTGAACTGCTCCCTCAATCAAAAAAAGTCAACTAAAACTATTAGATTGACTTTAAACTTTGTGGAGGTAAGGGGAGTCGAACCCCTGACCTCTTGCATGCCATGCAAGCGCTCTAGCCAACTGAGCTATACCCCCAAAACGAATTTAAACAATAATTGCGACCTCAATACGTTTGTAATTAGAACAGGTAACAAATAAAGACGCAATAGTACTTTTCTCAAAAAGCAAGGCAAAAGTACATAAATATTTTACAATACGCCAAAAAACGCATTTCTTTAACAACTTTTTGCCGAGATATAGCGTAAAATATTTGATTAGTAATGTTTTTTTTTGTTGCTTTGCCATCTAAAGTTTATGAAGTGTTTTTAAGAAATTCATAATTATTTTGTATATTTAAGGGCTCAAACATATTTGATATGGAACTTAAAAAGAATCCTAAGGTCGATCTAGAAAAGAAGAAGTTAATCTTCACTGAGATTGGACTAGTTTTGGCGCTATGCATTGTTCTATTCGCTTTTGAATGGAAATCAACAGGTGGTGTGAAAACTGAGTTAGCAGGAACGCAAGGCGTTGAAATGGAGGAGGAGATGATCCCAATTACTCAGCCCGATGAGATAAAACCACCACCACCCCCAGTGCAGCAAGTTCAGGTAATTGATGTAATTAACATTGTTGAGGATGATGTTGATCTGGATGATGATGTTGATTTGTTTGACACTGAATTCGACGAGCACATAGCCGTTAATATTATAGAGTTTAACGACGAAGAGCAAGAGGTAGAGGAAGAAGAGGTTTTTGTTATCGTTGAGGATATGCCCGGTTTTGGAGGTGGCGATAGCGATAAGTTCCGCGAATACATCCAAAAGAATCTTGTTTTCCCAGAAATTGCTGCAGAGAATGGTATACAAGGAAAAGTGTTTGTTGCATTCGTTGTTGAATCCGATGGTAGGGTTTCAAATGTTCGTGTTGCTCGCGGAGTTGACCCTTCTCTTGATAAAGAGGCTGTTAGGGTTGTACAATCGAGCCCCAAATGGAAACCTGGTATGCAACGTGGTAAACCAGTTAGGGTATCATTCACTTTCCCAATTACTTTTGTACTTCAATAAATATTCTTTTAATATCACATTAAAAACCCTGATTGCGATCAGGGTTTTTTGTATAAAGCCATTTTATTTATCTGATTAATGATAAATCCAATCGATACAGTTAAGTTGCAAGAATCAGCAGTTCTGGTTAGTGTCCAAACTAAATCACAAACCGATGAACTCACAAGCGAGTACCTCGATGAACTCAACTTTTTAACCGAGACTGCAGGAGCAATAGTGCTAAAGCGATTTGTCCAAAAACTTATTACACCCAATTCCCGAACATTTATTGGCACGGGTAAGGCTGCGGAAATTAAGGCATATGTAAATGAGCACGATGTAAGTTTAATCATTTTTGATGATGAGTTGTCGCCATCGCAGCTACGTAACCTTGAGCGCGAATTTGAAAGGAGAATTCTTGATCGTACTAATCTTATCCTCGACATATTTGCTCAGCGAGCCAAAACAGCTCATGCAAAAACACAGGTAGAACTTGCGCAATATGAGTATCTGTTACCTCGATTAACCAGAATGTGGACTCACCTTGAACGACAGCGTGGGGGAATTGGTATGCGTGGCCCAGGGGAAACAGAGATAGAAACTGACCGTAGGATTATCCGTGATAAGATATCAAGGTTAAAAAAGGATCTACTGTCAATTGATCGCCAAATGGCTACGCAGCGCAAAAACAGAGCTAGCCTTGTTCGGGTTGCATTGGTTGGTTACACTAATGTGGGCAAATCAACCATAATGAACATGCTTAGCAAATCGGATGTGTTTGCTGAGAACAAACTTTTTGCAACCCTTGATACAACAGTTCGAAAGGTGGTGATTGAGAACCTTCCGTTTTTATTATCCGATACAGTGGGGTTCATTCGTAAACTTCCGCATCAACTGGTTGAGTCGTTTAAATCAACACTTGATGAAGTGCGGGAGGCTGATATACTTGTGCATATAGTAGATATCTCGCACCCTGCTTTTGAGGAACAACTTGATGTGGTAAACCAGACCATGCGGGAGATAGGGGTGGATAGTAAGCCAACACTTCTTGTGTTTAACAAGATAGACGCCTATCACTGGATAGAAAAAAGTGAGTTTGATGCCATGCCTGAAACAAAGCAGAACTTAAGCCTTGATGCTCTCAAACAAACTTGGATGGCCAAGAGCAATTCGCCCTGCATATTCATCTCAGCAAAACAAAAAAGCAATATCGTTGAGCTTAAAAAGCAACTTTACGACTTAATTGCTGATACCCATAGGGTAAGATATCCGAAGGATAATTTTCTTTATTAGTTTTTGCCCGTTTCCCGCCCAATAAACCCTTTACTGTTGAGATACTCAACAATTTGAACTGCATTGGTGGCAGCGCCTTTACGCAGGTTGTCAGCTACAATCCATAGGTTGAGGCTCTTGGGTTGGGATAGATCTCGGCGAATGCGACCAACAAAAACATCGTTTTTTCCTTCGGCAAATCGTGGCATGGGGTAGATATTTTTGGTTGGATTATCCTGCACAATAATCCCAGGTGTTTCGGCGAGTATTCTTTTTATCTCATCAAGGTCAAAATCATTTTCAAATTCAATGTTTACAGCCTCGGAATGTCCGCCGAGAACGGGAACCCGAACAACAGTTGCCGTAATCATTATTGATTGATCGCTAAGAATTTTTCGGGTTTCGTTAACCAGCTTTGTTTCTTCGGTTGTATAGCCTTCCTCATCAAACGAACCACCATGGGGAATGCAGTTAAGATCGATGGGATGTGGATATGCCATTTCACCCAAAACTCCTTTACGTTCATTCTCCATTTGCTGTACAGCCTTAACCCCCGTACCAGTTACCGATTGGTATGTGGATATAACTAATCGCCTGATTTTATATGTTTTATGAAGAGGTGCCAATACCGCTACAAGTTGAATAGTAGAACAGTTTGGGTTGGCAATAATCCTATCATCTTTGGTTAGCAGGCATGCATTTACCTCGGGAACAATAAGTTTTTTGCTGTTGTCCATTCGCCATGCGCTTGAGTTGTCAACCACAATGCACCCCACTTTGGCAAATTCTGATGCCCATTGTTTTGATACTTCTCCTCCTGCAGAAAAAATAGCCACATCGGGTTTCATATCAATTCCTTGGCGTAGGCCAACTATAATGTAATCTTTCCCCTTAAAATGGATAGATTTACCAACTGATCGTTCAGACGCAACCGGAATAATCTCGTCAACTTTTAGGTTAAGCTCATCAATAACCTTTAATATTTGGGTGCCCACTAACCCTGTGCAACCAACAACTGAAATTCGCATAGTTATGCTTTTTTTTATTTCTTTGTAAATGTAAAGCTTTCATCTAATTAAAAAGATATGAAAAACCATATTTTAGCATTCCTCCTTTTTGTATTGCCCCTTATGGCGATTTCGCAAACCGTTAAGTACGATTTTGAGGATGGAGATATAAGCGGATGGACACAATTCCCTACAGGTATGTGGACAACATCAACATCCAATCCAGTAGAGGGTTTAAGATCGCTTAAGCACGCCCCATCCAGTGGTGCAGCGGCCGACCGGATCTCGATTAATCTGCCCACATGGAATGGCAGTGAGGGTTCGGTTACGTGGCGTTTTAAATTGCGTCATGGTTATGATCCTTCATCAGGAAACAATTGGGCAATTTTTTTAACTTCGGATAAGGATGCAGAGGGAATGATATTGGGGGGCAACCCTAATGGTTATGTTTTAGGAGTAAACTTAACTGGTTCCGATGATTTGATTAGGCTTTACAGGGTTGACAATGGAAATTTTACATCAATTTATGCTACTACTGTAAACTGGCAAACAATAATAGGGAAGACTGGTATAGGTGCTATTGAAGTTGAACGCAAAGGCAACGGCACTTTTAATTTAAGGATATCTGTAACTGGACAATATCAAGATTTAGTGGAACAGGGTTCTGTTGCGGACCTTACCCATAGTTTTGGTGGCTATTTTGGTGTGTACTATTTATATACAACTTCGGCAGCTGGATTATTGACTGTAGATGATATTAGTTTTACTTTTAATCCACTTAATGTAAATGATTACGATGCGATTGTTACCTTGCCCACTACTCCGATTGAGGGTGGTATTATCAGCTCGCTGGCAATAAGTAGCCAGCAGGCAGTTGATGTTTTTCGATTTAAAGTTACCGATCAGGCTACCTCCGACGGACTTCCCACCGATGTAACTAAGTTGAAGTTTAGCAAGGTTGATGGCGTAAATGCCGCGAACTTGTCCGAAACAATTGGAGGAGTTGTTTTGAGTGGATCCGAGGGAGAAATTCCCATCCAGACTGTTTCAGTAACTAATAGTTCAATAGAGATTTATCTAGATCAAGGGCAGATGGTTATTGGTGATGGGGATTCTGAAGAGTTTACCCTTTCAGTTTACCTAAAGCCCGAAAGTATTATAGATGGTGCAACTTTGCAGCTTAAGATCGATGGTGTGAATCATGGCTGGGAGTCCTTTTATCAGGGAACAGCCTTTGCCGATGAATTTACTGCTGTAGTTCTCTCCAATGTATTTACTATACAGGTTATACCTACACATTTGTCGTTTACCGATTATCCTGCCCAATTATCGTTAAACCAGTCTTTTGGAGTTGTTGCTCGTGCTTCTGATATCAGTGGAAATCTGGCTACAACCTATAATGAATCTGGAGTTACCCTTGCACTAAGTAGTGGTGAGGGAAACCTTATGCCAACAGGGGCATTAATAGGTAATGCTGTTAATGGGGTAATCACATGGTCGAATATTACGTATAGCGGAAATGATAACTTTTCGCTAATGGCCTCCGCTCCGGGGTTGCAAACTGCTAATGGTAGCGAGATTTTGGTGATAAACGACCCTACAACAGTTGTTGTTCCTACTACTCAGCCTCAGGCTGCGTCAATCTCATCAACATTAATACTTCCGGGTCAGTCGAAAGATGTATTTAGATTTAAGATTATGGATGATGGCCAAAACGATGGTCAACCAACCCTTATTCGTCAGCTCTATATTAAGCGACCATCAGGCAGCAATATGGCATCGTTTAGCACCCACATTGCTGGTGTAGTTATTAGAGTTAACAATCAGGTAGTTTCTGTGGGCAATCCATACATACTCACAGCATCAATCTCAATACCCATACCATTGGGTGGTATTGTAGTTCCCGATGGGGAGTCGGTTGAAATTTCGTTGTCGGTTTATTTAAAATCAAGTGGACTTATAGATGGTTCTATCCTAAGTTTTATGGTTGATCAAACCGATCATGGATTTTTAGCATTTCCGCAAGGCTCTTCTTTTGCCCCTTCTTTTGCGCAGCAAATCGTCTCCAATTCATTCCCTATTGATGTAGCGGGAACAAGACTTAAGTTTACATCAACACCATCGCAAGTTGGGTTAGGTGATGAGTTTAGCGTTGAGGTTTCAGCTGTTGATGCTGGAGGTAGTATTGATTTGGATGCTACAACTAATGTTATCCTATCAAAGAATAGTGGTGGAGGTTTGCTAACCATTCTTAACCCAGAGGTTACGCTAACCAACGGTAAGGCAACGTGGACAGGTTTATCGTACAACTTGGCAGAACCCTTTACGCTTCTAGCATCTTCGCCTGCATTAAACGATGTAATTTCTTCATTAATATACTGCTCTGATGTTACATCATCACTGGTGCAAGCAACCATTCCATTAACTGCTGGCATTATTAGTACGCTGGTTACTTCACCCGAACAGGCAATTGAGGTTTATCGTTTTGGTGTTTCCGATTTGGGTACAACTGATGGACTACCTACCTATATCACCCGAATGGTTTTTAAATCGTTTGGCTTACCCACCGATTACCCATTGTCTATGTTGATAAACGGCGTATCACTTTGGAAAGAGGAAGTTGAGGTGCCAGTCTCATCAGTATCAATAACCAATGAAAGTATTACCCTCGATTTTATGGCTGGCGATATTACCGTTTTTGATGGGGAGACGAATGAGTATGACCTTAAAATTTACCTGAAGGAGGGAGGACAGCTGGATGGCTCAACCATTTGCTTATATGTTCCGTCATCGAGCCATGGCTGGCAAGCTGCTAATATGGGAACAGCCTTTGCACCAACCTTTAACGTGGGTGTAGTTGGCCCTGTTTTTACTGTAGTTGCTGAGGCCACGAGTATTGCATTTGTTAGCCAACCTTTTATGGTAAGTCAGTCTCAACCCGCTATGCTTAAGGTTGCTGCGGTTGACCAGTTTGGTAATATCGACAGGGATGCAACTGGAGAGGTTACTTTGGGTATAGACTATGGACCTGGTGGCTATTCTGTAAGTACAAATACAGCAACCCTAGTAAGTGGCCTGTCTACTTGGGATGATATTGTGCTTGATAGTGAGGGGAAGTACCGGTTTTGGGCCGAATCTACAATTGAAGGATTTGTGAGGGTGAACTCTGAACCTATTTGGAGTGGCGGACAGGTTTTTTGTGCAATAGATGAGGATTTTGAGGATGGATATCCTGCTACTTTTCCTGAATCAGAACATTGGCAAGTGTCAAGCGTCTCTCCAATTAATGGGAACGGTTCGTTAAAACATGCTCTAACTGGGGTAGCCGGTAGGAGCACTCTTCCCATTGTTTTAGGGATAGAAAATCTTGGTGATAGTCCCAGGGAGTGGTCATTTGTAATGCGGAATGGCATGTGGGATCCAACTGCCGATAATGCGTTCTGGTTTGTTTTAGCTTCCGATAGCGAATCTATTTCACTGGGTGAGTATAATGGATATGCTGTGGGAATTAATCTTTTGGGCTCAACCGATTTGCTTACCCTATGGCGCATTGATAAGAACTCTGGAACTCAGGTATTGGTGAAATCCAACTTCGATTGGAACGAATCTGAAACCATAGCAGTTCGTGTTACACGAACGCCCAACGGCGAATGGTCGCTCTGGTATAAGGCAAGTGCAGAGAATACTAATTACCGGTTAGCAGGTAAGGCCTTTGATACAAGCATTAGCAAATCATCAACCTGTGGCCCCGTGTTTAAGTATACTAGTACGAGGGCAGGAGAGTTTTGGCTCGATAATCTAAATATTTGTGCTGTTCAATATCCTCCGGTAATTCAGAGTGCAAGTTTGCTTAGCCGCTCGTCAGTTAGCGTTAAATTCTCATCAGTAGTTAATGTTAATGATGCATTAACCCCATCAAATTACAGGGTAAAGAGTGGTAATGGTCAGGTGTATTCGGTTTTGGCATCGTATGCTCAAGAGGGAGAACCCTCTATGTTTTCATTGCGAACCGAAGAACTGCCAAATGAAGAGCTGCAACTTTTTGCTAAAAACATTGCCTCATCATCTGGTAGGTTGGTTGTAAATGATAGCATTAGGATTGGTATGGGAACTATGGGGAATTTTGGGAATATTGTTATAAACGAGATTATGGCTCGCCCATCGGATGCAACCGAATTACCCAATGTTGAGTACATTGAATTATACAACAGAACGTCTTCGAGCATATCGATAGCAGGATGGAAGGTAAGAGGCAATACCTATACTGCAACCATTGCCAATGGGGTAATTGAGCCAAACGGTTACGTTATCCTTTCGGGAACAACTGGGCAGAATGCAATGAGCCAGTATGGCAATGCCATAGGAGTATCATCGTTTCCAACTCTTTTGGTTGGTGGTATGTTTTTAGGAATTTACGATAATAGTGAAAATCTAATATCGTGGGTAGAGTATTCCGATAAATGGTATAACGATGAAATTAAAAAGGCTGGTGGTTACTCACTTGAACGAATTGATTCGGATAATTTGGTAGAGGGTGCAGTAAATTGGAGAGCAACAAATGATCCTTCAGGCGGAACGCCTGGTAGAGTAAACTCTGTGCATGCCAGCAATCCCGATGTAACTTCTCCCCGTGTTGTTGGGGTTGAGGTTATAGATGCTACTCACATTGCAGTAGTTTTTTCTGAAGTAATGGACAACCTATCAATTACAGCACCACATGGTTACGCGCTTAGCAATGGCATAGGCAATCCAGTTTGGCTCTCCACAACCGGGCCAAAGTATAATAGGGTTGAACTTACTTTAGGTTCAGCAATGACTGTAGGCCAGATATACGACTTATGCTTTACCAATGAGATTACCGACTTTTCTGGAAATTCCATTGTTGAAAGCTGCCGAAAGATTGCAATACCTCAAGTCCCCATTGCAGGGGATATTGCTATTAATGAACTGTTGTTTAATCCCTATACTGGAGGCGTTGATTTTGTAGAATTATACAATAACTCCGATAAGACTATCGATCTAAAAACAATGCGGATAGCCAATAGGAGCATCACAACCATGGTACTTAATGAGGATTATGCTGCCTCTGATAGTGCTTGGCTTCTAATGCCAAGTGAGTATGCTGTTATAACCGAAAACCCATTGCTGGTAAGTCAATTCTATTATGTTGAAGACCCCAATGCTATGGTGTGGCTCAAAAAGTTGCCAGCATATTCTAACGACAATGGTTATGTTGTATTTTTAAACAACAATGGTGAGGTGATTGATGAGTTTGCTTACGACAAGAAAATGCACAATAACTTACTCTCTGATGTTAAAGGTATTTCATTAGAAAGGCTAAACCCTACCTTGCCTAGCAATCAATCATCGAGTTGGCAATCGGCAGCGCAAACTGCAGGTTATGCAACACCCACTGCAAAAAACTCACAATTTACCGATGCCATTACGGGAGACGATAGCTTTAGCCTATCGCACCAAATATTTTCGCCCGATGGCGATGGTTTTGAGGATGTTCTGCTGATAAATTACGAATTGCCCGAGAGCGGTTACCTTGCCAGCATCATGGTTTTTGATTCGAAGGGCAGAAGGGTAAAACGAATAGGTTCGAATATGCTTCTGGGTACCTCAGGAAGCATTCAGTGGGATGGTGCAGATGATGCAGGAAGAAGGGCATCAATGGGAGCATACGTAATTTTTATTGAGGCTTTTGATCTGAAGGGGAACGTGAAGCGATATAAGAAAACGGTTGTTGTGGCAACAAAGTTAAGGTAGAATAGGTGGCATTCATTTGGTTACTATTGAACTAATCAATCCAATAGTGCTATAATAATAAAGCCGAGGTTTGCCTCGGCTTTATTATTATAGTAAATATTGACAGAGAAATCCTACAGTTTTTGCAGCATCTCCTCCATAATTAGCGTCATCTTTTTCTCAGCTAGCATGCCAATGCGCTGAACCTCTTCGTGGGTTACCTCAACAATTTTCCCTAGAACGCCAAGATCCGTAATAATGGATATGGCGAATACTGGAATTCCCATTTGCCTAGCCACAATTACCTCAGGTGCAGTTGACATCCCTACTGTATCGCCTCCAATAATACGGAAATATTGGTACTCCTTTGGCGTTTCAAAGGTAGGGCCGGTGGTAGCCACGTAGCATCCAATCTGTGTTTTAATACCATTCTTGCTTGCTATTTCTTGCGCAAGCGCAATTAGGCTATGGTCATATGTTTGGCTCATATCTGGGAATCGAGGACCAAATTCGCTGTTGTTGGGGCCAATTAGCGGATTGGGTATAAGGTTGATATGATCGTTAATAATCATTAAGTCGCCTATCTCGTATTCGGGGTTAACGCCACCACTTGCATTGGAAACAAACAGATAGTCAATGCCCAGATACTTCATTACCCTAACGGGAAATGTAACTTCCTTTATTCCATATCCTTCATAGTAGTGAAACCTACCCTGCATAGCAACTACTTTTTTGCCACCTAGATCGCCAAAAATCAATCTTCCTTGGTGTCCCTCAACGGTAGATACTGGGAAGTTGGGTATATCCACATAATCAATTATTTCTTGGTTTTTAATGTCCTTTGCTAAGCCGCCAAGTCCTGTCCCCAAAATAATACCTACCTCCGGCTTAATGCTTACCTTGCTCTCAATGTAGGCTTTTGTCTGCTTTATTCTCTCTAACATATGATTGAATTTTATGATTAAATTCTTCGTTGCTGGTGCCTAAAAAAACTACCTCAATGGGTAAATAGTAAAAGTATCCTTTTATCTCGTTGGGTAAATCTGAAAACCCTCTCAATCTGCTTGCATCCTTTTCTGTTGTTATTATTGCCTTTGATTCGTGCTGAATCTGAGAAAATTGTTCAAAGATAGTTCTAATTTTTTTTTCGGTAAAATTGAAATGATCAGTTAGCGGGAGAGTATCATTACAATTTGCATGTTGAGATAGGTAGTTGAAGAATGGCTTTGGGTTTGCAATCCCTGCAACTGCAACAACGGTAAGATTGGGTGATAAGCTCAAGTTTGAAGCCCCGCTGTTATTAAAAATTGGCTGGATGTTACCGTATTGTATGGCAGAGAAGTAGATCTCTTGATTTTGTTTAAGCCTTAATTTACTCTTTATCTCGCTCTGTTTTTCAATAGAAAGATTATGGGGGCATTTGGTTACAACAACCATGTCAGCCCTTTTGCGCTCCGAAAAAGAATCGCGAAGTCTGCCTACTGGCAGAAAGAAATCAGAATAGATCAGATTACTATAATCTGTGAGTAGGATATTAAGACCTGCCTTAACATAGCGGTGCTGAAATGCATCATCGAGAATGATGGTATCTAATTGAGGGTTGATGTCCCTTAGGGTGTTAATCCCCCTAACCCTATTCTCATCTACTGCAACAGTAATGTCAGAAAATTTAGAAAAAATTTGATAAGGTTCATCGCCAATGGTGGATGCATTGCATCTTTCATTTGCCAGAATAAACCCTTTTGTTTTTCGCTTGTACCCTCGGCTAAGTGTTGCGACTTTGGAGGTAGGTTTAATGAGTTTAATAAGGTGCTCAGTAAGTGGGGTTTTTCCTGTTCCACCAACGGTTAAGTTCCCTACGCAAATGGTTTTGCTAAAGTACACCGACTTGAGTATGCCTATGTTGAATAGTGCATTACGGAGTTTTACTGCAAACCCATAAAGCAAAGCCAAAGGCCAAAGTAAGTGTTTTAGCATTAGCGAATATTGTTTTAAACAGTTAATAAAAAACACTCTACCCATGGGTAGAGTGTTTTTAGGGTTGTTACTATTAATAAAGTTCTATATCGTAGGGTATACGAGCCATTATACCTCTATTGGTAACAATGCTCTTAACACGTTCAATATACTTGTAGTTTTCGCCAAGTTCATTTTTTAAGATATTCGCTTTGGCACCTCCAGTAAGTTGTTTAATAATAGCTTCGAATGGATCTTCTTGCTCAGGTAGTTCACTAATACGATAATTCTCTAGCCCAGCTCTTTCAGCAGCAATTTCAATGGCCCTTTGAAGCCCACCAAACTCGTCAATTAGCTTTATGTCCATTGCGTTAACACCGCTCCAAACTCTGCCTTGCCCTATCTCGTCAACTTGCTCAACAGTGAGGTTGCGCCCTTCGGCAACATGACCTATAAAGGTGGAGTAAATATCCTCAACGCCAAGTTGGTATACAGCTCGCTCTTCAGCAGTTAGTGGTCTAAATACTGAGCCAAAATCGGCATTCCTGTTGGTTTTTACCACATCAACCGTGATGCCTAATTTCTTGTTCATTCCTTCTTTAAAATTAGGTATCATTCCAAACACCCCTATAGAACCGGTTATGGTTGTTGGGCTTGCTAAAATATAATCAGCAGGTGCGGCAATGAAGTATCCGCCGGAGGCTGCAACATCGCCCATCGATACGATAACGGGTTTTACCCCTTTGGCAAGTTTAACTTCTCTCCAAATTACCTCTGAGGCTAGAGCACTTCCCCCTCCTGAGTTGATTCGGAGTACAATTGCTTTAACGGTGCTATCGCGACGTGCTTTGCGAATAGCCCTGCCAAAACGTTCGGAGGCAATTGAACCCTCCTCACCATCGCCAGTTATAATTGAACCCGATGCATATACTACAGCAATTTTATCCTTTATAAAACCTTTATGTTTTGATGTTGGCTTAACCTTGGTGTATTGAGCTAAACTAACAGAATTGATGTCTTTTTCAGGCTTGGTGTCGGTTAACTCCTTAAGCATGTCAATTACCTGATCTTTATATACTAGACTGTCGGCAAGGCCAAACTTTACAGCCGATTTAGCATTACTAATGGTAAGGTTGTCGGCTAGTTTATTGAGCTCGTCAACTGAAATGTTGCGCGCTTTACTTATGCCATTAACCCAGTGATTCCAGATAGAACCCATATAGGTTAAAGTTTGCTCCCTATTCTCAGGGCTCATTTTGTCTAAAATAAAGGGCTCAATAGCTGACTTGAATTTTCCATGACGAATAATTTGCACTTCAACCCCTAGTTTTTGTAGAGCATCTTTAAAGAACATAATCTCTCCACGCATTCCAACCCATTCTATTGCTCCCTCAGGATTAAGCAGGATTTTGTCCGATACGGAGGATAGATAATAACTTTTTTGGCCGTAAACATCACTGTAGCTAATAATAAACTTACCCGATTCTTTAAACTTTACAAGGGCCATTCTAATTTCTTCAAGAGTGGCTGCACCGGCAGGTATACTTTCAGTTTCAATAAAAATACCCCGAATATTCTCATCTTGAGCAGCATTATCGATGGCTTTTAGAATATCGTTTAAACCAAGTTGGGGCACTGGCTTAAAATTCATAAAGTCAAAGCTGCCAATTGGGTTTTTCGATCCTCTATCAATAATCTCTTGGTTGAGGTTGATAATAAGTAAAGAGTTACTCTTTACAACAACAGTTTGATCGGTCTTTGCCACCATTGCTCCAATAATTCCGAAGAAAAGCAGGAGCAATAAAATGCTGGTAATTATTATACCAACAATAGTAGCAAACATGTACTTAAAGAAATCTTTCATATCTATGTTATTTTTTGGTGTGAAATTCTAATTTTTACTGCGAACTAAAAGTAAGAAAAAAGTTTAAGCTATGGGTTGGTTTATTGGAATATTTGCACAAACTTTGCGCCTTTCCATATTGTAAATGTTTTTTAAACACTATTACTTTGCTAACACATAGGGTATTCTTAATCATAGGCGGTAATTTAGGGAATAGGGAGGAGCTTATAGCTAAAACGGCGGCTCAAATTGAGCAAACAATTGGGCGAATAGTTAAGCGTTCCGATATTTATGAGACTGAACCTTGGGGGTTTCAGCATGAAACATGCTTCCTTAATCAGGTGCTTGAGGTTGAGACTCCACTGGAGGCTCTATGCCTTTTAGATGCTTGTCAGCTAATTGAGAAGAACTTGGGTAGAACAAGAGAGTATGATGATTACTCTGCCCGTACAGCGGATATAGATGTGCTTTTTTACGACGATTGTATCTACACGCTTCCCCCTTTAGTTCTACCTCATCGTAAACTTCATGAGCGAATGTTTGTGCTTAAACCTTTGGCCCAAATTGCACCCTCGTTAACGCACCCTTTGCTTGGTAAAACCATCAACGAACTTCTGGCTTGTTGCTCCGATAGCGCACAGGTTTGGGAATATACTCCAGCAGGTAAGAAAAAAGTAACGGCCTAGAGGATTATTCTTTATCCCCGTAAGCCAAGTCACCAGCATCCCCTAGCCCAGGTACAATGTACGACTTAACCGTTAGCTCATCATCAACTGCACCTAGCCAAATGGTAACATCTTTGCTCGGAAGGTTTTTTCGAGTAAATTCAACTCCCTCTTTCGAGGCAACTATTGAAACGATATGTGTATGCTTGGGCTTTCCCTTTTCAAGTAGTGCTTTGTAGGCCAAAATCATCGAGGAGCCAGTGGCTAGCATTGGATCGGCAATAATTAATACTTTCCCTTTAATATTAGGGCAGGAGAGGTGCTCGAATTGAATATTGAATGTTCCATCTTTGCTATACTTTCGGTAGGCAGAGATAAAGGCGTTGTCAGCATCATCAAAATAGTTGAGAAGACCCTGATGCATAGGTAAGCCAGCGCGTAGAATAGAGGATACAACAATTCTATCTGCTGGCAAAGGAATGTTGATAGTGCCAAGTGGAGTTTGCACATGACTTGGAACGTAGTTCAGTTCTTGGCTTAGTTCATATGCAAAAATTTCGCCAATGCGCTCAAGGTTTCTTCTGAAGCGCATCCTGTCGTTTTGTATTTCAACACTTCGTAATTCATAGATAAATTTGTTGAGGATTGAGTTCTTCTCACCTAGTATTTTTATCATTAGCTTAGTGTTTGAAGTGCTATTTTATAGGGTCTAAATTACTAATAATTAGTTGGACTTCCATTGAAACTAGGCAACAAATTTTATGTTCTCTATCATCTTTAAATCAAAGAGTTGTCGGCCATAGAATAGCAGCTGCCGGAAGTTACTATTACGTGATCTAAAAGACTTATGTCTAGTGTTTTAGCCGCCTGCTTAATTTTATTGGTGATATTGATATCGTCGTTGCTAGGGTTATGATTGCCCGAAGGATGATTGTGGCAAAGGATTATCCCGATGGCATGGTGTTCGAGTGCTGTTTTCATAATTCTTCTAACATCAACAGTGGTTGCCGTGTACCCACCTTCGCTTATTTTAACCCGTTCGATAATTTTATTGGCCCGATTTAAAAGAAGAACCCAAAACTCTTCATGGGGTAGATCGGCAAGTGTGGGCTGAAACAGTTCAATTACGTCGTTACTTGATGTTATCTGTTTCCTGTTAATTGCCTCGGAATTCTTTCGTCGTCGTCCTAGTTCAAGTGCAGCTATAATGGTAATGGCCTTTGCCGAGCCAATACCCTTTATTTTGGTTAAATCCTTAATACTAAACTTCCCTAGTTCATTAAGATTATTGCTTGCGCTTGCTAGCACTTTTTGGGCAATGTTAACTGCGGTTTCGTTTATTGTACCTGAACCGATGAGTATTGCAACAAGCTCGGCATCGCTCAGTGCGGTTGCGCCTTTAGCTATCATCTTTTCTCTGGGTCTATCGTCGTGAGCCCATTCTTTGATGGTGAGTGCTTTAGGGATATGTTCCATTTTAAAATGTTTGCAACCTAAGTTACAAAAATGGATTGAATACGAAACAAGAAAGCAAAAAAAAAGGCTCGCAAAGCGAGCCAAATGTAATTATCCTGTGTAGGGAAGTTTACTGCAATGCGTTAACATGAAGGGTTAGAGAACTCTTTAGATTTGCAGCTTTATTCTTATGAATAACGCTTCTTTTCGCTAACTTATCAAGCATAGATGAAACCTTGGGAAGCATCTCCTGTGCAGCAGTCTTGTCTGTAGTGCCTCTTAACTCCTTTATGGCATTACGGGTAGTGCGTGCATGATACTTGTTATGAACCCTTTTGGTCTGATCTTGACGAATTCTTTTGAGTGATGACTTATGATTTGCCATGATGCTATTTATTATTATAAACAATATTGTAGCCCGAAGGGGAATCGAACCCCTGTTACCAGGATGAAAACCTGGCGTCCTAACCCCTAGACGATCGGGCCATTATTTCAAACAACTTTACAATAGCTTTATATTGTTAAGCGGCTGCAAAGGTAAAAAAATAAATATTGCATGCAAAAATAAACAAGGATTTTTTAATTTATTATGCAATATTGTTTATTCTTTCGAATAAGCTAGGGCAGGCAGCACGTGATAATTATTGTTTAGTGCTTAGTTGGAGCCGACAGTACTAATTAAACAACATATATTTAAATCTTCAATTTAGTGGGTTAGAGTTACTGCTATTTGACATAGTGTTTAAATCTAATATCATTTCAGATATCTCCTTATCGGAAAACCCTTTACTTTTTGCCAGTTCTTCGAGTGTTCCCCAAATTGGTTCGCCACATTGAATACATATCAATCCTTTCATACGTAAAAAACTTACTGAATTGGGGATCTTTTCAACAAGATCTTCAATGGTGATATTTTTTGTTATCATACTCTTTTAATTATTGGGTGGAAATAGCCGAACTTGTAACAAATAGAAGTATTAAATGCTTGCAAGGTACTCGCCGTTATCTTTCTCAACTCAAATATAAGTTCTGCTATCAGGATAAAAAACTTATCCCGATTTTGTGTGTATTCTTAATTAATAAAATGGTTGTTATTTCTTAATCAAAATCGAGTTCTTCTATGGCTGGCTGGAATTTTACTTTTTTGTAGTACTTAGTTATTTCTGTTTCTTCCTCGTTATCGGATGGTGCGATTTTTTTAAACCCTACCTTTTTTAAGGAAGCCATTGCCGCCTTATTGTTCAAATCGGCTTCAACCAATATGGTTTTAAAGGTGTTGTCCTGCGATGCCCAGTTGAGGATTGTTTGCATAACCTCGGTGGCATATCCATTCCGACGAAAGGGCTTATCGATACTGAAGAACACTTCAACTTCACCATCCTGATTAGGTCTACCATTAAAGGTAAATTGCCCAACAATTACTTTTTGCTTTCGATGAATAAAAACCCATAAAGTATGAAATAGGTAATCGTCGTTTTTGCTGTGCCATAAATTTGGGGCACGTTCAATTGCCTCATTGAGTTCCTCTTTATAGGCATCAGCAAGTTCTAATCCTGAGGGTTGAAGTTTATATTTGTCCTCAAACAGTGCCCTCGATTCGATAAACTGTTTTAGATCATCAATACGCAGGGGAACGATGTCTATGTTTAGGCTAGCTAGCATCATGGTATTGAAGGTAATGGATTAGAATTTAAGGTATCGCTTCGGAAAATCATCGTCTTCAACAATAACATTGGCAATTTCGCCAAGATCGAGGCCTGCAAAGTTCCCCGATGACATGAACAGCAAGTTACTGCTGTACCAAGGGTGCTTCAGTATATACTGGTGTAAATCTTTAGGATTGTTAAATACCTTAATGTTAGTATTCCCAAACTTTTGCTTAACAAAGTTGGAATCTAATGGCGGTAATTTTTTAAGTTCGATGGTATGTGGGGCATAAAAAATGACAGGGAAATCTGAATCGTTTAGTGCACCATTGTATTCGTCTAAAAACGCTTTGCTAAGGCTACTAAAGGTATGGAGTTCCAGGCAGGCCATAAGTTTTCTATCTGGATAAGCCTCTTTAAGTGCCTTAACGGTAGCTTTTACCTTTGATGGAGCATGGGCAAAATCAACAAATACGTCAACCGTATCATTGCTGCTTAATCGTTGCATCCGTTTTGCAGCACCAGAAAATGTGGTTATTGCTTTGTAAAACTGAGTATTTGTTACCCCAAGGAAACTACAAACACTCTTGGCTGCGGCAATATTCTCCATGTTGTGCTTTCCAAATAGCTTTATCTCAATTTGTTCACCCTCAGTTTTTAAATAGGTTTTGTCCTCATTTACGCTAAAAGGGTGCTCGGTATAAGGTGTAAGGGTAATATCCTTATTGGCGAACTTGGTCAGTTGTAAAACTTGGTTATCGTTTTTGTAGAACACAAGATTACCGTTGGGCTGTATTGTTTTTACAAATAGTTCAAATTGTTTTGCATAGAACTCTTTGGTTGGGAAAACGTTAATATGGTCCCAAGCAATGCCCGATATTACTGCGATATGTGGTTTGTAAAGGTGAAATTTTGGTCGAGCATCTATTGGAGAGGTCAAATACTCGTCACCTTCAAAAACAGCAATATTGGTGTCGTCTGATAGCCCCACCATATTAGTAAAACCATCAATTTGAGCGCCCACCATGTAATCGAACTTAAATCCAGATTCTCTTAAGACATGCATAATCATTGATGTGATGGTTGTTTTGCCGTGGCTACCACCAATCACAACCCGAGTTTTGTCTTTTGTTTGTTCGTAAAGATATTCGGGGTATGAGAATATTTTTAATCCAAGTTCCTTTGCTTTGATGAGTTCCGGATTGTCGGCTCTAGCGTGCATTCCTAACACTATGGCATCCAATCCTGTTGTAATCCTATCAGGAAACCAACCTATTTCGCTGGGAAGTATTCCATTGCTCTTTAGTCGGCTATACGATGGTTCAAAGATTTCATCATCGGAGCCACTAATTGCATAACCTTTTTGTTTTAGGGCAATTGCCAAGTTGTGCATCGCACTGCCGCCAATGGCAATAAAATGTATTCTCATTGTTTGCATTTACCCCAAAGTTATAGAAAAAAGTATTGGGAAGTTGCTAATACTATTCAAAATGGTGAAGAAAAAACTATAGGACTTGATGTTTAATTAAAACATAAATTTTTTGGTACAGCAGAAAGTGTTAATAATCTCTTGGTAATTAAGCTACTTTCATGCTTCCTGTTTGCATTTGCATGGCCTTGTATGTTAATGAGGCAATCTGGTTAAGGCTTACTACATTCTTTTCGATACCAGCCTCAAACTGAATGTTGAACTGTTTTTCTACTAAGAAAATGAGTTGATTGATATCCCAAGCATCTAGGCCAAGATCCTCGGAAAGTTTTGCTCTATAGTGGTTTGTAGTTTCTTTGAGGCTAAAATTAGCCATCAGAATCCATCTGATTTTGCTGTATATATCTGAGTGCGACATATGGTTTGTTGGTGTTTTTGTAATTATTTTTTATGATTGAAATCTTAAAGTTATACTGATGATAACAAAATCTATACCTCTTTAATATTTCTATTCATATTGAAGATGCACAAAGCCAACTTAAGGTTGCTTTAAAGAAGAAAAAAATCAGGCTGATTTGCTGAAAGCATAAAAAACGAAAATTTTTGCTCAACAAACGAAGAGTAGTGTTTTGGTTTTTAAGCGTATAGTTATTTAGAATTATATATTTTTTATCATTAGGTTCTCGTCAAGTTCACCTACCTTATCAATAAACGCTTTATAGATATCGTTAACCCGATCAAGCGTTGGATTGATTAGCTGAATACTTGCCCCAGAGTTATCGAGGGCATTAAATACATACGATACGGTAAATTTATCAATGTTTTGAGCTGGTTGAAAAGCAGGTGTTTTGGGCTCTGAAGTATATGTCATTGAAAGAATATTGCACTCCACCAGTTTGTCTAAAAGATTTTGCACCAAACGTATGGGAAGTTTAAGTTCCTTAGATAATTCCTGTGAGCTAAAGGGAGCAACTCCACTTGTAAATCGGCTAATTATGTTGCTTAGAATCAGAATAGATAGAGCCTTACTTGATTTGTTGCTGATAGTTTCTGTCTCAGCTTCAAATTCATAGCGGTTTTGGTTTTGGTGGGAAAAGGATATTTCGGCTCCAAAAAGCACAATAAGCCAACTAATTCTTAACCAAGCTAAGAATAATGGCAATGCGGCAAAACTACCGTAAATAGCATTGAACCTCGAAACACCCACCTGAAAATCGATATATACCCACTGGGTAACCATAAAGGCTGAACCAGCTATAATTCCAGCAATTATGCCCGACAATACGTTAACCTTTGTGTTAGGCATTACAATGTAAAGCAAAGTAAAGGCAACCCAGATGATGAGATAGGGTAGAAATTTTAGGAGAAACATTATGAAAGGAGTAACGTACCCAATTAGCTCTATCTGTGTTGAAAGGTTAGTGAGGTGTGTAGTTGCAAAAACATTTATACCGCTTGCTGCAATAAGTAAAACAGGTGCAATAAGCATCATCGAGAGGTAATCGGCAAATTTTCGGGCATAGGGGCGAGAGGTCTTTATCTGCCAAATGTCGTTAAATGAATGCTCAATATGATTAAAAACCTTTAGTACAGAGTAGAATAGAACAATTACACCTATCCCTGCAATTAAACCTCCGCCAGTATTTTTAAGTAAATTGTTCGAAAAAGAAATTACCTGAGATAAAATTTCTTGCTGGCCTTCAAAGTTTTCTAAAAGTTGTTTCTCCAGATATTTATCAACTCCAAACCCTTTGGCAATACCAAAGCCCATAGCTAGTATTGGTACAATTGACATAAGCGTGAAGTAGGTGAGGGCTGAGGCGCGCAAAATAACCCTGTCCTCAACAAAGCCTCTGTATGCCAACATCAATATCCTAAGAGTGTGATATAATAATCGGCGAGGTAAAGGGTAATCCTTTAGCTGTATATTCCATATCTTTTTGGTTAAGAATAGCTTTATCCTATTGATATTCAAAAAGGATTTTTTGTCCGGTTTTTTTGCTGCGCTCATAGTTGTTGGGTTTTTGGGGCTTAAATCAAGTAAAAGTAATTAAAATTGTTGTTTCCCCTAGCGCTAAGGGTTTAATTGTATTATACTAATTTAGCGAAAAATATTTTAGAGTGATTAAAAAGAAAAGTGGATTTCTGGTAGTTAAGATATTGGTTGCCGTTTTGGCTTATTTGTATGTTGCTATTAGGCTATCTAAGGAAGATTTTAGCCAGATAACTTCTACCTTTCAACAGATATCGCCATCAAGCCTTTGGGTAATTGCTCTAGTGGTTCTGCTTATGCCCATAAATTGGCTGGTTGAGGCAATAAAATGGAAGTTTGCCCTAAGGGGCATTAAGTCTATTAGCATCGGGGTTGCTATAAAAACAGCACTATATGGCGCAGGCATTGGCCTTTTTACCCCAAACAGAATTGGCGACCCCTTTGGTCGGGTTGCCTTGCTTAAAACAGAGAGGAAAGCCGAGGCTGGAATTTTGGCAGTCCAATGTGGGCTTGCTCAGCAGCTTGCTACAATAGTTTTTGGTCTTATTGGAATGGGACTTTTGGCAAATCAATTGGTTTTTGCTCATTATCTAAAAAATCCCATGGCCATACTTGGGGTAGCCTTATCACTAATTATTGCAGGTGTATTTGTTTTTGGTAACAGATATATTGTTAAGGATTTGGCAAAAACTAAAGTTTTTAAGAGGATGGGTTTGGATGCAACCCTCTTTGCTAATATTCCATTTTCAAGTTCCTTGCTTGTTCTATTGCTAAGCCTTTTAAGATATTTAGTTTTTTCAACACAATTTGTGCTCGTATTGATCCTTTTTGGCTATAGCTCTGGCTTGGAACAAGCCTATTCCTCTGTTTTTGTAACATACCTATTTGCTAGCCTTATACCAGTGCTTTCCATAGCAGATGCTGGTGTTCGTTCGGGTTTTGCCGTGGTTTTTGTGGGTGCATTTTGGAATCATCCAGCTGCCATTGTGCTTGCTGCACACACTGTTTGGCTGCTCAACGTTGCACTACCCTCTTTGCTGGCTGTGTGGCTTCCTTTTCTTAAAAAGCGTTAATCATTATTGGGTTTATCCTGATTATCGACTAAGTAAAACAGTAAATCGATATGCTAAAAAACACTCTCACTACTATTTATGCTTGTTTTTACCTACCTATACTAATAAGTTTGTAAATTTGCACTTCGATTCTAAATCAAAAATCATATAGGATATGGCAGAAAATAAAAACGATTCTAAGTTGTTCTCCGAATTTCCGCCGGTGTCAACCGAAGCGTGGGAAGCGTTGATAAAAAAGGATCTGAAAGGCGCCGACTACGACAAGAAGTTGGTTTGGAAAACCATGGAGGGCTTTAGCGTTAAGCCTTACTATCGGGCCGAGGATCTTAAGAGTATTAAGAGCACTCAAGCTTTGCCCGGCGAGTTTCCTTATGCCAGAGGGGTTAACGCCAATTCGAACAGCTGGCTTGTAAGGCAAGATTTTGATGCTTGCGATGGACAGGATGCTAACGCAAAAGCATTAGACGCTCTTAAAAGAGGAGCCGATTCTGTTGGTTTTGTTACCTGCGCCAGTTGTGAGCCATCGATTGAGGGCGTATCAAAACTTATTGCTGGTATCGATGCTACAAACCATGAGGTAAACTTTGTTTCGGGTTGCAACTCCAGAAAGATATTGCCTGTGCTAATAGAAGCATTTAAAAAGGCTAAAGTTGATATTGCAAAGGCTAAGGGTTCATTTGATTATAGTCCTCTTACTGCTTTTTCGTTAAACGGAAAGTTCTGTGTTGATCAGGAAACAGCAGCCCAGCGTACTCTTGAGGTATTTAATAGCGGGCAAGCACTTTCAAACTTTAAACTAATTGCCGTAAGGGGCGATATATTCCGTAATGCAGGATCGTCGGTTACTCAGGAGTTAGCCTTTGCGCTAGCAATGGGTGTTGAGTATGTAAATTGGCTAACAGAAAAAGGGGTTAGTGTTGATGATGCATTTAGCAAGATATTCTTTACCCTTGGCGTTGGGTCTAGTTACTTTATGGAGATTGCAAAGTTTAGGGCTATTCGTTTGCTATGGGCAAAAGTTGCCGAAGCTTATGCCTGCAAAAACTGCAAGCCAATTACCGTGCATGCAACTAATACAATTTGGAACAAAACGGTTTACGATCCTTACATTAATATGCTCCGTACAACCACTGAGACCATGTCGGCAGCACTTGGTGGAGTACATAGTTTTACGGTACTTCCATTCGACGCTCCCTACCAAAAGCAAACTGCATTCTCCGAAAGGATTGCACGCAATCAGCAGATTGTTGTTAAAGAGGAGGCTTATTTCGATAAAGTTGTTGATCCTGCAGCAGGTAGTTATTATATAGAAACCTTAACGCAATCGGTTATTAACCATGCGTGGGATTTGTTTATAAAAGTTCAGGATTTGGGTGGTTACGTAAAAGCGTTTACCGCTGGGTTTATTCAGAATGATATAAATACAGTAGCTGCAAAGCGTGATTCGAGCATTGCAACACGAAGGCAAACAGTACTTGGAACAAACCAGTATCCTAACTTTACCGAGGTAGCTGATAAAAAGGTGGTTACTATTGATGCAGTTACAAAGCATGAGGCAAAAAAATCTGCCGATGCCATTTGCGAACCACTTATTCAGTATAGAGGTTCACAAGCGCTTGAGGAATTAAGGTATAAAACCGATGTTTCAGGCAAGCGTCCAAAAGCATTTATGCTTGCAATCGGAAGCCTTGCATTCCGAAGAGCTCGTGCGCAATTTAGTTGTAACTTTTTTGCCTGCGCTGGCTTTGAGGTAGTTGATAATATTGGTTTTAAAACCATTGACGAAGGGCTAAAGGCTGCTCTTGCTGCAAAGAGTGATATAGTGGTTATTTGCTCATCCGATGATGAATACGAAACCCTTGCCCCTGAAGCATTCGATAAGCTAAAAGGCGATGCTGTTTTTGTGGTAGCTGGTGATCCTGCTTGCAAACCTGTACTTGAAGCAAAAGGAATAAAAAACTTTATCAGCGTAAAGAGCAATTTGCTAGAAACCTTGAGAGAGTATCAAAGGTTACTTAAAATTTAACATGGCTGCAAGGTGATACAAGGGATGTTGTTGAACGACAAACCCTCTAGTAATCACTTTAAACCTCAATGTTGAAAAAAATAAAATAGACTATGAAACCAGATTTCAAAAAAATAAATATCAACCAGGAGCACCCAGCCAAAGAGGCTAAAGCCTCACAAAATGGCTTTCTTACCCCCGAGCAGATTACTATAAAACCTGTTTATAGTAAGGCCGACTTGGAAGGGTTAGAGCACCTACAATATGCAGCAGGTATTGCGCCCTTTTTACATGGCCCATACAGTACAATGTATGTAAATAAGCCATGGACAGTTCGTCAGTATGCCGGTTTTTCCACAGCCGAGGAGTCTAACGCATTCTACCGTCGCAACTTGGCCGCAGGCCAAAAAGGATTGTCGGTTGCATTTGACCTAGCAACACACCGTGGTTACGATAGCGACCACCCACGCGTAGTTGGTGATGTGGGTAAGGCAGGAGTTGCAATTGATTCCATTGAGGATATGAAAATCCTTTTCGCAGGTATTCCTTTGGATCAAATGTCGGTATCAATGACCATGAACGGCGCTGTACTGCCCATTATGGCTTTTTATATTGGAGCAGCATTGGAGCAAGGCGCAACCCTTGAGCAATTAGCCGGAACAATTCAGAATGATATATTAAAGGAGTTCATGGTGCGTAATACTTACATCTACCCACCTGAATTCTCAATGAAGATTATTGCTGATATCTTCCAGTTTGCTGCCAAGAACATGCCTAAGTTTAATAGCATATCCATTTCTGGATACCATATGCAAGAGGCTGGTGCAACTGCAGATATTGAGTTAGCGTATACTCTAGCCGATGGTCTTGAGTACCTTCGTACTGGTGTAAACTCTGGAATGGATATCGATACTTTTGCACCTCGCCTCTCTTTCTTCTGGGGAATTGGGATGAACCATTTTATGGAAATTGCAAAGATGCGTGCTGCACGATTACTTTGGGCTAAGATTGTGAAACAATTCAATCCTAAAAACCCAAAATCACTCGCTTTACGTACACATAGCCAAACATCGGGTTGGAGTTTAACTGAGCAAGACCCATTTAACAACGTGGCACGTACTGCTATTGAGGCAATGGCGGCTGCACTGGGTCATACCCAGAGTTTGCACACAAATGCATTGGATGAGGCAATTGCTTTACCCACCGATTTCTCAGCTCGTATTGCACGTAATACACAGATTTATCTACAGGAAGAAACTGATATTACCCGCGCTGTTGACCCTTGGGCAGGTTCATACTATGTTGAGAAATTGACCCATGAAATTGCGCACAAAGCATGGGCGCTTATTCAAGAAGTTGAAGAGCTTGGGGGTATGGCAAAAGCCATTGAAACGGGTATTCCAAAGATGCGTATTGAGGAAGCTTCAGCACGTAAGCAAGCTCGTATCGATTCTGGAAAAGATTCCATTGTAGGAATTAACAAGTATAGACTAGAGAAGGAAGACCCAATTGATATTCTTGACGTTGATAATACTGCAGTTCGCGACAGTCAGCTTCGCCGACTTAAAGAGATTAAAGCCAATAGGGATGAGGCAAAAGTGCAGGCAAGTCTTGCTGCAATTACTCATTGCGCTAAAACAGGTGAGGGGAATATTCTTGAACTTTCTGTTGAGGCAGCTAGGCTTCGTGCTACACTTGGTGAGATATCCGATGCTTGTGAAAAAGTGGCCGGACGCTACAAAGCAGTTATACGTTCAATTTCAGGAGTTTATTCAGCAGAATCTATGGATGACACTAGTTTTAGCCAAGCACGTGAGCTTTGTGATAAGTTTGCTAAGCTTGAGGGGCGTCAGCCTCGTATTATGATTGCAAAAATGGGGCAGGATGGTCACGACCGTGGAGCCAAAGTAGTTGCCACAGGATACGCCGATATAGGTTTCGACGTAGATATAGGGCCACTATTCCAAACTCCTGAAGAGGCTGCTAAGCAGGCTGTGGAGAACGATGTTCACATTCTTGGCGTTTCGAGTTTGGCGGCTGGGCATAAAACCCTAGTTCCACAGGTAATGGAAGAACTAAAAAAACTTGGACGCGAGGATATTATGGTTATCTGTGGCGGGGTAATTCCTGCTCAAGATTATCAGTATTTATACGACCAAGGTGTTGCGGCAATTTTTGGCCCTGGTTCACCAGTTTCCGTTGCAGGAAAGCAAATACTCGAACTATTACTTCAGCGATTTGAGTAATAAAACGATTGCTAAAAACTATAAAGCCATTAGGATATCCTAATGGCTTTTTTTATTTCCTTATCAAAATAAGGATTAGTGAAGTTTTAACCCGATAAGGTGGATAAATTCCTCGCGAGTTTTTGTTTGCGAAAGGAATACACCCGTAAATGCCGATGTTGTAGTTACCGAGTTTTGTTTCTGTATTCCACGCATCTGCATGCACATGTGTGCTGCCTCAATTACCACTGCAACACCCATTGGGTTAAGGGTCTCCTGAATACAATCCCTTATTTGCATGGTAAGTCGTTCCTGTACCTGAAGTCTTCGGGCAAAAGCATCAACAACACGTGCTATTTTGCTTAAGCCTGTAATTTGCCCGTTGGGTATGTAGGCTACATGGGCTTTTCCGTAGAAAGGGATCATGTGGTGTTCGCACATGGAGTATAACTCAATGTCCTTAACAATAACCATTTGCCTGTAATCCTCTTTAAATTTGGCGCTATTTAAAATTTCTCTGGGATCGAGATTGTAGCCGTGTGTAAGAAATTGTATTGCCTTGGCAACCCGCATTGGAGTGTTTTTTAGGCCATCTCTTTCTACATCTTCTCCAATAAGATTAAGAATGCTCTTGTAGTTTTGAGCTAGTTTATTAGTTTTTTCTGCATTCCAACGTTCTACCTTTTCATAACCTTCGTTCTCGTTCAATAAGGCATCGTTGTTTATGTTTTCAATGTTCATGATATGGTTTTTTACAAAAATACAAATTGATATCTAAAACCCTGACCAAATACTAGCTATTCTCCAAAATACTCTATAAAGTTGTTCTCAGTTTCCTGAATTTTTACCTTATAGATTTCTGCACCCAAATTTTTTATTGGTCCTTTAAGCTTATCCCAAATGTATACAGCAACATTTTCGGTTGAAGGGATTATTCCACTTAAAAAATCAACATCAATATTCAAGTTTTTGTGATCAACCTTTTCAATAATTTCATCCTTAATAAGTTTGCTAAGGTGCTTTAGATTAAGTACATAACCAGTTGTTTCCTTTATTTCCCCTTTGATTGTAACAAATAACTCGTAGTTATGTCCGTGCCAATTAGGGTGTGAGCATTGTCCGTATAGTTCAAGGTTTTCTTCATCCGTTAGTTCGGGTTTAAAAAGCCTATGTGCAGAAGAAAATCTCTCGCGTCGTGTTAAATATGCAATGGGCATAGCAGTAAGGTGTTTGGTATAAAACCAAAGATATGATTTTTTGTTGCTTGATCTGATAATTCTTCAAGCTATTAGGTTCAAAATTTAAGCGTATTTGTATATTTATAGCAAAATTGAGGTTATGAAATTACTAAAGGTTTTCATTATTATATCTGGCTTTGCTTTTTTTTCATGTCAGTCAGGTAACCGCAATATTGTGTTCAACGAAAAGGCAAATCAGGATATTCTTTATGGGTATGCAACCCCAGAGGTATTTTTGAGTGAGCCATTCGCAGTTTGGTATGATAAAGAATATTCCAACTACGAAACCAATAGTTTATTAGTCGATTCGCTTACTCAACAAATTGCGGATATTACAATTACCATTGTGCTTGGAACGTGGTGTCCGGATTGTAGGAGGGAGGTACCCCGTTTTATAAAAGTTTTGAACAGCATTAATTTCCCCCTTGAGCATTTAACAATTGTTGGGGTTGATAGGGGCAAGGTCTGCCCAAAGGCAAATGTTCGTGAAGGAGAGATTGAATTTGTTCCTACTTTTATCATTTTTAAGAAGGGAGAGGAATTAGGTAGAATTATTGAATCGCCAACTCTATCTTTTGAGGAAGATTTATTAAGGATATTAGTTGGAAGTTAGTAGTTGTTGCAGCATTAAGCTCTAATAACTCGTCATTATGGTATAATAATAACATTACAAAATGGAACCAATTAGAACAACAACAGAGGGTCAGGTAACTGGCATTGTTGGTATTGTATTAGGAGTAATATCACTAATTGTAGCATTTATTCCTTGTGTTGGAATAGTTGCTTTTCTGCCAGGTGGTTTGGCAATTGTTTTTAGCGTGATATCAATAGTTCAGGCATCAAGAGGGAATGGAGCAAAGGGCTTAGGCATTGCAGCGCTAATTGTTTCAATTTTGGCAACTCTTTTGGCTGCGGCATGGCTAGTTCTTTTTAGCGGACTAATTATTGCCAACGAATCTATGAATGACCCTAAAACCTTTGAGCGAATTGAGCAGGGAATTAAAGAGGCCTTTAAGGAAGACGAGGATGATTTGTCAAACAAACAACGGATAGATACCCTTGAAAACAGGTTGAGAATTATTGAAGAAGGTAAGGATCAAGAGCCAAAGAAGAAGGAATAGTAAATTCATTTGGTTAGCATAACAATGAATATTGAGATTAAGTCCACTAAAGGAGGTAAACATTTAGTTTCGTGGCTTTTGATTTCATTAATTAGCCTAGTTGTTGTATTTATAATCCATCTTATAGTCTATGCCGTTTTTTATTATGGCAAGGTTTCGTTTATTGAACAACTCACAGGTACGCCAATAATACTTTATTTCTATGCTATTGTTTTACCTGGAGCCATTGTGCACAGTTATAAACCAGTACGATTGATGGTTGAACATGCAGGTGAGGTTGACCCCATGCTTATTAAAAACTATTTTTTACAGGTAGGTTATGTTGAGTTAGCTGAGGGGAGTGGTTTTTTTAAATTGGCTGCTCAGAAATGGTTTGATAGGCTATTTAGTGGATCAAAGCAGATTATGGTAAATTACACAGAAACAAGCGTTGAGATAATTGTACCTGCGCATAAGCTATACGAAGTTCACCATGGGTTTAAGTTTCAGAAGATATTTATTAGATAAGCGAGTTTGAGAAATAGAACGGGAGTGGAGCAAAGGCTTTTCGCCTATAGAACGATTAACCTGCTATTATTGGCTGTTTTTATAGGGGTTTTTGTCTATTCTCTCTCCTTTAGCCCCAATCAACATCCAATACCATCTTTTTTTACTGATATTAGTGGGATCAATTCACCAAGCAAAGGTCTTTCGGCAGCCTTTTCAGAAATGGTTAAGGGGAATTATGCCGAAGCACATCGTTACAACCCTTATGTTTTGCAAATATTTTCGTTCTTTGCTTTGCAACTGATACTCAGGCTGTTTTTTTTGCTAGTAATAAGGTTAAAAGCAAAACATTTGCTTACCACTATTTTGGTTGATGTTGTTGTATCGCTTTTGTTTTTTCTTTGGTGCTTTGCCCCATTCATACTATTTACCCTTAAACTATTCTTCAACTCATTTTAGGATCTCACTTAAAGTTAACTTTTCGCCAGCTCTAATGCCCCTTGGGGTTTTGATTAATGTACTACACTCGGTAAAGTGATCGTGTTGGTAAAAAAGGAAGTAATTTTTGTTAATTGCCTCATTTAAAAAAATCTCCTTTTCTTCCATAGAAACTAGCGGTTCAACATCATAGCTTGCATTCCATGCTAAATGTACGTGAGCGGTTGACGGGAAAAGATCTGCTGCATAAACCGCTTTTTTGCCATTATGCAAATCAATTATTGGTATCATTTGCCCCTTGGTATGGCCATTAAAAAAACGCAGTTCAATGCCAGGCATTAATGGGCCTTCCTTTTTAATTGGGTTAAGCAGACCAAGTTCTTTAATCGGGAGTATATTTTCTTTTAGAAACGAATCGGCCTCTCTTACATTAGGATTTAAAGCTGAATCCCATTGTGATTGACTTATATGGTATTTTGCATTTGGGAAAACAGGGAAGTAGCCACCATTTTCATCTACACCTATTCCGCCACCACAATGATCGTAATGAAGATGGGTGTGAATAACATCGGTAATATCTGCGGGTTTATACCCTAATTTGGCCAATCCTTCAATTAATCCTTCTCCACCAAAAAGATGGAAATGGCTAAAGAATTTATCGCTTTGCTTTGTTCCAAATCCCGTGTCGATTAGAACAACTCTGTTCTCGGTTTCAATTACTAGTGAGCGTAAATCCAAAGGGATTAAGTTGTTTTCATCGGCCGGATATTGCTTATTCCATAACACCTTGGGCACTACGCCATACATGGCTCCGCCATCAATTAAAAAGGTTTGTATGTTAAATGAGGATACTTTCATTGTAAAAGATTTTGGTTTAAAATCAGGATAAAGAAACAACCAAACTGAAATATAGTTTCAATTTGTGCGACCCGATTTATGAATACTTCCTTATGCCATGGTACAAAACTAGCTAATAAAAACAAGTTGCATATCTGTTTTGCACAATAGAATGAAGGGTTTTCAGGAGGGGTTAGAAACATTAAAATTGGTGAGGCAATTGAGGCAATAAAAATTACGAGAATTCTATGGGGAAAATGGGTTTGTTTGAGTTTTTATACAAACAAAAAACCCAGCCTTGGCTGGGTTTGTGCGGATAAAGGGACTCGAACCCCCACGTCTTTCGACACTAGATCCTAAGTCTAGCGCGGCTACCAATTACGCCATATCCGCAATCAGTGTGCAAATGTACACGCTTTTTTTATTCTAGCAAAATATTTTCAATAAACTTTTAGTAAAGTCTATTTAGTGTAATTGTAAGATTGTTAATACTTTATTAATTGTCGTTTGAGTTTGTTGGCTCGATATTTGTTTATTAGTTAGATATTAAGCTTATCAGCTTATACTTTTTTCATTAACTTGCCAAAAACACCATGAACTTTCTTGCACACCTATATCTGTCGGGCGATAATGTAGATATAAGGATGGGTAATTTTATTGGCGATTATGTCAAGGGGCGTTCATTGGAGCGCTATCAAGACGGAGTGCAAAAAGGTATATTTATCCATAGAGCCATAGATTTTTATACTGATAATCATCCTGCAACATTTGAGGTTCGTCAACTTTTTAGAGAAGGCTACAGAAAGTATGCGGGCGTGGTTGTAGATGTGTTTTTCGACCACTTTTTGGCTAGGTATTGGGCAACATTTTCCCCATTCCCGTTAAAGGGTTTTACGCGAAAATTTTACTACCAAATGATTTTACGCTATAGAGAGTTGCCTAGTAAAGTTCGTGTTGTTTTGCCTCTACTAATACAAACTAATAGGCTTTATAGCTACCACAAAATTGAAGGGATGGAACAAACCCTCCAGATAATGAGCAGGGTGACCTCGTTGCCCGACAGAACTGAATTTGCAATTGAAACCTTGCTGTATAACTACTCCTTTATTAGGGATCAGTTCCTAATCTTTTTCCCTGATATTATTGATTACATTAAAGAGGAGTACAATATTGTTCCTTCGGGGTGGGATGGGGGCTTAATCAAGCCGGGAGCTATCGAGCTTAAGGAAAATAAAGAGGAGGATAGTGAATGACCATAGCGATGAGCCTCCGTAGCTGAAGAAAGGTAAAGGAATCCCTACAACAGGGAAAAGACCTATTGTCATGGAAAGATTAATGGCTATATGAAAGAAGAGAATCGACACTACCCCGTATCCGTATATCCTAGCGAAAGCTTCTTTTTGCCTCTCGGCAAGAGTTATTAACCTTAGAAGCAGGGCAACAAAAAGTCCAATGACCACAAGCGAGCCTAAAAATCCCCATTCTTCCCCAACAGTACAGAAAATAAAGTCAGTACTTTGCTCAGGAACAAAGTTAAACTTAGTTTGTGTGCCCTTAAGGAAACCTTTGCCCATAAATCCACCCGACCCTATGGCAATTTTAGATTGGTTTACATTATATCCCCATCCAAGTGGATCGCTTTCAATTCCAAGTAAATCATTTATTCTATCCCTGTGGTGAACGTCAAGTACATTGTTGAAAATATAGTTTACACTAAAGCTAAAAGCAGATGTAATGGCAAGAAAGAGTAGCAGGGCTAAAACATGCTTTGCTTTTTGCAGATAGGTATAAATGATTACAATGGGGATTGAAATGGCTATGGGTATCAGGATAATGGAGTATGGAGATAGACCAAGATCGAAGAATTCTGATACTCCATATAGAATTCCAGTAAGCCCAAAAAGGCCTATTGAAAAACGAATTGCATTTTTGTGGTCCCTACTAATTAGAGCAAAAAGAACAATAGTTAGTAGTATAAGGCCTAACAGTATTATAAACTTGTTGAAAATAAGAACAAGTATGAAAAGCAATATCATAAAACCAATAAATGCCATAACCCAGTGGGGCATTCCTTCGCGATAAAAAACCCAAACAAAAGCAGTAAATACCATTGCGCTTCCTGCATCATTTTGTAGGAGAATTAGTACAATGGGGATTATAACGATAAGAGAAGTGTTAATGTATGACTTTATTGAGTCAAGCTTATACCCATACGAACTCATGTATTTTGCCAAGGCTAGGCTTGTAGCAAACTTGGCAAACTCGGCTGGCTGAATTCTTTGCCCGCCCAGTTCAATCCACGATTTTGATGCGTTAACCTCTACACCAAAGAAAATAACAAAGAGTAGTATTCCAATAAGAATAAAGTAGAAGAAATTTGCAAATACAACAAAAAACCTCGAGTCGATGGCAAGAATAACAACGGCAATAACCAAAGTTGCAGCAATCCATATTAGCTGCATTCCGTAACGTTGAGAAGTATCAAAGATGCTTGAGTGCTCCTCAGAGAATACAGCTGCGTAAATGTTTAACCAACCCATAAATACAAGGGTCAGAAAAATAATTACTGTTGGCCAGTCGAGCCAACGTGCTATGTTATTGCTTCTTATCACTTTTGTCTAATAGAGTAGTTTCTAGCATTCGTTGTTCTAGCCATTTTCGTTTAATCTCTCCAGTTAAGTATTTTTCAATCATAAGGCTAGCAATAGGAGCAGCCCACGATGCACCCCAACCAGCATTCTCAATATATGCTGCAACTGCAATTTTTGGGTTGTCTTTGGGAGCAAAGGCAACAAAAACTGAATGGTCTTTGCCATGTGGATTCTGCGAGGTTCCCGTTTTACCACACACCTCAATATTCGGAATTGCTGCAATGCGAGCAGTACTTCCGCTCCCTGGTTCACCATTTACAGCAAGGTACATACCCTCAACAATATAGTTATACCAGAGGGAATCAATGGTTGTATAGTTTTTAATCTTAAATCGGGGTTCAATATTTTCTTTCCCATCAATCTCTTTTACAAAGTGTGGTGTGTAAAACCACCCTCTATTGGCAATGGCAGCTGTCATATTAGCCATTTGTAGCGGTGTGGTACCAAGTTCACCCTGCCCAATGGAGAGTGATAGGATTGTGAGTGAACTCCAGCCACCTTTCCTAAAATACCTGTTGTAAAATTCGATGCTAGGAACAATGCCTGCAAGTTCGTTGGGTTGATCTATATTAAGTTTTTTTCCAAAGCCAAAGGATTCAACATGGTTTTTCCACACCGTAAATCCTTGCTCTACTCCACCAAGGGAAGGTTTATCAATGATATTTCGAAAAACATTGCAGTAGTAAGTGTTACACGATACCTGTATGGATTTTATTAAATCGGTTGGCGATGGATGGTTATGACAGCCAACGCCCCGGCCAATTCTGTATCCCCCATCGCAGTAATATTGTGTTTGCGGAAACACTGTCTTTTCCTCAAGACCAATCAATGCATTTACAATTTTAAAGGTCGAACCAGGTGGATACATGGCCATTAGCGGTCTGTTGAATAGTGGCTTCAGTGTGTCGGCATCCAAATTTCTGAAGTTTAATGTGCGAGGGCGACCTACCAGAAGATTTGGATCATAGTTTGGGCCTGATATCATGGCAAGTATTTCGCCAGTGCTAGGTTCAATTGCAACTACTCCACCAAGTTTATTCTGCATTAGCATTTCGCCAAACTTTTGCAGTTCAATGTCGATACTTGTTGTAAGGTCTTTCCCTAGTACTGCTAGTGTGTCATATCTACCCTCAGCATACGATCCCTTAATCCTATTGTGAACATCCACTAGGTAAACGCTAACGCCTTTTTTACCGCGCAGCTCTTCTTCGTAGGTTCGCTCAAGTCCGCTGATACCAATGTAGTCACCCATTCTGTAGTATGCATCTTCGCGTATTTTACGATCATCTACCTCGCCAACGTAACCTAAAAAATGCGCTCCTATGCTGTTGGGATAAGCCCTGAGTGTGCGGGGTTGAACGTAAAAGCCAGGGAATTTGAAGAGTTTTTCTTGTAATTTGGCGTACGTTTCGGCCGAAACCTGTTTTAAGAAGATTGAAGGACGGAATGATGAGTGGGCTTTTGCCTCTTTTAGCCTATTGTCAACAAATTCTTTATTGATTTCCAGAACATTGCAAAACTCAATAGTATCGAAAGGTTTAATTTGTTTAGGGATTACCATAAGGTCGTATGCAGCCTGGTTATAAACCAGCAATTCGCCGTTTCTGTCGTAAACCAAACCCCGAGCAGGGTATTGGGTAATGTAGCGAAGTACGTTGTTACTTGCCGAAAGTCTGTATGATCGATCAACAACCTGAAGAAAAAAAAGGCGTAAGGTTATGACAAGGAATATAATAACTATTATCCCTGAAATAATATATTTTCTATTGTTCCCTGTGAGTTGCAAAGTATTGCTATTTCTTTACGGTTAAAAGCTGACCAATGAGGATAAATATGGTTGTAATTAAGGTGCTAAGAATTACTCGCCATAGCGTGTGAAAAAAATTTGTAAATGTAAATGACTCAATGAAAAACAAGCTTAAGTGGTGCATAAAAATAAGTGCAATGCTATATTTTAAGAACCATACAAACCCATTTATCCTCATTGATGGACTCCCTTTTTGGTTTATATCTTCGCGGTCAGTAAAGAGGGATAGAACGTAGGGGCGTAAAAAAGCCATCAGTAGGGTAGCCGATGAGTGCATTCCAAATGTATTCATAAATGTATCGACTGTAAGCCCCGTTAAAAAACCAATAATTAGAAGTAACCACCCTGATATTTCGTAGGGTAAAATCAGAATGAACATTACATAGATGTATGGATTGATATAGCCACTCAGCTGCAGATTGTTGAAAACAACAAGCTGAAGCAGAATTAGGATAACAAACCAGATAGCATATCTAATAATACTCTTTCCCATTTAGCCTGCGTCTTTTAGGGTTTCTAAACGTTCTCTTTCTTGCTTCTGTTTGTTGGTTACAATCCAAACGTTGTAAAGCTGCTTAAAATCTTTAAATAACTTCACCTTTATGGTATGAAAGTTTGAGCCTTTGCTACTAAATGAGCTAATTACCCCAACAGGAATATTCTCTGGAAATATGGATGAGAACTCACTTGTTACAATGGTATCGCCAATACTAATTGGAACATGTTGGGAAATGTCACTAAGGGTAACGTGTTGGTAGCTATTACCATCCCAGAATAGGGAGCCAAAGTGGTTGCTCTTTTTCAGCTTTGCAGATATTTTTAAATCTATATTTAACAGCGATATAACAGTGGAGTAGTTTGGCGATACCCCTATAACAATTCCAACTATGCCACTGCTTGTTACAACTCCCATTTCCGTTTCTACGCCATGATTGCTACCTTTATTTAGGGTAAGGTAGTTGTACTGCTTGTTTACGGAGTTGTTTACAACCTTTGCAGGTTTAAAAAGATAAAGCGAGTCAGTAATTGTATCCCCCATCATCTCGTATAGGGCTTCTGTTTTTGCGGATAAAGTAGCAACTTGCTTTCTTAGCTCAAGGTTCTCTTGCGAAAGTACTCTATTCGTTTCAGAAAGGTTAAAGTAGCTTTGGGCACTATTGATTTTTGAGTTTGCATAGCCCGATACCGAGCGTGCAACGTTTTCAATCTTAGATTTTTGATAATAAGTATGATTACTTAGCAACCAAAGTGAAAAAATTTCAAGAGCTAAGAACAGTAATAAAAACTGGTATTTAACAATAAAGCGAAGTAGGCTATTCATTTTGCTTTTAAACGTTCAGTTTTGTTGTATCAAAAAAATGGCAACCCCAATTAATGATATGGCTACCTCATTAGGAATTGGAATCTATCCACATTTTTAAGCGCTATACCAGTACCCCTTGCAACTGCATGCAGCGAATCTTCAGCAACATGGAAGGGGATGTTTATTTTATCGGTTAGCCTTTTATCTAACCCCCTAAGTAGGGCACCACCCCCTGCAAGGTAAATACCCGATTGAACTATGTCGGCATAAAGTTCGGGAGGTGTTTGTTCAAGTACGCTTAGTATGGCCGTTTCTACCTTCGAAATTGATTTGTCAAGACAGTGTGCAATTTCTTGGTACGAAATTGGAATCTCAATTGGCAGGGCAGTCATCAGGTTTGGCCCTCTGGCAATATAGTCTGTTGGTTGGTTCTCGAGATCGGGAAGTGCGGAGCCAACTGCAATTTTAATGTCCTCTGCTGTTCTATCCCCAATTTTGATATTATGCTGATGTCTCATGTAGGCTTGAATATCGGATGTAAAAGCATCTCCAGCAATACGAACAGATCTGTTGCAAACAATTCCACCAAGCGCAATAACCGCAATTTCTGAAGTTCCACCTCCTATATCAACAACCATACAACCGTTTGGTGCTTCTACATCAAGACCAATGCCCAGTGCAGCTGCCATGGGCTCGTAAATCATATATACATCACGGCCACCTGCATGCTCTGCCGAGTCGCGCACAGCACGAATTTCAACCTCAGTACTTCCGCTGGGTATGCATACTACCATTTTGAGCGAAGGAGTAAAAAGACGACTCTTAGTGTTCATCATCTTTATTAGACCCCTTATCATCTGCTCGGCTGCATTAAAGTCTGCAATTACACCATCACGTAGAGGTCTGATGGTTTTGATGTTCTCGTGCGTTTTACCGTGCATTTGGCGAGCCTTTTCGCCAATAGCTATAACCTTGCCGGTTGTATGATCGATGGCAACAATTGAGGGCTCATCAACTACAATTTTGTCATTATAAATAATAATTGTATTGGCTGTACCAAGGTCGATTGCTAGTTCCTGTGTGAAGAATGAAAATAGTCCCATTTATGTAATGTGTAAAGTTATTTATGTTAATGTTTAAAATGTCTTATCCCTGTAAAAACCATTGCAATATTATTGCTGTTGCAATAGTCAATAGTTTCCTGATCGCGAACTGATCCCCCAGGCTGTATCACTGCTGTAATTCCTGCTTTGTACGCAATTTCAACAGAATCTGCAAAGGGGAAGAATGCATCAGATGCCATAACAGCGCCATTTAAATCAAACTTAAAATTTTTGGCCTTTTCAATGGCGTGCTTAAGCGCATCAATTCTTGAGGTTTGACCAACTCCACTGGCAATAAGTTGCCCGTTTTTAGCCAATACAATGGCGTTCGACTTAGAATGCTTAACAATGATATTGGCAAACAGTAAATCAATGATCTCCTGTTCCTTGGGTTTCTGTTGCGTTACAACTTTCAAATCTTTGCTGGTTTCACTCTTGGTGTCCCTATCCTGAACCAAAACCCCATTTAAGGTGCTTCTGAACTGCTTAGGCTGAAGAGACCCTTTGGTGAGATGCAGTAATATTCTATTCTTTTTTGATTTTAGAACTTGTAATGCACTTTCTTCATAATCAGGTGCAATTAGTACCTCAAAAAAGAGTTTATCCATCTCTTTTGCAATACTTTCATCAATGGGTCTATTTGTAATTATAACTCCTCCAAAAGCAGAGACAGGATCGCCTGACAGGGCATCAATCCATGCTTGTAGCAGATTTTTTCTGGTGGCTAATCCGCAAGCATTGTTGTGCTTCAGAATTGCAACTGTGGACTCGCTAAATTCGGCAATTAAATTGATGGCCGCATCTATGTCGAGCAGGTTATTGTATGATATTTCCTTACCGTGCAGTTGAACAAAGGTTTCGGATAAATTCCCGTAAAAGGTTCCAGATTGATGAGGATTTTCACCATACCTAAGGGGTTTTACTCCTTCTATGCTTTTCTTAAAAGCAATGGGCTCAGCATCCTGATGAAAGTAATTGAAAATAGCACTATCGTAATGACTTGAAACGTTGAAAGCCTCAAGGGCAAAATGTTTTCTCTCTTCGATGGTGGTGCTACCGTGTTTGTCGTTAAGGATTTGAGCTAACTGTTTATACTGATTTCGTGACGAAACCACCAGCACATCCTTAAAGTTTTTGGCCGCAGCTCTTATGAGGGAAATTCCTCCGATATCAATTTTTTCGATAATGTCCTGCTCTGATGCCCCCATGGCAACAGTTTGCTCAAATGGATAAAGATCTACAATAACCATATCGATTTCAGGAATTTTGTACTCCTTAAGCTGTGAAATGTCAACCTCATTTTCTCTGCGTGCAAGCAGCCCTCCAAAAATTTTTGGGTGAAGGGTTTTAACTCGTCCACCAAGAATTGAAGGGTAACCTGTTAGGGTTTCAACTGGTTCGACTTTAACTCCACAATCTTCAATAAATTGAAGTGTGCCGCCCGTTGAAAATAGTTTAACGTTAAACCTGCTTAATAGTTGAACGATTTCGTTTAAACCATCCTTATGGTAAACAGAGATGAGTGCTGTCTTAATATGTTTCATCCTTTTGTTTGTCAGGCGTTTAAATCGGTTGTACATTGGGTTGAGCGCAGCAATACGCAGAAACAGGATACAAAAATGGCTAAAAGCATCGAATTTACCATTCTTAAATGGGTATAAATTAATAATATGTAGCGTATTTTTTTTATTCGCTTTTTATACCTTTGAGCATTAAACAAAATTGTTTAGTATTGAGAATATCTTCTTGTCTAAAAAATTAGTATGAAACAGATTAAATCAATGGTAATTCTGGTGAAGGTTATGCGAGAGAGCATGAATTTTGCATACCAATCAATTACCGTGAATAAGATGCGTACTTTTTTATCGCTTTTTGGAATCACCATTGGAATATTTGCCATCATTGCTGTTTTTACAATTCTCGATTCGTTGGAGAAGAATGTGCGCGATAGCCTCGAGTCGTTAGGTGATAACGTGGTTTACGTTCAAAAGTGGCCATGGTCAATGAGTGGTGATTATCCGTGGTGGAAATACATGAATCGTCCTCAACCTTCGGTTGAAGAATTGGCAGAGATTAGGAGCCAAAGCCAATTTGCAAAGGCATCTGCAGTAATGCTCAACTTTTCGGCCACAGTAAAGTATGGCAAGAATTCAGCACCACGCAATCAAATCATGGCCATATCGGATCAGTATGAGGACATCAGATCTTTTGATATTTCTGAAGGTCGATATTTTTCGCCCTTTGAAATAGAATCGGGACGTCACATTACTGTGTTAGGGAATGAGTTGGCCAATGAGCTGTTTTTGGGTGCAAATGCAGTTGGGGAAATACTGAAAATTGGGGGTTACAATGTTGAGGTAATAGGGGTTTTGAAAAAGGAGGGTAAATCGGCTTTGGGTGATCAAAGTAATGATAATTTAGCGCTTATTCCTATAGGTTTTGCTCGCTCATTTGTTGATATGCGCATGGTGGGGTTAACTATAATGGTAAAAGCCAAGGATGGATTGCCAACCAATGAGCTAATTGATGAACTAAGGGGGATACTTAGAACCATTAGAAGAATTAAGCCAATAGAGGAGGATGATTTTGCACTGAATCAGGTTAGCCTTTTAAAGCAAGGAATTGATAATATTTTTATTATGATCAATTTGGCAGGATGGATAATTGGGGGGTTCTCTATCTTAGTGGGTGGTTTTGGTATTGCCAACATTATGTTTGTTTCGGTAAAGGAGCGGACAAGTATTATTGGTATTCAGAAAGCCTTGGGAGCGAAGAACTCATTTATCCTTCTTCAGTTTCTGTATGAGTCAGTATTGCTATCAATAACGGGTGGAGCAATAGGATTATTTTTTATTTTTATAGGTACTACACTGGTTAGTAATCTGTCTGAATTCAAAATATCCTTAACCTTTGATAATATCTTGCTGGGGTTGATGGTATCGGCCATAATTGGAATTATATCAGGGTATGCACCTGCATGGAAAGCCTCAAGGTTAAGTCCAGTTGAAGCTATAAACACCAAATCTTAGCCAATCTGCTTTTCAATATGGTTGGTTAGTTCAACAAACTCGGCAACGCTAAGTTGCTCTGGGCGTTTGTCGAATAGGGGATGTACTTCTTTTATATCACCAAAGGCTGAACGGATTGAATTGCGAAGCATTTTGCGCCTCTGGTTAAACCCCGCTTTTACTACTTTGTGAAACAATTTCTCATTGCAACTTAAGTTGATTGTGCTGTTCCGTGTTAGCCTGATAACCGCTGACTTAACCTTTGGTGGCGGGGTGAATACGCCCTCGCTAACCGTAAAAAGGTATTGTATGTCAAAGTAGGCTTGCAGCAAAACGCTTAGTATACCATATGTTTTTGAGCCAGGAGGTTCACAAATACGTTGCCCAACCTCGCGCTGAACCATACCCACAACCTCGATAACCGAATCCCTGTTTTCAATAACTTTAAAAAAGATTTGTGAAGAGATGTTGTAAGGGAAATTACCGATTATTGCGATTTTTCCACCTAAAATATTATCTAGTTGGTACGATAGAAAGTCGGCATGTATCAGCCTGTCCTTTAGTTTTGGGAGGCTTTCGCTTAGGTACTCAATAGACTCTATGTCAACTTCGGCTGCAAATAGCTTCTCGCCAAATCTTTCCAGCAACATTTCGGTAAGGACCCCCATGCCAGGACCAATTTCTAGTACAGCATCAACACTACTGGCATCAAGGCTGCTTACTATGCGCTGGGCTATGTTCTTGTCGTTAAGGAAGTGTTGCCCTAACTGTTTTTTTGGTCGCACTCGTTGCATTATTCGCTTTTGGTATGTATTACTCGCTGTGGAAGGGGGATTTCTATGTTCTGCTTATCGAACTCTTGCTTAATGCTCTTGAGCAAATCGCAGCGCAGGTTAAACGAATCAGATGGGGTTCCAGCCCAAACCCATGCTCTAACTATAATTGACGATTCATTAAGGCTAACAATCTTAACAGGTGTTCTGGGTTTGTTCTCTCTAATATCGTTTGGTGTTCTTGGATCTATTGACAAGGGATGCTTTTCAACCTCTTCTCTCATTATATCCATAGCCAAATCGATATTGGTAGTATACGATATGCCAATCTCTAAATGGTTACATGTGCGCTCGTCGTTTAGGTTTGCGTTTTCAATCACCTCGGCATTCATTAGTGCATTTGGAATTACAATTCGCTTGTTCTCAAAATTGCGAATAATTGTGTGCCTTAGCGTGATATCCTCAACCGTACCAGTATGTATTTGCTTAACTTTTATAATATCTCCAACCCTAAACGGCCTGAACATCACAATAAAAATACCCCCAACAATATTTGAAAGTGCTTGCTGAGAGGCAAATCCAATAATGGCTGCAAGAACGCCCGCACCTGCAAAAATAGGCAATGAAATTTTTTGGAGTTCTGGTATTAAACGAAATATTATTGCAATTCCTAATCCGATAAAAAAAACGCTAACTGTATTTTTCAGAAAAGTATATCGAGTAGGATCAACCCTGAGTACAGCCGAGGCTCTTTTGATGCTCCGGGTCATTAACGACCTTATTATTTTAATAATTATCCAACAAGTAATGGCTGTTATAATTATAATTGTTGGATATAATATGATTTTGCTTTCAGCTAAAGTAGTGAGTGCCATTTTTTGTTGAGTTTAGTTAAAACTTGTATCGCAATTGAATTCTTACATCAGAACGTGTTGGACCGTCAATTTTATCGAGGCCAGAGCCAAGTTCCTTTTGATCTGCAAAGTAGGTTTGTGCTACCCTAAACCAAATATCAATGTTGGTCTTAATCGAGTACTTTGCTAATAGGTATGCCCTTGTCCCACGCGAATAGTATGCGGGAATAGAAAAGTAATACAAAATATCATTTTCATAGGCATAAATCCGGGTGTTCCACGAGTCGGTTTCGAAAATAGCAAATCTTCCTGTAATCGACAAAGGAATGTTCTGCGGTTGATACGATATATCTTGATATAGCATTATTCCGCTTTCCTGGGGCAGATTTTCCTCATTGTACCACGAAAATTCAATGCGAGTTTTCAGGTAAATCGTTCGGGTTGGGTTGTATGCTAAATGGAATCGGAGCGCTTGCTGATCGTATGGTATCACCCAACTGTTTGGTTCTTCATCAACAACTTGGTTCTTGTTTTTTTGTTTGAACCTATACCTGAGTTTTACGTTTAGCCTCGTCCGTGGGCTATATGATGCCTCAAGTAGATAATCGTGCCCCCTAGATGGGGCATTGACACCGTACCGTAACCATGCTGACTGAAACACATCGACGTATCCCGACAGCTGCCAGTTTTTATATAGTAATAAATTAAAGCCGGTTAGAATACCCGATTCATTTGCTGGCCCCGATCCATCGGCAAGTGCATTTGTGTAGTAGGTGCTATAATCTCTTTGGTAATGTCTGCCAAGAATCGACAGCGTTAGCTGAGGGTGTAGTCGAAACAATCCTCCTGATACAATACCGCTTCCGTGATTAACGGTGGTTGCCGCTTCACCAAAAAACAGATGGTTGCCTAATCCATAGCTAAAGTCGATGCCAACATTTACCCTATCCTTAAGTTGTGGTTCAAAGTAGCGATAGGGTTGATTTGGAGGGTCGTAAACACCATTAAGGTTTACAAATGATGCGGTTGCCCCAAGGTTTAGTTTTTTTAGAGCAATGCTGATGTTACCGCCAGTAACAAATTCTGCCAAAGTTTTCTTGTTGCTAATTTCAGTTGATGTACGATGTAATCCGCTTATGGGGCGTGTGGTAAACAACGAAAGCCCATCAATTAGCGAGTCGGTAAGGTTTGCATCAATGTGTTTGTATGAGCCAAAAACACTTACATCGAAACGTCCAACTTGTATGGTTGCACCTGCACCTCTTAAAAACTCATTTTCGTTGGTGGAGCTGAACCTTGTGAGACCATTGGCTCTTTTTCTTACCCCCATGGGGTCGGGCGATTTTCCAAACGAGGTGCTTGTCCACATGGTTAGGCCTTGCCCAAAAGTGGCGTTAAAATCACCAACCACCAATCGCTTAATCTTCCCAATTTCATCTATTTGTAAGTGAAAAGAGTAATGGTCGAACCCATAGGGATTTGAACCCTTGAAGAATTCTTCACCCGGATCTTTTTCACCAACAAACCCCATTTGCAAGCCACCCTTGGTTCTGTAGGAGTATCGAGTGTAAAGCCCTAATTTATTCCCTTTATATCTCGAGGCTTCAGGGTTGCTGTCTGGCGGTAAAGTGTAGCCAACCTGATCTTCAATTAAGGAGCGTGCCCTTAGGAATAAATCGTGCTTACCCCATTTAAAAAGAGGGACTCGTTGGTCTTGCTTTGCTTCTGTATCGGTTTTAACGAAAGGGATTAGCCGATTAATATCATTGTAGTCAAAGCCAACTACAAGTTGCAATTCATAAACCGAAAACATTGGCCCATAATTTTTCACATAGTCGAGCAAAGCAATTATTTGAAAATCGGAAAGGAAGATTAATCGTCCAAGTTCCTCTTGGGTAGTTGAGTTGATATTAATAGGGTTTTCGGCAAAAAAAACTAGTTCATCCATTAAGGCATCTAGATCAACATCATCCTCGGAGTTTGCAATTATCTCTTCCACAATATCAGCAATAATGCTCTGCGGATCGATAACTGATATTTGCGCATGCAAGGAGAAGGCCCAGATACAAATGGTAAAGGATATAAGTAGTTTTTTTAGGAACATGCTTTTAGGGGGCTTTGTCGGTTACTTTGTGGCTGGAACCAAAAGTGTACGCAAGGCTAAAATGGGGCGTATAGCCTAAAAATTCATGTCGGGTAAATGCAATATCAATTTGAATTGCATTAATTATATATCCAACGCCAAAGCTAAGCAGAGAAGGCTTTGAGGCCATACCAGTGCGGAAGTATAAATTATTGATTGGTACAAATTCAATTCCCGCGTTAAAGGAAAAATCTGCATCAAGATTTTTTTCTGCACCAGCGGTAACCATTAGCATTTCGCTAAGTTGATAGGATAACCCAAGGTTTAACACTGTCGGTATGCGCTCCTCATCGTGCAACCTTGATCGGGTAAGATTGATTATGTGAACCCCAACACTAAAATTGTTGGTAGGAGAGTACAGAATACCTCCCTCTGCAGAAAAGGCCGTTGTGCTACCATACTCGCCAGCAAAATATATATGGTGAGCGTTTAACTGAACACCAGCGCTTAGGGTTGGTGCCAACTTCATACCATAGGCAAGGCCAACTTTTGTTTGATTAAACTGGCTAAAGCCAAGCCTTTTGATGCTTATCCCCAATGCCCCCGATTTAACAGGGATAATTCCGCCCAATGCACTAAAACTAAGTTCGGGAGTAATAAATCGATTCTCATGATGAACCCCTATCCAGCTATGCTCTTGATACCCCAAGCCTGCTTGGTTGTGAAAAAGCGACCATCCATCGGTTAGGCTTGTAACGCTATAGGCTAATGCAGCAGCCCTACTGCCGGGTTGCTCTTGGGGTATCCCTGACCATGCCACAAAAGGGGTTAGATTAAGTAGAGCAACAAATGCAAGAGCAACCAGGTGCTTTGCAATAATTGTTAAATTTTTAAATAGGTTAATTTTGAATTCAATCATTTCCCATTGGTTCTGTATTCAAACTGAACTTTGGATAGTTCTGTATTTGCCGACACTACTTTACTTGCCAGTTCTGCCTTAAAGCTGCTAACTCTTTGGAAAACTTCATCATCTCCTGTTCCAATAATCTGAGCGGCTAAGATTCCTGCATTTCTGGCACCGTTTAATGCAACTGTAGCAACTGGTATTCCACTGGGCATTTGCAGAATAGAAAGAATTGAATCCCACCCATCAAGTGAGATAGACGCTTTAATGGGAACGCCAATAACGGGTATGGGAGTAAAAGCGGCTATTACACCAGGTAGGTGAGCCGCACCGCCAGCGCCGGCAATAATTACTTTAATGCCATTTTTATGCGCGTTGCGAGCAAATTCGGCAACAGCATCGGGTGTACGATGAGCAGAAAGTGCATTAACCTCAAATGGAATTTTAAGCTCGTTTAAAATTTTGCAAGTATCCTCCATAATTGGCATATCTGATGTACTGCCCATAATAATGCTAACCTTTGGATTCATCTTTTTTTGTTTTAGTGATTATATTTTAAAATATAATTGGTTCGGGTATTTATGAATGCATGTTGCTACTTGATTCCAGTTTTGAAGAAAAATTATAATGTTGAGGCGCTATTTTGCTATGCAGTTCAACGTACATTTTATTGATCTCTTTGGCCAGTTCGTCAGCATCTTTGCCTTCAAAGTCAGTGGGCTCTATAGGCTCGAGTATTCTCATTTTAAACGTTTGGGAGCCTTTTAAAACGTAACCTTTCTTCGGAAAAACCTCCAAACTTCCCTCAACAATAACAGGCAAAATGGGATAGTTGGTTTTTTTTGCAAGAACAAATGCGCCATCCTTAAACCGTTTTACGGCTCCATCGGTGCTTCTAGTCCCCTCTGGGAATATTAGCACAGAGTTTCCCATGTTAAGGTTTTTTTGTGCTTCAATAATCATTTTGCGAGCACCCCTAACGCTTGCGCGGTCTATCACAATATGCTTGTTTAACCATAGGTTCCAGCCAATTACAGGAACTCTAAATACTTCTCTTTTAGCAACCCACTTAAAATGCATCCAAAGACCATAAAGTAGCACGATATCAAATGCGCTTTGGTGATTTGAAATGACAATGTAGGTTTGACCCTTTTTAATGTTTTCCTTCCCTTCTAAGTCGATTTTCCAAAACGGATTTACCCAAATGTAAAACATTGCCCAAATGCAAGAGTATCTGTGGAGTAGCCATAATCGTTTATCCCACCAAAAAGTAAAGAGCCAAATGACTGTACTAAAAGTAAAGAACATAAGAGATGTTATACCTATTAGTATCCATACAATCGGCATCACAATGTATTTAATAACAAACTGGTTCATCCCTTTATATTACAGTATCAATTAGCCTACAAAAATAGTCTATTGATTGGTTTGGACAAATTGTCAAATAAAAACTAGTTATCTTTTCGAAACAAATGTTTAATTTTACATTGTAAATCACGAGTATATTTAGTGCGGATATTCTTAAAGTACCTTATAAAAAAATAGACCTATGAAACCATTCAAAGCAGGACAAGCCCTTGCACATTGGCTTTTGCGTATTTCTCTTATTTTATACATTGTGCTTCTGTTTCTTAAAGATCTCTATCCTATAAACCTTAACAGTTTTGTGTTTTACCTTGCAGCGGTAAGCTGCTTGTTTGCTATTCTGCTTTTGGTTGGAGGACTGCTCTCAAAACAAGGTTTAACAGTTTTGTCTGGTTTGGCTATAACTATTGTGTTTGGGTATCTTTTTGCAACTAATTTTTCTAGTGTAATTAGTCATGGAACCATGCTTTACCTTATACCCTGTGTTTTAGGATTCTATTTTTTTGTAAAGGGGAATTAGCGTTTTCTCTAGGAGTTCATGTGCTTTCTGTTTATTTCTCAAGATTTTAGCCTTAAATAATTTCATTAATTTATTTTTGGCATTACCTTTGTATCCCTCAAAGTGAATTTGTAATATCTGATTTTAGATTACTAACCAGGAGATATAATTTTGATTTATATGAGAAGAATATTAGTAACAATTGCGCTGTTCTTAATGTTTTTTGTTTCTGTAGCCCAGCAAAAAGAGAAAGTTACAGTAGAGCCTACCGATACCATAGTTTTAATAAGTGGAAGGAAGGTTGTTGCTAGTGTTCAGGGTGTTACCGCAAGTAAAATAATGCTTATACCCTACGAAGGGAAAGAGGTTAAGCAGATGGACAGGAAACAGGTGCATAAGATTCTTTATCGGAATGGACGTGTTGAGAGTTTTAACAGCCTTGCTGTTGTAATGGTTGATGAGGATAGTTGGCAAACTGTTATCATTAGTGATAATCGCGATGATGCTGAAGGAATGTTTGCGCTAGGTGAGGTTAGCGCTCAATCGTCGCCTCAGGCCAGAAATGCAAGAGCTGCAAAAAAGAGTGCTGATATCCGCATAAAAAAACGTGCAGTTAATATGGGAGGTATAGTCGTTCTGGTTTCAAAACGTGAGTCGAAAGGTGGATATGGTGAAATTCCTACCCATTTTGTTGAGGGGGTTGTTTATGGATTTGAACCACCATTGGAGTAAGTCTATGTTTTAATTGAAATAGTGAATAGCTGTAGCAAATTGTTACAGCTTTTTTGATCATTTAAGTGCAAAGTACACAGGGAAAGTAAAAGAAACTCTAACAGGTTTGCCCCGTTGCATTCCGGGTATCCACTTTGGGCTCTCTTTTACAACCCTAATGGCTTCCTGGTCGAGAATAGGATCAATGCCTCTAATAACTTCTACATTAGATACATTGCCATCTGGCTCTACAATAAATTTCACATAAACTTTCCCTTGTATTCCATTTTCTGCGGCATGTTCAGGGTATTTTAGATTCTTGATAATGTACTCACTAAAGCTGTTGCAATCGTTAACTGCAAAGGTTGGCATTTCTTCAACCAGAAAAAATATTTCCTCTTCTGCCACGTCTTCTTCTTCACTGAACTGGATAATGCTTACGGCGACATGTTCATCGAATTCAGTATCAAACAATTCAACATCGTCATTAACAATGCTTACAATGCCTTGATTTTGAGTAGATGCACGTGGTGGTGAGATTGGTTGTACTGCTTTTTTGCTAGCAGAGATAGAAGTCGAAGTAGGTGAGTTTTTCCTTTCCTGCATAGACGATTTCCCTGTGGCTAAACGGTTTGTGGCATTCTGCTTTTCTTTATATTCAGATTCTGCAATTCTCTCATAACTTATTGAAGTATCTTCAAGAATAGGGGATTTTTCAAGAGTATCAATGGCATCGGATATTTCTGCTTCCTTTTCGGCTAGGCTTAATGCCATTTGTTCCGATTGCGTATTAAGTGTAGATGTGAAGTAAATAATTGATGAAATGCCAATGAGCAAAGCAACGGATGCAGCAATTTTTAGTGGGGTTAAGTGCAGAATAGATTTTGTGCTGTTAGATTTACGGTCTATGGCCCTGTTGAGTTCTTGCTCAATTTTTTCAATCTCTCGGGGATTGCCTAAAATTTTCAACCCTTCCATTTCATCGGAACACATAGTGCAGTCCGTTATATGACGCTCAATGGCATTCATTTCCCTATCGCTAAGTTTACCCTCTATATAATTAATTAGGGAACTGCGCGGAATGCAATTTTGGTTAACCTGTTGATTTTCTCTTTTACTCATCTTTCGTAAGCATTATCTTCAGTTTTCGCTTTCCGTTCTGAATGTGGCTCTTTACTTCGTTCTGGGTGTAACCTGTAATACGACATATTTCAGCATAGCTATTTCGTTTAATGTAGAACAGTTCAACGCAAACCTGCTGATCCTCTGATAGCTTGTTCAGATTTTTCTCTAGTTTCTCCAGCCTTTGTTCAAGTATATCCTCAGTATCAAGATGCGTATTATAATCAATTTCCATAAAAACATTGTCGATATATTCTGAAGGTACACTGTTCTTCCGACTGCGTATTATGATAAGGCAATGATTTTTAGCAACTGTATATAGCCACGACTTAAAGTTTGATACTGTATGTTTCTTTAGGTCTTCGATTAACTTTTCGAAAATTTGCATAACAGCATCCTCACTATCAACCCTACTCTTAAAATATTTTAAGCAAACAGCAAAGGTAAACCCTGTGTACCTTTTGTAAAGCACTCCAATAATCTGCTTGTCGCCTTTAATCTTATAAAGGTCAATCAGTTCACCATCGGAAAGGGTCTCAATTATTCGCCTAGAATTCAACGTAGTAAGGTAGTTGCGTTAGAAAATTTAAAATACTAAAAATAATTTTATGGAAAAGCATGTGAAGTTGTATCTGCTTTGTAAACGGAACAAAGTTAAACTTAATACAATAAAATCATGAAAAAATTAGCAGCAGTGGTATGGATGTTTATCCTTAGCTCATTTACATTACTAGATAATGGTAATGGAACCCTTACTGGCACTGTTAGCGATGCTGAAACTGGTGCAATCATTTCCAATGCTAAAATTGTAGCCTCCCAAGCTGGTAAAAAAGTAGCAACAGAATCAGTAAAAGTTAAAGGAACGTTTATGTTTACCCTTCCTTCGGGTAGTTACGAACTGAAGGTAATGGCCAATGGTTATAACGATGCTCATTTCAGTGCATTTGTGAAAACAGGACAACAAACAAATTTTAAAGTAACTCTAAATAAGCAAGTTTTAGTAGAAGATGAAGAAGAGCATAGCCTCTCCGACATGTTAATATGCGAAGACAAAAGCATTGTATCTGGCAAAAGATACACTGCACAAACAACCATGCCAGTTGGAGTAGCATATTTAGCTGCCGAGGCTGATGCACCATACATTGATTACAACACCGAGGAGTATGATTTTATCAATGAGAACGGTTTTAGGAATGCTCTTTCCAATCCGCTATCAACCTTTTCTGTTGATGTTGACAGGGCATCGTACTCTAATGTTCGCAGGTTTTTAACGCAGAACCAAAAACCATACCCCGACGCGGTAAGGGTTGAAGAATTGATAAACTATTTTGATTACAGCTATCCGCAACCAGATAATGGTCACCCCTTTTCGGTAACACTTGAGGTTGGCGAGTGTCCTTGGAATAAGGAGAACGAACTTGTTTTGGTTGGTCTAAAGGGCGAGAATATTAACGAAGATCAAATACCTCCAAATAATCTGGTTTTCCTAATCGATGTGTCGGGTTCCATGTATCCCTCAAATAAGTTGCCTTTGCTAAGGCAGGCTTTTAAGTATCTAGTTAATCAACTTCGTCCGCAGGATAGGGTGGCAATAGTAGTTTACGCCGGAGCGGCTGGAACGGTTTTAGAATCAACACCCGGCTCACAAAAGGCTAAAATAGAAGGAGCAATTGATATACTTGAGGCAGGAGGTTCAACCGCAGGGGGTGAGGGAATCCGATTGGCCTATAAAGTAGCCCAACAAAACTACATTCACGGAGGCAATAATAGGATTATTCTTGCCACAGATGGCGACTTTAATGTTGGGGTAAGCAGTTCGTCGGAGCTGGTTAGGCTTATTGAGGAGAAGAGGAGTACAGGGGTTTACCTCACCATTTTAGGTTTTGGCATGGGCAACTATAAGGATGGGCGTATGGAGCAACTCTCCAATGCAGGTAATGGGAATTATGCATATATCGACAATATTATGGAGGCTAAAAAGATGTTTGGAACCGAATTATGGGGAACCCTTTATACCATTGCCAACGATGTAAAAATTCAGGTTGAGTTTAATCCAGCAATAGTTAAATCGTACAGATTAATTGGATACGAGAATAGGCTACTGAATAACGAGGATTTTAACAACGATAAAAAGGATGCTGGTGAAATTGGCTGTGGGCATACTGTTACAGCGCTATATGAGATTGTTCCTGCAAATGCAAGTACAACAGCTCCTTTGATTGACCCGTTAAAGTACACAAGTCTATCACTAAACAAGAGTTCCGATTTATTGTCCGTAAAGGTTAGATATAAAAACCCTGGAGAGGATACGAGCATTTTACTAACCCAAAGCATTGGGCACGATAAGCATAATGCATCAAGCAATCTTTGGTTTGCCTCCGCAGTTGCCGAGTTTGGTATGCTACTCCGCAATTCAGAGTTTAAGGGTCAATCGTCGTTTGCTCAAGCAATGGATAGGGCTAAAACCTATAAAGGAAATGATGAATATGGCTATAAGGATGAGTTTATTCGGTTGATTCAAATGGCCGATATGCTTAATAAATAGTTTAATCTCCATGTATCTTAAGGCGGATTATTCCGCCTTTTTTTGTTGATAGTGTTTTTGCATAATGTTTTTTTGTAACTTTATTCTTGCATTCAAAACCTTAATAGCCATGTCGAAGAACTCAAAAGACAAAGCAAAGGCCCTAGGGGCTAACTACGAGGAGATAGAGGATAAGAAAAAGATTAAAAAGGAAGTTTACGAAAAGGAACTCTATAAGCTACAGGTTGAACTGATTAAACTTCAGGAGTGGGTAAAGCATGAGAAACTCAAGGTGGTTGTGATTTTCGAGGGTCGCGATGCAGCAGGCAAAGGGGGGGCGATAAATACGATTACCGAAGTTCTTAATCCTCGTTCCTGCAAAGTGGTTGCACTTGGTGTACCCACCGACAAAGAAAAATCGCAATGGTACTTTCAACGCTATGTAGCCCATTTGCCTGCTGCAGGAGAAATTGTGCTGTTCGATCGGAGTTGGTACAATAGAGCTGGCGTAGAGCATGTGATGGGGTTCTGCACTGAGGAGGAGTACCTTGAGTTTCTACGATCGTGCCCAGAATTTGAGAGGATGCTTGAACGATCGAATATTATACTTATAAAATATTGGTTCTCTGTTAGCGATGCTGAGCAGGAGAAGCGCTTTCTTGCACGTAACGAGGATCCTGTTAAACGTTGGAAATTAAGCCCTATGGATATTGAGTCGCGGAGCAAGTGGGTACAATACTCAATGGCCAAGGATACAATGTTTGCTCATACCGATATAAAGCAAGCACCTTGGTATGTTGTGCATGCTGACGATAAGAAACGCGCCCGGTTAAACTGTATTCATCATCTTTTAAAGCAAATTCCTTATAAGGATTTAACCCCAAAACCCATTGAGATACCTGAGCGTAAGGATGATATATCATATGTTAGGCCACCAATTGCCGATCAGACCTTTGTGCCGGACATATACTAAGAGGAGTTAATCCTTCTACGCTTCAATTAACCACTTTAATCAGCAATTCGGTTACTGTCAGGAGTTCCCTTTTTAGTACCTTTACCCTTTCATTGTACCATGAGGTGGGTGATACTGTATTCCCGGATGAGCAGTTTAACTTAGGGGCGGATTAGTATTACATTTCTTTTTATAGAGATAAATCAGGCACAAAGCTAATCGGTAAATATTTATCATATTATTAACGTATGTTTTTTTTTACTATCGTTGTTGTCTTTCTTTGCTGCCTTTACTTTGTTATGGTAACCGCTTTTGCAATAGGCATTACAAGGATTAAGGGGCACATTGAACCATCAAACGATTTTTTGCCTATTTCCGTTGTGGTTGCATTGCGAAACGAGCAGGATAATATCGATAACCTTCTAAAATCGCTTACCAACCAGAATTATCCTACTGATAAGGTTGAGATTATTTTGGTAAACGATCATTCCACAGATAGAACCTGGGCTATTGCCAACGATTGGGCAGAACGGGCAGATAATGTGGTTCTCCTTAATCTTTCAATTGGAGTAGAAGGGAAAAAGCCAGCGATTGCTTATGGTGTAAGCATAGCAAAGTACGATATGATAATGCTTACCGATGCCGATTGTGTTCACTCAAAGGGCTGGCTGCAGTCCATATCAACTCAATTTTACCATAAGGCTTTTGATTTGCTTATTGGCCCAGTTATGCTGGCTCCTTCAATCGGTTTTTTCGAAAAGATGCAGGCGCTTGAACATGCAAGTCTTACAGCATCTAGCCTTGGTGCTTGTGCCTTGCGAGTGCCGTTTATGGCAAGTTCGGCAAATCTTTCGTTTAACAAGAGCCGTTTGGGATTTAATCTCCAACTCCTTAATCCAAATTTTGCCTCTGGCGATGATGTTTTTCTGCTACACAGCGCAAAGCGGAATCCAGATGTAAGAATAGAGTGTGCTTTCTCTCATGATTCACTGGTTTATACAAAACCTACAAATTCTTTTGCAAACTTTTTGCTGCAGCGTGCGCGATGGGCATCCAAGGCAACCGGATATTCTGATTTTATGGCTATTGGGGTTAGCCTTGTGGTATTGTTGTTTAACTTTCTGCTTGTTTTTCTGGCAGTTTTATCATTCTGGAACTTTACGTTTTTAGAAATGCTTGCAATAGGTTTCTTGGTTAAGAGCGTTGCCGATTTATTCTTATTTTACCCGTACTTAAAACGATGCCAAAAAGTGTCGCTACTCAATGTTTTTTTACCTTTACAGCTAGTTTATCCATTCTATACGGTTACTACATTTGCATTGGCAATGTTCACAAAGGTGCAATGGAAGGGTAGGGGGTAAAATAATTATTTTTTGAACACGCATAGCTATGTCAACATATACTAATAGGGAAGGCTCGCCGTGGAAAATTGCCTTTCGGCGTTTTTTTAGCAATAGGCTGTCGTTAGCCTCCTCTATATTTATTGGGGTTATAACCCTTATTGCTGTGCTAGGTTACATCATTACTCCCGATGATACCCCTTGGGCAAATAATCAGCATTTAGAGATAGCAACCCAAAAACCTGGATTTAAAGGCACCTTTTTTCTGATACCTAAAAATGTTGATAATGCAAACCAAGGAGTTTTTGGCAAACTTTTTTGGGGGAAACAGACCTCGTATCGCGAGGTGCCCATATTAGCATATCGGCTAGAGGGCTGGGATATAATTTTGACTGAATATACCGAGCCAGAGGATAGTGTAAGTATTGTAACCCGATATACTGTTGCACAAATCCTTTTCCCAAATCAGTTGCCTAATAATATAACCTACCAAAACGAAATGCTGTTGGTACCTTCTGTAGAAAGCACAACAACCTATACTGCTGTTGAAATTGAGTCTCTAATCAAGAAAAATCATATTAAAACCCAACGATTTTGGCTAGGTACCGATAGGTTTGGGCGCGATATGCTAAGTCGTTTGATTATTGGCGCTCGGGTTTCGTTATCGGTTGGGTTTATTGCTGTTGCAATTTCGCTGGTAATTGGAATAGTTTTGGGTGCAACCGCAGGTTACTTTCGGGGTTGGTTCGATGATTTAGTAATGTGGCTTGTAAATGTGGTATGGTCAATCCCCACTTTGCTAATGGTTATTGCGCTAACCATGGTGATGGGCAAAGGATTTTGGCAAATATTTGTGGCAGTTGGCCTAACCATGTGGGTTGAGGTTGCGCGTGTTGTGCGCGGACAGGTAATGGCTTTACGCGAAAAGGAGTTTATTGAAGCAGCTAAAGTAATGGGTTTTGGGTCAGGCCGAATCATATTTCAACATATTATACCAAATGTACTTGGGCCAGTTGCTATTATATCGGCCGGAAATTTTGCAACAGCCATACTGCTTGAGGCCGGACTAAGTTTCTTGGGCATTGGGGTGCAACCTCCTGTCCCCTCTTGGGGAACAATGATTAAGGATCATTATGGATACATCATTATGGATAAGGCTTACCTTGCCATACTGCCTGGCATTGCAATTATGCTTTTGGTCTTGGCTTTTACCATCATAGGTAATGGTTTACGCGATGCGATGGATACAAAATCAATGGATTAAGTGTCGTGGTCAAAATACCCCTAAAAGATAAGGGCCATCTATATTAGACAGCCCTTTTAATTAAAACTCTGTGGTTACAGTGTTTACTATAGTTCCATAATCTTTTTAGTGATTACCTTGCCATTTAGATTGAGCTTAACGATGTATGTGCCAGCACCTAGCCCAATTTCTTTGCCAGAGAAGGTAAACACTTTTTCGCCAGCATCGGTTGAACCCTTATAAAGAGTTTTTAAGTAACGCCCATTTATATCAAAAACTGCTAGGTTAATCTTGCTATCATCCTCAATTACAAACTTAAAGGTAATTTGCTCTTTGTAGGGATTTGGATAGGCATCGAGTTTTGTAGCTCCGTTTGTTGTTGCAATGTCGACTGGTGTAGTGCTTTGGCTCATCACCTTAGTATTATAGGCTGCCTGTGTTGATGTGTAAGTTTTACCATCCTCGTAAGCTGTATTGCTGCTAATTAGCACCAGAATTGGGAAGCGATGGTTTTCAACATACCATCTGTAGGTGATAATACTTATTGTATAGTTTCGGTTATTAAGGACTTGTTCGTATTCCTTAATCTCTTTTACCCTAAGCGCATTCTCAAAAATCATATCATCTGGTAGTATAAGGGTTCCTATTCCGTCGCCCTCAACCTTATACGTGCCTTTTAGCGTACCTAACTGCTTTTCTGTTGAATTGTATGTACCGCTAAATGAACCATCAAAGGAACTGCCGTAGGTAAACGGATACTTCATCTTAACAAATGGTTCATCGTAGGTTATAAATATATTTCCGTTTGCTGACATGTATCCGTGTTGCTCTATACCTCTTTTGTTAGAGTTGAAAAAGAAATAATTATTAAACTCCTGAAGGGCTGCATTTGAGTTACTAAAAATGTGAGCACCTTTTGTGATGTTTGGGTTTTCGAGTGTGCCCGTAAAGTCGCGGGTAATTTCAAGGTTTCTAAAATCCCAAACAACATTTTTACCCTCAACACCGGGCTCGGTGTATTTGGTAATAATCATATTATTTACATGGTCGCCAATTAACCCATGTGTGCTGTACCTTAGTGTAGTTTGACCTTGAAGTCCAACAAAGGCTAATAGTGTAATGGAAAGTAGTAAAGTCTTTTTCATATCAGTATGTTTTGGGTTAATCAATTAGGTAAATATAACGATTCCTAATGTAGATGTCAATAACTGATAACAGTTTTGGTCAGCTAAAAGTTCTTATGGTCAACAATTAATTTTGTAACCAAACCAAAAAGTAAGCAGTAACCAATAGCAATTAAGGTAGTAACCAAAAGAGGCAAGGACTCGCTACCTATACCCATAGCCTCAAGACTGCTTGATCCATTTGATATTTGAATAATATCACTAAGCGATATACCAACAAAATCGGGCATGGGTGTTAGGTTGGCAATGGTTTTTGCAGGCATAAAAGCTGCAACTCCATCGGACATAAAAGCCCTAATTATAGGCTCAACAGGGAAAAAGTAGAGTAAGAATGCGATTATTGAAAAGGCTGAATTTTTGAAAAGAAAAGCCATAAGCATACCCAAAAGCATATACCCCAACGATTGGATAAAGAGAACAGGTAGGTAGGGTAATCCTTGTATAAAATCGTTAATGCTAAAGGTGGGCGATTTGGCAATACCAAACAAAATCCCTGAGATAAACACCAAGATCATGGTATAGGCTGCCAAAAGAGTGAACACAAAGAGTTTTGACAGTAAAATCTCATTTCTAGATAGACCATCAATAATATGCTTCCTAAAAGTTTTAAACTGAAACTCGTTACTTACCAGAAGGATAGCCAATATGCCCAGCAATAAGTTAAACCAGCTGGCAATCCATGCTAAAGTATTCCAAACGTGTGGAAACTGAAAAACTTTGTCAATCCTAATCCCTTGCGTTGTGAGGCTGATATTGCTTGCAACAGCCGTAACAAGCAAAAAGAGTATGGCATGTATTATCAATATGGTTCTGAAGGTAGGATAGAAAAGCGTTTTATGACCCTCGATTGTTAGCAGTTTTTTAAGCATACACCCTCCCTGTGTTTACTGTTTAATAATTTGTAGAAATTGCGATTCAAGCGATTTTTTAACTGGCTCAATTCGGGATAATACGATACCCTTATGCATTAACCATTGATTAATTTCGGGTATTGTTCCAGCATCCTCCCAAGCAACAAGCAGGCTATCGCTTCGTTTTTCAACTATCTCTATGCCTTTGTAGTTTGACAATTGGGCGTAAAGATCCTCGTTATTATCCGCACTCAGAATTACCATGTGTTTTTCCGATAATAGCTCGTTAACACGGCCTTGGCTAATTATCTTTCCCTGCTTTAGAATGATGACATCGCTACATACCTTTTCCACCTCATCAAGTATGTGGCTTGCTAAAAGAATGGTTCTACCTTGCCTCGATTGCTCAATAATAATTTCTCTAACCTCCGCAATTCCCTCTGGGTCGAGTCCGTTGGTTGGCTCATCGAGGACTAAAACCTCAGGGTTGCCAAGTAGTGCGCTTGCTATGGCAAGACGCTGTTTCATGCCAAGTGAGAGGGTTTGGTATTTAGAGTTTGCCCGCTTGTCTAGGTCAACCATGTCCAATATTTGGGGTATTTGATTTGGGTTGACTCCTTTAACCTGAGCAGCAATTTGGAGGTTTCGATTAAGGCTCAAGTAGGGATAAAAATAGGGGATCTCAATTAATGAGCCTATTCTAGTGTTTGCTGTTTTCCCTTCGGGTAGGTTAAACCATGAGAACGAACCGTACGAAGCCCTTTTTATACCAATAACTATTGATAAAGTTGTGGTTTTACCACTTCCGTTTGGACCAAGTAACCCAATAACCTGCCCTTTCTTAATGTTGAAAGAGATGTTTTGAATTGCCTTAATATTGCCAAAGTTCTTTGATAAACTATTTACAGTTAACACGCTCTCCATAACGGATTAAATGATGATTTCTTTGTTTGAAAGTATCTCCTTGTTGAACTATGGTTAATTTCCTATCTCGGAAATAAACTGTACACGGACAAGGCGAATCTCCTCCTCGGTAAAATCTTCTTCGCCAAGATATTCTATCGCTTCTTCAATCGATTCGGTCTCTGCCTCTTCCCTAAAATAGTCAAAAATCTCATCAACCTTCTCGTTGTCGATTGTGCTTTGTATATAGTAGTCGATATTGAGTTTTGTACCTGAGTTAACAATGGCCTCAATTTCGGTAATCAACTCGCTCATGTCAAGGTCTTTGGCATTGGCAATGTCCTCTAGATCCATTTTGCGGTCGATGCTCTGGATTATAAACACTTTGAGTAGTGATTTATTGGCCACAGATTTAACCACCATATCCAGAGGTCGGATAATCTCTTTATCCTCAACATAGGCAGCAATTAGCTCAATAAAATCTTTGCCGTAGCGCTTAGCTTTTCCAGCACCAACGCCGGTAATGTTTTGAAGTTCATCGATGGTTATAGGGTACTGAATGGCCATATCCTCAAGCGATGGATCTTGGAAAACAACGAATGGAGGAAGGTTTTTCTTTTTAGCAATCTTCTTGCGCAAATCCTTAAGCATGGCGAATAGTTCCTCGTCGCAAGAACCGCTTTTCCCAGCCTGACCAATGTTTACATCATCTTCGTCCGACTCTTCAAACTCATGATCTTGGGTAAACATAATTTCGTGAGGCTTATCCATGAATTCTCGGCCCTTCTCGGTTATCATCAATAACCCATAATTTTCAATATCCTTATCGATGTACTTTGCAACTAACGACTGCCTAATAATGGCGTTCCAGAATCGAACATCCTTTTCGCTTCCTTCGCCAAACATTTCAAGCTTATTATGCTTGTACGATTTTATGGTGGTAGTAATATGTCCGCAAAGAATATTTGCAACGTGATCTGCTTTAAATTTTTCTTTAACAGCAACTATTGTTTCCAACAGCAATTGGAGGTACTCTTGCCCCTCGAACTGTGTTTTAGGGTGTAAACAGTTATCGCATGCCGAGCAGTTCTCCTCATGGTACACTTCTCCAAAGTAGTGCAGAAGCATTTTTCGACGGCAAACCGATGATTCAGCGTAAGAAACCGTTTCGAGTAGTAACTGTTTACCTATTTCTTGCTCAGCCACGGGCTTGCCCTGCATAAATTTCTCAAGCTTTTGGATATCCTTGTAGCTGTAAAACGTTATACACCTACCTTCACCACCATCACGACCGGCACGGCCAGTTTCTTGATAGTAACCCTCAAGGCTTTTGGGAATATCATAATGGATAACAAAACGAACATCGGGTTTGTCGATACCCATGCCAAATGCAATGGTTGCCACTATTACATCAACCTCTTCCATCAGAAACTTATCCTGATTCCCACTTCGTGTTGTTGAGTCCATGCCTGCATGGTAAGCCAGAGCTTTTATGTCGTTAACCTGAAGTACCTCGGCAATTTCCTCAACCTTTTTCCGACTAAGACAGTAGATAATACCCGATTTGCCCTGATTGTTCTTGATGAACTTAATGATCTCGCGGGTCGTATTTACCTTTGGCCTAACCTCGTAGTATAGGTTTGGGCGGTTAAACGACGATTTAAAGACATTTGCCTCAAGCATGCCAAGGTTTTTCTGTATATCGCTCTGAACTTTAGGCGTTGCAGTGGCAGTAAGGGCAATTATGGGTGCGGTGCCAATCTCATTAATGATTGGTCTTATTCTTCGGTATTCAGGCCTAAAGTCATGTCCCCACTCCGATATACAGTGCGCCTCATCAATGGCATAGAAAGAAATTTTTACTTGCTTAAGAAATTGTATATTTTCCTCTTTTGTAAGCGATTCGGGGGCAACGTATAGCATTTTGGTTTTACCGCTTAGCATATCGTTTTTTACCCTCTGTATCTGTGTTTTGTTCAGCGACGAGTTAAGAAAGTGTGCAATCCCATCCTCCATGCTAAAGCCCCGCATAGCATCAACCTGATTTTTCATTAGTGCAATTAGGGGCGAAATAATTATGGCTGTTCCCTCGCTAATAAGAGCTGGTAGCTGATAGCAAAGCGATTTGCCTCCACCTGTGGGCATAAGAACAAATGTGTCGTTTCCCGCAAGTACGTTTCTTATAATAACTTCTTGATTTCCCTTAAAACTAGAGAAACCGAAGTGATTGCTTAAATGTTTATGCAATGATATTTCAGATTCTATTTTCACTTTTTGCATCGTAATATTTCAAACTAATCCTTTTTCAAATCAAATAAAAAAATCAACTACTTTTGTAATCTTAAAGTTAACGAAAACTTTAGATCTTTTCACAATTTCATTGTTAACAATTTATAAAATTATAAATAAAAAATCTTAATGTAATGCAAATTGATATAAATCATCTTGCCAAGCAGACCATAGAAACAGAGTCCAAGGCAATTGGGAATTTGGTAAACTATATTGATGCTGACTTTGAACAATCAGTGAAATTAATATTTGAATCGAAAGGAAGGGTTATTGTAACAGGGATAGGAAAAAGCGCAATTATTGCTGAAAAAATTGTTGCAACTTTCAATTCAACGGGCACACCAGCAATTTTTATGCATGCTGCCGACGCTATTCATGGTGATTTAGGGATCATTCAGCACGATGATGTAATTCTTTGCCTTTCGAAAAGTGGTAATACCCCAGAGATTAAGGTGCTGGTTCCGTTAATCAAAAATTTGGGAAACAAGCTCTTGGGCTTGGTTTCAAACGTCAATAGCTACTTAGGACAAAAGGCCGATTTTGTTTTAAAAGCAACCGTTGAGGCCGAGGCTTGCCCAAATAATTTAGCGCCAACCTCAAGCACAACAGCGCAATTGGTTATTGGCGATGCACTTGCAGTTTGCTTGCTCAAGTTACGAGGTTTTACCCCTGCAGATTTTGCACGATTTCACCCAGGTGGGTCGCTAGGAAAAAAACTGTATATGAGGGTGTCCGATATTTTTGACGAGCAGCTCTTGCCAAGGGTCAACCTTAATGAATCACTTCAAAACGTTATAATAGAAATCTCGTCGAAGCGATTGGGCGCCACAGCTGTAGTTAACGATAAGGGCCAAATTGCAGGAATTGTCACCGATGGTGATTTAAGGCGTATGTTGCAGAAGAATACCGATACAACCAATTTTACAGCCGAGATGATCATGTCAGTATCCCCCAAAGCAATAGATTATGATGAAATGGCCATTAATGCATTTAACCTAATGGAGAACAATAAAATAACCCAATTGCTTGTAACTAAAGAAGGGAAATATGTTGGCATGATTCACCTGCACGATTTACTCAGGGAAGGTATTGTATAAGGGGAACTTTTTGGTATAACCCTATCTGCGGAGTTCAAAGTTTTGGCCAAGATAAACTTTTCTAACCTCTGGATCCTCTGCAAGTTCTTCAGCCGTTCCTGCCTTTAGAATATCACCCTCAAATAGGAGATAAGCCCTGTCCGTAATACTAAGGGTTTCGTGAACGTTATGGTCGGTTATGAGTATTCCAATGTTTTTCTCCTTAAGTTTGGCAACTATTGATTGAATATCTTCAACAGCAATGGGGTCTACTCCAGCAAAAGGCTCATCGAGAAGGATGAACTTTGGTTCGAGGGCTAGTGCTCTTGCTATCTCAGTTCTGCGTCGTTCGCCGCCACTTAGCTGGATCCCTAGACTTTTTCGTATTCTCTGAAGCCCAAACTCGCTTATCAATGATTCAACCTTTTCTTTTTGATACTCTTTGCTGAATTTGGTCATTTCAAGCACTGCCTTAAGGTTATCCTCAACGCTCAGCTTTCTAAAAACTGAAGCCTCTTGGGCAAGATAACCAATTCCTCGCTGAGCTCTTCTGTAAACGGGCTCCTTTGTGATATCCTCATTATCTAAAAATATTCTCCCTGAATTAGGCGTTATTAAGCCTACCATCATGTAAAAGGTTGTTGTTTTACCAGCACCATTAGGTCCCAATAAACCTACTATTTCCCCTTGGTTTACTTCAACAGATGCACCTTTTACGACAGTTCTCGATCTGTATTTTTTAACCAGTTTGTCGGTATGTAGTTTCATATGTCTGTTTTTTTTGTTTTTCAAAGGTACGTCTAACTGCCGTTAGGCAGGCATGAAACATCCCTAGGACTTAAATTATTATTATTGGATACTCTTAATATGGATGCTTCATTCTATCCACAATTAGTTAACGGTGTAAAAGTATAAAAATTGGAGAGAAAATAGTTGTGTTTTTTAAGGCGATCGTGAATAACATGCTTCAGGACTTCCATTGATTAGCGCTATATGTTTCTTAACATATGTTGTGTAACATTCAAAAATACAAGCAAATACGAGTTGTTTTATTATACACCTGGCCTATAGGTATTATTTTTATTTATTAAAGCCACTGGCTGTGGCTTAAAAACATAAATTTGTTAGGTGTTTTCTATTAACACCTGATTGTATTTGTTTAACCTAACATTAATTTAATAGTCTATGGGTAAACGTAACGTTATTATCATTGGAGCTGCTGGGAGGGATTTTCACAACTTCAATACATTTTTTCGCGATAATGAGCAGTATAATGTAGTTGCTTTCACTGCGGCACAAATTCCCGACATTGATGGTCGTAAATACCCAACAGAACTTGCGGGTAAACTCTACCCTAAAGGTATTCCTATTGTTGCTGAAGCAGATCTAGAATCGCTTATTAAAGAGAATAAGGTGCACGATTGTGTATTCTCCTATAGCGATGTTAAGTACGAGCATGTGATGCACATTAGTTCAAAAGTAAATGCTTGCGGTGCAAATTTTTTGTTGCTTGGCCCTAACGAGACCATGATAAAAAGTAAAAAGCCAGTAATTGCTGTAGTTGCAACCCGAACAGGTTGCGGCAAATCGCAAACATCTCGTAAGGTTATAGATTATTTAATGGACCATGGATTAAAGGTTGTAGCAGTTCGCCACCCAATGCCCTACGGAGATTTGGTTGCCCAAAAAGTGCAACGGTACGCTGTTGTTGACGATCTTAAGAAGCATAAGTGTACAATAGAGGAGATGGAAGAATACGAACCCCATATTGTGCGCGGAGATGTGATTTATTCTGGTGTTGATTATGAGGCCATCCTTCATGAAGCCGAAAAGGATCCTGATGGTTGCGATGTTATTCTTTGGGATGGTGGGAACAACGATTTTTCTTTCTACAAACCTGATTTGACCATTACGGTTGCCGATCCACACCGCCCAGGTAACGAGATTAGTTACTACCCTGGGGAAGTAAATCTTCGTTTAGCGGATGTGGTTGTAATTAACAAGATGGATACAGCATCACCGGAGGGAATTCAAACAGTTCGCGACAACATTGCAATTTGTAACCCCAATGCAATAGTAATTGACGGAGCATCACCAATTACTGTTGATAAGCCAGAACTTATTAAAGGTAAGCGTTGCCTAATTGTTGAAGATGGACCAACCCTAACGCATGGGAACATGAAGATTGGGGCAGGAACAGTAGCTGCACGCAAGTTTGGTGCTGCTGAAAAAGTTGATGCCCGTCCTTACCTTGTGGGTAAACTTAAAGAGACCTATGCAATTTACCCAGGAATAGGAAACCTTCTCCCTGCGATGGGCTATGGTAAGCAGCAGCTTAAAGACCTTGAGGCTACCATTAACAATACCGATTGCGATACTGTAATCATTGGAACACCTATCGATCTCACACGCATTATCAATATTAAGAAGCCTACAACAAGGGTTCACTATGATTTGGAAGAGATTGGTAAACCTGATCTTAAGGGTGTTCTTGAGGATTTTGTAAAGAAGCACAAACTAAATAAATAGTGTTCTAAAGATTATATTCTTGGGCCTGTCCCTTTTAAAAGAGACAGGCCTTTTTTTAAAAAGCAAAAGATATTATCTGTAATCTAGGGAATTAGAGTTTGTTTGTCACTAAATATTTCCTCCATTTTGGTTCATATTTTAATCAAAATCAATTCTATTGAGCAATAGCAAACCTAAAGCCAATGTTTTTTTTAAAAAAAACCTTCAATCGTTTGTTATTGAGTCAAGAATTAATTTACCTTAGCCTCGTTAATTGTTTATTAGCTCTATTTTTAAACCTAAAACTTGTTCTATGAAAAAACTATGTGTATTCCTTGCATCGGTTGTGTTTGTGGGAGTTAGCTTCCTTCAAGCGCAAACTGTGCAAATTACCGGTACAGTTACCAGTACCGAGGATGGAACTCCACTACCTGGAGTTACCATTCAAGTAAAAGGTACAACTATTGGAGTTTCCTCCGATTTGGACGGACGTTACTCAATAGGTGCTCCTCAAAGTGCCTACCACTTTAGTGTTCAGATCCGTTGGATTTAAAACACAAGAGATTGTAATTGGCGGCAAAACTGTTATTAATGCTGTACTTGTGTCTGACATGCTTTCGTTAGATGAGATTGTAGTTACAGCTCTTGGTATTTCTAGAGAGAAAAAGTCTCTGGGTTATGCAGTTCAGGATGTTAAAGGAGAAGAACTGTCAAAAGTTCGTACTCAAAACGTAGTTAGCTCACTTACTGGTCGTATTGCTGGGGTTCAAGTAACAACAGCTTCTGGACAAATGGGTGGTGGTGCTAAGATTAACATTCGTGGAAATACCTCATTAACCAAGAACAACCAACCATTATTTGTTGTTGATGGTATTCCCTTGGATAACTCTGACTATTCCTACGGTGCAACCGGAGCAGGTGGATATGACCTTGGAAACTTGGCATCGGATATTAACCCTGATGACGTTGAGTCTATTTCTGTATTGAAAGGAGCAAGTGCAACTGCACTTTACGGCTCCAGGGCTGCTAACGGTGTTGTAATGGTTACCACCAAAAAAGGGACACCATCAGCTGAGAAAACTATTGGTGTTTCTGTAAACTCAAGTGTTACCTTTGAGCAAGCCAAGTATTATCCAAAGTATCAGAAAAGATACGGTGGAGGATATGGCGATTTTTCTACTATTAATATTGGGGGAATCGATTATCTGTACCCCGATTTTGCAACTGACGAAAGTTGGGGACCTAAGTATGATAAAAATACCATGGTTTTGCAATGGAACTCTTTTGATGCTTGGGATACTAAGAATTATATGGTAGAAAAACCTTGGGTTTATCCTGAGAATGACTATACCTATTTCTTTAGCACGGGCGTTAACTACCAGAACAATATAGCTGTTACTGCTAGCGATAAGAATAGTGCGCTTCGTATATCTTTTACTAATATGGATATAACTGGTATTTATCCAAATAGTACCATGGGTAAAAACACAGTTAACCTAAGCGGAAGTTCCAAAATTGGCAAATATCTGGATGGATGGATTAATGCCAACTATGTGATGCATGAGGCAACTGGTCGCCCTGAAACTGGGTACGGTGATAGAAACCCTGTACAAAAAATGTGGCAGTGGATTCACACTAGCGTTGACTATAAAGATTTATCAGAATACAAAAACCCGGATGGGACTCAACGCTCATGGAACAGGAATGCCTGGGATGATGCAACAGTTGCTTATACTGATAACCCTTACTGGTCTAGCAATGAAAACTACCAAAGTGACCGACGCGATCGCGTTTACGGTAATTATGGGGTAAATATAAACTTTGCACCTTGGTTAAAGTTTACCGGTAGAATGGGGATTGACTTTTACAAAATGGTTGCTGAAGAGCGTCTAGCTATTGGTTCACAAGCTCAGTCGGAGTACTTTCAGGACGTTAACACCAACAATGAGATGAACTCAGAGATGTTTTTAACATTCAACAAACGATTCTCAGACGATCTTATAGGCGTTAGTGCTTTAGTTGGTGCCAACAGATTGGATAGGAAGTTCTGGAGAAATGGTGGTGTAACAATAGGTGGGTTAATTCAGCCAAAACTTTATAACCTATCTAACTCCTTAAATAAAGCTACTGTTTATGACAGATTATCATGGAAGAGGGTGAACAGCGTTTATGCCAACGCTACTTTAGACTACAACAGGATGGTGTATCTTGAGTTGACTGGTCGTAACGATTGGTCTTCTACATTACCTGCAAACAACCGTTCGTATTTCTATCCATCAGCAACTGTTAGTTTCATACTTACCGAGCTGGAACCTCTGAAGGATCAGAGTATCATATCGTTTGCAAAACTTCGCGGAGGCATTGCTCAGGTTGGTAATGATACAGGACCCTATGAGTTAATGAATTACGTTTCTATCAACCCAACCTTTATGGATGCGGATCTTGAACAAAATCCTAGGATGGGCTTCTCAAGCACATTGAATAATCCTGATTTGAAACCTGAAAAAACGTCATCTTGGGAAATTGGTACCGAGATACACTTCTTGCAGAACAGGCTTGGATTAGATATCTCTTACTTCTTTAAAGAAACTAAGGATCAGATTGTACCTGTTAGAGTTTCTGGTGCTACAGGGTATTCTCAAAAGGTTATCAATGCAGGTAAAATGACTAATAAAGGTCTTGAGGTTGCTATAATGGGTACCCCTGTTGCAACAAAAAGTTTTACTTGGGATGTATTATTAAACATTGCAACTATTAAAAATAAGGTTGATGAGATTGCCCCTGGTTTAGATTATCTAACCCTAGGTAATGGTCCTTTCAAAGTTCAGAGTGGTGCTTTTGTTGGTAAATCCTATCCAATTATATATGGTACCGATTATGTAAAGGATAAGAGTGGTAACATAATTGTTAGTACTAACGGAGACTACATTCCATCTGAAATTAAACCTTTGGCAAACGTTACTCCAGAATTTACTGCTGGATTAACCAATACCTTTAACTATAAAGGTTTTGAGTTTAGTTTCCTTGTTGATATGCAACGTGGTGGCAATATGTACTTCTTGTCATATATGTGGGGTATGTACTCAGGTATTCTTGAGGAATCTGCTAAAACTAACGAATTAGGAAATAACATTAGGGAGGATATAGCCGACGGCGGGGGTGTATTGTTAAATGGAGTTTATGGTTCGTATAACGCTGTAACAGGTGTAATTACATATCTTGATGCCGACGGTAACCCTAGTGCAACTCCTGTAAAGAATACAACAAGAACTGATGGACAAGCTTGGGCTGAGCACCATTATGATGGGCCTGACAGACAGAGCATATTTAGCACCGATTTTATAAAGCTACGCGAAGTTAGATTTGCATATGAATTACCCGCTAAATTTACAGGACCGGTAAAAGCAGTGAAACTTTCTGCATTTGCACGTAACATCGCAATTTTTGGTGCAGAAAACCAACACTTTGATCCTGAGTACTTGCAAATGGCTGGTAGTAACGCTCAGGGTATTGAGGGTGGTTACTTACCAGGTACTATGACATTCGGCTTCGGTCTAAACTTTAACTTTTAATTTGGTATAAATATGAAAGCACTAATGAAATATAGTCTTATAATCACAGCCTTAGCGTTTATTATGCTTACGGGTTGTGAGAAGGATTTTGATGAAATTAACACAAATCCAAATCAATCCCTCGATGCAGCAACACCGGCTTTATTAAGCCAAGCAATTCGCGATTTTGGTTTCAATGATTTTGACGTGTGGTATATAGGCCGTCAATCAGGGCTTGCAGCTCAGCATATCTCTCAGCGTAACTATACCTCTGAAGACAGATATTCATTTAGGGTAAACGTTACTGATGGTTTTTTCCGTAACAACTACATCTGGATGACCAATCTTCAGAAAATAGTTGATCTGAATACCGATCCTTTAACAAAGGAATATTATGGTGCGTTGTACGGTGATAATCAAATGCAAATTGCCGTTGCCGAGATTATGAAATGTTGGGTTTTTCAACTTCTAACAGATTATTTTGGCGATATTCCTTATTCAGAAGCACTAAATGTATTGAAGTTTCCTCAACCCAAGTACGATTCGCAAAAGGATGTATACGACGGGTTGATTGCTACCCTTAACAATGCTCAAACTGCATTGCAAAATTCCACTACCGGCGGTTTTGCAACAGGTGACTTATTCTTTAAGGGTGACCTTGATCAATGGATAAAGTTTGCCAACTCATTGCGTTTAAGGGTTGCACTTAGAGCTTCAAATGCAGACCCAGCTTACCTGGCAGAGGCACTAGATGCAATTGCCGATGGTGTGATGGAAAGTAATGATGATAATGCTATGTGCGCCTTTAGTACTTCCGGTGCTCCCAATGAGGCTCCTTGGTATAATGGCTTGTATGTGGGTGGGCGTAACGACTTTACTTTTACCTATCGTTTTATAGAGTTACTAAGAGGTAACGACCATTTGACATTTGTTAATCCATTCAATGGTTTAGTTGACCCAAGATACGAGGTTTTTACCACGTATGATCCAGCTACATCAGCTGCACGGTTTGGTGTTCCTTATGGAATGACTGATAACCAAACTCAACAATGGTGGGGAGTAAGTGCTAGAAGATTTAATATATATAGTACGAATCCAGTATTCGTTAGGGCTAATTTTCCTTCAACTTTCTTAGATTACTCAACAGTTTGCTTTATGGCTTCCGAGGTTAACAATTGGGATGCTACTTGGTTTGAGAATGGAGTTGTATCTTCTTTGGAGAAATGGGAAGCAGATCCTATTCAATCAGCTGCTTATGTTACAGCAATTATGGCTAAATTTAATGATGCTGGAACAACTGATGAGATGAAGAAAGAGATGGTGATAACCCAAAAGTATATTCACCTGTTAACCCAATCTCAAGAGGCATGGTTTGAGTATAGAAGAACAGGTTATCCTAAATCTATGGTTAAACCCGGTGAGGTAACTATTAATATTGGTGGTGATGATGTTTACTTTACACCAGTTTCAGGGAGCGAATCAGGCAGCGATGTGGTTGCCCGTTTTAAGTACCCAAGTTCTGAATTTACCTTAAATAAAGAAAATGTAGATGCTGCTGTTGCTCGCATGGGTGAAGATACCCACAGACAAAGAGTTTGGTGGGCAGGCGGAGGAACTCAATAATATTTAACTGTTACTTATTTAAAGGGGCTGCTTATGCAGCCTCTTTTTTTATTATAAAGAAAACCTTAATTTTGGCTTAGGTACACATTCGTCCAATGAACCTTTCTATAGTATTTCTATTTCTAAAATTTAATTTTTTTACCATCTAATTACCCATGCTCTGTATTAAATCGCCCTTATTAAATCCATACTTTAATATAGCTGCAGAGGAGTACCTCCTTAGGAGTTTTACGGAGGATGTTTTCTACGTTTACCGTAATTCACCATCAGTTATAGTAGGTAAGCATCAGAATGCTATTGCGGAGATTAATTTTATGTACGCTCAGAAAAATGGTATTGACGTGGTACGCAGAATATCGGGTGGGGGGGCGGTGTACCACGATTTGGGAAACGTTAACTTTTGCTTTATTCGAAATGGCGAGCTGGGCGCTTTAGTCGATTTTAAAGGTTTTACAAAACCTATTGTTGAGATGTTGTCCTCACTTGGTATTGAGGCAAAGTTCGAAGGAAACAACAGCCTTACCGTTAATGGATTAAAGGTTTCCGGTAATGCCGAGCATGTGTTTAAGCAGCGCGTAATGCATCACGGTACCCTTTTGTTCTCCACAGAGTTAAGCGTTTTGGCTAATATGCTATATGTTAGTGAGGACAGGTATAGCAGCGAGAGGGCTGTAAAATCGGTTCGGTCAAGTACAGCAAATATTTCCGATTTCTTAACAAATGGTTTTTCAGTTGAACATTTTGCCGATTATCTTTTCAACTTTATAGTTGAGCGGAGTAACATTGCTACTGAATATTCTTTTAACCAACACGATAACTCTCAAATACAGACTTTAATCAATGAGAAATATAGTAAGTGGGAGTGGAATTTTGGCTATTCTCCAACCTACTCACTAAACAGGATAATAACCCTTGATAACCAGAGCCTAGAAGTTAATCTTATTGTTGAAAAGGGTGTAATAGTAATTGCAACAGTGAAGGCTACCTTGAAATCCTTTGATACAAAAGAGTTAGAGAACTGCCTTATAGGATTACCTCATAGTGCTGGCTCGGTAGAAGAATCATTAAAGAAAGCCAACTTTAATCAACCCTTAATTGATCAACTTAAAAAGGAGTTATTCTAAAGGAATTGTTTCTTCTACAAAAATTGAGTCTAGTCTAAAGAATACTTTTTCGTCAAGTATATAGTCGAAAGACTCTGGACTAAGCGCAGAGGCTACCGTAAGAGTTGTATCGAGAAAAAAGAGAAGTTCCTGTGACAGGGTTTCCCCAGCAATATTTTTTTCCTGAAATTTGTGAGGAATAATGTAGCCCAGCAAATAACTTTTGTGCTTATTAAGTTCGTTTTTAAGGCTATCGAGTCGCTGCGTATTTCTCTCTTTATAAGGTTTGGCTTCTTCTTCGCCTATAAGGATTGATAGTTGAAGGGTACTTGCCGATTTTTCATAGCGTGGTGTTAAATCGCCAAAAACAATGGGTTTATAGTGTGGATAATCCTTACTGCTAATCATCCATTTCTTTATGGCATCTTCTGCTATCTGCTGTTTTGTAATAATTTTATTGATTGTTTCTGCATCCCTATGACACGAGATTGTTGTGAGCATAAGGGTTATGGCAAGCAGAACGAATGATGTTTTTTTAAGCGTCATGGCACGAGTAGTTTGTTATGCAAGTTAGCAAAACAGAAGGAATATTCAGCAGATTTGGCAAAAAAAATCCCGATCTATTTTGATCGGGATTTTTGTAATGTGGTCAGTAAACTACTTCTTCATTATCTCTGCAAAGTACTTGTAGAATAGAGGAATTGTTTCAATTCCTTTGAAGAATTGCTCAAGTGGGTAATTCTCGTTTGGCGAGTGAATAGCATCGGAGCTGAGGCCAAAGCCCATAAGGATTGATTTAATTCCTAGTTTTTCTTCGAATGTGCTGATAATTGGTATGCTACCACCGCTACGGTATGGGATTGGTTTTTTACCAAAAGTATCCTCCATTGCTTTGCTTGCTGCTAGGTAAGCAGGGCTGTCAGTTGGCGATACATATCCTTGTCCACCGTGAAGAGGTTTTACCTTAACTTTAACATAAGGTGGCGCTATAGCCTCAAAGTGCTTTGCAAATAGTTCAGCAATTTTATTATGCTCCTGGTTGGGCACAAGTCTCATTGATATTTTTGCATATGCTTTTGAGGGTAAAACGGTTTTGGCGCCTTCGCCAATATATCCTCCCCAAATGCCATTTACGTCAAGTGTGGGCCTAATACCAACGCGCTCAAGTGTAGTGTATCCTTTCTCACCCCAAACCTTTTTTATGTCAAGGGCTTTCTTGTATTCATCTTTGCTAAAAGGAGCTTTGTTCATCTCTGCTCTTTCTGCAGGGTCAACATCCATAACATCATCGTAAAACCCTGGGATGGTAATGTGGTTATTCTTATCGTGAAGCGAGGCAATTAGCTTATTTAGGATATTTATAGGATTTGCCACTGCACCGCCAAACAGACCGGAATGGAGATCGGCATTGGGTCCAGTTACCTCAACCTCAACGTATGCTAAACCCCTTAGTCCTGTGGTAATTGAGGGCTCATCCTTGCCAAGCAATGAGGTATCCGACACAAGAATAATATCGGCCTTAAGCATTTCCTTGTTCTGGTCGAGCCATTTGCCAAGGTTAGGCGATCCAACCTCCTCCTCACCTTCAATCATAAACTTAACGTTGCAGGGCAGGTTATTGGTTTTGAGCATCAACTCAAAGGCTTTGGCGTGCATAAAACCCTGACCTTTGTCGTCGTCGGCACCTCTTGCCCAAATTTTACCGTCTTTCACAACTGGCTCAAAAGGTTTAGTGTTCCATAGTTCAATTGGGTCAACAGGCATAACATCATAGTGAGCATATACTAGCACTGTAGGCGCCGATGGGTCAATCATCTTCTCGCCATAAACAACTGGGTGGCCTTCGGTTTCCATAACCTCCGCTTTGTCTGCTCCGGCTTTTAGTATTTGCTCTTTCCAGTATTCAGCGCATTTGCGCATATCAGGCTTATGATCGGCGATTGAACTTATTGATGGGATGCGGAGTAACCCAAAAAGTTCATCGAGAAAGCGATCCTTGTTCTCCTCAACATACTTCTTAATGTAGTTCATAACTATTTTATTTTGGTAATTAATTATCGTGCTGTAATATTACTAAAAAAATGGGAGCATACCATAGATTTTACCTGCATTAAGGGGGTTTAATACTTCGTTATAGCCAATTTTAATCCCTTGATACAATAACAGAGTAGGATGAATAGTAACTCCAAACAATGCGTTAATGTTAGCTAAAGTTTAACTTTGCATAAAAGGGGAAATGCACCCTAACCAAGGAGTAGTCTGTAGTATGAAAAGAATAAATTTCCCTAATTTAAAGGGTAAATATCTAAAGGCTGATTAAAATTTTTGTAATGAATTATTCGATATTCTGCTCCTGCAAATATTTAGCTGCTTCCTCCATCTCATCGTAAAACTTTTTTCCGTAAGCCCTAATAATGGCATCCTTTAAAAAACGGAAAACAGCAATACCCTCGTTTTGCCCAAGAACTTTTGCTGGATCGCAAATGCTCCACTGATCGTAGTTAAGGGCTGTGAATGTGGGGTATTTTTTAGCCCGAATAGGGTAAAGATGACACGAAATAGGCTTTCGGAATTTAACCTTTCCGTTTAGCCATGCTTTTTCAATTGCACAAATGGTAACGCCATTCTCTTCGATGGAAAAGGCACACTCCTCGTTGTTGATTAGGGGGGTAACCATATCCCCATCAAGATCCATAATAGCCACCCCTTGCTTGTTGATTGCTTTTATTCCCGAAGGCTTTAGGAAAGGTTTAATCTGTTCCAGCTCCTGTTCCAGCATCAATATCTCTTCAGGTTCTATAGGAGCTCCTGATTGCCCGTGAACACAGCATATTCCAAGGCATTTGGGTAAATCGCAGCAGAAATGTTTTTCGAAAATATCGAAGCTAATGAGCTTATCGTCAATTTGGATCATGATTAATCTGAACTATTGGTATTAATATAATTACTAACAAAGCACTTTCCCTGTCATCTCTGACGGAATGGGTAAGCCCATAATGTTGAGAATGGTTGGTGCTACATCAGCAAGAATTCCGCTGTTTACTTTTTTGTACTTATCGGATACAAGGACAATTGGTACAGGGTTAAGTGAGTGTGCTGTATTAGGAGATCCATCAGCATTAACAGCATAATCGGCATTGCCGTGATCGGCAATTATAATTACGGTATAGCCATTGGCCTTTGCAGCATCAACTACTTCACCAACGCATTGGTCAACTGCTTTTACTGCCTTTTGAATAGCGCTATAAACCCCAGTATGCCCAACCATATCGCCATTGGCAAAGTTTAAGCAGATGAAATCAGGCTTTGCAGTGTTCATCTCCTCAACAATGGCATCCTTTACTATAAAGGCGCTCATCTCGGGTTGCAAATCGTAGGTAGCAACTTTGGGCGAAGGAACAAGAATCCTGTTTTCACCATCGAATATTTTTTCTCTTCCGCCAGAAAAAAAGAAGGTTACGTGGGCGTATTTCTCAGTTTCGGCAATTCTAAGCTGTTTAAGACCAGCATTTGAAACCACTTCGCCAATGGTGTTCAGTAAATTATCTTTATCGTATGCTACGTTAATATTTTTAAACGAACCATCGTAGTTAGTTAAGGTAACATAATGAAGGGGTAGGGTTTTCATGCCATGCTCAGGCATATCTGTTTGTGTAAGAGCAATGGTGATTTCGCGAAGCCGATCGGTACGGAAATTAAAACAGATAACAACATCATTCTCCTTAATAGTTCCAATAGGATTGTTGTTTTCGTCTACCCTAACAACTGGCTTAATAAACTCGTCGGTAATGCCTTCGGCATACGATTCCTCAACGGCTTTAATAATGCTAGTAGTCTTTTTACCCTTCCCGCTTACTAAAAGATCGTACCCTTCCTTAATGCGTTCCCATCGCTTATCGCGATCCATTGTGTAGTACCGTCCAATAAGCGAAGCAATGGTCCCATTGCTTTTTTCTAAGTGTTTTTCAAGGTTAAGGATAAAGCCCAATCCACTTTGGGGATCTGTGTCGCGGCCATCGGTTAATGCATGAATAAAAACCTTTTTTAAGCCGTAATCTTTGGTCAAGTCGCAAAGCTTATACAGGTGTGTATCCATTGAGTGAACACCTCCATTGGACACTAAGCCAAGGAAATGGACAGAAACATTATTGTCTTTAGCAAACTGAAATGCTTTAGTAAGTTCTGGATTACTGTTAATTTTCCCCTCCTTAATCTCCTTGTTTATGCGCACCAGATCCTGGTATACAATTCTGCCTGAACCTATGTTGAGGTGGCCTACCTCTGAGTTTCCCATTTGCCCATCGGGCAAACCAACATTCTCGCCACTTGTAAGTAATTGAGCAGTTGGGTATGTTTGCTGAAGTTTGGTCATATTCTCGGGGTGGGTTGATGCTATAACATCACTTTTATCGCCTTTGCCAATTCCCCATCCATCGAGGATCATTAGAAGTACCTTGCTATTTATCTTCATCTTGATGTGTGTAATTATTTTGTCTATAAATAACGAACAATGTATTGTCTTTGTTTAAAAGATTTTGCAAAGGTATTTAAAAATACACTGAATTCATCGATATTTATTGACCAGCCAATGTATAATAAATTATGAAGCATTGACAGTCAACCAATAAATGAGAGCCTTAATTTGTTAAAAGTTCATTTTCGTATGCTTAGATAGATAGTTTTAGAAAATATGTTTACTTTTACAAGGTTTAGGGGATTGGGTGCCCGAACTATACAATAAAATCGCTAATTTTACGTACCAACCCATTAAGTAATAGCAATTGATAATAACTGATAGTATGAAACTGATAGCCAAAGTAATATTTGCAGTAATTTTTGTAAGCATTTGCATTGATGGTGTATCGCAAACCGCTCGTTTAAAAAGAGCAAATGCATTTTACGAAGCAGGTGGATATTTTGAGGCTGTGGAACTGTATCGTCGAGATTTGGATAAAGTGCCTAAAGAAGAAATGGGCGTTTATCTTCAGCGTATTGCCGAATGCTACAGGCTAATGGGCGATGCTAGGCAAGCCGAGATTTGGTACTCTAAAGCAATTATGCGCGATGCACCCGATCCTAAAGTTTTTTTCTACTATGCTGAGATGCTAAAAATGGGCGAGAAATACGATGAGGCTATTGAGCAGTATCAAAAATACAAAGAATTAGTGCCTAACGATCCCCTTTCTGCGGTTAGGGTTGAATCGTGTGAACTAGCCAAAAAGTGGAAGGAAACCCCTGCAGGGTATGAGATTGTAAACATGAGGGCTATTAACAGTAAGCAGAGCGATTTTAGTCCAGCTTATGCTTCCGATGACTACACCACACTGCTTTTTACTACTTCACGCGAAGAGGCTACCGGATCAAAAAATCATGCTGGGACAGGCGAAAAATTTACAGACATATACATATCGCAGCGCGATAAGCGTGGTACTTGGAGCAGTCCACGTTCATTAGATGAGAGTATTAATACTCCCGATGATGAGGGTACACCATCTTTAACCGCTGATTTTAAGAAGATGTATTTTACACGCTGTAGAACAAGCAAACGCAATAAGTTGGGTTGTGAGATAATGCTGAGCGAGCGAACTGAGCAAGGGTGGTTATCACCCGTTGCGGTTCCCATTGCAGCCGATAGTATGGTTGTTGCTCACCCATCCATATCGGCAGATGAGTTAACACTTTATTTTGTTAGTAATATCCCTGGTGGTTACGGTGGAAAGGATTTGTGGAAAGTTACCAGAACCACCCCAAGCGATAGCTGGGGGGAGCCTATAAACCTTGGACCAGAGATTAATACTCCAATGAATGAGATGTTTCCATTTATCCATTCCGATGGAACACTATACTTCTCATCCGATGGTCATCCTGGAATGGGAGGTTTAGACATTTTTCGTGCAACACCTTTGGAGGATGGAGATGGATGGAAGGTTGAGAACATGCGCTACCCCATTAATTCACCATCCGATGATTTTGGGATTGCTTTTGAGAAAGAACGTGAAGCGGGTTATTTCTCATCAAGACGCAGAGACTTAGGTGCAAGGGGAGGCGATAACGTTTATCTTTTCTATTTACCCGAGATTTTATTTAACTTAATTGGTGAGGTTCGCGATGATAAATCAGGAGGTTTGTTGGCTGATGCTAATGTGCAACTTGTTGGTAGCGATGGGTTAATTGCTGATACTAAAACAAAGGATGATGGCGCATTCCGCTTTATGCTTAACCCAAATACCGATTATGTTTTGGTTGCATCAAAAACTGGCTACCTAAATGGCCGAGGCAGAGAAACAACTAAGGGAATTACTGAGAGTACTGATTTTGAAATGACTATTAAACTTACCTCTACTGCCCGTCCAATTGAGTTGCCAAATATCTTCTACGATTATGATCGTTGGGAGCTAAGAACAGAATCTATGGCAGCGCTCGACAGGCTAGTTGAGGTACTGAATGAGAACCCAACCATTATAATTGAGTTGGGCGCTCATACCGATAGTCGAGGAACACTTGATTATAACTACGACCTATCGCAGAAAAGAGCGCAGTCGGTTGTAAACTACCTGATAGAAAAAGGAATCCCAACCGAAAGGTTACGTGCAAAAGGTTATGCACAATCGCAGCCTAAGGTTGTTGATGCGCTATTACAACAGCAATATCCATTCCTTGCTAGTGGTGCAAAACTCGATGAGAAATTAATCGATAAGCTAAGTTCCGAAGATCAGAAAGAAACCGTTCATCAAATTAACCGTAGAACTGAGTTCAGAGTGTTGAGCACCGACTATAAGGCACAATAATTCGATACTTTACAGCTAAATGCTACGACTGACCCTCTTGTTTGCTCTCCTGGGTTTTGCTTGCTTACCAGGTTATGGCCAGAAAATTTTTCAGGCTGATTTCCCTGAACAAGCCTCTATAAAGATCTTTCCGGTTGACGAGCCAGATCAGGCCGATCTGTGGGTATGTTTTGTTTGGGATGAGAAGGAGTTAACCCGTACAGGCCTTTGGATGGATATGCGGTTTGATTATGAAGCCGACGTAATTGTGTTTTTTGTGGATGATGAGGGCGAATCCGATCTGAAGATATGGTTAGTTGATACCGTAAAGGAGAGCAAATGGCTAAACGAGAGCAAGAAAAGCCTGTTGTCGAATAAGAAAAAAGTTAAACCATAAGCAATTTCTATTCTCAAAAAATGTCCAATAAATTTCGATATTCACAAAGAGGAGTCTCCGCTTCAAAGGAGGATGTTCATGCTGCAATTAGCAATCTCGATAAAGGCCTTTTCCCTAAGGCATTCTGTAAAATTGTGGCCGATTCACTCACCGGTAGCCAAAATCATTGCATTGCTATGCATGCTGATGGCGCCGGAACCAAATCATCACTTGCATACATGTATTGGCGAGAAACGGGCGACCTTTCAGTATGGAGAGGTATAGCCCAAGATGCTATTGTTATGAATATTGATGACTTGTTGTGTGTTGGGGTTACCGATAATATACTTTTGTCGTCAACCATTGGGCGGAATAAGAACCTAATACCAGGAGAGGTAATTGGTGAGATTATTAGAGGCACCGAGGAGTTTTGCCAGAGAATGAGAGAGCTTGGGGTAGGAATTCAGTTAACAGGTGGCGAAACCGCTGATGTTGGCGATTTAGTTCGTACCGTTATTGTCGATTCAACGGTTACTGCACGCTTGCAGCGCTCGGAGGTAATTGATAATGCCAATATTCGTGATGGTGATGTAATTATTGGTTTGAGTTCATATGGTCAGGCAAAATATGAGGATGAATACAATGGGGGGATGGGAAGCAACGGGTTAACCTCTGCGCGCCACGATGTATTTTCAAGTTATTTGGCCAAAAAATATCCCGAGAGTTATGATGCGCTTGTGGATAAGGACTTGGTATATTCAGGGAGTTATAAACTAACCGACACTGTTGAAGAGGTTGGCGTTACTGCAGGTAAGTTGATGCTAAGTCCTACAAGAACTTATGCTCCTGTAATTAAAGAAATATTATCGAACTACCGAGCTGTAATTCACGGTATGATTCATTGCTCAGGTGGGGCGCAAACTAAGGTGATGAACTTTGTTGATGAACTTATGGTAGTTAAGGATAACCTATTCCCCGTTCCTCCGCTTTTTGATATTATTCAAAAAGAGTCGGGTACAGATTGGGAAGAGATGTACAAAGTATTTAATATGGGCCATCGGTTCGAAATATATGCTTTCCCCGAATATGCTGATGATATTGTGGCAATAGCCAAAGAGTTTGGGGTGGATGCTCGTATTATTGGTTCGTGCCATAAGCGCGAGAAGGGCAATAAGCTAATAATAAAGAGCGATAAAGGGGAGTTTGTTTACTAATCTTGCTTAGGCATTAATCCATAGGTTCGTTTAAGCCAATGGTAAAGGTTCCATACCGCATAGCCACAAATACTGCCCACCAGCCCACCAATCAGCACATCTCCAGGATAATGAACACCAAGGTATATTCTACTGTATGATACCATGGTTGCCCATATGATTATAGATAGGGTAAACCATTTTCTTTTGAGCAGAAGGGCTAAAAAAATGGCAACTCCAAAAGCATTTGCCGCGTGCGACGATATAAAGCCAAATTTTCCGCCACACCGATTGGCCGCCAGATGGACCATCTCTTTAATATCAGGATTGTGGCAAGGGCGTAACCTTTCGAAAACATTCTTAAATAGATGTACTGAGATTTGGTCGGCCAAAACAACTACAAGCGCAACACCAATCAGTGGCCAAACTAATCGCCATCCAAAGCGTTTGTACATGTAGAAAATTATCAGCAAATACAATGGAATCCACGTTAACTTACCCGACAAAAAAATCATAATCGGATCGAAGAACGGAGAATTTAGCCCATTGAGGAAAAGGAAAACTTGCGTGTCAAGATTTATTAGCCAATCTAACATGATGATCAATAGCTCTTTTTGTTGATACTATTTATTTAGCTCTTCCCAAAGCATATCCTTAAGCTGTGTAATTCCCTCGCCAGTAACCGACGATATAAAGATGTGGCTTACTTTGGGAATCTCTTTTTTTAGTGCTTTTTTAATCTCCTCATCAGCCATATCGCACTTGGTAATTGCCAGTATTCGATTCTTATCTAAAAGTTCGGGGTTGAACTGGGTTAACTCATTCAGTAGCGTTTCGTACTCCTTCTTAATACTTTTGGTATCAACAGAAATCATAAAGAGCAGCATGGAGTTTCGCTCTATGTGCCTAAGGAAACGTATGCCTAACCCTTTGCCCTCGTGAGCACCCTCAATAATTCCGGGTATGTCTGCTACTACAAACGAACGTTGATCGCGGTAGGGAACAATGCCAATATTTGGGACAAGTGTAGTGAAGGCATAATCAGCAATTTTTGGTTTTGCAGCAGTTATGGTGGATAGTAGGGTTGATTTACCAGCATTTGGGAATCCAACCAATCCAACATCGGCCAATATTTTAAGTTCAAGGGTAACCGAAGCCTCCATTCCCTCTTCACCGGGTTGAGCAAACCTAGGGGTTTGCATTGTGGAACTTTTAAAATTCCAGTTCCCCAAACCGCCTCTTCCGCCTTTCATTAATACTATAGTTTGGCCGTGCTCAGTAATTTCGCACAGTTCTTCACCCGTTTCGGAGTTAAGGGCAATAGTACCTAAGGGAACTTCAATGGTTACATCGTTTCCATCGGCGCCGGTGCTACGGCTTTTGCTACCAGACGCTCCATTAGTTGCAAAAATATGACGCTGATACTTGAGGTGAATAAGAGTCCAGAGTTGGTTGTTGCCCTTTATGTAAATATGCCCTCCACGACCACCATCGCCACCATCGGGCCCGCCCTTTGGTATAAACTTCTCTCTACGAAAGTGAGTGCTACCTGGACCACCATTGCCGGAACGGCAAAATATTTTTACGTAATCAACAAAGTTTGATGCTGCCATTTATAACTATCTTCTAGGTGAAAAGTAGAGTACTTTTACTCACTAACTTTTCGGTTTTATGTTGGGTTTTGTATTAGCACCCAATATGCTAATCTTTAAATTCGTTGCGTTGCAACGTTCTTCAGCGTGGTTTTCTTTAGATAAATCCATTTTCTAATTTAAAAATCATAATCTATGATTTTTATTTTTTAAGTTCTACCAACTTGCCAGAGTATAAAGCAACCAACCACAAAGCAATTGCTTGGGGAATAATGCTGTTTGATAAGTAATTACAAGAGCTAACGAGTACTGGAAACTTGTTGACTTATGGTGCTGGTAATTCTCTCAAAAATTTCGTCGATAGTACCCATTCCATTTATGCCAAAGTACTTATTCTGCGTCTTGTAGTAATCTTTAACGATTTTGGTTCTTTCGTTATAGATATTTATTCGATTCTTTATGATCTGGATATTCTGATCGTCGGGGCGTCCGCTAAACGTTCCTCTGTTGGTTAGTCGATTAACTAGCTCGTCATAATCAACCTCAAGGGCCATCATTAGGTTTATGGCTGATCCTTTTTCTTTGAGCATGTCATCGAGTTCACGTGCTTGGAATGTTGTACGGGGAAATCCGTCGAATACAAAGCCGTTGGTTTTGTCGCGGTATTCATCAAGCCTTCGCCCAATGATACCAATTACCAGTTCATCGGGAGCTAGTTCGCCCCTATCCATGTACTTTTTAGCCTCAATGCCTCTTGGAGTTTGCCTCTCGATGGCATTCCGAAGAATGTCACCTGTGGAGAGGTGCATTAAATTGTACTTTTGGATAATATTTTGCGACTGGGTGCCTTTGCCTGCTCCTGGAGGTCCAAATAGAACGATGTTAAGCATTTTTGTTGTAGGTTAAATTAACATCATAGCGTTATACTAGGGTGTAAATGTCAGCCAAGTTTCTGCCTAAACCATTGTAGTCTAATCCATAGCCCACAATGAAATCGTTAGGGATTGATTTACCAATATAGTCAATTTTTGCTTTGCCCTTATATGAATCGGGCTTGTAAAGCAGGGTTGCTATTCTAACCTCTTTGGGTTGATATGAACTGAGCGTGGCAATAAGTTTACTTAGGGTTATGCCAGTGTCCACAATATCTTCAAGAATGACAACCATTCTGTTCTTAATGTTTTCTGTGAGTCCAATAAGTTCATGAACTTTACCAGTGGTTGAAGTACCCTCATACGACGAGAGTTTTACGAATGATATCTCACAAGGGAAGTTGAAGTAACGAACAACATCAGCTGTAAAGATAAATGATCCGTTAAGAATGCTAATGAACAGAGGGTTCTCTTCATGTTCCATGTCCTTATTAATGATCTTGGCCATCTCAGCAATATCTTTTTGAATTGCGCTTGCAGGGTAACTGATTGCGAACTCTTTATCCCACAACTTAACGGTTTTCATGCTATAAAATGTTTAAGCAATTGTTTTTTTTAACCAAATTGATACGCTGGCAAAAGTAGTAAAATATAGTGAGGGCATAGAGTTGTTTTTAACGAATAAATACTAAATCCTATTATCTGTGCTTTATTCGCATTTATCTGTTATGTTTTGTGATAATTGCATCGAGTATATTTACCCCATGCTCAATGGCCTCATCTGGGAAATCATAGTCTGGGCTATGTAATTCGGCCGAGTTTTCGCCAATTCCCAGACCAAATATTACCGAAGGCCCTTTTAGGGTAAAGTGGGCAAAGTCCTCAGACCAACGGTTGGGTTTATCCAAGTTAAAAATTAATCTATTTTGCTCTAAACCCACCCCTCTAACCATTTCTATCATTTTGCTATCGCATAGAGCAGCAGGGAAACTATCCGTAATAGAGACTTCTACAGTCAGTTCGTGGGTTGCCCCTATCTCTTGAGCCAACTCAACAGATTTTTTGTACAACACGTTCATGTCCGAATCGGCAACCGACCTAAGTGTAACCATAATCTCTCCATACCCTGGCGATGTGCCAAAGGCAACCTCACCTAGGCGTACATGAATGATTGTAAGAAGAACAAAGTCGGAGAATTTATTATCGTTAGTAAGGTTATGTAATCCCTGAATTATACTTGCTATTGCTAGGGCAGGATTAATACCCATTTCGGGATAGGCTGCATGTGATTCCTTGCCAAACAATTTTAGTATAACCCCTTTTGATGCGGAAGCGAATACATTGTTTGGTAATACTATACTGCCAAGGGGGTATTTGGGCATATTGTGTATGGCAAAAGCATAATCGGGCATAAGGTTTAACTCAGTAAGCCTGTGTATCGATTTTTCAGCACCCTGACCATTCTCCTCTTCGGGCTGATAAAAAAGGATGACTTTACCCTTTGTAATGGGGTTTTCTCTTATTGATGAAGCCAAACCTGATACAATTGCCATGTGACCATCGTGTCCACATACATGGGCAACACCAGGTACGGATGAACTGTAGGGTTTTGAAATGGCTTCATCTATGGGTAACGCATCCATATCGCATCGGAACAGAGTGGTTGGTCCGGGCTTTAGAGTATTAAATACTGCAGCCATACCTTCGCCGGCAATTCCCGTAAATAGTTCGTCGGGTTTATAACGATTAAGGTAGAAACGGATACGCTTTGCGGTTGCTCGCTCTTTCCCTGATACTTCGGGATTGCGGTGAAGTTCTTGCCTTAGTCGGGTAAGTTCGTCCATATTAACCGGTTTTTCTACCGTAAAAATATAAAAACTTATGCTTCAGTACTCCTCTGCAAACGTTTTTTATTGACATTTTGTTTTATTAGCGTAATTTCGCAACCATCTCAAGCAAACCTTTTGGGCTTGGTTAGTCAAATACATTATTAAGTTTTAACCCTTTTTTTTTATGGCTAAGAAATCAGCAACTGTTTACCTTAGTGCAATTGTGGCTATGGTTTTCTGGGCATTCTCCTTTATATGGTATAAAGAGGTTTTGGTGGCATACAAACCTGTTTCGCTAGTACTAATGCGCTTAATCATTTCTAGTGTTTTACTAATTGCAGTAACTGCATCGCTAGGCAGGCTCAATAGAATTAAAAGAGAGGATATCAAAACGTTTATCTTACTGAGTTTCCTGTCGCCATTCCTATATTTCTTGGGAGAGAGCTATGGAGTTAGCTATATGCCCTCAACACTAGCTGCTGTAATTATTGCAACTATACCGCTGTTTAGCCCAATTGGAGCCTACTACTATCTTAAGGAACGAATCTCGATGATGAACTTTTTGGGCATTTTTGTTTCTGTGGTTGGTGTGGGTTTAGTGGTGTTTCATCAAGGGCTTAACCTAACTGATGTGCATCCGCTTGGATTGGCTTTTATGCTGTTGGCAGTAGTTTCGGCTTTGGGCTATTCGCTACTTATTAAAAAATTAGCCAACAAATACAATGTTCTTTCCATTGTGGCATATCAAAATCTAATTGGGGTGTTCTTCTTTTTACCCCTTTTCTTTTTTCTTGATTTTAAACAGTTTTTTCAGGTGGTACCCACATGGGATGTAATAGTACCGTTGTTGAACCTTGGGGTATTTGCCTCTACCTTTGCTTTCGTGTTTTTTACATATGCCATTAAGCATTTAGGAGTTTCAAAGGCCAATATCTTTACAAATGCTATCCCTGTACTTACCGCTATCCTTGCTTTCTTTATACTGAATGAGGTGATAACTCCTGTTAAAATGGCCGGAATTTTAGTGGTAGTGCTTGGGCTTTTCCTATCTCAACTCCGCAAGGGGATGTTTAAAAGGATGTTTAGGATAAACTGATGTGCATCGATTTCTTTTGAGGTTTTGCTGAAGATAGTTATCATTCATTGTATAGAGATGTTTGAGAATTGATAACTAATTCGATTCCGTTTTTAGGACTTCTTTAATTATTCTTATACCAGCAAAAATAGGGGTTCCATTAAGGTTTACGGTACGTAAACTTTTAGGGCAAGTGGCTTTATGCTGAAGTTAAGCGGAGATTCTATCGTTACCGGTTCTCCGTCGTAATGCATAACATTTGAGTCGAACTGCACAATGGATATTTCTTTTACCTTAAAGGTTTCAACAAATCTGCTTTTCCCAATCCGCTTTCTGAAAAGTTTTAGACCCAACGATGCTGAGATGTATTTTGGGAAGGGAGATATAATGGTTACATCTAGCATACCATCAGTTATATCTGCGTTGGGTGCAATAAATGCATTGTTGCCATACTGGGCTGCATTGGCAATTGTAATTAAAAAGGCCGCTTTATTAACAACTTGGTTATTAACAGTTATTTTATAACGTTTTGCCTTGTAGTTTAAAAATACGTGAATTGTTGTTTTTATGTAATTAGCAAAACCCCTTCCCTTGCCCTTTGCAAATGAATCACCAACTTGAGCATCAAATCCAACGCCAGCAGTACAGAAAAATGGCTGTTGATTTACCATTCCCACATCAATAAGCGCAATTTTATCTAGATTAATCAGCTTAATGGCGTTCTCAATTATAAAAGGGATTCGCAAATGGCGAGCAAATCCATTACCTGAACCTATTGGGATTACGCCAAAGGTTGCATCAGTATGCAATAGGGCAGATGCAACCTCGTTTACCGTACCATCGCCGCCCATGGCTACAATCTTCTTTATACCTTTTTTAAGGTATTCTTGGGCAATCTCAGTGGCGTGTCTTGCTCTTTGGGTGTGCTCAATTATCGCAATAAACCTTTTGTTATCAAGCGTTTTTTTAATCTTTGCTTCAAGGTTTCTTATAGCTCCTACTCCCGATTTAGGGTTTACGATAAACAATATTTTCTCTCTCTCTTTAACCACAGACAACAAAGAATTTATGTGTGTTTTAAACAAACATCAAAGTTAATTATATTTTCACTACAGGGTTGTTAAATATTCTTATAAGTTAAGCAATGGTTAAACACTTAGTCAAAACATAAAACAAAATTTTCGGAACCCCTATACTAAACGACAGATTTTGTAGTTTTCATAATGTACTTTTGCCAATGCTGTATTAAAGTGTTTAAATAGGATGATAAAAAGAGTTTTCATTATTCTTACAGTGATTTTAGGTTCGCTAATTAACTTGTATGCTCAGGTTGGCGGCGTGAATACCTATGGGTTTTTGAATCTAACAATTACCCCGAGAAGTGCTGCACTTGGAAGCAAAGTTGTAGCCCTCGATGAGCCCGATCAGGGTGTAGCCTTGTTCAATCCAGCGAATCTATCCAGTCAGCTTCACAACCAGCTATCACTGTCGTATGTGTCCTACTACGCTGATATTAAATATGCATTTGTAACATACTCAAGGCATCTCGATGGTATAGGTACATTTGGCATTGGCTTGCAGCACGTGGGTTATGGCGATTTTATTGAAGCCGATGTAGCAGGTCAAATTACTGGAAGTTTTACGGGTTATGATATGGCCTTTCATTTAAGCTATTCCCGCTCCATAGATAGCTTGTTTACCATAGGCGTAAACTTAAAACCCATTTATTCGCATTTGGAACAGTACACCTCTTATGGTATTGCTGCCGATTTTGGTGTTGCATACCATAGTCGCGATGGACTTTCAGCAGCGGGTATTGTTGCCAGAAACATTGGTACAATGCTTAAGCCATACACTCCCGATACTTGGGAGAGTTTGCCTTTTGAACTACTAGTTGGGGTAAGTCAAAAACTTAAGCATGCACCCTTTAGGTTGGTAGGTACTTTTCAGCAAATTCAAACAACCAGTCTTTTCTACCAACGTGAAGATAAATCCAATTCACTTTTTGACGATGGGCAATCTTCAAAGCCAACACTAATCAATAGGGTTGGTAATGAGATTGTAAGTCACTTGATTTTAGGGGTTGAGTTTGTTCCACTTAAAAACTTCTACATAAGAGGGGGATACAACTTTCAGCGTCGGAATGAGATGAAGATTGAGGAGCGTGCATCTACCGTAGGCTTTAGCTGGGGATTGGGAGTAAAGATAAATAAGTTCTTCATAAACTATAGCCGTGCAACTTACCACCTAGCAGGCGGTTCAAATCATTTCTCAATTAGCACCGACCTTGACGATTTCTTTAGGAAAAAGAATTTGTAGGCTAATTCCCTCTTTTTAAATTACCTTTGTAGTGTATTTTAAAGCGCATTAAAGGGCCTTTATTTTTGCAATAAAACAACTATAATTGTGGATAAATTATTGATTACAATAGCCGTTGATGGGTATTCGTCTTGTGGTAAGAGTACTTTTGCCAAAGCAATAGCCCATAGGCTAAACTATATATATATTGATAGTGGTGCTATGTATAGGGCGGTTACTTTAGCATGTATTCGCGAGGGCATTGCAACAGACTCTGGTATAGATAAGGAAAAGCTAACAGAACTTCTCAAGGACATAAAGGTTGGATTTGTGAGTAGTGCAACTGACGATGGATGGCTTACTACCCTTAATGGAGAGGTAGTTGAGCGAGAAATACGTACACTTGAGGTTTCGGGACTGGTAAGCCCTGTTTCTGCAATTCCAATGGTACGTAATAAGATGACACAGCAACAGCAGGAGATGGGTGAGCATAAGGGAATAGTTATGGATGGAAGAGATATTGGAACCGTGGTATTCCCAAAGGCTGAACTCAAAATATTTATGACTGCCGATCCTGCAATCCGAGCACAGCGCAGGCTAAAGGAGATGGAGAGCAAGGGTGAGAAGGCTACCCTCAAAGAGGTGTTGATGAATATTGAGGAGCGCGATCGAATAGATCGTACCCGCGAAGTTGCTCCATTGCGTCAAGCTGCTGATGCAATAGTACTCGATAATTCACATTTATCGGTTGAGGATCAAATGCAGTGGTTCGACAATATTTATAAAGAGGTTGTCTCCAAATTTATTTAGATTAATTGCCTTTTAACAAGCAATGGAAAGAAAGAAACCATTACAAATAGAGATTGATAAAAGCTCAGGTTTTTGCTTTGGGGTAGTCAATGCTATTTCACAGGCCGAAAAGGAGTTGAAAAATAATAAAACTCTATATTCTCTGGGTGAAATTGTTCATAACGACATGGAGGTTGAGCGATTAAAATTGCTGGGTTTAAATACCATAACACATGCCGATTTAGACAGGCTGCAGGGTAAAAAGGTGCTTTTTAGAGCTCATGGTGAGCCCCCCGAAACCTATAAAAAAGCCTTAGACAAAGGGATTGAAATTATTGATGCATCCTGTCCTGTGGTTTTAAAACTCCAGATAAAAGTACGTGAAGCCTGGGTGCGAATGCAGCAGGTTGGCGGACAAGTGGTTATTTTTGGTAAAAAAGGGCATGCTGAAGTACTTGGTTTGGTGGGGCAAGCAAAGAGGGATGCCATTGTAATTGAGAGTATTGATGAGATTGAAAAGTTGGATTTCACAAAACCCATTGAGTTGTTTGCTCAAACCACTAAAAGTGCCGATGAGTACAAAGAAATTGCCGATGAGATTTTGCGAAGAATGAACTTGGTAAACAATGGTGAAAGCGTTGATTTTAAAGTATATAATTCCATTTGCGGACAGGTGGCAAACCGAAAAACCGAACTAAAATCTTTTGCCAAAAAGGTTGATGCCATTGTGTTTGTTAGCGGTAAAAAAAGTTCAAACGGTAAAATGCTCTACGAGGTTTGCAGATCAGTTAATCCCAAATCGTATTTTATAAGTTCACCAAGCGAGTTAGCCGCCGAATGGTTTAAGGATATTAATTCCGTTGGTATCTGTGGAGCAACATCTACTCCGCTATGGTTAATGGAGCAGGTGGCTGATAGTATTCGGATTTTGAACAAATAACAAAGAGCAATGAAGCGAAAAACTCTACTTTTTCTGGGAATTGCAATAGTGTTTTATTCTTGTATGTCAGGTCGTCCAATCGAAACGGTTAAGCCGTAAAATAATCAAACCTTTGAAGTGGAGTACTTGTTTGAGCACGATGGCTGTAAGGTTTATAGGTTTTATGACCGAGGAAACTATGTTTACTTTACCAATTGTAAGGGTGAGGTTACAAGCATCGCCAACGATTCTGTAAAAACCCGCATTGAGAATAGAGTTATTGAGGTAAAGTAGTTGCAGAAATAAGTTTTTTACCTCACCAAGGTTAATCCGTGAATTCTTTCCTATAAATCCAATCTTTGCTACCTTAGCATGCTGCAACTATCCACTTAACCATTATGTCCAAACCGCAATTTGTAGAGGTTATTCTTCCGTTGGCTTTGCCAAAACTTTATACCTATTCCGTTCCAAAGGATATGGAATTGGCTGTAAAGTCTGGTGTTAGGGTGGTTGTTCAGTTTGGCAAAAAGAAACTTTACTCAGCCATTGTTTTTAGGGTACATGGTAATGCCCCCGAGGCATATCAAACCAAGGATATTATTCAGGTAATTGACGAAGAGCCCATGATATCTGATATTCAGTTTGGGTTTTGGGAGTGGATGGCTAACTACTATATGTGCTCCCTTGGCGAGGTGATGAAGGCAGCATTGCCCTCTGGGTTAAAAATGGAGAGTGAAACTCAGATTACACAGGGGCAGGAGTATGCTTTAGCTCCGTTTTTAAGCGATCCGGAGATGGCTGTTATGTCTGCTTTAGAGGAGAGTAATACTACTTCAATTCAACAGCTTGTAGCTAAAGTTGACATTAAGAATCCAATTGGAGTTATCAAAGGCCTTCTCGATAGGCGAGTTTTATCAATCCATGAGAATATCCAATCGGCCTTTAAGCCAAAGTACGAAGTTTTTGTTCGCCTGCACTCGCGCATAAAGGTTGATGATGATGTGAACATGATTTTTGAGGAACTCTCAAGGGCCACGGCTCAGCAAAAGTACCTAATGGCTTTTTTGGCGCTTACATTGCCAAGCAAGCATACCTTTACGGGTTGGATAGCCAAAAAAGTATTAATGGAAAAGGCCGACGCCTCTCCTGCAGCATTTAAGGCTCTTGTTGATAAAAATATTTTTGAAATAGAGAGTAGGGAAGTATCCCGCTTGGATATTGACGAAAGCGATATCACAAACAGCTTAGCTCTAACAGTCGATCAGCAGCAAGTAGTTGATAGGATAAATAATGAGTTTATCGAAAACAATGTGATTTTGCTGCACGGGGTAACCTCGAGCGGTAAAACCGAGATGTATATTCAGCTAATTCAGGAGCAGATTGCCAAAGGGAAACAGGTTTTGTATTTGCTACCCGAAATTGCGCTTACTGCGCAAATAATAATTAGGCTAAAGCGGTTTTTTGGAGGTAGGGTAGGTGTTTATCACAGTAAGTTTAGCGATAACCAAAGGGTTGAGGTTTACCAAAGTTTGTTAAACGATGGTAAGGACACCTCAAAACCAGCATACGATGTAATTCTTGGGGTTCGCTCATCAGTATTTTTGCCATTTAAGCGCCTAGGTTTGGTAATAGTTGACGAGGAGCATGAGAATACCTTTAAGCAGTTTAATCCTGCACCCCGCTATCATGCTCGCGATTCGGTTATTATGCTGGCAGCAATGCATGGGGCAAAAGTCTTATTGGGAACTGCAACGCCATCAGTTGAGTCGTACTATAATGCCCAAACTGGGAAGTATGGTTTTGCGCAGCTTACAAAACGTTATTTAGACATTAGTCTTCCTCGTGTTGAGGTTGTTGATACCCTGATAGCCCGCAAAAGGAAGCAGATGAAGTCTATCTTTTCTGAAACATTGCTTGAGGCAATAGGCCGAACTTTGGATGGAGGTAATCAGGTAATCCTATTTCAGAATCGGAGAGGTTATTCGCCGTTTATAGAGTGCGACGAGTGTGCATGGGTCCCCCAATGCGAGCACTGTGCAGTAAGTTTAACGTTGCATAGGCAGAGCAATCAGCTGGTGTGCCATTACTGCGGATATGCAATTCAGGTATTAGCATCGTGCTTAGCGTGTGGTAGCCATCGATTATCAACCAAAGGGTTTGGTACCGAAAAGGTTGAGGATGAGTTGGCCATTTTCTTTCCAGATGCTAAGGTTGTCCGTATGGATATGGATACTACTCGATCGAGAAATTCGTACGAGAGCATTATTGCCAACTTTGAGCAGGGCGAGGTTGATATTCTAGTAGGCACGCAAATGGTAACTAAAGGCTTAGATTTTGATAGGGTTAGATTAGTTGGTATCCTTAATGCGGATAACATGCTAAACTTCCCCGATTTTCGGGCTTTCGAGCGCAGTTTTCAGCTAATGGCGCAAGTAAGCGGAAGGGCTGGCCGCAAAGGCGAGCAAGGCGAAGTGCTTATCCAAACCTCTAACCCCGAGCACCCTGTAATTAAGCAAGTGGTGAGCAACGATTTTGAAGGCCATTTTAAATCACAGTTGGCTGAACGAAAGGAGTACCATTATCCTCCATACTATAGATTAATCAAACTCTCAATTAAGCATCGAGAGGCTAAGGTGCTCGAAATTGCAGCAGAACAGTTGGGTCGAAACCTTCGAGCAGTTTTTGGCAATAGGGTACTTGGCCCAGAAGAGCCTATTGTTAGCAGGGTACAAAATCTTTACATTAGGGATATACTTATCAAACTAGAGCGTAATGCCAATTTGGCGAAAGCCAAAGATTTAATCAGCGATCAGTTGAGGTTAATTATGGAGTACAAACCCTTTCGGGGCTTAATCGTTCTGCCCGATGTTGATCCAATGTAAAAACTAGTTGTAGATATTTGAAATAGGATTGTTAATAGAGGTAAAGTCGGCCCCTACAATTACTCTAATGCTTTGCGGAACTATGGAGAAGGTGAATGGTGATGTACCAAGTGATTCGCCATCTGCCTCAAGACTTAAAGGAGGTTTAGATGAAATGGTAATATTTTTGCCTTGGTAGCCCAATATTTTTGGATGGTTTAAAATAGTTCCATTGTATAGCCTAAAAATATTGCGCAGTACGTTAACCCTTCTAATTTTATTGATTACGGTGATGTCGAAAAGTCCATCGTCAGGCAAAGCATTTGGTAACTGAAGCATACCTCCGCCATTGTACTTTCCAATACCTAGAGTTGCGCTAAAAATTTTACCATCCAGTTTATGGCTATCAATTGCAATTTTTGCCATGGTTGATCGGTGATAGTAAAGGGTTTTTAGGAGGCTGTAGATGTATAATAGTTTGCCTTTTCTCCCACTCTCCTTTAACTTATTTGTGGCTAACGCCACCTTGGCATCAAAGCCTACTCCAGCTGCATTGGCAAAGTAGCGCGATTGCTGAATGCGAGCCTCAAAAAAACGTACTTTGCCAACATCTTGTAAAATGGTTCGTTCTTCTTTAATGGCCAGTATTTTTCCCCTATAATCGCTTGGGAGTTTAAAGGTACGTTGCCAATCGTTCCCAGTGCCAACGCCAATTACGCCAATTATGATATCGATTGGATTGCAAACGTTTTGAATAAAAATTCCGTTTACTACTTCATTAAGCGTCCCATCGCCGCCAACAACCAATATTTTTCTAAAACCATTTCTTACTGCGTTTACAGTTAACTCAATGGTATGATATTTTCGTTCGGTAATTTTATGCTCGAATTTTATGCCTAATTCATTCAGCAAAGCCTCAATTCTGGGCCAATCCTTTAGCCCCTTTCCGCTTCCCGCTTCGGGATTAACTATGGTATACCAGCAGCTAATGTTTTCCACAAAATATATTTTAAGCTAAAATATGCAATTATTGGGGATTACAAAAGAAGCCTGTTTTTAAACCTACAAAACTAGAAAAGTTTTGTTATTTTTGTCGGTGCATCTAGCCTCCAATTGTTAATAAAATGTTGGTAAGTTATAGGTGAATGTTTATATTAGAAGTCGTTAAAATAAGTATTCCTTTTTACAACCAGTAACTTTGTGGCCTTATATACAGAATTCATTAATCTTTTTTTGATATGGGAAAAGTAGTAGCTTTAGCAAACCAAAAAGGGGGAGTTGGCAAAACCACAACCGCAATAAACTTAGCCGCCAGTTTGGCTGTGCTCGAGAAAAAAGTCCTACTAATTGATGCCGATCCACAGGCTAATGCAACATCGGGAACTGGTTTTGATCTTCGGAATATTAAAACAAGTATTTACGAGTGTTTAATTGAAGAGGTTAATCCACAAGACATTATACTGAAAAGTGAGATTGAAGGCTTAGATTTAATCCCTTCGCATATCGATTTGGTTGGTGCAGAGATTGAAATGCTGAATATGCCCAATCGGGAAAAAATGCTAAAATCGGTTATCGATAAGGTGAGGGATCAATATGATTATATTCTAATCGATTGCTCACCATCATTGGGTTTAATTACGGTAAACGCACTTTCTGCTGCCGATTCTGTAATCATCCCTGTACAATGTGAGTATTTTGCCCTTGAGGGACTTGGTAAATTGTTAAATACCATCAAGATAATTCAAACACGCTTAAACCCTGAACTGAAAATTGAAGGATTTTTGCTTACGATGTACGATGCTCGTTTAAGGCTTTCAAATCAGGTTGTTGATGAAGTAAAAAAGCACTTCCAGCAAATGGTGTTCGATACAATTATTCAGCGCAACATTAAGCTTAGCGAAGCACCTAGTTATGGTAAGCCGGTGATTCTTTACGATGCAGCTTCTACCGGTTCGGCAAACTACCTTAACCTTGCCCGTGAAATGCTTCAGAGAAATAGTGTGACAGAGATGAGCGAAGCGACCAAAAAAGAGTAATGGATAGATTTTAATAGTAACGTGTAGATAAAGAGAGATGACAAAGAAAATGGCATTAGGCCGAGGATTGGGTGCTTTGATTGAGGATGCTGATAAGATGCAGCAAAGGGATGAAGAAAGATCAGAGCGATCATCTGTTGAATTGGTGAATGAGATTGATATTAATAAGATTAAGGCCAATCCTTTTCAACCTCGTACAAGTTTCGACGAGGAGGCACTAAAAGAGCTTTCCGATTCAATAAAAGAGTTGGGGATAATTCAACCGCTTACCGTTCGGAGCATAAATGGAGAGTATCAACTAATTGCAGGAGAGCGTAGGTTACGTGCAGCAAAGTTGGCAGGCCTAAATAGAGTACCAGCATATATTCGTACTGCTGATGATCAGGGCATGCTTGAGATGGCTCTGGTTGAGAATATTCAACGTGAAGATTTAGATGCAATTGAGGTGGCCATTAGCTACCAGCGATTGATAGATGAATGTAGCCTAACACACGATAACCTTTCGGATAGAGTAGGAAAAAAGAGAGCAACCGTTACAAACTACTTGAGATTACTAAAACTCCCTGCGGAAATTCAACTTGGAATCCGTGAACGTAAGCTATCGATGGGACACGCAAGGGCAATTCTACCTCTTGAGAGTTCAGAACTTCAACTTACAGCCTATAAAAACATTTTGGATCAGGATCTCTCCGTTCGCAAAGCAGAGGAGTTGGTTCGAAATTTAGTTCAGCAACCAAAAGTTGCACCAGCTTTAGGTGGGGTTAAAGAGAAACCTAGTGAGTTAAGTGGCCTTGAAACCAAATTACAAGAGGTTTTTGGCTGGGGCGTTCAGGTTAAGCAAGGGAAAGGCGAAAGCGGCAAAATTGTTTTTTCCTATCGAACACAAGGCGAACTTGATGAACTAATGGAGCGAATTAATCGCTTTGCGCAATAATTTTTAGCAGTATTCTTCGTTTTTCCTCTAGTCAAGTTTTTTACTTTGCAGTATCAAAATAGCAATATGGCAAGCAATAAGGGCAAAGGGCATCAGTTTTTGATAGCCCTGCTTTTATTTTTATTTGTTGCATCAGGGAGCTACGCTAATCGAATTAAGTTAGATTCGCTTTCTACTCGTCAGGTTTGGCTTGCATCGCAGCTATTGCCTGGGTCGGGTCAGGTAATTAATAAGCAGTACTGGAAAGTACCCTTTTTCTATGCAGGAATGGGATCTATGCTTTACTTTGGTTTGCAAGCCAACGATAACTACCATAAAACCCGAAACCTGTACGACCCCCTTTTTTATGGAGCAGAGGAAAAACTAATTTTTGAAGAGAAGTGGACAAACTATCGAATGCAGCGAAATATTTTTTATACCAATGCCGCACTGTTTTACGTGGCTAGTGTTGCCGATGCGCTTATAGTTAATTCAAGGGGAGATCATTCACCCACTACTGCAACAGTCCTCTCTATGCTAATGCCAGGATTAGGGCAAGTGTATAACCAAAAACTATGGAAGGTTCCTGTTGTTATGGGAGGCATTGCATCGCTTTGGTATATAGTAGATTTTAACCAGAGAGGATATAAAAAGTTTGGGAATGCCTATAAAAAATTTCCTAACGATGAATACAATGGAACAAGAAGTAAAAATGAGTTGCTTTTCCTTCGTGATGGTTACAGAAGGAACAGGGATTTCTCCATTATGATTCTCGCAGGGTTTTACGCGTTAAATATCATTGATGCCAACGTAGATGCACATTTTTTTGATTGGGACATAAGCGATAATTTAGCCCTAAAATTTGAGCCAATGCTTGATGGTAATGCATTTTCGTTTAATTCCAATTTAACATTTCAACCAGTTGTTGGTTTAAGATTGCAGTGTAGCATAAAATAGAGACAAATTATGAGAAAAATATTACTCTTATTACCCTTTTTTGCGTTAATGGTGAATGGAGTTTCTGCCAGTAACCCTCGCGATACTATTCCTGTTCTTCGCGATTCGATGCTTGAGGGCATGGGAATTATCTCCAACTATGGAAACAATCTCGATAGTTTGCTTAGCCTTTGGTATGTACAAAATGGAGTAGATACTTCCAATATGCTCACATTGGTTGAGCCCGATTTATTTGAGATCCAGACAAAAACACCTGATTCGGTTTACATACAGCGCCTTGCAGCAATCAATTCAGTAATTGATTTGCCATACAATAGCATAGTCAGGAGTTTTATCAGCGTTTATACAGAACGACAGCGCGAAAAAGTTGAAACTATGCTTGGTGTAGCCGACTATTACCTCCCTATTTTTGAGGAGGTGTTGGATTATTACCAACTTCCTGTGGAGTTCCGAATGCTCCCCGTAATTGAATCGGCCCTAAATCCTCGGGCAGTTTCGCGTGCAGGGGCTACAGGGCTTTGGCAGTTTATGTATGGCACGGGTCGCATGTATAATCTTACCATTAACTCCTATGTTGACGAAAGGCGCGACCCTATAGCATCGAGCCATGCAGCTGCTCGTTTCCTTAGGGATCTTTATAAAATCTATGGAGATTGGACATTGGTAATTGCAGCCTATAATTGTGGGCCTGGCAATGTGAATAAAGCCATCCGAAGATCTGGTGGGAAACGTAGCTATTGGGATATTTACTATTTCCTACCACGCGAAACCAGAGGATATGTTCCAGCATTTATAGCCGCTACCTATGCCTTTGAATATCAAAAAGAGCACAATATTAAACCTGTGCCCATGAGCCTTCCTGCAACAGTTGATACGCTGATGATATCAGGAATGCTGCATTTTAATCAAATTTCGGAGGTTCTTGGCATTCCCATTAAAGTTCTCCGCGACCTTAATCCCCACTACAAACAGGATATAATGCCTGCTCAAAACAAACTTATGTCGTTGCGTTTACCCTTAGAGCAGGTTGGCCCTTTTATCGATAGGCAACAGGAAATTTTCGCCTATAAGAACTCAGAATATTTCAATCCTAACAATGTGGTTAATCCAAGTCGATACACAGCATCATATAAGCACGAAGTACCATCGGGAAGCGAGCAAAGAACTTACGTTGTTAAAGAAGGAGATGTGCTAGGTACAATAGCTGAAAGGCATGGGGTTGGGGTTTCGCAATTGCGAAATTGGAATAATATAAGAGGCAACCTAATTAGGGTTGGACAAAGATTAACCATATATGTGCCAGCTGGTGCGGCTAGTAAAATTGTTAAAAGTGCTCCACCTTCAGTTACACCTCAAGGAGGCGACTCTAATTACGTTTACTATCAGGTACGGAGTGGCGACACGTTATGGGATATTGCAAGGCTGTACCCAGGGGTTAGCTCAACAGATATAAAAAGGATAAATCAAATGACTACGGATAGGCTCACGCCTGGACAAGTTTTAAAGATTATGCCAAAATCATCGTAACAATTACATAATCGTTTTAGAGCTAAAGGTAAGGCTGTACCCTTACCTTTTTTTGTATTAGATATGATTGGTTGATGAAAATTTTTACCTTTAGGTCAATGGTTTTCTAGTATCAATGCTCATCTGTTTATGGTAAAGCCTTTTAGAGTATTTATTTATTTGGCCCTCACAATTGCTGTGCTGGTAATCCTTAGTCTCTTAGTACCTTCAGAGGGTATACAAATTTACTCTTATACCATAAAGTATCCTTCAGTTAAATCGCTTTTTAACCTTGATACATCAAATCATCCTTCACATTTTCTCTTAGATCCTGAAATTGCTGAACTTGAGTTGATGCTCGATAGTATCACCGGAACTTTAGTACAGTTAGATACTCTCGAGTTGCTATCAGATAGCTTAAGCATTGTGCAAAACGATTCAACTCGTGTTGATACAGCTGCATGGGTTGATACACGGCGCGAAAGGATTACAGCGGAATTACTTAGGGGTAGATTGGTGCAGATTGAGATGCCTGATTCTAATTTTACAGCTCTTAAATCGTTCTTTAGGTCATTAAACAATGGCGAAACTTCAAGGAAACAGGTACGGGTTATGCACTATGGCGACTCGCAAATTGAAGGTGATAGGGTTACCTCATTCCTCCGAACGCGCTTACAGTCTCGTTTTGGTGGTGGTGGTATTGGGCTACTCAATGCGGTTCCTCACAGTTACCAATCAGGTGCTGTCTATCAGAGTACTTCTAGCAATTGGCAGTACACCTCAATAGCCGATTTAGGAAAGGGAGGCGTTGGCCATAGGTTTGGCCTAATGGGAGGTTATTCTGTATTTAAGAGTAACCGAAGAGCTAGTAAGGGCGGCTTTACTGAAGCGTGGATCGATTTTGAGAAGCGAGGTAATCATTACTCTTTAGCACGAAATTTTTCGAATTGTAAGGTTATTTACGGCCATGCACTTGAGCCCGTAATGCTCTCACTTACCTATGCGGGGTCAACTCAGGATGCAGAGTTTATATCACCAACTAATACAATTGAAACACTAGAGTGGAGTATTCCAAATTTGGTTACCAAAATTCGATTAAATTTTAAAGGCGATGAAAGCCCTATGGTTTATGCTGTTTCGCTGGAATCTCCAAGAGGTATTATTGTTGATAATATTGCCATTAGGGGCAGTTCAGGGGTTGATTTTACGCGTTCCGATGACGCATCGCTAAAAAGAGTGATGGGGTTGATGAATCCAAAGCTAATCATTCTTCAGTTTGGGGTAAATATTGTTCCTCATATTGTCAATAGCTATGCTTACTACGAAAATCAGATTTATCAGCAGATTACTGCATTAAAAAAAGCCAACCCTGGTGTCAGTGTTATGCTTATTGGGGTGTCGGATATGTCGCGTAAGGTTAATGGAAGGTTTGAATCATACCCAAATATAGAATCTATTAGAGATGCGCAGCGGAGTGGAGCCCTAAGGGCTGGTGCGGCATTCTGGGATTGCTATAGGGCCATGGGAGGTAAAAACTCAATGCCTGCTTGGGTGTATGCATCACCCCAATTGGCTTCGAAAGATTTTGTGCACTTTACCTATAGGGGTTCAAATATTATTGCAGAGATGTTTTACTCATCCCTTATGGAATTGTACGGTGAGTATGCTGAAATGCAACTAGAAAATTAGCTGTAAAGATGAATTTGCTAAAAAGAGGATATCGAATTAGTCAGAATGCAAGAATACTTGCGATTGTATTTGCAGTTGCATTCTTTGTTCTGTTGGTTATATTACCTCTCTCTATATACAAAAAGCGAAAAGTGAAAGACAAGGATTTACCCCTTTCTTTCATCAATTTTTCTGAGAATAGATTTACGGGAACATCTAGTACCAAAAATCTCGATCGAATTGGTGAACTACTTGCAAAGGCTAGGGATAAGGGCGAGCCTATTCGGATACTTCACATTGGTGATTCGCACATTCAGGCCGATTTTTTTACTGCCGAAACTCGTCGTTTGCTATCGCAATGGATTAGCACCCAGAATACCTCGCGAGGGTTTACCTTCCCCTATAGTATGGTTAAAAGCAATAATCCCGACGATTACGATGTGAACTGGGAAGGAGAGTGGACCCGAAACAGATGGAGTCCGAATGATTCATCATTGCTTGGATTAGCCGGAATATCAGCTTCAACAGCTGATACACTCAGCCGTTTTGGCATAAGCATAAAGCAATCGACTTTAGGTTTTAGCCCATTCAATATGGTACGGGTGTACTACAACGCAAATGGGCTTGAACCAATTTTATTGGAGCCAATCAATGCAGAATTACTGAGTAGCGACGAGAATCATATGCTCTTCAGGCTGGAGTCATTATCGTTTAATGTAAAATTTGGACTAGAAAAGGCGGGACAAGTCAATGGGTCGTTCACTCTTTTTGGTGTTGATCTGTTAAACTCCGATGCTATACTTCAGTATCATGCTGCGGGGGTTAACGGAGCTACTGTTGGAACTTTTTTAGGTTCGAGTAATTTTATTCACCAGGCAAAGGGTATTAACCCAAATCTTATAATAGTTTCACTTGGCACAAACGATGTGTATTCGCCCTCGTACAATAGTGCTAAATTTAGTCGTGATTTTTCTGAACTTATTGGCAGGATAACCTGCGCACTACCATTGGCTGCGGTGGTGGTTACAACACCGGGCGATCATTTAATCAATGGGCAGCAGGTAAACCCTAATATTGCTGATATCAATATGGTTATATATAAGGTTGCCAACGAAAAGGGATGTACGATTTGGGATTTTTATAAGATAATGGGCGGAGAGGGGAGTGTTAATCAATGGGCAAATCAAGGGTTTTGTGCAACGGATAAGCTCCATTTAAATCGAAAGGGTTATAGGCTACAGGGCTCTTTGCTATTTGAGGCAATGATTATTGCTGCCAACGATTATTGTGCGAGAGCAGATTTAAAACAATAGTAGGTAAATGGGAAATTCAGTTTGGGATACCATTAGCAATTTTTTTGTGTATAGCGAGTCTAGCCCCTTAATCTTTACCGAGGGGTCATTCTGGTTCTTCTTTGCTGTGCTATTGCTAGGCTACTCATTGGTTTATCGAACCCGCTTTCTTCGCAGTTCCTACTTGCTGCTGTTCAGCTTTTTCTTTTACTATAAATCTAGCGGATACTTTTTTGTACTACTGATCTTCTCAACCCTTTGCGATTATGCTTTGGGTTTACTTATAAGTAAATCCAGCATAAATTGGAGGCGAAAGTTATATGTTGCGGTAAGCGTTTTTATCAACCTTTCTGTATTGTCATTCTTTAAGTACAGCTACTTTTTTGCCAATACGGTTAACGCCCTTTTTGACACCAATTTTCAGGCATTCAACTTTCTTGCACATTGGGCAAACGTTATAGGGGGGCAGAGTTTTGATGTAAGTTCAATAGTTTTGCCCGTGGGGATTTCCTTTTACACCTTCCAAACCATAAGCTATACCGTTGATGTATACCGAAGAAAGGTAAGCCCTGTAGTTAATATTGTTGATTTTGGTTTCTACGTTTCATTCTTTCCACAGCTTGTTGCTGGACCAATAGTTCGGGCTGCCGAATTTATCCCACAGCTTTACCGTAAGTATCACCTTGCTAAACGAGAACTTGGCTATGCCATATTTCTCATTATTAATGGTTTAATAAAGAAGGTGGTAATTTCGGATTATATTTCAATTAATTTTGTTGATAGGGTATTTCAGAGCCCGCTAAGTTATTCGGGGCTTGAAAATCTGCTGGCTACTTATGGCTATTCTGTACAGATATACTGCGATTTTTCTGGCTATACTGACATAGCTATCGGCATTGCTCTTATACTTGGGTTCAGACTGCCCATAAACTTTAACTCGCCATACAAGGCGGTTAACATTACCGACTTTTGGCGTCGGTGGCATATATCACTCTCATCGTGGTTGCGCGATTATCTTTACATCCCCTTGGGAGGCAGCAAAAGAGGAACTTTTCGTACCTATTTCAACCTAATGATTACAATGCTTTTGGGTGGATTGTGGCACGGCGCCAGCATCCGATTTGTAATATGGGGGGGGATTCATGGTATTTCCCTTGCAGCACATAGAGTTTGGATTAAGATATTTCCCCAAAAGCAGAAAAGAGCATCCCTGTGGAAGAGGGCTTTGGGAGCAGTATTTACTTTTCATTTGGTTTCTTTCTCGTGGATTTTCTTTAGGGCAGATAGCATGGATAAGGCCACTAGCATGATTCAACAGATTGGAAGTAGATTTGGATGGCAATCGTTTATTCAGGTAATAACATCGTATTCGTCTGTGCTTTCATTAGTGAGCTTAGCTTTGTTAGTTCACTGGTTGCCTGTAAAATGGAAAGAGTTCTATCGGGGTAAATTTATTGATACTCCATTAGTAGTTAAACTCATTTTAGCAATACTAGTCTCTATTCTTCTCTTTCAGTTCAAAGCCTCAGAATTACAACCTTTTATTTACTTTAGATTTTAGAATAGTTCTTGCCTTACTATTAGTAACATGTTGTTTGCTTTTTTTTCAGTTTTCAATTTTGTACCTTTCAGTTTTTAAAACCAATCCAAATAATGAAAATTTCATCGAATTTTGATAGTGGGAATATCGAAATTATTAATGCAGAAAAGCATGATAATATCCGTTTAAACATCAGGGTTGATTCCTATTCTGATACTTTTCAGTGGTTCTATTTTCGACTACATGGGGCCGAGGGATTTCCCTGCACAATACATATTGAGAATGCGGGAAAAACAAGTTATCCCGAGGGCTGGCCCGGTTATAACGTGTACGCCTCATACGATAGGGTAACATGGTTTTGTGTACCCACATCGTATAACGATGGGGTGCTTACCATTGAATACACGCCAATAGAGAACTCCATGTTTTTTGCTTACTCAACTCCCTATACCTACGATCAGCACTTGGATATGGTGAGCGCTGCTCAGCTTTCGCCACTATGTGTTCTCGAGTTCTTGGGCGAAACGGTTGAGGGGCGCGATATTGATTTACTAGTTATTGGCGAACCCGACGATAGAAAACGGAATATATGGCTAATCGCTCGTCAGCATCCAGGCGAGCCGCAGGCGGAGTGGTTTATGCAAGGGGTTATTGAACGCTTGCTCGATGAGTCCGATCCGATTTCGCGGACACTGTTATCCAAGGCTGTTTTTTATATTGTACCTAACATGAACATTGATGGCAGTATCCTAGGAAACCTTAGAGTTAACGCCTCGGGTAGGAACCTAAACCGCGAGTGGAAAAAACCTGATCAATTACTAAGCCCTGAGGTGTTTTTTGTTCGTAAAAAAATGGAAGAGATAGGTGTTGACATGTTCCTAGATATCCATGCGGACGAGGGGTTGCCATACGCTTTTGCGTCGGGAATTGAGGGAATACCATCGTACGACGATAGGTTAAAATGGCTACAGGAGAATTTTCTTGCCAAATGGGCTGAGTACACACCCGATTTTCAAACAGAGCAGGGCTACCCAAAAAACGAACTTGGAGCGGCCAATCTTAATATAGGTTCAAAGTTTGTTGGCGAGCATTTTAAGTGCATGGCGTTAACCATTGAAATGCCGTTTAAGGATAATGCAAATTTGCCTGATAAGCATTTTGGTTGGTCATCAGTTCGTTCAATGAAACTGGGTGAGAGCGTACTAAATCCAATAAGTTTTGTAATCGATAGACTTAGGTAAATTCATATTTATGAAACAATTATCAAGAGTGTTTTTGTCACTAGCCATTGGCTTAATGCTATCTAATGGCTGCAAAACTAGTAGTAAAATTACTGCATGGCAAATGCCAGAGAATGAGTATGCATTTATTGAGTACTACCAAACTAACGAGGGTAAAGTTATAGAGGGAGACCCATTCCCAGGTCGTAGAATTGACGGACCGACCTATGCTTATAGCCCAGAAACGGGAGAGATTACATCATTTGCCAGTACTAGTTTTAACATGGATTCGTTAAGCATTATGCTTGGCAAAGGTTTGGTTTTAAGGGGAACGCAAGGGGGTGGAATGCACAGTAGGCTAATACCCTACACTAACGTGCCCTTTAACGAGGGCAAACTTGAGGTGATGAGCATAGGCCTCGAAGGCATTAGGATACAGTGGGATGGGCAACCCATATTACTTAAGGTTGGTGAGCCAAAATTCAATTCATCGAGTGAGATTGATACCATTCCTTCGCCCGATGGTAGGGTGATAGTTGAGAACACCACAACATATACAATTGTATTTCATGGGTTTTTGAAGAAGGAGAAACTTTTTTCCAACTAGTTTCGAGTTTTTTTGAATTTTAAAACTCGATCTGTTTACAAGCTAAGTGAGCGTATGGTATTGGCCAATTGGTTTATATTTACCTTATCCATTTGAACGGTAATCTTTGCCTTTTCGTAGTATCTCTTCCGCTCATCAAGCACCCTGATAATGTAATTATTGAGTTCTTCTTTTGATTTTCCCCAGAGCAAGGGTCTGTCCTTTTTCGATTCAATTAGCCGGGAGAGCAATTCAGAAACCTCAACCCTAAGGTAGATGGTTAGTCCAACCTTATTCATAAATTCAACGCTATTGTAAAAGCAAGAAGTACCACCGCCAGATGCAACAATTATATTGTCATCAATTTGTGATACATCAACTAGTGCTTCGTTCTCAACCCGCCTAAAATAATCTTCGCCATTGATCTCGAACATTAATTTAACTGATTTTTTATATTTTTTCTCAATGTACGTGTCTAAATCAACGAATTTGTAGCCAAGTACATTTGCAAGTTCTTCTCCTACGGTAGATTTACCACTTGCCATAAAACCTATAAGGAATACCTTCATGCTAAAACGGGTTAGGTGAACGGGTATAAATTTAGCAATTTGAATTTTTCTTTCAAAAAATCAGTTACAATTGATTAAAGTTCTAAGGTCATTTGCGAGGGTTTGCCCTTATCATCTTTCTTGTCATCCTTCTTTTCGGTGCTCTCTATCTTCTCTATGGGCTGGATCTCTTCATCTTCAATGGGCTCTTTCTGCAAAGGCTCAATAAACTTAATTGACTTAACCTGAAAACTCGATACTCTCTTACCCTTAGCTTTAAAACCCTTTACACCAATAAACTCTTCGGCATCAATTTGCTCAGGTTCTTTGGATGCATGTTTCCCGCCAAAGTTAACCTGAAGGCAAGGGTACTGATCGGAATTGATAGCAACAAGATACGATTTATTACCTTCAGATATAAAACTTTGTTCCTTTTCCGATGGTTCAAAAGTAAAGCGCTTTAGGTAGAAGTAATTTTGCTCCCCATCGAAGTATGCAGCGGTGAAAACTTTTCCCTCGCTATATTTTTCAAGAATTAAGATATTATCAGTAAAATGTGTTGATGAGTCGATGCCCGATATTTGATACCCTCCATCCTTACTAACAACCAGAAGCTTATCATTTGATTGAAACTCACCTAGGAACTCACCCCGGCCATCGTTGTTTATCCGGAATACATCCCAATCAAACCATACCTTAATGCCGCCAAGCGTGCTCCCAATTTTCTCTTTGAGTTGTACTTTATGGATTGCATAACGCGTAAATATATTCCCTTGCGATTGACGACCCTTTATGGCAACTTGGCTAAAATCCAACTCCATTATCAGGCTGCGTAACCGTGGGCGAGGCTTAAGGAAAACCTTGAGTAGTTCGGCTTCGCCATTGGAATTGCAGCTGATGTAAAGAATTTCCGAACCCTCGGTACCTTTTGTAAGGTTGTATTCCTTATCGCGGGTTACACCAGTAATTGCACAGCGTTTCATCATAATAGCCCCATTTCTGCCATCGCGATACAATACGTTGTAGATGGTACGCGTGTCGTTTCGCATAAATACTGATATGTGCTCAATGTTTTTGCCAAAGAATGCTTTATCCGTTACCTTGGTTATAACATATTTACCATTCTTAAGAATTACGATTACCTCATCTATATCGGAACAATCGCAAATATATTCATCCTTCTTTAAGCCAGTCCCAAAGAAGCCCTCTTCGAGGTTAACGTATAGTTTTTCGTTGGCTACAACAACCTTGGTTGCCTCAATGGTGTCGAAACTGCGTATTTCGGTCTTACGCTCCCTACCCTTGCCATATTTTTTCTTAATCTGCTGAAAGTAGTTGATGGCATAGGCTACAATGTTTGCCAAATGGTTTTTAACCTCATCCATCTCACCTTCAATACCCTTAATAAGTTCGTCGGCTTTAAAACTATCGAACTTAGATATACGCTTAATCTTTATCTCGGTTAGTTTTACAATATCATCGCGGGTAACCTCTCGGCGTAGTATTTTTTTAAATGGATCGAGCCCCTTGTCAATGGTGTTGATTACCGATTCCCATGTTTCGCAATCCTCAATGGTAATATAGATACGGTTTTCGATAAATATTTTCTCGAGCGACGACATGTGCCAACTCTCCTCCAACTCGCTCATCCTAATCTCTAACTCACGGGTCAGTAGGTGCCTTGTGCGCTCAACGGATGTTCTAAGGATCTCCTTAACACCCATAAAGTGTGGCTTATTGTCGAATATTACGCATGAGTTGGGAGATAGCGAAATCTCGCAATCGGTGAATGCATAAAGCGCATCAATGGTTTTATCGGGTGAAATATCGGGCGAAAGGTGTACGTGTATCTCTACGTTTTCAGCCGTATTATCATCAATCTTCTTGATCTTAATTTTACCCTTATCGTTAGCTTTTAGTATTGAGTCTATTAGGGTAGGTGTAGTTTTACTAAAAGGTAAATCTTTAATTACAAGTGTTTTACGGTCGAGTTTCTCTATTTTTGCCCGAATCTTAACCGCCCCTCCACGGAGCCCATCGTTGTATCTCGAGCAATCAATATAGCCTCCCGTAGGAAAATCGGGGTAAATCTCAAAATCTTTGCCCTTAAGGTGAAGGATAGCTGCATCGATAAGCTCGTTGAAGTTATGAGGGAGAATTTTTGAAGCCAATCCAACTGCAATCCCTTCAACGCCCTGAGTAAGTAATAGCGGAAATTTGATTGGAAGGGTTACTGGTTCCTGATTTCTACCATCGTAGCTCAGCATCCAATCCGTGGTTTTTGGGTTAAACACCACATCGAGGGCAAATTTCGAGAGTCTAGCCTCTATGTAACGTGGTGCTGCCGAGCCATCACCGGTGAGAATGTTACCCCAGTTTCCCTGCATATCGATAAGCAATTCCTTTTGCCCAACCTGTACCAAGGCGTCGCCAATGGATGCATCGCCGTGTGGGTGGTACTGCATGGTAGATCCAATAATGTTGGCTACCTTATTATATCGCCCATCATCAAGTTTTTTCATGGCGTGAAGTATACGCCGCTGTACGGGTTTAAGCCCATCCTCCAAATGCGGAACTGCTCTCTCAAGTATTACGTACGATGCATAATCGAGGAACCATTCCTTGAACATCCCCGAAACCTGAACCTTTTTGGCCCCTTCACCAGTTAACTTAGCTATGCGGCTTTGCTCAACGGGCGAGGTCTTTCGAGTTTCATCGCCATTCAGTAAGTCTTCCGCTTCAAAATCGTCGAATTGCATTGTACGTATTGCTATTTCTTGCTAATGATTAGTTGTGAACTTCAATCTCTTCTACTTCTTCTTCAAACTCCAATATTGACTCCTTGGTTTTGCCAACTATGGTTTCAATAGTATCATCTAACAGATCGCCTTCAACCTTAAGGTTTTCAATGATAAACTCTTGTCTTTCGGGCGTGTTCTTACCCATGTAGAATTGGAGCAGATCGGCAATCTGATCGTGATTAGATATGCGAACAGGATCGAGTCTCATATTCTCATCTATAAAGGCTTTAAACTCACTTGGGGAGATCTCACCTAAACCCTTAAATCGGGTTATTTCGGCAGTACTACCCAACTCTTTGAGCGCCTTCTCCTTTTCGTCTATATTATAACAATATTTTGTTGTTTTCTTGTTTCTTACCCTAAAAAGTGGGGTTTGTAGAATAAAGAGATGCTCTTGGCGGATAAGATCGGGAAAGAACTGAAGGAAGAAGGTTATTAGCAGCAATCGGATGTGCATACCGTCAACGTCAGCATCGGTGGCAATTACCACTTTGTTATAGCGGATGTTTTCAATATCTTCTTCAATATTAAGTGCAGCCTGAAGCAGGTTGAACTCTTCGTTCTCGTAAACCACTTTTTTGGTTAGTCCATAGCAGTTTAGTGGTTTTCCTCTAAGCGAGAAAACAGCTTGTGTGACAACGTCGCGGCTTTTAGTTATCGATCCGCTAGCCGAGTCGCCCTCGGTGATGAACAGGGTTGAGTTCACGTTACGCTCATCTTTATCGCCATAATGAACCCGGCAGTCACGCAGTTTCCGGTTATGTAGGTTTGCCTTCTTTGCCCGTTCGCGGGCTAGTTTTTGGATACCCGAAATGGCCTTGCGCTCCTTTTCCGACTCTAGGATTTTGTGCAGAATGGCATCGGCTACCTCCGGGTTTTTGTGAAGGTAGTTGTCTAATGAATTTTTAACAAAATCGCCGATGAACTGACGAACTGATGGGCCGTTGGGTCCCATATCCCTACTGCCGAGTTTTGTTTTGGTTTGACTCTCAAAAACAGGCTCCTCAACCCTTATGCTAATTGCTGCAATTATGGATGTGCGTATGTCGGATGCGTCGAAATCCTTTTTGTAGAACTCACGAATGGTTTTAACAAACGCCTCGCGAAACGATGCTAAGTGTGTGCCGCCTTGTGTTGTATGCTGCCCGTTAACAAATGCGTAGTAATCCTCACCATAGCCTCTACCATGGGTAATGGCTAACTCAATATCTGGTCCCTTAAGGTGGATAGGTTCGTATAATTGCTGACCAGTTAGCAGCTCATTAAGTAAATCGAGTAATCCGTTTTTCGATACAAATGAAGTACCATTGTACTTAATTACCAGACCTGTATTTAGGTAGGTATAGTTGCGTATCATGGTTTCGATATACTCACTCAGATAGTTGAATTTTCCAAAAAGAGACTCATCAGGTAAAAATTCAACTAGCGTACCGTTTTTATCATTAGCACTATCAATGTCCTGCTGATTAACTATGTTGCCACATGTATACTCAACAAGTTTCGATTTGCCCTCGCGGAAACTTTGTATGCGAAATGTTGTGGATAGTGCATTAACGGCTTTAATACCCACTCCGTTAAGTCCAACAGATTTTTTAAAAACCTTTGAATCGTACTTGGCACCAGTATTCATCTTTGATGATACATCAACCAATTTGCCAAGAGGGATTCCACGCCCATAGTCACGAATTGAAACGTAGGAATTGGTTATATTAAGTTCAATTGATCTACCATTGCCCATCATGTATTCGTCAACAGAGTTGTCAAATACCTCTTTTAAAAGCACGTAAATACCATCATCGGGCTGTGAGCCATCGCCAAGCTTACCCACGTACATGCCCGGGCGTAAGCGAATGTGCTCATTCCACTCAAGTGTTCTAATGCTATCTTCTGAATAAACTCCGTCCATCATATACTTCCTCCTAATTAACTCACAAAAATAGAAAATTAAACCAGCCTAACGAAAATTGTTTATCAACAGGAAATGAACAGTTTGGGGTGGGTGGCCGTTTCTAATAGGCTGAAAAAAAAAGAGTTAAAAAGATAACTATAATCAAAAATAAATAGGGTAGTGTTTTGAACTATTGCAATTAATTGCCCCTTTTTGACTTAAAATACTTAAGTTTTTAAATTAAAAAAAACGGAGAGGACTATTTATATTGATATAGCAGATTGAGTTTAATAATTTAAACAAGTATTAATGTAGAATATGCATTACAGCTACAACACAATACCACATTGCCAATGACTTCTATTCTAATTTTACCCATACATAGCTATTGTTTCAAGCCTGTTCATGTCGATTATTTCTATGGTTTTGCCCGATACTTTTATAATCTCCTGCTGCTGTAGTGATGATAAGCAGTTGATTACGCTCTCCTTTGAGTAACCAACCGTATCGGCAAACTCAATGCGATTAAAGGGCAACTGAAAAGTATTGCTTTTGAAAACTGTTGCCAACTCAAATAGTATGGTACAAATAGCCCCATCAGCGTTTTTGTGGTTAAGTTGGATGAGTTCTGTAACAATTAAGTTTGTTGTTAACGACATTTCGTGAACAACGTGCACAGCAAACTCACCATTTGTTCTAATTGCTTCTTCAAATAACGATCGGTCTATCATTCGAACTGTTGAAGGCATGATGGCAATAGCCGAGAAGTCAAACCTCTTTTTTACAAAAGCACACATTAACCCAATAAATGTATTGTCGGCAATTATTTTAAAAGTGGTTGTGCGCTTGTTATTGGTTGATGTTAATTTGACCATGCCCTTTTCAAGATAGGGAATCTGCCCTGGTGCAACTCCTTGTTTTATGATAGTCTCTCCTTTGCTGTAATCAACTACCGTTGAGTTAGATAGTATTTCAGCACGATTGTGTTCATCGAGAAAAGAGTACCAACATTTTTCTTCAAAGTTCTCGTTAGCCATATTGAAGTATTTTTAAAAAAGCAATATTACATTTTTTAGGATTAAAAATCCAAGGTTTTTGGATGAGATTGTGCATTGCCTTTTGCTTTTCTGTTATTTGAATAACAGTTAATTTTGTGGTGTAAGATTTAAGCAATACTAATTAACTAAAACAATATAGCAATGGCTGATTTAAAATTTAGAATTAAAGCCCAAAGGGCAAGCGATGCAAAAACTATAGTTAAAGCACGCAATTTTGAAATTATTGTTGATGAACCCCAAAGTTTAGGGGGCACCGATTTGGCTCCTAATCCAGTTGAGTATGTTTTGGCTGCCCTTGCAGGTTGCCTTAACGTAACAGGATGTTTAATTGCCAAGGAGATGGGGTTTGAGATCAAGGATTTGCAGATTGATATTTGTGGTGATTTGAATCCTGCAAAACTTTTTGGTCAGAGCGATGACGACAGGGCTGGCTACAAAGGTCTTGAGGTGAGAATGACTCCTGTTTGCAATGCCGATGAGGCAACCCTAAATGAGTGGATGCGTAGAGTTGAGTCACGTTGTCCGGTTAGCGATAACCTAATGAACGCTACTCCTCTAAAGATTACGCTTAAGACATTACAAACAGCTTAATGGAAAGTTTAAAGAGTCCGACAGGCATGCCTATCGGACTCTTTATTGTATCTAGCCCCTTCGTTTAAACGAGTTAAACTCCCAGCGCAAGCTAAAAATATTTGAGTAGCGAGAGAATCCTACGCTGCCAACATTGGTTAGGGCATAATCAATGGATACGCCCCTATACTTAACCCCTAAACCAAGGTTGGGTTGGATGATTAGGGCAGTTTTGTCGCCAAAATCCTTAACCCTTTGAAGGTTGTTTACCCCTGCTCTTACAAATACTAAATTAAGATAGCTAGCCTCAATTCCAAGTCTGGGTTCGATGCTAGCAAAACTAGTTGTAAGTGGTGTATTGCGTTGTCCATCGAAGTAGAATATACTGCTAAACTCGGCACTTAAAGCAATTTCATTTGTGATGCTAAAAGTTCGGGCAATCCCAACATTTAATTGAGGTAAAGTAATCTCAAGTCCATTGTCGGGAGCCTGATTAAAAGTGCTATCACCAATAGTAATCTCCAACTCATCGGAGTTAAAACTCCAAATATTAAGGGTGGTAGTAACATCCCTGAAATTTGCTCCCAAAATCCAGTTTCCTAATTGATATTTTGCAGCAACATCTATCCCAAATCCCCATGCATTGGCAAATTTTCCAACATTACGATAGATGATTTTGGCGTTTGCGCCAACAGAAAGTCCTTTAATAGGTAATTTACGTGCATAGGATAGGAGGAATGCGTAATCGGCAACCGAGAACATCTTAAGTCTATCGTAGCTGAAATTGCCATCGGTATCTATAAGGTCTGTGGTATTCGGTATATCATCAACCCCAAACCGAATTGCAGTGAATGCAATGGCGGAGGATGAGTCGAGTTTGTGCGCTAATCCAATGTGGTTATAACTGGCCATTCCTGCAAAGTAACTTGCGTGCATTGCACCAAACTCAAAGTTTTTGCTCATTCCGGCCAGTCCCGAAGGGTTCCAATAGGCCGATTCCACATCGCTACTTAGCGCAACGCCGGTATTGCCCATGGCTAACCATCGAGCACCAACCCCAATATTAAGGAAATCGTTGCTGTACTTAGCTGTTTGTGCGCTAAGACTTACGCTGGTAAATGCCAAAAGTGCTATTGTTGCTAACCTTTTCATTCTAAAATTAAAACTTAATCATTTGCTGATTGCTGGGCAAATTTAATGGAATTAGAAAAGAATGTCTGCTTTTCAGTTCAAATAACTTACTTTTGCTCAAAATATTGTATTTATTAAATTTTATCATGCGTATACCAAATCCAGTTAAATACATACCGAACACTCTTACGCTTGTAAATCTTTTGCTCGGTTGTCTTTCAGTTGTTTCATCGTTTGAAGGAAATCTGCTTTTTGCAGGTTATCTTATTCTTCTTGCAGCTGTTTTTGATTTTCTCGATGGTTTTGTTGCTCGATTACTTAATGCATACTCACCATTGGGTAAAGAACTAGACTCCCTTTCAGATTTAGTGAGTTTTGGTGTAGCACCCTCGGTTATTGTTTTTCATCTACTAAGAAATTCGCTTGCACTAACGCCCGAACAGGGTTTTATTGATGGACATGTTATTCTTGCCATACCTTTCCTAATTGCAGTTTTTTCTGCACTTAGGTTGGCCATTTTTAATATTGATACCCAACAAACTACTTCATTTATTGGACTACCAACCCCCGCAAATGCAATGTTTATTGCAGGAGTAGTATTTGGGCTTAATAGTCCGGTTAAGGTATGGTTCGACGTGTTAACTGCTTCCCCTCTGGCCATAATTGCTACGGTCTTAGTTTTATCTGCCCTACTTGTTTCACCAATACCAATGTTCTCGTTAAAGGTTAAAAAGGGAGATTCGGTAAAAGGGTTGTGGATGCAAATATTATTAATGATCATATCGATTGTTGCCTTTCTATTTATGGGATTAGCATCGGCTGCAGTTATCATTCTGGCATATGTTTTAATATCAATAGTTAACAATGTGCTTGTTAGATTCCAAAAACGATAATCAGATTATAGTAAATCAGGTACTTCAGTTAGCCAGGGATTTTCACTCATCCGATACCACTGGCCACGATTGGTGGCATGTATATCGTGTGTGGCAAATGGCAAAACATATTGCTGAGCAAGAGGGTGCAAAACTGTTGGTTGTTGAATTGGCTGCTTTACTCCACGATATGGATGACCATAAAATGCCTGATGGCGATGAGGAAAATCTTCCCAATGCGCGTAGAATTTTGCAAGGTGTTAGCGTACAACCTTCAACTGCTAATGCAGTTTTTGAAGTAATTAAGCAAGTTTCATTTAAGGGAGCGGGGGTTGATACTAAGCCAGCATCCCCTGAGGCCTGCATTGTTCAGGATGCCGACAGGCTCGATGCCATTGGTGCCATTGGTGTTGCCAGAGCGTTTGCCTATGGAGGCTCAAAGCGTCGACAAATATACAACCCAGAGAGCAAACCAAATTTTCACACTAGCTATGAGGAGTACAAAAGTTCAACAGGATCGACACTAAATCATTTTTATGAAAAGCTGTTTTTGCTAAAAGATAGGCTTAATACTTCCACTGCTAAGTCAATAGCAGAGCATAGGCATTGCTTTATGCAGCAGTTTGTGGAACAATTTTTGGAGGAATGGAACATGAAGGACACAGATTCAAAGCAAACTAACTATTGACTTTTTGAAATGAGAGGTTTGTTAAAGATTTAAGTAATTATCTTTTTGACTCTGCCCATACAATTACAAAGTGAATTATTAGGAGTTCAATCAATCATCAACAATGAAAAAAATAGCAATTATCGATATAGGAACAAATACGTTTAACCTGCTTATTGCTTCGATTAATGAGGATAGGACTTACCAAATTTCTCATACTGGGAAGCTCTCTGTTAAAATGGGAGAAGGAGGTATAAACCAAAAGATAATTGCTCCTTTCGCTTACCAAAGAGGACTATTTGCTATTGGAGAGCATATAAAAACTATTCAACAGCATGGTACTTCAATTATCTTTGCTTTTGCCACCTCGGCAGTACGAAATGCTGAGAATGGTAAAGCATTTGTTGATGATATAAAGAGTCTGTATGATATTAACGTAAAGGTTATTGGTGGTGACGAGGAAGCCGAACTTATTTATTTTGGCATAAGACAAGCCATTGAGTTAGACAATGAAAACGTTCTAATGCTTGATATTGGAGGGGGGAGCAACGAGATTATTATTGGAAACAGGCATGAGTGCATTTGGAGAAAGAGTTATGATTTAGGCATATCGCGCCTTCTGGAAAGGTTTAACCCATCCGATCCCATTGAATTAGATGAAATAACCATAGTTGAGCAGTATTTGGATGCACAGCTCACCGATCTATCCGAAGTTATTAGTAGGTATAAACCGAAAATTCTAATTGGTAGTTCAGGTTCATTCGACACGTATCGAAGCATACTTAGTGAACAATTGAATATTGGTTCCAATGGAAGCCCAAGTATTGAAATTCCTCTTGATAAATACCTTAATCTCCATAAAAAGTTAGTGTCAACAACTAAGCAGGAGCGTAGCCTAATCCCAGGGATGGATCCTATGCGCGTTGATATGATTGTACTTGCAACCATCTTTACCCATTTTCTTGTAATGCGTTTTGGGCTGAGTCGCATGCTCCAATCGTCATATTCTCTTAAAGAGGGTGCCATTTGGCAAATAATTAACAGGTAAGTTCAATCCATCAATAGGGTTACTAAAATTTGGTTTTTAACTAACAATCAGCTAATTTTGCACAGTAATTACCAACCGATATTTCATTCACTCACGTGATTTTATCGCCTTTGTTTTACACAACATTATAACATAAACTATTTACATGGATTATAACACCCAGAGGAAACACTTGGTTTTGCCTGAGTATGGAAGGCATATCCAACAGATGGTTGATCAACTGCTTGAGATTAGCGATAGGGATGAGCGTAACAAAGTGGCAAAATCAATTATTGCAGTAATGGGAAACATGAACCCTCATTTGCGCGATATCAACGATTTTAAGCATAAACTTTGGGATCATCTGCATGTTATGGCGGGCTTTAACCTCGATATCGATTCGCCATATCCAAAACCTGAAGCAGCAGTGATTTATGAAAAGCCTAAGAGCGTGCCTTACCCTTCACATCCAATCAGGTTCAAGCATTATGGAAGGTCCATTAGCATGATGATGGAAAAGGCAATTGAAATGGAACCAGGTGAACAGAAAGAGGCTTTAACAAGTCTGATTGCCAATCATATGAAAAAATCGTACCTGATTTGGAATCAGGACTCTGTTTCTGATGGCGATATAATAAGGGATGTTAAAGAATTGAGTGGTGGCAAACTTACGCTTTCGCCAGAGTTCGAGTTCAATGAGGTTAGAGAGAATAGTAATCAGCATAAATCCAGAAAGAAGTTTCAACCCCGTAAAAAATAGTTCTTTTCATGGCTACCTTCGAAATTGTTGGGGGAAAACCCCTAAAAGGCGAAATTACACCTCAGGGAGCAAAAAACGAAGCCTTGCAAATAATTTGCGCAGTTTTGCTTACACCCCATGAGGTTACAATTAAAAACATACCCAACATCCGTGATGTGAATAAGCTCATAGAACTTATTGAGAGCATGGGAGTTGAGGTAAACCGTCGCTCCACTTCGGTGTGTTCCTTTAAGGCAAAGGACGTAAATGTTGAATACCTAAAAAGCGAAGAGTTTAAGGCTAAAGCTTCTGCACTTAGGGGATCCATTATGATTGTTGGTCCTCTGCTTGCACGTTATGGCATTGGCTATATTCCACAACCTGGCGGCGACAAGATAGGGCGGCGCAGGGTGGATACACACTTTGTTGGATTCCAAAAACTGGGAGCAACCTTCACCTTCGATCCAAAAGAGAGTTTTTACGAAGTAAAAGCTGATAAATTAAAGGGCGCCTACATGCTTCTTGATGAGGCATCGGTTACTGGAACTGCTAATATTGTTATGGCAGCCGTGCTTGCTTCAGGCAAAACCACCATTTTTAATGCAGCATGCGAGCCCTACTTGCAACAACTTTGCAAAATGCTTAACCGCATGGGTGCAAAAATTACAGGTGTTGGTTCAAATCTACTTACCATCGAGGGTGTAGATTCGCTTGTTGGAACAGAGCACACCATACTACCCGATATGATTGAGGTGGGTTCGTTTATTGGCCTTGCAGCCATGACCAGAAGTGACATCACCATTAAGAACGTATCTTATGACGACCTTGGCATAATTCCTAGCCAATTTCAGCGTTTAGGAATTAAGTTTGAGAAAATAAACGATGACATTCATATCCCCATACAAGATAGTTATGTAATTGAGTCGTTTATTGATGGTTCAATAATGACCATTGCCGACGCTCCATGGCCAGGTCTTACTCCCGATTTACTTAGCGTTTTCCTAGTAGTAGCCACTCAGGCTAAAGGGGCAGTGTTAATTCATCAGAAAATGTTTGAGAGTAGGCTTTTCTTTGTTGATAAGCTAATTGATATGGGAGCTCAGATAATTCTTTGTGATCCGCACAGAGCAACAGTTATTGGGCATAATCATAGCATGCAGCTTAGGGCAACATCAATGGTTTCGCCCGATATAAGGGCGGGTGTTGCGCTTCTTATTGCTGCACTATCGGCCAATGGAACAAGCATAATACATAATATAGAGCAAATTGACAGAGGGTATCAAAACATTGAGCAACGCCTTAATGCTATTGGTGCACAGATTGTTAGGCGTGATTAGTGTTGCTCTGTTTTTGTCAAATAATCATACACCAATTTTTATTTGTGCCAATTTGGCTTGATGTTGGCGTTGGCAAGTAATTTGTTTACCCGTAGGGCAGATTAAGTAATTTTTATTTTGAAGACAATGACTAAGAAAAAGGCGAATAAAGAGGAAGCACAAAGTACAGCTGAACCAAAAGGATTTGAAAAGAATTCGAATAAAATAACAGAGCCAAACGAGAATGGCAGCGAGAAGCCTAAAGACCAGGAGGAAGTGAAGGAGGAAGCAAATCCTATGGAGGGACTTCAGAGTCAACTTGAAGAAGCAAAGGATAAGTACATTAGACTGTCGGCAGAGTTTGATAATTACCGTAAGCGCACTCAGCGGGAAAAGATGGATCTGATAAGGTACGGGTCAGAGGATGTGATGAAGGCAATTTTGCCCCTAGTTGACGACTTTGAAAGAGCAATTCAGCATAGCGAGACCGCAACCGATATTGAGGCTTTAAGGCAAGGATTAGTGCTTATACATATTAAGTTTTCAGATTTTCTGAAAGCGAATGGTGTAAAGGTAATTGAGGCCGTTGGTATGGAATTAGATACGGATATGCACGAGGCAATCTCTAAAACTCCTACCTCTGAGCAGGAATTAAAAGGGAAAATAGTCGATGTTGTTGAGAAGGGTTATAAATTAAACGATAAGGTAATCCGTTTCTCAAAAGTTGTAATAGGCGAGTAGCACATTTTAATAGGGATTGATGGCAAAAAGAGATTACTATGAGGTTTTGGGCGTTTCGAAAGACGCAGGCAAGGACGAGATAAAAAAGGCCTATCGGAAAATGGCCATTAAATATCACCCAGATAAGAATCCGGGCGACCATACTGCTGAGGAAAAATTTAAGGAGGCAGCTGAAGCTTATGAGGTAATAAGCGACGATAATAAGCGCGCACGATACGATCAGTTTGGTCATGCAGGCATGAATGGTGGCTCTGGTGGTGGAGGTTTTGGTGGTGGTGGCATGACCATGGATGATATCTTCTCACAGTTTGGCGATATTTTTGGTGGTCATTTTGGTGGTTTTGGTGGTTTTGGCGGAAGTAGAGGCAGTTCGCGCAGAGTAAATAAAGGCTCCGATTTGAGGGTGAAGGTTAAGCTAACACTTCAGGAGATTGCCAATGGAGTTGAGAAAAAGATAAAGGTAAACAAGTATGTAAACTGTAAGGTATGCTCTGGTACTGGCGCAGCTAATGGCTCGGCGTATTCAACCTGTTCAACCTGTAGAGGCTCTGGATATGTTACTCGGGTTACTAATACGCTTCTTGGGCAAATGCAAACCACGGCTTCTTGCCCAACCTGCAATGGTGATGGCAAAATGATTACCGATAAGTGTACTAGCTGCTCTGGCGAGGGTGTTGTTCGCGATGCAGAGGTTATCACTATAAAAATACCTGCTGGTGTTGCCGAGGGAATGCAGATGTCTGTTTCGGGCAAGGGAAATGCTGCTCGTCGTGGCGGAGTTAATGGCGATTTGCTTGTACTTATTGAGGAGGAGAAGCACCCCGAACTTATTCGCGATGGCAATGATTTAATTTACAACTTATACATAAGTTTCCCCGAAGCAACCATTGGTGCACCTGTTGAAATTCCAACGGTTGATGGTAAGGTGAAGATAAAGATAGAGCCAGGTACTCAGCCAGGCAAAGTTCTTAGGCTTAGGGGGAAAGGGCTACCCGATGTGAACGGATATGGTAAAGGTGATTTGCTTGTTTCAATTAACGTCTGGGTGCCAAAAAATCTTACTAAGGAGGAAAGGGTAATTATTGAGAAACTTGGGAAATCGGACAGTTTCACTCCTGCCCCCGACTCAAATGATAAAAACTTTTTTGAGAGAATGAGGGGCTTTTTCGATTAGTCTTTAGCAATTTTATATATTCATTGACACGGATTTAGATTAAAGTCCGTGTTTTTTTATAAGGATTATCCATGCATATTTTAATAATCTCTTTAGAGTCAGTAAAGTTATCGTAATCAATATTCCATAAAAAAACGATAATTTTGTAGGTTACATTTTAAAAACATCAAAACTGATTTTGTGAAATCCATTGAACCCAATGAACTACTGGCTCACCTTGAGGGTAATCCACTGATTGATGTTCGAACACCAGCTGAATTTGCTGATGGTCATATTCCTGGGGCCATAAATATTCCCTTGTTCTCAAATGAGGAGAGGGCAGAGGTAGGTACGCTGTATAAGCAGGTTAGCCGGCAAGATGCCATGCTTCGCGCTCTCGATTTTGTCGGGCCAAAGATGTCTGGATTTGTGAAATTGGCCAGTGAGCTATCCTATAATAATCATATCATTGTACATTGCTGGCGTGGTGGAATGCGTTCTTCGTCCTTTGCGTGGTTGTTAAATACTGCGGGTATTCCAGCGGTTACTGTTAAAGACGGTTACAAAGGGATTAGAAGATATAATGCATCATTCCTAAATCAGAATTGGAAATACAAGGTGCTAACAGCCTGTACTGGAAGCGGAAAAACTGAACTCCTTTGGGGATTAAGAGAATCTGGAGAGCAGATAGTTGATTTAGAGGAACTTGCCAACCATAAAGGTTCTGTGTTTGGTGGGCTAGGTCATATAGCCCAACCCACAACAGAGCAGTTTGAGAACAATCTGTTCTGGACTATGAAGGATTTTGACATCAACAAAACAGTTTGGCTTGAGGATGAGTCGAAGTGTATTGGTCACGTTTTTATTCCACAGGAATTTTATAGTAAAATGCACTTTAGCCCACTTGTAAAGGTTGAAATACCCTTTGAAGAACGAGTAGCCCGATTGGTAAATGAATATGCCCAATTTAGCAACGAAGAACTGGCTTTCGCTATCAGTAAAATTACAAAAAGGTTAGGTGGCGATAATGCCAAATACGCTATAACTGCCCTTGAAAAGGGCGATTATGCTGAGGTAACCCGAATACTTTTATGGTATTACGATAAGGCTTATACGCGAAGCATTGAGGAACGACGAAAACTGATTGAATATGAAAAGGAGTTTCCGTCGTTCAATAGTAATGCAATTATTAGGGATATCCTATCCGCTATCAATAGATAGTATCCCTAATAATTAGCAGGTTTTTTAGAATCCCATTCCAAATTTACCCCAGTAAGTGCTCTCTAGTTCCTCCCATTTTATCATGGTTGCTCCTGCAAAATCTCTTGTGTACTTGGTTAGTAGCACTTGAGCTTCTTTCTTCTTTCCTTGCTTTACTAGGTTCGTTATTTCCTTATCAAAAACATTAATATCCCTTTCTGCCCTTTGCTCAAAGTAAGCAACTTCTTCCATCATTCCTGTTCTGGTTTCTTGCCAAGCAACGGTTGCCAATTTATTAGCCTTGCGGTATTTCCAAATTGCAGCATCGTTCCTATGGCGCTTTTGCCCGCAGTAACTAAAACTTTCGGGTAACTCAGTTGTTCCGGTAAATATGGGTATCCTCGGGCTTTGAGCTGGGTTGTCGAATGAGAACCAGGCAACTCCACCAATCTCATCGGGTAACCAATCTCTTAGCTGTGTAATGTGTGAATAGGAACACCACGATACGGCAACTGTTCTGTAAAACTCAACAGCGCTCTCGTTAAGTTGGTTGTATAAAGCTCTTGCATCTCCAGTAAGCCAAGGTTGAGCAATTGGTGAGAGTATTGTATCTTGCCCTATCACCTCTCTTTTATCATTATACTTTTTCTTTATAACCTTCATGTTCTGGGTCATATCGTACTTGGTGCCTTCATATGTTTCGCGGTAAAGCGCAATAACATCATGAACCGACACCTTATTGTCGGGTTTAACCGAGAAGGGTAACTCGTCAGCATCGTAACTTAATTTTAACGATGGCGCCAAAGCGTTTAGAACAAAATAATCGCGTATGGCAAATGGTTTTTTTACCTTGCCGTAGGCTTTCCAAAACTTAAATGTGCCTTTCCCATCCCAAAGATTTAACTTTTTGGCTACGTCAAAAACATTGTCCGATGCCATAAAATGTTCTTTATCTTTTAGGTTGATTTCAGAAATTCTTGATATATTGGCAGATATGCCTACATGGTCGTCAGGTATTCTTTGGGCTACCCATACTCCACCAATCTTGTCGGGGCCTTCGCCAAAAATCTCCATGTGCCAAACCTCTTTTTTATCGGCAATGGTAATGCACTCGCCCCAGTCGCCATATCCATACTCTTTAATTAACTTGCCAATAAGAGTTATCGCTTCGCGAGCAGTTGTGCATCGCTGAAGAGCAATGCGTTGTAATTCCTCAATAAGGAACATTCCATTCTCATTTACCAATATTTTTTCTCCCGTAATAGTTGCTTCGCCAATAGCTAGTTGCTTTTCATTAAGGCTAGGGTAAGCGGTATTCAGAAATGCATAAGTCTCTTTAGCTTGAGGAATTTCGCCTGCCTTGGTTACGTTTCGCATGTCCCATGGCGTTTCGGTTTTAAGAAGTCCTTTGTAGATAGCCGTCACAGCATTATTCTCAAATTTTTCACCTTTTTCAAGGGTGAGCCAAGTGCGGTAACGCCCATCACAGGTGTGGCTCGTAATTACCGATCCGTCGGTTGAGGCCTTTTTGCCAACAAGTATGCTAGTACATGATTCGCCAAAGTATGGATCATTTTCCCTATCGAAAATGCTCTGTGCATATACTGGCTGTAAGTACACCAATGCGCTAATAGATAATAAAATGAGTAACTTCTTCATACCGAAAATGGGATTAAGTAATAGAATTTGTTAAACTATATTTTAGTATAGAATTGATGATAATATTCAATAAATATATGACTAAAGTTAAACTTTTAAGTTTAATTAAGCCGAATGGCTTTGTCTGTGGAAGTTTGTATTTTATGCTTCGAATCCTAATTTTAGCTAAAAAAACATCAACTATAGGTTAATTTTACAAACATCTTGGTGCTCATCAAAAATGCTGTTATTTTTATACCGAAAAATCCAACTATAAAAAAATGAATATTCTAACTGCAAGTAACATTGAAAAGCGTTTTACCAATCACTTGGCGCTTGATGATGTGAGTATTTCAGTACCCGAGGGTAGTATTTATGGGCTACTTGGCCCAAATGGTGCTGGTAAAACAACTCTCATCCGTATTATTAATCAGATTACTGCTCCCGATAAGGGACAGATTGAGTTTGGTGGCCGTCCTGTTAATTCAGACGATATTTACAATATTGGCTACTTACCCGAAGAGCGCGGGTTGTACAAAAAGATGAAGGTTGGTGAGCAAGCCCTATACTTGGCTCGCCTTAAGGGACTTAGTCGTGTAGAGGCGCTTAAGCGACTAAAGTACTGGTTTGAGAAACTTGAGATTCAGGGATGGTGGGATAAAAAGATAGAGGAACTCTCGAAGGGGATGGCACAAAAAATACAGTTTGTGGTAACTATAATTCATGAACCCAAGCTGCTAATATTCGATGAGCCATTCAGCGGATTTGACCCTATTAATGCGAATATCATTAAAAATGAGATTCATGAATTACGAAAAAAAGGTGCAACTATAATATTCTCAACGCATGACATGGGAAGTGTTGAGGAGATGTGCGATCACATCACGCTAATTAACAGGTCAAAAAATATTCTTAGCGGTCAAATTGATAAGGTTAGGCTCGATTACGGAAGCAATGTATTTGAACTAGCCTTTAAGGGTGACATCAAAAAAGTTACTAGTAACTTAGATAGTAATTATGAAGTTATTAGCCATAAGGAAGATGCAGGCCTTGTAAAGGCACAAATAAAAGTAAACCAGTTCTCTGCCGATAACCGATTGTTACAACAGGTAATACCTGTGGTTGAGATTGTGGGCTTTAAGCAGGCTGTTCCCAGTGTGAACGATATTTTTATCCAGGTAGTTCAGGAGTACAATAAAACCCATGGCCTTAAGTAACTTATAAAGAACAAGGAGAGAATTGTGTTATGAAACAGCCATATTAACAGCGGTAACCCGCAGGAGAATGACTACTCCATGGATGTTCCATCAGTTCCTTTGAAAATTAATAAATAGACAGATGAAAAAAATATTGCTAGTTATTGAAAGAGAGTTCCTAACCAGGGTTAGGAAAAAATCGTTCATCATTATGACAGTTCTCACGCCCATACTTTTTGCGGCGTTGATGATTGTGCCAGCACTTATTGCAACTATGGAAGATACCAATGAGAGGCACATTGCTGTTATTGATGACACGGGGATTTTTGAAGGTAAAATTCCAGAAACAGAATATCTTAAATTTTCATTTCTTACCGGTGTTAAGGTTGATGATTTAAAGGATACTTTTCAAGAATCGAACTATTATGCTGTGCTTTATATTGGCAAAATGGTTGCCACATCGCCAGATGCAGTGGTAATTTACTCTGATAAGCAACCATCCATCGATATTACATCGCACATATCAAGTGCCCTTAAAACAGAGATTGAATCGCAAAAATTGATGTCATACGATATCGAGAATCTCGACGAGATTCTTAAAAACATTAAAACATCAATTCGAGTGCGCACTATAAAGTGGGGCAAGGATGGCGAAGCCAAGGAGAGTTCAACCGAATTGGCCATGGGTTTAGCTTATATTCTCAGTTTTATTATCTACATGCTAATTTTCCTTTTCGGAACTCAGGTAATGCGTGGTGTAATTGAGGAGAAGAGTAATCGTATTGTTGAGGTTATCGTTTCGTCGATTAAACCCTTCCAACTAATGATGGGGAAGATTTTAGGCATTGCAGCGGTTAGCCTTGTGCAAATTATACTATGGGCAATTCTCACTTTTGGATTGGTTGCAATTGCTGGAAATCTACTGCTTGACAAGCCTGAGACAGTTAACGCCAACAAAGACATGGTTACCAACATGATGGAGACCTCGGGTGCTGCAAGTCAAATGCCCGACAGTATTGCTAGTGATAGTTTTATGGGTGAAATGATGAATGCACTCTCTAATATTAACTTTGCCCTAATTATTGGAGGATTTATCTTTTTCTTCCTTGGTGGTTACCTACTATATGCAGCTATGTTTGCAGCAGTTGGTTCGGCTGTTGATAACGAGGCAGATACTCAACAATTGGTTTTGCCAATTACCCTTCCGCTAATTTTAGCCATAGTGGTAATGGTGAGCGGTTTAAGATCGCCTGATGGTACAATAGCCTTTTGGTTCTCAATGATACCGTTTACCTCACCCATTGTTATGATTACACGTTTACCCTATGGTGTGCCTGCTTGGGAACTAATCCTCTCTGGTGCAATCTTAATAATTACCTTCATTGTGGTAACTTGGTTAGCAGGTAAAATTTATCGTACGGGCATTCTGCTTTACGGAAAGAAACACAGTTGGGGCGATATGTGGAAGTGGATTAGGTACAACAATTAATCAGAAACTTTTAGATTTTATTGTGGGAAAATCTGAAAGCAATCTATATTTATTGTCGTTTGTGTAAACTTAGTGAAGATATTAAGTGTTACTGGATTAAAAGATAGGGCGGAACCGAAAAGCCTCAAGAGTAGGAAAATTTTTAACTTTAAAACAAATGAAAAAGGTTTTAACAATTCTATTTTTAATTTCAAGCGTAAGTTTTTATACTCAAGCGCAAGTTAACCCTCATGCTATTGGACTTCGTTTCGGTGGAGATGGAAGTTCAAATGGAGCAGAAATTTCTTATCAACACGGATTAAGTAACTTAAATCGTCTTGAATTTGATTTAGGGTTCAGAGGATATAAAGACTATAGTAATATGTTTGTTTCTGGAACATACCAATGGGATTGGAATATAACTGAAGGCTTAAATTGGTATGTAGGCCCAGGTGCTGCATTAGGCTTTTATAGCTGGAGAGGTGATGATGATGATGTTAAATCGTCTGGAGTAAGTCTTGGTATAGGAGGTCAGATAGGTATAGAGTATGATTTCAACAAACACGGTGCACCAATCTTATTGAGTATAGATACCCGCCCAATGTTTGATTTTGTTGGATATAATAATGGTTTTGGTTGGGGAGCATCACTTGGTGTTAGATATACTTGGTAAATCAGACCACAACAAAGACTAATAAAGTATGGCGGGCGTAGGGCTAAATGAAAATTTTGCTTCAAAACCCGCCATATTTCTTTATCAAAAAATGGAATGTTGAATTAGTTTTTTTTATGTTGGCTGAATTTTAATAGTTTTGCCTTACCAAACATAACAATACCGAACTATGAAATATATCGCAGAAATCAACGTGATGCCCTTAAAGGCGCTTTTAGATCCTCAAGGGAAAGCAGTTGGAATGGTTATGCAGAATAACGGCTTTGCCGAGGTTGATAATGTGCGTATAGGTAAGCATATTACCCTTGAGATTGAGGCACCCACAAAGGAGATTGCCATGGAAAGGGTAAACGAAGCATGCTCAAAAGTGCTTTCAAATCCCATTATGGAAGGTTACGATTATAGAATAGTGGAAGCTTAACAGAATTTACCCTTTAGGTTTTCTGCTTGATGATAGTATTTCGGCCTGTTTTTGGATAGATTCCTTGTGAACTAGCCTGAGCAGGTTTTTTACGTACCTCTCATCAAGCCCAAGAGCGTTGCCAATTTCTACCCTCGAATTAACCATCTCTTCCCAACGCCTAAGCTGCATGATAGCCACATTGTTCTTCAGTTTATACTCACCAATTTTTTTTACAATATCCATCCGTTGAGAGAGCAGCTCAAGGAGTTGCTGGTCTAAGGAGTCAATCTGCTCTCTGAATGACTCAAGGATATCAATAAACTCAAGTGTACTAGGAGAGGCCTTTCTGTACAATAACCCATCAAGTATTTCAACAAGTTGCAAGGGGGTAACCTGCTGTTTTGCATCGCTAAGGGCTAGTTTAGGATTGATGTGAGTTTCAATCATAAGCCCATCCATCGATAGGTCGAGCGCTTTTTGCGAAACCTCCTTAATTAACCCAGGCTTGCCCGCTATATGACTTGGGTCACAAATAATAGGAAGGTTTGGTATATGGGTCTTCAGGTCGATGGGTATTTCCCATTTAGGTAGGTTCCTGTATATCGATTTTTGGAAAGGGGAGAAGCCTCTATGAATTGCCCCCAACTTTTTTACACCCGCTTTTGCAAAACGCTCAATGCTGCCAAGCCAAAGTTCAAGATCGGGATGAATGGGGTTTTTTATAAGCACTGGTTTATCTAATCCTGCCATAGCACTTGCCAACTCATCAATGGAAAACGGGTTTGATGATGTACGTGCGCCCACCCAAAACATATCAACTCCATAGCGCATAGCTGTTTCCAGATGCTGGGGGGTAGCCACCTCAATAATTATCGGAAGGCCAGTCTCTCTCTTTGCTTCTACAAGCCACTCAAGAGCTGGCTCACCAGCACCCTGAAAAGTGCCCGGCCGCGAACGGGGCTTCCAAACTCCTGCTCTCAATGCATTTACCTTTCCAGTGTTTGCTATGGCAATAGCTGTACTAAGTACTTGCTCTCTGCTCTCTGCACTGCAAGGACCTGCAATAATAAGCGGATGCTTAAAATCTTTGGCAAACCAATCGTTAATGGGCAAAATGCTCATCTTTATTTTTTTACAAAGTTAGCTAATTGACAGTAAACATAGAGTTTTTAAATTCTATTCGTGGGTGTCGGTAATGTTTTTTATTAAATTTCACATCAAGTTAATCTTATTGATTAAAAAAATAAAACCAAGGCTTATAAGTATTTCATTTTAGTACTGATGGTAAATTGATGAACCGATAGGAATTATTAACTTTGCTGTGTTTGGTAATTTATATGTTAATGAATTGATTTGGTTTCCATATAGATAGTTTGTTTATCCTAATTTAACATTCCGAAATGGCGAAAAAAGTATACGTTGGCATGAGTGCCGACATGATTCACCCTGGTCATCTGAACATTATTAAGGAGGCGAGTAAACTTGGTGATGTAATCATTGGACTTTTAACAGATAAAGCTATTGCCAGCTACAAAAGACTTCCTGCACTTAATTATGAGCAACGGAAAATAATTATTGAAAGCATAAAGGGTGTTGATAAGGTTATTCCGCAAAACGAGCTCGACTATGTACCAAATCTTCGCGAGCTCAAGCCCGATTATGTTGTGCATGGTGATGATTGGAAAAAGGGTGTACAGAGCCAAACTCGCCAAAGGGTTATCGATGCATTAGCGGAATGGGGGGGTAAATTGCATGAGGTTCCGTATACAAAAGGGATATCATCAACTCAGCTAAATCAGAGTTTAAAAGAGGTTGGCACAACGCCCAATATCAGAATGGAGCGCTTCCGCAGATTAATAGAATCAAAACCAATTGTTAAGGTTTTAGAAGCCCATAATGGGCTTACAGGTTTAATTGTTGAGCACATTAGCGTTGAGCAGGATGGCAGACAGAAAGAGTTTGATGCCATGTGGCTTAGCAGTTTGACTGATTCTACAGCAAAGGGTAAGCCCGATATAGAAGCGGTTGATGTTACCTCTCGTTTGCACAGTTTGAACGATATTTTGGAAGTAACCACCAAACCAATTGTATATGATGGTGATACTGGCGGAATACCAGAGCACTTTGTTTTTACCGTAAAAACGCTAGAACGATTAGGTGTTTCAGCAATTATTATTGAGGATAAAACCGGACTAAAAAAGAATTCGCTCTTTGGCACTGATGTGCCACAAACCCAATCGAGTATTGAGGATTTTTGTCATAAGATTGGTGCTGGTAAAAAGGCTCAAGTAACTAAGGACTTTATGATTATAGCAAGGATTGAGAGCCTAATCCTTAAGCAAGGAGTTGACGATGCTATTACTCGTGCTGCTGCATACATTGAAGCAGGTGCCGATGGTATTATGATCCATAGTAAAGAAAAAGACGGTAAAGAAGTGCTGGAATTCTGTGAGCGTTATAATAAGTTTGAGAAAAGGGTTCCGCTGGTTGCTGTTCCGTCAAGTTACAACCATTTGTATGAGGAGGAACTTATGAAGGCAGGAGTAAACATCGTTATATATGCAAATCATCTGCTTCGTAGTGCCTATCCAGCAATGGTTGATGTAGCAAAATCAATACTTATGCATGAGCGGTCGTTGGAGGCCAACGATAAGTGCATGTCGATAAAAGAGATACTAAACTTAATCCCTGGCACAAAATAATGATTAGTCCTAAAGTATTTTACGATTGGTTGGCAGAGAATCAGGTTAATTTTTTTAGTGGAGTTCCCGATTCCTTATTGAAGGATATTTGCGCATATATCACCGACAATACGCCCAGGAATAACCATATAATTGCGGCTAACGAGGGGAATGCTGTTGCACTTGCCGCGGGATACCATATGGCTACAAAAAAAATCCCAATGGTATATATGCAAAATTCGGGAATTGGTAATGCTGTTAATCCATTGATTTCGCTTACCGATAAACAGGTTTATAATATACCCATACTCCTTATGATTGGTTGGCGAGGTGAGCCTGGTGTTAAGGACGAACCACAGCATATTACACAAGGAGAGGTAACTCTCGATTTGCTGAAAGCAATGAGAATTCCTTATCAAGTACTTAGTGATAAGCAAGAGGATGCATACCGTCAGGTTAAAGAGGCAATCTATGAAATACAGAATACCGGAACATCATATGCAATTGTAGTAAAGAAGGACACATTTAGTAAATATACCATAAAGGAGAAGGTTCTGAGTGACTTTGAACTTTGTCGTGAGGATGTGATTAAGCAGGTAGTCAATCAGCTAACCAGTGATGAAATCATTGTTTCAACAACAGGAAAAACCTCTCGTGAACTTTTTGAATATCGTGCAAACTTAAAGCAACCACATCATTTCGACTTTTTAACTGTGGGGTCAATGGGACATTCAAGTCAGATTGCTTTGGCTATTGCACTAAACAAGCCAAAACGGAAGGTTATTTGTCTCGATGGTGACGGTGCTTTACTTATGCACATGGGCTCATTGGCCATAACAGGAAACATGGCTCCTTCAAATTTTATACATATTTTAATTAATAATGGTGCTCACGAGTCTGTAGGTGGTCAACCAACTGTAGCATTTAATATCGATATCCCTGCACTTGCGCTTGCAAGCGGATACAAAAAGGCATTGTCTGTTACAACCACAGATGAGTTGATAAAGGCTTTAAAAGATGTTTCATCTGGGGCATGTCCAATGCTCATTGAGGTGAAGGTAAGGGTGGGTTCGCGAGACGATTTAGGAAGGCCAACGGTTAAGCCCATTGACAATAAGAGGGATTTTATGCAAAATCTTGAGCAGTAATGGGGCAGCGTATATTCCGAGAATATCAACAGGGCGAATTAGTATCTTTTGTTAAAGATTTTAGCCCTAGCAAGATTTTCTTGGTAAGAGCAAATAAATCGTTTGAAGTATCAGGTGCTAAACTGTTTATTGAGAACTTAATTGGTACAGCAGAAATTACATCCTTTCACAATTTTAGTGTTAACCCAAAGATTGAAGATTTACAAAAGGGCATTGAAATTTTCAGAGAGGGAGACTTCGATCTAATAATTGCCATTGGGGGGGGCAGTGTGCTCGACATGGCAAAACTTATTAGCGTGTTATCCCATCAACATTCAGAGTTAGCCAATTTGATAACAGGTAATGCCCAAATTGCAGAACATAAAACACCGCTACTAGCCATACCCACTACGGCCGGTACAGGTTCCGAAGCAACAATGTTTTCTGTTGTCTATATCGATAATATGAAGTACTCGGTTAACAGTCCATCAATTTTACCCAACTCAGTTTACCTGTCACCTTATTTCTTAAAAACTGCAAGCCCTTACCTTGCCGCTTGTACAGGGCTCGATGCATTTTGTCAGGCGGTTGAGTCTATTTGGAGCGTGAATGCTACAGAAGAATCTGAGAGCTATGGTCTAAAAGCAATAGGACTGATTTGGAATAATCTCCATAGCGCAGTAGTACTTAGCGATGCGTTGGCAATGGAGCAAATGCTCGAGGCTTCATTTTTAGCAGGTAAAGCCATTAATATTACAAAAACAACTGCCCCGCACGCAATATCGTATGCATTTACAACCTATTACAATATACCCCACGGGCATGCAGTAGCCCTGAGTCTGCCATACTTTTTGGGGTTTAACTATGCTTTAACTAATCAGAATTGTACCGACCCCAGAGGTGTTGAAAGTGTGAAAATGCGCATTGACAAAGTGCTTAACCTGATTAATGCTGATATAGAAACTGCATATGCTGTTTTAGATAATTTCTTCAGAAAAGTGGGGATAACCATCAATTTATCAGAATTGATAAAAGACTTTGATCCAAGCATTATTGCTGAGAATATTAATGTTGAGAGGTTAGGGAATAATCCTAGAAGAGTTTCAAAGGATAATGTGCTTACATTTTTGACTCAAACAACCTGAAATTTATAATTTTTACTACACTAGAAAGGGATGTAGTTAGTTTTAAGGCACTTAGTATTAACGATAAAAAATTGTAATGGCATCAATTATTTTATATATCGACCCAGCCTCAACAAGTGCGCTGCTTTACATTATTATTGCTCTTGTAGCAACTGTAGCTTTCTCGCTAAGAGGTTACTTTTACCGATTAAAAAATCTGATTTTAGGTAGGGGCTTTGTAGCGGGCGAAGAACTTAGTGGGACTGATATCGTTTTTTACTCGGAGGGGAGACAGTACTGGTCTGTTTTTTTGCCCATAATCCGTGCTTTAGAAAAAAAAGGCGTTCCCTGTGCCTACCTAACCTCTGATAAGGAAGATCCTGGGTTAAACTATAAGTCTGATTTCTATAAGAGTAAGTATATAGGGAATCTGACCATGACATCTGTTTATCTGAATAAGCTTAAGACAAAATTTGTGGGGATGACCACCCCACAACTCGATGTTATGATGATTCAACGATCGAAAAAGGTTCAGCACTACGGGCATATTGTTCATGCTCCAATTGACGTGTTTACCTATCGGAAATTTGCCTTCGACTATTTTGATTCTGTTTTTTGCTCAGGTCCACACCAGATTGAGGGCATTCAAAAGTTGGAGGAAAAGCGAGGTGCGCAAAAGAAAATGCTTCTAGAAACAGGATTAACCTACTATGATGTAATGCTTAATGATTTGAATAGTTTGCCCAAATCAGAAAAAAAGAACCCGATAGTACTGGTTGCCCCCACGTGGAAAGAGTATTCAATTATCAATCGCTTTGGTGTTGCTTTTTTTACAAGTTTGTTGAATAATACCACATTCGATGTTATACTTCGTCCACACCCACAGTCGTTTGTGAGTTTCCCAAAGCTTATGGATGAACTAAGGAAGTATGCTGAAAATAACCCTAGGCTAACAATTGACACCAATCCCACAGGGGTTGACAGCATGGAAAAGTCAGACATTATGATAAGCGACCTTTCTGGGGTTATATGGGATTATGCTTTTCTCTTCTCCAAGCCAGTTTTGCTCCTTAAAACAGAGTTTGAAACCATAGAAGGGTTTGAGGGAAGTGAACTTAACTACCAAATGTGGGAAATGCGCGAACGTGACCGATTAGGCAGAATATTTGATGAGAATGATATTGAGAGAATTGGGTCGATTGTAAACGAATTGCTTGATGACCCTCCATTAATGCAACTTGAAGAATTAAGGGATGAGTCTTTGTTCAACTTTGGAAATGCAGGCGAAGTTGCTGCAAACCAAATATTGCAGATTGTTAATGGTTTGGATGATTAAGTAATCATTTTATTATAATTAGGCTATGAGTTTTTTCGACTATTTATTGGCCCCATTCACATTCATTATTAGGGAGATATTTCTTCTTGGATATGAGCTAACTGGCAGTTATGGTTTATCTATCATTATTCTAAGTTTCATCATTTCGTTGGGGTTACTGCCCATATTTATGCTTATTGAGAAAGGCAAAAAGCGTAACGATGAAATTAAGCAGCGCATGAAAATTGTTGCTGATGAAATTAAGCGATGCTACAAGGGACAAGAGCGCTTCTACTACCTTAAAACATTAAATAGGCAGCATGGTTACAGCCCATTAAAGGCTTTAATTCCCATTCTATCCCTACTTCTTCAGATTCCCTTTTTTATTGCAGCCTACCAGTTTCTTATAAATTATGAACCTCTTTCTGGTATAGATTTTCTTTTTATTAATGATTTAGGAGCACCTGACGGTTTACTTGGTTCAGTTAATATACTTCCTATTTTAATGACGCTGGTGAATGTTATTACCGCCTATTTATATACAATCAATGGCGATAAGAAGGAACGAAACCAAATGTTTGCAATTGCAGGTGTGTTTTTGGTATTGCTGTTTAATCTACCATCGGGTTTAGTGCTTTATTGGACAATGAATAATGTTTTTAGCTTTTTCAGGCTTTTTATTACCAATCCCGAGGTATTTGGTATTAGTACAAAAAGAATTGGCAACCTGTTTCAAGGAGTTGGGCCAAACAATTTTTTGCAAAGGGTAAGATTACAGTTTGGTAAAGCAATACTTGTAATTATTGCAGTTTTTGTAGTACTCACTGCTCTTCAAGTTCATTGGGCATTTAAGCATAGTTTTGATTCTATCTATCTTAGAATAGGCTTCTCGTTTCTAATTAGTTTGTTTTTGGGCATAACGATAGCTGTTGTAATGTCGTTGGCAAAAAAGGCGATTAGTCTAAATGCTTTCATAAGGAGTATCAATCCAAAGGTTTATCTTACAATGCTGTTTTTGGCATTCTACTTTTATTTTGCTGCAAGATTTTACTTTTCAGGAGTAAATAATAACCTTTTAAAGTTATCTCTGGTCTTATTAGTTTTCATTGGGATAATAAATATTGCCAGCCTAATTCAGTTCAGAGAACAGTTTAATCGATGGCTATTATGCTTCCTGTTTTTCTGTATTGCAGTTTTAGCCTCAATGCAGTTGCTTACGTTTTTTGCAATAGTGAAGGATAGTGTTCTCACTCTCTCTTTGCTTAACCTAAATATTGAGATTCAGGATACTTCATGGTTAAACTTTGTTTCATTAGGTCTTGTAATTGTTTTACTTTCCTCCCCATTTTACCTGAAAGAGAATTTTAAGCCTAAATTTTATTTGCCAAAGGGAGGATGGCTTCTGCTTTTATTGTCGGGCTTATATGTTTCAGGGACAATCTTCTTTTGGAATCCCATGATTGTTTACTCATCGTACCCTGCAAACTTTGATTTTCCGGCAATTAGTTTTTTAGTATACAATTTTCTGCCCTTTATTGGCCTTTTGGGTATCGTACTTATGGTTTATATTTTCTTGCCCATAAGGGTTAAGCCACTAGCAATTAAGTCTCTTCTTATTGTTGCCATTATAGTTTTTCTGTATAGCTCAATAATTCCCAACAACGTGGGTGTGTTAAATGTTAACCAATTTTCAAACGATGAGAACCTGGCAAAAGGATATTGGTATTATTTACTTGAGGCCTGTTTGCTTGTGTGCATTTACTTTTTTGCGAATTGGTTATACAATAAAGTTAAAACCAAGCATATTATGTTAGGGTTAGTTTTGCTTAACGTGTTAATTATTGGGCAAAGCACTTTCTTGGCCTACAAAACTGGAGCTCTTTTTTCTAAGGGAATAGTTGTTGCGGGGAAAGATGAAGGTGATCCTAAAATCACTTTTGCCAGAACCGAGAAAAATCTGGTTCTATTTATAATAGATGCAGCTCAGGGTTGGTATATGCACGATTTTATTAATGAAGAACCTTTGTTAAAGGACGATTATTCAGGCTTTACCTACTACCCAAACACAATGTCAATGGCTAACTATACTTATGCTACGGTTCCGTCGATGATGTGTGGAGATAAATACTCCATTGCTAATATGAATATGGATGAAAGCAGAACGATAACTCAAAAAGTTAGCGATGCAACCGAAGAGTTCTACGATAGGATTAAAGAGCAAGGCTACGATCTTACATCAACAATAATGCGCTATTCAACAATTGATCATAGCAAGTTTGACACATATCTACCCCAATGGCATGATGCATGGGCAAAAAAGCTGGATTTAGAAGAATCAGAAGAGATTTGGTATACGCGACTTTGGGAGAATGCTGTTTTTTCAAGTGTGCCACTTTTCCTAAAACCACGAGTTTACAATAATACAAAGTGGATAATGAAGGAAAAATCGAACTTGAACTTAAGCGAACTCAATGAGTACAATTTTGTTAGGGTTTTACCTCTAATCTCTAATATAGGGAGTGATAAACCTAACTTTATCTATATCCATTCGCTTTATACCCATGATCCCTGGAATTTGATTGATCAGGATAACAATTTTATTCGTGATGTTACTCCTTATGAGTGTCAACTGGCATTTACCCATTCTTTTGCTAAATGGATTCGTTGGATGAAAGAAAACAATGTTTATGATAATACTAAAATTATACTAGTTTCCGATCATGGTCCAAGTTGGTGGCACTATAAGGGCGAGTATAATACTACTGCACCCATTGTTTGGACTGAGGATAATAAGATCTCATTGGAGCGATTTCTTCATCTAAATCCGCTGCTTATGGTTAAGGATTACCATAGTAACCTACCTCTTAAAATGGACTGGCGTTTGATGAATAATGCTGATGTTAGTGCAATTACATTTGACCAGAACGACCCGACTAAAACAGATTCAGTTTCAAGAACCATCCAAACTTTTTACACTACTTGGCATCAGGATCTAAGAACAAGAACCAAATACGAGATAAAACATGCTTTCGAAATAAAGGATTGGGCTTTCGACTTAAATAATTGGACATCAATAAAAGAGGAGTAGAGCGTAATAATGGGATGCAAAATTTTGCTAGAGTCAACCCTTATTTGATTAATATATTAAAATACCCTACAAACAAAGCCTAAACTTTGTTTGTAGGGTATTTCTTTTTTTAAAAGCCAAATTCAAAAACAATAGTTTTTATTGCTCTTGAGTTTCACTCTCTTTTAGTTGCTTATCTAACATTCGTAGCGCAATTAGACATGCCCAATACGTTGCATAGATTAGCACCGGCCAGCTGATAAGCCAAATTATTGATGCAATGTGTTTCATATCTTTTTTAATTTATTTTTTGTTTCCAATCATTAATTGTTAGCTCAATACAATCGTAATCTGAATAAACATTGCCTGTTGTTGAATCAAAACTAGTTGAACACTCCTTATCTTCAACAATAAATTTTTGCAATTTATATTCCAAGAAATGAATTATGCATTCTATTTGTTGCTTATTAAATAGAGAAAATCTGCTTTTCTGATAATCATCGTTTGAATTACAACTTAAAGTAAAGATAACATCTGGCGAAGAAATTCCTTGTTCTTGATATAGTTGTTCTGCTAAAATATCAAGCAATAAAAATTTAGGCAAACAAAATCTCATTCCTTTAGTATCAAAAAATGATAACGAGCTTTGACAAAGACTAATGTCTTTGTAAGGGATATTATTCCAATTATTCCTTTCGTCTTTTTCCCTTAATTCCAACATAGTTTTTTGATCAGCATAATTGTCTAAGCCTTGTCCTTCCCAGAGGCCAATGCCATCTTCCAACTTAACATCTTTAAATGCAATTTGTATTTTTTGTATCAACTCTTCCATTGTCATAAAGTACTGCTCCAAATTATCGCCAACTAAAATTCGTCTATTAACTTTTCTAATTCAAAGGCTAGCTTATTAATATTTTGCTTCTCGCTATCAGTTACTTCTGTCAATAAAGTATGGTGTGAAATTGGTTTAATAGAGAACAATTCCTCAATTAAGTTAGCATATTCATCTCTTGTCAATGTATCCTTTTCAAGATACAATTCAGAGTAAAAAGGGATATCTATTAAGTTGGAATTGCATGTTTCTCCTTTTATATCAACGGTCATAATATCATACTCAAAATCATAATTCTCTTTAATGCTTTCAGTTGTTAAGCCTTCAAGTTCCTGTTCAATTTCATTAGATGCTTCCCACATGTATATACAGGGACTCTGAATATACTGTGTGAATCTACAATCAACGCTTGTAATAGTTTTTTTTGATTGTTTAGAGGTTATTCTATATCGAAAAGAACCTCCTTCAATAGGACCTTGTAATGGGGTTATTTCAAATTTCACTTTAAAATATTGTAAGCCTCTCTGTGAGCTGTTATATTCTTTACTAATACCTGCAAATGAAACGCTAAAAAACTCAGAGGGGGTGTGCTTTTTTCTCAACTCTTTATATAACAACATTTTTTGGTCAACCTGCACTTTGTGCTTTTTTATAAGATTATCCAATCTAGAATTAATTACAACTTCAAGTTTTTCGCTCAATTTAGTCTGAAATGTTGTACCTAGAATTTCTTTGTTATATTCAAGAAAGTCTTTATATGACAAGTCTTTGAATTTGGTTTTTACTTCTAAATCTTTTTCAAATACTTCTCTAACGCTTTCAATGCGCTGAATAATCTGCTCATAAAGAGTATCTTGCTTAATCAGTGTAGAAGTTTCATTTACATCTAGTTGTTCAGTAACTGATTTTTGTTCTGAGCAAGATGTTGTTAGGTTGACTATTCCTAACCCAAAAGACAATAAAAATAAATTATTTTTCATTTCATACGACTTAGTCCATGCATTGTCTTTCAAGGTACTTAAGGCTCTCGAATCTGCGGTGACTGAGGTTCTCAATTCTTCGGTGACTGAGCGATGCACTGAGTTCATCGAAGTGGCTCTCGAAGTCACTAATACACATGATGCTCACTATCCTCCTTCACATCGTCTATGGTAATCTTTTTTCTGTCTATCAATCGCCATGCATAGTAGATATAGCCAATTACAACGGGAACCAGAAATGAGATATAGGTCATGGCCGTTAGCGTGTAGTGGCTCGATGAGGCATTCTCAATAGTTAGCGAACTTTGTAAATCGAAAGATGGATAAAAACTAGTATTATTATACCCAAGAACCCAGAATAGCGAAAGCACCGTGGCAAAAGTTCCTGGACCTGCAAACCAAATTCCCTTTGTACTTTTCTTAAACCAAGTAGTTCCAATTCCATACAGAACCAGTAAAACTCCAACTAAAAGAAGAATAAGTGCTACGGGCATTCCCAGGTAATTATTAAGATATTTAAGCGGTTCCATAAAAACTTCTTTTGTGGTAGGGTCATAGGCAAAACCATCTTTCAGTAAAATTGTAACCATAAAGTACAGGAAGAAAACCAGAAAAACAGCTGCATTTATGCCAACCTGTTTTTTGCCTCGCTCACGAATAATTTGATAATCAACATTGTTGATTATGTACATTGCACCTAAAGTACGGGCAAGGAAAAGCACTGCTATGCCCAGCGAAATATTGGTGAAGTTGAATAGTATCTCAAGACCGTATAGCTCAGTTTGCCATGTGGATAGGTTATACTCATTGCGAATAAAATCGCTGCCCGTAAAAAATGTGGCAACAACTGCTCCTAATAAAAAGGCACCTAGAAATCCATTGATATAAAGAAACCACTCGTAGGTTCTCTCGCCTAAAAGGTTGCCCTTTTTTCTCCTGTACTCAAATGAAACAGCTTGAATAATAAAGCAAAACAAGAAGATCATCCATGCGTAATAGGCTCCTCCAAATGAGGTAGAGTAGAAGAGGGGGAACGATGCAAACATGCCAGCGGCAAATACAACCAAAGTGGTAAATGTAAACTCCCATTTACGACCAATGGAGTTAATTATCATGTTCTTTTCCTCTTTGGTTTTACCCAACACATCAATTAGCGTTTGGCCTCCCTGAACAAAAAGCAGAAAAACTAAGCCTGAGCCTACTATCGACATAATAAGCCACCAGTACTGCTGTAACTGCAAGTGTGATAAAGCGCTAATCATTTGAGCCTCCTTTCTTTATTTTGTCAACTTTATTATCTGGGCCCTTGCGAATGGCAAGGTACATAATCCTTACCTCGGCAACTACTAGGGTCATAAGCAGTATTAAGAACATCCAGAACGTTAGTATTACCGCAGTTGAACTTATGTTTGAGGTTGATACCATTGTGGGCAAAAAACCCTGAATTGTCCATGGTTGACGACCAACTTCGGCTACAATCCATCCGGCCATTGAGGCAATAACGGCCAAGGGGAAACTCCAAATACCTATCCATAGAAGCCATTTGTGCTTTTCAAGCTTATTTTTAATAGTTAGGTAAAGCATTAAGGCTGCAATGCCAATAAATGCAAAACCTAGTATTACCATTACGTGAAAGCTGTAAAATATGAACGGGATGTTCGGAAGAATGCTCTCGGGTTTATGCAAGTATCCATATCCCATATAGTAGGAGTTCTCTTCAAATTCAGAGAGTGATTGCTGCATCTGCTCCACATCACCTTGGGCTTGTGCCTCCTTATATGCTGCAAGGGCATCAAGTGCAACTCTGCCTTTCTCCATCTTTTCTGAAGCTGACATGATGTTATACTCTTCGTTGCCGTAAACCAAATCGTTTGCCCCGGGCACAAATGCATCAAGGCTTCTGTACCCCAGCAGTGAAAGCATTTTAGGAATTTCAATTTTGATGATAAAATCGTCTATATCATCGCCAACTTTTTTGCCAGGATTTAGTATGCCAAAGGCAACTAGTCCCGCTCCCTCAGTGCCATCATAAAGTCCCTCCATGGCAGCAAGTTTAGCTGGTTGTTGCTGTGCTACGTTGTATGCAGAACCATCGCCGGTTAATACAACAAACAGGCTTGAGAGTAAGCCAAAAACAGAGGCGATTATAATACTTCGCTTTGCCAACAGGATATTTCTTTTCTTAAGCAAATACCAACCGCTTACAGCAATAACAAAGAATGCCGATACAATAAAACATGAACCAATGGTGTGTAAAAACTTATTAACCGCATTGGGGGATAGAACTATACTCCAAAAATCGAGCATCTCGTGCCGTGCAGTATCCGGATTAAATACCATTCCTATGGGGTTGTTCATCCATGCATTGGCAACTAAAATCCATAGTGCCGATAGGCTTGCCCCAAAGGCAACCATATAGGTTGAAAAGAGGTGGAATTTTTTATTAACCTTACCCCATCCAAAAAACATTACCGCAATAAAGGTCGATTCGAGGAAGAAGGCCATAATGCCCTCGGCGGCCAAGGGTGCACCAAAAATATCGCCCGATATCCATGAGTAGTTACTCCAGTTTGTGCCAAACTCCAAGCCAAGCACAATTCCTGTACCTACGCCAATGGCAAAGTTAATTCCAAAAAGTTTCGACCAAAACTTGGCGACTTTCTCCCAATGCTCATCGCCAGTTTTAACGTGTAGGGTTTGGGCAATGGCAATGATATAGGAAGTTCCAACAGTTATTGGAATAAACAGCCAGTGAATTATCGCGGTCATGGCAAACTGAAGCCTCGACCAATCCACAAGCGACATATCAATAGATTCCATCATATGTATAAGTTTTAGGTTTTTTCAATAGGTCTTTCATCACTTCGTTGCTGCGGTGCTCCTTGCTATCCCATTTAGGCTTAAGGTAGCGTGGATATAAAAACCCTTTAAGGAAACCATAAAAAATAAGGATTTTTATAAGCACAATTATCAATAGAACTTTTGCCAGCTTCGAATTACGAAAGAAGACTATGGTGTTTTTGACAACTTGTACTATGCCATTTAAAAATACTTTCATCTATTGGCCAAGCATTTATGGTTAACGTTTGGTCTGTTCAAATTTTAATGATTGCCAAATATTCGTATACTCCCCAATTTTAGGCAATTCAGGCAACTAAAATAGCAAAAAATTATATCTTCTCAAGCACGTCAATGTCAATTATTCTTTAAACTAAATAAGCATCAACGAGAAATTTCAACCCGCTAAATATTTTACCTTTGTAGCCAAAATAGCAACAATGAGTAAAGGAAGGGAATCAAAACCCCACATAGGCATCTATGGTCGAAGAAATAGCGGTAAGAGTTCACTAATCAATATGCTTACGGGTCAGTCGGTGGCTATTGTATCGGAGCATCCAGGCACTACTACCGATCCTGTAAAAAAATCGTTGGAGCTACTTGATTTTGCCCCTGTTATTCTTGTAGATACTGCTGGTATTGATGATATTGGAGATTTGGGAGTAAAACGAATTGAGAAAACCTTTGAGACAATAAACCATATCGATTTAGCCATATTAATAATCACCAATAGCCTGTGGGGCGATTTTGAGGAACAATTGGTTGAAAGGTTCAGTAAGCAAAATGTTCCATTCATTATAATTCACAATAAAATCGATTTGACTCAACTAAACAGCAAGTTGAAAACCTCTCTACAAGCATTGCCCCAAAAGCCTACGATTGTTGAGATGAGCATGATTACAAAGGTTGGGTTAAAGCAATTGGTGGATGCAATTAAGCAAACTATTCCCGATTCGTCATGGCAAATGCCAAGCCTTTTGGGTGAAATCATTGGTAAAGGTGATATTGTTCTGCTCATTACACCTATTGATACGGAAGCACCAGCGGGGCGACTAATCCTACCACAGGTTCAGGCAATTCGTGATATTCTTGATAATGATGCTATAGCAATTGTGCTAAAGGAGACCGAGGTGGAAGGTTTTCTGCGTAGCACAGGAATTAAGCCTGCCATTGCAGTAACAGATAGTAAAATATTTTCACTTGCAGATTCATTAATCCCTGCAGATGTTCCACTAACAAGTTTTAGTATTCTTTTAGCCCGCTTTAAGGGCGATTTTGATAGTTACATAAAGGGAACGCCTAAAATTGCTGAACTAAAGAATGGGGATAGGGTCTTGATACTGGAGAGTTGTACACATCACGTGTCGTGCGAAGATATTGGTCGTGTTAAAATTCCGACTTGGATTCGCAACTTTACCAGTAAAGAGCTTGAGTTCGATTTTGTAGCTGGCCTTGATAAACTGCCCCGGGCCATAACCGATTATGCTTTGGTTATACAGTGTGGAGGCTGTATGATAACCCCAAAACAACTAAAGTCGAGACTTTTGCCAGCGATTGAAGCGGGCATTCCGATTACAAATTTTGGGATGGCCATTGCCTATGTTCAGGGAATATACAATAGGGCAGTTGCGGTATTTGAGTAGAGAAAGAATCATACTACTGAGGAATTCAGCATTAGGCTAGCATAAAATACCAAATTCTCTATTCGACCCAGAAATTAATGGTTGCCTCCTTTTCGTTCCCAAGTTTATCAATACACCTTAACTTTAAGGTATGTTTTTGGTTAGCTTTAAAGCCGCTTAATGGTTGGCTGTATGCTTTTTCGCTCAATTCGTTAACCGAAACCATAATCCTATCAACACCAACATTATCATCGGAGGCTGCAAGGTAAACTACAACGCCATCGCTATAAACGGCTACCCGTTCTTCGGCCTCATTAACATATTTATGGGGCTTTATCGAGAAAATATATGATAATTCTGGTGCATTAGCATCGATTCGAAGTTCAAGATTATTAATGTTGAGATTCTCCACATTATCCCATGCTGTTGATGTGATTTTGTATACACCCGACTGGTCAATGCTAAACTCGTCAGTATATTGGCGGGGCATATCCTCATTAACCTTATATTCAACACGGTTCAAGCCCGAACCGTCATCTTTTGCTGTTACGCCTATTTTTGTTGTTGGACTTATCCATAGGCTATCCCTCAGCGTTAATTTTGGCCCTTTTAGAGTAAACTTTATGTTTGGCCCTGTAATATCCACCTTTGGCATTGAAAATTGCTGTCCTTCGGTATCGCTAATACCCTTGTTCCCAACATTGTCAATTGCGAATGATTTTACCGAAACCGCACCGCTAATATCCGACAGATAAACAGCTTTTTCGTAAAGTTTATAGGGTTGATTGTTTATTGAGTAGTGAATCTCCTTAACACCAGCTTTATTATCAACGGCAACAATGCGCAGTTGGCTTCGTCCTGATGAAAACTCTTTACCTGCCACCATGTAGGTGTTCCCAATTAACTCCTCGAAAACCATTGGGGGTGTTTTGTCAATGTAGAAGTTGAGTTGCTGTTTTTTTTCAGTATTACCTACCATATCAACTGAGAAGAAAGTTATGGTGTGCTCTCCCTCGGAGAGGTTGGTCAATGCAATTGGGGTTTTATACTGTTTCTCAGCAGCATCATCAATTGAGTAATATGTTCCCCTTATACCATTTGAGTCGTTGGCAATCAATTCGAATTTTGTTGCCGATGCAACAGTGCTATTATGTTCATAACCAATAAATTTCAGTTCAGATACTGGTGGAGTTTTATCAACAAGAATTGTTCTTTCGCCCTCATCCTCTTTATTGCCAACGTTATCTATTGCGTAAAATCTTAGTGTGTATTGTCCCTCGTTATCAAAAACTAAGGGTTGGGCATATTGTGTAAATTCGTTTCCATTAACAGAGTACATTAATTTGCAAACGCCTGAATGGTCGTCGATTGAGATGAACTCAACTTTAGCAGCTCCGGCGATACATAATATATTTCCCTTTTGGTAGCCTTGCTCTACATCAAAATTGGGCGATGTTTTGGGAGGGAGACCATCGGCAAATAGATCGAATCTTACTCTACGACCTAGGTATAAGTTTAGGTAAGTAAGGTATTGGGGTCCGTGCCCATCCCAGTACAAAGGCTCTCCTTCGGGTTCTAGGCTCTTAAGCCTAACCGCATCCTTGCCATCGGGCGATGTTGAAAAGTAAAGATGTATAGGTGTATTGGGATTCACAAATAGAGCACCGGTAGAATCGGTGTAAAATGTATCAGTTTTTTGAGCAACAGAAAATACTGATACCATGGTGAGCGCAAGAGTGAGCAATAGGGAATGTGTAAAATATTTCATGCCTTACTAGTGTGTTTTGTTAGGGTAAACTTTTCGTTACAATAAGTTCAACCCTTCGGTTTGCTTTATGCTTCTCGTCGGGACACGATACACCATCGGAACACTCGTTAACCAGTTGGCTTTCGCCATAGCCTTTTGCCGACAGTCTGTGCTCTGCAATTCCTTTTGATTTTAAGAACCTAATAACCGATTGAGCTCTTCCTTCGGATAAGAATAGGTTGTAGTTGGCTTCTCCTCTGCTATCGGTGTGTGCTCTAATCTCAAGATGTATATCCTTATAGGTTTGTAAAAGGTTTACCAATTTATCTAGTTCGTTAGCTGCCTCGGAAATAAGTTCTGTGCTGCCTAGCCCAAAGTAGATGTTGCTAAGCTGAATGGATGCGCTATTTGTGGTGATAATTCTGTATTCATTAATCTCTTCGGCATTGCCAACATTATCAACCGAGTAGGCCTTTACATAAAACTCGCCCTCATTGTTAAAAGTTATGGGGTGGTCAGCTTTCTGAAACGGATTCTCATCAGTTGAGAAGTAAGAGCAATCAACTCCAGTCATTGCATCGGTTGCTGTAATGGTCATTTCAGATCCAACTTCGGAAAAAAAGGTATTGTCGTAGTTAAAAAGGAGTCCTTTTGTAAACAATGGTTTACTTTTAGGAGATATTCCATCAGCAACTATCTTAAAGCGAATATTCATGTTTTGCTTCAAGTCTCTGTAAACAATATATTGCGAACCGTGACCATCCCACATCATTGGGTTGGCATGTTTATCATCACTTGGAATGAGCGTAAGGTTTTCTGCCGAATCGGCGGGGGAAATAAAGAAATAGGCAGGAGCATCAACTCTGGTAAACACCTGCCCGGTGCTGTCGATAAAAAGTTTTGCTTCATGTTTTAATTGAACCTGCCCTAAAAGGTGAAGCTGCAAAACAATTGTAAAGAGTATGGTAAGCTTAACAATTTTCATTGTTTTTGTTTTAAATGCTGATTATGCTATTCTGCTAAATTACAGAATTGTATAGTACTTTAAATATAGTAAATTCTTTTAAAATTCAAGTTTTGTGTCGTCAATTTTAAAGCCGATAACAATTATATCGTCAATTTGCTTCTTTCTGCTATTCATCCATTCACTCATTCGTTGTTCAAGTTTTTCCTTTTGTTCTAGCATTGGGAGTTTGTGTATGTCCAGTAGGAGTTCTTTAAACCTTTTTGTGCCAAATTTTTCCCCATCAATGCCACTAAACTGATCAGTAATCCCGTCGGAGAAGATGTAGAATGTTGTTGGACTATTAACGTTAATTGTGTGTAAAGTAAATTCTCTATGGTTCTCTTTTTGCCTTCCACCAACTGGAAGGGGATCCCCTTTAAGGTAGCTTAGCTCTCCATTTGATATATAGATTAACGGATTTTTTGCTCCTGCATAAAGCACCTTTTTGCCATCATCAACAATACTGCAAATGGCCATTTCCATGCCATCCCTATTGTCGGTTGTATCCTGCTTAAGTAGGCGTCTTATTGCACTATGTAAATGTTCAAGTATCTTATTGGGTCTAACAATTCCACTTCGGATAATGCTCTCGAGCAGGTTAAAGCCTATCATACTCATAAAAGCACCGGGTATTCCGTGCCCAGTGCAGTCAACAGCCGATATTAAAAATCCTTTTTCAACCTCAGGCAGGTTATGTAGCTTGATGAAGTTTTTGTTCTTCTCTTCATTTAGTATTTCGGGAGATCCATATCCTGTAAACCAGTAAAAATCACCACTAACAATGTTTCGTGGCTTAAGTAGAATGAATGAATTGCCTTTAAAAATCGAAAGGTCACCTAACGGAGGCAGCATTGCCTCTTGAATACGCTGAGCATAGTTGATGCTTCTGGTAATATCGGAGTTTTGTTTATCAATCTTATTGAAAGCCTCCTCCAAATGCTGATTAACTTGTTCAATTTGCTCCTTCTGTTTGAGGATTTCGATATTCTGTGTTTTCAACTTTTCGTTGGCCTTGTTTTTTACGCTTAGGTTGTAAAAGAAAAGTATCGCAAAGGATAGTACAACAAAGATGATAAAGAGGAAAACATTTCGAACTAATTTTTGGTTTTTTATTATAGCATCATTTAGTTCTTTATCCTTGTTTAGCAAATCAATTTGCATTTGTCGATCATTCGATACCTGCTCAATCTGCACAAGATTCTCCTCAGTCTCCTTAAGGGTTTGCTGCTTATTAAGTAGCTCTTTTTCGGTTATCTCCTTTGCATGTTTAATTTCTGTAACCTTAGTTTGGGCATCCTCAACAATTTTGCGCGCTTGGTTATCGTGGTTGCGCATCTCTTCGCGCTGAATTTTCCTGCTTATGGTAGTGTAAAGGGTAAAGTATTCAGTCGATTTTTCTGAGTTACCCATTTTCTCGTAAACATCAGCAAGTAAGGAGTAACAGTTGCGAAGCATTTTTTCATCGTTCAGCTCCCTAGCAAGTGCATTGGCTTCCTCTAAGGTTTTCGCAGCATCGGCATATTGCGTCATCTCCGATTGTACACTGGCAACATTAAGTAGCGATGCTGCAATGTCGGGCTTTTGGCTCATTTGCCTTGCAATGTTCAACGATTTATTGAAGTATTCAAGGGCTTTTGGATAGTTATCCTGATCGGTATAGATAATACCAATATTATTGTTAAGCGTTCTTATGGCATTCTTGTTACCAATCTTCTCGTTAAGTGCAATGGTTTTTTCAAACAGCCCAATGGCCTTATTGGGTGAGCCATTAACCCAGTAAATAGTGGCAGCCTTATTTAGGTGGAAGGCGGCCTGATTGAAGTTACCTGAACTCTCAAAATCATTGGCTTTTAAAATTTGTGCTTCAACTTCATCGGCCAAAGCCTGCGGCAGTTCCTTCTGAATTTGTGCTTGCAGTGCGTTTGAGCAAAATACTAATAAAATAACTGCAAATTTTTGTAAAGCTTTTATTAGCATGGAGGCAAAGTTTGAGTTTTGAATTAATAGGGGATAATACTTAACGGTTGTTCAAGCATTCTCGATAGATCTCTCCCTTCATCCAGTAAATCGTCGTCATCCTCGGGATAATACCAGTTAACATGAACCTCTAGTCCTGTTTCTGTTAGGCTTTGCAGTGTGTTGAGAAGCTCGAGCATTCGTTTTTGTGAGGAGGAATTCATGTACTCAAGCTTTAAGTTAACTGTTGTAACTTTTTTAGGTTTAGACATATATTCCTTTACTTCCTTCTCAATGGGTAAAAAAAATTCTACAGAATCTTCGGGTAAGAGTATACCCGTAAAGCTAATTGTGCCTTCATCCCTGTCGAATAAAACCTCTGGTGTATCTTCCTGTTTGCTGATTCGAAAAATGCTCATGCTAAAAACAAATTATTGATTTGTGCAATTACCGCAAATATAGCAGAATTAAGCCTCCTTTTATATTTACCAAGTTCTAAAATTAATGATATTGATCAATTGAACGCCTTTAATTCATGATTATACAGCAACTTTTTATAAAACTCAGATTTGACTATCGCCAATGCTTGCAATCTAATAACCTCAAATTGCTATATTTGCAAATTAAAGTTACCCTATGCTTAAAGTTGCAGTTGATTTTGACGGAACCATAGTTGAGAATAAATTCCCAGCCATTGGCAAACCAAACCTTTTTGCCTTTGAAACGCTAAAAGCAATGCAACAAAAGGGGATGTTGCTAATTCTATGGACAGTTCGCAAGGAGAAGGAACTCGATGAGGCCATTGAGTTTTGTCGTGCAAATGGAGTAGAGTTCTGGGCTGTTAATGCCAACTACCCCGAGGAGCAATTTGATGCTGAGGTATCGAGAAAAATTGAAGCTGATATTTTTATTGACGATAGGAATATTGGTGGATTTGTGGGCTGGAGTAATATTTGGCAAACATTTTTTCCCGAAGAGAAAAATAGGGTAATAGAGCAAAAGGTTATATCAAATCTAAGCCGTAAATCTCTCTGGAAACGATTATTCAACAAGTAATTAAACCAAACAAATGAATAGGGTTTTATATTTTACCTCGAGCCTCGTACTATTGGCTATGCTGGCTTGCACCAATGGCAAATCACCCGAAAGTAAAGATGCGCCAAAGCAAAACGTTAGCCTACAGCTAATCAGCTTTGCTAAGCCTACCAATGGCGAACTGTTTAATCTGGGTGATAATATTCAAATTATCCTAAGGCTAAAGAACGATGCAGTAACTCCCGATTCTATTGTGCTTTATGTTGACAATATGCGTATTGGGGGAATGACAAACTTAGAGTATAGTTTAGGTACAAATTCATTTGCTTTGGGTACAAGGCAAGTTAGGGCAACTGCTTGGCATAATGGACAAAGGCAAACCGCATCGGTTGGGTTAAAGCTAAAGAGCAATATAGCGCCCCAAAAATTATCGTATAAAGTTGTAAATACTTACCCCCATGATATTGAAGCATACACTCAGGGACTTTTTTACCACAACGGAAATTTAATTGAGAGCACAGGCCAAAAAGGACTATCGAGCCTTAGAAGGGTTGATATAAAAACAGGGAAAGTAATACAAAGTGTAAACCTCAATCGCGAATATTTTGGCGAGGGAACTACCATTTACGATGGTGAGATTTATCAAATAACCTGGACCTCGCGCAAGGGCTTTGTTTACAACCCCAAAACCTTCGATTTAATCCGAACATTTGACTACCCTACCCAAGGATGGGGTTTAACCACCATGGACAATATGCTTGTTATGAGCGATGGCTCAAATATTTTGTACTTCCTCGAGCCTAAGTCGTTTACCGAGGTTAAGCGCGTTGAGGTTCTCGATAATGTGGGCCCTGTAAACCAGCTAAATGAGCTGGAGTTGATAAAGGGTAAAATTTATGCCAATGTTTATCTAACCGATAAGGTTGTCGTTATCGATCCCAGTAGTGGCAGGGTTGATGCAGAAATTGACTTTTCAGGTCTGTTAAGCGAAAGGGATAAACATAGAAATATCGATGTACTTAACGGTATTGCATGGGACAGCAAAGACGAAAGGCTATTTGTAACCGGAAAGAATTGGCCTAAATTATTTGAGATACAGGTTAACTAAATCAGCTATATACTTGTCTATTACAAAGAAAATATAGGCTTGTTTGTTCTTGTTTTTAGATGTAATTTTGCAAAATTATTTATCATATTTCCTTTTAATAATAAACAATCAAAATTAACTTTTTATGAAAAGACTATCGTTAATTGCGCTACTTTCAGTTGCATTGTCAGTTATGGCTATTGGCCAGGATACAAAGATGTGGATTGGTGGTTCTCTCCAATTCTCTAATACTAATGATGATGGTGTTAAAACCTCTGGATTTGGGATTATGCCCGATTTTGGTTACGTTGTTAATAGTAATTTTACAGTTGGGGGTGGTATTGGATTTTTTACCAGCTCAACAAAAAACAGTGCTGGTGACAAAGACACAGACAATACTTTTTCCTTAAAACCTTTTGTTAGATATACCGCAATTCGTCTCGAGAAGATCTCCTTTTTTGCTCAAGCCGATTTACCCTTAAATTTTTATAGCGGAACTAATTTCGATGGCTCATCAAAGGATGGTTATAACACAGTGGGAATAAATATCCTTCCAGGTATATCCTATTCAATCAATGAGAAATGGGCTGCAAGTTTAAAAATGCCTTCAATCCTTTCGTTTTATACCTCTAGTAATGACTATACAAGGGTTAGTTTTGGCGTAAACAATGGATACACTATCCAAAATTACTTGCTTAATTCAACAATTGGGTTTATTTATAAATTTTAGTTTGATATCTAACATAAAAAAACCTCTCCATGGAGAGGTTTTTTTATGCTTTTTTGCATTGCGTTTTACTCAAACATAATTTCGTAGGGTCGCCTAATCTTTAACTCAAAATCCGATAGGGCAATTAACCCATTTGCACGGAAAAACTCCTTCCCCTCCAAATAAAGAATAATACCCGGCACGCTTAGCATACGCATTTGGGCTGCCAGTTCTTGATTTTCCTCAGCATTAATTATAACCAGCTTAATTTTAGGAAATTTTTGCTCAACTAAGGCTGTTACTTTTGGCCGAAGCGTATTGCAGATTCCACAGTTGGTATTATACAGGTATAGCATTACTGCATCGTTTTGCGTAACAAAAAACGCCCAACTTTCTGGTGTAAATTTGTTTAAAACCTCCATTTTAATAAATATTTAAATCTGTTTTGCAATTATACGATGTATGTTAACATAATTTGCAGGCATTTTGTTAGGTTAAATCTTTTTGTGTGATAATAATTATTTTCAATGCAAGTTATATTTACATTTATACACTTAAAACGCCCACTAACCTAACCTATGAAAAACCATTTTCCCTTACCTAAGCATTTTCTATTGCTTATTCTAATTGTGTTATCGTTTACCCCTACTCTAAAGGCTCAATCTCGGTTTACCGTAAGCGGTTTTGTTTATGAAAAAGGGAGTCGCGAGTCGATGCCGGGGGCGAACATCTATGTGCCGGGAACAACAATTGGGACAGTATCAAACAGCTATGGGTTCTACTCCTTAACCCTTCAAGCCGGGGAGTATGAGATTATTTATTCGTTTGTTGGCTATCAGGCCCGCAGCTTTCAAGTTGTGTTAGATAAGAATATTGAACTCAATGTTGAAATCGATCCAACTATTGAAATCGAGGGCGTTGAAGTTAGGGGTGAGATGCCTAAGCAATCGAGCCGAAGCGCACAGATGAGCGTGATGGAAATACCCATTAAGCAGATAAAGTCAATTCCCGCTTTACTTGGCGAAAAGGATGCCCTTAAGGTAATTCAGCTAATGCCAGGAGTGCAAAAGGGAAGCGAGGGCACTAGCGGGCTTTATGTTCGAGGCGGCGGTCCCGATCAGAACCTTATTATTCTCGATGACGCTACTGTTTACAATGCATATCACTTGTTTGGCTTCTTTTCCCTTTTCAATGGCGATGCAATTAAGAGTTTAGAGCTTACTAAGGGCGGTTTCCCTGCAAGGTATGGCGGACGACTCTCATCGGTGCTTGAGATTGTTATGAAGGATGGCAACAAGGAGAAGATATCGGGCGAGGCGGGTATTGGAGTTCTTTCCTCACGTATGGTGCTTGAGGGACCAATTGTAAAGGGTAAATCCTCTTTCCTGGTTTCGGCCCGCCGAACATACTATGATATTTTGGCTAGGCCATTTATTCCTAGCGAAGCTGGATTTGGACTCTACTTCTACGATTTAACCGCCAAGGCAAACTGGGAGATAAACAGTAAGAACAGGGTTTATCTGAGTGGGTACTTTGGAAAGGATAAATTTTTGGGTCGCGAAAAGTATTCAAACAACTCCAGCGAAGCGGGTTTGTTTTGGGATAATGCTACAGCAACCCTCAGATGGAACAGTGTTTTAAGCCATAATATATTCTCAAATTTATCGTTGATTTTTAGTAATTATAGGTTTAAGATTTATGCCCAAGAGAAATATTATGACGATAGTTTCGAACTATCTTACCGTTCAGGAATTCGCGATTTAGGATTTAAGTACGATTTTTCGTGGCAACCCCTCTCAATGCTTACCGTTAGGTATGGAGTAAACTCCGTTTGGCACAGTTTTAACCCCAGTGCTGTTGTGGTAAAGGATGATTATATTGATTTATACAAAAAAGAAGTTCAAACAATTAACACTGCCGAGTCGGGCATTTATGCTGAGGGAGAGGCCAAAATAAGCGATCGAGGCATTGTGAATGTAGGTCTTAGGCTCTCACATCATCTCTATAAAGATGATTCAAACTTTAGCCTTGAGCCAAGGATCTCGGGGAGCTATTTCCTGAGCGAAACCATGTCGCTAAAAGCATCTTATGCCCAAATGAATCAGTATATACACCTACTAACTAGCACAGGAATTGGACTACCAACCGATTTGTGGGTGCCTGCCACAACCTTAGCACCTGCTCAGAGGAATTGGCAAACTGCACTTGGATTGGCTAAGGATCTCCCCGAGCTATCTACCACATTATCACTTGAGGGATACTACAAAAAATCAAATAATGTGATAACCTATCGCGAGGGAGCCAGTTTCCTTATGATTGGTGATCCGGAGAATGCAGAAGATATAAAATGGGAGGAAAACATAACTAGCGGGGTAGGCTGGTCGTATGGGGTTGAGTTTCTTGCTCATCGAAAATCTGGCAAGCTAACGGGCTGGATAGGCTATACCCTATCATGGACTAAGCTTCAGTTTGACGAAGTGAACTACGGAAATCCCTATTGGGCAAGATACGACAGACGCCATGATGTATCACTGGTTGCTATTTATGAGTTGAGCAAGGGGATTACACTTTCTGGAACTTGGGTTTACGGAACAGGAAATGCCATTACGCTCCCTCTAGCTGAATACCCTGCGCAAGGGCATAGCACAGTAAATCCTAATTTGGGTTATATCAATACCGTGAATGATTATGGCGAAAAGAATAGCTATCGCATGGCCCCTTATCACAGGCTTGATATAGGTATTCAGGTTCATAAGAAACTCAAAAATTATGAACGAACTTGGGAGTTTAGCGTTTACAATATGTACAACCGAAGGAATCCGTTTTTTTACTTTATCAGTAACGAGTACAATTACAACGAGCATACCGGTATGTACACCTCTACAACAAAGTTAAAGCAACTCAGCTTGTTTCAGCTAATCCCATCGGTTTCGTGGGCAATTAAATTTTAAATAAAAGAGACATGAAAACTAGAGTATTAGGAATTTTAATCATGCTCACAGGCGTTTTATCCTGCATTGATGATGTTGATGACCTCAATTTGCCAAAGGTTGAACCCAAAATAGTAGTTCAGTCGTTTATTTGTCCTAACGAATCAATTAAGGTAATGGTTTGGCAATCCAAACCAATTAATTACAATACCCCTGCTATCGATGATTATAGTGATGAAAACAACGTGATTGAAGTGCAAAATGCCTTGGTTGTGCTTAAGAATACGGACGGCACCCAAGAAGTTGTGATACCATTTGTTAATGAATTAAGGATGTACACTATCTCGCCAGCAATGTTTGAAATAGTAATGGGAGGTACCTACTATTTGAGTGTTTCGGTACCAGGGTTTGATGAGGTTAAAGCATCAACAAGGGTGCCTAGCTATGCGCCTATACTTATGGGGGTTGAACTTGATACCTCAAAGACAGATGAGTGGGGTGATCTTCAGGCAATTATTTCAGGGAGTATAGTGGACGAGGCTAGTAGTGCAAATTTTTATGCTTTATTCGCTTTCGATTTTGGTGAGTATTCCAGTGGTTACAACAATAACTATCTCTCAGTTTATAACGATTTGGGTTGTGATGGCCAGAATATTCCCTTTAGGATTGATTTTAGTTTGAGCAGTTACTCTGATCATAGAATCAGACTTTACGCCCTTACTGTTGACAAACATTACTATAAATTTCATAAATCGCTTAATACTGTTGATGATTTTGGTGACAACCCATTTGCCGAGGCAACCCCTTTATATTCGAATATCGAAGGGGGGCTTGGTGTTTTCGCTTCATACCTATCAACGGTTATTATTTTATCAGATAAGGGGCAATAGTGTAAAAAATACTCATGAATTTTTAATCTCGTTTGACATTGAATTCGCATTTTAGCTAATTTGCACAAAACTTTGAAGTTTTAAATTTTAAAATAATAACCCTAAATAGTTAATTGATATGAGAAAAGTTATTTACACACTAAGTTTTGGTGCACTTATTCTATTTGCGCCAAGTATTGCCAAAGCTCAACTAAAAGGGCTTATACGCAACAAAGCCATTGAGGCCTTAACAAGTAAAGAGAAGCAAGAGAAGGAAGAGGAGCAGGCTGTTGAGCAGCAGCCGGAGCAAACAGAACAAACCCAGCCAGTGCGGCCCAAGAAAAAAGAGCCAAACTTTCTTGAGCGAAAAATGATGCAAGCCGCGGGTCTTAACAACGTGGCATATGACCAGAACTATAACTTCACCTCGAGCATGGTGATGGATATTGTTACCATCGATTCGCTCAAAAACAAGGATAACATGCAGTACACAACCCTTTTTAGTCCAGATGATAAAAGTTTTGCACTTATTTTTGAAAAGGTAAACCCCGAAACGGGTAAGCAGGAGAAAGGAACCATGATTTTCGATATGAAGAATTATGCAATGCTTATCCTTAGCGAAGAGAATGGCGAGCGAAGCGGAATGGCTATGGCCATGCCTCGCGATTCGGCCGAAGTTCAGAATGAGGCTGTGGATGTTGCTGCCAGCGAGGTTAGTGAGGAATATCCCGAAGATTTTGTTAATCCAATGTATGTGCCAACAGGTAAATCCAAGAGTATTGCCGGATACAAATGCAACGAGTATGTGTATAAAAATGAGGAGGGAGCCATTAATCTATGGATTACAAAGGATAATAAGTTAAACCTATCAAAAGCATATGGCCAAATGCAGGGCTTTCAGGCTTTAGCAACAGGCGGTTGGGGCTATGGCATGGGCACAGTTATGGAGATGATGTTTAACGATAATTCAGGGGCAAGCACACAAATGCTGGTTAAGGATTTTCTACCCAACAGCCCTCGAAATCTTAACATATCAGGTTACCAAATTATAGGAGTAGGAGCACAAGAATAGCTGTAAGTTAAAGTGCCATAACATATACGTTACATACGTATTTGTTATGGCACTTTTATTTTAACGTAAAAGAATCCTTTTCGTGGCCATTCTTTGGGAAAGGTTCTATTATCCCAAATCTGTTAACATAGTTAACTACTAACGGAATTTACCTACTCCCAATTTAAGCGTAACTCCATACATAGACCTCTTTAAATTTAGGTCAGCCCATACTGAAGCTCCTATTCCCAGAAACTTTAATGGTTTTAACATTAAATCTATTTCGAGAGGTATAGAGGGTGAAACAAAATAGTCTTTTTCATAATGATAACTTGGGGTATATAGTAAATCACCCCGCACAAGGCCTCCAGTTACACCTAAGCCTACAGAGGGTGTAATTTGAAAATATTTCCATGAAAATCCTTTTCCAAACAATGCCCCAACGCTGTAATATTGTTCTGCAAGACCGTCAATTACAAACTGTCCGTTAAATAAAGTTTTTAACTTGTACTGCGTATCATTATGAATCAGATTAAAACCTAGGTTTAAAGTAAGTCCAGTGATATCATTATTTATTGTTCCGAAACTTCCAACTCCTGCATCTACCCAATATTTGTTGTTTTCTGAATTAGTAGTTTGGCTGTGTCCTATTAGCCCAAGAAAAAGGAGTCCTATTACAAAAAATATTTTTTTTCTCATGATTTGCATTTTTTTGTTAACTGCTAGTTAATTGCAACACTATTGTAAGTGTTCGTTTTAGATTTATAGTAACTCGAAAACTTTACTTTATTCAGTTCTTCAACTACATTAAAAAGTATAACCTAAAGTAAAGTTAAGTTATTAAGTTGAGTATTGCAATAAAAAAAATATTAATTTACACTAGCTCTTTAGGTAGGTGTGCCAATTGAGGGATGAAATGGCAGTTAAAGGGAAGTGCTTATGATGAGTGTATGCTTAGATATCCTCATCAAGCTAATTCTTATTTTGGTAGGTCTAAACTTTGCGTATAACTATCTGTAGATGTACAAGAACCCCGTGGCAGGGTTAAATAGTTTTTCAGTATCTTTTATTACATAGTAATATATTCCATCGGGTAAATCCTGTCCGTAGTAATTTTTTCCATCCCAGTGAATAAGGGCGGCTTCCTTTTCGTAAACAAGCATTCCCGAACGCGAAAAAACCTTAAATGATATTTGAGTTGGTTGCGGAGTTATATCAAGAATAAAAAAATCGTTATCCCCATCGCCATTGGGCGTAAAAACATTGGGCAAAGCCGAAAAATCGAGTTTATCGGCGCGTAGTTCAATTACCTCCGATTTGTTTGGGTGAACAACTGTTTCGCTAACCGATTCAATATCAACCCTAGCACTTGTGCTAACCATTTTATCATCCAAAGTATAGGTGAGCGTAACGTCAAATGCAGCATCTCCTATTAAACTTGTGAGGATAATTGGATCCTTGTCGGTTGAGGTAAACATGCCCTTGTTAAAGTCCCAATAAAAATTAGAAGAGCCGTTAGGGGCATTGGCTGAAAAATGGATCGACTTTGTACCTTTTTCTAGTTTATCAACCTTGTAGGTAAGCGGAGTAACTGTTTGCCCAATGGTTAAACCTATGCTTAGCAGAAAAAGTGTTATGGTAGAGCTAATCGTTTTTTGCATTTTTTTATGTTTCAAAATGTAAATATAGCAAATGGGCTAAATATCTTTTATATTTTCTCAGTTAATTTCCTAATTACCCTAAAGTTATTAAAAAATTCTTTACCAAAAACCCTCAGCACAGTATAACTCGGTATGGCAAGCAGCATTCCTAGTATTCCGCCAACACTACCGGCAATAAGCAGTACAATAAAAATCTCAAGCGGGTGAGCATGCACACTGCTTGAAAAGATAAGCGGTTGAAAAACTATGTTATCGATAAGATTAACCGATGCAAAAACCACAAGCATAAATATTAGCATGGGCATCATCTCCGAGGTGAAGTTCATGTCGAGATTGGTGGCAACACCAATAATAAGCCCCAGTAGCGCTCCTACGATTGGGCCAACGTAAGGAATAACGTTAAGTATCCCTAAAAACAGGCTGATAACTATTGATGTTTGAAAGGGCAATCCCACAATGAGAAATCCAATTGTGCCCAGCAGCATTATTCCGGTGCTTTGCAAAATAATTCCAATGAAATACCTGCGTAAAAGCCTATTAATGCTCGATAGTGCATGTTTTATGTTTGTCTCAAATTTTTCGGGGAAAAGCATGGTTACCCCTTCATAGAACAATCCTTCGTCTTTTAGAAAAAAGAAGGTAATGAATGATATTGAGAATGCAGCAATAAACAAACTTCCCAGTAGGTTGGCTGTTGAGCTAAACAAATTGGTAATAATGCTAACGTTTACAACGCCACTTACTTTTTCGATAAGATAACTTTTAGCTGAAAAGTCTTTAACCGACTCGGGGAGATACTCCTGAATAAAACTGTCAATCGCTTGGAGTGGTTGGTTAAAGTTCGATATCATGTTTGGTACGTTAACGGCGCTAAGCTCATTAATCTGGCTAACCACCAAGGGAATCATCACCCTAAAAAACAGGATAAACAGGAACCAAAGGGTGACTAATGCAATAGCTGCTCCCAGAGCCTTTGGGGGACGCCAACCCTTAATTCTAATTTGGTCTATCAGTTCAACAATAGGTTTACCTATAAGCGATAACACTGCCGAAACCAATATGTAGGCCACAATGTTGCTAAAGTACCAAAGCAGAAATAGGACAATTGCTAAACCCGTTCCGAGTATAATATATCTTGCTAACCTATTCATAAAACTCTTTATGTGGTTTGTTACCGTAAAATTAACTTTTTATCGCAAAACTATTGCACCAAACCTACATCAAATATAATAAACTGCAAAATTCGAATAATGCTTGCTCTGCCAGTTAAACCAATAGCTTACAAAGTGTGTCAAATAGGCCAAATTTAATAGAGGATATGTTATACGATTTTTTTATCGCTCACAAGGGCGAATTTGCAGCTCTTATTACTGCATTTTTCTGGACAGTTTCCGCAATAGCCTTCGAGTCGGGCGGGAAAAAAATTGGGTCGCTACAGGTAAACATTATAAGGCTATCCATGGCATTTGTTTTTTTTAGTATATTCTCATGGATTTCAAGGGGAACTATGTTCCCAACCGATGCTAGCATGCACAACTGGATATGGTTGTCAATTTCGGGGCTAGTAGGTTTCGTGATAGGCGACTTGATGCTTTTTCAGGCATACGTAGTTGTTGGTGCACGCATATCAATGCTAATGATGGCCTTAGCACCAACCATTGCAGCCATAATAGGCTGGGCATGGCTAGGTGAAACCATAACGGCTAAACAAGGTGTAGCCATGCTACTCATCTTTTTGGGCATTGCCCTTGTTATTTTGCGAAGAGATAATAGCAATCCCGAGCTACCTAAAACGCGTAAAAAAGTAAAACTATCGTACCCAATAGTTGGACTGTTACTAGCCTTTGGCGGGGCCGTTGGCCAAGGAGGCGGACTGGTTCTAAGCAAGTACGGCATGGGCGATTACAATGTTGTTTCGGCTGTGCAAATAAGGGCAATAACGGGGATTATTGGTTTTGCTCTTATCTTCACCTTTTTAGGCAGATGGAAAGTTTTGGGCAACGCCCTAAAAAATCGCAAAGCAATAGGTCGAGTATCAATTGGTGCTGTTTTTGGGCCTTTCCTCGGAGTAGGATTCTCTCTTTATGCTATAAAGTTCGCTTCAACAGGCGTTGTATCGGCATTAATGTCAATAGTTCCCGTACTAATAATTCCCTTTTCAATATTTATAATGAAGGAGAAGTTTAAAACTAAGGAACTTGTTGGAGCAGTTCTGACAATAGGTGGAGTCTTTCTGTTTTTTACCTAAAAAAACTTCAGGGTCTGTTTAACTCCTACGGAGTATTTATTCGGTTTATTATAGTTGTCTTTTACAATACTTATTGCCCTACGGGCAACTTAGAAAACTTAGGCTGACTTGTCTAATCATTTTCCCCTAGCCTTGTGTCTGTTTTGTATCTATTTATTGTTGCCTTTTACAAGAGTTATTGCCCTAGGGGCAAAGATGAAATCCTAAGTTGATTAGATTAATCAGTTACTTTTTATCCCCGAGGGGATAAAGTATTGGAGACGAGTATACAACACGTGATCAAGTTTCCCCGTAGGGGATCAACAAAAGGGTATGAAGTTAGTTAGGACAAAATTCGTTGGCTTGGTATCTTTGGTTTTGTTTAACTCCTACGGAGTAATTTCTCGTTTTTTATTGTTGTTTTTACAATACTATTTGCCCTACGGGCAAGGCTGAAGAGTTAAAATTGACCAGCAGTCAGTGTTCTTATTCTTGTGTTTGCACTATATTTATTCATCTAGCATTCTCGAAATAATCATATAACTTTAAATGGGTTTAAGGTTTTTTAAATTAAAGCTGTTTTCTTTAGTATTAGTTGCTTTCGTTAGTTTTATCCCCTAGGGAATAGCAATTGCAGATAAGAATGGACCAGCTAAATAAAATCCCCGTAGGGGATAAAGTATTGTAGATAAGAATACAACACGTGGCCAGTTTTCCCCGTAGGGGATTAACAAAAGTTTAATCGATATGAAACCAGGGAGATTTACCCAGCTTTACGTTCAACTTGTGTTTGCTGTAAAGAACAGAGAAGCAGCTTTAAACTCGGAAATCAGGGGTAGAGTATTTGAGTATATTAGTGGAATTATTACAAATCTAAACCACAAGTCAATTATTGTAAATTGAGTTTCAGACCATTTACATATACTATTAGGGCTTAATCCCTCCATATCAATATCCGATACAGTGTATAATCTAAAGAGGAGCTCCACGCTCCTTATTAACAAGGAAAAACTATGCAAAGGAGTGTTTGCTTGGCAAGAGGGCTATGGTGCTTTTTCATACAGTAAGTCTCAGCTAGAATCTGTTTATAATTATATTCTTAATCAGGAGGAACACCATAGAAAAGTGTCATTTAAAGAAGAATATATTAAATTTCTTGATGAATTTGCCATCGAATATGAACCCAAGTACCTGTTTGATTTTTTTTGAGAGTAGGTTCTAAATCATATCAATATCGTGCATAGGGGGAGCAGCCAAACAATCTCTTAAAAAAACCTTAACTTTGTTATACTTTTGGGATATAAATTGAACTTTAAGCTAAACTTGGAGTCAAATATTTTATCAAACTAAAACTGCATAATTTGTTTAATTCTAAATACTAACCATTATTTAATATGAAGAAATTTTTTAGCGTTATTGGCCTTTTGACCATGTTGGCTATTATGCCTAAACTCAGCATGGCCTATGAGGATGCCCGAATGTTGCGTTATCCTGATATTAACGGCAACCAGATTGTTTTTGTTTATGCTGGCGATATTTGGACCGTTGATTCCAAAGGTGGCGATGCACGCCAGCTTACCTCACACAAAGGGCTCGAACTTTTCCCTAAAATATCGCCCGATGGTAAGTGGATTGCCTTCTCGGCTGAGTATAGCGGCGCACGTCAAGTATTTATAATGCCATCGGAGGGAGGTACTCCAAAGCAACTTACTTATTACAACGATGCTGGCGAAATGCCACCCCGCGGTGGTTTCGATAATGTTGTTTTAGGTTGGACCCCCGATAGCAAAAAGGTGTTTTTCCGTGCAAACCGCACTCCCTATGGCGATCGTATGGGTAAGTATTTTACCATTAGTATCAATGGTGGTTTTGAGGAGGAGATGCCAATTCCTCACGGCGGATTTGCCGATCTTTCGCCCGATGGCAAAAAAGTGGCTTTTACCTATGTTGATAGAGAATTCCGTACCTGGAAAAGGTATAAGGGCGGACGTGCATCGGATCTGTGGATTTACGATTTGGAGAAGGATCTATCGGAGCAGATTACCGATTTTAAGGGTACCGACCATATTCCAACCTGGTATGGCAATAAAATTTACTTTGCAACCGACCGCGATTTGTGGCTCAATATCCATAGCTACGATGTAAATACAAAAGAGGTAAAACAGATTACCAAGCATGAGGAATTTGATGTTATGTGGCCTAGCGGTTCTAACGGACAAATCGTTTATGAAGTTGGGGGATATCTATATAGGTTGGATTTAAAATCGGAGCAAACCCAAAAGTTAAAGGTTAATATCCGCTATGATAACGCTGGCACGCTACCGTATTATAAGAATGTGAAGGATAATATCCACAGCATGGACATTTCGCCCAGCGGAAACCGTGTGCTTTTCGATGCTCGTGGCGACATCTTCTCCGTTCCTGCAGGCGATGGTACAACACATAATCTTACCAATAAGCAAGGCGTTCGTTCTGTTTATCCTCAGTGGTCGCCCGATGGCAAACAAATTGCTTACTATTCCGATGAGACTGGCGAGTACGAGGTTTACCTGCTTGAGAATATTGAGAATGCTAAGCCTAAGCAGATTACAAAGGGATCGAAGGGCTGGAAATACCCCGCTGCATGGTCACCCAATAGTAAGATGCTCGTATTTTTCGATCGCTCCATGCGTTTACAGTTGCTAAACGTTGAAACAGGTAAGTTAAGCGTTGTTGATACGCCTACTTCCGATGAAATAAGAGGCTACCATTTTTCACCCGACTCACGTTGGATTGCCTATACTAAAAATAGCGCAAACGGACTAAGTGCCATTTGGGTTTACAATATTGAAGAAGGAAAAAAATCGCAGCTCACCAATGATACATTTAGTGACGGAAATCCTGTTTTCTCAAAATGTGGAAACTATATCTTTTTCCTTTCGGATCGCGACTTTAATCTAGAGTTCTCAAGTTTTGAATTTGACTATCTATATAACAATGCAACCCGAATTTATGCATTACCACTTCGTAATAATAGCCCAAGATTATTTGAGCCTAAGGAGACTGTTGAAGCAGCAGGTAAGGAAGATCCCAAAACCGATGACAAGAAGGAAGTTACCGTAACCATCGATTTTGAGGGTGCCAATCAGCGTATTGTGGCATTCCCGTTTTCATCGGGCAACTATTGGGACTTACAACCTGTTGCTGATGGCTTGGTTTACTTCAATAGCGAGGGGATGAATCGCTACAACATTAAGGAGCAAAAGAACGATGTTATCATGTCGGGCATCCGTAATGGTATTGTTTCGGCCGATGGAAAGAAATTCCTTTACCAGAGTCGTGGTGATTATGGCGTTGCATCATTGAACCCTGGCCAAAAAGTGGGAGAGGGCAAGCTGAGTTTAGATGATTTAACCCTGCGTATTAATCCACGCCAGGAGTGGGAACAGATCTTTACTGATGGGTGGCGCATTTTCCGTGATTATTTTTACGTTACAAATCTACATAACGTTGATTGGGAAGGATTTAGAAAGAAGTATAGCGAAATGCTACCCTATGTGAACCACAGGTACGATTTAGACTATATTTTTGGTGAGCTTATTGCCGAAACCAACACTGGCCACTCCTATGCCAACTGGGGCGATTTTGAGCGCGTAGCTAGGGTTGAAAGCGGTTTGCTTGGCGCAAAGTTAAAGGTTGATGCTAAGAACAATCGTTACATCATCAGCAAAATTTACCAAGGCGAAAACTGGAATCCTGCTCGTCGTTCACCGCTGACAGAGCAAGGAATTGAAATAAAGGAGGGTGATTACATTATTGCCATTGATGGCGAGGATGTTACAACCGAGCATAACCCATATCAATTCCTTGAGAATAAGGTAAATAAAGCAGTGCGTATTACCGTAAATAGCAAACCTGTAGCAACTGGTGCTCGTACCTATACAATTAGGCCAATTTCTAGCGAAGAGGAGTTATCTTACCTCGATTGGGTAAACTCACGCCGTGCTATGGTCGATAAACTTTCGGGCGGTCGTATAGGCTATATGCATGTGCCCAATACTGCCGTTGAGGGCAACCGTGAGCTTCACCGCGGAATGTATGCATATCATCATAAGGATGCGCTAATTATTGACGAGCGTTTTAATGGCGGAGGTTTTATCCCCGATAGGATGATTGAGTTGCTTAGCCGCGAAACCCACGCCCATTGGCAAGTGGCAGGTTTGGAGCCAATGCGCACCCCTGGCGTTGCGCACGACGGCCCAAAGGCAATGCTCATTAACCAGTACTCATCGTCGGGAGGTGATGCATTTCCATACTTTTTCCGCCAGAGGAATCTAGGAACCATTATTGGTACGCGTACATGGGGCGGATTGGTTGGCATGAGCGGTAATGCGTCGCTTATGGATGGTGGTTACATTGCCGTTCCCCGCTTTGGTATATACAACGATAAGGGAGAGTGGATTATCGAGGGGATTGGAGTTTATCCCGATATTGAGGTGATTGATACTCCCCACCTGCTAAATCAGGGTAAAGATCCATCAATTGAAAAGGCAGTTGAGGTGCTGCTAAAGCAACTGCAAGAGAACCCACCAAAGAAATGGCCTGTACCTGCTGCCCCCGACCGTAGTGGTTGGATTGAGGTGGAGATTGAGTAGAATCGTAATGTTTTGAAACTTTAAACTCCATCGGTTGATGCCGATGGAGTTTTTTAATAAAAGCAGTTAGTGATGAGAACCTCCAACTCCCCAAAATGCAATTTTATTTAAACCTTGCTAGTTTAAAATGAAGACAGAATGTAAAGCAATGTGAATTTAAAATATCTGCAAGATTTATAAGTAACTTGTTTGTCTTTGCGATTACTGAAAGAATAAGGGAGAGTTTTATAGTTTTTACTAAAAGTATTTTTAGCGTTAATGCTTTCCTGTTTTAACAGGTTTTATATTTATAAAATGACACTTGTTGCAAAAGCCTGGTGTTGAATTCTTAAACCATAAAGTCCTAAAGTTTTTGAACGATTTGCTGTTAAGGACATCAATTACCTTTGCTTCGAAAACATTGCCGAAATTCAGCTCTTTTGGGAAAGGCTTTGCACAGCATGGAACAACAAAGCCATCCCAACTTATATAAAAGTGAGTCCAAGGGAATGGGCATTTTTGAAAACTATTATCAGTTTTAAAATTGCGATTGCTCACAATTACATTTCGTGTTTTACTAATTGTCTCTTCAAGAATACCGAGGGCTTGCTCAAACTTACTTGAGTTGTAAAAAGCATAGTACGATTCATCAAGATTAGTAACTGCAGCAAGATTAAAAAGCGTGAAATCGACATACCTTATCCCAATGCTATTTGCAAATTCCACAATTTTGTGCATCTGCTGATAGTTTTCTTGAGTAACAACCATATTCAGCATAAGGTCGGTTTTTGAGTCGGAGCAGAGTTTTGAGAGTTTTATAAGATTTTCGTTGAGGGTTTTAAAACTTGCTTTCTTTCTAATCTGCTCGTATACATCATCTATTCCATCGATTGAAACTTGAATTGTATCAATTCTGTTAACTAAAGCGGATGCTTTATCAATGAATTTTGGAAGATTGGCATTAGTTGAAATTGAGATTATGATCCCTTTATTCTTTTGTTTTATGTAATCAACAATTTCCTCAATTTCGTTATTCATAAAAGTTTCGCCCATTCCTGTTAGGCCAATTGAGTCGAGATATGGCCATAGTTCATCTATGACATTTTTGGCTTGCTTAGTACTCATCGTGCCTTTGTCCATTGCCTTTCCGTAATCATACTCTCTGGGACATGTGGTACAGGCTAAATTACAATGGTTGGTGAGTTCAAGCATTATGGTGGAAGGATACGCAACTTTAGTTGTTTTTATAGCCTTGTAGTAGAAATGCTTTATTTTATTAACTATATATAGGAATAGATATTTGTTTTTTGGAAGGTATGCTAATCTTGTAATTGCCTTTTTAATTCGTCGAGTATTCATGTATTGTCAATTATTTAGTTTCTTCACCTCAATTTTGAGCGATAGCAAAAGTACAATTTATTTCAAGTTAAGTTAATCTATTAAAAGTTAGAAAAACCTTAGTTAGTCCGATTAGATAATAATTATTGCAGTTTATTATGTGTAAAGCCTAAACGCATTCGTGTAAAGGTAATTAGTTAAAGGCTACAAGTTTTTATAAAATTTGAAGTTGCAATTTGCGTTTAATCTGATAATGTTTTTGAAATTTCTACTAAGTAGTATTTACCCGAAAGAGTGCTAGCTGAATCAATTTTGCTAGTTGCAAATGGATAAAATACACTACCATCCGCTGATGTTGTGAGCGATTCTCTTGAAAGGGTATTTGGGCGAAACAAGCAATCGGTATAAACCCTTTTTTCGCTATTTAGTGCAAGTTCAATCTCCTGTTGTATTTTTGCCTTACTGATTTTTCGTATATCAACGTACATTGAGTCCGGATTTTGGCCCGTGTAATACTTCACCTGATTTTCGACTGCTGGTTTATTAAAAAGAACGAAAACCGCTTTGTCATTGGAATCCATTTCCTTGTAAATATTTTTTGCCACCATGCTATATCCATCAATAGCATACGATTTTAACGGAACTAATCCAAGAAAGAGGTTCCATGCAAACATCCCCAACGACACTAGAATTAAAGCGGTTCCCTCTTTGCTTAACATAATCGATAACGAAATTGCCATTAGAAACGGTAGCATTACCATAAATTCGGCATTGCCATGCGATAGGAAAGCAAAGAAGAGGTGCAAAGCAAATGCAAGAATATGAGCAAATGCAAAAGTTTGTAGTTCTGTTATTTTAGTAAATACTATTTTCTTAATCTGTGATATTGCTAAACCAATCGATGTGAGCGTAATGCCAATAACAATGTATAGCCAAGGGTGTATTCTTAATAGATTGACAAAATACCCATGTGCTTGAAAGAAGGTTCGCACAAAGCTAATTCCGACAAAAAGGATACTCTTTGTTCCAACTGAAACGGTTGCCGAACCCGATTCAAAATCACGGAGCACAAATTGAGCCATAGCCTCAATACTCAGGGGTATTTGGTAGTAATAAACCAAAGCCAGAATGTATGCTAAGGGCACAATTACAGCAGGTAATGCGTATAGCATAACCGTTTTAATGTTCTTTTCTTTAGCAAGAGCCAGTAGGAAAGCAAACCACCAGAAGAAATGAATTTGATGCACCAAGCAGGCAAATGCAGCAAAGAAACCCGAAAGGAGAATTTGATACCCTTTTTTGCTTTTTAGATGTTTAAGGAGATATAAACTTGCTAATAATGAGAATAGAATTGGTGCAATATAGGTTTCGTTCTCGGTTGCAAAACGCATTACACCCCATGATGAGCCTAAAAAGCATATCCAAACACATGCCTTTTTCCAATTGTACCCTAAAATTAAGAATATCCTGCCAAGTACTAGGAGTGAGGCAGAAGCAAGAATAGCATTCATAACCTTTAAGGTGGCGAGTGTATCAAAAGAACCAAAAATATTTAAAAACTTAACCCAAAAAAAACCCAAAGCATTATAAAGCAGATGGTGTGAAAGGAAAAGGTTTTTGCCCTCATTGACATAATCAGCATAGCCATAGGCATCAAGTGAACTGTTACTGGTGGGTAATAGAAGATATACGATTAAAAATATGAAAGGGAGAGTAGCTGAATATACTAGTTTAGGGTTGGGTTTTAAGTGGGATTGCATATGTTCTAGGTTGTATTGTATTCCTTTTTGTGCGAGTAAATTTAGTAACATTTATTGCTTTTCAGTGAGTTTTATCTTTTTGTAATTTCTTGTAATGCTTCAAGCAACGGAATTAATATTGGATTGTAAACTCTTTTATCATATTTTTACTTGGTTAAAATTTTAGCTTTATTAGCAGTTATAGATTTTTGTTTGGAAAAGTTTTCTTTGGCAAAAGTTAAACGATACAATCTTATCTCAATAAAGGATTTTGACGGAAACCTTTTAGATGGCACAAGAACACTTTACTTTGGCAGAGCCTAAAGACATAGAACGACTTAGGCGCAACCTAAACCGAGTAGGGAAATTATCATCTATTCAGGTTTGCTTTAAAAATTTGTTTAGAGAGTTATATTAAACTCACGAATATTTCACATTATTAATTACATAACCTAAATTCATTCTCGTGAAAATAACGAATAAGCTAACTCTATTTCTGATTGTACTAGTTGCTATAGCTCTAAGGTTTTATAATTACCAAAATATTCCCTTTACCCATGATGAGTTTAGCGCTTTATCAAGAACAAACTTCAATAGTTTTTCAGAACTCATAGATCAAGGGGTTAAGGTTGATGGTCATCCCGCGGGTATTCAGGTATTCTTGTATTATTGGACAAAACTTGCTGGTAAATCTGAAGTGTGGGTTAAACTGCCATTCATGCTTATGGGTATAGCTTCCGTAGTGTTAGTTTACCTAATTGCAAAAATGTGGTACAATGAAACTGTTGCGCTTTTATCGACTTCGTTTGTGGCAAGTATCCAGTTTTCGATTGTCTATAGTCAAATTGCCAGACCATATATAAGTGGTCTATTCTTCTCAATGCTAATGGCCTACTTTTGGTCTAGAATAGTTTTAAAACCTACTAAACGATATTATGCAAATGCAGCTATGTTTGTAATATCAGCAGCTCTTTGTGCTTATAACCATCATTTTAGCCTTTTGTTTGCAGTTATTGTAGGAGTGAGCGGCTTATTCTTGGTTAGAAAAGAGTTTTTGGTAAAGTATGTTATCTGTGGTCTCCTTATATTTATTCTTTATGTTCCACACCTTAGTATTTTCTTTCATCAATTGAGTTTAGGTGGCGTTGATGCTGTTAGGCATAATAAAAATTTTCTAACAGGGGCTTCAAAAGAATCACAGCTGATTAAATGTAATTCTGATGGAACATACTCTAGGCTGGTTAAACAGGATGGACAATTTACAAATAAAGAACTTAAAAGGTTTGCAACACAACTAGAGGGAAATGAATCGGTTTTAATTAATGCTAGTGATGGAGAAATAGTGGTTAGTGTAAATTTCCCCGATAATCTTAATGGGGTAAAAATCCAAGGTTTTGCACGTAATAATCTGTCAGTAAACTCAGCAGTAGATCCCTTTATATCAAATGAATATCTGACCTTTACAGCACTTGAGTTAAATAAAAATTCTACAGTTACCCTAATTGGTTCACGTTGGCATAGTAGTCCGATAAGGTCAATCAAGGATTTATTTCATCATAGGCCTTTTGGAGGTTGGTTTTAAAACAAAAAATTAAATTACTTAATATGAGAGTTATACATACTGTTGCTATTTTGTTTTTTTTAATGCATTGCCAATATGCTTTTAGTCAAAAATTAGATTATATAGACTATGTAATAAAGTTTAACAGGACATTATTTGTAACGTCTGATACCACATACAAATTAAAAACGTTTGTTAAACCTAATGGACAAATGTATTATGAACAGGGGTTTGGCGAACCTGAAGATTATAAATTCTACCAAAAAAAGACTGAATCAAGGAAATTGATTAAACATCAAGAAAGAGAAAATTATATTGACACCATTCAATGTAAAGTATCTCTTAAAAAAAACAAAGTTGCTTCATATGATTCAGTTTTTCCCTACAACGAAATTTTTATCTCCAAAATTTTTAATATACTTAACGAACCGGACATTAGAAATTCTGATTTGCTGATTTTAAGAATTGTAGTTCCTTGTCAAGAAACAATAAACAGTGGTATATACAATGTTATTAGAATAGTGTTTGATGTTGATTTGGTTGTGCTTCATACTTCTAGAGCACAATCCTTGGATTATAATGGTTATCAGATTCTATCAACAGATTCAACTGTTCTTACAAAAAAATATGTACGTAGATTGACAAAACAGTTAGAACAAATTAAAAATATAAACGAGTTTGATTGTGTTGATTATACTGGAAATTACTCTTGGTTGGTTGAAATCAATAAAGGTTCAAGATACAGAAGGTTCTTTGTAGAAACAATGTGTTCTAGGTATTCACAGAATCCCGAGGTAAAAGAGCTAACAAGATTTTATATGAGAGTTTTGTCAAATCTTTATCATGTTCTACCGAGAATTCATGATTGTGCTCAATAGCCTCTGTTTGCATGGAATCCTTTCCCCGTAAGTCTTAAGTTGTCGAATAGTATACTAACAGGTTCGGGATGACTTCGCTGCAGCATGAGGTCTCTCGTGTGGCAGCATAGAAAATATTTGCTATGAGGCCCAGTTGAACGGAGGCTGTGAAAAATAATATTTTAGGAGTTGGGCGGTCGGTTGCGCCGCCGTCCACTTATTCTTGCGGGCTGTGCCCGCGGAACGGTATAAAATCCAAACCTCGCGTTCGGCTTAGGCTGTGCCTTTTTGCCTTTACAGGCAATGCTCGTAGGCGCAGCCTACTTGTAATAGCCCGACGGTGGTAAATCCGCCACCGAACGCTGGATTTTGACGGAAACCTTTTAGGTGGCACAAGAACACTTTACTTTGGCAGAGCCAAAAGAGATATGCAGAGCCTAAGTAAAATAGAGTGGAAGCAATATCCCCAAAACCGCTTTGATAGTAATGCAACAACTTAATCCTCTACTTAAAAACTTTTCTGTAACTTTGCACTGCCCTTTACCTCAATTAAAAATGTAACATAACACTATTTGAAAAGATGAAACATCCATGTTAATAGCCTTAACAAAAAGGGAAATGACTATTCCATGGATGTTCCATCTGTTCCTTTAAGAATTAATAAATAGACAGATGAAAACTAGAATCAGCATAAATTTATTGCTATTATTTATTATCGCAACTTTTTTAGTTGTCGCAACTGGTTGCCAAAAAGATGATAAAAATCCTAATGATAACCAGAATGACGCATACGAATACAAGGAATTTTCTTCTTTCGCTGATTTTAGGAAAACTCTCGATAATATTGCGGCTATTACTACTGAAACCATTAGACTCGAGAAGATGAACAGTTTTTGGGATAGTCTAAAAATTAATAAAAAGATTCCGTTTGTATTAAATGATTCAGTAGCCTTCCTATACAAGGGTGCGGCAACATCAGTAAAGTGGGCAGGCGATTTTAATGGATGGAACCCTAATTATGACAATTACACTGGTGTTAAGGTTGGTGAGAGTGATGTTTGGATTGTTGTTAAAACATTTCCTTTGGATGCAAGGTTGGATTATAAGATTGTGAAGGATGGTTCCTGGATTCTCGATCCCGCAAATACATACCGACAATATAGTGGATTTGGGCCAAACTCTGAGCTTAGGATGCAAAGTTGGATTTTTCCAGAAGAGACACTCCTTACCGAAGGGGCCAATAGAGGCACGCTAAGCGACAATTTTTTAATTCAAAGCATACCCGCAAATCTTGGTTATAGCCTCAACTACAAAGTTTATACTCCCTTTGGATACACCAATTTGCAAGACCTTCCTGTAGTTTATGTAACTGATGGTCATGAGTATGCCGATGATAAGTTAGGAGCAATGATAATTGTTATGGATAACCTAATTCATCAAGGTATTATTAAACCAATTATTGCGGTTTTTATTGATCCACGCGAGCCAGGCAATGCCTCAAACAATCGCAGAATGGCTGAGTATATTGAGAACATTAAATTTGCCAATTTTGTGGCCGATGAGCTTGTGCCCACTATTGACGCTAACTTCAAAACCAGCTCAAATCCTGAGAATAGAGCAATTCTTGGAACCTCGTTAGGTGGGTGGAACTCGGCCTTTTTTGGATTAAACCGTAGTGAAACCTTTCACCTAATTGGTATTCACTCCCCAGCATTTGGCCCAGAAATTATACAAGCATACTCTAATGTAGAGAAATTACCTCTTAAAATATTTATGAGCACAGGGGTAATTTTCGATACTGAGGTAAGGGCACGAGCGATGAAAGTTGTGCTTGAAAGCAAGCAATACCCATTGCATTATATTGAAGTTAACCAGGGTCACTCATGGGGAAACTGGAGAGCACTTATTGATGAGCCTCTCACCTTCTTTTTCCCAGCTCCCTAGTTTTTTGTAAAAATGAGGTAAATATATATTTGAATCTGAATACCTAAAAAATCCCCGACAGGTTTTATTCTCCTATCGGGGATTTATAATTTCAGCGATTAGCTGTACGTATTGCTAATTATTTATCTTACTGCTCTGCGATCAGCCGATCCGTCAGGATCACTGGTTACATAACCACCTGACCTAGGAGCACCCATTAAACGGATACCTACCACGTGAGGTGTTGCCATTGAAGTACCGCTTATGGTTTTGTATGAGCTGTTAATCCAGGTTGAGTAAATGCTGGTTCCTGGAGCACACCAGTCAATGGGAGGGTTACCATAGTTCGAGAAGGTAGAGAACTTATTGTTAACATCATGAGAAGAGATGGTGTAGATGTAAGTGCCGTTAACTCGTGCGGGTGAGTAATTGTTGGCATTTTTATAATCGTTGCCTGCTGCAACAACACACCACACTCCTTTATTCGCAAGGTTTTTCACTGCATTATCCAGAGCTGTTGAAGCGGGTCCGCCAAGGCTCATATTGGCCACATCGCCGGCCCATCCGTTACTGCGAACATAGTCGATGCCCGAGATTATTGCTGCATACGATCCGTTGCCGCTATTATCCAAAACTTTAACGGCAGCAACAGGTACACCAGCTGCTACGCCCACAACGCCAATGGTATTGTTTTTTGCACCAATAGTTCCCGCTACGTGGGTGCCATGCCCATTGCCATCGTTGTATGTTTGGCCTGTTACAAACGATCGGCATCCGCCAGTCCATACATTCAAATCAGGGTGATTAGATTGTACGCCTGTGTCAATAATCCAAGCAACCTTATCGCCACTATAGTTTTTATACCCTACTCTTGAAATGCCCCAGGGTACTGTTTGAGCTTTTTCGTTAGAGATGGTTTCGTCCTCTACTATATAGCTTAGTTCAACAAATCGGTTAGGTTCAATAAAATCAATTCTATTATCCATTCTAAGGATTTCAACCTCCTCTTTGGTTAACTTTGCAGATACCCCATAAATTGCCCCAGTGTATATGCGCTCAATTTTATCCGTTGTAATTTCCGATTCGGTAAATATTGCTTCATACTCCATACGGTAGGTTTGAGTTTTCTTGTCGTAAAACTCATCAAGGCTGTTGTCATTTAAATCGAAATTCCTTACTAATCCCTTTTTTACTTCAAAAAACATTTCGTCAATGTTGCTTAATTTGCTAGTCTCTTTGTACACCACAATGTAACTATTGGGGATAATGTCTCCATGCTTAAGTACATGAGTGGTTGCAGCAGAATCCGGTTTTAGTTGAGGAGTAGTTACTTCTTCCTTTTGGCAGTTTGTAGATAGAATTCCTGTAATGAGAATTAGACCTAAAATTTTCTTTTTCATGGGTTAAAGGTTAGTTAGGTTAAATAAAATTAGGATTAAATGTGCGACCAATTTAAAGCGCAAAATCAATGCGTTTTAAAGAAATAGACCAAATGCTTTTATTTACCAATAAACAACCTTTAATTATAGCGATTCGTTAAAAATGGCATACGAGTGCATATGCTTATTGCAAATAATATATTCCATTGGTTTGTTGGTCAACCAATCCTTCTGGTTTATTGAGTTCACATACTACTCGCCATTATTCGAGTTGCAATGCGAGTGTTTTTTTGTAGCCAAAAAGTGCAAAAGGTTTGATAAAGGAAAGGTGTTGTTGTTAGTTAGAAATGGTTAATTAAGAAAGGCTGTCCAGCAAAATTGGACAGCCTTTTTTATGTGAGAATTAACGAGTTTAATAATCTGCTGATTTTATTGAACTAGCGCTTTAATTTTTTTGCAACAATCTCTGCCGCTTTAATTAGCGGGTATGCAGCAGGTGAACCTGTGAGCAGTGGATGAGTACCAATTTGCGCAGTGAGCAAAGTTTTAATATTTGTATGGCTTTGGATTAGGAAACCAATGGTATTTGTCAATTCCCCAACGCTTGAACCACCATAAACTTCACCGCCTATAATCATACCGCAATCAGCAGCCACAATTAATTTTACAGTTTGTGGGCATCCCTTCCAGTGTGCCGGGGTGTTTGTCCATTCCAGTAAAGCTTCCAACAACAACGCTAAAACTCTCGTCTATTGCCTTCGATTCAATAACACCAGCTGTACCTAGAGCAGTATCTCCAATTGCTGTGTCGTAAATTGCTATAGTTCCGCTAAATGATTTACAGGGGCTTAATTCGTATAGACTCATTCCGGCAACCCTTGCTTCGGCGCATGCTGTTGAGGCAAGCATGGTGGTGTTCAGTTTTCGGGTTAGGAAATCTCTTTTTTCTGCGCAATCGCCAACGGCAAAAATATCTTTTGAGCAATTCTCAACACGCATATATTCGCATGTCTTGATAAAGCCATGTTTATTTAGCTCGATACCCGATTTTTCTGCCAGTTCAGTATTGGGAACATATCCCACCGAGAGAATAACAGCGTCAGCTGCAAGTTCTTCGCCTGTTGACAATATTACCTTTGAAACTTTTCCGTCTTTGCCAACAATTTCTTTTACCCCACGCGATTTCAGGAGATCTTCAGCTTTGTCGGCAAATTCCTTATCAAAAGCTTTGCTTAGTATGTAGGGTTCAACTTCAATAAGTGTAACATCCCATCCAGCTTTGTTCATTTCGTCCGACATTTCTACACCAATAAATCCTGCGCCAATGGTAACAACCTTTTTTAAAGGTTTTAATTTGTCGTGCATCTCATCTAAATAAATCTTGTCTTTTGGGATAATAAATACGTTTTCAAGATTACCGCCCTTAAGCCATTTTGGCACCGTGGGGATTGACCCAGTTGCAAAGACTAATTTTTCAAAGTAAATTTTTTCGCCAGTTCCCAGTTCGCAGGTTTTGTTCTCATTATCCACTTTGGTAACTTCTGCAATCTTTATTTCAACCCCTACATCAGTCAACATTTTATCTGGTAAGATATTTTTGTCACTTGTATGCAAAGAACCGAATATGTATGGTATTCCGCAAGGAACCAGCACCTTGTCTTCTTGTCTAACAACTACTACCGATTTATCAGGATAGTTTGATTTTGCGGTTATAGCAGCCTGAAGTCCCGATGCACCCCCGCCAATAATTAAAATATTAGTTTTTTCCATTACCATTGTGGTTAAATTATTTAATTAAAACGAAGTACTGATCTACCTCAAAAGTTTTATAAAAACAATAAAAAACCCAGATCATAGTCAGTAATATAGATATATTGATAATGGGTGATATACTTAAGGATAAGAATTATATGGGAATTGTTAAAATGCTTTTTAACGAAGTGCTTTAGTAATAAAAAAAAAGCCGCATTAGATGCGGCTCTTTAATATGGATGTGGTTATGTTATTAACTATTCCTTAATCATTTTCGAAACCTTACGTTCGCCATTCTTTCCGTACACAGTAATAAGGTAAACCCCTTTGGCAAGCCTGCTAGTTGGGATATACTCTGTTGATGAACCATGTAACGGAATATTTATGAGCGTTTGTCCAATAAGGTTTGTTACAACCACCTTATTAAGTTGCTCTGCATTATTTATGGTAATGCTATTCTGGAATGGGTTTGGATACATGGAAACATTGCTAAGAATGTCACTATCAATGCTTGTTAGCGTAATTTGCACTGTGTTGCTTGGTAACGATTCGCCCTCGGGATCGCTATATAGAGCAGTTACATAGTAGGTGTAATATCCTAATGACATATTCTCATCAATATAGCTTGTTGTTGCAGGGTTATCTATGGTAGCAATAGCAGCTGAGTTTCTAAAAACCTTGTAACCGCTTAGCGTACCTTCAGCCCTTAGGGACGGTAACTGATCCTTTTCAACTTCTGCAACCTTTGTTAAATCAATTGTTGAGGTTAGGTTATGCTTATAGTCATTTCCATTATATGATATTTTAGCAGCGCCAGCAACCTCGACGCTGATTATAAACTCATAAGCATCTGTTCCATCATCATAAATTAACCAACCTCCTCCAGTGTTCATTCTGTAGGAGTGTCCAGTACCTGTAGGAACTTTTTTGGATCCGCTTGATGGGTGTCCGCTTGCATCTACTGGAACAATAGAGACGTAGAAATTGTCAGTTACCATAATAGGTGTCTCAAGAACATGCGAGATTTCTTGTAAATGAGTTGCCTGAATTAATCCAGAAGTGTAAAGTGGAGTAGAATTACCGAACGCATATACTTTAAATTGGAAATTACTGTTTGGCCATTGGTGATCAGGGTGCTCAACAAAAACATGTACAAGTCTTGAAATTTCTGCAGGATACGATAAGCCAAAATCAGTAAGGTTAAAAAGAGTAGCCCTTTCGGGAGTAGGCCAATTAAGGTTCGTTACATCAGCTATATTGGCATAGTAAACTAAAGTAGGGTCACCAATGGCCCCAGGAACGCTCCAAGTTAATTCTATATCATTTTCGTTAACTAGGCTTGCGCTAAGGTTGCGAGGCTTTAAAAGTGTAGGATCGCCACTCGGAGTTGAAGAGAAAAGGCTAATATTATCAACATTAAAGTTAGCGCCATCATTACCTGTATAAACAAAAGCAAATTGCACATTTGCTTGTCCCTCGTATGCGGTTAAATCACTAATAGTAACTTTGTTCCAAACATAGTTTAGTTCTGTGCTCCAAGTATAATCAGCCTCAGTCCATAGGTTTGTCCAAGTACCGTTGTTAATCCTGGCTTTAAGTGTAAGATCGCAATTGTTGTTTGTAACGGACCAGTGGTAACTGCCATTAAAATAGAACGACAATGCCAACTCAGTTTTATCGGTAAGATCGATTACAGGTGAAATTAGCCATTCGTTTTGGTTTTGTGCGTTTTGCCATTGAACGTAGGCAAATTTAAGACCATCTTGAGGAACGATGGGTGTTGGAGGAGTGCCAGTAATGGAATAGCCAGTAGTAACTTGCCATGTGTTGGCGGCAACAGCTGTTTGGAGACTCCAACCAGTTGGGGGGAAAGTTGTTCCTTCAAAATTTTCAGCAAGAATAGTTTCTCCAACTGGAATTGCGTATGGGTCGTAACCATCTAGAGTATTAACTCCGCTTGCTGCCGGATCGAGCCATGGGCTAAGTTTTATCGAGGCGGCACTACCATTGCTCTCCCAGTGGTAGCTGAATTTGCCATAGTAATCTGGGGCGCTTTGAGCAGTGCACGATGAAGAGCCTCCTGAAAGGGTGCCAATAATTAAACCGCTTTGGTTAAACAGTGGTGATCCGGATGAACCTCCTTCAGTTACACCCCAACCATTAGCATTTGAACCCCAAGTTACTCTCCATGTGGAGTTTGCCGGCATAATAGATCCGCTAATATTAACAGTAGAACTGTTGTTGTTAATGCTATTAGAGGTTGAAATTTTTTTAACATCTCCGCTTGGGTGATGGATGCTTGCTCCCGATGCGGGGTTTGTGGCTAATCTTGACCAACCATTATAGTATGGGGCATAGTTTTGAGGTACATTGTTGCTGAGCAAAAGAAGTTGAAAATCTGATCCACCACTAATTGGGCCTGTAGATTTAAGTTCGCATCCAGTTATGGTTTGGTTCTGAGGAGCAGTTCCACTCCCGCATGTTGGGCGTTCATAATTAAAATAGAATTGCCAAACATTTCTGTCGGCTGCACTGGCGTCGCCACCACAGTGGTTTGCAGTTAAAAAGTATGGTGTTGCATCCTGATTCGTATTGTTGACCAGTGATCCAGTGCAAACATACCAATTCGTTGGGCCTACTCGGAAAACGATATGTGCCACACCCCGTTTTTCATCCTGCCAATCATCACCTACAGGTGAGCAATTAATATCTATTTGGCAATCGTCAGAAGCTCCAGGGCTTGGTTTGCTGTTGTCTAGGCTCTGGAATGCATCAGTGTATACATATATTAATTCGCCAAGGTTCAGTTTTGCTGAAGTTCTATAGTTAGTAACTTCCGCTTTGGCATCACTGGGCACATTCTGGGTGGGTTCAATGTATTCTATTGTAAGCGAATTGCCTAAAACTAATCGTGTGCTAAGTACCTGACTTGGGTTGTTGTTGTGGCTTCCTAAAGCACCAATTACATCCTTTTTGCTTGGGTCGTAAACAAAAAGTTTTGAGCCAGCCGGAAGTTCAAACTCATCGAAAACTAATCCAAGCGATGTTGCTCCCTCTGATTTAAGCGTTAAGCGCCACATCATACTTCCATTGGAAAGTTTTACCCACTCGCCAGAGTTGTTTATGTTAACGTTTGCGGGTACCGATAAACCAGCACGAAGTGGATTGCCTTGCTTATGATTAACATTATCCTCTTCAGCAATCTTGTTCCAATCAAAGTTTGGAGTTAAATCAAGAACTTGTTTTGTTGAAGGTACATTAAGTATTGTACTCAAAGGAGTTTCTTTTTTCTCAATCTGACCATTTACATTACTTGATACTAAAAATGCAATGGAAAGGGTGAGGATTAGTTTAAAAATTGATAAGGGTCTTTTCATGGTGTATTTGTTTATAGTTTGGGTTATTTATTTATTCCTATTCAGATAACTTTTAATTAGGGATGGGATAATATATTCCGCAAAAATATTCGTTTTTTTTCAATAAACTAAAGTATTTTACAAGTTTTATCCTATTGGCCACTTTGTGTTGGCATTAAAAGTTTATGTAAATTAGCATTTGCAACGAAATCTCTGGTGTTATCTTTGTTAATTAATTTGGTTAATCATTCGTTAGTTTTTCATAAATTGCCTTTCTAAATCCACACTTATGAAAACATATAGGGTAATAATATTAATGCTATTCTTTTCGTCATGTTCAGTGGTACAAAAAACGGTTGAGGTTGATATACGCCCAATGGCTGTAGAAACTTTTTTGCAAAAACCATTTGGCCATAGTGAAAGCATCGAAGATTTTAAAAAGAGCATGCCTGAGGGTACTCGCATTCAAAAGTTAATAAAGCGGAATCCGCGTCCGTATCATAAGCCTGACACAATCTACAATTTTCTTTACAAAAAATCGAAGGTTAGTATTTATAAAACGCAGTTTAGCCAAGAGTTCCTTCTGGGCGGGAGTGTACGTAATGACCAAATAGAATTGGCCAATGGCATTAGAAAGGGGATGACTAAGTCACAGTTTTACCAATCGTTTACAAATCTGGATCTTTCACAAAAGGATTCTATTACGCTAAAAGAACCAAATATTGGGCGAACTGCAAACTTCTATTTTAACAGGAAAGGTAAACTAGAACGTTTCACCTTTACGGGTAAAAGTTAACTGTAATATTCTGCTATTTCTGAGGAATAACCGCAATAGTACTTTGTGTGCCTTTTACCTTTTCACCAATGCTTACTTTGATTGTAGAGTTAAGGGGTAGAAAAAGATCAACTCTTGACCCAAACTTGATAAAGCCCATTTCTTGCCCTTGTTGAGCGTTGGCCCCTTTTTTTGCATAGCATACAACTCTGCGGGCAAGATAACCTGCAATTTGGCGGAACAATATCTGAACACCATCAGGGCGTTTAACGGCAATTGAAGTACGCTCATTTAGCGTTGACGATTTGGGCTCCCATGCAACAAGAAATTTTCCGGGATGATATTTTTGGTAAACAACCTTACCCATTATTGGGTACCAGTTGATATGTACATTCCATACCGACATAAATATTGATACCTGAATACACCTTTCCCTAATATACTCTGGTTCATCAACCTCTTCAATAACTACAATTGTCCCATCGCATGGAGAGAGCACCCTCTCAATATATGCATTTACCCTGCGCTTAGGAACCCTAAAAAAGCGGAGCATAAAAATATATAAGGGGATTATTAATAGCAAGGCTATGAATAGCGCAACATTGCCAATAAAATACCATAGTAGTGTGCATGTAGCACCGAAAAGAACTAATGCAATTAGTAATATTCTAAAGCCCTCTTTGTGTATTCGCATCTATATAATTTTATAAACGATTAACTTTTCAACGTATAACATTTAATAATCTTCTCAACCTCAACCTCAACCTCAACCTCAACCTCAACCTCAACCTCAACCTCACTCCCCTATATCAACATCATCATTTCGAGGTAAACAAAAACTATTGGAGTTGATAGCAATAAGCCATCAAATCTATCCAAAAATCCACCATGCCCAGGTAAAAACTTACCAGAATCTTTTACTCCAATACTACGCTTAAACATTGATTCAACTAAATCACCAAAAACACTCATTACAGCTGTAATTAAACCAATTACAAGCCAATGAAAAAGTGAAACTTCAACAAAGAAAAGAGAAAGAACCCATGCGGAGAACAATGCTGTAAATATGCCTCCAATTAGACCCTCCCATGATTTTTTTGGAGAAATACGTGGGAACATTTTGTTTCGGCCAATGCTTGTACCAAAAATATATGCACCCGTATCATTTGCCCAAATAAGTATAAAAAAGCCTAATAGCAAATTGGTCTGAAAGCCAATTCGATACGATGAGTAATTTAGAGCAAAGTAGTTGAGTAACGAAAAAGGGAATGCAATGTATAAAAGCCCTAATAGGGTGTAGCCAATGTTATGCATTGGCTTTTGATGATTCCGAAATAGCTCTATAATAAAAACGCTAACTACAAGAGGTATTAGACCAAGAAATATGTAGTTGCCAAGTTTACCAATTGCAAATAAGTAACTTACGGCAAATATAATTGCTCCCAGCACTAAACCATAAAGATATTGTGGTCTAACACGAGCCTTAAGCGTTAAGCGGTAAAACTCGTAAAGTGTTGCAAGGGTTAAACCCATAAAAACAACAAAAAAACTGTATCGCCCAAGGATGATTGCACCTATAATGACTAGTACAAACAAGGCTCCGCTAATAGTACGTTGTAAAAATGTGTTCAAAACTCTTGTTCTTCAATTAGTTTTGTTGCTTTTGTTTCATCACCTGGAGTTACGAAAACCTCAGCTTCCCCAATTGATGGGTAAGATGAATCTCGCTTGTTGAGCACTACAGCCTCGATGCCATTGCTGACAAGCATTTGCTTAATAATCTCTGCATGAAAAGGCTTATCTGTTGTGAATACGAGCGACCAGTTTTGTTCCTTCATTTTTAGTCGTATTAGTTTTTATCTATACCCTTTTCGGTTTCTCCTCCTTCTTGTTTCTTCTCCTCTTCCTTAATGTCTTTTACTAACTCCTCGGCTCTGGTATGCGACTTGCGTGGACCAAAAATTTTCTCTAAGTCTTCGCTAAATATTACCTCCCGTTCAAGGAGTAGTTCAGCAAGTTTAGTAAGACCAACTTTATTCTTTTTTAGAATATCTTTCGCCCTTTTGTATTCCGTATCAATAATCAACTTTACCTCTTTATCAATTATTTCTGCAGTTTTTTCGCTGTAGGGTTTCGAAAAAGCAAACTCATTTTGTCCCGATGAGTCGTAAAAACTTATGTTCTTAATCTCTTCGCTCATGCCAAAATATGCAACCATGGCATAGGCTTGTTTTGTAACCTTTTCAAGGTCGTTTAAAGCACCTGTTGATATTTTACCAAACATAAGTTCTTCGGATGCTCTGCCACCAAGGGCGGAGCTCATTTCGTCACGCAACTGCTCGGTAGTTGTGAGTTGTCGTTCTTCTGGAAGATACCATGCGGCTCCCAATGCCTTGCCCCGTGGAATAATGGAAACCTTTAAAAGTGGACTGGCATGTTCAAGTAACCAGCTTACCGTTGCATGGCCTGATTCGTGAAACGCAATCGCTCTTTTTTCTTCCTGCGAAATAATTTTATTCTTTTTCTCAAGCCCACCAATTATTCTGTCGATAGCATCAAGGAAATCTTGTTTCTCAACAATCTCCTTGTCTTTACGTGCTGCAATTAGGGCAGCCTCATTACAAACATTGGCAATATCGGCACCAGAAAATCCGGGGGTTTGCTTGGCCATAAAGTCAACGTTAAAGTCCTCTTCTAGCTTAAGCGGTTTAAGGTGAACCTTAAAAATTTCTTGTCTCTCTTTATAATCGGGAAGTTCAACATGTATTTGCCTGTCGAAGCGGCCTGCACGCATAAGTGCACGGTCTAATATATCGGCACGGTTTGTAGCCGCAAGAATTATAACCCCTTGGTTAGAGGCAAAACCATCCATCTCAGTAAGAAGTTGGTTTAACGTATTCTCTCGTTCATCGTTTCCAGAGTAGTTGGCGTTTTTTCCTCTAGCTCTACCAATTGCATCAATCTCATCAATAAACACAATGCACGGGGCTTTTTCTTTGGCTTGTTTAAACAAATCGCGCACGCGCGATGCTCCAACACCAACAAACATTTCAACAAAGTCAGAGCCTGACATGCTGAAGAAAGGAACGTCTGCTTCGCCAGCCACCGCTTTAGCCAGTAGTGTTTTGCCAGTACCCGGAGGGCCAACTAACAATACCCCTTTGGGGATCTTGCCTCCTAGGTCGGTGTACTTTTTTGGACTCTTCAGAAAGTCAACAATCTCCATTATTTCAACCTTAGCCTCTTCGAGACCTGCAACTTGCTTAAAATCAATTTTTACATTCGACTCCTTATCGAAAAGTTGTGCTTTTGATTTTCCAACGCTAAAGATATTACCTGCACCTCCTGCACCTCCTCCTTTACTCATTCGTTTGAAAATGAAAAGCCAAATGCCAACAAGTATTATGATTGGTAGAAGCCAAGTAAAGGCCTCACCAAGATAGTTAGGTCTATCTTCGTATACAGGTGATATTCTTTCACTGAGGTTAAGTTCGTTCTGTGCCTCCTCAAGTTGACGCTCAAATGCATCAATGGAGCCTATGGTAAAGAAGAAGTGGGGCCCCTGTTTATTAACTTTTTCGGCATCCTCACCTATTTTAGCAGAATATTTACTTAGGTTGTTATCCTTAATGTAAACCTCTACTTTTCCCGAGTTACGAACAACCACCAGTTTTTTGATATCGCCATCCTTTATCATCTGTCCACGAACATCTTGCCAAGTTGTTTCAACGGGTTCTTTGGTAGTATAGAAAAGGTTCAGGGCAAGAATCCCTAGTATGATTAGAATATAAATCCAGTAAATATTGAATTTTTTACCGCCAACATTAAAATTGTTATTCCCTTTATTTGGCGATTCCGGTGATGATTCTTTTTGAGTCTTCTTTTGATCCTTTTCAGGATTCTGATTATTATTTTTCATTGTTATTTGTTCTCAATCTATTTTGATTGCCAGGTGATAGTAACCAAACCGATCAGCAATTGTTTAACTAACTATTAAGAAAAAAACTAGGAGTGAGATTATTCATAAGTAGTTCTGTTTGCATCTGCCCAAAGTTCTTCTAGTTTGTAGAATTGCCTCCATTCTGTTTGAAAGATATGAACAACAATATCTACATAATCAAGAATAACCCAGATGCTATTTTCGTATCCCCCTTTTTGCCAAGGTCTTTCTTTTAACTTCTCTATAACCTTTTCCTCAATATTATCGGCTATTGCTCGAACTTGCATATTTGAGTCGGCATGGCATATGATAAAATGCTTGCAAACAGCTTTTGGTAAAGTTCCTAAATCTAGACTGATAATATCTAAGGCTTTTTTATCGGAAATTGCATTGATAATGCAGCTGTGAAGCTTATCTGTGTTATCCTTATCTCTTTTGGCCATTTAAAGGTTTTTGGTGATAATTATTAATGAGCAAAGGTATTATTTTTTAATGTAAAAGCAAAGGCAGGCAATTGCTTAACACTTTTTAGTAAATGCCATATCCATGCACTATTTGGCTATGTTTATTTGATGATATTTCACCAATGTTTGTATTAATTTACTGCCTTGTACTTTTTATGCTAATTTTGTAGAGTTAATAGTAAATGAATGCAAAAAAATCCCATTGGAAATATTGTAAAGTGGTTTGGTGAGTTAGACTCAACGAACGATTATGCAACTTCTGTTGCCCACCAAAATGGTTCACATGGCATGGTAATCGTTTCTGAATTTCAAAGTAAGGGTAGGGGGCAAAGGGGAAACCAATGGGAGAGTGAGGCGGGCAAAAATTTACTTTTTAGCATTGTACTTCATCCAAATTTTCTTGAAGTAAAAAAGCAGTTTTTACTTTCTAAAGCAGTTGCTTTATCATTGTGTGATGTGTTAAGTGGTTTTGTTAATGGGGTAAGCATCAAATGGCCAAACGATATTTATATTGGCAATAAAAAAGTTGCGGGAATTCTGATTGAGCACAGTTTCAGTTCACCCTACCTTGAAACTACTATTGTAGGGATTGGCCTAAATGTTAATCAAAGTAAATTTTTTAAAAGTATACCCAATCCAACCTCGCTTTGCCTAGAGCTTGGACGTAAGATTGACGTTAACGACTTGCTGAATAGTATTTGTAGCGCACTGAACAAGCGATATGCTGAGATAAGTTTGCATCAGGACCGGATTTCGAAAAATTATCTTCAGAATCTTTTCAGGTACGATACTTTTTATGAGTATAGGGCAAAGAATAGTAGTTTTACAGCAAAGATTGTTGGCGTAAGAGATTCGGGCGAATTAATGCTGCAAACTTCAGATGGTCAGGTACTAGAGTTTGCTTTTAAAGAGATTGAGTACGTTTTATAGCTCTATCCGCTAAATGCTGTGGCTATCTGATCGGCCAGGCTATCAATGCCCGATTTTAGCTTTGAGCCCACCAGCATTTTCATCATCATATTCAGCTTTGCTTTAACGGTAATCTTCATGCGCGTATCGTATGGAGCAACCTGTTTAAGCTGTATCCAAACGTAGAACTCGAAGGGAACTTTCTCGTTACCAGTAAACTTAATGGTCTTGTTGGGTTCCTTTTCAACTATGCCTAGTCCGGCACCTTTGATGCCCTGCACATCAAACCTACACCAATCATCACCTGCTTCCCAATTCTCTAACTTAGCCTGTTGTGCATAGGGTGTAAAGTTCTGAAAGTCCGAAAGAATTTTATAAATGTCTTCATCTATTCGCTTAATGCTTACAATTTTGCTTTCTACTGTTGTCATTTTTTGGTTCGATCTATTAGTTTGTAAATTATCTACCCCAATTTTCGGGCTCAATACGCCACTGCTCTAGTAGTTCCAAATCCTGATTTGTAATCCGATTAGATTTTAGAGCATAGTCAATGAGCTGCTCGTAGTTGGCTAGGGCATAGGTTTTCACATTTCTTTCAGCTAAGTTTTGTTTAGCGACATCAAATCCATAGGTAAAAATTGCAAACATTCCCAACACATTTGCACCTGCATTTCTAATAGCATCAACAGCCTTAAGGCTGCTTAAACCAGTTGATATTAGATCTTCGATAACTACTACGCGTTGACCTTTTTGCAGTTCACCCTCAATAAGGTTCTCTAGGCCATGCTGTTTTGCTGAAGAACGAACGTAAATAAACGGTAGGTTAAGCGCTTCGGCAACCAGTGCACCATGCGCAATGGCTCCTGTGGCCACACCTGCAATTACTTCTACATCATTAAAATGTTCGCGAATCTTTGCTTTAAACTCTTCGTAAACCAACTTACGAACATTAGGATACGAAAGAATTTTGCGATTATCGCAGTAGATAGGCGAGCGCCACCCTGAAGCCCATGTGAATGGATTTGTAGGATTCAGTTTAATTGCGTTAATTTCGATTAATTTTTTAATAATCTCGTTGTTTAGCATGGCAAAAGAGTATGTAATATATTTTAACTCACGTAAAATTGTTCTAACCTCAAAATTTGATAGCCCCTTCAATAATCGTGAAGGACTATTTGTGTATTATCAAGCCCCAAATGAGATTCCAAAATTACTCGATTTTTTTCAATCATCAATATATCCGCAGAGCCTATATTTAATGGGAACTGATGTGGATACAATGATGGAGTCATTTTCATCTCATTTTCTTAAGGTTATGGCTGCTGGTGGCTTGGTTGAAAATAAAAAGGGACAGTATTTGCTGATTAAGCGCAATGGTATTTGGGATTTACCAAAAGGCAAGGCAGAGGGGAACGAAAACCCTTGTGCCACAGCAATTCGTGAAGTAGAGGAGGAGTGTGGTTTTAAAAAAGTAACAATCACTAAACATCTTTTAAATACTTACCACACCTATCAAATTAATGAGCAGTTTGTTCTAAAGCAAACCTTTTGGTACTCTATGAAAGTTAAGGGCAAAGCCAAAACTACTCCTCAACTTGACGAGGGAATTACCGATGCTGTTTGGATATATCCTTGTGACTTGAATGAGATTATTACAAATACCTATGAATCAATAAAAAAAGTTTTAGGAGCAGCCGGATTGCTTTAAATTTCGCCAATCGATCGGAGATAGTTGAAAAACTGAATTTCAAAGTTCTCACGTGGCGATGGAGCAGGCGAAAGGATTAAGCGCCTATCAGGCCCAATAAGGAAGTATGTGGGATATGCCCTAACGTCAAAATCTTTAATAATCTCAGGCCTATTCCCATAATGTAGAAACGTCCAATGGTATTCAGTTTGCTCAAGAAAATTCTTCAGATCGTTAATATCCATATCAACTGATATTGTGACAATCTCAAGCCGTTGCTTATGTTTTTCGTATAGTTTCTCGAGCAACGAAAACTCTTGTAAACACGAGTAACTTGTTGTTGTACAAAAGTTAAGGTAAACGTATTTGCCCTTAAATTCATTTAGCGACATCAATTTACCATCAATTGAGTACAACTCAAAGGGAGCAGGAACAAAACCAGCAAGAAGGCGGGTTACCTTTGATCTTATATTCTCAGCTATCATTAAATGTTCGGGAATGGTTGTCCTTCGGTATAGTGAATCGAGGATGGAGAGCAAAGCTTTTCGTGAAAATTTATCGTCGAAAAACCCATCGTGCAAGCCTTTTAGGATAACCATCTCCATAAGCGTATCGTTGGTTAAAACATTGTCACGGGCAAGCGTTTGCTTTAGTTTTGTATAGCTGTGCTCATCTGTAATGTTGCCATAAACATCGCTTTCATTGCCTGAATGGGAGAAAAACAAGAAGTATTTATCGTACAATAGGTTAAAAAGTTCCATGTACGAGGGGTTGTTGTATAGAATGGGCTTGTTGGCAAAATAAACTTGAGAGATGCTTCTCGATTGTTGCATAAGTGCAAGCTGCTTAAGCAGTCCATATCTATAGGTTCGATATGCCTCAAAGAATGGATGATTGTATTTGCTATACTTTTTTTCTAACCTTGCGGTTAATGAATCGGCAGAGGTTGACTCAACTCCAGCATAGGCTTCTCTAACAATCTGGTCGAAGTTCTCGTTAAATGCTAAATCGAATGAGCTGATAAGATAGTTTAAATCGTTGGGCTCCATTTGCTCAATACCCATATGAACATCTATCTCGCGGAAGAAAGGATTTAGTCGTTGGGCTTCAGTTTTTGGTTCATATTCGGGTAGTACAATCCGATAGGTTTTGCCAGGCTCAACAAAAAGGTACGTTCGGTAAATTCCGAGTATACTGTAAACGTAAGCTATTTCATCAATTTCGAGTTTGCACTGAAAAACACCCTTGTCATTAACCTCACACTTAGCCAAAACCTCTTCGGTATTAGTAATCAAATCGGCGTATCGGTAAAACGTAATTGTTTGGTTGCTATAGGTTGGTGCGTTGCCCAATAGGGTTACTTGCCCATTTACAATGGCTGGCGTAAGGGCTGCTATAAATAAAACGAGTATCTTAATTAACCTGGATTGCATGGGTTTTCTTTGGTTTATGCTAGGCTAATGGTTAATGTATTTTTGTATATTAATGGCCTCAGGCAGAAAAATTGTTGCATCGCCTTTATTAATGAGTATATCCCTTACAATGGAGGAATTAATAGGAGTATGCTCTGGAGAGGTTAATAGGAAAACAGTCTCAATATCATGGTTCATAATCTTATTAACCTGCGCAATTGCCCTTTCGTATTCAAAGTCGGCAGAGGTTCGTAATCCTCTTATTAAGAATTTAGCACCAATATTATGGCAAAACTCAACGGTTAGCCCTTCATAACTTTGCACCTCAATCCTTGTATCATTGGCAAAAACATCGTTAACCATTGCAAGCCTTTGCTCAAGGGAGAAGAGTGTTTTTTTTGAAAGATTTTTTCCTACGGCAATTACTACCTTATCGAAAAGGCTAAGTGCTCTTTTAGTAATTGACTCGTGCCCAACAGTAAACGGATCGAACGTGCCAGGGAATACAGCAATTTTTTCCATCGAACTATTTTTTTGACTTTAACTTCAAATATAACCTTTTCTTGGAAAAATAAACCGAGTAGCATTCAATGCATGGAATTGCATTGAATGCATTCGACTATTTAATCTCAATTGGTTTTTTAACTTTTTCTTTAAGCAGGGCATAGTCAAGCACGTCGCCTATACTATCGAAATATTCAAAGGATAAACCCTCAAGGTATATATCTTTAATCTCTGAGATATCTTTTTCATTTTCTCTCGATAGAAGTATCTGGCTAATGTTTGCTCTTTTGGCTGCAAGTATTTTCTCTTTTATACCGCCAACAGGGAGCAGTTTACCCCTAAGGGTAATTTCACCAGTCATGGCAATACTTTTTCGAATTTTTCTTTGCGTAAATGCCGATGCAATTGAGGTTATCATGGTAATACCAGCCGATGGGCCATCTTTGGGTATAGCCCCTTCGGGAACGTGGAGGTGAACGTCCCAGTTCTCAAAAATATCGGGTTTTAAACCAAATCTATCACTGTTCGATTTAATATACTGTAGCGCAATAACTGCGGACTCCTTCATTACATCACCTAGGTTACCAGTTATGGTAAGTTTCCCCTTCCCTTTGCTTAGGCTTGTTTCAATAAATAGAATTTCGCCTCCTACGCTTGTCCAAGCCAAACCAGTTGCTACACCGGCCAAATCGTTGCCCTGATAGGTATCCTTTAGGTATTTTGGTACGCCCAAAATTTTCTTTAGTTCTAAAAGGGTTAGCTTAGAGGTGTATTCTTCACCAAAGGCAATACTTTTAGCGGCATACCGCACCGTTTTAGCTAATTGTTGATTTAAGTTTCGCACTCCGCTTTCGCGGGTGTAACCTTGTATAATCTCTTCAACTACGTGGTTAGGTATGGTGAGTTGCTTTTTATTAACGCCATGGTTAACAAGTTGATCTGGAATAAGATGGCGCTTGGCAATTTCAACCTTTTCTTCCATAATATAACCACTCATCTCAATTAGCTCCATACGGTCAACTAGAGCAGGGTTGATAGCAGAAACATTATTGGCAGTTGTTATAAAAAGCACTTTCGATAAATCGAAATCAATGTCGAGGTAGTTATCGTGAAATGAGTTGTTTTGCTCTGGGTCAAGCACCTCAAGCAACGCAGATGCAGGATCGCCATGAAAATCTTTCCCAATTTTATCAATCTCATCGAGAATAAAAACTGGATTTGACGATTTAACCTTTTTAAGGTTATGGATTATTCGGCCAGGCATAGCACCAATATAGGTTTTACGATGCCCTCTAATCTCGGCCTCGTCGTGCAAACCACCAAGTGAAATACGTGCATACTTGCGATCGAGAGCGCGAGCAATTGATTTTCCAAGTGAAGTTTTACCAACGCCCGGAGGGCCATGAAGGCAGATAATAGGTGCTTTCATATCGCCTTTTAGTTTAAGCACTGCCAGGTGTTCAAGTATGCGCTCCTTAACTTGGTCTAGTCCAAAGTGATCCTTGTCTAGTACTTTTTTTGCTCTTTTTAGGTCAAAATTATCCTTGGTATATTCGCTCCATGGCAAATCGAGCATTAGCTGAACGTAGTTAAGCTGCATCGAATAATCGGGTGCCATGGGGTTCATGTTGCTCAACTTGCTTAGCTCGCGTTCAAATACTTCTTCTACCTCCTTGTTCCATTTTTTCTCCCCAGCCTGCTTGCGCATAATCTCAATCTCCTTGTCATTTGGGCTACCACCCAACTCATCCTGAATGGTTTTCATTTGCTGATGCAGGAAATACTCGCGCTGCTGCTGGTTCATGTCCAGCTTTACCTTTGTTTGTATGTCGTTTTTAATCTCAAGCAGCTGAATCTCACGACCCATTAACTCCAATAGCATATTGCTTCGGGTTTTTAGGTCGTTTTGTTCTAGTAGTTTCTGCTTTTCTGGTGCTGGCAGTTCAATATTTGAGCAGATAAAGTTGATTAGAAAGTAGTAGTTATCAATATTTTTAATCGCAAACGATGCCTCTTGGGGCATGTTTGGCGAGAGGTTTATTATTTTTATAGCATAATCCTTGATGGAGCTAATGAGCGCCTCAAATTCTTTGTTCTTCTCATTGGTTGGCTCATCAACAAGGGTTTTAACCGAAGCCGTAAAGTAGGGTTCAGAAGCCAAAAACTCAATTACCTGAAAGCGGTGCAGTCCTTGTAAAATTACAGATGTGCTGCCATCGGGCATTTCTAAAACCTTTAATACGCGGGCTATGGTGCCAAGTGTGAAAAGATCTTTGATCTCAGGATCCTCAATCTTAGCATCAATTTGCGATACTGCTCCCAAAAACTTAGTTTTTGGGGTAAGACTTTTAACCAGTTTAACCGATTTGTCTCTTCCAACGGTAATGGGTAATACCACACCTGGAAATAGTACAGTATTCCTAAGTGCAAGTATTGGAAGCGTTTTAGGCATATCACTAACATCAAAATCTTTGTTTTCCTCTGTAAAAAGTGGAATAAACTCAGCATCTTGATCAAATGAGTCGGTTAAAAAGGGCGTTCCAATTTTTATATCGAATTTACTACTCATGTTTTTTTGAAATTTACGTTGTGACAATGTGGCACTGCTAGCCACAAGATTTTTGCGGTTGTATCAATGTGCAATAGCTATGCCAAAAACTGTATTTCAGAGTTAAGGCATGAGCAGGATTATATGGCTTTAATGCCTATACTTTGCCGTTTGATCGAATATGTTACTAAGGATATCTTTTTCGATTTGATTTAGTTCTAAGCCCCGTCGACCCAGAACAATGCTTGTTGTTTCAAAGGCTTTTTTGGTTGTATATATCGAAAATCCTTGAGCACCACCCCATGAAAAAGAAGGGATAAAGTTTCGGGGGAATCCATCACCAAAAATATTTGCGCTTACGCCAACCACTGTGCCTGTATTAAACATAGTGTTTATCCCGCACTTGCTGTGGTCGCCCATAATAAGTCCACAGAACTGCAGGCCTGTATCAACGAAACCTTGTTTTAGGTAACTCCAAAGTTTAACGTTTGCGTAGTTGTTTTTTAGGTTCGATGTGTTAGTGTCGGCTCCAATGTTGCACCACTCACCAATTACCGAGTTGCCAATAAAACCATCGTGAGCCTTGTTTGAGTATCCAAATACAACGCAGTTGTTAACCTCGCCACCAACCTTGCAATGAGGCCCAATGGTTGTGGGTCCGTATATTTTTGCGCCTAACTTTAGGGTTGAGTCGTTACACAGGGCAAAGGGACCCCTAATGAGTGAACCCTCCATCACTTCGGCATTAGTGCCAATGTATATTGGTCCATTTTTGGCATTAAGTACGGCACACTCTATCGTTGCTCCCTCTTCAATAAAAATATTTTCAGGATTTATAACCTTATTGGTAGCCGAAATTGCCTGCGATTTTCTTCCCTTTGTTATTAGTTTCCAATCGGCTTCAAGTGCAATACCATTGAGCCTGAAGATATCCCACGGTTGGGTTATCTCCGTAATTTCTCCATCAAATTCAAATTTTGTGTTGAAACTTGATAGGTTCAAGTTGCTTAAACCTATATCGGAATGTGGCAAAATGGCAGCAACAATGGTTTGACCTTTAATTAGCGCTTCCCCTGTCTTTAACTCAAGTATTCGGTTGATGAGGGTTTTAGTAGGTAAAACACCTCCGTTTATCAGTAAGCAATCGCTACCATCGTTGTGTGGCATTGGGAACTTTGTGCTAAGGTAATCCTGTGTTAAGCTATAGCATGTTTGATTAAAATACTTTTCCCATTTTTCAACTATTGTTAAAATACCAACCCTAATGTGCGACACAGGGCGTGTGTAGGTTAAGGGGAGTAGTTGATCTCTACGGTAATCGTCAAACAGAATAATGTGCTTAGCCATTGAGGTTGAGGTTGTGTTTATACAAAGTTAGCTTTTTATGACAAGAGTGTAAGACAAAAGGCATCAAAAAAAAAGGAACAACCCTTGGCTGTCCCTTTGTATTCAATTTAGTTTTCCTTTTGTGACTAGGTGAAAAGTCTAAGCAGGAATACTTTTTTAGTTCTTTTTATCGAGATGTTTCTTGTACTTGGTCATAAACTTATCTACACGACCAGCAGTGTCAACCAACTTCATCTTACCTGTGTAAAATGGGTGTGATGTGTTCGAGATCTCAACCTTAATCAGTGGGTATTCAACGCCATCTACCTCTAAGGTTTCCTTTGTGGTAACAGCCGATTTGGTGATGAAAACTTCGTCGTTTGACATGTCTTTAAACGCCACCAGTCGGTAATTCTTTGGATGTATGTCCTTTTTCATTGTAAGTTGATTTATCTTATAAAACTCTTTCTTCCAAATTTAAAATATGGCCTGCAAAATTACCAACTCTTATGATAATACCAAAATAACCAACATGTTTTTTTAAAAGAATTTTTAATACAGCTAGTTACGCCTGTTAACCTTCGCTAAAAGCCTTAAAAATTCTATGTAAAGCCAAATTAACGTAACCATCAATCCAAAAGCACCATACCACTCCATATATTTTGGTGCACCTTGATTTACTCCGCGTTCTATAAAATCGAAATCGAGCGTTAGGTTTAGCGCAGCAACCCCAATAACAACAAGGCTTATTACTATGCTAAAAATACCTCCATCGTGAATAAAACCGATTGGCACACCAAAAAGGCTAAGGATAAATGAAATAAGGTACATAAGCGCAATGGCGCCAGTTGCCGCAAATACTGCCATGCGAAACTTTGCCGTTACTTTAATTGTTCCGGAGCGGTAAAGGATTAGCATAAAAAAGAAGGTGGCAAATGTTAGTCCAACAGCTTGAGTTATAATGCTTGCTCCGTATTGTGCTGCCATAAAGGCAGAGAGACCTCCGAGTAGTAATCCTTGCAGAACAGAGTAAATAGGTGCAGTGATAGGTGCATTGCGGGGCGAAAATGTGGTGATTATGGCAGTGATAAAACCACCAATTCCTCCTACTATCATCAAAGTATTAACCAATGGGGATTCCATAAACGCTAAACGCCAAGTATAAACTGCTCCAAGTACAACTAGGGCAAGCATGGTTAGAGTTTTGAGTTTTGTTCCTTGTATGGTCATCACCTCCGATGTGGTGTTTACTCTTTCCTTGGCAAATATGCGTTCGCTTAATGTGGGGTTTGATGTTCTCATGTTGAAAAGATAAATGTTTTTTTTTACTGAAAATTCAATTAGGATTTTCAATTTCTGTACCAAAGCGCAAATATGACAATATTTCTCTAGATTTTAGAGTAATTGCTTATTGGCGCAAATTATTTGTTCTGCTTCTAAAACAAAACCATGAGAAATCAGCACGATCAATACTAACAATAAGTGTGGATTATTACAAAGCAGTGTTTTTTTTGTTAACATATATTGTTGGTGATTAATTTAAAATATTAACTTTGCTTAAGTATATCTATAAAAATTAACCTTAAAACCCTATTAACCATGACCAAAAAAAGTTTGATGCTAGTAGTTGTAATAATTTTACAACTCTCTTTTTTGAGCTCATTTGCACAAACACGTATCTCTGTTAGTATAGGAGCAGCAAATCCATTAAATAGCTTTGGTTCAGTTGATAGTACTGATGCTCATTCCAACGGGGCAGCAATGGGCGCTGTAATTGGAGTTAAAGTTTCACACCAATTCAAAGAGAGTAAATTTAGCATGTATGGCAGCCTAGATCTAATATACAACGGTTTATCAAAAGGGCGAAAAGAGAAATTAGATAAGCTATATTCAGGCATTTTTGGTTCTAGCATCAGTTATGTTTACGAACAATATTTAAATTTTCCAGTTGCACTTGGTATTATTTATAGTCATGAAATTAATGAAAGTGTATCGTTAATGGGAAATGTGGGTTTAGCATATAATTTTTCGCGAATTACTGAAGGAGGCATAAAGACTGGTATTGGCTATCCATATAGGGCAGAGTACGGCTGGTCTAGCAGTGCTGGTTATAAAGTTGGTGGAGGAATTCTTTTTAACAATAAGGTTTCATTGTCCCTTGATTACTTTAATTTGGGTGAAAATTCCTTTAGTGTAAAAACTTCACCAATTGATATCCCAAGTAGATATCTAATAAAAAACACAAATGTTGCTTCCCTTAGCTTAGGCATTTGGTTTTAAAGGATCTGATTTTAATTTATTCTTGTTTACGCAAATTTAAACCCCTGCTAACCCAAAAACATGGGTTAGTAGGGGTTTAAATATTATCCCTATTCGTCAGCAAAGTTGTATAGTATTTGGCTGCCAACCCAAGCTCTATGTTCCTCGCTAGAGTTTGCAAAGTTCTGGGCAAGTTCAAGTACTTTATCTCTAAAAAAAGGATTGCGCATTGCAATTTGCCTCAGGGCAAACTCTATGGAGTTTTTTTGTTGCGAAAATGTTTCTTGGTCAAAACCGTCAATTACATCAAGGTAAGGCCCAAAAACACTGTCTTTAATGTTAGTGCTGGTGGCGTTTCGAGCTGCTATAATAAGCCCTGCCTTTTGCAGGTATTCATCATCGCTCAGGCACCATTGAATACTGCGAGACAGGGCGCATTCTGCTTTCCATATCAGATTGCTGCAAACCTGTTCAACAATCTCGTGATTATTAAAACTCTGTGCCCAATCGTCAATCTGTTCGCCGGTTACCTTTTTGGGGTCATCAATCATTGAGGCAATCAATTTACATTCCCTAATATCCTCCTCATAAAGGGTTAAAGCCAACTCGTGATTGCCAGTGTACTGCCGAGCAATATTCTTAAGTTCAGGGACTGAAACGCCATAGTTAACCTTATACCTGAACCCGTGTTGAGTAAGGGTCTCGGAAACAGGGCCATTCATGTGGCGCTTAACTTCCTGTATAATTTGTTGTACCTGCATTGTTTACTTTTTTGTGCAATTTACTAATAATAGGATTAATTCGCCTATTTTTCTAATTTTGAGGTCTTGTTTTGCCCAACTATCATTGCCAACAGAGTGCTTAATTCGCTGTTTAATGCTGAAGGATTTTAAAGTTATTTTTAAGAACGAATTCTTTAAGAATATTTTCACCCTGATTACGGGCAATACCATTGCTCAAATAATCGGATTGCTTGCCATACCCGTACTTTCGCGGATGTACAGCCCTGAGGAGTTTGGTGAGGTAGCCCTTTTTGTTGGAATTGTAAACGTAATCGCTATAGCTGCCAATGCACGTTACGATATGGCAATTATCCCTCCAAAGCGCAGTAGCCAGGCGTTTCACCTATTTGCAGGGAGCATTGGTATTACAATAGTTGTAACTCTATTACTCTTTATTGTAATTGCTGTTTTTAGAGGGTCAATAGCTTCACTTTTTGATGCAGAAGTTTTTAAACGGGCCATATGGCTCATTCCATTGCTGGTTTTCCTTATGGCATCGCATAAAAGTATGCACTATTGGTTTAATAGGAGTAAGAGTTACAAGACCATAGCCCAAAATAGGGTAATACTAACCTCAACCCAAACAGGAGTTAAGCTTGGAAGATTTATGTTCTCAAGTGGCTATTGGGGTTTGATTATAGGTACCGTTGTTGGCGAAATTGTTGCGTGGTTTGTTTATGCAATAAAAATTGCACGGAAAGAACTTTGGCGTTTAAGGTACTTGTCGTTTCGTTCGATGAAAAAAGCATTCTCTGAGTACTCGAATTTTCCAAAATTCCTGATGCCGATGGCGGTGATAAATACCTTCTCGGTTAATATCCTAGTTTTCTCACTGTCGGCAATTTCATCGAGTACTATTGTTGGATTTTACGAAAGAGCCTGGAGGGTCATCAACATGCCATTCTCATTGCTTAGCACCTCATTTGGTAATGTTTTTTACGAGCAGATGACCAGAACATCGAACCCCAAAAGGCTTTATCTTATTTCTTATTTCGCAAACCTTGCTATTGCAACAGTTGTACTTGCGCCAGTAATGTTTTGGGGCGAATCCATTTTTACCTTTGTGCTTGGAGAGGACTGGACAGTTGCAGGAACAATTGCAAAGCTAATTGTACCGTTAACCATTTCGAACTATGCAACTGCTTGTGTTTCGAATATTTTTTCGGTCTATAAGAAAAACCAACTTTTGTTAGTATGGCAAATAGCCTATTTGGTAATAGTGGTTAGCTGGATATTTTTGGCCAGATTACTCGATATTTATTTTTTGATTAGAATATATGCTTTTATTGGCGCCGCAATTTATGCTGTGCTAGCCTATATGGGCTATAGGGTGGTAGCAGAAAAGAATGTGGTTAGTTAACGTTGTTATTTAAATATTCTTAGAGTACTTTTAGTGTGTTAAACCTTAAAAAAAGACCTGTGAAACGCCTTTTTGTCAACATATTTGGAGTTCTGTTCTTTCGGTGGGCTTATCCGGGGTTCAATTATCATGGGTTTCCGTTTAGAAAACTTTTTAAGTGTTTTGTTGCACAACGAGTATTTGGAATAAACAGAAAGGTGCCATGGCCAGTTCATTGGACATCAGAGGTTAAGGCTTACAAGAATATTCAACGGGGTACTGAAACGCCTGGGTCAATGCTGGGGTGCTATATTGATGCCCGCAACGGAATTATACTTGAGGATAACGTTTGGATTGGTCCGCGCGTGTCGCTAATTAGCATGGATCATGATCTATTAAACTATAATAGGTATAAAGAGGAGCAACCCATACGGATTGGTCGTGATTCGCTACTTACAACCAATTCTGTGATTTTACCGGGTATTCTGCTTGGTCCTCACACTGTAGTAGCTGCTGGGGCTGTTGTAACCAAATCGTTTCCCGAAGGCAATGTTGTTTTGGCGGGAAACCCTGCGAGGGTGGTAAAAATTCTTGACAATTATTCTTTCCAAGGATGAAACTTCTTATGAATTCTATAGACAGGAGGTCTTTCGTTACTTAGCCATCTTTTCGTTAGTTTTTTTTCTCTTCTTGTCGTGTAGGAATGGTGAAGCGCCCAAACATTTACCAGTTTCTGTAACCTTTCAGAATTCACCTATTGGAAATTATTCGCCACAACAAATAAAAAAGGATTGGCCACAAGCCAAGATGTTATGGGGTAAATTGGATAGAACATTATACACCTTTAGGGTAGTCCCTAGCTATGCTGAGATTGTTTTGGATAAAGACAACCACGTTTTAAGAATCAATTACCCGGCCCAAAAGTTTGGGCCAATTATTGGTGCACAGTGGCGCTCCTGTTTTCAAAGTGTAGATGAGGCGTTTCTTAGTTATCGGTTATTTATTCCCAAAGACTTCGATTTTGTAAAGGGGGGTAAGTTGCCAGGATTGGCTGGAGGCGGGGGAAACTCTGGTGGACAAGTTCCTACAGGGTACGATGGCTGGAGCGCTCGCCTAATGTTTCACGAGGGAGGAGAGGTAGCTTACTATTTGTATTACCCCGAACAGAAAAGTAAGTATGGCGAGTATTACTTTTGGACAACTGATTCTATTCGAGTTAAGTTACCGCTCGATCGCTGGATAACATTAACCCATCACCTAAAAATGAATACGCCCAAAAAGCCTGATGGAATTATTGAGGCGTGGCTTAATGGAGTAAAAGTTTTCTCAACAAATTCAGTACGCTTTCGCGATACTTGCTCTCTTGGCATTGATCAAATTCTGTTTAGCACTTTTTTTGGAGGCGATAGCCCAGAATGGGCTCCTCAAAGCTCAATCTACCTTCTTTTTGATGACTTTTTAATTGAAAAGTAAATAAACTATTGGCATTTAATGTGCAGAATAGCAGAAGATTATGTATTAATTGCGTTAACTAGTAATTGTTTTTGTTGTGGTGATTGAAGATATGTAAAAAAAACCTATCTTTGCAAGCGCAAAACGGTGGATGTAGCTCAGCTGGTTAGAGCGTCGGATTGTGGTTCCGAAGGTCGCCGGTTCGAGCCCGGTCTTCCACCCTCGTTAGGAAAAGCTTCGATGAGAATCGAGGCTTTTTTATTTATACTCCATAATAGTTGGTCCAAAGTCACACACCATAGGCGAAGCCTTATTAGGAACCTAGGTCTATCGTTTTAATAAGGATAGGTTTTCACTGCACGTTTTCATAAATTCAGTTGTTTTATAACTTAATCTACACGACAATTTATTACATTTGGAGTAATCCAAGGGTAAAGTATTGGAAGAATGGGGTTACAAACAAAAATATGATATTATGGAAATTCAATTCAATGGTGCTGTTCGTGAAGTAACTGGCAGTAAGCACCTAATAACCACTAATACAGGGAAACGTATACTTCTCGATTGTGGTATGTATCAAGGTAAGGGGCTCGAAACTGATGGAATGAACCGAGATTTGGGCTTTGAACCCAAAGATATTGATCATATAATTCTTACTCATGCACATATTGATCATTCTGGACTTATACCTTACGTTTTTAAGCAAGGGTTTAAAGGCTCGGTAATCTGCACATCAGCCACAAGGGATCTTTGTGCCATAATGCTGGTTGACTCAGGGTTTATACAGGAGCGAGATATTTACTTTTTCAATAAGAAAAGAGCAACCAAAGATTTACCCCCAGTACAGCCGTTATATACAAAAAATGATGCTGTTGCATGTATGGAACTTTTTATTGGCGTGCCGTACGATCGGAAGTTTAGCATCGATAGCAATGTCAAGGTAAAATTTACCGATACAGGGCATATGCTGGGGAGCGGGGTTGCGAATATTGAAATAACTGAGGATGGAGTTACCAAGCGTGTTGCTTACACTGGTGATATTGGCCGTCCAAAAAATCGAATTCTGAGATCCCCCAAGCCTTTTCCTCAAACAGATATACTTATATGTGAGTCAACCTATGGCGATAGGCTTCACAATGATAGCGACAGGGGCGAAGAGGATTTGTTGGATGTAGTTAATGAAACTTGTGTAAAGAAAGGTGGTAAACTTATTATTCCGTCCTTCAGCGTAGGCCGTACACAGGACCTCGTTTACTCACTAAACAATTTCTATAACGATGGACTTTTGCCTAAAATCGATATTTTTGTCGATAGTCCTCTTGCCACAAATGCCACCGATATATTTAGGATGCACCCTGAGTGTTTTAATGCTGATATCCTCGATAAAATGGAAAAGGATCCTGATCCTTTTGGATTCAACACATTGCGCTATACCAAAAGCGTAGAGGAGTCGAAAGCTTTAAATGCCTATACCAAACCCTGTGTAATAATCTCAGCATCGGGAATGGCTGAGGCGGGTAGGGTAAAGCATCACCTAGCCAACAGTATATCTAATCCAAAAAATACGATTTTGTTTGTGGGCTACTGTGCACCAACAACCCTAGGAGCAAGAATTTTGGACGGAGCAAAACAGGTTTCAATTCATGGGTTTGAATATCCTGTAAGAGCTGATATTCGAAGAATTGAGTCGTACTCGGGTCATGCCGATTATCAGGAGATGATAGAGTTTTTAAGATGCCAGAATTATGGTAAAATTACTGATACCATACTAGTGCATGGCGATTTAAAACCCATGGAGTTCTTTAAGCATAAGCTAAAGCAGGAGGGGTTTAAGAATGTTCATATTCCCAACAAGGGGGATACGCTATTTTTTTAATTGTCGTGGGTGTACTTCATTTGTTTTTTTTTGTTTTTTTGTAGTTTGACATTCAATAGCTTACCTTATATTAATTAAGGGTGAGGTTAAAGTGTCTAATGCTGAGTGCTAAAGGAGGGAATATTTCTATTTTTAACGCTTTTTAAGTTTTTTTTACAAAAAACTTTCAGTGTATAAATGAATTAACGCAAAGTGGCTGTTTGAGTTGATTTGCTAGTTCTTTAGCAGGATAAGGGAATGTGCTTTGAGGATAACGTAAAGGGGCAAATGACTCAAATCACCCAAATTAAGCATTGAGACTATTGCAAATCGATGATTAATAGCATACCTTGGTTTTAGTTTTTAAGCCCTTTGTAATGCGCGATGCTAAAACCATACTCAACCTTATTGCGGATATGTACATCTCCGCGCAGCCTAACTTCTTTTACCATGAGGTAGTGTATTTCCGTGCAAACAATCAAAGTCTACAACGTTTTCCACTATTAAACTTTTCCGATATTTTTGTTGATCAAATTGATATAAAACTTGTTGAGGAACAAGGTGAAGGTCCTTATAGCAAATCTTTTGCTTGTTTTTTCTTTAAAAGCTAGCCCTACTTAATAATGGGTTGAGCATAAGCTTTTACATCTCCCTCCGTAATCTCTTTGTCACAAAGAATTATTAGCCTTTCAATCACGTTTCTGAATTCACGGATGTTGCCTGTCCAGCTAAAATTCTGGAGCGCACTAATAGCTCCATCGGTTATGTGCTTAGGCGGCATTCCGTACTCTTCGCAAATTAGCTCAATAAAATGATTTGCTAGTATTGGAATATCTTCAAGCCTCTCGCTTAGGGATGGCACATGAATTATAATTACACTTAGGCGATGGAAAAGGTCCTCCCTAAAATTTCCATTATCAATCTCCTTCTGTAAATTTTTATTGGTTGCAGCTACAATGCGTACGTTAACAGTAATGTCCTTATCGCTACCTACTCGGCTAATCCTATTTTCTTGTAAGGCTCTTAGTACCTTGGCCTGTGCGCTAAGGCTCATATCGCCAATCTCATCAAGAAAAAGAGTTCCTTCATCGGCTTGCTCAAATTTACCTTTGCGTTGCTTAATGGCCGATGTGAATGCTCCTTTCTCATGACCAAAAAGTTCGCTCTCAATAAGTTCCGAAGGGATGGCGGCACAGTTAACCTCAACAAAAGGCATTTCGGCACGGTTGCTCTTTTCGTGTAACCATCGGGCTACAAGTTCTTTCCCTGTTCCGTTGGATCCGGTAATAAGTACTCGGGCATCGGTGGCAGCAACCCGATCAATCATCTCTTTTACCTTTACAATTACTTGCGATTCCCCAACAATATCGTAGGTTTTGCTAACCTTCTTTTTAAGTATTTTGGTTTCCTTAATCAGCGTATTCTTATCGGTTGCGTTGCGAATGGTTATAAGTATTCTGTTTAGGTCGAGTGGTTTTTCAATAAAATCGAAGGCTCCCTTTTTTATAGCATCCACAGCGGTATCAATGTTCCCATGCCCAGAAATCATGATTACAGGGATTTCTGGATTTTTATCCTGAAGGTTTTCAAGCACCTCTATGCCATCCATTTGGGGCATCTTAATGTCGCAGAGCACAACATCAAAGCCATTCTTCGATACCATTTCAATTCCCGTTGGTCCGTCTTCAGCCAGTTCAACCTCGTGGTTCTCGTACTCAAGAATCTCTTTTAGCGAATTTCTGATGGCTCGCTCATCGTCAATAACAAGTATTCTGGACATGCTGTGCTTTGTTTAATTTGTTAACCCATTCCTAGGGCAAAGATAGTAAACTACTGCTAACCATTTATTTTTAGGATATAAAATGATTTTGTGAAGTATGCCAAGGGTAGGTTGAAGAGAAGTTTTTGCCTAGTTACCTAACCCAGAATCCTTAGTTTTGCATACTTGAGCAAAAGATTTTTTTGCCCAGCCGACTCAAACTCTACAATAGCCTTTGCATTCTGTCCTTCGCCCTCAATGGAAACTACCACACCTTTCCCAAATCTGTCGTGATAAACCCTCATCCCTTCTTTTAGACTTCTTAATCCGGTATTGTCTGTATCATCAATTTCTTCATTGGTATCCTGTGTTGTTAATTTTGACAATCGTCTGCCTTTATACATTCCTTTTTCTGGTTTTTGAGTGGCAACTTTGCCAAAGTCCGATGGGTTGGTTTGGATTCCCCTATGTAAAGTGGGTAAACCTATTTGATTAATACTTGCACTATCATTATCTATCCATTCAGGGTCAATTTCAGCAATAAATCGGCTTGGGATGCTGGTGGTTAGGTTTCCCCATTTGTACCTAACCTGTGCGTGTGATATGGTTGCCAATTTAGCGGCACGGGTTATGGCAACATAAAATAATCGTCGCTCTTCTTCCAACTCTTCGGGCGATCCGGTAGACATATGCGAAGGGAAAAGTTCTTCCTCTAACCCTGCAAGGAATACATAATCAAATTCGAGACCTTTGGCTGAGTGTATCGTCATTATCGATACTTTGTCCTTGTCTTCGGGTTTATCGTTATCGGCATCGGTTAGCAGCGAAACATTTTCCAGATAATCGGCAATGGTAATCAACTCAGTCTCTCCTTCCTCTCTGCGCGACTCAATAAACTCTTTAATGCTGTTGAGGAGCCCCTCAATATTTTGTAACCGAGTAATGCCCTCAATAGAGCCATCACCCTTAAACTCCCTTAGCAATCCAGTACTGGTTATTATTGCATTTGCCGCTTCGTAAGCATCGGCAGTGTATGCAATGGTGCCAAACTGTTTTAAAAGATTATAGAATTGAATTACCTTATTTATTGCAGCTGGTTTAAGGCCTGAGCTATCGGTGCCTAGCTGCTCAATGGTAACCCAAATGCTCTGCTGCTTTTCATTTGCCGTTGAGGCTAGTCGTTGAAGGGTAGTATCGCCAATTCCCCGTGTTGGAAAGTTGATAATCCTTTTCAGTGCTTCGTCGTCGTTGGGGTTAACCATAAGCCTAAAGTATGCAATAGTATCCCTTATCTCTTTTCGTTGATAGAAAGATTGGCTCCCGTAAACACGGTAGGGGATATTCCTTTTGCGCAAAGCCTCCTCAAAAATTCGCGATTGTGCATTGGTCCGATAAAGAATGGCAAAATCTTTGTGCAGGGCGTGGTCCCTGTGAACTATCTCTGATATAGCCGAAGCCACCATAAATCCTTCTTCCTGATCGGTATAAGCCTTTATTACCTTCAGCTTTTCGCCCATATCTTTTGCCGAGAACGATACCTTTTGAATTTGCCTACGATTTTTGGCTATAACGCTATTGGCAGCGTTAACAATTGCCTGAGTTGAACGGTAATTCTGTTCAAGTTTAAAAAGTTTGTAGTTGGGGTAATCGTTACGGAAGTTGAGAATATTCTCAATTTTTGCCCCGCGAAACGAGTAGATACTCTGCGCATCGTCGCCTACTACACATACATTTTGGTGGTTTGTAGCAAGCCTTTTAACTATAAGATATTGGCTATGGTTTGTATCCTGGTACTCATCAACCAAAATGTATTTAAACTTATCCTGATATTTTGCCAATACCTCCGAGAAATCGCGAAAAAGTATGTTCGTATTTAGCAGTAGATCATCAAAATCCATTGCTGCTGCTTTGTAGCAACGCTGCATATACATGGAGTATATTTGGGCAATTTCGGGCTTTCGGGTTTGCCTGTCGTACGATACCAGCTGCGTGTTGCTTGCGTAGGCTTGTGGGGTAATTAGATTGTTTTTTGCCGATGAAATCCGCCCGTAAACTTCGTTTACCTTATAGGTCTGCGTGTCGAGTTTTAGCTCCTTAATAATAGAGTTGATTAAACTCTTTGTGTCGGATGTATCGTAAATTGTAAAAGTGTTTGGGTATCCAAGCTTATCGCTTTCTGCCCTAAGTATGCGCATAAAAATAGAGTGGAACGTTCCCATCCAAAGTTGCCTTGCCGTTTTTTCTCCAACAACCTTAGAGATTCGTTCCTTCATCTCCTTGGCTGCTTTGTTGGTAAAGGTAAGCGCCAATATGCTCCAAGGGGCTACGCCCTGTTTTAGTAAATGCGCTATACGATAGGTAAGTACGCGTGTTTTCCCTGAACCTGCTCCGGCAATGATTAGGGCAGGGCCATTAACCGTGGTTACTGCCTCTCTTTGAACTTCGCTTAGCTCGTTTAGGTATTGCACTTGAGTTTGTTTGGATGTTTTTATTAGTGTTTGCAAAGTTAAAGTCAATAACCGAAACTAAAAGGCGGTTTTAACTATTGTGAATAACTTTTTAAAACAACAAAAGCAAATGGAACTCCATTTGCTTTTGTTGAAAGTAACATGGATTGTGATTAGTTGCACACAGAATAGGTCCGTGCTTCATCCATTAGCTTACGGAAATGCAGACGAAGTTCCTTTACTACAATTTCTTGCTCTGCATTGCTTATGCCTTTTGAGCAAAACATAGCGATATAAGCAGCTTCAGCAGCCGCACAACCATCAGGATCACTAGTTGTAGCATTTTTAATATCGCAGTAAAAGTCTGCGCCATCTGGGTTCACAATGTAGCAGTTACCACCGTCGGTGGGGCAGCATAGGGTGGCAGGGCCGCATTGTACTTTAGCGGTAAGTTCAAATTTTTCACATACATCCTCATCCTTCTCTTTTTCGCATCCCCAGGTAATTAGAATGAGTGTACTTAGCAGTGCAAGGGGTAGTAAATAAATTTTTCTCTTCATGGTTTGCTTGGTTTTTATTGATTAGTAATAGTTCTATTTGTTTAAAAGATAATGATTAATGATTTCTGATAGTTGTTCGTAATCCATAAAGCCACCAAATACATTGGTTTTAATTACAAAGGTAGGAGTTCCCTTAAATCCCAATTGGTCAAACTGGCTCCTCGTTTCGTTTAGGTAAACCTCCGCTTTACCCCCAAAGTAACATTCTGCAACCAGTTGGTCGGCAAGTGTAAATTCTTCAATCATAGATTCAAACTCGCTGGTTGACACAACCTTAAAGTTTGCTATAAAGAGTTGGTGTAACTTTTCGTAATACCCATATTTATTAATGCAAACGGCAATTTTATTTGCATTCTCAATGGCCGGATTTGAGGTATAATCTACTAATCTTACAATAAGATTAACTTTTCCGTTATCTATATATTCTGGTTTTAACTTTGGGTAAACATCATTGAAAAAATTTTGACAGTAGGTGCATGTATAACTTGAGTACATAAAAATGGATAGTTTGGCCGTGTCAGATCCAAAAACGATATCCATATCGTTTAACTTTAGCTCGGATTGAATGCCTGAGTGAGACTTCTTCCAAATAAGCCTATTCCCAAGTTGATATGCAATTAGGATAACTAATATTAATGATAAAACCAAAGCAATTATGGTATGCTTATTCTTCATGGTAATGTTTAATCTCAATTCCTTTTTCTCTCTTTCCTGTCAATGTCTGTGCTAAAGTTCTGCAATAAAGGGTTAAATATCAGATTAAGACCTCTCTCATGCACCCTAATCGTCGTCTTCATCATTTTCTGCAGTTGTTTTGTGTCAAAGCCATTCTTTGTTTCCTTCCCCTTTTTGTAGGATACTAGGAACAATCCAGTTCTATTCGACTTATCCTCGCCCTCAAAAACATCGCTTTCCATGCCCTGCCTTTTAAGTAGTTTTTGAGATTTACCTAGTAATACATCGCCCAAATGGACGTTAAGGTGGTACTCGTAATCATCACCAAAACTCTCCATTCCGTAAACAGCCATATCGAGAGCACTACTCACAATATCAGTTTGGGGGAAGAAAATTTTATTGTTGTAAATGAAAACACTACTTACCATGGTTCTAAAAACAATTCTATCAAGCTCGCGAAGGTTAGTAAACTTTGAAAGTTCCATTGCGGGTTCAAAATCGTAAATACCACCATTCTCAAGTTTAAAGTTGCCCAACACAGCTATCTTGTCGTAATGAATAGAATCGCCGGTTACGAGTATACGTCCGTTAATTGAACTTGTTAATATTCCTTCGATATTTTTATGCGTAAAATAGGTTTGATCAAAATCGTTGGCATCTATAAGCAATTGGCGGATGTCCATTCCTTTTATAGTGTTTTTGAACTCTACCTTTTCCTGATCGGCATAGCGCATATCGTAAAGAACAGAGGTTACCATACTGCCACCAAATGCATTGAACCTGAGATCATCAGCAACATAAAGGCTGTCGTCAACCCTAAACTTGGTTGTGGCATCCCTCAGTACCATATTACCATATTTTACGCTGTTAGCTTTTAAGGTGCCTCGGACTATGTACTGTGGAATGTACATAGGGTCTTCGTCAGGGACGATTACCTCTGTCGAGTCGGTTTCGAGCAATGGAGCAAACTTGTCGTAGTCAATATCGCTTGCTCTCATGTGGGTATTAACAATAATCTTCATGTCCTTCTGCTCCAGCAGAAAAGCCTTGTAAACGTTCCAAATCTCAGTTGAATCAGACCAAAGGTCTATGCCATGTACGTTTGTGAATAGGTTTTTAATTCTGATAGTATCGTTGGCCATACTAAAATCCATCGAAAGTTTATCAACTCTTATCAGTGTATCGTCGGGCAGGGTTACGTTAAAATCTCTGAGGCTTCCATTGATAATAGACTGCTCAAATGCAATGGGCATTGCCGATTGTTCAATGGAATCGAGGTTAACCGTGCCGTAGCTCTTAATGTTTAAGGTGGTAGTTCCTGAAATAAAGGTTACCAAAGAATCGGGCATAAATGGCCTTAGTTCCTCGAAATCGAGATTTAATGCGGCATTAATTTTAAACGACGGATTTGTAAGTCCATCTAGGCTAAAACTTCCTGCAGCCGAATTGGCGCCCATGCCAAAATAGAACGACTCTACCTCAACTCCCATGTTATCCATGTCTTTTACCATACCCAATAACTTTGCATTAGCTGAAGCGCTATCGATTTTAACGTTGTATGATGGTGCATCTAACGATAAATATTCAAGAACAATTTGCCTTGTTGGCTTATAGGTTAGCTTAGCCGAAAGGTTTTTTACTTCGGTAACTGAGTCGAGTGCGGTGCAAATATTCTTAAGAACTAGGTCTAAACTAGTTCTGTCCAAAAAATAGTCGGCGTTGTGTAAGCCAATGTCATCTGGGAGTTGCCCTTTTGTTGTCATGTTAAAGCACATGCTTCCAGTAAGATACTCAACTGTACTATCGGGGATAAATGCCGCAAACTCGTTTAGGTTAACCTGCCCGCGAGCCTTGATGTTATAGATTGGCTTGTCGATGTTGGCTACTTTTGCATCAAAATTAACCGAGCTACTCGCGGTTGAAATGCTAACGTTTTTAAAGTTAGCCGATACGGTTTGCATATTATTTGGATCGGCGGCCAGTATCGAGCCACTGAATGAGATGTGACGAATATTAGGATAATCCTTAGTTGTAATGCTTCCGTTTTTTAAACTCATTGTAGCGTCAACGCTGGGCAGCAATAGAGTGTCGTATACGTAGCCTATTACATTTGCATTAAGGTCTAATTTTCCTTTCATGTCAATTAAGCCATACTCACTAAGCATTTCTGTTGGAGCATATTTGCTCAATTTTTTAATATCTGCATCGGATAGGGAAAACGCAAGGTTTACAAACATTGAGTCGGCAAGCGTGGCCTCTCCCTTGGCAGATAGTGTTGCCCCATCGGTTTGCACCTGCATCGATTCAATATCTACTTTTCCATCTTCGTATGCCAATGAGAAATCAGCAGACATTTGTTCCATGAGGTGTATATTTGTGCCGTCAAAGCCCATGTTTGTTGCAAGTACTTTACCTTTAATGCTACCTGCATAGAACTCGTTGAGCACTCGGGCTGCGAGGTCCATTTCGGGGAAATGGAGTTTGGCCCTTGCCTTAAGCTGTTCGTCGTTGTAGGTAATAGTAACATCGCGAACTGTAAGATTGCTTAAAAGAACATCAAGTACTGATGCTGATGGCTCTTCATCAATTTGGGTTGAATCTGTTTCCAAAAGGAAATCGATATTGCTCACTCCAGTCGAATCAACATTGTAGTTAAATGCAAAACCTTCAATTTCAATATTTTCAATCTCAATCTTGTTTTTTAGCAAAGGCTTTGATTTAATGGAAACGTATAGTTTTCTGATGCTGATTAGGGTGTCGTTTTCAGCGATATTAGGGGAGTTGATAGCTTCATTTTTGTTTACTCCCATTTTAAACCCATGAAACTCTACGGTTGCATAAGGGAATCTGCGCAAAAGCAAAAGCGAAACGCTATCAACCTTAACGGGTGCTTCTATCATCTCGCTAACCTTGTTAAGCACTATACGAGAAATCTGATTCTCGCTTAGTTTAGCAACAGTAAGCAGTATAACGATAAGGAGCACTAAACTTGCCAAAGTGATTAGCAAAATTTTTAGCGTTTTCCGCAAAACCTTTCCTAACTTCATGGTGTAATATATTTTAATGGGTATAGTTTTTTAAACGATGCTATTGCTAGAACCTAGCTATTCAGCGCCAGAGTTTCCAAACTCTATGCTTTTTTAGTGCCGATTCAAGTTTGTCGCCCCTTAGGTTTTTATCAATTATTATCCCATTGGCATTAACTAAAAAGCTAGAGGGAATCATATTAACTCCATATTCCTTGGCTGCTTCACTTCTCCAGCCCTTTAAATCACTTACATTGTATGGCCAGTTCAGCTTGTCATCTTCAATTGCTTTTATCCAATGCTCGCGCTTCAAATCTAGCGAAACGCTAAGTATAACAAAACCTTCGCCATTCTTAAATTCTGTATCCTTAAAATGTTGGTATGCTCCAACTAGGTTAGGGTTTTCTCTTCGACAAGGGGCACACCATGATGCCCAAAAATCGATAAGCACAAGTTTTCCTCGTAAATCGGAGAGTTTTATAGTATCGCCATCAGGTGTTTCTAGTTTAATCTCAGGAGCCAATTGTCCAATTTCAGGTGTTTGCGCAATAAGCGTTAGCCCTAAAAGGGAGCCTATAATATAAAGGATAATACTTTTTTTCATGTTGACAATTTTGGTGAAACTATTAAAGGCATTTAGAACACAATTGAAAGAAGTAAAAATAGTCAATTAAACAGAAATTTTATAATTAAATGCTATTCACAGTTCAAAATAAGTGCCAGTCTTTGATAAAAAGTAAGTTTTAGTAGATTAGTCATATGTTTATTGGTACAAGATAAATATCGCAAAGTTTAAATAAGCATTGCGATTATGCCCGCATTGCAATTTTACCATATTTATTCCGTTGTTTTTTTGTTGTGTTTAATCGAGGGTCTGCCTAAAAAGAGCTATTATTGTAGTCCGTTTTAAAATAGATATTTGCAATGCGTAAAAGCCTAATAACTAGTTTGATTGTATTGTTGATTGTGGTCCTAAATCCAGGGAGTGCATCTTCGCAGATTTATGCGCCAGATAGGGATTGGGCAGGGCAAACGAATTATTCAATTGGTAGTCAAGATTCGATCTATGTTTTTTTTGTGGATAATGAGTTAACGCTAAGGGCACAATATTCTGATTCATCAGCATCATCATACCAATGGTATAAATACGATAGTAACGTTAATCCTACCGCCGATAGATTTCAACCAATGGCAGGGCAAACCGATTCGATACTCCTTAATGTTGCTCCTGGAGGATATAGGGTTGAGGTTAACAGAATAAGTGACGATAGCAAAGAGTTTTACGCTGTGTGGGTAATGATAGATAATATTCAGCTTACCTCGCTACAGCTAAGTAGCAACACATGTAAAACGCTTAAGCTCTACCTTTCAACATCACCAAATATTTACGATATCAATTCGCAGTTTACCTATTTTGACATTTCTACTACTGCTCATCACGAAAAGGTGGCCTTACCCCTAAAGGGTTATTTTAGCAATCACCTTTTCGAATCGCTAAACCCTGACGTAGTTGCTAATCCAATTGCTGATGGTATACCTTTTATCTATGTTGAGTTTGAAAACGAGCAGAATAGTAAAACCTACGGACCACTGTTCGATGCTGCATACCGGTTAACCGTAACCAATCCATTTGGAAGGGGCGATATGATAGTTGAATCGGAAGAAATTCAGGCAATTGCCACAAAGGTAGGGCTTGACATCTTCTTCAATACAAGCACAGACAATCTACCCGACTGGGAAAAACAGGATAAAGATCTCCCTAATGGAGAAGCATTACTTGAGATGAAACTTGTGAGCACTGCCGAGAACGCTGATTCACTCTTCTGGAATATCATCAACGATGAGCGTTTGGTTAAAAAAGGAGGTGATAGTATTGCTTGGCGTGATAAATCGATTTTTGATGATCGGATCGAATCATTTCCTCCCAAAAAATACATGGTACCAGGGGTTTTTGGCGTTGAGCATGTGTCTAAAAGAACTACAGCCTATGCAGTTTGCATGGATACCATTTTACGTGTTGTTGAGGTTGATACATCATTTATCAAACCGGAATTCATACCCAACGTTTTTACCCCCAATCACGACGAGGAAAATGATTTTTTTATTCTAAAAAACATCATTGATAATAAAGACCCTAGCGTAAAATCAATTAAATCATTTCGTATTACCATTTTAACCCGCTGGGGAAATAAGGTTTACGAGTTTTCGGGCAACCCCAAGGAGTGGGAGGGGTGGAACGGAAAAATTAATGGTGATGGGAAAGAAGCAGGCGAAGGTGTTTATTACTATGTTATTGAGGCTGTTGGTTGGGATGGTCGCAGGTATAAGGGAGGTGTTTATAAGGGATTCCTGCACCTTTACCGATAGGTCTTCCCCAAACCTGAACAATACTTTATTTGCTTTTCTTGTTTATTTGCCCCCTTTTTATCGGGGGTCAAGTATATCTGTATGCGCCATATAATCAGAAAGTTATTGGCTCGTCAGATTTGTTGGGAATACTATAAAGCATGATTTATTAAAATGTTTCGTACATTTGAACGGGACAAAAACTAAATCATATGCTAAAAGAAACAGTAACTCATTACCTTGAGGATAGTATCCGAAGGAATTGGGCCTTTAAAGCCTTATCGGATTATAAAGGCGACACATTTACTTATGCCGAGATTGCATACCATATAAGTAAGCTACACAATTTTTACGAATTAGCCGGTATAAAGGAGGGCGATAAGATTGCCCTTGTTGGCAAAAACTCTGCGCGTTGGGGCGTGGTTTACCTTTCAGTAGTTTCTTATGGAGCTGTAATTGTGCCAATCCTTCCCGATTTTAAACCTGCAGATATCCATGAAATTGTAAACCATTCAGACTCAATACTTCTTTTTGCCGAGCAACAACTTTTTGAAGCAATGGAGTTTGATAAGATGCCTCAGATTATGGGGTCATTGAGAATTAATGGTTTTGCAATACAAGCACAACGTTCTACTTTAATAGTTGAGGCGTCTGAGAAATCAGGGATCGAAAATCCAATTGATTTAAATGATTTCCACGTAGATAATTATAGACTTCCTCAAATTTCAAATGAGAAATTAGCGGTAATAAGTTACACATCGGGTACAACCGGATTTGCAAAGGGAGTAATGATTCCTCATAATAGTCTTGCTGCGAATATACGATATGCACAAGAGAATATGCCACTGAACCCAGGTGACAGAATTGTGTCGTTTCTTCCTCTTGCACATACCTTTGGATGTGCTTTTGAGTTTCTATTCCCCTTTACTTTGGGGTGTCATGTTACCATCCTAACTAAAACACCTTCGCCTCAAGTAATATTGCAAGCATTTGGCGAGGTTAAGCCTTCACTAATACTATCGGTACCGCTTGTTATCGAGAAAATTTATAAGAAGCAAGTGTTGCCCATAGTATCAAAAAGTACTATGAAGATATTACTTAAGATACCCGGTATCAATAATTTGATCTTTAAAAAGATTAGGTTGAAACTCGAAGCCGCTTTTGGTGGAAATTTCAGAGAGTTAGTGCTGGGCGGTGCTCCATTTAATCAGGAAACCGAAATTTTCTTTGCAAAGATGAAGTTTCCATTTACAGTGGGTTATGGGATGACAGAGTGTGGCCCGTTAATTAGCTACACCAATTGGAGAGAAACGGCCATAGGTGCCTCAGGTAAGGTTGTTGATACGCTCGAAATAAAAATCGACTCTTCAAACCCTGTGCGAATTGCCGGTGAAATTATGGTTAAGGGTGATAATGTAATGTATGGCTATTACAAAAACGAAGAGGCAACCAAGGATGTTTTGGATGATGATGGATGGTTGCATACTGGCGATTTAGGCTTGATTGATAAGAAAGGGAATATTTTTATTAAGGGTAGAATAAAGAGTATGCTGCTTGGTCCAAGTGGTAAGAATATCTATCCTGAGGAGATTGAATCAGTTCTAAATAACAAGTTTGGAGTAGCTGAGACTGTGGTTGTTCAACGGGATGATAAATTGATAGCCCTTATATACCCCGATCAGGATTATGTAAAGCAAAACAATGTTGATGATGAGAGCCTTAAAAAACTTTTTGAGGAGTATAAAAAAGAGGCGAACGAACAGTTGCCTGCTTATATGAATATCTCACAGGTTGTAATTCAAACCGAAGAGTTTACCAAAACCCCTAAGCGAAGTATTAAGCGTTATCTGTATAATTAATTGTTTGACTCAAAATTTATAAAAGAAGAAGGGGTGAGTTATTTTTTAACTCACCCCTTCTTTCTTATTGCTTCCTTCCTTCCTTCCTTCCTTCCTTCCTTCCTTCCTTCCTTCCTTCCTTTACTATAGTTACTCATTAACAATAATAATTTTATCAATAGCATCTCCTTGCCTTATTTCGTCAATCACTTCAATCCCTTCATAAACTTTACCAAAACAAGTATGGTTTCTGTCCAAATGGCTTGTATTCTCACGGCTATGGCAAACAAAGAATTGCGATCCTCCTGTGTTTCTACCTGCATGAGCCATAGATAGAACGCCTTTATCGTGGTATTGGTTTTCGCCATCAAGTTCGCAATCAATAGAGTAACCAGGTCCACCTGTACCAACCCTGCGGTCGTTCATATCTTTAGATAAAGGGCATCCGCCCTGTATAACAAAATTTGGAATAACCCTGTGAAAGGCCAATCCATTATAAAACCCCTCTTCGGCAAGTTTTATGAAATTTGCAACAGTTTTGGGTGCATCCTTTTCGTAAAACTTAACCTTCATTACGCCTTTTGGGGTATGAATTTCTGCTATCTTCATGCTTTAATATTTAGTTATTATTATAAGGTGTACATAACACTTACAGTAACTCAAATGTTTAATTTGGGTAGCAAATATAGGGTAAATATGGTTATATTAAGTCCCTAACCTTAGCTAGTTTTAGGATCAAGTCAACTATTTCCTCGGTATCAATTGTAGACCTATTTAGAATTATATCAAACAGTTCACTATCGGGTTTATTGCCCCTAAAGAATTCCATAAATGCTTCTCTGTTCTTGTCGGTTTCTTTAACCTTATCAATTGCATCGGAAGTTGAAAGGTCGAACCTTTTTTTAATCATTTCCACGCGCCAACAGAAAGGTGCTATAATTTTAACATGGACAGATTTTTTAATGTGTTTTGCTATTACACAACCTGCTCTACCAACAATAACTGTATTCCCCTGCACGGAGTATGAACGAACTATTTCGGCCAATGTTCGCTTTATCTGAATATCGCTCAGGTATTTGTCCTTTGTAAAGATTGAGACTAAATCACCAAAAATAGATTTCTCCTTAGCACCAAAGATATGTGATATCTCATCGGGTTTTGTTTTTAGCGATTTGGCAGCATCGTGAAGGATCTGATGGCTTACAAGAATCCATTTTGATTTTTCTTCAACAGCTTTAATGGCATTAATCTTTTTAGTTAAGAGCTCGGCTACTTCGTTTCCATAACAACCATATTCTCTTGATATGGTGATAACTGGTCCTGGGTCTTGCACGGTTTGCTCTTCTTCTCGCCGCACTCGTTCGTGCATATAGTGTAAAAAGAGGTTTTCCATGATGTTTTTTTCTTTTAAATATAAAACAAAAAGTTCGATTGTACCAGAATTTTTATGGGATTATTATACTATTCCCTTTTTCTTTCTATATAATCAGGTTATTAAGACCTTATTAAATAAAAAAAACTCCTGCATGCAGGAGTTTTAATTCTATCTATATTCGAAAAAAATCTATTCTTCCTCTGACTCCTCTTCGTATGCTTTTAGCAGTTTGTCTTGAATATCAGCAGGAACCTGCTCGTAGTTTAAAAACTTCATATTGTAAGTTGCTCTTCCGCTAGTTAACGATGAAAGAGCAGTAGAATACTTGTTGAGTTCGGATAAGGGCACTCTTGCGTTAATTTTCTCAAATCCTTTAACGCTGTCCATCCCAAGAATAATAGACCTTCTGTTCTGAAGATCACTCATAACGTCTCCCATTTTATCACCAGGAACAAGAACTTCTACCTCATAGATTGGTTCCATAATTTTTGGGCCTGCGTTTTTAAATGCAGTTCTAAAAGCGTTACGACCAGCGAGTTTAAAAGAGATTTCGTTGGAGTCAACAGGGTGCATCTTGCCATCGTAAACGGATACTCGAATATCACGAGCATACGAGCCGGTAAGTGGCCCTTGCTCAATCCTTTCCATTATACCTTTTAGAATAGCGGGCAAGAACCGAGCGTCGATTGCTCCACCAACAATACAGTTGTAGAAAATAAGTTTACCACCCCACTCAAGTTTTATTTCCTCTTTCCCTCTAACGCTAACGTTTATTTCACGACCGTCAATCTTGAACTTAACTGGATCCGGTGCACCCTCCACGTATGGTTCAATCACCATATGAACTTCTCCAAATTGACCTGCTCCACCACTTTGCTTCCTATGGCGGTAATCGGCTTGTGCAATTTTAGTGATAGTTTCACGATAGGGGATACGCGGGGGGAAAAAATCCACATCAATTTTGTAAAGGTTTAGCAGTTGCCACTTAAGTATATTAAGATGGTGTTCGCCTTGTCCGTATAAAATAATCTGCCTAAGCTCTTTTGAGTATTCAATAATAATGGTTGGATCTTCTTGGTGTGCTCTATGCAAATATTCACCAAGTTTTTCAGTGTCCGCTTCATTCTTTGCTTTTATTGCAGTTCTGAATTTTGGATTAGGAAAAGTTAGCGGCTCAAAATCGATGTTTTTACCAGGCGCGCTCAGTGTGTGATTTGTTTTAGTATTCTTGAGTTTTACTGCTGCCCCAATATCACCTGCAAGCAGTTCGGTTACTTTCTCACGTTTCTTGCCAGCTACAACAAAAAGTTGCGATATACGCTCTTTCCCACTGTTAGTGGTATTCACCAAATCCATTGCTTCGGTAACCTTGCCCGACATTACTTTAAAGTAATTGATCTCTCCAATATGCGATTCAATGGCTGTTTTAAATATGAACAATGAAGTGGGTTCAGAGGCATTACAACTAATTTCCTTACCTTCTTTTGTTTTGATTGCAGGAAATTTATCAGGACTTGGACATACATTTATAACAAACTCCATCAACCTTTTAACCCCAATATTACGCTTCCCTGAAGTACAGAAAACGGGGAATAAACCTCGTGCAATTAACCCAGCTCTAATACCTTCACGCATTTCATCTTCTGAGAGGGTTCCTTGATCGAAGAATTTCTCCATTAATTTCTCATCATTCTCAGCAGCAGCTTCAATTAGTATATTATGTAGTTCGCTTGCCTTATCCATCTCCTCTGCCGGAATATCAAGGGTTTCACGTTCTCCTGTATCGCTCTTAAACCTATACATCTTCATCATTAGCACATCAATAAAAGCATTGAACTCAGTGCCAGCATTTATTGGATACTGAACTAAGGTTATTTTAGAACCAAAACTAACCTTAAGAGAATCAATAGCCTGCTCAAAGTTTGCCTTGTCATGATCAAGTTGGTTTATGGCAAAAATCAAGGGTTTGTTGAGTTTCTCGGCATGTCTACCAAAAATCTCCGTTCCAACCTCTACACCATATTGCGAATTAATCACCATTACACCTACATCGGCAGTGTGCATAGATGAAATAACAGCACCAACAAAATCGTCGGAACCAGGAGTGTCGATAATGTTTAACTTTCTGTCATTAAATTCTGTATAAAGTACCGTAGAGAATATTGAGCGCAGGTTTTGCTGCTCAATCTCGGTGTAGTCAGATACAGTGCTCTTTGCTTCAATGGTACCCTTGCGGTCAATAACTTTTCCTTCAAACATCATACTCTCGGCTAGAATGGTTTTTCCTGAGCCAGTGTTGCCCAGTAGGACAATGTTTCTTACTTGATCTGATTGATAGGTTTTCATGTAGCTTATCTTTACTGCTGTTTAACAATATTGGGCTATCAGCATACTGTGCTGACATAACTTTTAATTTAAAAAGCCTTCAAAAATACTAAAAATTTGATTTAAACAAATTTTCATTGCAGATAACTATTCATAGTTTTTATTGAAATTGAAAATAAAGTTTATCAAATATAAATTAGCAAAAAAAATCACCCAAACCCATTAAGTAATAATAAAAACCTTTGGAATTGTTAAATGGTATTTCTAACTTTGCGCCCGCATTTTTAACGTAGTAAACCGCTAATAAACAATAAAAATGGGATTAAATGTTTTGGTGTTTAATAAAAAAGAATACCTTTGCAACCCATTTTATAGAGAGACTTTTTAATTAAACTTTGAAGTATATATGCCTACTATTCAACAATTAGTGAGAAAAGGAAGGACTAAAATTGTAGAGAAGAGCAAGTCTCCAGCTCTCGATTCATGTCCTCAGCGTCGTGGGGTATGTGTACGTGTGTACACCACTACACCCAAGAAACCTAACTCAGCAATGAGGAAGGTTGCCAGGGTAAGACTTACCAACGGGAACGAGGTAAACGCATACATTCCTGGCGAAGGACACAACCTGCAGGAGCACTCAATCGTGCTTATCCGTGGGGGTAGGGTTAAAGATTTACCCGGTGTTCGTTATCACCTAATCAGAGGTACCCTTGATGCATCTGGAGTTGAAGGTCGCACACAGCGCCGCTCTAAGTATGGAACCAAGAGACCTAAGAAAAAGAGTTAATTATTATTTAAGCTGACCGTTTAAAAATGAGAAAAACAAAACCAAAGAAGAGGATACTTTTACCCGATCCTAAATTTCAGGACCCATATGTTACACGTTTTGTGAACAATATGATGTATAGCGGGAAGAAGAGTATCGCATTCAACATCTTTTACGACGCCCTCGAAATTGTAGGCAAAAAGATGAAGGATGAAGAGAAGAGCCCTCTAGATATATGGAAGAAGGCTATTGAAAACATTACCCCCCAGGTTGAGGTTAAAAGCCGTCGAGTGGGTGGTGCTACTTTTCAGGTACCCATGGAGGTACGTCCCGATCGTAAGATTTCTATTGCGATGAAGAACATGATTCTGTTTTCACGGAAGCGTTCAGGAAAAGGGATGAGCGAAAAGTTAGCAGCTGAGATTATTGGAGCATACAATGAGGAGGGCGCAGCTTACAAGCGTAAGGAGGATATGCACCGTATGGCAGAAGCGAATAAGGCCTTCGCACATTTCCGTTTTTAATAATAGGTTAAGTTTTAAACCTATATACATACACATAGAGAAAGCTACTTGATGAGCAGAGATTTAAAATTTACCCGTAACATTGGGATTATGGCCCATATTGATGCTGGTAAAACAACAACATCGGAACGTATACTTTACTATACGGGTAAGACACATAAGATAGGGGAAACACATGATGGCGCTGCTACTATGGACTGGATGGTTCAGGAGCAGGAGAGGGGAATTACCATTACATCTGCCGCAACAACAACTTTTTGGAACTACAACGAGCATTTATATCAGGTTAATATTATTGATACACCTGGCCACGTTGACTTTACTGTAGAGGTAGAGCGCTCGTTAAGAGTATTAGACGGGGCAGTTGCAGTTTTTTGTGCTGTAGGAGGCGTAGAGCCTCAAAGTGAAACTGTTTGGAGACAGGCAGATAAATATCGCGTTCCTCGATTGGCTTTCATCAATAAAATGGATAGAACGGGTGCTGATTTTCTTTCTGTTGTTCAACAAATAAAGGAAATGCTTGGCGCAAAGCCAATACCTATTCAGTTACCCATTGGAGCCGAAGAGAACTTTAAAGGCGTTGTTGATTTAATTGAAAATAGAGCGATTGTTTGGTATGAAGATGCTAAAACCCAAACTACGCAATACCGTTACGAGGAAGTACCCTCAGAAATGGTTGACGAAGTAAACGAATGGCGGGAAAAACTCATCGAGGCCGTGGCAGAGTATAATGATGATCTCCTAGAGCGCTTTTTCGATAATCCCGATTCTATTACTAAGGAAGAAATTCTTGAAACCATTCGCAAAGCAACAATTAATCTTTCAATTGTTCCAGTGCTTTGCGGTGCTTCATTTAAGAATAAGGGTATTCAGCGTTTGCTGGATGCTATTGTTAATTTCATGCCTAGCCCGCTTGATATTGGCGCTGTGCATGGAATAGACCCCGATTCAGGGAAAGACTTGTTTCGTAATCCTGATGTAAATGAACCTTTTTGTGGGTTAGCATTTAAAATTGCCACTGACCCATTTGTTGGAAGGCTCGCTTTTATTAGGGTTTACTCAGGCAAGTTAGAAAGTGGTAGTTACATCTTTAACATGCGCAGCGGCAAGAAGGAACGTATTAGCCGTCTTTATCAAATGCACTCTAACAAGCAAAATCCAATTGAGTTTTGCGATGCAGGAGACATTTGTGCTGCTGTAGGATTTAAAGATCTTAGAACTGGCGACACTGTTTGCATTGAGAAACATCCAATTCTACTTGAATCAATGACCTTCCCCGAACCTGTAATTGGGCTGGCGGTTGAACCAAAAACCCAACAGGACCTCGAAAAGCTTGGGGTTGCACTAAACAAGCTTTCTGAAGAGGATCCTACATTTCAGGTTCATACTGACGAGGATAGCGGCCAAACCGTGATAAGCGGCATGGGTGAGCTACACCTTGAAATTATTGTTGATAGATTGAGGAGAGAGTTCAAGGTTGATATCAACCAAGGTGCTCCTCAGGTAGCTTACAAAGAAGCTATCACCCAAGCTACTGAACACCGCGAAGTGTTCAAAAAGCAAACAGGAGGTAGGGGTAAATTCGCTGATATCATCTTTACAATTGGACCTGCTGACGAAGGTGTTAGTGGTCTTCAGTTTATTGACGAGGTTAAAGGCGGAAATATTCCTAAGGAATATGTACCATCTGTACAAAAAGGATTTGGGTTAGCGATGAAGAATGGTGTTCTTGCAGGATTTGCCTTAACTAATCTTAAGGTAACCCTAAGAGACGGTTCATTCCACGCAGTTGACTCCGATGCTCTTTCATTTGAAATTGCGGCTCGCCAAGCGTTTCGCCATGCAGCCCCCAAAGCAAAACCAGTTTTACTTGAACCTATTATGGCCGTGGAGGTTGTTACCCCCGAGGATTATATGGGCGACGTAATTGGTGATTTAAATAAGCGAAGGGGTCAAATTACCAGCATGGATTCTAAAGGCGTAGCTCGCGTAATTAAAGCAAAGGTTCCATTATCCGAGCAATTTGGATATGTAACCGTACTACGGACGCTCACCTCCGGAAGGGCTACCTCATCAATGGAGTTTTCACACTATGCTGAGGTTCCTGCCAACATTGCGAAGGAAGTTGTAGAAAAGTCCAGTGGTAAAATAGTTAAAGAAGTCGATTAATCATTTACCATTTGTTGTAAAATGAGCCAAAAGATCAGAATTAAGTTGAAATCTTACGATCACAACCTAGTGGACAAATCGGCCGAGAAGATTGTGAAAACTGTTAAAGCAACAGGTGCAGTAGTTAATGGTCCAATACCATTGCCTACTCACAAGCGCATCTTCACTGTGAACCGAGCCACGTTTGTGAACAAGAAGTCGAGAGAGCAATTTCAGTTAAGCTCTTTCAAGAGACTACTCGACATCTACAGCTCCACCCCAAAGACAATCGATGCCCTAATGAAGCTCGAGTTGCCCAGTGGAGTCGAAGTAGAAATTAAAGTATGAGTGTGATAAATTAATTAGTAATTACGATGCCAGGATTAATTGGAAAAAAAATCGGAATGACTTCCGTTTTCAGTGCTGATGGTAAAAATATACCATGCACTGTTATCGAAGCTGGTCCATGCGTTGTTACACAGGTAAGAACAGTAGAAACCGATGGTTATTCGTCGCTACAACTTGCCTTTGACGATAAAAAGGAAAAACATACCAGCAAGCCTATGCTTGGTCACTTTCAAAAAGCCAAAACATCTCCTAAACGTAAAGTTGTGGAGATTAAGGATTGGAAGAATGAGTACCAGTTAGGCGATGTGATAACATCAGAGATCTTTCTAGAGGATAGGTGGATTGATGTAACAGGCATTACTAAAGGTAAGGGATTCCAAGGCGTAGTTAAACGCTATGGATTTAGTGGTGTGGGTGGTACAACACATGGTCAACACAATCGCTTACGTGCACCTGGATCAATAGGAGCAAGTTCTTATCCAAGTAGAGTTTTTAAGGGAATGCGCATGGCCGGTAGAACTGGTGGTGAGGCAGTTAAGGTTATTAATCTTCGCCTTATTAAGGTAATCCCCGAGAATAACCTACTTATAGTAAAGGGTTCAATACCCGGTCCTAAGGGTTCATATTTAATCATTGAGAAGTAATGGAAATCAACGTACTGAATACAACAGGAAAGGATACTGGGAGAAAAGTTGATCTCAATGATGAGATTTTTGGTATCCAACCAAACGATCATGCTATTTACCTTGACGTTAAGCAATATCTTGCCAACCAAAGACAAGGTACTCATAAGTCAAAGCAACGTGCAGAGATTGCTGGAAGTACTAGGAAAATTAAAAAGCAAAAGGGTACTGGAACAGCGAGAGCTGGCTCTATTAAGTCACCCTTATTCCGTGGAGGCGGACGCGTATTTGGACCAGTACCTCGCGACTATAGCTTTAAACTTAATAAAAAGTTAAAGCAACTAGCCCGAAAAAGTGCCCTTGCGTATAAAGCCAAGAATAACTCAATCCTTGTTTTGGAAGACTTCAACTTTGAAGTACCTAAAACAAATGAGATTGTAAACATCTGCAAGAACTTGAACCTAGCTAACAAAAAATCTGTATTTGTTCTGAGTGAACCAAATAAAAATATATATTTGTCAACCAGGAACTTACAAAAGCAAAGAGTAATAACTGCTTCTAATATAAGTACATATGATATTATGAATGCAGGTACACTTGTTCTAGTAGAGAGTTCAATAGATGTTTTGAACAAGATGTTTAAAATAGCTTAACCCCTGTAGCCATGAATATTATTATTAAACCAGTGGTAACCGAGAAAATGGAAAAGCTAAGCGAAAAATTAAATCGCTTCGGTTTTATCGTTGATATCAACGCTAATCGGTTACAGGTGAAACAAGCAGTTGAAGAACTTTACGGAGTAACTGTAAAGGAAGTAAATACAATGCGTTACGGAGGGAAGCGTAAGTCGCGCTATACCAAAGCTGGTATGATCGCAGGACGTACTAATAACTTTAAAAAAGCAATCGTAACGCTTAAAAAAGGTGAACAGATTGATTTTTTTAGCAACATTTAAGTAAAATGGCTGTAAGAAAACTAAAACCTGTTACCCCAGGTCAAAGGCATAAAATTATAGGTGTATTTGACGACATAACAACTACTACACCTGAGAAATCGTTACTAGCCCCCATTAAAAAGTCAGGCGGACGGAATAATACCGGAAAAATGACTATGCGTTACTTGGGTGGTGGGCATAAACGTCGTTACAGGTTAATAGACTTTGCGCGCAATCGCGATGGTGTGGCTGCTATTGTGAAAACCATTGAGTACGATCCTAATCGTACTGCTCGCATTGCTTTAGTTGTATATGCTGATGGCGAAAAACGCTACATCATTGCACCTACTGGCCTCAAGGTAGGCCAGACTATTATGTCGGGTAAAGGAGTTGTCCCTGAATTAGGCAACACATTGTACCTATCGGAAATTCCTCTTGGAACAATAGTTCACAATATTGAGCTAAAACCAGGACAAGGTGGTATAATGGCACGTAGTGCAGGATCTTATGCTCAGCTTCTTGCCCGCGAGGGTAATTATGCTGTTCTGAAGTTACCCAGTGGAGAGATTAGGATGGTATTAACTAGCTGCAAAGCTACAGTAGGTACCGTATCAAACTCCGATCACGCGCTTACACGTTCGGGTAAAGCAGGCCGCTCACGCTGGCTTGGTCGCCGACCAAGAGTTCGCGGTGTGGTAATGAACCCCGTTGATCACCCAATGGGTGGTGGTGAAGGTCGTGCTAGTGGAGGACATCCTCGCTCACGCAAAGGTATACCTGCTAAGGGCTATAAGACTCGCTCAAAGAAAAATCTGTCGAGCAAGTTTATTGTTGAACGCAGGAAAAAGTAATCTGAAAATCACTGAACTATGAGTCGTTCATTAAAAAAAGGTCCATATATAGCGTACAAGTTGGAGAGACGAATTCTCGAACAGAATACCGCCAACAAAAAACAGGTTGTTAAAACCTGGTCGAGAGCTTCAATGATCTCACCGGACTTTGTTGGTCACACTATCGCTGTACATAATGGGAATAAGTTTATCCCCGTATATGTTACAGAGAATATGGTAGGTCATAAGCTGGGAGAATTTGCTCCAACGCGAACATTCCGTGGCCATGCCGGAAGTAAGAAGAAATAGTAAATAGATCTTAAACCAAGAAATAATGGGTGCAAGAAAACGTATAAGAGCAGAAAAAATAAAAGAGGAAAAGAAGAGCAAAGCTTTCGCTATACTTCGTAATTGCCCAACTTCACCTCGAAAAATGCGCTTGGTTGTTGATTTGGTTCGCGGAAAGCAAGTTAACAACGCTATTGATATCCTTAGGTATACCCCAAAGGATGGCGCCATCAAAGTACAAAAGCTCCTACTATCAGCACTTGCCAATTGGCAAGCCAAGAATGTAGGTGTTCGCATTGAAGATGCAAACCTTTATGTAAAAGAAATTTTTGTTGATGAAGGGCGCATGCTTAAACGCATTAGAACAGCTCCTCAAGGGCGTGCCCATAGGATAAGGAAGCGTTCTAACCACGTTACCGTTGTTCTAGACAGCGCAGTTACTAACGAAACTCAAAATACTCAGAGCTAATGGGACAGAAAGTTAATCCAATTTCAAACCGGTTAGGTATCATTAAAGGATGGGACTCTAATTGGTACGGTGGAAACCATTACGCCCAAAAGCTAGTGGAGGACAGTAAGATTCGCGAGTATCTTAATGCTAGGCTTGCTAAAGCGAGTGTATCGAAAATTGTGATTGAGCGCACGCTAAAGCTAATCACCGTTACCGTACATACAGCACGTCCTGGAATCATCATTGGTAAAGGCGGACAAGAGGTTGATAAACTTAAAGAAGAACTTAAGAATATTACCAACAAAGAGATACAAATCAATATCTTTGAGATTAAGCGACCCGAAATTGATGCTACGATTGTAGCAAATAATATCGCTCGCCAGCTCGAAGGACGCATCTCACACCGCAGAGCCATTAAGATGGCCATTGCCTCTACCATTAGAATGGGAGCAGAGGGTATTAAGGTGCAGATATCAGGACGTGTAGGAGGTGCTGAAATGGCTCGTTCCGAAACGTATAAAGAAGGAAGAATTCCTCTTCACACCTTCCGTGCCGATATTGACTACGCATTAGGCGAAGCACTTACTAAGGTAGGTTTGATTGGCATTAAGGTATGGATTTGCAACGGCGAAGTTTACGGAAAGCCTGATCTTTCACCTAACGTAGGTAAAAGCACAGGATCGGAGCCATCTCGCGGAAACGCAAGACCACCCCGTGGAGCCGCACGCAAGAAAAGGAAGTAATTAATCGCATTAAACGATAATTAGAAAATGTTACAGCCAAAGAAAACTAAGTTTAGGAGGCAACAAAAAGGTCGAATGAAGGGCATTGCCCAGCGAGGGAACCAGTTAGCTTTCGGATCCTTTGGTATCAAATCATTAGAGACCAAATGGATCACTGGACGCCAGATTGAAGCTGCTCGTCAGGCCGTGACCCGTTATATGAAACGAGAAGGTCAGATTTGGATCCGCATATTCCCCGATAAGCCCATTACCAAAAAACCAGCCGAAGTAAGGATGGGTAAAGGTAAAGGTGCTCCCGAGGGATTTGTTGCCCCTGTTACCCCAGGTCGTATTATAATTGAGGCCGAGGGTGTACCCTATGAGATAGCTAAGGAAGCATTGCGCTTAGCTGCTCAGAAACTCCCTGTTACCACCAAGTTTATTGTACGCCGTGATTATAGTGAAACAGAAAACTAGTTGAGAAATGAAAGCGACAGAGATAAGAGAACTTACCGATAAGGAAATAGAGGAGCGCATAGATACATATCATGCTCAACTACTTAAACTGAGAATGAATCATGCCATTTCGCCGCTCGATAATCCCTTGAAAATTAAGGAGATGCGCAGAACAATTGCAAGGATGAAAACAATTCTCACCGAGCGTACTAGTCAGAAACAGTAAACCCATCTTTCAAAATGGAAAATAATCGTAATTTAAGAAAAGAAAGGATTGGGCTAGTGGTAAGCAACAAGATGGAAAAATCTATTGTTGTAGCCGTTAGACGTAAGGTAAAGCACCCAATCTACGGCAAGTTTATCAATAGAACTACTAAGTTCTATGCCCACGATGAGGAAAACACTTGCAACGTTGGCGATAACGTTCGGATAATGGAGACCAGGCCCTTGAGTAAAACCAAGTGCTGGAGGTTAGTAGAAATCATTGAAAGAGCTAAATAGCCATGATACAGCAAGAAAGTAGACTTTTAGTAGCCGATAATAGCGGTGCAAAGGAAGTGCTTTGCATCCGTGTACTCGGCGGCACAGGTAAGCGTTACGCACGCATAGGTGACAAGATAGTTGTTACCGTTAAGAGCGCTATACCTAGCGGCGAAATCAAGAAAGGAACAGTTACCAAGGCTGTTATTGTGAGAACCAAAAAGGAACTCAGAAGAGCTGATGGTAGTTACATCCGTTTCGATGATAATGCATGTGTACTATTAAACAATCAGGGTGAAATTCGTGGAACCCGTATATTTGGCCCCGTAGCTAGAGAACTTCGTGATAAGTTTATGAAGATAGTTTCTTTAGCCCCCGAGGTTTTGTAATTAGCTAAAATCGTAATCACGATGAATAAGAAACTTCATATAAAGAAAGGGGACACGGTATTCGTTAACTCAGGCGAGTACAAAGGCAAACAAGGCAAAGTGCTAGAAGTGCTGGTTAGCAAAGAGCGAGCTATTGTTGAAGGCGTGAACATCATGTCGAAACATACTAAGCCAAATGCCAAGAGTCCTCAAGGGGGTATCATTAAAAGAGAGGCTCCCATACATATCTCAAATCTTATGCTGGTTGATCCCTCAAGCGGGAAACCAACACGCATAGGTCGAAGATTGAATGACAAAGACAAGTTAGTGCGTTACTCTAAAAAATCAGGGGAGGAGATTAAGTAATGAAATACATACCAAACCTCAAGAAAAAATACGATCAGGAGATCATCCCAAAGCTAACCAAAGATTTTGGTTACAAAAGCGTGATGCAGGTTCCTAAACTGCAAAAAATTGTTCTTAATCAAGGCGTTGGTCTGGCGGTTGCCGACAAAAAACTGATTGAGACAGCACAAGAGGAGCTTACCCTAATTTCAGGGCAAAAGGTTATGCAAACCATATCACGCAAGGATATCTCAAACTTTAAACTTCGTAAGGGAATGCCTGTTGGCACAAAGGTTACCCTTCGCCGTGACCGCATGTATGAGTTCCTAGAAAGGCTAATCAGCGTTTCGTTGCCTCGTATTCGCGATTTTAAAGGTGTAAACAATAAGTTTGACGGAAAAGGTAACTACAGCCTTGGTATTCAGGAACACATCATCTTTCCTGAAATCGACATTGACAAAATCAATAAGATTTTAGGTGTTGAGATTACCTTTGTAACGTCTTCGAATACCGATGAGGAGGCATATGCTTTGCTTAAAGAATTTGGTATTCCTTTTAAAAATGCTAATAAAAACTAGGGTATGGCAAAAGAATCAATGAAAGCCAGAGAGGTTAAGAGAGTGAGACTTGCTGCAAAATACGCAGATAAGCGCGCTAAGCTTAAAGAAGAGGGCGACTGGGTAGCATTACAAAAACTCCCACGCAACTCTAATCCAATACGTCAGCGCAATCGCTGCTCAGTAACGGGAAGACCTCGTGGCTATATGCGTCAATTCGGCCTCAGCCGTATCACCTTCAGAGAATTAGCTTCAAAAGGGCTAATCCCCGGTATTAGGAAAGCTAGTTGGTAAACACATTAATACATCAAACAAATGGTTACTGACCCAATTGCAGATTTTTTAACCCGAGTAAGAAACGCCATCATGGCGAACCATCGGATCGTTGAAATACCTGCTTCAAATGTAAAAAAGGAAATTACCAAAATTTTATTTGATAAAGGGTATATCCTAAATTACAAATTTGAAGATGACGATAAACAAGGTATTATTAAAATTGCGCTTAAGTATCATCCAGAGAGCAAAAAGAATGCAATAAAGCATATCGAGCGTGTTAGCCGTCCTGGGCTAAGAAAGTATGTTGGAGTTGAAGAACTACCTCGCGTACTGAACGGACTTGGCATTGCCATTCTTTCAACCTCAAGGGGTGTACTAAGCGATAAAGAAGCACGCAGCCAAAAAATTGGCGGAGAAGTGCTTTGCTATGTGTACTAATCTATTAATGACAAATTGAAATGTCTAGAATTGGAAAAAAACCTGTAAACTTGCCAAAAGGAGTAACGGTTACCGTTGCTTCCGATAATATGGTAAGCGTGAAAGGCCCTCTAGGCGAGTTGTTTCAGGCAGTTGATCCTGATATAACCGTTAAAATTGAGGGAGAGGAGATTGTTCTCACCAGGCCAACCGATCAGAAACGGCATCGCTCAATGCACGGTTTGTATCGCTCTTTAATCAATAACATGGTTATTGGTGTGTCTACAGGATGGAGCCTACAGCAGGAGCTTGTTGGAGTTGGTTTTAAAGCTGAGGCAAAAGGACAAGTGCTTGAAATGAGCCTTGGCTTTTCTCACGATATTCATTTCCTGTTACCCAAAGAGGTATCAGTTGAAACTAAAACAGAGCGTAGGAGCAATCCTATAATTACCCTTAAAAGTGCTGATAGGCAACTTTTAGGAGTGGTTGCTGCTAAAATTCGCTCGTTACGTAAGCCAGAACCATATAAGGGTAAAGGAATCCGGTTTGTTGGAGAAGTTGTCCGCAAAAAGTCTGGTAAGTCAGCTAGTGTTTAATCTGTTAAACGTTAATGTAAAATGGCTCTAAAGAAACAACAGAGAAGGCTCAAGATTAAAATGAGATTACGGAAGAGAATCTTTGGTACTGCAGAGAGACCAAGATTATCCGTATTCAGGAGCAATAAGCAGATTAGCGTGCAGGTTATCGACGACGTAAACGGCGTTACCCTAGCATCTGCTTCCTCAAAAGTTAAAGAAATTGCTGAACAAGCAAAAATTACTAAAACCGAACAAGCCCGTCTTGTAGGCAAATTAGCCGCTAAAAACGCTATGGATAAAGGAGTTACGAAAGTTGTTTTCGATCGTAACGGATACCTTTACCACGGACGCGTTCAAGCGTTGGCTGAGGCTGCAAGAGAAGGAGGCCTTAAATTCTAGTAAGCGATGTCAACAAATACAAGTATGCGAAAAGTAAAAACTGCCGATCTTGAACTTAAAGATAGGCTAGTTTCAATACAACGAGTAACTAAAGTTACCAAGGGAGGTAGAACATTTAGCTTCTCAGCTATCGTTGTCGTTGGGAACGAGAATGGCATTGTTGGTTTCGGTTTGGGAAAAGCGGGCGAAGTAACCTCCGCTATTTCAAAAGGAATTGAGGATGCTAAGAAGAACCTTGTGAAGATACCTATCTACAAGGGAACTGTCCCTCATGAGCAATTAGCGAGATATGGTGGTGCAAGTGTATTCCTTAAACCAGCAACTCACGGTACAGGCGTTAAAGCCGGTGGAGCTATGAGGGCGGTACTTGAGAGCGTTGGTATAACCGACGTTCTAGCAAAGTCAAAGGGATCATCAAACCCGCACAACCTTGTGAAAGCAACTGTTGCAGCTTTGCTTGAGCTACGCGATGCGTATGCTGTTGCAGCTGTAAGAGGAGTTGATCTTAACAAAGTGTTTAACGGATAGTACTCGGAGATATGGCAATGATAAAAATTACACAAGTTAAGAGCAGAATAGGCTCAAACAAGCGCCAAAGGGCAACACTTGACACCCTTGGCCTTCGAAGAATTAACCATACCGTTGAACTTGAGGGAACTCCTGTAGTTCTAGGTATGGTAGAAAAAGTAAAACACCTTGTTCGCATCGAACAATAGTGATTAGAAACCTTCATAACGGTGATTAATATATGGAACTTCACAACCTAAAACCCGCCAGCGGATCAATCCACAAGAACAAAAGGATTGGTCGTGGAACAGGATCTGGACATGGCGGAACAGCAACAAGGGGTAATAAGGGAGCACAATCGCGCTCTGGTTACTCCAAAAAAATTGGATTTGAAGGAGGACAGATGCCTTTACAGCGCCGTTTGCCCAAGTTCGGATTTAAAAATAGATTCCGTAAAGAGTATAAGCCAATCAATATCGATGTTTTACAAACACTGGCCGACAAGCACGGAATTGCTTCAATTGACGTACAAACCTTAATCGATGCTGGGTTTATTTCAAAGAATGACCTAGTAAAAATTCTTGGCAATGGAACATTAACTGCCAAGGTAGAGGTTAAAGCGCATGCTTTCTCTAAGAAAGCAGTAGAAGCAATTGAAGCAGTGCAAGGAACAGCCGTAAAACTATAGTTTGATGAAATCTTTTTTTGAAACCCTAAAGAATATCTTTAAGATAGAGGATTTGAGAAATCGAATCCTTTATACTCTAGGTATTCTACTGATTTATCGTTTAGGAAGTTTTGTTGTACTTCCAGGTATTAACCCTGCTGAGCTGGGTGCCCTTAAAAACCAGACAGCGGATGGTATAATGGGCCTATTGGACATGTTCTCGGGTGGTGCATTTAGCCATGCATCCATATTTGCTCTTGGTATCATGCCCTACATCTCGGCCTCAATTGTTGTGCAGCTACTTGGTATTGCAATTCCCTACTTTCAGCGATTACAGAAAGAAGGGGAGAGTGGACGTAGAAAGATTAACCAGATAACCCGTTATCTAACGGTTATTATCCTAATCATTCAGGCGCCCGCATACCTTGCTAACCTGCATGCACAATTACCAGCTAGTGCGTTTGCACTTAAAGGAGTGTACTTTACTGTTTCTTCAACCATTATCATTATTTCAGGTACAATGTTCATCATGTGGCTTGGTGAAAAGATTACCGATAAGGGCATTGGGAATGGTATCTCACTAATCATTATGGTTGGTATAATAGCACGACTACCCTTTGCTTTAGCGGCTGAGTTTTTTCAAAGAGCAGAGGAGATGGCCGGAGGACTTGTTATGTTCCTTGTAGAAATGGTCATATTGTTCGTTGTTTTTATGTTCTCAATACTGCTTGTTCAGGGAACTCGAAAGATCCCCGTTCAGTATGCTAAGAGAATTGTTGGCAACAAGCAGTATGGCGGCGTTCGTCAGTATATACCTTTAAAGGTTAACTCTGCCGGAGTAATGCCAATCATTTTTGCGCAAGCACTTATGTTTCTCCCAATGATGCTAGCAAACTTTAACACAGAAGCCACTACCGGAATTGCGGCTGCCTTTTCGGACTTTACGGGTTTTTGGTATAACTTCACGTTTGCTTTGCTTATCATTGCTTTTACTTACTTTTACACCGCCGTTACCATTAATCCTAACCAAATGGCTGAGGATATGAAGAAGAATGGAGGTTTTATCCCAGGGGTAAAACCAGGCCGGAAAACAGTTGAATTCCTCGATGCCATAATGTCGAGAATTACGTTGCCAGGCTCCATCTTTCTTGCATTAATTGCTATTCTTCCAGCATTTGCCCGGATATTAGGTGTTAACAATCAGTTCGCTCAGTTTTTTGGAGGTACTTCACTGCTTATCTTAGTTGGTGTTGTGCTTGATACCCTCCAGCAAATTGAAAGCCACTTACTGATGAGACATTACGACGGATTGATGAAAACAGGTAGAATTAAAGGAAAATCTGGGATGTAATTTCCCTGGGAAACGTTCTTTTTGTAATGAATATTATTAAGACGGAAGAAGATATTGAGATCCTTAGGCAGAATGCCGATATTGTTTCGCGCACTCTGGCAGAAGTAGGCAAGAGAATTAAACCTGGCATTTCAACCCTTGAACTCGACAGTATTGCAGAGCAGTTCATTCGGGATAATGGTGCAGTTCCAGGGTTTCTTGGTTACAATGGGTATCCTAATACGCTTTGTATTTCTGTGAATAGCGCAGTAGTACATGGTATTCCGTCTAAATATCAGCTTAAGGAAGGTGATATTGTTTCTGTTGATTGTGGTACAAAGTACAAAGGGTTCTACGGCGATTCAGCATATACCTTTGCAGTTGGCTCAATATCAGATCCCATTAAAAAGTTCTTAAGGGTAACCGAGGAGAGCCTATACAAGGGAATAGAAATGGCCATCGAAGGGAATAGGGTAGGCGATATATCGCATGCCGTTCAGAGTCATGCCGAAGCTAATGGTTTTTCAGTTGTTCGTGAACTTGTTGGTCATGGACTGGGAAAGCAAATGCACGAGAAACCTGAAGTGCCAAACTATGGGAATAGGGGCAAGGGACCAAAGTTACAATCGGGGATGGTGATTTGTATTGAACCGATGATAAACCTTGGGACCAAGAATATCTACCAAGAGGACGATGGATGGACCATTAGAACATATGATGGAAAGCCCTCGGCTCATTTTGAGCTCACAGTTGTTATACAGAAGGACAAGGCTAATGAGCTATCAACCTTCAAGTATATCGAAGAGTTTTACGAATTAAAATAAAACTATAATTATTATATGGCCAAACAATCTGCCATAGAGAAAGACGGAACCATTATTGATGCCCTATCAAACGCAATGTTTAGGGTAGAATTGGAAAATGGGCATGTTGTTACAGCTCATATCTCTGGTAAAATGCGTATGCATTATATCAAAATTCTGCCCGGTGATAAGGTTAAAGTGGAGATGTCTCCATACGATTTGACCAAGGGCCGTATAACATTTCGTTATAAATAGTTTAATTGATAATAATAAGTTACGATGAAAGTAAGAGCATCAGTTAAAAAGCGCAGTGACGATTGTATAATTGTAAAGCGCAAAGGGCGTTTGTACGTGATTAACAAAAAAAATCCAAAGTTTAAACAACGCCAAGGATAATTTATTAACTTTGTACCCTAATTTTTTTAAGGAAATAATATGGCACGTATAGTAGGTGTTGATTTACCCAGAAATAAACGAGGCGAAGTAGCTCTTACCTATATTTACGGTATTGGGCGAAGCAGTGCTCGCAAAATCCTTGAAGGCGCAGGTGTGGACATAAATACCAAAGTAAGCGATTGGACAGATGACAATATCAATAAAATACGTAGTGTCCTTAACGAATCATTTAAAGTTGAGGGAGAATTACGCTCGTCTGTTCAGTTAAACATAAAGCGTTTAATGGATATTGGCTGTTACAGAGGCATTCGTCATCGTATTGGTTTGCCTGTTAGAGGACAGAGCACCAAGAACAATGCAAGAACCCGTAAGGGAAGGAAGAAAACAGTTGCCAACAAGAAGAAAGCTACTAAATAGAATATAGGTTATGGCAAAGAAAACAGGAACAGCTAAAAAGAAAGTTGTAAAGGTTGAAGCAGTAGGACAAGCTCACATTCACTCCTCGTTCAACAATATTATTGTAACCCTTACCAATAATACAGGGCAAGTAATTTCATGGGCATCTGCTGGTAAAATGGGTTTTAGGGGTTCTAAAAAGAACACCCCCTATGCAGCTCAAACCGCAGCTGGTGATTGCTCGAAAGTAGCATTCGATTTAGGATTACGTAAGGTAAAAGTTTATGTTAAAGGCCCTGGATCAGGACGTGAATCAGCAATTCGTACTATTCACTCTGCAGGAATTGAAGTTACCGAGATAGTTGATGTAACCCCTTTACCACATAACGGTTGTCGCCCTCCAAAACGTAGGAGAGTATAATTGTTGGGTATATTACAGAATAATAAAATTTAATGAGGAATGGCAAGATATACTGGACCAACCACTAGGATTGCAAGAAAGTTTGGGGAACCAATTTTCGGACCTGATAAGGTTCTTGAAAAGAAGAACTATCCCCCAGGAATGCATGGGATAAACAAAAAGCGAAAAAAAGTATCGGAATATGGTACTCAGCTTCTTGAGAAGCAGAAAGCAAAGTTTACCTATGGAATCCTTGAGAAGCAATTTGTTAATACATTCAAAAAGGCTGAGCGCATGCAAGGTGTAACGGGTGAAATTTTACTCCAACTCCTTGAGACAAGGCTTGATAACGTTGTATTCCGTTTGGGAATTGCCCCAACGCGTGCAGCAGCTCGCCAACTTGTTAGCCATAGGCACATAACAGTTAACGATAAAGTGGTTAATATACCATCGTACTCGCTAAAAGCTGGTGACTTAGTAGGCATAAGAGAAAGGTCAAAATCGCTTGAAACTATTACTGAGGCTTTATCCGCAGACAGGTACACCAAGTACTCATGGTTAGAGTGGGATAAAAATCAGTTTGTAGGAAAATTTTTAAATAATCCAGAGCGTTCAGATATTCCTGAGAATATCAAGGAACAGCTTATTGTTGAACTATACTCCAAGTAAAAATAATCCGAATGGCAATTCTGGCATTTCAAAAACCCGATAAGGTAATTATGCTCGACTCTACCGATACCTTCGGTAGATTTGAGTTTCGTCCACTTGAGCCAGGCTATGGAATTACAGTGGGTAACTCTTTAAGGCGAATATTGCTTTCGTCTCTTGAGGGTTATGCCATTACTTCCATCAAGATTTCAGGTGTCGACCACGAATTTTCCGTTATACCCGGAGTAGTGGAGGACTTACCCGAAATCATTCTCAATCTCAAACAAATTCGTTTAAAGCGAGTTGTTGAGGACATTGAGGAAGAAAAGGCTACTATCTCAATTTCTGGACAGAATGAGTTTAAGGCAGGATTCCTTTCAAACTTCTTAACTGGCTTTAAAGTGCTTAATCCTGACTTTGTAATTTGCAGGATGGAGCCCGATGTTAAACTTGATATTCAGGTTACAATCCGCAAGGGAAGAGGTTATGTACCAGCCGAAGAGAACAAGGAAGAAGATGTAGAGTTTGGTATTATTCCTATTGATTCAATCCACACGCCGATTAAAAACGTAAAGTTTGAGGTTGAAAACTTTAGGGTTGAGCAGAAGACCGACTATGAGAAGTTGATCTTCGAAATCCTTACTGATGGAAGTATCCATCCAAAGGATGCCCTTAAGGAAGCAGCAAAGATTTTAATACACCACTTTATGCTCTTTTCCGACGAAAAGATTACCCTTGATTCGGATGATAAGTTAGCCAATGATGAGTTCGACGAAGAGGTTCTCCACATGCGACAACTGCTTAAAACTAAGCTAGTTGATCTTGACTTGTCAGTTAGAGCGCTTAACTGCCTCAAAGCTGCCGATGTTGATTCATTAGGAGATTTGGTTAGGTTTAACAAGAATGATTTGCTGAAGTTTAGAAACTTTGGAAAAAAATCACTCACCGAACTTGAGGACCTTTTGGAAGGCATGAGTTTATCCTTCGGTATGGATATATCTAAATACAAACTAGACAAGGAATAATTACGATGCGACACAATAAGAAAGTTAATCACTTAAGCAGAACATCTTCTCACCGCAAGGCAATGCTTGCAAATATGTCGGTTTCGCTAATTACGCATAAGCGTATTAAAACTACCGTTGCTAAAGCAAAAGCATTAAGAGTTTACGTGGAACCCCTAATTACGAAGAGCAAAAACGATACCACCCACTCAAGAAGAACAGTATTCGCTTATCTAAAAGATAAGACTGCTGTTGCTGAACTTTTCCGCGATGTAGCGGTTAAGGTAGCCGATAGGCCAGGTGGATATACCCGTATCCTAAAAACAGGCGCTCGTATTGGCGATAACGCTGAGATGTGCATTATCGAACTTGTAGACTACAATACAACGTATGTTCAGGAAAGCAAATCAGAAAAATCGCAAGCAAAACGTACTCGCAGAGGTAAAGTAGCTAAAACTGCCGAACCAAAAGCGACCGATAAAGCAACTGATAAACCTGCATCAAAAGCGAAAGCAGAAAAAGTGGAATCAGTTAAACAGGCAGAAGAGGTTAAGGAAGACGTAGTTGAAGCACCAGAATCTACTGATGCAAAAGGCGATGGAGACACTAACGAAAAGAAAGAGGACGCTGAATAGCAATCTCTAAATAGTACTACCTATAGAAAGGGATTGGCTTAATTTGCTTAATCCCTTTTTTTAGATAAATTGATTTATATGTTTTAAACTAAAAAATTTCAGAAAATGGGACAAATTGTAAATGTACATGCTCGCCAAATTCTCGATTCAAGAGGAAACCCAACGGTTGAAGTAGATGTGATAACTGAAAGCGGTTATTTTGGTCGCGCAGCAGTACCAAGCGGAGCCTCAACTGGAGCGCACGAAGCAGTTGAACTTAGGGATGGCGACAAAAGCCATTACCTTGGTAAGGGTGTTTTAAGGGCTGTTGAAAATGTTAATTCTACTATTGCCGAAGAGGTTATAGGAATGCATGTTCTGGAACAGCAGCAGATAGATGAGGCAATGATTAGCCTAGATGGAACTGAAAATAAAGCGAACCTTGGTGCCAATGCCATTCTTGGTGTATCACTTGCGGTTGCTCATGCAGCATCTCAGGTTACGCAACAGCCCCTTTATCGTTATGTTGGTGGCGTAAACGCATGTACTCTCCCTATCCCAATGATGAATATTCTCAATGGAGGTTCTCATGCAGATAATAGCATCGATTTCCAGGAATTTATGATTATGCCCATTGGGGCACCAAGTTTTTCAGAGGGACTTAGGATGGGTGCAGAGATTTTTCACAACCTAAAGGCTGTTCTAAAAAAACAAGGATATTCAACTAACGTTGGTGATGAGGGTGGATTTGCACCAAACCTTAAATCAAACGAAGAAGCAATTACGGTAATCCTTAAAGCAATTGAAAATGCTGGTTATAAGCCAGGCGTTGATATTTTTATAGCACTCGATCCAGCATCATCTGAGTACTTTTTACCAAAAGAGAATGTATACCATCTCCACAAATCTTCAGGCGACAAGCTAACCCCTTCGCAAATGGTTGATTACTGGAAGACATGGGTTGATAAGTATCCTATTGTTTCTATTGAGGATGGTATGGCTGAGGACGATTGGGATGGTTGGAAATTGATGAATAAAACCTTAGGTAATAAGATTCAATTAGTTGGTGATGACTTGTTTGTAACTAACGTTAATCGTTTAGCTCGAGGTATTAAAGAGAAAGCTGCCAATAGTATTCTGATTAAAGTAAACCAAATTGGAACTTTAACTGAGACTATAAATGCTGTTAGAATGGCTGATACTAACTCTATGACTTCTGTTATGAGCCATCGCTCTGGTGAAACTGAGGATACAACCATTGCACATTTGGCTGTTGCACTTAACACAGGACAAATAAAAACAGGTTCAGCTTCTCGTTCCGATAGGATTGCCAAATACAATCAGCTGCTTCGAATTGAAGAAATGCTTGGTTCATCTGGTCAATACCTAGGAAAAAATTTCAAGTACATTAGATAAAAATATTCGAGTTTTTTTAAGGGCTCAACCATAAAAAGGTTGAGCCCTTTTTTGTATATTCACGTCCAATATACTAAGAGCAAAAATGCCATTTAGCGGATTAGATGATTTCATTAAAGTTTTAGAATCCAAAGGACAACTGGTTAGGATTAAAGAGTTTGTTGAACCTATTTATGAGATTGCTGAGATTACCGATAGAATTAGCAAACAGCAGGGTGGAGGTAAAGCATTGCTTTTTGAGAATACTGGAAAATCTTTTCCTGTTTTAACTAATGCTTTTGGCTCAGACGAACGTATATCGTTGGCACTTGGTATTTTCGATCCCGATGCTGCAGCAGCAAGAATAGATGAACTTTTTAAGCACTTTACCCAACCTAGACAATCTTTAGCATCGAAATTAAAAATACTTCCGACATTAAAGCGTGTTGCAAAGTGGTTGCCCCATAAAGTTTCAGGCAAGGGCGAATGTCAGGAAGTTGTGCATCGTGACCCTGATTTGAACATAATCCCTATTCTTAAATGCTGGCCCCACGATGGGGAGAGGTTTATTACTTTACCAATGGTAATTACTAAGGATCCTAAAACAGGGATAAGGAATGTTGGAATGTATAGGATGCAGGTATTTGGTAACTCTTTAACTGGAATGCACTGGCATAGGCATAAAACTGGAGCCAGGCATTTTAATGAGTATAAAAAGCTTGGCATACAAATGCCAATCGCTGTAGCAATAGGGGGCGACCCAGTGTACACTTATGCTGCTACTGCTCCCTTGCCCGACAATATTGACGAGTTTTTACTTGCTGGATTCTTAAGGAATAGAAGAGTTAAATTGGTAAAAGGCATTACTGTAGATATTGAGGTGCCCTACGATGCCGATTTTGTAATTGAGGGTTATGTTGATCCCAGTGAGGATTTAGCATGGGAAGGGCCGTTTGGCGATCATACTGGGTTTTATTCGCTTGCCGATTGGTATCCTAAGTTTCATATAACGTGTATTACCCACAAACGCAATGCAATATATCCCGCTACAATTGTAGGTGTGCCGCCTATGGAGGATAAATACATGGCTCGGGCTACTGAAAGAATTTTTTTAAGCCCCATTAAAATCGCAATGCTTCCAGAGGTGGTTGATATGAATTTGCCCGAAGAGGGTGTTGCGCATAATATAGCCATTGTAAAGATAGATAAGTCATACCCCGGCCAGGCCTATAAGGTTGGAAGTGCTCTTTGGGGAGCAGGGCAGATGATGTTTAATAAAATAATGGTGATTGTCGATTCCGATGTGGATATCCATTGCATAAAAGATGTGGCTAGGGCTATTACAAAAAATTATAGCCCTTTGTATGATACATTGATTAGCCGTGGTCCTTTAGATGTACTAGATCACTCATCTAGCAAACCAGCTATTGGGGGCAAATTTTTAATTGATGCAACAGAAAAACTTAACGAAGAACTAAACTCAGAAGTTGAACCAATAGTGATAGATACTGTTGTGGTTACTGAGCATCTTAAGCTGATTTTCGATGAATTATCTGACTTTAATTTGAGTTTGTTGAATGAGGGCATATCATTAATTTTAGTTTCTATTGACAAATCAAGTGGAGCTATAGTACGAATGGTTGCTCAAAGTATTGCTTGTAAACTAGGCAAGGATTTACCTAAAATAATTGTTATTGTAGATAAGCATATTCCTTTAGAAAAAATACCAATTGTAACTTGGTATACAGCAGGGAATGTTGACCCAGAGCGAGATTGCTTTTATGCTGAAGTGGATGGTGTAAAAGCTCCGTGCTTATTTATTGACGGGACCCGAAAGACTTTAGAAAATGATAATTTTAAAAGAGACTGGCCAAATATTGTTACCTCGAGCATGCAGACAGTTAAGGAGGTAGATAGTAAGTGGAATAGGCTTGGTTTAGGAAATTTTATAGAGTCTCCGTCAATACGATTTTTGGATATTGTGCAGCAAGATAGCGCAATAGCAAAGTAGGCTTGAATTGAATTTATTTTACTAATTTGCTCTTCTATGAGAGGCCTCATTAGGTGGTATGTAATTCTTTTGCAGTTTCTCCCTATTGTTCAATACGCTAGGGCAGAAAATCTACATGGCAAAAGGCTTGCCGAGGTTTTGAATATAGAGTCGGGCCTGTCTCAATCGTTGGTGTCTGCTCTCCTGGTAGATGAGTATGGGTTTTTATGGATAGGCACTCAAGACGGGCTCAATAGATACGATGGCTATTCCTTTACTAATTACAGAAATAATCCTCTCGATAGTGCCTCGCTCTGTAGCAATAGTATCAACAAAATATGTGAGGACACTAAAGGGAATCTTTGGATTGGGACCTGGAGAGGGCTAAGTTATTTGGACAGGGCAACCGGTAAGTTTATCAATTATTACCACAATCCTTCAGATACTAAGACCTTGAGCAGTAATCGCATCCATAATATCTACAGAGATAGGCAAGGTGTTGTTTGGATTAAAACACCAGAGTCGCTCGATCGCTTTAATCCAGAGTCGAATACATTTGATAGGTTTCCTCATTATTATGATCCTTTTACCAATGCTGCGTATATGGATGGTTATGCAATATTTGAGGATAGCCAGAGTAGATTTTGGGTTGGCACAAAGGATGGGTTATTGCTTTTTGATAGGAATCTTGGATTGTTTAAGCGTTTTTCAAACGATCCCAGCAACAGCAACTCCATCAGCAGTAATAACATTAGGGGTATTGTTGAGGATGAGAAAGGCAATATATGGATTGCTACCAACGATGGACTGAATAAATTGTCGAATATTAAGCATGGCTTTAGGAGGTACTATAGCCAATCTGGTGTAAGTAATTCATTGTTGTCGAATGAGATCAATGCACTTTTCATCGATTCAAAAGGTGTCCTTTGGATTGCAACCAATGAGGGCGTTTCTACCTATAGAGAAAGCTCGGGTTTTAGTACAGTGTCTAAATTAGCATTAAACCCCGATGCCCTTAATACAAGTATTACCTCAATTGTTGAGGATAGTTCTAGAGTGATATGGATGGGTACCCTTTCGGGTTTAATCAAGTGGGACATAAAGGATCAAAAATTCCCTCTTTACAGCAAAGATCAGGAAGGGAATAATCTTTTTGGAAACAATATGATTGGATCCATATATGAAGATAATGGTATGCTCTGGGTTGGCACATGGAATTCTGGACTTTACATGCTCAACCGAAAAACCAGTAGCATAACTAAATACTCTTCGCGCCTCAACTATCCCTATAAAATTGCTAGTGATAATGTTCACGGCATTTATGCATTACAAGGAGGCGAAGTGCTGATTTCTACTATGGAGGGAGTTCAGGTTTACAATGCTTCAACAAAATCATTTTCCGACTTTTTTAAAAAGAAAGGAGTTGACGCCTCATCACTTTTTAAGAATAATCGTGTTTATTCTGTCCTGCAAGACTCTAAAAAGGTTATATGGTTTGGAACAAGTTTGGGGCTTTATAAGTTTAACGGAACTGCCATTGAGCAATATCAGCATAATCCTTCCGATTCAACTACGTTAACCTCCAATGAGGTATACAGTATGGTTCAGGATGCCGATTATTTGTGGCTGGGGACACTCACCGGACTTAATAGAATGGATTTATCATCGGGGAAAGTTAAAAGATATACAAAGAGCAAAACATATACAAAAGGGAATTTAGCGTCCAACGATATTATCAGCCTGCACATAGATGCCAAAGAAAACCTTTGGGTTGGAAGCTCTTCGGGATTGCACATTTACGATCGGAGTAAGGATTCTTTTAAACTTATCACCGAGGAAGATGGTTTGCCCAATAATTTAATATATAACATTGAGGAGGATAACAATGGACAGATTTGGGTAAGCACCAATTGGGGAATTGCCAAAATTAATCCTTCTAGTTTTGCAATAACATCGTACGGAGTTAATGATGGGCTTCAGAGTTATGAGTTTAACCTTGGTGCTAGCTACAAATCTCAGCAAGGGGAACTCTTTTTTGGTGGAATATCTGGTCTAAATGCCTTTTACCCCGATTCAATTAGCCAAACGCATAGCATTCCCCCGGTTAGCTTTACTCAGCTTGAGATTGTTAGTCCAACTGGGCGAGTGATAATCCCCCTAGAAACAAAAAACGAAGTAGTAGTTAAGCATCCTTTCTCAATGATTAGTTTTGAGTTTTCTGTGCTCGACTTTACTCATCCTGATAGGAACAGATACATGTATAAGCTTGAGGGGTTTGATGAGGATTGGATAGCGGTTGGCTATAAGCATTATGCAGTTTTCTCAAGTATTCCAGAAGGGAAATATACCCTTAGGATTAAAGGTGCCAATAGCGACGGGGTATGGAATGAAGCAGGCAAAAGCATAGTGGTGGTTATTAAAACCCAATGGTGGAGGACCCGAGATGCAATTTTTATTTATGGTATTTTGCTAGTTTTATTTCTAGTAATCATTTTTAGAATACGAACAAAAATTTCAAGAAGGACAACCAAACTGCTTAAAGAGCTTGAGATTACAATGGGAGAGATGGAGGATCAGAGGGAAGAACTTTTGTTTAAAAACAAGAGTATTACTGACAGTATTAACTATGCCAAGCGGATTCAGGAAGCTCTTATACCATCCGAAAGCCATTTTAAAAAAATTCTGCCCGAGTCGTTTATCTTACTCATGCCAAAGGATATTGTTAGCGGAGATTTTTATTGGATTAACGAAACAGAAAATCGAATTTTTGTTGCAGCCATTGACTGCACTGGTCATGGTGTGCCAGGTGCTTTTATGTCAATTATTGGGGTAGAACTGCTTCGCAATATCATTAGCGTAATGGGAATTAATGATCCAGCTGAGATATTGAATTTGTTGGATAAGGGTGTTCGCGACACGTTTAGTAAATCTATAAACGATGAAGCATCCAACGTTAAGGATGGTATGGATGTGTCCTTCTGTGTTATTGATAAGGAGAATAGAACTTTGCAATTTGCAGGTGCCTTTAGCAATCTTTATCTTATTAGGGATAATCGTTTGAAAGAGATCAAGGGACAACACTACACCGTAGGATTTTCATATGAGTTAGAAAAGCCCCAGTTCTTCAGCCACACTGAGTCGATACAAGAAGGCGATATGATTTATATCTTTACCGATGGATATGTTGACCAATTTGGTGGGCCAGAAGGGAAGAAATTTAAATTTCGAAGATTCAGACACCTCCTGCTCAATATCCATAAGTATCCACTCGAGATTCAGAAAAAACATTTACTGGGTAGTATTAACGAGTGGAAGGGTGAAAATGAGCAGGTAGACGATATATTGATTATTGGCATAAAGCCCGACTTGGCATAACCTAATATTGCTAAGAACTCCTCTTCTTTATTTAAGTCTATTGGTTATAATTGCCAATATCTGCATAGGGATAAAGCTTATTCCAATGCAAACTATCCTCCCATTTAACAAATGGACACACGATGAGCGGTAAAGAATTTGGATGGATCTAAAGTTAAGCTCCAAGTAGGTTTTTCATCTTCTGAATTAGCACTTCAATTTGAAATGGTTTGCTGATATAATCGTCCATTCCTGCAGAAAGGCACTCTTCCTTATCGCCCAGAAGCGCATTTGCTGTTATAGCAATAATGGGGATACGTGATGTTGAACTCGACTCAATTTCCCTGATTTTTTTGGTGGATACAATCCCGTTCATTATGGGCATCTGGATATCCATAAGAATGATATCAAATTTACTAGAGCCAAACTTATCAAGGGCTTCCTTGCCATTATTAGCGATATCAATACTTTTCACAAGTTTTTTGAGGCTAAGCACAACAATTTTTTGGTTAATTAGGTTGTCTTCAACCAAAAGCACATTGGCATCCTCAAGTTTTATCGATAAGCCTTGTGCCCGGTTCATTTCAGTTCTTGCTAGGTTCTCTTTGTCCTCGCTTTGTTGTTGGTCTTTTAGTTGGATAGATCCAACTTTTTCTAGTGAGTAAGGGAAAGAGAAAGAAGAATTTTCAGGGGTTAACTGTACACTTAATTTTCCTCCGTTACTCTCAATCAGTTTTTGTGTAATTGAAAGTTCCAGTATATTAATATATGATTGCGAATTTGCTGGTGTTATTGAGTTGTCGTTAGTTACAAAAAGATTTTGATCATGGTTTAATGGCAGCAACAAGGGTTTATCACTTTTAACCTCAACATTAAGGTCTATATTTTTGTCTGTTTCATCTCGTTTTGAAACGATGATATTAATGTTAGCCTTGCCTACACCCTTGTTCTTAAGAATACTCTCAATTAGGTTTAAGAATATCTGTTTGATACGTACTGGATCACCCAATAGATTATCTGGGATTGAACCATCAATTTTTAGATTAAAGGGGATATTGTTGGTGTTCTGAGTTGAGAATATTTTAATTGTACTATTAATCGTGCTGTATAGGTTAAAGGGAATGCTAATGCTCCCCCTTTCTTTTATATCAATATTTGATATCTCAACCATGCTGTTAACTACGTTAACTAGGTTGTTTGTAGATGCGTGGATAGTATCAATTAAATCTTTCTGTTTTTCGTCGATTGTAATGCTTTCGAGCAAATTGGCTATAACCATTATGTTGTTTAATGGTGTGCGGATTTGGTGCGAAAGGCCAGATATAAAAACCTGATGCTGCTTGTTGGTGGTTTTCAAATCAAGTACACCCTTTTCCATGCTATGCATAAACTTTACTTTTATAGCATCGAGCAGGTTTGCTAGCAACATAACTGCTATGAAAGAAACTATAAACAAACCTTTAAATACAAAAGGCAACTCTTCATTATTATTAAAAATATCGGTTGGTGCAAATAATCCAATTATTGCAACTGCAAGAAAAATGATATTTACAATTGTTCCTTTTTTGTGGCCAAGTGTAGCAGCAGAGATCATTGGTAATAAGCCAATGGCTATAGCGCTTGTTATACCAATGCTGCCCGACCAAATTATGAATTCAAATACTACAGCAGCGACAAATAAAACAGAGTAGTTATATGTAGGGTTGTAGGAATTGTTTTTTGTGTATAACCCCATAAATAAGCCTATAAGCATTACTCCAGATGCAGATACTATAGCGAGTAGGTTATTGGAAACTAGAAAAGCGGAAACGGAAAGTACTACGAAGAATATTATTAAAATCCAACATGAAATGCTAAAAGCAAGGATTTTAGATGCATAATCTTCCCCTTCGTTCTGGTTCTCTTTAGGCAAAAACAAGTTTAAAAGGCGATTGGCTATACTCATGCCGGTATTATTTTTTTTAATCAAAAAATACACAATAGAAACAAAAGAATAATTACGTTCAATTACCTGACTAGCAACAACATAATAAATAGGTTGTTAAAACTAATTATCAAGTACAATTATTCATAAATATATAAAAAAATATATATACAATAAGGGTTATAGAGATTTAAATCATCAATTAAAATGCTTTGAAAGTGAGAATAAACGAATTGTTTGCAGCCCTCATCTAAAATGGTCTTATGTTAATATGGATAAAAGGCTTAATTTTATTGAGAAAATGGTTCTGCGGAAGACTAGAATAGTAGGCGAACCAAACCAATGATTGCAATAGCCCCAAGGGTAAAAATTGCTGCACCAGATAGTTTGTTAATCCACCAAAGTTGTCTTAGCCTAAACTTAGTTCTGAATGCATTTACTAATGAAGTAAGGATATACCACCAAAGAGCTGCGCCTAAAAACACTCCGCTTGTGGTTATTAATGAGTGTGTCCAATTGGTGTTGTCGCTTACTACTCCCAACGATGCGAAAAGTGCAATGAATAGAAAAATAGCCAATGGATTTGTTATTGTAACTGCTAAAACGGAGAAATAATCCTCAACAAGGTTGCTCTTTTTTCGCTTATGCCTACGGAGTTGTCTTACAGGGTTTGTGAAAAAAATCTTAATTCCTAACACGAATACAATAGCCCCTCCAAGAGCCTGAAATAAAATTTGCTTCTCCTCAATGTAGGAAATCACAAAAGTAAGGCTAAAGCCTGCAATAGCGGCAAATATTGTATCGGCTGTTGCAGCTCCCATACCGCTGAGAAAACCGCTTAATCTACCTTTGTTTATTGTGCGCTGTATGCAAATAACCCCAATTGGTCCAAGAGGTATTGAGGCCAGAAGCCCAACAATGATTCCTTTTACTAATAGGGATGCAAACATTTAATTAATTCATTTTTGGATAAATCGATGCAAATATAATTATTGTAAAGTTATATTTTGGTGATAATGGGTACCAATGCTGGTTTTTTTAAGAAATGATAGCTAAAACTGATAATCCTTAGGGAATACTCCTTACGAGTATCTTGGGTTCTAGCATGTCGTGCATTGCATACTTAACTCCTTCCCGCCCTAGTCCTGAGTCTTTAACACCACCGTAGGGCATGTGATCTACCCTAAATGTTGGAGTATCGTTTATCACCACTCCTCCAACCTTTAGATTATTAAATGCTTCATGCTCTTCGCTTATACTATTTGTGAAAACCCCAGCATGCAAGCCAAAAGGTGAGTTGTTCACCTCTTTAATGGCATCACTAAAGTTTTCGTAGGGTTCAATCGTTACAACAGGGCCGAACACTTCGTTGCTGCATATACGCATACTAGGGTCTGTGTTAGTTAAAATGGTGGGCAGATATATCCCATTCACAATATTTCCGCCAGCAATCAGTCTTGCTCCATTGGTTATTGCTTCTTTTACCCATTCATCAACCCTACGGGTATTCTCTTCATCAATCATTGATGAGATATCAGTATCATCCTCAAGGGGATTACCAACCCTAAGCCTGCTTGTTAGTTCTGAAAGTAAATCAGTAAACTGTAGAAAAATACTCTGGTGAACGTAGATTCGTTGAGTATGTATGCAAACCTGACCAGAGTAGGAGAATGCACCAATAAGGCATTTGGCTGCAGCCTTAGTAAGGTTTGCGGTAGGGGTAATAATCACACCTGCATTCCCTCCAAGTTCAAGTACAACCTTCTTTTTACCTGCCATTTCTTTCATTTTCCATCCTACTATGGGAGAGCCTGTAAAAGTTAGCAGTTTAAATCTTTCGTCGGTAACCAACTGATTTCCTGCTATCCTATCCATGGGCAATATGCTTAGGGCACCTTTTGGCAATCCTGCAGCGTACACAATTTTGGCTAACTCTAATGCTGAAAGGGGAGTGCTTCGAGCAGGCTTAAGTATTATGGGACAACCCGATGCGATAGCTGGAGCAATTTTATGGGATGTAAGATTAAGCGGAAAGTTGAATGGTGATATTCCTGAAACCAGGCCCACAGGGAAATATTTAATTAATCCCTCTTTGCCTTCACCTGCAGGAGTCCAGTCGAGTTGGAGGTACTCTGATGGCAGTCGTTTGGACTCCTCTGCGGCAATTCTGTATATTTGTATTGCTCTATCTACCTCTACAAAAGCATACTTTATTGGTTTTGCAGCCTCCTGGGCAAGGAGCCTTGCAAGTTCTTTGCGTTTTGCTGTTAATCCACTGGCAATGCTATTTAGTATACTGCTTTTTTTATGCGAGGGCATGCTTGCCATTTCATTCTCAATCTTTTGGGCCAGTGCGATGGCTTCTTCTAGTTCTTGCTTCCCGGCAAGAGAGCAATGAGAAATTAGCTCCTTATTGAATGGATTTGTTACCTCAAATGTGTTTGAAAGTACCCTAAAATCTCCGCCTATGCAAGTGGGGGTTGTTTTCATGCTGGATGGTTTGTTAGCTAAAATAACAAATCTTTGTTCAATCCAAAGCATGCAGACGCATAAATCCTTCTAACTTTACCCTGCCAAATGCAATAAGGTTAATTAAATTTGAAGCATTCATGTTAAAAGTTACATTATAAACGAGATTGTTTATTCGGTGGATGAGCCTTCTTTGCCATACTGGTAAGCAGGCGTATCCTTAAAACTCAAAAAACAGAAAAATGAAAAAAAATAGTTTTGCAATAGTTTTGTTCTTGACCATACTTTTTCTCGCCAAGCCAATTTATGCACAACTCCCACAGGTAATGCTTACCGATAGCGCTAAGATCAGCCTTCTTACCTGTTCGCAGGGTGAAGAGTTGTACTCAATATTTGGGCATAGTGCAATCAGAGTTTTTGATCCTGTTATAGGTGTCGATTGGGTTTTTAACTATGGAACCTTCGATTTTTCTGATCCCAATTTTTACCCAAATTTTGTGAAAGGAAAACTTAATTATATCCTTTCAGTATCTTCCTATAAGAATTTTGAGTACTCCTATATCTTCGAGGGAAGGTATATATATGAGCAGATTCTTAATCTGCAAAAGAACGAGAAACAAATGCTGCTCGATTCGCTCACGATTAACTATTTACCCCAAAACCGCTACTACCTGTATGATTTTCTGTTCGATAATTGTGCAACTCGTATTCGCGATATTATTGTTGAGGTAATACCACGCAAACTAGATTTCGATTACAGACTGTTAAAAAGAGAACAGAGTTTTAGAGAATTGCTAATGCCTAATGTAATTGAGAAACCTTGGGCGAAATTAGGCATCAATCTTTTACTGGGAGTTAGTGCCGATAGGAGGGCTGATCCTTGGGAGTATATGTTTTTGCCTGAGCATATGCAAACTGCATTTAGTTCAGCAAGCATTGTATCGGATGGGTTGAATGTACCTCTTATGCAACCTAGTGTTACAGTGCTCAATGGTGTTGAAATTCCAAGGACCAAACTTAGAGAAGCACCCTTAATGGCTTTTATCGGATTGCTGTTGTTAGTGGTTGTATTTTCTTATTTTGATTTTAAACGCCAGAGAGATAGCCGTTGGGTTGATTTAATCCTTTTTTCTTTAGTTGGGTTGTTGGGCGCTGTTGTTGCTTTTCAGTGGTTTGGTTCCAATCATGCTGTAATGGCAAATAATTATAATCTTATATGGGCCCATCCTTTGCATCTATTGGCAGTTGTTACATTTCTAATTAAACGTTTAAGGTTTGTGGCAAAATACTATTTTGGCATCAATACCCTAGTGATGGTGCTGCTTATGCTCTTTTGGTTTGTTTTACCTCAGGCACTTCCATTTCCGATGTTCCCGGTGGTAGCTGCTTTGGCAATACGTTCAGCAGTAATTTTCAGGTTTATAAAATAAAAATAATCCCCCTCTAAAACATATGGTTTTAACGAGGGGGATTATGGTATTAAACTATTTATGCTTAACGCTTATTCCTTTTTTCTTTCCCATTAGTTATTGGTTCAACGTCTTTCCAGTATCCTTTTCGTGAGAGAAGATGATCGAGATTGGCAATTCCATATACCACAATTGCCGTTACTATTGAGGTATGTTCTTGGTACTCTGGAATGCTCATGTTGTATAAATCACGCTCTGTATGCCATATTTCCCTATAGGTAAAGTCATACCCTTTTGGATCCGAAGTGCCAAAACTGAGGGTAGGAACTCCGGCTACTGCAAAGGGACCACTATCGGTACCCCATGGTTCGGTTGGCCTTTTTGCGGGTTGTATCTCGTTTATGGTAAACGGAAAGTCTGGGTTAATCTTATTAATAGGTTCACAAACTTGTCTTATATCCTCTAGCATTGCCCTTGGTACACTTATGCTGTTGGCTACGGTTGGTCCACCATCGCGATTAAACATATTGGATATTTTGTCAAGTTTATCTGCATTCCGTTCGACCCAACTTGTAGAGCCCAGCAATCCAAACTCTTCACCAGCCCATAGGCAAACAAGAATTGTGCGCTTAGGCTTACCCCCAGCTTGCATAATAAGGCGAGCTGCTTCCATAGCAGGAGTGGCGCCCGAACCATTATCAACTCCACCAGTGGCCACATCAAATGCATCGAGGTGTCCCCCCATAATTACATACTCATCGGGAAACTCAGTTCCAGGTATAACGCCAATTACGCTATGATAAGGAATTGGACCTAGCCTAAAATGGTTTCTAATATCAAATTCGAGAAAAAAGCGTTGACGCTCCTTGGCCATTTGTTCAATTATAGCAAACTGATGCTCGTCGAGTTTAATGTCGGGTACTTTTGGAAGGTTATCGAAAGTAAGCTTCTCAATGTTTTTACGATCGTAAAGGGCTACAATGGGATTAGCTGCTGATTGGATAATGCCTAGGATTCCAGCCTCAACCATTTCTTTGTAGAACAGTCCAGGTTCTTCTTTTAATGGGAGTAATTCTTTTTGTGGGTTTGGGGTATTTCGGCTAGCCCAGTTTTCTTGTCTTATTATAATATTTTTCTTCTCAATCTCTTCATTTTCAGTTTTAATGCTAGCCCGTTTTGTGTTGGCTTCTTCTGAAATATCGATGGGCCAACCGCTGCTTTTACCTGAAAGAAGTACCCAAGATCCTTTTAACTTACCTTTCATTCGCTCAAATTGTGCTTGATTTTGGGGTTCGAGCATTACGTGGCCAATTTGAACACCTTTTGTTCCAGCAGTATATGACGGTGTGGCGAAATGAAGATTCATACCGCTTTCTCCTAGCATACGGCCAAACCATGGGCCGCGGTTAAACCCCACGGGAAGTGAGCCAACAGAGTCAATAATTACTTCCATGCCCCATTCTTTAAATTTTTTGGCAGCCCATTTAGTAGCAGTTTCATAGGCATCGGAACCAATAAGCCTCCCGCCAATGCGGTTAGTGAGTACATCGAGGTGCTGCATGGTTTGATTGTCGGATTTACCTATTTCGATAATTTTATCGATAACAGGGTCGCTTTGTGAGTAAGCATGGTTTGCCCATGCTATTGATAAGGCGAAAATTATGAGAATAATCCTTTTCATTTTGTTTTCTTTAAGTTGCCTATTAGAGTGTTTATTCACCTTAAAGTTTAAGATTACCTATTTATTTTAGGGTATAGAGTTCTAGTATTTAGCTCCGATTATTATTAGGGGTGAATAGTTTTAACTAATCAATCAATGGATTTAGGATAGTCAGGTTATAACTCCCATTTAAAATCTCTGGAAATTAGGTGTAAATACTTAAAGTATACTGTGAATAAAAAAAGCGTGCACCACTTGATGCACGCTTTCTGTATATCCATAGCAATTGTTAATTGCCTATTCCTATTTCCATTAATGGAGAGCCAAATGCAGGAGATTGCTTAATGCTTTTAAATTGCTCAATACCCTTATCCAAGAATGCAATAAACTCATCAATGTTGGTGTTAAAACTATAAGGATTGGCTAGCAATTCTTCGCTGTTGTCTAGCAAAACGTAGAATGGTTGGCTATTTACATTGTATCGCTTAATCTGAAAATCAGCATTTATTTTACCAATGGTGTTTTTAACTTTACCATCAACGGTTGAGGTTATCCATTCCGATTCGGGTAACTCTGTCCGTTCATCAATGTAAAGGGCAACCACAACATAGTCGTTTTTCAAACGCTGAATTACTCGGGGATCGCTCCAAACTTTTTGCTCCATCACTTTGCAGTTAGAGCAGGCGTGTCCAACAAAATCAACAAACAAAGGTTTGTTTTGCTCACGCGCACAGGCTAAGGCCTGCTCATAATCAAAGTAACCTTGAATGCCGTGAGGTAGGTGCAGTATGTCGGCATACTTTGGCTCTTCACAAATAGATGACTTGTCGTTAGTTGAGGTGGTTGATCGTTGGCCAATCATTTCAACAAGATCGAAGCTGTGTCCAGTTTTTGGTGGAATTAATCCCGATAAACTTTTTAAAGGAGCACCAAACATACCAGGAACAAGGAATATGGTAAATGCAAAAGTTGCGATGGCCAGCATCATCCTAACAAAACCAATATGCTCAACAGGCGAATCAAATTTAAATCGAATTTTACCTAGCAAGTATAGTCCAAGCATAATGAATATGGCAATCCAGATGGCTAAGAATACCTCGCGGCCAAGAATTCCCAAATGATAACTCTGATCGACAACCGAAAGGAATTTTAGGCCAAAAGCTAGCACGATAAACCCTAAAACAATTTTAACGGAGTTTAGCCATCCGCCTGATTTTGGTAGTTTGTTTAGCCACGATGGGAAAATAGCGAATAGAGTAAAGGGTACGGCAAATGCCAAAGAGAAGCCTAACATACCAATAATTGGCTTAAGGCCAAGTCCGGCAGCTGACTCAACAAGAATTGCTCCAACAATTGGTCCTACGCACGATAAACTTACAATTACTAAGGTAAGTGCCATAAAGAACGAGCCAATAAATCCGCCCTTCTCAGCTTTGCTGTCGGTTTTTGTTGATAAACTGCTGGGTAGCATTATTTCGAACAACCCAAAGAACGAAGCAGCGAATGCCATAAAAAGGAAGAAGAAAATTAGGTTAGGAAGCCAGTGAGAAACTAATTGACTTGCAAAGCCTGCTCCAACGCTGGTTAAGGAAACTAGTAATCCAATGGATGTGTATATTACAATAATGCTGATGCCAAACACAAATGCATTGAGAATAGCGTTAAATCTATTCTCTTGCTTGCCCATAAAGAAAGATACGGTCATAGGAATCATTGGGAAAACGCAAGGGGTAAGCAAACCAGCTAACCCAGCAGCAAATGATATAAGGAAAAACAGGATTAGCGAAGAATTTGAGCCTTTCGTGTTCGAATCCTCAGTGGTTGCTGATGCGGATATTTCAGCTGATTCTTCTTCTTTTGTAATGGTTTGTGTTTCGCCTATTGAAGTTGAGAAATCGTAGGTTAAAAAAATACACTTATCCTCAAAACAAGCCTGGTACTCAATCTCTCCTGATACCTGCGCACTGGTTTGCCCATCGTTTAGGTTTAGTGTTTGCACAAAACGAGCCTTATTGTCGAAGTAGGCTACGTCCATCTCAAAAATTTCATCGTGCTCAATTTTTACATCCCCAACTGGTTTTGGTGCTCCTTCAACTGAAAATGCTTTGCTTTCCTTAAAATTGAAAGTTGTGGGTATTGGTCCACCTTGTGGGTTCTCCGATGAGTATAGGTGCCACCCCATGTCGATAGTAGCGTCATAAATAATTTCGTATTTAACTCCGTCAACCTTTTGGCTGCTAACTTTCCATTTTACAGGATCTTGAACTTGGCTATATGCGCTACTTGAAACCAGAATTGCAAGTGCTACAATAGCAAATAATAGTGCTTTCCTCATAGTTGTGGTTTTGATTGTATTCTTATATTTAACTGAAATTGTAACAATAGATATGAATTAAAGTTCATCCAAAAATACTGAAGCTTTTTTAATAACTATGTATTTATACCAATGATTTAGATTACTAAAAAAGCCGTTGCGAAAGGCAACGGCTTAAATTGGCGTTAAATATCTGTCTCGTTTTCGTTTTGGTCAAGAAAATGATACTCTAAAAAGTTGTAAGATGAAATAGGGGTAACCTTAAGCGAACACTTGTACTGTTTGCTCAACTTGTAACGCTTGCTGAAAACACCCTTTGTAAGGTATGCTGCAACAAAAGGGTGTACCTTAAGAACAAGTTTCTTTTTTTCCTGGTCGTTTACAAGGAATGCTAACCTGTTTTCAATTTCCTCGTCGAGGAGCACGGCAGGCTTAATTTCGCCAGTACCCTTGCATGTTGGGCATTTTTCAAGTGTTTCAATGTGCATCTCGGGTCGTACCCTTTGCCTGGTAATTTGCATTAATCCAAATTTGCTCAGCGGCAAGATGTTGTGCTTTGTTCTATCCCTATTCATAAGCTCTTTCATCCTGTCGAATAACAATTGTCGGTTATCGTTGAGGTGCATGTCAATGAAATCCACCACAATAATTCCACCCATGTCCCTTAGCCTAAGTTGTCGGGTAATTTCTTCGGCTGCAGCGAGGTTAACATCAAGGGCGTTTGTTTCTTGGTCGTTACCCGCTTTTGATCTGTTCCCGCTGTTCACGTCAACAACGTGAAGGGCTTCAGTGTGCTCAATGATAAGGTATGCGCCGCTTTTAAACGATACGGTTTTACCAAAAAGACCCTTTATTTGCTTTTCAACTCCAAAGTTCTCGAAAATTGGCACATTGCCCGAATACAACTTCACAATTTTCTCCTTCTCAGGAGCAATCGTACTAATGTATTCTTTAATGTCGTTGTATATGCTATCATCGTTAACATAGATACTGTTGAACGATACATTTAGCATGTCGCGAATGATTGCTGAGGTGCGCTTTATCTCACTTACAATTATGCAAGGGGGCTGGCTAGTCTTAACCCTTTCGTAAACTATTTCCCATTTCTTGATAAGGTTCCTGAGTTCAGCATCGAGGATGGCAACCTTTTTCCCTTCGGCTGCTGTACGTACAATTACCCCAAAGTTTTTTGGAACTATGCTTTCGAGCAATCGCTTAAGGCGTTTTCGCTCCTCAATAGAACTAATCTTCTGTGAGATGGAAACCTTGTCGGAAAAGGGAAGAAGCACTATGTTCCTGCCAGCTATTGAAATCTCAGCGCTTAGCCTTGGTCCCTTAGTTGATATGGGTTCTTTGGCAATTTGTACAAGAACGGTTTGTCCGGTTGTTAATATGTTGGATATTTTACCGGCCTTGTCAATTTCGGGTTCTAGTTTGAGCTTTGGAAGTGTTACTAATTTTCCTTTTTTTGTTTGAGCAACCTGTAAAAACTTATGAAACGACTTAAACTGAGGGCCGAGATCAAGGTAATGCAGAAATGCATCCTTTTCGTAGCCCACGTCAATAAAAGCCGCATTTAGCCCAGGCATTATTTTCTTAACCTTACCAAGATAGATGTCGCCAACCGAAAACTGAACGTTGCTTTTCTCTTTGTTGAGTTCAACAAGCTGTTTGTCTTCAAGCAGAGCTATAGCAACTTCAGATGATCGTACATCAATTATAAGCTCTGTATTCACTTTAAAAAGTATTAATTACTGGTAAGGTGTTATTAAACAATACCAACCTAAAGAACACAGTAGCTCCTTAGGTTGGACATGTTAGTTTGTAAAGCTGCATTTATGCTATAGCTTTATTTCTTCTTCTTATGACGGTTTTTGCGTAAGCGTTTTTTCCGCTTGTGCGTTGCCATCTTATGCCTCTTTCTCTTCTTTCCGCTTGGCATGGTAATGATAGTATTATGTGAATTAAAAAAAATGGATTACTTAACGTGAGACTTAACCTTGTTTACAAAGGTTTTCGCTGGCTTAAAAGCAGGAATAAAGTGCTCAGGGATAATAATGGTGGTGTTTTTAGAGATGTTGCGTGCGGTTTTTTGTGCACGTTTCTTTACAATAAAACTACCAAAGCCTCTTAGGTACACGTTTTTCTCCTTAACTAGAGAATCTTTTACTGTCTCCATAAAGGCTTCAACTGTTTTTTGTACAGTTACCTTTTCAATTCCAGTGTTCTTGGAAATCTCGTTAACGATATCTGCTTTTGTCATTTTTAAAATCTTTAATTATCAATAAATTAAGGTTAGAATTCTCGAATCGGACTGCAAATATAACTCATTTATGTTTATAAATAAAAGACTTTCCAATTATTTTTCTCAAATTAGCCGTCATTAACTATTGATTTAATGGATTTTAAAACGCTATTGGCCAATTGGTATGCACAAAACGCTCGAATTTTACCCTGGCGTGAAACATCTGATCCTTATAGAATTTGGGTATCAGAAGTTATTTTACAGCAAACTAGGGTTGCCCAGGGAATGGCCTATTATCATCGGTTTATTGCTACGTTTCCATCAATTAAGCATTTGGCTAATGCCCATGAAGACCAAGTACTAAAGGTTTGGCAAGGTTTAGGTTATTATACCCGAGCTCGGAATATGCATGCAGCTGCCAAGTATGTTCAGAAAGAACTAAATGGAGAATTTCCTAAAATTTATGAGGAAATGCTCAAATTAAAAGGAGTTGGCGAATATTCTGCTGGTGCAATTGCTTCATTTGCTTTTAAGCAGCCTGTGCCAGCAATTGATGGGAATGTGTACAGAATAATTGCTAGAGTATTTGGGGTTTTCGATTCCCCATACACTGCGCCTGGTAAGGCAGCCTTTAGAAAGGTGGTAATCGAGTTGATGAACAGTTCTGCCCCTGATGAGTTTAACCAGGCCTTAATCGATTTTGGCGCCTTGCAATGTGTTCCCCGAAGCCCCGATTGCACCATCTGCCCTTTTAACGGTTACTGCTATGCCTATAGCAACAACATAATTGATGCTTTGCCCACCAAAGCAAAAAAGATTAAAACAAGGGATAGGTATTTTACCTATCTGCTTATCCGCTTTGGCGACTATACCTTTATCTCTAAAAGAAACGCGAAAGACATTTGGATGTCGCTGTATGAGTTTCCTCTCATTGAAACAGAAAAGCCTTTGGCAGCTGAAAAATTGCAGGAGAATGATGAATGGAAAAAACTTTTTACTTCCTCCGATCCAACAATTACATACATTTCCCCAACCATTAAACATCTGTTGAGCCACCAGGTTATTATGGCTCAGTTTATTGTTGTTATTATCAATAAGGATACAAAGGATCTAACGGGTAGGTTTAGTAAGGTGCTAACTAGTTCAATCGATTCGTACACCATTCCTACTCTTATCGACAACTTTTTGGCAGCGGAACCTGCAGTAAGGTACTTTCTAAATCCACCAAAACCTTGATTACTCTTTTGTGGGACTGAATGGCTTTGATTGATTGTATATTCTTATATTTGTAGTTTAGTAAACAAATTAAAAAAACGATTATGAGCGTAAATAAAGTAATACTTGTTGGTAACGTAGGTAAAGACCCTGATGTAAGGCACCTTGAGGGCGGCATAACAGTTGCTCGCTTCCCTTTGGCTACTAACGAAACCTATACTGATAAAAGCGGACAAAGAGTAACTCAAACCGAGTGGCACAACATTGTGGTATGGCGTGGACAAGCAGAAGTTGCCGAGAAATATATCAAATCGGGTAAACTGCTTTACGTTGAGGGCAGGTTAAGAACCAACACCTATGATGATAAGGAAACAGGTGTAAAAAAGTACTTTACCGAGGTTTATTGTACTACTTTCAGATTTCTAGGTCCTTCTCCATCCGATGGGGCAGCTAAGGGTGAAAGAAGCGATTCGGCAGCTACTCCAAATCCAAGTAAAGTGGATGACTCGATGATGCCACAGCCTGAGGACGATTTACCGTTCTAGCAATACTTAGAGTTTTTAACAAAATATTTTAGTAATTGAATTCAATTTTCATTATCGTATATAGCGTATTGGCTCTGCCCATGGTTGGACTAAACCCAATAACAATAGGGGTAGTAGTTGGCCTTGTAGTTCTTGCATTGCTATTGGCTATTTCTAGCTTAGTTTCTGGCTCAGAGGCTGCATTTTTTTCCCTCAACCCCACTCAGATTAAGAGCCTTCAGGAGGATGAGGGCAGGTCAAGCAAAATAGCGCTCGAACTACTCCAAAAACCAGAAAGGTTACTGGCAACCATTTTAATAGCCAACAATTTTGTTAATGTTGGAATTGTAATCCTTTCTGCCTTTATTACCAATTCTATATTCGATTTCTCAAGCTCGCCTGTCTTTGGTTTTATTATTCAGGTAGTTATAATTACATTTATCCTCCTACTCTTTGGTGAAATTGTTCCTAAAATACTGGCCACTAGCAAGCCAAAATCATTTTCGCAAGCAATGGCCTTACCAATGTATGTTCTATTTAAAATATTTTATCCACTCAACCATTTTTTAGTATCATCAACGGCTCACGTTAGCCGCAGGTTCAGTCCTCGCAGAAATTTGTCTATCGATGAACTTGGTGATGCACTCGATATAACCTCCGGTCATCATCCCGAGGAGAAAAAGATACTTAGAGGCATTGTTACCTTCGGCCATATTGAAGTGCAGGAGATTCTTAAACCCCGACTAGATGTTGTGGCAGTTGAGATTTCGTCGGGTTTCAATAAGTTAAAGTCGGTGGTTATTGAATCGGGTTATAGTCGAATCCCAGTTTACGAACAATCTTTCGATGAGATTAGGGGAGTTCTATTCGTAAAAGATTTGATACCCTATATTGATGAGCCAGATACGTTTGAGTGGCAAAAACTTCTACGCGAAGCGTATTTTGTCCCTGAAACCAAAAAAATTAATGTACTTCTATCGGAGTTTCAGGCAAATAGAACACACCTTGCAATAGTAGTTGATGAGTATGGAGGGACTTGTGGTATTGTTTCACTCGAGGATATTCTTGAGGAAATAGTTGGAGAAATTTCAGATGAATCTGATGAGGAGGTTAGTCTTTATACAAAAATTGACGATCAGAACTATTTCTTTGAAGGAAAAATTTTAATCAACGATTTTTGCAAAGTTCTTAACCTCGACGATTCGATTTTTGATAATGTTAGGGGAGAGGCAGAAACTCTTGCGGGCGTTATTCTAGAGATAACTGGGCATTTACCAAGTAAAAACGATGTGATAGACCATAAGCATTTTAGGTTTACAATTGACTCTGCAGACAATAAACGAATTAAGAGGGTGAAGGTTAAAGTTTTAAACAGTCAGAGCTAGCATGAAAAGGATTGTAGTTTATTTTACACTTGTTTTCTTGTTGCAGTTGATTATCGGATGCTCCGATACACCTGTTCCACGCCCACGCGGGTATGTTCGTACCGATTTTCCGGAGAAGGAATATGTTCAGTTTGATTCAGTTGGGTTTCCCTATCGCTTTAAATATCCTTCCTACGCCCGAGTTAAAGTTGATAATTCATATAATGCAGAACCTTATTGGGTGAATATAAATTTTGACGATTATAAGGCCAAAATTCATATTAGCTATAAGGATGCAAACGGAAGGCTCGATTCTTTAATGGAAGATTCGCGGGCACTTGCCTATAAGCATACCTACAAAGCGGAGTCAATTACCGAAAGGTTTTTTGAACATTCCGACAAAAAAGTTTACGGCCTTTTATACAATATGAAGGGGAACACAGCCAGTGCTTGGCAGTTCTATGTAACTGATTCGGCAAGTCATTTTCTAAGGGGAGCACTATACTTTTCTGTTTCACCAAATAGGGATTCGTTAGCACCATCGATCGATTTTTTAGGCAAAGATCTAATCGTGCTTATGGAGTCGGTGGAGTGGAAAAACAATAAATAGTTATTATGGCTCTTGTTGAAATTTTCAAAACAGACGATTATACTTTAGGTGTATGGAGGGTTGAGGAGACCGAAGAAGAGCTCAAAGAATTTGTTGGGGGCGAATACTTTCCGGGGTTAGCCCGAATTTCCAACAGCCGAAGAAGGCTTGAGTGGTTAGCAGCCCGAGCCTTGCTACGAGAGTTCGGGTATACTGGCCATGTAATGTATCATCCTACTCGTCGCCCTTTTCTTGCGCAATCGCGCTCGCATATCTCAATAAGCCACTCTTACCCCTATGTTGCGGTTATTCTGAGTAGCGAATGGCTCGTAGGTATTGATATTGAATCGTTTACTCGTCCATTTATAGAGGTTAGCGATAAATATCTGTCAAAGAATGAGAAGAAGTGGGTCGATGTTACTGACAACCGTCAACTAGCTTTAATTTGGAGTGCAAAGGAAGCAATGTATAAACTACCCGGTATGGAAGGGCTGGGCGGTGCATCTATGGATGTGAAGCCCCTTGCTAATTTGGCTGGAAAAGGTGAGTTTAATGCAACCGTTAGGCTTGGTGGAACAGTTCAGCGATTTGATTTATACTATTTTTATTTAGGGTACTTTAATGTGGTTTGGGTAGTATGCAATCCCAAATCGTTAGAATGGTAGGTATGATTTATAGCCAACTTTTAAGATCACAGAAAGGTTTGTTTGCCTTACTTGTCGATCCCGATAAGTATAGTTTCTTTGAGTTAAAAGGGTTGTCGGTTCGAGCACAAAAGTCAAGCGTTGACATAATTCTACTAGGAGGGAGTCTGACTCAGGCTAGCGTAGATGAGGCGCTAATGACTATCAGACAGCACTCTTCAATTCCAATTGTTTTGTTCCCAGGAAATGCTTTGCAATTTACACCTAACGCCGATGCCATACTCCTCCTTTCATTGATATCAGGCAGAAATCCCGACTTCCTCATTGGCAATCATGTATTGGTTTCGCATGCTCTCCGCGAGAGTGGCATGGAGATAATTCCAACGGGTTATATCCTGATTGAATCGGGTGCAGTTACCTCGGTGCAGTACATGAGCAATACAATGTCAATACCTCGCAATAAGGGTGATATAGTTGTTGCTACTGCCATTGCCGGACAGCAACTGGGTTTAAGGAGTATTTACCTTGAAGCTGGTAGCGGTGCTGAGCATCCTGTGCCCAGTAACATTATTAGCGAAGTAAGAAAATGCGTTGATCTGCCCATAATAGTCGGTGGAGGTCTTAGAACTCCTAAGGCCGTTCGTGATGCAAGGGAAGCAGGAGGGAATATGGTAGTTGTGGGAAATGCCCTTGAGAAGGATGCAGGCCTACTAAATGAACTTGTTGCTGCAAGCAGATAAAAAAAAGCGTTGAAACAAGTTCCAACGCTTTTTTTATGAAGTCTCTGCTTATTTTATCTCGTAGGTATCTCCGCTATGAAGTAAATCGTCCATACACTTGATCTTTGAGTTTTTCTTAACCTCAAGAAGTTGATCCCTAACGTTATCATCGTAGGTAGGATATTTTACTGCTCTGATAACACCAAGGGCAAATGGGAATTCTGGATATGCCATATTGGTTAGCATCATATGAACTCCAGGGTTAGGATTATGCGCATCATGAACTAGGATATTATCAAGGGTGTAACCATCCTCACCGATAGTAACTACTTTTAGCCGATTGCCAATCATTACAAGACCTTTCTCATTATTCTTACCGAAGAGCATTTTCTCACCATGCCTTAAAACAATAGTTCTGTCTGATCTAGTTTCTTTTTCGGTAATTAAAGCGTGAGTGTTATCGTTAAAAATAACGCAGTTTTGCTGTACCACTACAACTGATGTTCCATCGTGTTTAGCAGCCTGAACAAGAATTTCAGCGGTCAACTTTACGTCCATATCAATTGAACGGGCAAAGAATGTTCCCTTTGCGCCAATAATAAGTTCACCAGGGTTAAAAGGTTGCTCAACAGTGCCATAGGGAGATGTTACAGTTTTGGAGCCAAGTTTCGATGTTGGACTGTACTGCCCTTTGGTTAATCCGTAAATCTCGTTGTTAAACAATATGATATTAATATCAATATTCCTTCGGATTGCGTGAATAAAGTGGTTTCCCCCAATTGCTAAAGCGTCACCGTCTCCAGTTATTTGCCAAATACTTAGTTTTGGGTTAGCAACTTTTGCTCCTGTTGAAATTGCAGATGCCCTGCCGTGAATACCATGAAAACCATATGTATCCATATAGTATGGAAAACGGCTTGAACAGCCAATCCCTGAAATAAAAACAAATCGTTCCTTGCTATAATCTAATGCCTCGGATACTTCGGGTAGTGCGCGATAAACAGAGTTTAGTATGGCGTGGTCACCACACCCTGGACACCATTTTACCTCTTGATCGCTTTTGAAATCCTGTATAGTATAATTGTGTTTGCCCATGATTACTTGCCCTCCAATATTTGGTTAAATCTATCTTTAAGTTCAGTAACGGTAAAGGGTAGTCCTTGTACTTTATTATACTGTAGATAGTTAAATTCTTGATGATTCATCCTTAGATAGTTCGCCATCTGTCCCATATTTAACTCGCAAACAATAATCTTTTTGAAACGTTTGAAAATATCACCAATATTTTTTGGCAATGGATTTATGTAGTGCAAATGACAGAGTGAAACTTTTTTACCTGACTTCTGAAGGCCATTAACTGCAGTAAATGTGTGGCCATATGTTCCACCCCAGCTAACAACTAATAAATCACCTTCTGGGTCACCTATAACCTCCTGTTCGGGAATAAAGTCCTGAACTTTAGCAACCTTAGCAGCCCTTATGTCAGTCATTTTCTGGTGGTTAATGGGGTCGTGTGAAACAGAGCCCTTCAGAAAATCTTTTTCTAAACCTCCAAGACGATGCTCTAACCCTTTTTGGCCAGGAATTGCCCAGCGGCGAGCAAGACGTTGTGGGTCGCGCTCATAAGGGAGATAATTCTCAGTCCCGTCAGGTACAATAGGAGGATTAATTGCAGGATAATCTTTCATGTTTGGAATAGGCCAAGGCTCAGTGCCATTAGCAATGTACCCATCGGTAAGAAGTATAACGGGGGTCATATGCTCAAGGGCTATTTTTGAGGCTTTAAAAGCCCAATCGAAACAGTTACTTGGAGTACTTGCAGCAACAACCACTAGTGGGCACTCACCGTTGCGGCCATAAAGTGCTTGAAAAAGATCACTTTGCTCTGTTTTGGTAGGCAGACCAGTTGATGGGCCACCGCGCTGTACGTTAACTACTACTAGGGGTAACTCTGTCATAACAGCTAGGCCAAGTGCTTCCGACTTAAGTGATAATCCTGGGCCAGAGGTAGTAGTTACGGCAAAATTTCCAGCAAATGATGCACCAATTGATGTGCAAATACCAGCAATTTCATCCTCGGCTTGAAGTGTTTTTACATCAAGTTCCTTGTGCTTAGCTAGCTCAATAAGGATATCGGTTGCGGGAGTAATAGGATATGATCCGCAGAACAATGGTAGTTTTGCCTTTTCAGCAGCAGCAATTAAACCCCATGCTGTAGCGATATTCCCATTAATATTTCTGTATGTACCCTTTTTTGTGGTGGTAGATGCAGGTATTTTGTATGTATTTGGTATTGCGTCGATGTTTGAAGCATAATTATATCCGTCGCGAAGTACCTTTTTGTTGGCTTCAACAATGCGTGGACGGTTTTTGAATTTTACTTCGTAGTAATGCTCTGTAAAATTAAGAGGCCTATCGAACATGTAGTAAACCATACCAAGAGCGAACATATTTTTGCTTCGCAGAATACTCTTGTTATCGAGTTCCGCTTCCTTAAGACTCTCCTTTGTTAGGGTTGTTATAGGAGCGAAAACCATATTATAATCTTGGAGTTTTAGCTCGGTAATTGGGTCTTCGGTTTTGTACTTAGCTCTTTGGAACCCTTTTTCGTTAAAGGTATCGCTGTCAACAATAATAGTTGCTCCTGGCTTAAGCCATTTTGCGTTTGCCTTAAGGGCAGCTGGGTTCATGGCAACTAGAACATCACAGTCGTCACCCGGCGTGTACATTTTTCTATTCCCAATCTGAAGTTGATATCCAGAGACACCGCCAACGGTTCCTTGAGGGGCGCGAATCTCTGCAGGGTAGTCGGGAAATGTGCTAACCCCATTACCAAATAGTGCCGAAGCATCAGAAAATAATGTTCCAGACAGTTGCATACCATCACCCGAGTCGCCAGAGAATCTTATGGAAACCTCATCAACTTCGAGCACATGCTTTTTTTTATCCATAGTGGTTTGTGTTTATATGATTTTGAAGTAGCAAAAAATTTAAATGCATATAAAACAGATATCCCATTTCATATGCATATTTCTTTATTTACAGGCTTTTTAATATAAACCTCTGCTTTGAAATTATGACACAAAATTAACCATTTTATAGAAGGAAAAACGCTGAATCTTTTTTTTTTGATTGTTTTACAACATGATTTATATCAGGTTTAAAACGTTTTCGGAGGTGTTTAACCTAATCGTCAGTTATTGAGTGCAACAGTCTGTAAAAGTGCTGTTGTAGCTCTTCTTTTTATAAAGGCAGATATTGACTTTGTTAAACCACTTTGCTAATTCTTATGGAATTTTAGTTTCTCATCAACCTAACTTGGCATATCTTTGTTATAGTATAAAACAGAATAACGATGCCTTTAATAAGAAAACTAAATGGTAAAACCCCAAAGATTGGGAAGAATTGTTTTATTGCTGAAACTGCCGTAATTATTGGTGATGTTGAAATTGGAGATGATTGCAGTATATGGTATGGTGCTGTGCTTAGGGGTGATGTGAATCCAATTCGCATTGGTAATAGGGTTAGTGTTCAAGATAATGCAGTTTTGCATACAACATATCAAAAGTCAATTGTTACCCTTGAGGACGATGTTTCTATTGGCCATAATGCTACGGTACATGGTGCAACGGTTAGGTCTGGAGCACTTATAGGTATTGGTGCTACTGTGCTTGATTATGCCGAGGTAGGCGAGGGGGCTATTGTGGCTGCCAATGCCCTTGTATTGGCCAATATGCAAGTTGAACCCGGCAGTATATATGCAGGTGTACCTGCAAAATTTGTAAAGAAAATGGATGTAACCCAATCCAAAGAGATTAATCAGCGTATAGCCAAGGGATACCTCTTGTATAAAAGTTGGTATGAAGAGGAGTAGATGTTATGGAAGATTGATTAGATGGTTTGCTCTACCTTATTGTGCGATTGAATTCTAGGCAGTAAATCAATAAACTTCAATACAGCAGAGGATATGATGTGAGTGGGTCTCTATTGCAATTGTTGACTTTTTTCATCCCTATGCTTTAAGTTTTGGTAGATTATTGTTATAAAAAGTATGCATGTTGTTACCACAATAATTAATGGTATAAATTCAATATTTAGCGTATTGTAAAGGTTGAACAGTGCATTGCCTGGAGAAAAGGTTGTTAGTATTTTTATTTCAGAATGGTATTCCATTAAACGAAAAGTAAATTCAATGCTTAACCATAATGGAAAAAAAACTAACCCAACAACTCTATTTCGAAAAACAGCAATAAATAAAAACCCAAAAACTCCAGCGGTGAACAAGGATAGAATCTGATTAAGTACTAAAGCTACTGTTAAATGGCTAGATAGCATAGATAGGGATGTGTCGAGCTTAGTGATACCCAAAATAAGGTACAATGATAAATTCATACCAAAAATGAGAGTTGAGAACAATAGAGTCAATAGTAGTTTGCCAATTATATACTCTTTTTTATTTAAACCTATGGCAATTAACTTACGGTACGATCCTTCAACAAAATCATTACCAATACTATTGGTAAAGAAAATCGCCATTACTAATAGACTTATTATAGAAAGAGATATTTGTGACTGAGTATAAAGTTCCAATGCGTTTGAGATCGTTTTAGTTTCTTGCAAAAGTGTTGATATTGGTGTTAGATATAAATATGCTAAAACCAATAAGAATAATACATTCGATTTTCGAAATAGTTTTATAAACTCTACTTTTAGGGGTAAAATAATGTGGCTCATACTTTTTTTGAGTTTTTAATATGGTGGAGATAAAAATTCTCTAAGTTCTCGAATTGTTCTATTATTTTATTCATTTCCATAACCGACAGTATTTCGCCATTGTAAATAAGCGCAATATCATCAGCTATTTTTTCTACTTCGGCTAACAGGTGGGTGCTAATAATTAGCGTTTTACCTTTTTTGTTTAGGCTGATTATTAGTTCTCGTAAAAAGATGATACCCTCTGGATCTAGTGAATTGTAGGGTTCATCCCAAATAAGTATATCAGGGTCGTTTATTAGTGCGCTAGCAATTGATAGCCGTTTGCGCATGCCCATTGATAGCTTATTCACCAATTTTTTCTCTTGTCCTGCAAGTTCTACCTTAGCAATTAATTGTTGCAGCTCATCTTTTGAGATAAGCCCCTTTTTCACCATTGAATCTATTCGAAGGTTGTTGTATATATTCATATCCTTGCAAAACCCTTCGTCCTCGAGAATTAGTCCAATATCTTTTTTTGTAAAATTATTATAGCGTATAATGCCACCGTATTTTACTAGAGAAAGAATGCAGTTTATTAATGTCGATTTTCCGCTACCATTTGGACCAAGAAGGCATAGTATTCTCCCTTTTTTAACATGTAATGAAACATCCTTAAGTATAGAGGCCTTACCGTAATTTTTTTTAACATGCTCTATTGTTACCATATAAATAATCTTTGTGTTGGGAAACATTCCCCAGAATTGATATAATTAAGTTAGGTTGGTACTTATAGTTTAAGCTATAAATATTCAACCTAACTTATGTTGACATTTTATTACAGTGAATAAGTAATACAGAGATTCTGCTTTCTGTTAATTAGTTGCGCAATCCCATGCACATGAAGCAGCCCATACGGCCATATTTAGTGGGCAACCAGCGCAAAATGCAATTTGCTCAATCCAATTACTGTCTTCCAATTCCTTCCCTTTGGCGGCCATACAATCACCGAAGCAACTCCTCTTAGAATTAAAACCATCCATAGAGAACCTAAAAAGTTCCTTCTCTATGTCATATTCTATTAAGATCATTCCTTCAGCGCGCTCATCATTGTTATAAATTATGCCCTCAATTATACCTATATCATTAATTTCGTTTTTGCTTATTGTTGAACTTAACTTTAGGTTATCATTTTCTGGACTTAATTTTAATGTTACAAGTTTTTCTTCTCCAGAAGGTTGATTGCCAGAATTGTGCTGTGCTGTCAATAAAACGTATTCAGGAAAATCTGTCAAGTCTTTAGTTGCAATATTGTTAGGTTTTTCAGCAAGCTTAGCGTCTAAGTCTTCTATAGAACTGGCACCCAAAAATACAAGAATTTCATCTAGATTTGGATTTTGTTCTAATAACTTTAAATATGCGTTATCTGATGCTATATTTTCAACCTCTTCTACTGTTCCGTCGAAGTTTTGTAGGTTTGATTCACAGCTAAAAATAAGAGCTGTAAATATTAGTAAAATTATAAAAATAATCTTTCTCATGTTCAAAATTTTAATTGTAATACAATGTTTGGCAGTAATCTCTTTTGTTAAGTATGAAATTACTGCATAATAATTTTAATCTACAGGTAACTGTTTTTTGTGCAGTTACATCAAAGTTTTATCATATCTTTACCATTCTACCTCCTTTCCTTTTTGGTTAGGTGCGTGCGAAGGGGGAGCAATGGCTAGTTGACTATTGGCTTCCCCTTCTTGTTACCTAGTGTTTCGTTTGCATTGAATTTAGTGATATTTACCACTACACTTACGCCATCATGCTTGCATTGGATGTGTTTTACTGCAAGTAAACATACAGCAAAATGTAACATGCCCCCCCCTCTTCTATATATTAAACAACATGTACGTTGCTGTGGCTTGCGCTTTGTGTTGCCGGCAGTGGGGTTGAGGTAATTCTGAAAAACATACTAAATATCACCAAGTATTAAGTCTGCAAACATATAGATATGTGTCAATCTGTGTTTGATAAAGGGTGGAAGTATTTATATTTGTGCCATGGGTTAGGGCTGGTGCGCTAATCGGCATTGGTGCTACGGTGCTTGATTATGCCGAGGTAGGCGAGGGGGCTATTGTGGCTGCCAATGCCCTTGTATTGGCCAATACGCAAGTTGAACCCGGCAGTATATATGCAGGTGTACCTGCAAAATTTGTAAAGAAAATGGATGTAACCCAATCCAAAGAGATTAATCAGCGCATAACAAAAGGATACCTACTTTATAAAAGTTGGTATGAAGAGGAGTAGATGTTTTTTATTCAACTTCATTTATAAATCAAGGGTTTGAGTATCTCGCAAAGATGAATGATTAACCGATTGCTTATTTTGATGAAAGTGGAGGTGCAAAAGCGGGCTCCACTTTTTTATTTCTTAATACTCAGCTTTAAAAGTCAAACAAAAAGAAAATCAACTCTTTTTCACATATTGAGTTATTATTACAATCTGCTGCCCTTCAACTCTACCTTCAATAAATTCGGCATTGTTCGGATCCAATCGAATGCCTCTTACGGTAGTTCCTCGTTTGGCTGTGAACCCACCGCCTTTTACATTCAGATCTTTTATCAAAACCACATTGTCGCCATTCTGAAGAATATTCCCGTTACTATCGATATGCTTAATTGCATCTTCGTCTGCAGAATCCAATTTAGCCCATGCCAAAGTTTCTTCATCAAGATAAAGCATGTCTAAAAGGCCTTGTGGCCAGCCTTCGCCTTTTAATTGATTCAACATTCGCCAAGCAACCACCTGAACAGCTGGGATCTGACTCCACATGCTGTCATTTAAACAATGCCAATGAACGGGATTGATTTTTTCTGGGTTGCTTAACTGTTCATTGCAAGTGCCACAAACCAGCAGATAATCATCAGCATTATTTTTTTGTGGAGGGGTTACCTCAAAAGAGGTCAGATCGATAACTGAACTACACAGTTCGCACTTTGAGCCACTTCTCTCTGTCAATTCTTTTTCAAAAATCATATCAAACTTTCTATAATTTTACAAAGTCCAAAGATAGGACATATCTACTAATGTTAAAATTTAGCCAGGTGATTGCATTGCTGATCTCATGTTTAATTGTTCGTTTTACCGAGAAGAGCAGGGTTTCAAAAAGTTAAGGTTTTGCCTTAGGATAAGCTTACTACAAGCTTAATTTCCCTACCTTTGATACCATTGTAAAAGGAAAATATGCAGCTAAAATATCCGGAGCCAGTACTATTGGATAAAGGTTTTATTCCTTTATTGGCATCAACGCCAAACCGTAAGGCATTTGAGGGGTTAAAGCGAGGTGAGAAGTATTGTTTTGAAGGTACCTATGGCACTGCAATGGCCTTTTATTCGTGGCTCAAAAAGCAGGTTAATCAAATATATCCCATTGTCGATTATGAATCGTCGCGGGCTAACCGCGATATGCTGAGGACGTTAAGCCAACGAGTTTTTGCCCGCATTACCAATGCTCAAGTAGATTTAACCAACACCCCAAGCATTCCCTGGCTTGCCAAGTTTTATCCAAACCTCCCAGAGTTCTACCTTCCTTTTACCGATATACTCGGAATTAATGGGGCTTGGCAATGGTTTAGCAACGGCATATCGTATCCAAACTTGCAGCATAAAATCCACCCATATTATGGAACGTACTTCCCTACACGCACTGAGCATTTACCTCTTTTTGATGAGTGGTTGCAACGCAGTAAATCGTTTAATAATGCCATGGATTTGGGTACGGGTTGTGGCGTGCTAACGTTTTTTATGCTTAAGCATGGTATTGGCAACGTGCTTGCAACCGATATTAATCCAAATGCCATTCACAGCGTTGAACTTGATTTACAAAAGCAGGGTAACAGCCACAGAGTAAGTTTGCTGCAAACTGATTTGTTTAGTGGGGTTGATACCAGTAATTTGGATTTAGTTGTATTTAATCCGCCTTGGATTCCCGATAAGGTTAACAGCAGTATCGATCAAGCAATGTACTACGATGGTGATTTTTTTGAACGATTTTTTCAATCCGCAAGCGAAGTTTTACCCAAGGGCTGTAAACTGGTTATACTGTTTTCTACTTTTGCCCAAACTGCTGGACTAAAAGTGGAGCATCCAATAACTCGAGAACTTAATAACCACAATCGATATACTTTAGTGAACTATACTCATATTCCCATTACCCAGAAACCCTCTACTAGAAAGAACTGGCTTTCTGATATCCGAAGGAATGAACAAGTTGAGCTTTGGGAGCTAAGTTGCTAATCTCTAGATCTGCCAGTAAACAAACTTTCCTGTTACTGGCCAATGGATTTTATAAAAACAGGATATGCCCTTTAAAGGACTTATTCCTAAATAGGGTACCGGTATCCTGCTCAATCTTGCTAACAAGAGTATTGAGGGTTTCGGTTGAGCCGCTTGAGTAGAATTGAACGAAGGACTCCTCACCATTATTGCAATCGGTAGGTTTCTGCATTTCGGCAAGTACCTTGGCTGTTTGCTTTGCCACAGCGGGCGCTGGATTAACTATGGTTATGTTTTTTGGGAGAATATCAGTGAGAGCAGGAATGAAAAAGGGGTAATGGGTACACCCAAGAACTAAATGGTCAATGTCCTTTTTTAGCATTGGGCTGATATATTTTTTTAGAAGTTTTTTTGCTTCGCATGAATCAGATTTTCCCTGCTCTACCAGTTCAACTAGTCCACTCCCAATCTGGTAGCAAATGTTAATGTTGTTAGCATACTTTGATGTAGTTTCTTGGTAAAGTCTGCCCTCAAAAGTGCCTTTTGTGGCAAGTACTCCTATTGATTTTGTTTTAGAGGCTAATGCTGCAGGCTTTACAGCGGGTTCCATGCCAACAAATGGCACCGAATAGTTCGCTCTTAAATAATCAATGGCAGCAGCTGTGGCAGTATTGCATGCCACCACAATTATTGAGCATCCTTGTTTAATAAGAAAATCAGTGATAGCTGTTGAAAGTCGTATAATTTCACTAGGCCCTTTGGGTCCATAAGGGCAATTAAGAGTATCGGCAAAATAGATATATGAACTATTTGGTAGCAGGCCTAAAAGTTCCTTCAGAACGGTTAGCCCTCCAACGCCAGAATCGAAAATGCCGATTACATTCCTTTCCATTTGTTGCCTTTTGTTTAACAAAAACAGCTCAATCCCTTGTGGCGATTGAGCTGTTGTGCTATCGGGTAGTCATGTTACTTAACAATGCCTAATTCTTTTTTTACCAAGGGTAAAATATCGGTGCTAGCTTTTGAGAAATAAACTACTCCACCAACGCTTACATCAAAAACATAAACAAATCCTTCACGTTCGGCAACTGTTTTAATCGCTTTATCAGCTTTATCCATTAGTGGACGCATAAGTTCACCTTGCATGCGCTGATAATCCTGTTGTGCAGTACTCTCAAACTCCTGAATGCGCTGTTGAAGTTCAGATAGTTCTTTCTCACGAGCATCACGAATAGCTGCTGTAAGGGTTTCGCGGCGTTGCATATAGGTTTGTACCTTGTTGTTATACTCAACATGAAGTTCTTCAATCTGTTCAGATAAATCTTTGCCATACGCTTGAAGTTTCAGCTCGGCACTGTCGCGCTCTGGCATAACCATTACGAGTTCTTGGCCATTTATGTGAGCAAACTTAAGATTGCCTTGGGCAAATACGCCTCCTGTTATTATGAGAAGTGTTGCAACCAGTGCTGATGTTAATAGTCTTTTCATTTTTTGTAATTTTAATTGATTATGCAAAATTATAATTTTATTGATTGTATCCAAGTTTTTGAAGCACTTCGTCGCTTTTGTCGTAACGGGGGTTTGTATATAGCATATTTGCCGAGCCCGCCGAATCAAAGATTACGGCAAACCCTCCCTCTGTGGCAATCTCTTTTATAGTATTAAAAACCTGATCTTGAATTGGTTTCACCAGTTCTTCTCGTTTCTTAAAAAGTATTCCTTCTCTGCCAAAATACTTCATTTGCTGTTCCTTAACTACTCTTTCTCGCTTGATGATTTCGTCTTCCCTTTTGCGCTTCATCTCTTCAGTTAGAAGTACTTTTTCCTTCTCAAAGTCTTGAAACATTTTTTCAAGCTTTTGGTATTCCTCCTCAATCTCTGTTTGGTATTGCGCAGCAACTTTATCGAGTTGTTCTTGTGCAGCTTTGTATGTTGGAATTCTGCTTAGTATATATTCAGTATCAACATAAGCAAACTTTTGTGCGAATGAGGCTGATGCAATTAGCAGTATTGCAGTTAGGGTTAAAGTTATTCTTTTCATAGCTTTCATAATTTTTTATAATGCTTTGAAAAAGCAACAACCCTGCCATATAATGCGGGGTTGCTTTAAAAAGTGTTAAAAAGTCTGTCCTATTGTAAAGTGGAATTGTCCTTTATGCGCTGTAGGGTTATGTGGTATTTGATCGAAGCCATATCCCCAGTCAATACCAAGCATTCCAATCATTGGTAAAAATAGCCTTGCACCTATACCGGCAGAGCGGTGAACGTTAAATGGGTTTAGGGTTCTGAACTCATACCATGCATTACCTGCTTCGGCGAAGGCGAGCAAATATATTGCAGCTTGTGGCTGTAATGTGATAGGATACCTCATCTCCAGGGTGTACTTTGTGTAAATATTTGATACCCTAACATTCCCAACTAATGGCGTTAGCGATCCATTGTTGTAGCCTCTTAGGCCAATAGTTTCTCTACCGTAAAGGTTGTAGCCCGACATTCCGTCACCCCCAAGGTCAAAGCCTTCAAATGGAGAGTAACCAATATCCTTATTGAAATACCCAAGGTAACCAAATTGTGCTCCAGTAAAAAGAACCAAATCACCCACTAATGCTTGGTACCATTGTGCTTTCCCTGTCCATTTATGGTATTCAATCCACTTATATTTTTCTGTTGATTCAGTTACCTTTGAAAAGTCTCTGCCGCTAATTAGCGAGTATGGTGGAGTTAACTGAAGTGCAACGTTAAAGTTTGAGCCACTTCGTGGATAAAGCGGCTGGCTTATTGAACTGCGTGATAACACTGCTTTGTAGCTGAAGTTGTTGGATTGTCCGTTGGAAAAGATAAAATAACCAGTCCAATTCTGAAGGTTGTAGTTCTGATAGCTAATCTCGTTGTAGAATGTAAACCAGTCGTCGGGCCATTTTAATCGGGTTCCAATACCAATTGATCCTCCAGTAACTTTCATTGACTGATCGCTTTTCTGATAAATATAGGTCCCCGGATAGTTCTGTATAGTATGGTAAGCGGAAAGAGAAAGGTTCGTAGGTTTTTTTCCTCCCAACCAGGGTTCAACAAACGTGATACTAAATGCTTTGTAGTAGCTACCGTTGGATTGCGCTCTTAGGCTAAGTGTTTGGCTATCACCCGATGGAATTGGCCGCCAAGCTTTTTTGTCGAACATTCTACCAATGGAAAAGTTTGAGAAGCGGATACCCACAGTTCCTACAAACATATTTGCTCCCCAGCCCCCTGAAATTTCTAATTGGTCGTTAGCCTTTTCCTCAACTGTAAAGTTAAGGTCTACTGTTCCGTCAGCTGGATTTGCGACTGGGTCAATGACCAACTTCTCGGGGTCAAAGTGTCCAAGGGTAGCCAACTCTCTAATTGATCGTTGAATTTTAGTTTTACTAAAGAGTTCACCTGGCTTCGAATAGAGTTCTCGTCTGATAACATTCTCATGGGTTTTTGTATTGCCCATTATATTTACCCTATTGATTGTAGCTTGGCTCCCTTCATAAATCCTCATCTCCAAATCAATGGAATCATTTTCTACTCTAACCTCAACGGGGTCAAGATTGAAGAAAAGATATCCATCGTCCATATATGTTGTTGCTATAGAGTTATCCTCAATAAAAAGCCTTTCATCAAGCAGTTCTTTATCATAAACATCACCTTTTTTAATCCCTAGTATTTGATCTAGTACCTCATCGGGCAGTTTAGAATTGCCTACCCAGGTAACATTGCGGTAATAATATTTTGGTCCCTCTTCAACGGTAATTTCAATTCCAATACGTTTTTCATTAATTCTATAAATTGAATCACCTAATACTTGTGCATCCCTATAACCAATTTTGTTGTAATAGTCTATCAGTGTTGTCATATCTTCATCGTAATCCTTCTCAATAAATTTTGATGCTTTAAAGAAATTGAGATCTCTCCGCTTGGTTTTCTTCATTGATTTTCGGAGTCTTCGGTCACTAACTTCTTTATTCCCATTAAAGGTAATTTCGCTAATGCGAACTTTAGGCCCTTTATCAATTGCAAATTTTAACCTAACTCCATTGGCAATGGAGGTATCATTTTGCTGATGTATGTTGAGATCAGTATTAAGGTATGCCTTGGATTTATAGTGATTTTTTATTAACCTTTTGGCATTGTCTAACACGTTATCAGTAGCCTGACCACCCACTCGGAGTTTAATTAGTTCTCTTAGATCTTTTTCTTCGCTCTTTTTTATCCCACTAAACTCAATTGCACTAATCCTAGGGAGTTCTTGTAAAAATATATCAAGGTAGATATCCTCACCCTCGATTCTTGTAGCTGTAATTTTTATATCTGAAAAAAGACCCTGATCCCATAACTTATTAATGGCATTGGTAATTGTTTCGCCAGGTATGCTTATTTTATCACCTAAATATAAGCCGCTAATGCTAGTTATTACATTAGTGTCCAAAAACTTAATGCCCGAAACAGTTATTCCTTTGAGCGTATACTCTTCGGGATTGTTATAACTAAACGGCGAGGTTTGGGTAATGCCAGCAAATGAAAGTAATAGGATTGCTAAAGCAGAGAGGAGGGATTTTTGGATCATCTTAAATCTTATAGAGTGAATTTGCATTGGATAAACGGTGTAATATGACCATTATTATTCTATGTAAAATTGTTCTTTCTTACTGCACTTCAAAGTTGGGCAAATTTAATCAAGTGGATTGTGCCAAACAAGCTAAAATATACAAAAAAGCAAGCAAGGCTAAAAAAAGCAATGCTAACTATGTACTAACTCAGTTGCTCACTTGTTTTACCAAACCTCCTTTCTCTTCCCTGGTAATCAATAATTGCACCGAAGAAGTCCTCTTTGTTGAAATCGGGCCAAAGAGCTTTTGTGAAATAGAGTTCTGCATAAGCAAGCTGCCATAGCAAGAAGTTGCTAAGCCTGAATTCCCCGCTTGTTCTAATTAGGAGCTCTGGATCGGGCAAATTGTTTGTGGATAGATGCTTAGAGAATTCATCTTCTGTAAGCTTTTCAATATCGTTTGAAGCACTGTTTTTAACAATTTTTTTAACTGCTTCTAGAATTTCCCAGCGCCCGCTGTAGCTAAGTGCAATGGTTAGAATCATTCCGCTAGAGCCAGCTGTTGCTTTAAGAGCAACACTTAGTTTTTTTTGCACGTTAGCGGGTAATTGTTCAATATTGCCAACAATATTTAGCTTAATATTATTTTTTATAAGATTTTCAAGTTCTTTGTCAATGGTTGTAATCAGTAGAGCCATTAGAGCCTCAACCTCCAATTTGGGTCGTTTCCAGTTTTCTGCGCTAAAGGCATAAAGAGTTAAGTACTCAATGCCAATTTCAGCAGCAGCCTCAATTGTTGCTCTAACCGCATTCGCACCATTTTGATGCCCAAAAATGCGCGGTTTCCCTTTCTGTTTTGCCCAACGTCCGTTGCCATCCATTATTATGGCAACATGCTTTGGTAATTCTTCCTTATTTATGGTGTTAATTAACGACATAAGTCTTATGGTTACTCGTATGCAGGGCATATAGCCCCTTTGTTAATGAGTCGGAAAGATACTAAGAATCCTGCATATGCAAACCAATCGTTATTGTGAATTATTGATCTTGGCTCATCGCTTACGTTGATGTAACCATCTATGTTGTCGTTGAATGTTTTGTGGAGTCTCCATTCTAAACCAACTGTCCACCGGTTGGCAGGTGAATACTTTACCCCAAGGCCAAATGGAATATGTGGGATAAAAGACCCTGAAATGCTTGCAGCACCGAAGCCTGCAAGGACATAAGGAGAGAATTTACGATGGCTTGATATTTCTGTATTGTAAGGGAGAAACCCGATTTCTATTACTGCTTCAAACTCAAATACTGAAGAGCTAAACGCAGGAGTAACACCGGGAAGATAAAAATTATCGGGATTATGGCTTCCCTTTATCATGCCATATAGGCCAGAAAGCCTAATGGAATAGAATTCTGACAAGTTATTACGAAAGAGTACCCCAACGGCTGGGCCTGGCTGGTAAAACTGCCCCTTAGGGTTATAATCGCCCATGTAGTATGAAGTTCCTGCTAGGAAACCAATTTCGTTTCGCTCCTGAGCTTGAGTACTAAACACCAGCGAGGCTAGGAGTAGGGTGAATACAATATTCCTCATTAAAAAATGTTGATTTAGAATAATCTTCGGCGCGGTAAACCAATATTCCGTCGTCTGGATTTTTGGATTTTGTAGTTAACCTTTATGTTTAGAGAGTAGTATAAATCGTTAGACTCTGAAAATTGTGAAGTGTAGCCATCAATAAAATCCGTTGTAGTAAGGCGAAGTAGGAGTTCTGCCCCTATCGATATTTTAGGCATTATTGCATACTTACAGCCAATCCCTACAGGGATTACCATTGTAAACGATTTGGTATCGTTAAAACGTGGGGATGTAACTAGATCTTCTTTTGGCGTGACGTTAAAAAGCAGGGCTCCGGCTCCTAGAGTAGCATACAGGCTAAAAGGTTGCTTGTAATGCCTAAGCCCTCCCCTTATTTGCATAATTGAGTAGTAATAGTTTTCGTCACTTTCGGGTATTATATAAAACTCAGCGCCTATGGTAAATTCGTTTATTAAGGTTCTGAAGGCAAAGTTTCTGCTTTCGTTTCTTGAGTTTAGATCAGATTGTGTTAATACCCCCAAGGTGTAAGATGCTCTTAGCGTTAAAGGTTTCATTACCTGATAGCGTGCACCTAGGGTAATCCCAGGCCTAATTTTAGAAAAGCGAAAATCCTTAATTCCCATAAGGGATGACTCAGATGATGCGCCACCAATATCGCCAAAGTAAAGAAGGTTTGAGATGCCACCGTATAACTCAAGAGGAGCGGTTTTCCACTGTTGCGAAAAACTCAGCCCTGTTATTGACAATACTGCTATAAATGTTGCTATTATTCTTTTCATTAAATAGTCATTCGTAAAACAAATATATGTATAATATTCATAAAACTAAAAAACTAAAAACATGATAATGCTTATTTTAAGAATGTAACTCAGCATAGTAAGGTGCAATAGTAAACAAAATATTTACAAAAAAGGTTGTGGTACTTATTGATTCCTGCTGTCAGCACCCCACATTAACTTGTTACGTAGCGTTTCATAAAAATTTTTTCCTTTAAGTCTAACTACTCTAATACAGAATGGCGCTTTACTGATGCTGATTCTAACGTTGCTTATCATTTTCATTGAACGTGAATCCAACGACATTAGTATTTCGGTTTCCCGTGATGCCACCTCAAGGGTAAGGACAGAGTTGTCGGGTATCACCAACGGTCTTACAGTTAGGTGGTGCGGTGCTATGGGAGAAATTATTAATGAGTTTGATTTTGAACTAACAATGGGTCCCCCAACACTTAGCGAGTAAGCCGTAGATCCGGTTGGAGTTGAAACAATTAAGCCATCGGCCCAGTAGGTGCAAAGGAACTCATCATCAATATATGCATTAATGGTGATCATTGTTGTTCCCATTTTCTGAACTGTCAGATCGTTTAGCGCAAAAGGGAAGGTGCTAAACGGATTGTTTTCCATGGTCAACATCAATGCAGATCGTTCTTCAACAATAAAATCGTTGTTGTAAATTTGCTCTATGGCAGAGGGGATATCATCTGATTGGATGTGAGCAAGAAAGCCTAATCTGCCAAAGTTTATGCCCACAACCGGAATGCATGAATCCTCGATGTAGGAAACTGAATCGAGGAAAGTACCATCGCCACCAATGCTTAGCATAAAGTTTGCCAAGCGTTTAACCTCACTTGGCAATTGAAACACCCCTTTAACCTTGGGTTTGTAGCCAAGAATATTCTCAAGTGCCCCATAGAATGGAGCAAAAACAATGATGTCAGTTCCTCTTTTGCTGAACTCGCTAAGCAGTAGTTTTATGCTTTCAACGTGTTTACTCTCAATCTTATTACCGTAAATTGCAATAACCATTCTAATTGCTTTTATAAGTTTAAAAAGGGCGTTCCTAAATGTATGAAAAATCCTGTTTCCCCAAAACGGTTTATGGAGTATTCAAATCTAAGTACAATATCATAATAGGCGTAAAAGTATAATCCTGTACCATATCCGTACAGAAATTTTCCTTCGAAATTATTGGATAATGTGCTTTGATCCGATTGAACAAAACCTGTATCAGCAAAAATACTCCAAAATACTGAAAGATGAGTCTTTTTAAACTTACCTTCAGGAAATAGAGGAAGGTTGACCGCTTTTGCTTTTAGTAATTGATATTTAAGTGAGTTCTTGTTTAGGGCAAAATTGATCCCATTGGTTGTGTAGTATTCCATTCCTCTGATATAATTTCCGTAACCAATGGCCTCGTTCATGAAGTAAGGTAAATTATTATTAGAGTTAAGCTGAACTAAGGCATCACTGCCAGCATAAAGTCGGTTTGCAATTTCTGAGTAAAGCCCTGCCCATAGTTTTATGTTCCAGTTTGCAATGCCTTCAGCTTTTAAAATACCCTGTCGAGCAATTTCTGCTTTACCAAAAAAACCCTGTAAAGGAAAGATCTTTGAATCTCTCTTATCATAAAACGCTTCGTATCTTAACTCACTATATGAAAGTTTGTTTAATGAATTTCCGAAATAGTTGGAATTAAGTTTGGTAATTGTGTCGGATACACTTGCATTAATCCATCCAAAAGTTAAGGAATGACGCCAGTTGTGCTTTGGCCTGTATATGTATGATACTGAACTACGAAAAACCGCTCTGGCATTAGTCCCGTTGGCTGTGTAGTAAATAGGAATATTATTAATGCTTTGAAAAGGGATTTCATAGTTTGTATAGTAAGATACAAGTCCCGAAATTCCGTGCCTTTTCTCCTTGTCGAGGTTAGGAGAGAAGTATTGTAATTTAAACTCTTTTCTATAGCCCCAAACAAGCCTTAGCTTAATCTGTTCGCGGAGGCCTCTAAAGTTGTCCATCCTCAGGTAAATTCCGTAGTTCAACCTCGATAGATCTCCATCGTTAAAAAATGCGCTTAGGTTTCGGTGTGAGTATTCAAATATCGGTAAGGGCCAAAGGTACCAGCGCTCCTCTACAACAACTTCAAAATGAAAATTACCATTGCTTTCGGAATGTTGATTTATGGAGGTGAAGTTAAAGAGCAGAGTATTATTTAGGTTTTGAATACTTTGGGTTAAATTGTCGCTAAGTTCTGCTATCGTTAATGTATCTCCTAACTTAAAGGTGAGTTCACGAAGGATAATTCTGTCGTTAGTTATTTTATTGCCTTTTATAGATATACTACTAATTACAACTAGTCCTCTTTCGTTCTCTGTGGCAATTGTACTTTTGGCACTAAAAAAAAATATTGTTGTAAGACAGATTTGAAGAATTATTTTGAATACCCAATGATTCATCTGGTGTGTTAAGTGTTAAGGTATTTCATAAGCAGGTTATACCTATCTTCGAGAAGATCTTCTTCATCGTCGTGTTTCATAAACGAGCCCAACACGGTATAGTTATAACGGTTAAATGTTTGGATTATAGATGTTACATCGGTAACATTTAACTTGAGCGTTAGCTCAATTTGGGTAGAGTTAGGGTGTGAAGTTACAAAGCAGCCAAGTATTTTGGCATCGTTCCCTTCCACAATTTGGGCAACCTGGGATAATGAGTAGTTGTTGTGGTTTAGCTCTAGCACAACTATGCTACCAGGGTTAGTAAGTGCCGATTCCTCGGCAAAGTAATGGAGCAAATCTGTGATGGTAACTACACCAAGGTAGTTTTTTTTATGATCGAGTACGGGTATAAGGCTAAGCTTTAGCCTTGATGCCAAATCGATGATCTCAAGAACGTGCTGCTCCTCTGTTACGTATGGCCTAACCAATGAAAGTTGGTGATTGCCAAGGGGCTCCTCGGGCATGTTAAGGTCGTATATGTCGGTTTCCGATACCAGTCCCAGAAATTCCTTGTCATTTACAATTGGGAGGTGGGTTACCTTAAAGATATCCATCCAGTTTAGGGCTGCAATCCCCGTATCAGAGGTTCGCAACGAAGGAATAATATCCGATATCATCTCTTTTGCCACCATATTCTGCTGCCATTTAATTTTTAGCTTATCTTTGCAAAGGTAACTCCAAAAATAAATATATATGACTCGCTTAAGTGTAAATATTAATAAAATTGCAACTCTTCGTAATGCCCGAGGGGGGCAAATTCCAAGCGTTTTAAAGGCTGCAATTGATTGTCAGCACTTTGGTGCACAGGGTATTACTGTTCATCCGCGCCCCGACGAACGCCACATTAGGTATAGCGATGTTCGTGAAATTCGCCCGATTATTACCACCGAATTTAATATTGAGGGGTACCCTTCAGAGTCTTTTATGGAACTTGTGCTTGGGGTTAAGCCGCATCAGGTAACCTTGGTGCCCGACCCACCCGATGCAATAACTTCCAATGCAGGTTGGGATACCAAAACCAATAAAGATTTTCTTATTAATGTTATTAAACGATTTAAGGAGGCAGGCATTAGAACATCAATCTTTATTGATGATAACCCTGAACTTATTAAGTATGCCAAGGATACAGGGACCGATAGGGTTGAACTTTACACGGAGCCTTACGCTATTGGTTTTGGGACCAATCCTGAAAAGGCTGTAGAGCCTTTTGTAAAAGCAGCAGAAACTGCGAGGCAACTCGGTTTAGGCCTAAATGCTGGGCACGATTTAAGCCTTGATAATCTTAATTTCTTTATTGCAAATATTCCTTGGATCGAAGAGGTCTCCATTGGGCATGCCCTTATTGCCGATGCCCTTTACTATGGGCTAGAGAATACAGTGCAGATGTATCTTAGGAAACTAAAAATTGGATAGTATTATGGATTTGTTCTATCGCGAAATGGGCTCTGGTGAGCCCATTGTTATTCTGCATGGCCTTTATGGCGCATCCGATAATTGGATGAGCATAGGCAGGGAGTTATCGGTGCAGAATCGTGTGATTTTGGTCGATCAGCGAAACCACGGACATAGCCCCCACAGTATAACGCATACCTACTCTAATATGGTTTCCGATTTACATCAACTTTTCGGCAAACTCTCGTTAAAAAACGCTGTTCTTATTGGGCATTCAATGGGAGGCAAAACAGCATCGTTGTTTGCATATCAATACCCAGAGTTTTTAAAAGGTTTAGTTGTAGCCGATATAGTCCCATTTAATCTTGGCTCAAAACCAAGTATAGATAAAGAGCAGATGCTTGTTCATCAAAAGATTATTTCGGGTTTGCTTAATCTTGATGTTAAGAGTGCAAATAGTAGGGGCGATTTGGATAGCGCTTTATCCGTATCTGTGCCCAATAAAATGGTTCGGCAGTTCCTTCTCAAAAATATAAAAAGGGAGGATGATGGTTCCTTTGGATGGATGCTAAACGTTGAGGCATTAAGCCAAAATCTAGAATCGCTTATGTCACCATCCTTGCCCTACGAAATCAAAAATCAGATTTTAGTGAGAACTCAATTCATTAAAAGCGAAAAATCACCCTATATGAATGCTGAAGGAACTGCGAGAATTGGGGACTATTTTAGCAACTATAGGGTTGATGTGGTTAGTAATGCAGGGCATTGGCTCCATGCCGAAAATCCTCGCGAGTTTCTGAGTGTGCTGAATGAGTTTTTGACTAGCCTAAACCGCTAGTGGGCAACCTCAATGTTATTAGGTTCGATAGTTGGTTCGTTTTTGTATCGTAAAAGAAGTTGTGCAACGGCCAAAACATCCTTTTCGCAGTATCGAACAATTCTTTCTAAATCTTTTTCTTTGTAGAAAACCTCTGCAACCTGACTACCATCAATATCATCTTTTGGTGTGGGGATATTAAAGATGTGGGTTAAAAGGTTTAGCGAGGTGTAATGTTTATAATCGCCAAACTTCCAAAGTTCCATGGTATCAAGAAACATAACTTCCCAAGGCTTTTTGCCTGCAATGTCGAGGATTTTTGGTAACCTAATCCCGTTGATTAAACATCGACGTGCGATGTATGGGAAGTCAAACTCTTTGCCATTGTGAGCGCAGAGGGTAGCATTTGGTTTTGCCGAAAACTTATTGAGCATGTCAACAAAGCCTTTCAGTAGCTCGGCTTCGTCCTGATCTGCAAACGATTTTACGCGAAAAACGATTTTATCATCCTTGTTGACTATAAGGCCAACCGAGATGCAGATGATTTTACCAAACTCGGCGTAAATACCTGCGCGTTGGTATACCTCTTCAGGCGATTCTTCCTCTGCACTTATTTTTTTAGCCTTTTTAGCCCATAGTTCTTTAAATGCATCTGGGAGCTGATTGTAACTTTCGAATTGTGGAACTGTTTCAATATCCAGAAACAGAATGTCCTCGTTTTTATAGTTGTCAATCATGATGTTGAATTTTAGGTTGTGCCCGATAGGTTCTTCTCAATTATTGAGGTTAGTATATTTATGGCAACGGAGTTCTCTCCACCTTGCGGAACAATAATATCAGCATATCTTTTTGTTGGCTCAATAAACTGAAGGTGCATTGGCTTTACTGTTTTTTCGTATCGCTCAAGAACCTTGTTAATTGATCGCCCTCTTTCTACAATATCCCTAAAAATTACTCTTGAAAGTCTATCATCAGCATCGGCATCAACATATATTTTAATGTCCATTAAATCCCTTAATTCAGGATTAGTTAGAATTAAAATTCCTTCAATAATCACCACATGCTTTGGCGAAATGGTAACGGTTTCGTTAGCTCGGGTGCAGGTTAGGTAGGAATAGATAGGTTGATCGATGTGTTCGCCTCTTTTAAGATGTTTAACATGTTCAACAAGTAATTCAAATTCAATTGATGAGGGGTGGTCGAAGTTTATCTCTTGCCTCTTCTCCATTGGGAGGTGTGAACTATCTTTGTAGTAAGAGTCTTGGGGAATTACAACCACTTCCCCTTGGGGGAGACATTCTACAATGCGCTTTACAACCGTTGTTTTTCCTGAGCCAGTTCCACCTGCGATACCTACAATAAGCATTACTACAATTGGATTTAATGGTTAACTTTGTAAATCTCTTTTGCGCTAAAATACGAATCTTTTCAGCAATATAAAGGGTATTTCTTTTGTTGTTTGAGAATAATTCATTTTTTTGAGACTTAGAATGTTCAACTAAATATTTTTTATGCTTTACCCATTAAAGTTTAAGCCTATCCTAAAGGAGAGGGTATGGGGTGGTGATAGGTTAAAAAATCTTATCAACCTAACGGAGGAAGGGAGTAGCATGCCTATTGGTGAGTGCTGGATTCTCTCAGCAGTAGAAGGGAGTTTGTCGGTTGTAGAAAATGGTTTTTTGGCTGGCAATAATATTGAGGAGTTGATTGGTGTTTACATGGACGATTTGGTTGGAGAATCAGTTTATCAGAAGTTTGGAGTTGAATTTCCTTTACTTATAAAGCTGATTGATACCAACGAGTTTCTGTCTGTTCAGGTACACCCCGACGATGAGATGGCAAGGGAGCGTCATCATGCCTTTGGTAAAACAGAATTTTGGTATATGATGGATAGCCAAAACGATTCGCAGATTGTAACGGGGTTTAGCAAAAAGTTAACCCGCAATGAATTTGTTGACCAAGTTAAAAGTGGTGGGTTAAGTTCTAGCCTAAAGTATGTTGGGGTTAAGGGGGATGATTTTATTTATATCCCTTCCAGAAGTTTGCATTCACTCGGTAAGGGAGTATTATTGGTTGAGATACAACAAACATCAGATATTACTTATAGGGTTTACGATTGGGATAGGGTTGATGCTCAAGGAAAGGGTAGGGAGTTACACCTTGATTTGGCTGCTGATACCATTGATTTTGATACTGATCCATTAAAACTGAAATCATTACAGATTGAGGAGAATAAAGAGCAAGAGCTGATAAGTAATCCGCACTTTCAGGTAAATAGGTTTTCCCTTAACCAGAAATTAGTTCGTGAGTTTATTGGGTACGATTCGTTCCGATTGTACGTTAGTATTAGTGGAGCAATTGAATTGCACACCCCTAACAATGATCCTGTTAGCATATGCTCAGGCGAAATAGCGCTAATACCTGCTTCGTTATCGGGTGTGACTTTAAACCCCAGAGACAATGCGAAAGTGTTAGAAGTTTTTATTCCCTAATTCCTGAATTTTAATTTACTAAAATAGTTCACCAGTCAAGTAAAAGCTAACAATTGTAAAATAGTGTAATTTTGTTGCACAATTTTTGAAGGAATATAGTTTTTTTTTATAATTTCATTCCTTGATGGATAATATTATCTACTTCATAAAAACAACGCTCACCAGTGAGATGGCCACTAGTGGTTTCCCCCTGATTTACAAAGGGGAGATGAACCACCAGATAATGCGTTCGTTTGCTTTTATGGCCAACAGAAAGATAGCGGAGAAAAATCTGCCCACCTCAATCCGTAAAAGAGTTTTTCATATTATGATAGAATGCCTTCAGAATATCACAAAGCATTCCGATGATTTCGATACAAATGACAGGCAGATAGGGAATGGCCTATTTATTGTTGGGCAAGAGAAGGAGTCGTTTTATGTGGTTACTGGGAATTTGGTTAGTAACGATAAGCTAAAAGCGCTAGAGGAGAGGATACTTACCATTAACAATGCCGATAGAAATATGCTTAAGAAGATTTTTTTAAAGCAAATGATGGAGGGGAATTTGAATGAAAAAGGGGGAGCAGGATTAGGCCTGATTGATATTGCCCGAAAATCGGGTAAAAAACTTTTTTACCATTTTGTCCCTTATGATAATAATCGACACTATTTCTTGCTGGCTGTTACTATACCTTTTGATTTACCTGTAGGGAGAGAGGATTAACACTAAACCAATTTATTAGATATTTGTTTTTAAAATAGACTTTATTAAAAAGCCAAAACTATGAGAGTGAGTTTTTCAATTGTGTTAATATTACTATTCTCCCAAACGTTATCTGCACAAACTAAAAACGAAGAGAAGGAACGTGTGCGTATTGCTGAAAGTAATGTAAAGGCAGTTACGCAGTGGACCCATAGATACACCCAAGGGGAGCCAAACCCCAAAGGCTATAAAACAACCGAAACCAGTTACGATAAAAGCGGAAATCCCATTGAGATTATCAATTACAGATCAAATGGAGAGATTTCCTCTCGCTTGATTTACAAATACAATAGCGATAATCTGCGTACAGAATATATAATGTATCAAAAACTTTATAAGCCTGATTATGAGGTTAGTTATAAGCAATCTATCCACTACAATAACAAGGGGATTAAGACTGTTGAGGTGATTTTTGATGGAGCAACCGGATATAGGGTAACCTACGATTATTTCCCAAACGATAATCTAAAGGAAATCGTAAAGTATGGGATAGGTAATAAGGTTGATGAAAGATGGGTTTATACCTACGATGGCAACAATCAGCAGATAAATATTTATATCCCTGATAAAACGTTAAGTGCAATAGTTTACAAGAAATTAGATTCTAATGGTAACCTGCTTGAAGAAAAGCGAGTTGGTGCCGATGGTAAAGAGTTAAAGAAAACAATTAGTAAATACGACTTAAAAGGCAGAGAAATTGAAGCAAACGAATATTTCTCTGGGAAGCTTTTAAAAAGGTTGCAATACGTTTATAATAATGCTGATATGCTTGTTGAGGTAATTCAGCATAATCCTGATGGGACAAAATTTACCCAATCAAAGTATAGTTACGATTTAAAAGAAAACCTTCTTGAGGAGCAATGGAGCGAAGGGCAGAAGGATGAATTTTCACATAAGCAGTCAACCTACGACAAGGAGGGCAAATTGGTTGAAACCGACCAGTACTTTGCACCATACCGCTATAGGGTTCTTTACAAGTATTCCTACGAATACTATAAGTAGTTACTTTTGCAGTATTCCCATTTCTTTAAAAAAATCTTTATTATGGATTTAATTCAAGGTTTCAAAAAGAGGGATCTCTCCCTCTTTAATGAGAATGTATTTGATATGCTCGATAAGGAGTGGATGTTGGTCACCGCAGGGGTTGAGAACGATTTCAATACCATGACAGCCAGTTGGGGTGGGTTTGGCGTTCTATGGAACAAGCCTGTGGCCATTGCATTTGTCAGACCACAACGCCACACTCATAAGTTTACCGAGACTTTTGATGCCTTTACTTTATCATTCTTTGGCCACGGCAACTTTCGAGAAGCCCTATCATTCTGTGGATCAAAGTCGGGGAGAGACTTCGATAAGCCAAAGGAAACAGGTTTAACACCAATAACAACCCCTATTGGAGCAATTGCTTTTCAGCAAGCACGACTCATTTTTGAGTGTAAAAAACTTTATGCTGATGATATAAAATCGGATTGCTTTATCGATTTATCTATCGATAGTAAGGTTTATGCCGCAAAGGATCATCATAGATTTTATATTGCAGAGATTTTTGGGTGCTATGAAAAGTTGAGTTAATGACTGCATTTGCTATACCTACCCTTGTTTACGATGGTTACTGTAACCTCTGTTCGTGGCTCGTTCGCTTTGTTCAGAGACATGATAAGAAGGGGCACATTAGTTTGCTTCCTTTGCAGGATTTGCCAGATACTCCACTATCCGAAGTTTTATCTGATTTGCCCCTACAAACTGTTGTTTTTGTTAGCGTCCAAGGAGATATTACTATAAGATCAAGGGCAGTGCTCAGCGTTTTAAGGTCTCTTGGTGGGGGGTGGATTGTGCTTTGGTCAGTTATTGTAATTATTCCAAATCCAATCCGAGATTTTTTCTACAATATGATTTCTAGGAATAGGTATAAATGGTTTGGGAAGAGGCAAACCTGCTACTATTCAACACCACCCAAAACGGAAATTTAAATTAATTTCATTCCTATTCAGAGCCTCTGAGTTCATCTAGAGTTCTGCGCTCCTTCTTGGTTGGTCTGCCAAGTCCAGGTTTTCTATGACCCTGGAAAGCCAGAAAGCCAGGTTCTAGTTTTGCGCATTCTTCATCGGGGGTAATATTCTCAAGGTAATCGTCAACCAACTTGGCGCCAACCCTGCTTTTAGGTATTCCCTTAACTACGTATGAGTATATAACTGGCGATTTACGAACTGTAACGGTGTCGCCAATTTTGACCTCCTTCGACGGTTTTACCTCAGTATCGTTAATTTTAACTCGCCCTTTTTTGCACTCTTCGGTTGCCAAACTGCGTGTTTTGAATATGCGCAGCATCCAAAGCCATTTATCAATACGAGTGTTATTGTCAAGGCTCATGTAAAAGGTTACTTTTTGTTATACTGAGTCATTGTTAGTTCAAGGCCTATGGTTCCGAAGCAAAGGATTATCTCAGAGGCCTTTTTGCAGCGCTCAGGCAGAATTTCTTTTTCTTCTGGAGTCCATTCGCCCAGGACGTATTGTACTTGATTCCCCTTTGGGAAATCGCCACCAATTCCGAATCGTAGGCGGGCAAACTCCTGTGTGCCCAGAATTTGAATAATATCAAAAAGGCCGTTATGTCCACCATCACTGCCCTTTTTGCGAATTCGAAGTGTACCAATTGGCAAGGCAATGTCGTCAACAACAACCAAAAGATTCTCAATGGGTATTTTTTCTGCCTTAAGCCAATAGGCTATAGCCTTACCGCTCAGATTCATGAAGGTGGAAGGTTTGAGCAGTACAAAGGTGCGTCCTTTGTGCCTAACTTGGGCAATGTCGCCGTAACGTTTAGCACTAAAAACAGCATTGGACGCCTCTGAAAGAGCGTCCAATACCTTAAAACCTATGTTGTGACGGGTATTGGAATAGTCAGAACCAATATTCCCTAGCCCGGCAATTAAATATTTCAAAGCCTTAACCCTTTTGGTTTAATATTTATGCTTCAGCAACAGGTGCATCTGTTGATGCAGCCGCTTGTGCTCCTCTTGCTGCCCTAGTTAACTTAACTGTAGCAATAACAGTGGTTTTTGGGTCAACAATTTCAAATTTATCAAAATTAAGGTCGCCAACTATTCGACTCTTACCAAGTCCCATATCAGTTACATTAACTCTAAGAGTTTCGGGTAGATCTTTTACTAACCCGTTAACCCTTAGTTTTTTAGTTGTAAGGGTAAGTTTACCTCCTTCTTTAACTCCTTCGGCCGAGCCTTCAAGCTTAACAGGAAGGGCAATGGTCATTTTCTTATCTTCATATACTTGATAAAAATCGAGGTGAATAACCTTGTCTGTAACAGGGTGGAATTGCAACTCTTGAATAATTGCCTTGTAAATTTTTTTATCGATGTTTAGGTTAACCAAATGAACATCGGGACTGTAGATAAGACCTTTAATATCTCTTTCAGATACGCTAAAAAGGACACTTTTTTCACCGCCGTATAATACAGCAGGAACATTTTCATCTTTCCGTAGCTGTTTGGCTACTTTCTTTCCGGTTTCGGTCCTCAGCGAACCGTTTAGTTCAAACTCTTTCATTAAAATAGTTGTTATTAATTGTTTGTAATAGACGTTACTCAGGACTGCCCCTCTTTTTGTCAGTCCCCCATCGCGCCATTTAGTTATTGCTGAGGGGAATTTTGGGGTGCAAATATAATTACACTTTCCGATTCTGCCAAAATAAAATAATTCTAAGGTTCTAAATAATAAACTTTTCGCTTATCGATTCATAGTTGTATACCTTGTCAATAACATCGGCAAATAGTTCGGCAACGGACAGAACCTTAATTTTGCTTGTGTCCATTCCTTCTTTTAATGGAATTGTGTCAGATACAACCAATTCAGTAATTGACGAAGCGGCAATACGGTCGTATGCAGGTCCCGATAGTACTGGGTGGGTAGTAATTGCCCTTACGCTTTTTGCCCCTTTATCCATCATCATATTTGCAGCAGCGGTAAGCGTACCTGCTGTATCAACCATATCATCAAGGATAATCACATTTTTATTCTCGACATCACCAATCGCTGTAAGATTACCAACTTGATTGGCCTTTTCGCGAGTTTTGTGACAGATTATCATCGGTGAATTAAGAAAGCGCGAATAGGCATTTGCCCTTTTTGCCCCACCCATGTCGGGTGCAGCAATAGCAACATTATCCAGATTAAGGCTTTTAATGTAGGGTACAAAAATTGACGATGCATAAATGTGGTCAACGGGAACATCAAAGAAACCTTGAATCTGGTCGGCATGGAGATCCATGGTCATAATTCTGTCAACCCCAGCAGCGCTTAGCAGGTTGGCAACCATTTTTGCACCAATCGAAACTCTTGGTCTATCCTTACGATCTTGTCTGGCCCAGCCAAAATAGGGCATAACCGCTACCACTTTATATGCCGATGCTCTGTGAGCAGCATCAATCATTAGCAGAAGTTCAAAAAGGTTATCGGTTGGCGGGAAGGTAGATTGGATGATAAATACGGTTGAACCCCGAACCGATTCTTCGAAACAGGGTTGAAATTCGCCATCGCTAAATTCGGTTACCGATGATTTTCCGAGGGTAGTTCCGTAGTGGCGAACAATTTCTTTTGCTAAATAGTTTGAGTTCCTACCTGTAAAGAATTTAATGCAATGCTGTTTTTGCATGGTTAGGGGAGTTTTGCCCGCAAATTTAATCCAATTTCACGAGTGATTGAAATATTTACTTGCGTTTAATAGCATGTTTTATAAGTATTATATGTTGTGCTCTTCTTATACGTATAATTTAAACCTATTGATTAGCTAGCTTAATATTAATATCGTTGATGTATGATAAAACTTCGTCGCGCCCTATACGGGTAACCGCTGAGCATATAAACATGGGCGGAAGTTCTTCCCAGAACTCATATAAATGTTTTTTGTAGCGGGCAATTGAACTGATCAGGTTGTTTGGACTAAGCTTATCGGATTTTGTGAACACCAATGCAAAGGGAACTTGGTGTGCGCCAAGCCAGTTAATAAAAGTTTCGTCTATTTTTTGGGGTTCTAATCTAGAGTCGATGAGTAGGAATAGGCATTGAAGGTTCTCTCTGCCAAGGATATATTTAGTGTTCATATCCGAAAAAACTTCTCGCTGCGATTTTGCCACTTTTGCATAGCCATATCCTGGTAAATCCACCAAATACCATTTGTCATTAATAATGAAATGGTTTATGAGCTGTGTTTTGCCGGGCTTTCCCGAAGTCTTTGCAAGGGTTTTTAACCCTGTTATCATATTAATAAGCGATGATTTACCCACATTCGATCGGCCAATAAAAGCATATTCGGGCAAACTATCGGAAGGGCAATCTTCAACCTTAGGGCTACTTTTAATAAATGCTGCGGAACGGATTACCATATTAGTATTGTTTTGTACAGACTAAAAACAGATGTGTTATAGTCTGTACAAAGGTATTCCAATTTATATAGCAATGGGAGACAAATTGAATAAATGACTTTTTATTAGGTTCGTGCAAAACCTTCTACTTGTTTAAAAACTCTCAATAGGTTTTCGCCCCAAATCTTTTTAATATCTGAGTTGGAGTAGCCTCTACGAAGCAATTCAAGGGTTATGTTGTGCATTTGGCTAACGTTATAGCAGTCGGCCAGCCCACCTCCACCATCAAAGTCACTACCAATGCCCACATGGTCAATTCCAATAAGTTTTACTACATGGTCAATATGGTCAACTAAGTTAGATACGGTTGCCAACTTTTGTGGAAAGTTTTCATCAATTGCATACCATTCCTCAATTGCTTTTTTGCGTATTTCGGGATCTAGTCCTCTAAAACTGCCATACTTTTCTCCAAGTGCATTTCTGGCACTATCGCGTGCTGGATATGGCTCATCTGGTTTAATGTAGTTACTTAGTAAGCACATCTGAATAACCCCTCCATTTTGTTTGAGTGCCAATAGCATCTCGTCGGATAGGTTACGTGGGTTGTCGCATACAGCCCTTGCATTGCTATGCGATGCAATAATTGGAGTATTTGTAACCATTAGCGTTTGAAAGAAGGCACTGTCAGAGATGTGGCTCACATCTATCATCATACCCAAATGGTTTAATCTTTTAACTACCTCTTCTCCAAAATCGCTTAAACCACCATGCTCAGCGCCCTTGGGATCGGTTGACGAATCGCAAATATCGTTGTTCGATGTATGACAAAGGGTTAGGTAGCGTGCTCCTAGGTTGAAGTATGCATCTATTTTCGAAAGATCTTTGCCAATAGGATAACCATTTTCAACCCCTAGGTAAATGGCTCGCTTACCTTCGCCCTTTAGCCTTTTGGCATCATCGGAGTTTGTTGCTATAGCAGCATATTCCGGATAACGTCCAATTGCAGCATGAACTGAATCAAAAATGGCCAAAGCTGTTTGATGAACCTCTTCGTACTTCTCAGGTGTACGATCATCCTGTCCAATAAAAACGGCAAAAAATACGGCATCTAGGCCTCCCTCTTTCATGTATTCAAGGGTTACCTTTGCCCTGCGATTGTTCTTAACGCTCAAAACATTAAACTTATCCTGCATAAGCATAAGGGGAGTATCGGTATGCGAGTCGATGGTAATAAACTCAGAGTGCAGTTTTTTTGCTTTATCGAGGAGTTCTTGGTCTGTTGGTTGGCTGCTTGCACAACTTTGGAAAAGAAGTGTTGAGGCAATGATGATTAGGAGTTGTTTCATGGTGTATGTTATTTTTTACTGCATTTTTTTGATATGATTAAGTTTGCAGTGAAAAGGTTTAACCAATGATAAATAAAAAACCCAGACATAATGCCTGGGTTTATCTTTCTTGCTTTTTAACTCTAGTAAGTTGATAACTTAATGGTTATTCCTATTTCATCGTGCACAAAATTATCCTTTAGGTTACTGAATATCGATTTGGACCCGTAGTTTACATTCCAGTTGGTTCTGTTAATTAAAAATTGTGGAGTAGAGGCTTTCAATCCTTTATCGGTTATTTCAATATATGCAGGGAAACTAATCTTTTTAGTAGTTCCTCTAAGGGTAAGATTCCCCTCAATTTCATGGGTTGGCTTAACCTCGTAGGCAGTTTCGTTATTGCTATCAAAAGGGATTATGTTTGAAAATTCGAATGAAGCAGTTGGGAATGAGTCAACCATAAAAAAATCTACCGACTTTAAATGGTTTAAAAGATTCTGATTCATTTCTGGGTCTTCAATGTCCAGAACGTTAATAGAGTTCATGTCAATTACAAATTTACCTCCAAGTAGCTTACCATCTTTAATGTAAACGGCTCCCTGTTTAAGGCTAATAGTTCCGTTATGTGTACCTGTAGGTTTTGTTCCAAGCCACTCTATGCTACTATTATTGAAATCCACATCTTGTTTGTATTCGGTGCTAAATACTTCAACTTTAGTTGCTTCGCCTGTTTTGGCCTTTTCTCCCTGAGGGTTCTGCATACAACTTGCCAGCAATGTTGTTAGTCCAACAAGGGATATGATTAAAAATTTTGTTCTCATTGTTTAGTTTTAGTTAGGTTTTTGCTTGTTATATAAAAAAACGCTGTTAATAATGTATTAACAACGTTTTGTGTAAAATGTTTAAGCAAACCTTAAACACGATCTTTGCTCTCGCTTTCAAAGGTGAAGTCGGAAAGATTGAACCTGTCGAGAAGCGATTTGTCATTAATCTCCTTAGATAAGGAAGTTATTGTATCAATAGGAACCTCAAACAGATCGAGAATAAGTAATCCGTCGAGGGCATTATTGAATTTTGGGTCCACATTAAAGCCAATAATTTTGCCGTTAAGTTTTATGTATTTTTTTAGCAAAACGGGTATTCTAAAGTCGTCTAATTCATTACCCTGAATAAACTTGTCCAGTTTTTTAAAATCATTACTCTTCTCAAAAATTACATCGGTGTCGTCCAAACTAACATTTACTTTAAAGGTGTTGCGTGGGGTGATGAACCTTGCAAACTCATTATCGTAATAGTTGGTTTTCATAAAATTGATGATTAGTCCTTTTGAAAAATTTGAGAATCGGCTTGAGATACTCACAGGACCAATAAGGTAACGATATTCGGGATTCTTTATTAAAAAGTATAGAATACCCTTCCAAAGCAAGAAGAGAGGAAGCGGTTTTCGTTGATAGTCTTTTGTAATAAATGATCGACCCAGCTCAATACTTTGCTCAAGAATGGGATTGAAACCACTGTCAATTTTAAAAAGGCTTTGGATGTAAAAACCTTTTTTCCCGTATCGTTCAATAATTTCTTTCCCTTTTCCAACCCTGTATGCCCCAGCAATGGCATTTAACTCCTCATCCCATATAAACAATTGATTGTAGTAGAGGTCAAATTCGTCAATATCTATCTTTCGGTTTGTTCCTTCGCCAACCTCACGGAATGTAATCTCACGAAGTCGACCAATCTCAGTCATTACATTGGGAATCTCAACCGATGGTGCGCATATTACGCAATAGTTTTTACTCCTAAAAAGAAGGTATTCGTTAATTGCCGATTCAACTTCGCTTTGGATTAGTTTTGGGTCAACCGGATCGATTATATCCATAGGTTTATCCTCGGCTTTATGTCTGTAATTAAAAAACTTGCGCACTTCAATTGACGATCCAAGGGCATAGGTTTTGAGCCTTAGAAAACGACCAAACCGCGAAATGTCAGAAAATTCATCCTGCTCAGCAACCGAAATGGGCAATCCCATCCTTAGCTTAACGACCTTGTTTTTTTTATTAAACAACTCTGAAGGGAGTTTTGCTGTGCGCAGCATGGGGTGTATTAACCCAAGTATATGAAAAAGCCTGCTGTTTGTGCCTTTAAAGTAAACAGGTATTATTGGAACCCCGGCCTTTTTAATGACCTTTATTATGGAATCGCTCCATTGCTTATCTGCAACACCAGGCGACTCGGTATTGTAGTAAGTCGAAACCTCTCCAGCAGGGAAGATTCCCAAAGGTTTTCCCTCTCTTAGGTGGGCTAGTGCAATTTTTATTCCTGCTAAGCTACTTGAGGTTTGAGTTTTTCCCTCAAAAGGGTCAACTGGAATGAAGTATTCTTTAGCAGGTTCAACTCTGCGTAGCAGAAAGTTGGCCATCACTTTAAAGTCGGGTCTAATTTCCGATATAATTTTCAGAAGGATAAGGCCGTCAATACCACCATATGGATGGTTTGATACAACAATAAATGGGCCCTCCTTTGGAATTCGTTTTAGTTCTTCTTCATTAATATCGTAATTAATCTCAAGATTTTCGAGTAGAGCATTTAGAAAGTCAATTCCATCTAGGGTATTAATCTTTTCATACTCCTTATTCAACTTATTAATCTTTAAAAGGTACATAAGCATCTTTGCAATGCCCTCTCCTCCCACAGTATTAAGTCCTGCTGCCTTTTTAAAGTCTTCTGGATCAACTAATTTCATATCAAAAAGGAATAATTTTTTAATGCGTTAAATAGTTTGCAATATACAAAAAACCTACATTGCTTTAGCATTTACATTTTAACAGTGGATAATCGCAAAAGCATCCTTAATCACTTTTCATTTTCAGAAAGAATTTTTATCATTGTAGTAATATGATTATACTAAAGATGTAAATTTGTAGTTGATTTTTAAACTTAATAACGAATATACTATGAGAAGATTAATGATAACGTTAGCACTTGTTGCACTTACCATTACAACTTTTGCTGATAGATACGTTGCGCGCCCAGCGGATATAAAAACGTTTCTGAAAACAACAACCTATGTAGTGCTTGAGGATAATCCGATGGCAGAGTATAACTTTAAGATTAAGAAAGCGGTTGAGAGTTCATGGGATATTACTCCATACGAATTTATTACCGCCCAAGAATTTGAAAAGGTAAGGAACGATATATCAAAATCGTTTTTGGTTAAGCTTCAGGTAAAATTTAGTGGAGATAAGTTAGAGGCTACCTATCACTTTTTATGCGTTGTGCTTGGTTCTGGAGTTCAAAAGCACACCGATATGCCCGATATATGCTCAGTACCACTTGGCTACTCGAGTGTGCACGAGGATAGTTATACCTATAAGTTAGAGAGTTTAATCCGCTTTGCTCAAAACCATATTAGGCTTCTTGATAAGAGTCCAGAGTTAATCTCTTCAAATATTTTCAATCATTATAACAAGAATCGTAAAGAAACTAAAGGGAAAGAACTTTGGTTATTAGAGAAAGATATAGACAAAGGAATAAGGGGCTTAGCTGCCATTCGTAAATTATACCCTCATACTGTTCGTATTGTTACTCCTGATGACATTGAGAAGGCAATTGCAGAGAAGAATGAGAATGTAATTTATTTGCATAAGGTTGGCCCAGAGGGTACTCGCCTACAAGCTCGCTGCTATAAAATTCTGATTGGAGCCGGCGACGACCAATTTTACTACTTTGACTACCATATGATTGGTAAAAAGAAGGGCGATGGGTTCTTGGCCAAAGACTTTAAGAAGATTAAATAGTTAACCATTCATTTTTCAATCATCGTTAATGGCTTACCTTTGTAAGGTGTTAACGATGATTTTTTTATAACAATTAATGTAAAACAATGGCCGACGAGAAGATAATTTTTTCCATGGTGGGAGTGAGCAAAACATTTCCTCCACATAAGAAAGTTCTAAACAATATTTATCTATCATTTTTTTACGGTGCAAAAATTGGCATCATTGGCCTTAACGGCTCGGGGAAGTCAACTCTGCTCAAAATAATTGCCGGAATCGAGAAGTCATTCCAAGGAGAGGTGGTTTTTTCGCCAGGTTTTTCTGTTGGCCATTTGGAACAGGAACCCCAATTGGATAATACCAAAACGGTTAGGGAGATTGTTGAAGAGGGAGTTATGGATGTGGTACTGCTTATGCGTCAATACGATGAGGTAAATGCCAAGTTTTCTGAGCCCATGAGCGATGACGAGATGATGAAACTTGTTGAACTTCAGGGCGAACTTACCGAGAAGATTGATAATGCAGATGGTTGGAACCTCGATTCAAAGCTCGAGCGCGCTATGGATGCTCTGCGTTGCCCCGAACCACAAATGCCTGTTAAGGTACTTTCGGGCGGTGAGCGCCGTCGTGTGGCTCTTTGTCGCCTCCTGCTTCAAGAACCTGATGTATTGCTGCTCGATGAGCCTACAAACCATCTGGATGCCGAGAGTATTCAGTGGCTCGAGATGCATCTACAGCAATATAAAGGAACCGTAATTGCTATTACGCACGATCGATATTTCCTTGATAACGTTGCGGGTTGGATATTGGAACTCGATAGGGGTGAGGGTATTCCTTGGAAAGGAAACTACTCATCGTGGTTAGAGCAAAAATCGAATAGGCTAGCTAATGAGGAAAAGCAGGAAAGCAAGCGTAGAAAAACCCTTGAACGTGAGTTAGAATGGGTGCGTATGTCACCTAAGGCACGTCAGGCAAAAAGTAAGGCTCGTCTTTCGGCATATGATAAACTACTGAATGAGGATTCTAGACAGAAAGAGGAACGCTTAGAGATTTATATTCCAAATGGCCCGCGCCTAGGCGATGTAGTGATTGAAGCAAAAAATGTTTCAAAAGGTTATTCCGAGAAGTTGCTTTACGATAATCTAAACTTTAAGCTGCCTCCAAATGGTATTGTAGGTGTTATTGGCCCCAACGGCGCAGGAAAAACAACTCTTTTTCGCCTAATTATGGGACTTGAGCAGCCCAACAGTGGAACCTTTGAAGTAGGTAAAACAGTTAAGTTGGCGTATGTCGATCAGCAGCACAAGGCAATTGAAGCCGAGAAAACGGTTTTTGAGGTAATTTCTGGAGGCCTTGATTTTGTTATGCTTGGCGGCAGGCAGATTAACGCTAGGGCTTACGTTGCACGTTTTAATTTCTCTGGTGCCGATCAGGAGAAAAAATGCGGTGTACTTTCGGGTGGTGAACGGAACAGGTTGCACTTAGCCCTTGCACTAAAGGAGGAAGGGAACGTAATATTACTCGATGAGCCTACCAATGATATTGATGTGAATACGCTAAGGGCGCTTGAAGAAGGACTAGAGAGTTTTGCCGGTTGCGCTGTAGTTATTAGCCACGATCGTTGGTTCCTAGATCGAATTGCAACACATATTTTAGCATTCGAGGGCGACTCACAGGTCTACTTCTTTGAGGGATCGTTTACCGATTATGAAGAGAATAGGCGTAAACGACTTGGCGACGAGGAGCCAAAAAGGATAAGATATCGTAAACTAGTGGAATAAAGATCAAAACTTGCTATGCAACGAATAGACTATTTAAATAACGAGGAGCGCACAATGTCAATGCTTTGCCATTTAAGCGCATTGGGTATGCTCCTAATACCATTTGGTGCTGTTCTTGGCCCCCTAATTTTTTGGCTAATCAAGAGGGATCATTATGTAGAAGTTAATAGACAGGGGAAAGATGCGCTAAACTTTCAGCTCACTATGCAAATTCTTTTTATCATATCGGGTTTACTCGTTATTGTTGGCATTGGACTACTTTTGATTGCTGCTCTGGGTATTTTTAATTTGATTGTAATAATAATTGCATCGGTTAAATCGAATAATGCAGAGCGCTTTGAGTATCCATTTTCAATTAGGTTTATTCAGTAACTAGGCAGAGTTTTCATTCACCTAATTTTCTTTTCAAAGTATCTGCTATTGATTTTTTGCCGAGGGGTTTTGTTGTTTAAACTTTACCCCAATATTTTTTATCTTTGCAATCTATTATAAAAAAGAATTTCTATGGCTTCCGCAAAACCCAGCATTCCAAAGGGAACACGTGATTTTCCTCCAATAGAGATGGCTCAACGAAATTTCATTTTCGATACCATCAAGTCGATTTTTAAAATTTATGGCTATCAGCCTATAGAAACGCCTGCAATGGAAAATTTATCAACATTGTTAGGTAAATATGGTGAGGAGGGCGATAAATTGCTCTTCAAAATTTTAAATTCAGGCGACTTTACAAAGGGTGTACAATTTGCAGATGTAACATCAGAAAACGCTAATGCACTATCTACAAAAATTTGTGAAAAGGGATTGCGCTACGACCTAACCGTTCCCTTTGCGCGTTTTGTTGTTCAGTACCAAAACGATATAACTTTCCCCTTTAAGCGTTACCAAATCCAGCCTGTTTGGCGCGCCGATAGACCTCAAAAGGGTCGCTATCGCGAGTTTTATCAGTGTGATGTTGATGTTATTGGCTCAAACTCTTTGCTAAATGAGGTGGAACTGGTGCTTATTATCGATGAAGTTTTTAGTAAACTTGGGGTTAGCCATACCATTAAGATTAATAATCGCAAAATACTAAGCGGAATGGCTCAAGTGGTTGGCGAAACCGAAAGGCTTGTTGATATTACCGTTGCCATTGATAAAATTGATAAAATAGGGATTGATTCAGTAAATAAAGAATTGGCAGAAAAGGGTGTTTCGCAGGAGGCCATTGGAAAGTTACAGCCAATTATTTTGCTAAAAGGAACAAATGCTGAAAAGTTAAGTATTCTTTCAACTTTTTTATCCTCATCGGAAATTGGGCTAAAGGGAATTGAAGAGATGAAAACCATATTCGATACTATTGAAGGGTTAGAGGGCTTAAATACAACCGTTGAACTCGATTTATCGTTGGCGCGTGGATTAAACTACTATACAGGAGCAATTTTTGAGGTTAAGGCCAACGATATGGAGATGGGGTCAATTTGCGGTGGTGGTCGATACGATGATCTTACTGGAATTTTTGGACTTAAAGATGTTTCTGGAGTTGGTATTTCATTTGGTGCAGATCGTATTTACGATGTGATGTTGCACCTTAATCTTTTTCCAGAGAGTTTATTGGCTAGTTCACAGGTAATGTTTGCGAACTTTGGGGCAAAGGAGGCTGCTTTCTGTTTGCCACTAATTCAGAAGCTGAGGGCAAAAGGATTATCGGCAGAGCTCTATCCAGATGCTGCTAAAATGAAGAAACAGTTTGACTATGCCAATAAGAAAAAAATTCAGTATGTAGTTATCGTTGGCGAGTCGGAAATTCAAAGCGGTGTTGCTTCAGTTAAGAACATGCTAACTGGGAATCAGGAAAATATAGATACAGAGAACATTGCGAGTTTTTTTATGCTAACCTGTGATTGATTTACAAAATTTTAATACTTATAAATAGTTTTATCGATATGTCTAAAGTACACTCAATATCACCCAAACCATTAACCTACGAATTACTTCAAGGTATTGCCGATGGCATTTTTAAACTAGAAGTTTCCAATGAGGCTAAAGGCCTCGTAAACCGTTGTCGTGAGTACCTTGATAAAAAAACAGAAACGCACGATGCTCCAATCTACGGCATAACCACTGGTTTTGGATCTCTGTGCAACAAAAACATCTCTAAGAATGAACTTTCACAGCTGCAAAAAAATCTGGTTATGTCGCATGCTTGCAGTACAGGAACTGAAGTTGCGCCAGAGATTGTTAGGTTGATGTTAGCGCTAAAGGCTCATGCCTTATCTTTAGGGAACTCAGGGGTACAGCTTATTACCGTTCAGCGAATAGTCGATTTTTACAATAACGATATTCTACCAATTGTTTACGATCGCGGATCGCTCGGCGCTTCGGGCGATTTGGCTCCGTTGGCAAACCTTTTCCTTCCATTAATTGGCGAGGGTGAGGTAAACTACAAAGGTCAAAAGCGCTCAGCGGCCGATGTGTTAAAAGAGTTTGGCTGGGAGCCTATTGAGTTAAAATCAAAAGAAGGCTTGGCTCTTTTAAACGGCACACAATTTATGAGTTCCCATGCAGTTTGTGGATTATTAAGATCTTTCCGAATTTTAAAACTTGCTGATACTTTGGGTGCTTTATCCCTCGAGGCCTTTGATGGCCGAATTGAACCCTTTCATCCTAATTTGCATAAGGTTAGGCCCCATAATGGACAAATTGAAACAGCGGCTAATATTAGCAAGTTGCTCGAGGGTAGCGAATTAATATCAAGGCCCAAGAAACACGTTCAGGATCCCTACTCATTCCGCTGCATGCCTCAAGTGCACGGTGCTTCAAAGGATGCTTTGGCTTACGTAACGCAGATAGTATTAACTGAAATCAACTCAGTTACCGATAACCCAACCATATGGCCCGATGAGGATTTAATCCTATCGGGTGGGAATTTCCATGGCCAACCCCTTGCGCTTAGCCTCGATTTTGCTGCTATTGCTTTGGCCGAACTGGGAAATATTTCGGAGAGAAGAGTAGCGCAGCTAATCTATGGATTACGTGGTTTACCCGAATTTTTAGTGGCAAATCCTGGGCTTAACTCGGGCTTAATGATTCCGCAATATGCTGCAGCGGCCTTGGTTAGCCAGAATAAACAACTGTGCACACCCGCTTCGGTTGATAGTATAGTTTCATCAAACGGGCAGGAGGATCATGTGAGCATGGGGGCTAATGCTGCCACAAAATTTTTAAGGGTTGTTGATAATGTTGAACGTATTTTGGCCGTTGAGTTACTTAATGCAGCACAGGCAATAGAGTTCCGTCGTCCTGCAAAAACATCTCCAAAACTCGAAGCATTTATTGCTCTGTACCGCAAGCAGGTTAAGTTTATTGAGCAAGATGTAGTGATGTATAAAGAGATGGATTTAAGCCTTGATTTCATTAAAAATACAGACTTGCCCATATAGCAACAAGTATAATAAAGCAAAAGGGTTACGTTCAAAACGCAGCCCTTTTTGCTTTATAAAAGTTATCTGTAAAAATACTACTTTGTAGCAGCAGATTTGTGTTCGGCTAAAAACTGTTCTGTTTTGCCAACCATATTTTTCGATCCAACAATAAACGGAACTCGTTGGTGAAGTGTTGTTGGCTTCATCTCAAGAATTCGCTGTGTGCCTGTTGAAGCAACCCCGCCAGCCTGTTCGGCTATGAATGCAATTGGGTTGCACTCATACAAAAGTCTAAGTTTACCATTGGGTGCAGCCAGCGTTTCAGGGTAAAGAAATATTCCCCCCTTTAGTAAATTACGATGGAAATCTGCAACTAATGAACCAATATACCTGGCAGAATAGGGACGTTGAGTGCTTTTGTCCTCTTCTTGGCAATACTTAATATACTGCTGAATGCCCTTGGGCATCTTAACGTAATTGCCCTCGTTTATTGAATATATTGCCCCGTCTTCGGGTGTTTTAATATCGTAGTACGAAAGGCAGAATTCACCAATTGATGGATCGAGAGTAAATCCGTAAACGCCACTTCCTGTGGTGTAAACAAGCATTGTTGATGAGCCATAAATGATATATCCGGCAGCAACTTGCTTTGTTCCCTCTTGAAGGAAATCTTCAAGAACCGCCCTCGTACCCCTTGGACTTATTCGACGATAAATACTAAAGATTGTACCTACTGATACGTTTACATCTATATTTGATGAGCCATCGAGAGGATCCATACAGATAATATAATTGCCATCTAGTGCAAGGTCATCATCAAAGGTAATTATCTCCTGATCCTCTTCCGAGGCAATGCCACAGCATTGGCCCGATGATTTAATGGATTGTATAAACCGCCAGTTGGCAAAAATATCTAACTTTTTTTGTTCTTCACCCTGCACGTTTACTTCTCCTGCTAATCCCAAAATATCCACAAGTCCTGCTTTATTAACTTTCTTGTTTACAACCTTGGCAGCAACCCCCATATGGTAAAGCAAGCGCGAGAACTCACCGGTTGCATATGGAAAATCTGTTTGCCTTTCGATTATAAACTGTGTAAGTGTTTTTATGGTGTAACCCTTCATGTCTTTAGTTTTTGTGTTGAGGTTTTACCGGAGTATGTTAACTCTGCAATATTAGGAAGAATTTTCCTTTTTTAAAACGTTTGCGCTAACCATTTTTGATATGTTAATTTCTAGTTTGATTTTGGTGTCAACAGCTCAATTGTTTTGCAAACAGAAATTGACAGAATATTGCTTTGTGTTTTCATTTCTCTGAGTTAAGTTTGCTGAGTTAAATTATTATTATTGTTTTTTACTGTATGTTAAATGGGAAATTCAAAGGTTAGGGTTTTTAAATTCGGTGGTGCATCCGTAAGATCGGCCGAGGGTGTTAAAAATCTTGTTGCAATTATTAATGAATACAGGGGGCCATTGATTGTTGTTGTATCGGCAATGGGTAAAGTTACTAACCTCTTGGAGCGAATACTCAAAAACTATATTGAAAAAAATGATGCCCTTTGGCAGGATTTTGAGGAGCTAAGGCAATTCCATTTAAACATTGTTGATAATCTATTCAGTAAAAAGGAGAATACCTGCAAGCAAAAGGCTGAGAAATTTTTAGTAGATGTTGAGACTTTGCTCAAAAGTCAGCCTAAGGGCGATTTCAACTACAGCTACGATCAGCTTGTATGCTACGGAGAATTACTTTCAACAACAATTATTGCTGATTATGCCGAATCAGTTGGAGTAGATAGCCGCTGGATTGACATTAGAACAGCCCTACGGAGCGACGAGACATACCGAGAGGGGAATATTGATTTTGATGTTTCACAGAGGTTAAGCACAAAAATATTTAACTATACAGCCAGTTCACCAAGGGTTTACATTACACAAGGCTTTATTGCCGGCACTAGCAAAGGGACTACCACAACCCTTGGCCGCGAGGGCTCTGATTATACAGCAGCAATTCTGGCCAATTTGCTCAATGCAAGCGATGTAACTATTTGGAAAGATGTTGAGGGTGTGCTTAATGCCGATCCTCGAACTTTCGCAAACACAATAAAACTTAACAGGGTGTCCTTTAAGGAGGCCATAGAGTTAGCTTACTGTGGAGCGCAGATTATTCACCCCAAAACCATAAAGCCTCTCCAAAATAAATCGATCAAACTCTATGTTAAGTCATTTCTAAAACCATTTGCTGAAGGTACTCTTGTTTACCAAACCGACAGTGCCATAATTTATCCCCCACTGTTGATACAAAAGACGAATCAGGTACTTATTTCGTTAACTCCCCTCGATTTTTCATTTGTAATTGAGGACTGCCTAAGCCGTATCTTTGGAATCCTTTTTAGGAATAGGGTAAAGGTTAACCTTGTGCAAAGTTCTGCTATTAGTTTTTCAATTTGCGTTGATGATGAGGAACATTTTCTCCCTGGTGCTATTGATGAGTTAAACCACGATTTTGCTGTGCGGTATAACAAAGGACTCGAGTTATTAACCATAAGGCACTTCACCAACGAGGTTATATTGGAGCACACAAAAGGTAAAAACATCTATTTGGAACAGAAAACAAGGTCAACAATTCGTTTAGTATTGGCAAACTAGCCATACAGTTTTTTAAACGCTTTGGGAAGTATCTTAGATGGAGATATGGTCAATACAACTATGCGAAGTATTTTAAGGGGCTTCAGTTCAAGTGGAGATGATAAACCAATTTAAGGGATAAAAAGTTACAGAACTTCTATCGGCTAAAAGTTAAGGCTTGCCCTTTAGCCTCTTCGTTAAAGGTCCCATTGTCATAAACTAGCCTGCCGTTCACAATGGTATGTGTAACCTTTGCTCCAAAAGTGTAATCTTCAAAGGGCGACCACCCACATTTATAGAGAATATTTTTTGGAGTAACCTTCCACTTAAGGTTAGGATCTACCAGCACCAGATCAGCAAAATAGCCCTCGCGTATAAAGCCTCTTTCCTCAATTCCGAACAGTTCCGATGGGGCGTGGCACATCTTGTCAACTACCATCTCAATACTTAAAATGTTTCGTGAAACTAGTTCAAGCATTGCTGCAAGCGAATGTTGTACCAATGGCCCACCCGAAGGACACTGAAAATATCCGTTCTTTTTTTCAGCCAGAGTATGTGGGGCATGATCGGTGGCAATTACATCTAGTTTATCGTTTTTTAGTGCATCAATAAGGGCTAGTCTATCGGTTTCTGATTTAACTGCCGGATTCCATTTAATGCGCCAGCCCAGTTTTTCGTAATCCTTATCGTTAAACCAAAGGTGATGGACACAAACTTCGGCAGTTATCAATTTCTCTTTTAAAGGAGCATCATTACTTAGCAACTCCATCTCTTTTGCGGTTGATAAATGGAGTAGGTGAAGCCTAGTGTTGTGTTTCTTTGCCATCTTTACAGCCAATGAGCTACTAAGGTAACAAGCCTCTGTACTCCTAATTTGAGGATGATATTTAAACGGTATATCATCACCAAACTGTTCCTTAAATTTTTTTAAATTGTTTTTTATGGTTTGCTCATCCTCACAATGTGTAGCCACTAATACTGGTGAGGCCTTAAAGATGTTTTCAAGAGAGGCAGGATCATCCACAAGCATATTACCCGTTGACGATCCCATAAAAACTTTTACACCACAAACCAGTGTTGGATTAACCCTAGTAATCTGATCTATGTTATCGTTGGTTGCACCAAAGTAAAAGGAGTAGTTTGCCAGTGAATTTTCAGCAGCAATCTGATGTTTTTTATTTAGTTCCTCAAGGGTTGTGGTTTGGGGCATAGTGTTGGGCATCTCCATAAATGAGGTAATGCCGCCCGCTATAGCTGCCTTTGATTCGGTATAAATAGTTGCCTTATGGGTTAATCCAGGCTCTCTGAAGTGAACCTGATCGTCGATTACTCCTGGTATTAGGAATTTTCCGCTTGCATCAATAATAGTATCAGCTGTTTGAACACCATCACAAGGAGCAAACTCAATTTTTTCAATCCTGCCGTTGTTAACTAATACATTTCCCAGAGAGTGTTTCCCCTCATTTATAATGGTTGCATTTGTAATCAGGATTGAACTCATGCTCTTGTTTTGTTAGGTGCCTTCTTGTCGCTTATATTTTTTAAAGAAACTTCGGAATTTTAGGCTAAGTATGCCCCAGAATGCTTCGTTGAAAATCCCTCCACTCATTTTCGACACTCCCTCTCGACGTTCGGTGAATACTATGGGTACTTCAATAATGTTAAAGCCAAGTTTCCATGCCGTAAACTTCATCTCAACCTGAAACCCGTAACCTTTTAATCTAATCTCTTCAAGGTTGATTGCTTTTAGAACATCCGCTTTGTAGCACTTGAACCCTGCAGTCGTGTCCATAATCTTCATACGGGTAATAAACCTTACGTATGCTGAAGCAAAGTAGGACATTAGTACTCTGCCCATTGGCCAGTTAACAACGTTAACCCCTTTTATATAGCGTGATCCAATGGCAACATCGGCTCCATTTAAACAAGCTTTGTAGAGTTCGTTCAGATCCTCAGGATTATGAGAAAAATCGGCGTCCATCTCAAAAATATAATCGTATCCATGCTCTAAAGCCCAGTTAAAACCGGCTATATAAGCAGTGCCTAGTCCCAGTTTACCTTTTCGCTCAACAATAAAGAGCCTGTTGGCAAATTCCTGCATCATGTTTTTTACAATAGCCCCCGTACCATCAGGTGAGCCGTCATCGATAACTAAAAGATTATAGCTATTGCTAAGCGACATTACCTTGCGGATCATCCGCTCAATGTTATCCTTTTCGTTATAGGTGGGTATAATTACTAAATTACTCATTCTTTATCGGATATTATATTGCAAAGATATGAAAGAATAGCCAATGGTTTAGGGGAGTTCTGTTTTTTTATTAAATTTTCACAGTACTATCCTATGATGTCTAGTTTAGTAATATATATAGATTTTTTATTGTCGGCCATAACCAAGTTGTTAATAAAACCCTCTTTTCTTTATTCTGTTTTTATTATTTTCGCCAATGGGTTATAATGCAAACTTGTTAATAATAAACCCCTTTAGAAAGTTTCCAGTATCTCAGAACAAACTATTTTATTACCTTTCGAGGGTTATAATTATCCCATTTTAAAATGAAAAGACTATTCTTAGCCATTGCACTCATTCTAATACTACAAAATACTAGTGCTCAGAGCCTAAACTGGAGAGCGAATGCCTTTGGTTTTGCCGATAACAGAGAGTATAGTTCAACAGTCCAAGTTCCACAGTCTATTCTTGGTATTCAGTTTGCTCCAGAACTCTTTCTAGCGTTTGATTCTGTGCATACCTTAAACGTTGGATTTAATGCCCTCAAGGAGTTTGGAAGTATTCATGAGGTTGATAAAGTGAATCCCTACTTTTATTATGCGCTAAGTAACAAATCATTTGATTTTCATTTTGGTATATTCCCTCGCAACATTGTTCACGCCGATAGTCCAAAGGCAATTTATTACGATTCTCTTTCTTACTATCGTCCTTATATCAGTGGTTTGTTTTGGACTTATAAGAAGGGAGGCTTTAAGCAGAGCGTTTATCTTGATTGGACAAGTAGGCAAACGGCAAATCAGCGCGAAGCTTTTATAATGGGAGGGAAAGGAAGTTATAGTTCAGGGATCTTCTTTGCACAAAATCACCTATACATGTACCATTTCGCGCACACTGCTATTCCTCAAGAGGATGTTCATTTACGCGATAATGGGGTGGCAGTATTATCTTTAGGTCTGAATTTCGCTGAATATACATTTCTAGACTCTCTTAAGTTTAGCATTTCAGGCATTAAGTCATTTGAGAGGGAGAGGAATGTTTCTGATTGGAAAACCCCTAATGGACTTATTGTTGATTTTAATGCGGAGTATAAAGGACTAGGTATAAACAATACCTATTATTACGGTAATGGTCATAGGTTAGATTGGGGCGATCCATTCTATAGGCTAAAACAGTATAATCGTACCGATATATATTATAAGGTGTTAGGTTTTAAAAAGGTTGCTGGTTTGTTCACCTATTCCCTTCATTTTGCTGAAGGGAGCATTAGCCATCAGCAACAGTTTACGCTTATAGTTGAACTATCTTTAGGGTTCAATAAAAGAGAATAGTAAGTCATTAATTGCACTTGTTTTCCATTTTATTCTCCATTTTTAAAGGATTTTATTAAAAACACATATTGCAAATCAATACGTTATGATTTATTTGCATTTTTCTTAAAAAAAACCCAAAT
>DHQB01000023.1:6175-250789 GCA_002410065.1 Bacteroidales bacterium UBA5349 | reverse complement strand
TAAACTTTTTTCAGGACGAGTCACATTTTGTGAAGTATCCTATTTAACCACAAACATAACTCTCCCATTTTTTATTGTGGATGTGGAAGTCGGTAGAGATATCGATTTATCCATCCGCTGTTTTTGTGAAAAAACTAAAGCCGATACAGTGAAAAAACTGTATCGGCTTTTGATAGTAGAAAACTATTTTATGTTATGATTTACTTCAAATACTTTGATAAAAATCCAAGCATAGTGGAATAAAAATCTAAGCTATTCTCTTCGCGGGCAAATCCGTGCCCTTCATTGTATTTTACCATGTAAGGCACCTCGAATCCTCTTGCCCGAAGTTTTTCCACAATTTGGTCTGACTCGTTAATATTTACCCGTGGGTCATTTGCTCCTTGCACCACAAATAGTGGTTTGGTAATTTTATCTACCTGAAATACGGGCGACACCTCACGCGCTATTTTTGCTTCTTCGGGGTTATCCAAATCATACCAAATGGCTTTTACCATTTCGGTAAGGGGTTTCCAATACTCTGGGAATGAAGAGAAGAACGTTTCGATATTTGATACCCCTACATAATCTACACCACAGGTATATAGTTCTGGGGTTTTAATCAATCCCATCAATGTGGCATATCCTCCGTGACTTCCGCCGTAAATGGCGATTTTGTCCTTATCTATCCAACCTTGCTCCAGCACATATTTTACTCCATCTTCCACATCATCCATGGCTTTACGCCCAATTTGCTTGAATCCGGCACGTAAAAACTCTTTTCCGTAACCACCCGAAATTCGGAAGTTTACTTGCAAAGTAGCGTATCCTCGGCTTGCAAAGAGTTGAGTTTCTGGATTGAAACCCCAGCTATCGCGTATGCCTTGTGGCCCACCGTGTGGATTAACAATCAGTGGTACTTTTTTACCTTCCAGTGCTGCTTTGGGTAGTGTTATATATCCGTGAATAGTAAGCCCGTCTCTGCTTTTAAACGTTATGGGGCGCATCTCTGCCATATCCTCCTCTTTTAGCTGAGGCATCAGGTCGTATAGAAGGGTAAATTTCTTTTTAGCTACGTTGTAAGTGTAATACGTTCCGTAAAGTTTATCGCTCTGAACAACTACAAGATAAGTTTCTTCGTTATCATCGTAATCTACTCTGGATGCTACTTTATTGGGGAATGCTTTTTTTGCTGCTGCGTCAAATTTTTTGAAAGATTTACTCACTGGGATCAGTACATTCTTTTCTCCGTTGTATGAAAAGTAATCAATCTCGTAATTTCTTTTGCGAGAACGAGCCATATTACTCACATCATAATCTGGATGAGAGAAAACTTCTTTTATTACCTCACTCTTTTTTAAATCGTACAGTACAATTTTTGATTTGTCTCCATCCAAGTTAGTTACCACATAGGCTTGGTCTTTATTGCCCGAAGCATAATCAAATCCGATAATACCGAAACTTTCGTCCCAGTTCATTGTTTTTATCAGATTAAATTTACCAGAAGCTAAATCTTTGTAGTACAGCTCCATTTTAATACCATCCTTCATTTTGGTAAAACCTCTCAATTCACCATCCTTATCAAAATCGTAACCTTGAATTGGGTTAGCTGGGTCATCGTTGGTATATAGTTGCTCTATTTCTCCTGTAACAATATTCAGTTTGTAAGGCTCAAAAACCTGTGGATTATTTTTGTTCATCGACACGATGATATAATCTTTTTGGTCTTTTAAGATATTTACAATACCAGCCTTTACACCATCATACGGGGTAAGGTCTTTAGCATTGCTACCATCAATATTTACACCATAGATATGGAAATTCTCATCTCCACCTTTGTCCATTGCATAGTATAAACGTTCGTTATTTATCCAACCATAGCCTTTTATCAACTCGTCCTTTTCTTCAATAGCCCGGTTTACTTTCCCCGTGGCAATTTCTTTAATATATACGTGTCGTTTTTTGCCCGAGTCCTCTTTTTCCATATAAGACATGTACTTACCGTTGGGCGATAGGCTGAATGATGATGCTTTGGGCCTTGCAAAATAGTCGGCTACTTTGTATTTGTAGTCTCCTTTGTCTAAAGCAACTATGACTTTCAACTCTTCGTCGCTACTCACTAAACTGGGATTGCCAGGTAGTGTTTGTTCAAATTTTGTTAGAACAAGTGGAAACTTTTGCCCCATTTGCTCATATTCTGCTGTAATCGTATTGCCCTCAAGCGTTCCCACAACAGTTATTTGAGCTGCTGGAATAGAAAAAGTCACGTTTTTTCCTACTAATTCTGTTTTTTCAACAGGAATACCCATTGCCTTCTGAAGAGGAACATCCATTGAAGCAGTGTAAGCATCGTCCGCTTTTTCTACGTGAAACACCAATTCTAACTCTGCTCCTTGGACTGCCAAAACTCCTTTCCAATCACCTACAAGTGATTGTGCCTTAACGGTTATTGCCATAATAATAACACTGGCTAATAAGCCAATTCTTTTTAAGTTCATAATTCTATTTTAATTTTAATGAAACAAATGCGTCTTATAATTTCAACAAACAATTAGTATGCTTAATAGTTTAGTCTATCATTTCTGGGAAAGTTACAAAAACATTGAATTTATGTTATAATTATCGTGTATTATTCACGTTTTTTAACTTTGGGTAGATACACGGGGAAGAACTGCGCTGCAATTAGCAATTTCAAGGAATTTGTAATGTGTACAACCTTTATATAGGTTCCCTATTTTATGGTTATTTGGCCAAGATTACTAAAAAAGTAATCTGTCAAATCCTAATTATCTTCTCCTATTATACTTTGTTGAATCTGGTCTACTCTTATTTTTTGAAGCGAAATATTCTTGTTTTCTTTTTATTTTCTCCTTCTCAAACACCTGCTTTTCCTTTGTTGTCATTGGATTATCTGTTTGTGGAAAAGGGTTGTCTTTTATTTTTTTTATTTTTTGATCTATTAATGTTTCAATGTCTTTTATAAACACATTTTCTTCAGGCTCGCAAATGGATATGGAAACACCTTCATCTCCTGCTCTACCACATCTGCCTATTCTGTGAACATAAGTTTCGGCTATATTTGGAATGTCGTAATTGATAACATATTTCAACTTATCAATGTCAATACCTCTTGCAGCAATATCAGTCGCTACCAATACCCTTATTTCACCATCTTTAAACTGCTGGAGAACTTTCTGTCTAGCGTTTTGCGCCTTATCACCATGTATGGCGGCTGCTTGGATTTTTCCCTTTTTTAAGTGTCTGGTTATCTTATCAGCACCATGTTTTGTTCTGGAAAACAACAACACTTGGTCAATTTTAGGATCTTGGAGTATATAGATAAGTAGATCTAACTTTGTCGCTTTATTAGTATAATAGAGGTATTGTCTTATTGTATCGGCAGTAGAAGAAATTGGACTTACATCTACTTTTATGGGATTATTCAAAATTTTACTTGAAAGTTCAACAATCGTATCGGGCATTGTTGCTGAGAAAAACAACGACTGCCGCTTGGCAGGTAATTTGGCAATAATTTTCCGAATATCATGAATAAAACCCATGTCAAGCATGCGATCAGCCTCGTCAAGCACAAAATATTCAACGCTATTTAATTTAACAAAACCCTGATCCATAAGGTCGAGAAGTCTTCCGGGCGTTGCAACTAAAATATCGACACCTCTATGGAGAGCATCGGTTTGTTGACCCTGTTTTACACCTCCAAAAACAACGGCGGTTTTTAATCCCGTATATTTCCCATAGGTCGAAAAACTCTCTGCAATTTGAATTGCTAATTCGCGAGTAGGTGTTATGATAAGCGCATTAATGTTGCGTGAACTGTTAGCTCGCTGTCGATCGAGAAAAAGGTGCTGCAGGATTGGAATAGCAAAAGCAGCCGTTTTACCTGTTCCGGTTTGAGCACTACCCAGCACATCATTTCTATCTATTATGAGGGGTATTGCCTTTTCCTGTATCGATGTGGGAACAGAATATTTTTCTTCTTTTAGTGCCTTTAAAATAGGTTCAATAATTTTCAGATCTTCAAATTTCATTATTCGGTTTTTTAAATCCCACTCTATAACATTTTAATAAACCCTTGTGGGATGATATATAATAAAGGCTCAAAGATAATGTATTAGCTGCTGCTGGGTTCATTCTTTAAGAAGATAAATTGGTAAAAGTCAAAGTTTTCACACAACCAACAAACCAAATTCTTTAAGCTTTTGAATTGGTTTAGAATACCAGAACAGCTCAAATTCTTCAAAATGGGTTTCAAAATCTGCCTTGAGTTCTCCGTAGCTGCATTGCTTATCACATAATGGAGAAAGGCTTGGTAATATACTTAGTAGCCACTTACCTTTGTCTTTATCAACACTAATTTGAAACGAATCCCTCTTATCGTGAAAAGACAATTGAAGGGTCTGCCAGGTTATGCCTTTCTTCGTTTTGGATTGCTCACTCACCAATGGCATTGCGCCAAGCCATAGAACATTGGCACTGGGTTGTACGCTAAAATAGGGATCCGTTTGTAAACAAGTTAGTATATAATTGCTTTTGATATTGGTCTTCGGAATTTTAAATTCAAACCAATCTTGAAGCGGTAAATCAAAACCAACACCAAGCATAAAATTAAATAGCGACTTTTTTAAACCGGCGCTGAACCGACTATGGTCAATGCCCGTTTGGTCGGTAAAATTAACATCATTATTGGCAAAGGAGATGTCTTTTAAAATGGGAGTAATACGATAATCGGCTGGATTTAACCCTACCAAACTATGGGCTGTTAAGGCAAACTGATGCCAAAACCCCGATTGTAGGACTCCCTCTTCAAAAAGTTGTCGCACCATTTCCAAACTATCTACCGTTTCCTGAACGGTTTGGGTTGGGAAACCATACATTAAATAGGAATGCACCATAATATTAGCCTTGGAAAAATTCCGGGTTACACGAACTACCTGTTCAACGGTTACCCCTTTATCAATCAATGCCAATAACCTGTCCGATGCCACTTCAAGCCCTCCGGAAACCGCTATACACCCCGATGCTTTTAATAAATAACAGAGGTCTTGGGTAAAGTTTTTTTCAAATCTAATATTTGTCCACCAGGTAAGGGTGAGTTTTCGTTTCAAAATTTCCAAAGCCAAAGCCTTCATTAAAGCCGGAGGAGCGGCTTCGTCGACAAAATGAAACCCGGTTTGACCAGTTTGAGCAATCAAAACTTCCATACGATCTACCAAAACACTTGCGGTATTGGGCTCATAGAGTTTGATATAATCAAGCGAAACATCACAAAAAGTGCATTTTTTCCAATAACAGCCATGAGCCATGGTGAGCTTATTCCATCGCCCGTCGCTCCAAAGGCTATGCATTGGATTGGCAATTTCAATCACCGAAATATACTCATCGAGTCTTAAATCGGAATAATCGGGAGTGCCAACTTCAGCTTGCTTATAATCAGGTCTGATTGCATTGTTTTTATAAACCACTTCTTGATTTTCCAGCATAAGCGTACGCTTAAAAGCATCGCTTGAAAGTTTTTTGGTTACACAAACATGTTGCGCTAACAATTCGATGGGCAATTCACCATCATCTAAGGTGATGAAATCAAAAAACTCAAAGGCTCTCACATCTTTTAGGGAGCGCAATTCTGTATTGGGAAAACCACCGCCCATGGCCACTTTAATATGAGGGTACTGGGCTTTAATAAATTGAGCGCATCTAAATGCACTGTATAAATTCCCTGGAAAGGGAACCGAAAAGCAGACCAATTTAGGCTCTATTGCCCTTAGCTGCTCATCAAGAATTTGTAAGGTAATGGTGTCAATATAAGTACTTCCGGCTTGCAAGTGATCATACAGCTCATCAAAGGAATTAGCACTTCGCCCCAAATGCTCCGCATATTTGCTAACACCAAAATTCTCATCAACACATTCTACAATAAAATCTGATAGATCTTCGAGGTATAACGTGGCTAAGTGCTTTGCCTTATCCTGAATTCCCATTGAGCCAAAAGCCCAATCCAAATCATCTATAACCTCAAATCGTGAGGCTTTGGGTAAAAAATTATCGCTACAAATTTGGCGTGCAAACGTTAAGTTCTTGCCTTGCAAAAACTGAATAACATCGTCTAAAACAACTAAATAATCTGATCTTAAGGCATAAATCCGTTGGCAATTTGCTGAGGTTATTCTGTTGTTTTGGTATGCTTCTGCAAATATATTCTCAAAACTTTTTTTTGTAAATAGCTCAAGAAAAACATCAATTCCTAAATCCATTTGGTAGGCACTAATGTTGCGGGTATTCAAAAACCCTTTCAAATAAGCCGTTGAAGGATAGGGCGTATTTAATTGCGTAAACGGAGGGATGATAAGTAAAAGGTCTTTCAAAATTGGCTTTAAATATTCAATGGCTCAAAGATAGTTGAAATAATACCTGCCTGTTTGATGTGTCTGTGCTTTTTTTAATCTCCCCTAGTAGCACTGTAATGAAATCAACCATTGCATTGATTTAAGTCTTAACACTTTTTGCTTTGAATTTTAGTTAGCATCTTGTGGTAGGCGCAGCTATTTAGTTTAGTATTAAGTCTTAATTCCCTAATTTCTGAGTGAATCAGTATGTCTGGCAACGTAGGTAGGTTAAACTATTCCTTTTTTGATTATTGCTTATTTCAAAATCTACTCAAACTATTTTGAAATTAAATTGTTCTAAAAGTCAAAGACTTTGTCAATATTTACAAATATATTTGTTGGAATAAAACAAGGAAATTATTATGAATAAAATTAAAGTTGCAGTAGTAAGCTATGGCAATATAGGAAGATTCTCGGTAGAAGCCGTTCTGGCTGCCCCCGACATGCAACTTGTTGGTGTTGTTCGCCGTGACAGTTCAGCAGATAATACTCCCATTGAGTTAAAAGAGATTAAAGTTGTATCCGATATCTCTGAATTAGGCAAGGTGGATGTAGCCATTCTATGTTCGCCCACCCGAAGCATTTTAAAGGTTGCTAAAGCCATAATGGAAAAAGGGATATGCACAGTGAATAGTTTTGATGTGCATGGTGATGAAATGTGGAATTTACGGACTCAACTCAATGAAACTGGCAGAAGGCACAACTCTAAAGCAATTATTTCTGCTGGCTGGGATCCAGGAAGTGACTCGGTGATTCGAACACTTATGCTGGCTATGGCGCCCAAAGGCATTACCTATACCAATTTTGGCCCGGGAATGAGCATGGGGCATTCTGTGGTTGCTAAAAGCAAGGAGGGTGTTAAAGATGCTCTTTCAATGACCATCCCCACAGGAACTGGAATTCATCGTAGAATGGTATATGTTGAGTTAGAAGAAGGTGCAAGTTTTGAAAAAGTGAGTGCCGACATTAAATCAGATAGCTATTTCTCGAAAGATGAAACGCATATCATTCCAGTGTCCAATGTTGATCAACTACAGGACATGGGACATGCCGTATTATTAGAGCATAAAGGGGTATCGGGTAAAACCCAAAATCAGCTGTTCGAGTTCAGAATGAATATAAATAACCCTGCTTTAACAGCACAAGTATTGGTTTCGTGCGCAAGGGCAGTATTGCTTCAACAACCAGGCGCCTATACCATGCCCGAAATTGCCCCCATCGATTATCTTTATGGCGATAAGGAACAGTTGCTAAAAAAACTGGTATAAAGTTGCTATAACAATATTTATTTGTGCTGTAGTTCGAGTAAAAAGCTACCTGATATTAAGGTGTTTTGAGTTATTATCAAAAGGCTAACGCACAGCTCTAAATGCTAAGCCTTATATTAAATCAAGAAATGTTTTAATTTCCTCTTTTGTATTAAAAAAGTTTGGGCTAACCCTAATATTCTCTCCCTGCAAAGTCACTAAAACTCTCTCTTCTATTAGTTTTTTATAAAGCGTTTTAGTGGCTTCAAATGAACCTGTATTGAAATGAACGATTGCTGTTCTCTCCTCTCGCTTTTTTGTTGGAGTCACTATACTATAGTCTTTCTCACGGAGTCCATCAATCAAAAAATCTGTGTTTTCTATGGCTTTCTCATAAATATTTTTGATGCCAACATCAAGGAGTAATTCGAGCCCTGCAGCCCAAGCATCAAAGAGCGAGTATGCAATTGTGCCAGTCTCAAATTTTCTGGAATCACCGTAGTAAGAAAGTTTGTCGAAGTGGTTAACTGCAGCAAACATACCAGGTATAACTGGCTCAATCAATTTTACAACTCTTTTGCTAACATACAGGAATCCTGTTCCATGCATCCCTAGTAGCCATTTAAAGCCACAGCCGGCCATTACATCAATCTGATCTTGTTCAATATTAATTGGAATCATACCTGCTGCTTGTGCCACATCCACCAAAAACAGGGCGCCTTTTGCATGCGCAATTTTTCCAATTGCATTCAAATTGGGTCTGAAACCGCTATTGAATCTCACAGCCGCAATTGACACAACGCGTGTTCTATTATCAACAAGTTTCTCTATTGCCTCAGGCTCAATACTATTATCCTCATTAATTTTTGCAAATCTAACCTCAACTCCCTTCTTTTCAAGCTGTAACCAGGGAAAGGTATTATTCCAATGCTCACGTTCAGGAATTACAACATTGTCACCCTTTTTAAAGTCTATACCTTGCGCCACAATCCCTATTCCAATACCAGTACTTGTAACTAAAGCATACTCCTCTGGCAAACCACCCAATAGTCTTGATAATAGAACTCTTGTATTATCACGATTAAGTGCTTTTTTACCAACAGGGTTTAATTCTGTTCTTAAATGCGCCTGAAGCCTGTCGTTTACCAATGTATTCAGTGGAGATTGTGAGGCGCAGTTAAGGTAAATGGCATCTTTTGTAACTGGAAATAATGATCGGATTTGATCTATTTTCATGCTGATAAACTTTATTAATTCTTGTATTCAATTCCAAATTCATTCAAGTATGTCTGACTAACAAAATCATCGAGCCAACTGTAGTAGCTTGCTATTTGTTTTTCGGTTGAATTTCCTTCTCTCCATTTATTAAGATGCTCTTCGGTTTTTATGAAAATAGTTTTTTCTGCTATTTCAATTTTCTGTACAATACCTGTTTTTTCAGAATTAATAAGTTTCGAAATCTGCAGGTATTTATACCCCGATGATCGTTTAATAGGGTAACATTGCTCTTTTAGTTTTAATGCTATTTCATTAAGCGGAGCATTGCCCAATTTGTCTGCAACCAATAAGCGGGGTAAGTTTTTCCCTCCCCTAACCCAAACAGGAAGTGCAATGCAGGTATTTGGGAAGCCAACAGTCGCCCAAATTGTAGCCAAATCGCCTGATTCTTCGGGTTTTACGCCATGTATTAATATTGCTGATGACGAACCGTGACGAGTTATTAAATCGTCGGAATTAATAAAATGTTCTCCCTTTGGTATATTCTTATATTCTTCCTTAAAATTTTTATGTAGTACAGCATGTTTAAAACATCTAGAAAAATCCTGAATAACTGTTTGGTAATTTAGTTGCCCCATAGATTCGGCCTGATAGAAAATATCTTGAGCGGTTTGAAATCGGATAAATCCATAACCAACATCTTTTTTACCTGTAAATGAGAAATTTGTACGGAGGATATAGCCATTTGGGGCTTCGGCAGAGCTGTTTGCATCGAATTTTGTGAAGGTATAGTTGTTTACTTCATAAAAAGCAGCCCCACCTTTACCATCAATTACGCCAAAATGGGATGCTAGCCCCATGGGTTTTGGATGATTGTTAAGTAATTGTTCAAAATCTTCTAAAGTAGCACACTCTTGAAGTGCCAATTTCATAAAAAACCCTTCCAAATCTTTTTTTGATGTGGTATCACCCATATTTACATTAAACGAAGCGCTATTCATTATTGAAAAGCCTGTTGAATTAGCACCTCCCCATACTTGTTCTCCTTTTAAATCTTCCGAATTTACAAGTCCAATGTAGTAGTATTTACCATCATCAAAATACATCATCTTATTTTTGAAATTGTCAGAATCTCTCAGTTTCCATATCATTGGACGACCATCTGCAGTATATTTTCCAGAAATTACTGCCGTAGTGCAACACATTCCTTCATTAACGATGAATAAAGAAATTGCAATTATTAGGTATTTTTTCATTTGTTTGTTTTTCTTTGTTTTTAGGGAACAACTCCTTGTCTTTAGGTTGTAATGGAGCATCCATTTATTATCAAGAACATTTTAGATTGTTGTGGTACAAGATTACAAAAAAAAGGGGATAAAAAGAACGCCCAAAGTTTGATTACACTGACAGTCTATTTGAAAAAGCCATTAACTTTTTTAGGCACAAGTCAAGATTTGGAAGGAAGTCTAATCCGTTTTAAGAAATCATCCCTTACCCTTTATGCAAAAAATAAAATCACAGGCAACCTTGGTTGTACAAATAAGCATAACAACAAGTTAACTCAAACATTATCAGCATTGATATTGTTTTAACTAATAAACATCAGAATATAATTACTAACTTGCATAATGAATATCAATATATAAAATATTGAATGAACCCAGAACTTATTATAATAGCGGTATTAATTGTATATGTTGGGTTCCTTCATTTTCAATTACATAAAAAAAACCAACTACTTGAAACTCTATTGAAAAATCGAGTTGGAGTAGATAATATTCTATCAAAAGAAGGGATTGAAAAGATAATTAGACAGGTTAAGGAAGGGCAAAAAGAACCTGAAGTAAAACCCAGTAGAATTTTTGAGGACAATATTCAGGATTTCATTCTGAAGGATGAGGAAACAGAAATTCTTTATGTTCACTACACCAAGAATCAGGATATTGCTCAGAAAATTTGTGACGAGGGTTTCATCTTTGCCGACTCATTCCACAAAACGGCCGAACTAGTTACTAGTGATAAACTTGATTTTGTTTACAAGCACTATCTCCGCAGGCAATTTGGTAATTTTGTTCTAATAATTGCAATAGGTAAAGAGGTTTATAATCACTCCCAAAACATTATAAAGCAGAGTAATAAGATTGTAAACGTTGAGCAGGTTATCAGTAAAAAATTAAAGGATAGCGACGAGAATTCCGATGAGGTTTTCAGATTGCCTAAAGATTTTATAAAGGGCTATATCAACTCTGAAACAGGCGAAATTTTTATTAACGCCAATTTTAATCCCAACTTCAACTCCCCTGATTTCGATAAAAATCTAATTGCTTTATAGTAAAGCACACTAATATCACAAAACCATTTTACGATTGTTTAGTTAGTTATATAGTTCGCTATTTACTAATTTTGCGAAGTGTTTTTATAATTGAAATTAATGCTAAATAAACAAAAAAAGGTGGCCTTTTACACTTTAGGCTGCAAACTTAACTTTTCTGAAACATCAACAATTGCAAGGCAGTTTGATGAGTTAGGATTCGAAAGGGTTTCGTCAAATAGCCCTGCCGATGTTTTTGTTATCAATACCTGCTCGGTAACAGAGCATGCCGACAAGAAATGCCGACAAGCAATAAAAAAATTCATTAAGCAGTCGCCTAATGCTTTTGTAGCCGTTGTTGGATGCTATGCACAACTCCGCCCCGAAGATTTGGCAGGTATAGAGGGTGTCGACCTAGTTATGGGAGCATCAGACAGGGGCAATATTCCCCTGTACATGGGCGATATCCATAAAAACGCAAAAGCCAAAGTGTACAGCTGCGAAATTGATGCAATTAACGATTTTTTTCCGGCCTACTCCTCAGGCGACAGAACCCGATCGTTCCTTAAAGTGCAAGATGGCTGCGATTACCATTGCACCTATTGTACCATCCCCAACGCTCGCGGTAAAAGCAGAAACATTCCCATCAGCAATATTGTATCCCAAGCACAAAGCATTGCCAACCAAGGAATTAAAGAAATAATACTAACAGGCGTAAATACAGGCGATTTTGGTCGGACAACCGGTGAGTCGTTTATCGACTTGCTTAAAAATCTCGAAAAGGTTGAAGGTATTGAACGTTATCGTATCTCATCAATTGAGCCAAATTTAATAACCGATGAGGTTATTGCTTTTGTTGCTGCCTCAAGTAAATTCTTACCCCATTTTCATATCCCATTACAATCTGGGTCGAACAATGTTTTAAGGCTGATGAAACGGAGATACAACCGCGAACTTTTTGCCGATAAAATTAGAAAGGTTAAACAATCCATCCCCAACGTTTTTATTGGGGTTGATGTAATTGTTGGTTTTCCTGGCGAAACAGATAATGATTTCTCTGATTCATACAATCTTTTAAGCGAGCTAAAGCCTTCATTTTTGCATGTTTTCCCATATTCTGAAAGGCCAGGCACACCAGCCGCAGACTTTGAGGGTAAAGTGCATTCACAGACAATTACACAACGAGCAGAAAAACTACAACAACTCTCCCATTCCTTACACAGTGAGTTCTACATTCAGAATATTGGTCGTAAAGAAAAAGTGCTGTTTGAGGGAGCAAACAGAAAGGGAATAATATCTGGCTTTACCCAAAACTACACAAAGGTTGAAGTTGACTATAAGAAGGAACTTGTGGGAAAAATTGTAGATGTAGAACTATTAGGCATCTCAAATACGGGAAACCTAACCGCAAAAATCATCAACAATGAGTAAAATAATCAATATGAACATTCAGAGTATTTGTGAACAAGTTATCACTTTAGCTAGGGAAACTGGAGGCTTTATTAGAACTCAGCGTAAGAGTTTTAGTATCGATAGGGTTGAGTCGAAAGGTCTTCACGATTTTGTTTCGTATGTTGATAAGGAGTCGGAGAAGAAAATAGTAGCCAAACTCAAGGGTATAGTACCGCAAGCAGGATTTATTGCCGAAGAGGGAACCGGAGAGAAAAACCCCAATGGCTTAAATTGGATAATCGATCCACTTGACGGGACTACTAACTTTATTCACGGTCTACCACCCTACGCAATAAGCATAGCCTTAATGGATAATGATCAGGTTATTCTTGGCGTTATCTATGAGGTTACTCTCGACGAGTGTTTTTACTCATGGGGTGAGAATAAAGCCTTTTTGAATGGGAATCCAATAACCGTTTCTAGTACAGCAAAGGTATCCGATTCGCTTATTGCAACAGGGTTTCCATATTACGATTATGAGAGAATGGAGCCTTTTCTAAAATCGATGGAGCACTTTATGCGATATTCTCATGGCCTAAGGAGAATAGGCTCTGCTGCAACCGATTTGGCCTATGTAGCTTGCGGCAGATTCGACTCTTTTTACGAGTATAGCCTTCAACCTTGGGATGTTGCAGCAGGCTCGTTTATTGTTGAACAAGCTGGTGGAAAGGTTTGTGATTTTAGTGGTACAAAAAATTATATCTTTGGCAAGGAAATTATTGCTGCAAACAGCAAAATGTTTGATGAGTTTAGGGATATTACATCAGATTTTTTAATGAAATAATCAATCTAAGAAAATGCGCGCCATACTCTTTTCGCTTTTTTATGGTCTTACTTGGCTTATTGCACAAATACCGTTGCGTGCCGTGGCACGTATCTCAGATTTTACATACCTAGTCATATATCATTTAATTGGTTATAGAAGGAGTGTTGTGCGCAACAACCTTAAAAACTCTTTTCCTGAAAAAACGGATGAAGAGAGGAAGACCATCGAAAAGAAATTTTATAGGCATTTAAGTGACCTCATCTTCGAAAGCGTTTTTTTGCTACATGCTAGCCGAAAAAGAGCTCTAAACCTATGTAAATTCAACAACCTTGAACTATTTGAAAGGTTTTACAAAGAGGGTAAAAGTGCTATTCTCGTATCTGGTCATTATGGTAGCTGGGAACTCTACTCTTTAATTGGTCATCATGCTAAACATCATGCAGTTGGCATATACAAACCATTAGCTAACGCAAGGTTTGAAAAATTGATGAACAATTCTCGCAAACGCTTTGGTGGCGTTCCTGTTGCCATGAAGGATACCCTAAGAGTCCTAATTGATTATAAGCGTAAAGGTGAGCCAATACTACTGGGGTTGGTTTCAGATCAAACCCCTGCCAAAGGCGATATCAGGTATTGGACCACTTTCCTCAACCAGCAAACACCCGTATTTTTGGGTGTCGAAAAACTATCGCAAAAGTTTAACTTACCCGTTGTTTTCTGCAATATGCGTAAGGTAAAAAGAGGAAAATACGAAGTTGATTTTGAGCTACTAACCGAGGAACCAAATAGTTTTAAGCCATATGAGCTAACCGAACTACACCTTAAGCGTTTAGAAAGACAAATAATTGAGGCTCCTGAATACTGGCTCTGGTCGCACCGCCGATGGAAGCGAAAACCTAAGCCAAACTTACAGCAAACAGAATCTGAATGAAGAGTATTGCCATAGTTATTCTTAACTGGAACGGACTAGGACACTTGAAACAGTTCTTGCCCAGCGTAATCGCCAACTCAAAGGTTGAGGGTTTTACCGTTGATGTTGTGGTTGCCGACAATGGCTCAACCGATGATTCTGTGCAATGGCTCAACACATTAACTGAAAGCATAAAGATTATTTGTTTAGATAAAAACTATGGATTTACAGGCGGATACAATCGGGCACTTAAGCAAATCAATAGCGATTACTACGTTATACTAAACTCCGATGTTGAGGTTAACAACAATTGGCTTGAGCCAATGGCATCGTTCATAGAGCAAAACCCAAATGTAGCAGCATGCATGCCTAAACTTAACAGCTATGCTGCCCCAAAGTATTTTGAGTATGCAGGCGCTGCAGGTGGATACATCGACTTTTTAGGCTACCCCTTTTGCAGAGGTAGAGTGCTCAACATTGTTGAGCAGGACAATGGACAGTACAACGAAGCAAAGGAGATATTTTGGGCCACAGGTGCCTGCATAATGGTTAGGGCAACCGACTTTTGGAGTGTAGGCGCATTTGATGAGGATTTCTTTGCGCATATGGAGGAGATCGACCTTTGCTGGAGACTTAAGCGTAGCGGAAAATCAATTTGGTGCATTCCCAACGCAAGCGTTTTACATGTTGGCGGGGGTACGCTTGCAGTTAATAATCCGCAAAAGGCATATTTCAACCACCGAAATAACCTGCTCATGCTCCTGAAGAATCTTTCTAGGCAATCGATAGTTCCTGTTATGCTTGTAAGGTTTTTGCTAGATTATGCTTCGGCATTTAGCTATCTTATTACTGGGAAACCCAAGTTTACATGGTCGGTTATTAAGGCACACAGCTATTTCTTTGGCAAATGCTTTAGCTTTGTAAAGAAAAGACGCATGTTTAAACATCCCAAAATAAAGCTATACCCCACAAGTATATTGCTTCAATTCTTCGTATTCAAACGAAAACTATTCTCAACCCTTCCCAATAAAGGTTATTTTTAGTATATCTTGAACTAAAAATTAAGGAGATACTACCTTTTTTCGCTAATTTTACGGCTTGTATAAAAAGTAAAAAAACGGATAACTCATATTCCCAATGAAAATATCGTATAACTGGCTTAAACACTACCTGAACTTCAGTCAAACACCCGAGGAATTATCGGAAATATTAACCAACATTGGGCTTGAAGTTGAAGCCCTTGAAAAGATTGAAACCATTAAGGGTGGATTAAAAGGAATTGTAATTGGTGAGGTTAAAACCTGTCAAAAGCACCCCGATGCCGATAAGTTAAGTGTTACTACTGTTGATATTGGACAGGAAGAGTTGCTTAACATTGTTTGTGGCGCACCCAATGTTGCAGCCGGACAAAAGGTTTTAGTGGCCACAATTGGAAGTAAACTGTATTTTAATGATGAGGAGGTAACCATTAAGAAGGCAAAACTTAGAGGACAACTTTCCGAAGGGATGATTTGCTCCGAAGATGAACTTGGATTAGGTAAATCGCACGAAGGGATTGTTGTATTAAGTCCCGATGTGACTATAGGTACTGCTGCTGCCCAGTATTTCAATATACAGGACGATTATCAGTTTGAGATAGGCCTTACCCCAAATCGCATTGATGCTGCATCGCATTTTGGCGTTGCCCGCGATTTAGCTGCTTACCTTAATCTTTCTGCTCCAACAAAAGCAGTCCTTCCAAGTGTTCATAGTTTTGCCATTGACAATAAAAAACTACTCATTCCGGTTGAAGTAGAAAACTCAACGGCTTGCCCCAGATACTCGGCCATAACCATATCAAATGTAAAGGTTACCACCTCACCTGACTGGCTTCAAAACAGGCTTCGCTCAATAGGGCTCACGCCCATCAACAACATTGTAGATATTACCAACTTTGTACTGCATGAAATTGGCCAACCACTGCACGCATTTGATGCCGATAAGGTAAAAGGGAAAAAGGTAGTGGTAAAAACACTGGCAGATCAAACTGCTTTTACAACCCTCGATGGCGTTGAACGCAAACTCAATATCGGAGATCTAATGATTTGCAACATGCAGGAGGGCATGTGCATTGCCGGTGTTTTTGGTGGGGCAAAATCGGGTGTTACAGAGGAAACCAAAAATATATTTTTAGAGAGCGCCTACTTTAATCCTGTATGGGTTAGAAAAACCGCCAAGAGGCATGGGCTAAGCACCGATGCATCATTTCGATACGAAAGGGGTGCCGACCCTAACATTACCGTTTGGGCGCTTAAAAGAGCTGCAATGCTTATAAAAGAGATTGCAGGAGGCGAAATATCCTCAGACATTGTTGATGTTTATCCCCACCCCATTGCCGATTACAGCATTGAACTTGACTTAAATCGTGTAAAAAGTCTTATTGGCAAAAACATACCAAAGGATACTATCATCAAAATTCTTGAGGGGCTAGATATCCTGGTGGTAAGCAACATTGGTGACAAGCTAAAAGTACAGGTTCCTGCATATAGGGTTGACGTTCAGCGCGAAGCTGATGTTGTTGAAGAGATACTCCGTATTTATGGTTACAACAATATTGAGGTTAGTGATAAAGTTGAGGGGTCGCTTGCGTTCTCAACACGCCCCGATAGGCATAGGATTATTAACCTAATTTCCGATACGCTTTCGGCTAACGGAATGAACGAGATTATGTGCAACTCGCTTACACATGCTGCATACTATAATGAGATTGAAACCTACCCTGCACAGAATATTGTAAAAATAATAAACCCACTGAGTACCGATTTAAATGGTATGCGTCAAACCTTGTTATTTGGTGGCCTTGAGTCGATTAACTACAATATCAACAGAAAGAAACTGAACCTAAAACTATACGAGTGGGGTAATTGCTACTATTTTAATAAAGCCAAAAGCACTAAGGAAAAACCACTTAAAGCGTATAGTGAGACCTTTAAACTGGCCATTTGGGAAACAGGGTTTACAACTGAGGAGAGTTGGGCTAAGGAGCAGGAAACATCCACATTTTTCCATACAAAAGGTTTGGTTGAGAACATCTTTAAACGAATTGGTATACACGCTGATTTGGAAACTACAGACGATGTACCTAGCGATATTTTTGAATATGGTATTGCTTACAAAATAAAGGACAATGCTATAGCCTATGTGGGTAAGGTAACGGATAAAATTGCCAAAGCATTCCACATTAAGCAACCTATTTACTTTGCCGAAATTAATTGGGATAGGGCATTCGATTTAGCCAAGGGCAAAAAGGTACAATTCTCTGAAATACCAAGATACCCTGAGGTAAGACGAGACCTTGCACTGCTGATTGATAAAAACGTAACCTTTGCCCAAATAAAAGAGATTGCGGAAAAAGTTGAGCGCAAACTCATTAAGAGTATTAACCTTTTTGATGTTTATCAAGGTAAAAACATCGAAGAGGGTAAAAAATCGTATGCTGTTTCGTTTATGTTGCAGGATGAGACTAAAACGCTTAACGATAAGCAGATTGATAAAACAATGCAGAACCTAATGAATGCCTTCGACAAGGAGCTCGGTGCTAAAATTCGATAGGGTGATTTTTAAGATATTGAATAGCCGCAGATTATGCGGCTATTTTTTTATGTACTTATCCATTTTGTACAATAATTTGTATGTTTATAGATAAATAACGAATGTGTGCTATGGAGAATAGAATTAGCTTAATGCTTGGAGATATCACAGCGCTTGAGGTTGATGCAATTGTTAATGCTGCTAATACTTCGCTACTTGGGGGTGGTGGTGTAGATGGAGCAATACATAGCGCTGCCGGGCCTCAATTATTAGAAGAGTGTGAGAATATTGGTGGTTGCCCAACTGGCGAAGCCAGAATTACCAAGGGCTACAACCTTAAAGCAAAGTTTGTTATACATACAGTTGGTCCAATTTGGAAGGATGGAGAAATGGGTGAACCCGACCTACTAAAGAGCGCATATAGCAATAGTTTAACCTTAGCTAAAAAGCATAAAATTAAATCTGTTGCTTTTCCAAATATTAGCACGGGAGTTTATCGTTTCCCAAAACGGAGGGCAGCCCGAATAGCTATAAGCACAACAATAGATTTTTTGACAAAAAACAAAAACCCTAAACAGGTAATATTCATTTGCTTTGATGAGGATAACTACAATACTTACAAGGAACTATTAGCCGAATTAATCAAGTGAAATTCCATGCTTCTCTAATCGCCTATCGAGCGATTGCCTTGTAATATTAAGCAGCTGCGCTGCTTCAGTCTTCTTATTATCTGCCCGTTCAAGCGCCTTCATAATTGTTAACTTTTCAATCTCGTCTAAATCAAATGTTTCCTCAAAATTAATAATGGCCTCAGCGGTTCTGGAGTTTGTTAAACCAGCAAAAGCAAACTCGTTTACGGTTAGTTTATCCCCATCGGAGAGGATAATAGCTCGTTCAACCATATTCCGGAGTTCTCTTACATTGCCTGGGAATGGATACGACAAGGCAGCAACCAATACAGCATTGTCAATTCCTGTAATCTTTTTATTCAATTTTTTGCTAAGCGTTTGAGTGTAGTAATTTAGTAAAATCGGAATATCCTCGGGGCGTTCACGCAGGGGCGGAATATTTATTTCAAATGAGTTAAGCCTAAAAAAGAGATCATTCCTAAATTTATTCACCTCAATAAAACCTCGAACATCCTGATTGGTCGCAGCAATTATGCGAACATCTACTGTTATATCGGTTGTAGCACCTAACCGGCGAACTTTCCTATCCTCAAGAACACGTAAAAGTTTGCTTTGCAGCAATGGGTGCATATCAACAATCTCATCAAGAAAAAGGGTTCCGCCATTGGCAATCTCAAACCAACCCGCTTTCTCCTCATCAGCTCCAGTAAAGGCTCCTTTTTTGTAACCAAAAAACTCGCTTTCGAAAAGCGATTCGGGTATTGCAGAACAATTTACAGCATGAAAATAGCTCTGACTACGATTGCTGAGGTAATGAATACCCCTTGCAATTAACTCTTTCCCTGTACCGCTCTCGCCAGTAATAAAAACCGAAGTATTATCAACCGTAGCAACCCGTCGCATTAGGTCAATTACCTGTTGAACAGCCTTACTCCTTCCTACCATCTCGTAACCAACATTGTCGCGCAAATCCTTTGATATAAGTTGGAGCGATTGGTTAACCTCCTTAAGCCTGTGGTTTAGGTCGATAAAGCGACGAGTACGCTTTATGGCAGCTTTCATATCAAGCAAGCGAAAAGGCTTGGGAAAAAACTCAACAGCCCCCATACGCATGGCCTGAATTACAGCATCCATATCGCCATGCCCAGTAATCATTATAACCTCAATATGCGGATACATCTCCTTAACCTTTTCAAGCACCGCAAAGCCATCCATCTCGGGTAGCCTTAGGTCGAGGATTAGAATATCAATATCTTGCTTTGCAAGTATAGAGAAAGCCTCTGAAGGCAAAGCAGCTGAATGTACCGTAAAAGAATCGTTCTCAAGAAACTCTCGAATTTCATCTCTAAATACCTTCTCATCGTCGAGAATAAGAATGCTAAGTTGCTCCATGCACTATGTTTTTGGAATTTTTACTTCAAATTTTGTGAATGCTCCCTCTTCGCTTTCAACAATAATATCGCCAAGGATATCCTTGATAAAACCATACGAAATTGAAAGTCCAAGCCCAGTTCCTTTATCCTGCTTCTTAGTTGTGAAGAATGGATCGAAGATCATCTCTAAATCTTTTTTCTTAATTCCATGTCCATTATCATATACCGAAATGTACACAAACTCCTCATCGTCCCAAGTGTTTACTTCAACAATTTTATTGTATTCTATAGGGTCAGGAAAGGTTTTGGCCTTCTCGTCAACCGCATGTTTTGCATTGCTTAAAAGATTAAGTACAACCTGTTCGAGCTTAAACTTATCGGCCACAACAGGCCTAATTGCATCTGATAAACTAAGGTTAAGAGTAATGCTGTTTTTTTTAAAATGTGCTCTCACCATGAGCAATGCATTATTTATCATCTCGTTCACATCAACCCTTTCAAATGATGCTGATTTGTGCGAACGTGAAAACGTTCGGGTATGTTCTATAATCTTTTTGATTCTGTCAACATTATCAAACATAAGGTTTATCTTTTCCTTAAGATAATTGTCGGACAGAGTTTTATCGGATAGCCTTAGCAGAACATTATCGAGCCCCATCGATATTCCGCCCAAGGGCTGGTTTATTTCATGGGCAATGCCTGCGGAAAGTGTCCCCAACGATTCAAGTTTCGACTTTTGGGCTAAGAGCAGTTGCTGCTTCTCCTGCTTCTTTATCTCGGAGATCATTCTACGCTCAAGAGCCTTATTCATCTCGGTAATGCGCTGTTCTGTCTCTTTCTGCTTTTCAAACTCCTTCTTCTTTGATCGATAGAAAAAACCAAAAAGGATTAAAATGGCAAAAAGAAATAGTGCAAGCACAATAAATACCATTCGCTGATACTGGGTTTTAGTAAGCTGTAGTTCACCAATCTCATTGTACTGTCTAAGAATCTCGTTCTCACGTTCTTTCTGCGATATTTCGTATAGAATTTGCATCCGTACCATCTTTTGCCCACTTTGCTCACTGTATATCGAGTCGCGCAGCTCTGCCCATAGCTTATAGTAATCGAGTGCTTGAGAGTATTTACCCTCTAACTCACTAAGTTGTGACAGATACATGTAAACATCAGCGGCCGAATTGGTTAAACCTTCTTGTTTTGCAATTGCAAGAGCCTTTGAGAGATATTCTTGAGAGGTAGGAAAATCGCCAAAAGCATTAAAACACCTAGAAATATTTACCAATGAGGTAACCTGATCCCTTACCCTTTTCAGCATAAAAGCTATTTCGTAGCTATTATTATAATTGGCAACAGCTTGGCGATACTGTTTCTTTTCGAACATAACGTCACCCACGCCAAGTAAAACCGAAATTGTTGAAATCGAATCCTTTTGCAAACGATAAAATGCTAAAGCCTGATTATAGTAGATCAAGGAGCTATCGTGCTCCTGCATAAGGTAGAAAGAGTAAGCAATATTCTGCTTATCGGCAATTTCCATTGCCCTATCGCCAAGTTTTAAATCAATATCAGATGCTGCTCGGTACGCGCTAAGACTTTGATTAAAACTACCCATATTTCGATAGATAAGCCCTATTTGTCTATGAGCATAGGCTTTAAATTGCTGCTGCGGTATATCAAGAGCATCCCTCTCATCTAGAATACTTAGCACGCTTGAAAACTCAGTAAAGGCAACGGAATTGTTATTCTTACTAATGGCAATCTCACCTAATTTTTGGTGAATATCGAGTCTTAGGGCTATATTTTGAATAGAACGAGCAATTGTGAGCGCATCATTAAGGTAACTTACAGCTAGGTTAAAGTTTAGTTCTTTACTGTAAACATCGGCAATGCCCATAAGGGCATATGCCTGGTAAAGACTTTGATTGTTTTTTTCAAAATGATTTAGGGCTCGATTAAAATAGCGGATTGCATCCTCAGATTGATCGGCAGCTAAACTTGCCTTACCCATCAACAAGATAGCATTCCCCTCCTGAAGAGGATTCCCTATTCGCTTGGATAAAAACGCAGCCTTAAGTCCAAGCTCCAATGCTTTATCCTGGTCTATATCAATTAATGCAGTGCCAAGTTCAATCATCAGTAAAATCTGCTGATCGCCTTCTGCACTATTCATTCGCTGCTCAAGGCTCTCGAGCGTTTGCTGACTGAAAGCAATTGAAGAGATTATTGAAAACAGAAGAATTAATGCCCTAAAACGTGCACTTTGCATAGCAAAATAGCCCTAAAAAGTTTACACTAAAATAGGGCTATTTTTTTAACTTTCGTAGCAAATGGTTAGCTAAGTATTTTTTTTGGATAATTTGTAATCTCCCGTATATCATAGTATAAAGGCTTTAACCTAGTGTACATCTTGCAGTAAACCTTTTCATACAATTCTTTGTAAATATCTCTATTGGCAGGTATAGGCTGAAACACCTCACCCACACGACACATATTTGCAATTGCCTCATTAAAGTTTTGATATAGCCCTAAGCCAACAACACAATTTATTGCTGCACCCAAAGCAGAGGTTTCATAAGTATGAGGTTTCTCTACTGTCATATCAAAAATATCGGCAGTCATCTGAAGCACATTGTTACTTTGTGAGCCTCCTCCCGAAACACGCAATTTTTTAATTTTTATACCGCTCCGTTTTTGGGTGCGCAAAGCACCCTCTTTTAAAGCATAGGTAATACCTTCAATTATCGACCGATACAAATGCATTTTAGTATGTACGTCGCCAAATCCAATTACTGCACCCTTGGCTTCAACCCCTGGAATTTTAACCCCTGGTGACCAATAAGGCTGAAGAGTTAACCCCATTGAACCTGGTGGAATATGACTTATCATCTCATCAAAAAGTTCTTCTGCCGATATGCCCAACTCTTTGGCATGCTCTACCTCCTTATGCCCAAACTCTTTCTTAAACCAATTTATCATCCAATACCCTCGATAAATCATTACTTCGGTATTGTAATGGTCGGGCAATGCGCTAGGGTATGGTGGAAAAAAATTGATAACCTCAACATACTTAGGGTTAACCGTTTCAATTGTTGCCGTTGTACCGTAGCTCAAACATGCAATATCGGGTGTAATACAACCCGAGCCCAATACTTCGCATGCTTTATCGGCAGCCGAGGCGATTAAAGGAAGCCCTTTGGGTAATCCTGTTTCTAGTGATGCTTTGGCTGTAATGTAACCAAGTAACTCCGATGGTTTAACCAAATCAACCAGTTTTTCGCGCTGTATGGGGAAAAGTTTTGAGTTTAACTCGCCTGGTTTACACCACTCTTGCTTTTTGTAGTTAAATGGCATATACCCAACATTGCTGCCAACTGAATCGATAAACTTGCCTGTTAATCTGTATGTAAAAAAGCCCGAAAGGTAAACGTACTTATATGTTTTGTCCCATATTTCAGGCTGATTTTGCCTAATCCAGTTCGATTCGCCATCCCTTATTGCGTGAACAAGCGATTCGTGCATATTCACCAATTTTAAACCCAATTTAATTAAACCCTTTGGCCAATCAGTAGCATTGGCTTTTCGCTGATCGAGCCAAATGATGGCCGGCCTTAAAGGATTTCCTTCTTTGTCGAGATTGACTACTGTACTTCGCTGTGTAGTAATTGAAATACCCTTTACACTTTCAATTGGTACGGGCAAATTGCTTACTAGCTGCTTGCAAGTATCCGCTAACACTTGCCATAGGTAATTGGGATCTTGCTCAGCAAACCCTGGTCCTTTGGAAAAATAGGATTCTATCTCGGTTTTCTTTATGCTTACAATATTGCCCTTAAGATCAATTAAAACTGCTCTTATAGACTGTGTTCCGGCATCAATAGCAATTACATGACTCTCCATACAATAAATCTTATTAAGTTCATTGTTTACCTTTTAATAACTTATGGCTTAAGGCCAAGAGTATCTCCTGGGTTCATAATTCCTTTAGGATCGAGATGATTCTTAATGGCCTGCATTAAATTCAGACTATATACTCCTAATTGAGTTTCCATCCAAGGGGCAAGCGATCGTCCAACCCCATGATGGTGAGATAGTGAACCTCCACTGGCATTAATAGTATCGACCAAACCTTTATGAAACTGTGCGTAATCGTTCAGTTCATTGCCCTTTTCCATAGGGCTAAGAAAAGTGAAATACAAATTGGCCCCATTCTCATAAACATGGGATATATGCGACATTACCACTGTTTTAGGTCGATGCTTGAGATAGTTCCTGGCCGAATTCCATACGTTAACTAGATTATCCCACATAACCGCTGTCTCTATCGTATCTGTCATTATTCCTATGTCCATTAGCGGATCTCGGAGGTAAGCACTAGAGTAGCGCTGCTCCAGCCATTTTAGGGTAGGACTTGCGCCTATAAAGAAACTACCATTCTTTCGGCAAATCGCCTTAACTGACTTTTTTACCTGCTTTGCGTATGCCTTACTTCCATCAACCCCCATAAACATAAGGCATCTACTTCCGCTTTTGTATCCCATAATTCGTAAAAACCAATCGGCAAAAGTTCCATCAAAACCTTTGGTTTTGAAAGCGATTTCGGTCTCTTCAGGATCGGAGATACGAAACAGATGGGGCAAACCAACTCCGCTTTGCATTACGGTTCGCATGGCATTTACTGCAGATTCAAAATTTTTGAAAGCAAACGATGCATACTGAGTATTCTCGGGCATGTAACGCCTAACCTTCATAGTTATTTCAGTTATTACGCCTAAAGTACCCTCCGAGCCTGCAAAAATGAGATGCAAATCCCAGCCCTGTGCACTTGCCGGAAAGCATTTTGTTTCAATAACTCCTGATGGTGTAACTACCTTTATAGCTAGCACCATATGCTCAATTTTACCGTAACCGGTTGAGGCCTGCCCTGCCCCTTTGGCTGCAAACCATCCGCCAACTGTAGAATACTCAAACGATTGAGGGAAATGCCCACAAGTAAATCCAACGCTATTCAGGTAATTTTCAAAAGCAGGGCCAAACATACCCGATTGAACCGTAACTGTTGCATTTACAGTATTTAAGTTGATTACCTTGTTTAGGTGTGCCGTTAAATCTAAACTAATTCCACCTTTGGGGGTCTCAACACCACGTGTAACCGACGAAAGACCACCACAAGGGGTTATTGCAATACCATACTCATTACATAATTTTACAATCTCAATAATCTCTTCAGTTGTTCGAGGTGAAATAACAGCATCTGGAGGGGATGGAATATACTCCATACGTAAATTAACCAGTTCGGCATAGAATTTTCCATAGGCATATGATGCTCTGGAATAATCATCGGTTTTTACATTATCAGCACCAACAATACTGGCAAAACGTTCAAGCAGAGTTTTGTCAATACCCACAGGCTTTTCAATGGTTACTTCCATTTCACCCGTTAAATAGCGCTCAGCCAAATCGCTATCGGAAAAGTTAAGTTTTTCCTTAACCACTTTTAAGGTTCCTTTATCAACCTTCTCTTCGCGCTTATCTCCCCATTTAAAAATATCACGGTAAGTTGAGTTCATAGTATGGTATAATTTAAATTGATAATAATATTAATAATAAAAGTACTTATAATAAGGGTTATACAGGCAATTTAAAGTGTTTCATTGCAAGTTCAACCTCATTTTGTTGTTGTGTATCGTCCCATTCAAAATAAGTTTTGCAAAGGGTTACAACCTTTTTAAAAACATCGTCGCCCGGATAACCAAGTGTACCAATACCAGTTCGCCTAAATAGTATATCGGTTAGCGATTGAGCCATTTCGTATTCAATTGCGTAAACAACTTCGGCCAGTATTTCGCCATCGTGCATAAGAACTTCAGCTAGTGCTTTATCTTGTTGAGCAATGCTTAGCACAGAATGGCTATCAACACCATAGTTTTTACCTATGTATTCAATAGTTTGAATTGAAAACTCGGGGTACTGCAAAGTCAAATCTTTTAAAAACTGTTCCATGCTGTTTATATGGCATGGTGTAAGATGCATATGCTTTGTCCTTGATTTTGGCAGCTTAATACCGAGCTTTCTCTGTACCATCTTCATGGCCTGAAATGCCAAGCGGCGGCTTGTGGTATACTTCCCTCCCTCAATAGTTATCAACCCACTTAACCCATCCTTTTGGTTATCGAATATCTCGTACTTTCTCGACGATTCGTATGAGCCCTCAGTTTGGTCATCAACCAATGGGCGCAGGCCACCATATGCATAAATTACATCCTCGTATTGTAACTTTTTGCAGCCATAGTTATCGTTTACATCATCAATAAGCCCTTGAATGCTCTCTTTGCTAACACGGTAGTTATCTGGATCGCCATTGTACTCCTTATCAGTTGTTCCAATTAACGTATGATTTCGCCAGGGAATTATCATAACATGCCTACCGCTTTTTGTCATCATGGTAACAGCATGGGTATTGCATAATTTTGAGGTAATAATATGAATTCCCTCAGATCGTCTAATATGATGATTTGAATGTGCACCACTAGCTAAATTAAGAACAATATCGGCCCAAGGACCAGCACAGTTAATAATCAACTTTGCCTGAACGCTATACATTTCTCCAGTAATCAGATCTTCAAAATTTACTCCCTGAATACTACCATTACTATTAATAAACGAATTTACCCTGGCATAGTTAGCCACCTGAGCACCATTTGCCACAGCAGATTTTAACACTGCCAGCGTTAAACGTTCTGGGTTGATGTTTTGGCAATCGTAGTATATGCTTGAACCAGTTAGCCCTTTTGTTTTTATACAAGTTTCCAGCGACAAGGTTTTTTTTGCGCCAATCGATTTATGATAAGGAAGTTTTTTTGATGAATCCCAAGTCCAACCCTTATCGTATGAGAGTATATCATAAAGCAACATCCCCATTAGCAATACATACCTGTTACTCTTAAAACTTTTGTAGGTTGGCACCATAAAGGGAATGGGATATACAAAATTGGGCGCAATATTTTCCCATACCTTACGCTCAGTTAACGACTCGCGAACTAAACCAAACTCCAAATTTTTAAGGTATCGTAATCCCCCGTGAATAAGTTTTGAGGTTGCCGAAGTGGTTGCTTGACCAAAGTCGCCCTTTTCTAACAATGCAACTCGAAGTCCTCGCGATGAAGCCTCGTAGGCTACTGATGCACCAGTAATACCTCCTCCAATAACAATTAAGTCGAAATTTGTTGATGATAGTTTACTTAGTTCTCGTTCCATTGCTGTCAGTTTTTTGGTACCGTATCTACAAATATGAACCTTGACAACCAATAAGCTGATTAACAAATGTTAAAAAAAAGGCAATTCGCTATTACTACCACTTTATAGACTTACGTAAGCGGCTTAGCGATTGAACTTTTATCCCTAAAAAATCGGCTATGTACTTAAGCGGCACATCATGTATCATATCAGGATACCGAGCAACTAACTCTTTATATCGGGTTTCGGCAGGTTCGGTTATAAACTGATAAAGCCTTTGCTGAACTCCCACAAACATATCCTCAATAATGCGCCTCCCAACCCTCTCCCATTTGGGGTAGGTATTATAAAGATAGTTTAAATCTTTTCTCGATATAGTAAAGAGTTCGCTTGGAGTAATAGCGCTAATAATCTCATACGAAGGAGTTTGCTTAATAAAACTAGGAAGAGCAGTTGCAAAAGAATTTAGTGGGGTTATATCCCGAGTAATTTCCTCACCATCAATATTGTAGAAAACTCTAAGATAACCCTTATTGGTAAAGGCCATAATGTCGGCAATTTGACCTTCACTAATAAGCTCCTCATTTTTCTCTAAATGTACTACCTTTATAAAGGGTAAAACCATAAGTAACTCATCCTGAGTAAACTCAATGTACTGTGAAATAAATATTCGAAAATTTGAGAATAAGTCAATTTCCATAGTGAGAATATCTTTCTACAAATATAGGAATTTGGAGATTACGGCAATCTTCTTAAATTTGGTCAAACAATAATGATTAACATAGATGATACGAATTAAAAGAAAAGTATCAAACAAAATACCAAGGTACACTATAGCAATTGCTGCCTGCCTGCTCTTTTTAGCATCGTGCATTCTCGAATATAAAATTGATGGTACATGGGTAATTATGAAAGAAGAGATGTGGATAGATGGTAAGTTAATTAATACCGTTGAAACCAGCGGCGAAACCATTAAGTTTTATCATGATGGAACGGGGATTGATAAGCAAGGTGATTTCACTTGGGATAGGGTTAATAATAAATTAATCATTACTGACTCAGGAGTTGATTACAAATACAACATAAGACAAAAACACCGAAATATGATAACCCTGAAACATATTGACTTTAAAAACCAAGGGAACAATAAGGATATCATCGTAATATCATTGAAAAGGCTGACTAACTAAAGTTTAAATTCAATTTACTGTTTTTTAACACTCCAAAAAACTAACCTTAAAAGAGATAGTTATCCCAAATAGTGTAAGTTAGAAGATAACTCCACAATAAATAGGCATCAATTTTGCCATGGTCGTATTCAACCTTCTGCATTATTATATGTCAAAAAGATATCTTTGCAAAAAAAATTAAAATGTTTCGACTACTACTACTTTCAACACTCTCCATTCTATTACAATGCGTAAGTGTTATTGCCCAGAAAGATGTGACCATTAGGGTTATTCAAACAAGCGATGTTCATGGAGCGCTCTTCCCCTTTGATTATATCAACAATAAAGCCACTGATTACGGCCTAGCACAGGTGAGCACCTATATTGAGTTGGTAAGGGGTCTCTCAGGCCACGAAGTAGTATTACTTGACAATGGCGATATTTTGCAGGGGCAACCAACGGTTTACTACTCTAACTTTGTTGATACGGCTAGCCAGCATATTGTATCGAGAGTTATGAACTTTATGAGTTACGATGCTGCAACCGTTGGTAATCATGATATTGAAGCTGGCCCTATGATTTACAATGAGCTTGTTCATGATTTTACCTTCCCCTGGTTATCAGCAAATATTATCGATACACGCACCCAAAAGCCTTATTTTAAACCATATACCATAATCAATAAAAATGGTATTAAAATAGCCGTTCTGGGGCTCACTACTCCCGGCATACCAAAATGGCTCTCGCCAAGCCTTTGGCCAAATATGCAATTTACGGATATGGTTGAAACAGCCAAGCAATGGATTGATTCCATTAAAACTCACGAAAACCCCCATCTAATCATTGGGCTATTCCACTCTGGACACGATGCAAATTACGGAGGAGCAAACCCTAGCGCACTTTTAAACGAGAATGCATCGCAATTGGTAGCTGAACAGGTTCCTGGGTTCGATGTTATTCTTATTGGCCACGACCATGATCGCACTATAAAAAAAGTAGTAAATATATTGGGAGACACCATACTAATTGCGGATCCGGGTTCCAGAGCACAGTTTGTTTCTGATGTAACCATAGATATATCTGTTAATGCTGATTATAAGGTAATAAGCAAAAACATAAACGGCAAGTTGATACCCATGAGTAATCTGATACCCAGCCCAAATTATGTAAGCTTATTCTCCGACTTTACATCAGAAGTTGAGGCATTTGTTGACAGAAAAATTGGCACATTTACCCAATCCATAACTACCCGAGATGCATACTTTGGTCCATCCCCCTTTGTTAACCTAATCCACGCTGTTCAGCTGGGAATCTCTAAATGCGATATCTCTTTTGCTGCACCACTCTTTTTCGATGCATCTATTGAGCAAGGTGACGTATTTGTAAGGGACATGTTTAAACTTTACAGCTACGAAAACCTATTGTACATAATGGAATTGAAGGGTAGCGAGATAAAAGACTACCTTGAATACTCTTATGCCCTTTGGATGAATACAATGGAATCAGCAAACGATAATATGATTCTCTTCAGAAAAGATGAAAACAGCATACCTATCGTCAATAGAAAAGGGAATGCATTACTTAAATCGAACTTTTATAATTTTGATAGTGCTGCCGGAATTAAATATGAAGTTAACCTCTCTAGGCCTATTGGTGAAAGGGTATCTATTGAATCAATGGAGGATTGTACACCTTTCGACCTTGACAAAATGTACAAAGTTGCCATAAACTCTTATAGGGGTAATGGTGGGGGTGGTCATCTATCCGTAGGGGTTGGCCTATCGCCTGAAGAAATTCAGAGTCGAATAGTAAGCATATCGCCTAAGGACATGAGGTATTACCTAATGAACTGGATTGAGAATAGCGGAAAAATTACTCCATCAAATCCTAATAACTGGCACATTAATCCCGAGGAGTGGACTAAAAATGCTGTAGTAAGAGACAGGGAACTCCTATTTGGAAAAGAATAACAGGAACTAACATGCATGTTGATACTGATCAGTTAGATAACGGGAAATTACTTCCGCTGGTTGAAGAGTTTTATACCCTACAAGGTGAGGGTTACCATACTGGCAAAGCAGCCTATTTTATTCGTATTGGTGGATGCGACATAGGCTGTAGCTGGTGCGATGCAAAAGTTACCTGGAACCCCAAAAACTTCCCGCCAGTTAAGGTTGAAAAAATAGTGCAGAATGCTCTTGAGCAACCGGCAAAAGTTGTTGTTGTAACAGGAGGTGAACCCAGTATGTACCCCCTAGATTATCTGTGTAAAAAACTTAAAGAGAATAGTATAGAAACCTACATTGAGACCTCTGGAGCATATACGTTAACAGGGCAATGGGACTGGATTTGCCTATCGCCTAAATCACAGCATCCGCCAGTAAATGGTATTCACATGAAAGCAGATGAACTAAAAGTAATCATATCAAAACCTGAAGATATTAAATGGGCCGAGGAAAATGCAAAGAAAGTAAAATCAACCTGTAAACTATATCTTCAACCTGAATGGAGCGTTTATAATAGTATAATACCATATATTGTTGATTATGTGATGCAAAACCCTAAATGGCAAGTTTCTCTTCAGGCGCATAAGTTCATGCATATCCCATAGAATTTCAGGCAAATTGGATTGGTTTTTAATAATAAGTGATAATCCCATCTTTAGCACTTGTTTATTTAGCTCGCGTCAACTATTTTTGCAAACGCCTATTGTATAAAAATTTGAGGCCTAATGCTTGCTAATTAATATACCATGACATACCCTAAACCTTTTGATTTTAAAAATTACCTGTCTTTAGTAAAGTTTAGTCACACAATTTTTGCATTGCCATTCGCACTAATTGGCTATTTTTTGGCCATTTACCAAACCGATTCTATTTTTACGATTAAGCTATTTGTTCTTGTTCTGCTGTGCATGGTGTTTGCCCGTAATGCAGCCATGAGTTTTAATAGGGTAACCGACAGATTTATTGATAAACGAAATCCAAGAACTGCAAGTAGAGAAATCCCATCGGGCAAAATACACCCTCGGGATGCATTTATATTCTCAATGCTAAACTCAATACTGTTTATTGCAACAACATTTTTTATGAACAGGTTGGTTTTCTACCTTTCTCCCTTAGCCCTTTTAATAATCCTAGGATATAGCTACTCTAAGCGGTACACCGTACTATGCCATTTTATTTTAGGATTAGGATTATCGCTTGCACCAATTGGAGCCTACCTATCAGTAACCGGAGAATGGGCGTTAACGCCATTGCTTTTTAGTACTATTGTTTTGCTGTGGGTTTCAGGTTTTGATATTCTATACTCCATTCAGGATGAAGAGTTTGATAAGGAAGAATCGCTAAAGTCAATTTCAGCAATTTTTGGCTGGAAAAAAGCGCGATTCATTTCAGGATTTTTACATGTAGTGGTTGTGCTTCTTGTTATTAAGGTGGGATTTATAATCAATACTAGGCTTTACTACTGGATTGCTGTAGCAATTTTTGTTTCACTCCTTGCACTTCAGCATATTGTTGTGAAGAGGAATAGCGAAAAAAGGATAAATTTTGCTTTTGCTTCGTTAAATGGCTTAGCCAGCTTGCTGTATGCACTCTTTACCATTATTAGCTTTTACATACACTAACCAATAATAAACTAAACCATGAAAAATTTAAGATTACTTGTTGCTGCATTGGCAATAATTGGATTTGCCGCTTCGTGTGGTGGGAATAGTGACAAAGCAACAAAGGTAGATGCCATTGAAGTATCCGTTGATTCGCTTCTTAACGATGCCTCGGCGCTTGAGGGTAAAGTAGTTCGCTTTACTGCCAATGTTGACCATGCCTGCATGCATGGCGGAAAACGATTAACAGTTTTTGGTAATGTTGAAAGTAAAACCCTAAAGATAGATGCCACCGACTCGTCACCTGCATTTGTATCATCACTTATGGGGCAAAAGGTTGAAATTACAGGAATTGTGCGCAAAGTAGCGGGTTCACACGTTGCCGATTGCGAGTCTGATGAGGGGAATGAAGTTCCAACTTTTGCCTATGTTGTTGAGTGCATTAACTACAGTGTAGTAGAATAATTTTTTTGAACTTAGAATTGTGGGTCGCTAACAGTTGCTGTTTCGACCCATATTTTATTTTTTTTTATTATGAAGTTAAGGAAGATAAATAGGGTAATTCACCGCGATTTAAGCTTTTTTTTTGCGGGGATGGTTATAATCTATAGTATTTCGGGTATTGCCCTAAACCATATCCATCAGTGGAATTCAAACTATATTATTAGTCAACAAACATTTAGAGTAGAACTACCTTCAGACACCTCAGCGATTAATACTCCATTGCTAAATCAGCTAGTCGAAAATCAATCTAATGAGAGGATCCTCTCATACTACTACCCCGACAAAAGCAAACTTAAGGCCTTTACAAAAAATGGAACTGCAACAATTACACTAAGCACTGGTGAAGTAAAGGTTGAGACCATTAAGCGCAGGCCATTCTTCTACAAAATAAATTTTTTGCACTATAATACTGCTCGAGCATGGTGGACGGTATTTAGTGATATTTTTGCAGTATCGCTTATAATAATAACAGTAACCGGATTGTTTATTATAAAAGGTAAAAATGGAATAAAGCGAAGAGGGGCTTTGCTAATTACCGCAGGCCTGTTAATTCCTATTCTTGCGCTAATCCTTTTCTTTAAGTAACTACCATCCAGGAGTAAAATTCAACCCAAAGGTTGCTGCCTTTATACCACCTAGCTGAAACGGTATGGCATAGAATGGCTCCAGAATAATCATTCCGAATACGTTTACTCTTATGCTTAAACCTGCGCTCACAATGGGTATTCTCTCATTTAGCTTGTTAGTTTGCCACTTTAACTTCACATCATCTATATTATACCAAGCAATACCAGCATCGGCAAAAAGGGTTAGCTCAGTAAATAATAATCTTGATTTTATAGCAGTTAAACGTTCAGGTCCTGTAAATGGAAATCTAACCTCAAGATTGGTTAAAGCCATGTGATTACCCATTAACTGACCAGGGCCAATTGAAGGATTACCTCCACTAGAAATTTGCTTGTTAAATGCAGCATTATCATAACCCCTAATTAACCAAGGGTAACCTAAATACAAGGGATAAATCATAGCACTTTCCAAATTCTTTGCACTATGCCGTCCGTAGTAGTATCCCCTCATTGCAAAAGTAAAGGGTTTTACGCGAAAGTATTTTCTATAATCTAGGAGTGTACCCCAGTAATTAACATACCCAAAAACCTTTTCAACCTGAAAACGCTGTCGTGTACCATCCATTGGCGAAGCCAAACCAAATACCGAGTTATCAACCACATAGGCCATATTTAAGCGCTGAAGTGCATATCCGTCTGGAGAATCACCTTTGTATTTATCATAATCATAGTATGCACCATTTACATATACATGCGAATGAACATCAACCCTATAGTTATACCACGAGAGATATCCTCCAGTTTCAATTCGACGACTTTTAGAAATGGGGAACTGAGCCATACCCCCAATAACAGACTCAAATATTCTATAGTGAAACATGAATAGGGTATCTACATAATAATTGTCAGAACCCTGAGCAACCCAACCCGCATTTCTTCCATAAAAAGCATATGAGTAAGGAATATGCGAGATTGTGGCTGACCAGTTAACCCTATTCTTCTGATTAATATAGGTTAATTGCCCTCCAAAATCGTAAATCTCACCATTAAGAGCCAGCCCAACATGGAACATATTAGCTCCTACTACATCACTGAAGAGCATTTCAACTCCTCCAGCCATTCCCGTTCCCATATAGCCCGTTGAAACACCTACACCAATATTTGAAATATAGTCGAGTTTAAATTTAGGTTTGTAACGTGCAACCTCAAAGGAATCTACAGGTATTTCCGGTTGTGCATTACGTCCCGATATATTTCTATCCACAATACCTGCAATAGAACGATTTAGAGGAGGTAAAGTGGCAGCAGCCAGATCAACCATCAACGGGGAAACCTCTCTGCCTATAAGATCATCGGGCGTTGCTACAAAAATAGAGTAATTGCCCCCAAAATAGTATGAGTAGGCAATTTTCCCGCTCTGCGATGCCACACTAAAAGCTGGAGCCATTGGAGTCATCCCAGAAATACCTGTTAAAATATCTGTTTCCTGAAAAATTTGCTCTGAGGTAAGGTTAAACCTATATAAATTCTTAAAGCCATCCCTATCGGAAAGGAAGTAAACATTTTGGCCATCGGGTGTAAAAACCGGACTTAGATTTGATGCTCCAGGAAAGAAGTGGTAGGGTTTAATCTCCATTGTTTCCATATTGAGCGTTGCTATATAGTAAGCTGAAGTCCGTTTACTATCATTATCCGTAGGCAAAGTAATATCGGTTGAATAAACAATAAATCTCCCATCGGGCGACCAATTGGGGTGAAGGTTGCTTTTGCTATCGTAGGTTAAACGTTTAACACTTCGAGTTTCAAAAAAGTACTGGTATAAATCGTTAACCCCTTCTACTAGTCCCGACAATACAATACTTTCACCATCGGGCGACCATGCGGGATAATTAAAAGCAGGGATTCCTGGTATCTCAATATCAGACTCCAATTTCCCTGAAGCAACATCAACTATTAGCAGCTTATTCTTCCCTTTGCTGAAACCAATAAAAGCAAATTTCTTACTATCGGGCGACCATGCTCCAGCTGACTCGATAAAATTTAATGCATCTATTTCGTTGTTGTGAATTATGGAAGAAAGTGTTTGAATTGTTCTGCCAGTGGCTGTTTCGGCTAAGTATAGATCTATTGAAAACAACTCTTTTTCTGAATAAAATGCAACATACTCGCCATTGGGGCTAATTGAAGGTGAAATATTCATGTGCCCAGCGTTACGCTTATGGATGATCTCTGCTCCTGAGGGCTTGTCAACAGAATCTTTCATCATCAACTTAAAATGCTCAACATATGTCTTCTCCCAAATTTTTGAAAACTCTTCTTCATTTAGGCCAAGGTAACGCTTAAGCGCAGACTCGTAACCCCGCTTGGCAGTTTCCTCAAAAATTGGATTGATCAAACTATCCCCAAAAGTTCGTCCAACAAAGGCCCAAAATGCATGACCATACCGATAGGGAAAATAGCGCTGATCGCGGGTCATCTTTTCGAGTGTGGGAAAATCGTCGTTTAAAACGGCATCGCGCATCCACATGGCAGTATTGGGATCGACACTTCCAATGGAAAGATACTCCGCCATGCCCTCAACCATCCAAAGGGGTAAATTCTGAAGTGAATTCAAGTTCGTTGAATCCTTTTCTAGTATTGAATTAAATTGAAAAGCGTGAACCAACTCGTGTCCAAGCACATGATCGGTTTGTCCCCAATCCTCAGTAACAGGGAAAATTACCCTATTTTTCATCGCTTCGGTAACACCCCCCGTGCCCACACCAACGGTTCCCAGTATAGCCGTTGTTTGCTGAAAATCAGCGTGGTTTTTATAAACAATAATTGGATTTCGTTTCTTTATGGTATCGCCAAAAACCTGCTGATGCATATGGTACCATTGCTCTGCAGATTGCGCTAACTCTTGCACAACAGAATCATTTTCAAAATAATGATAAATCTCAAAGTGGGGCGACTTATAAACTTTGAAATTAAAGGTTTTATAGATAGGTCGGTTTTGACCAAAATACTGGCTATATGATGTTAAACTCAAAAGAATGAGCAAAGACAGAATCAATGATTTAACTATAAGGGAGTATCCTCTCATGGCAATAATAATTTGCTAAACTTAAATCTTACTTGGTAAAACTAATTGAATTTCATAACAAAAAAAGTACCAATGTTGTTGTTTTACCTAGCCCAAATGTATTGCTTTTGCAATAAAAGTATAGTATATTGCAATTAATTAACAAAACTTTTAGTTATGAATGAATCAGTTTGCATTTTAGGCATAATGATTAACGACAGAATCAAGGAGGCGGGCAATTTACAAAAGGTACTAACTCAACATGGTTGCTCAATAAAAACTAGGCTTGGTTTACATGAAGTTACAAACAACCATTGCAGTACAAGCGGATTAGTTATTGTTGAGTTGACTGGCCCAAAGGCAGATCGGGAATTACTTTACAATGCTCTTGCAAAAATTGATGGCATTACCCTTAAGCGAATGGATTTTTAATTTATCCCTTTATCTGTTTTAAAAATCAAGTTGGGCTCTTAACAACTTATAACCTGCTGCACTTACCTTAATTTTTTTGTCGTTTTTAAGGGTTGCCATGTAAGAGTCTTTCTCGTATAGTTCCAGCTTATCAATTTGTAAAACATTTGCAATATACGATCGGTGTACCCGTATAAATTGAGAAGGGTTAAGCCTTTCCTCAATGTTTTTCATTGTTTGTTTCTTTAAGTATCGCCCCTGTTTACTGTAAATAAAAATGTAGTCGTCTTGGGCTTCAATGCAATAAACATCATTAATGGCAATAATATGTATCCCATTACCATCCTTCACCACCACCCTACTTATTAAAGGAGTACTATTGGTGATGTTCTTTATCTCCTCATCCGTTGGGTTATTCAGTTCCGCTTTATCTTTTGCTCTACCAAGGGCTTGCAAAAATCTATCTTTTGAAAAAGGTTTTAAAAGATAATCGGTTGCATTAAGTTCAAATGCCTTTATGGCATACTCATCATATGCAGTGGTAAAAATAATTTGTGGTGTAACATCGATTAACTCTAGGAGTTCGAATCCGTTAAGTTTCGGAAGTTGTATATCCAAAAAAACTAAATTGGGCTTGTCCCTATTGATTGCCATTACGCCTGAAAACCCATCGGCATATTCTCCAATAATCTCAATACTATCGTCGAATGACAGGTAATGTCTTAATAAATCTCTCGCTGGTTGCTCGTCTTCAACAATAATTACTTTCATCTGTATTTTTTGTTTTTAAGGATATACATGACTGCTCAAGTAGGAATGTTTTATGTAAATAATAATTTAAAAAGGGAAAATGATGGTTACCGTAAATTCACTATCAGTTTTATTTACCCTGAGCAAATTTGGAGTATCATACATAAGTAGTAACCTCCGTTTAATATTCTCAAGCCCAACGCCTGTTCCTAATGTATTAGGTGGTGTTAGAGGCAGAGTGTTGCTAACCGAAACACTAACGCCTATACTTGTTTGTTTAAAAATTGCATCTATTACCGACGTTGTTTCGGTTTGCGCTACGCTATGCTTTATTGCATTTTCAAAAAGGGGCTGTAGAACCATGCTTGGAACCCTATATGACTGTAAATCAAAATCGAAACTGAAAGAGTACTGAAGGCGATTCCCAAATCGTACCTGCTCAATCTCAAGGTACTTTTTGCAGTTTTCCACCTCATCGCTAAGCGAAACCATGCTATTGGGCGATTGCTTTAGTGAATACCTGAGCAATTCCGAAAGTCTGTTAATCATATCATGAGCCTTCTCGGGTGCATTAATAGTTAGCGAGCTGATTGAGTTTAAACTATTAAAAAGAAAATGAGGGTTGATTTGCAGTTTTAGCCAATTAAGTTCAGCATCTTTAACCAAAGCCTTTAATTCGGCTTCACGCAATACCTTTTCACGGAAATTCTTAACATAAATAATCAAGTAGCAGACTAATGCTAATAATGCATAGTAAAAAAAGCCAATAATGTATCTACCAGGCTCAAGTTGGTCAATAATCTGAGTATAATCATTGGCACTTACCCAGATGTTCTGAATTATTAGTCGATGTAAAAAAACAACGGCCAACACGCTCAATACTGCAGCACCAAAGTGATTTATAATTATGCTAAAAGGTTTTGATGTTTCAATATCGGTTATTCTAACCCAAAACCAAAGCCCAACAGATAGCAATGCAAACAGTGCATTCCAAACTACACTATCAATTAGCGCCAAATTTACTGGCACTTTATACATAAAATAGAATGTTGTAGCATGGATTGCCCCAACGGCAATCCATGCTATTACAAATACAATTTGACTCAAATTATTCTTAAGAAAGGGGCGATTCATTTTTAGTACCCTTTTATTTCTCCACCTCCAAAGATAACAACTCCTTTGATAACTAATTCCCTATCAACTTCGCTTCCGCTTCTTTGGGCAATACGCCTTTTATCTGAGTAACCCCCAAAAATTGAGGTTATCTCAATTTTTACGTTCCAATCTGCGGGCACAATTATTTTAGAGCCTCCAAAGAGACAGAACATATCCAATACATTCCTCCCTGGAGAAAGATCGGCATCCATCATATCAAAAGAACTACCTCCAAATATGTTCGATATTTTGCCCCCTTTAAAGTTTTTTGATGTAATTTTCTGCTCACTCCCACCAAAAATCGACACATCATCAATAACGTCCATATCAATTATCCCTTTATTAACGCCAAATCGACTTTTATGGGAATTACCACCCCTTTGTAAGATAAGGATTAGACCAACCCCAACAAATACAATAGGCCAAAAGTAGAAGCGAATTGGATAGTGAAAGCCGAAAATTTTAGCTGCTAAAAAGAATCCACCAATTGCAATAAGTACAAGGCCCGTTGCTCTCGATTCATTTTTAGCGATGCTAAGCAAGCCAATGGCTATAAGTAAACTTTGCCAAGTAAAGATGTATTGATTCCAATTGAAGGGGATGATGTTGAGCCTATCGGCAAAAAGGAAACCACCTATAACTAAAAAAATAAGCCCAATCAGTATTCTGGGGTTATTTCTTTTACTTTTTTCTATCTCCATGCGTTCCATAATTATTTTGTTTTTGGTTTATACTCCAAAGGTAAGCGTTGAAAAACGCTGAGAAAAGTAAAAATCGGCGAAAGGGGTAAAATCGTCGGTAAGAAACTATATACTTTGATTAATCCTAAGAGAACATAAGGATATCATATTGCATAATTACTATGCCCTCAACCTTAGACCCTTTCTGCAGCCCAAGTTTATCAATGAAATGCTGATTTGGCAAAAATGCTTATATCCATAATTAAGAATCCCAAAGTATTTCGTTCATCTTTAGCTAAAGATTAAAGCATAAACAAGTTTTAAAGCACTTGAGAAATTTACCTTGAGAAAAAAAGATTATGTAAGTTTGTCGGCAACTCCTGAAATCGGGTAATAACAATTCAATAAAACAAAAACAATGATAACCAAAGAGTTAACAAACCCTCAAAGTATAGTTATTATAGGCGGCTCGGATGATATCCAAAAACCAGGCGGTAAAGTGCTTAAAAACCTAATCGATAATCACTACAAGGGTGCATTATATGTTGTTAACCCTAAAGCAGAAATTGTTCAGGGAATAAAATGCCATAAAAAAGCGGATGATTTACCGCAAGTTGATCTTGCCATAATTGCCATTGCCGCAAAATATTGCCCCGATACTGTTCGAACTCTTGCAAATAACAAGCAAACAAAAGCCTTTATTATCCTTTCTGCCGGATTTCATGAGGAAAGTGAAGAAGGAGCCAAACTTGAAAAAGAAATTGTTGATACCATTAACTCAGTAAACGGAAGCCTAATTGGGCCTAACTGTGTTGGAGTAATGAATTCGAACTATACAGGCGTTTTTACAACACCTATCCCAAAGTTGGATCCAAAGGGTATTGACTTTATTTCAGGATCAGGTGCAACAGCCGTTTTTATTATGGAGGCGGGCATGCCCAAGGGTCTTACATTCGCATCGGTTTATAGCGTTGGCAACAGCGCTCAAATGGGTGTTGAAGATATTCTTAAAGATATGGACGAGAACTTCGACCCCAAAACAAGTTCGCACATCAAACTACTTTACATCGAAAGCGTTAACAAACCCCAAATGCTGCTCAAGCATGCATCATCGTTGATTAGAAAAGGGTGTAAAATTGCAGCAGTAAAGAGTGGTGGATCTGAGGCAGGAAGCCGAGCAGCAAGTTCGCATACCGGAGCATTAGCAAGTAATGATGTTGCAGTTGATGTGCTATTCCGTAAAGCAGGAATTGTTCGATGTAATGGTCGCGAAGAGCTTACAACCGTTGCAGGTATTTTTATGCATCCCGAACTCAAAGGCAATCGCATTGCTATTATTACCCATGCGGGTGGGCCCGCAGTAATGCTCACCGACTCTTTATCACACAATAAACTCGAAGTACCGTCTATTAAAGGCCCAAAAGCCGAGAAATTATTGGAAAAGCTTTTTGCCGGTTCGTCAGTGGCAAATCCAATTGACTTCCTTGCAACGGGTACAGCCGAGCAACTTGGCCACATTATTGATGCCTGCGAGAGGGATTTTGACCATGTGGATGCAATGGCTGTTATTTTCGGTAGCCCTGGCCTATTCCCTGTTTACGATGTGTACGACGTGCTCGACCAGAAAATGCGCGAATGCAAAAAACCTATCTACCCCATACTTCCCTCTATTATTAATGTAAAGGATGAAATTGAGCATTTCCTTGCAAAGGGACGAGTAAACTTTCCCGATGAGGTAACCTTTGGAAATGCTTTGGCAAAAGTTTATCACACTCCAAGTCCCCAACCCGAAAAAGTTGAGCAACCAAAGGTTGACACTAAGGTTATTAGGCAAATAATTGATAATGCACAAAATGGATACCTTGCCCCAAATGAACAACAGCGATTATTAGATGCAGCAGGTATTTCACGCGCTGGCGAAGCAGTTGCTAAAACAGAACAGGATGCCATTAATGCTGCTAAAAACTTGGGTTTCCCAGTTGTAATGAAAGTTGTTGGGCCAGTTCACAAATCTGATGTGGGTGGAGTTGTGCTTAATGTTAAGGATGCAGATTCGGTTGCCAAGGAATTCAACAGAATGATTAAGATAAAGGATACAACCGCAATACTTATACAACCTATGCTCAGCGGTGTTGAACTTTTTATTGGTGCCAAACGTGAAGATAATTTTGGTCATATGGTTCTTTGCGGTTTAGGCGGAATTTTTATAGAGGTTTTAAAAGATATTAGTGCAGGATTAGCTCCAATACAAAAGCAGGAGGCACATTACATGATCCAAAATCTGAAAGGCTATAAAATTTTACAGGGCGTGAGAGGTCAAGAGCCTGTTAACGAAGATCAATTTGCTGAAATGATTAGCCGAGTATCTGCATTGGTATTGGCTGCACCTGAAATTTTTGAGATGGACCTAAACCCCTTGCTAGGAAAAAGCGATAGGGTTGTTGCCGTTGATGCCAGAATTAGAATTGAGAAATAGACTCCAAAATTTTTATCATGCGATTAAAAGACTTTATCACAATAGCAGTTGTAGCCATTTTGCTTACACCGTTCTTTGTCTCATCCGATGTTTATTCGTTTTACAAAGAGTTTAACGCTTCACACGGTATGATTACCAGCTTCATAAAGTTTGCCATTTTGGCAACTTTTGGTGAAACCATTGGGTTAAGAATTAGAACTGGCAGCTACAACCAGCCGGGTTTTGGAATAATTCCAAGAGCAATTGTATGGGGATTTTTAGGCCTAACAATAAACATGTCATTCATAATATTCAGCAAGGGTACAATCCCCTTTCTTGAGTATATGGGCATGCAAAACCCAGGTGCTATTCTCAATGGCAACTTAACGGCTACAAAGGTACTGGTAGCTTTTTGCATTAGCGCTACACTAAATTTAATTTATGCGCCGGTTATGATGACTTTACACAAGATAACCGACATACACATTACAAACAATGGAGGTACTATTGCAGGTTTATTAAAACCTATTAAAATGGGCAATATAATGGCTAGCATGAACTGGAAGGTTCAGTGGGATTTTATTTTTAAGAAAACCATTCCCTTTTTCTGGATACCAGCGCATACAATCACATTTCTGCTCCCTGCTGATTTTAGGGTGCTCTTTGCTGCTGTACTTGGAATTGCACTTGGTATATTACTCGCAATTGGCTCATTAAAAAGCGCCAAATAATTTCTTAGGATCATGAAAAAGATAAGGGATTGGATTAAACAGTTAACCGTTACAGAGCTTATACTAACTGGAACGGTAATTATTCTTTTAATCCTAATTATTTACCGCTGGGAGTGGATTTATGATGAGGTAAGTTCAACAATAACAGATCGTTTTGACCCATTGAGGTAGCCTCTTTTTAATGTTTTAATGTAGCATTAGTAAGCATTACCTGTATTTGAAAACTACAATTAATTGCGTATATTTGTAGAAACGATAAAAAAACAAACATATAATAACCCCCAACTAATGAAAAAGAAAGTAGGTATTTTTTATGGGCCAACAGGCGGAAAAACCGAAAAGGTTGCCCAAAGGGTTAGAAAAGCTATTGGTGAAGATATGGCTGATTTAATTCCAATTAAGAACAGTAAGGCTGCTGATTTTGACAAGTACGAAAATATTATTCTAGGATGCTCAACCATTGGTAAGGAAACCTGGGATGCAGAAAGATCTAAACCTGATTGGGATCTTTTTAGACCTGAGTTTGATAACATTAACTACGAAGGTAAAACATTCGCACTTTTTGGTCTAGGCAATCACGTTACTTATGCTGCAATGTTTGTTAATGCTATTGGTTTTATTGGTAAAATTCTCCTTGCAAAGGGAGCAAATGTTGTTGGCCGAGTTCCTACCTGCGAGTACACATTTACTGACTCCGAAGCAATAGTTGGAAACGAGTTTATTGGACTCCCTATTGATGAAGACTTCGAACCAGAATTGACCGATAGAAGAATAAAAGAATGGGTTGGAAGGCTTAAAACCCTATTCCAATAGATTAATTGAAATCACAAGAGATTTCAAGAATAAAGCATCTATATAACCATAGGTGCTTTTTAAATTTACAAAACAGCTGAATTGTAACAGAATTTAGGCGTTTCTGCTTAAAATTATTCTAAATTCACAAATAACATAACAATCTGTTATTAAATACACTAAATTAATTTTAATTTATAAAAAACTTTCCTAAAATTGTGTTCTAGAATAATAAGGTTAACTTAGTTGTTCATTTCAGTAGTTTTCAGTTGAATAGCATTAAAAATATCTAGATTATGAGAGACACTCCCATTTCAAACAGCATTGTAAAAGCTAAAATTGCTGAGTCAGGATTAGAGAATGTTGGTAAAGCAACCATTAGGGAAATTGTTAAGCTTGTTAGCGAAATTGAGAATGCCTCGGGGCAAAAATTCATTAGGATGGAAATGGGTGTTCCAGGCCTTAAGCCATCTGAATTTGGTGTAAACGCTGAGATTGAAGCATTAAAAAAAGGAGTCGCGCAGATTTATCCAATTATCGATGGATTGCCAGAGCTTAAAACAGAAATTTCAAAGTTCGTTAAGAACTTCATGAATATTGATGTTGACAAAAAATGCTGCATTCCAACAGTGGGGTCAATGCAAGGCGGAATGGCCTCTTTCCTAGTTGCCAACCGATGCCATACTCAAAAGGATACAGTCCTCTTTATTGACCCAGGTTTCCCGGTTCAAAAACAACAACTCAAGGTGCTTGGTATGAAATTAGAGTCATTTGATGTATACAATTTCAGAGGATCTAAACTAAAAGAGAAGGTGGAAAGCTATCTAAAGAAAGGCAACATCAGCACCATTATTTACTCTAACCCAAACAATCCTTCATGGATTTGCTTTACTGAAAAGGAATTACAAACCATTGGCGAATTGGCAACCCAATACGACACTATAGTTATTGAGGACTTAGCCTACTTTGCAATGGATTTCAGAAAAGACCTATCAAAACCAGGTGTTCCACCATATCAAGCATCGGTAGCAAACTATACAGATAACTGGATTCTGCTAATATCGAGCTCAAAAGCATTCAGCTATGCTGGACAAAGAATCGGGTCACTCGTAATTAGCAATAAACTGTATGACAGAAAGTTCCCCGACCTAAAACGATATTTCGCATCTGAAGGATTTGGCCACTCCATTATATACGGAGCAGTTTATGCCTTGTCATCGGGTACATCACACTCTGCTCAATATGGTCTTGCCGCTATGCTGAAAGCAGCCAACGAGGGTAAGCTTGACTTTGTTGATGTGGTTAGAACTTATGGCGAAAGAGCAAAAGTTATGAAAGGCCTATTCACCAAGTATGGTTTTAAAATTGTTTACGATATGGACGAGGACAAGCCATTGGCCGATGGTTTTTACTTTACAATATCCTATCCTGGGTTTACCGGCGGAGAACTAATTGAAGAATTGCTCTACTATGGTATTAGTGCTATATCTCTGGCAATAACTGGTAGCGAGCGTATCGAAGGATTACGTGCATGCGTATCGCAAACACATCCAGATCAATTTAAAGATTTGGAGTATAGACTAAAATGTTTTCACGAGAATCATCCTTACTAATAAATACTATTAATAATCACTACTAAAACATATCATTTATATGGCAAAAATTAGAGGAGCAGTGGTAGTTGATGTGGAAAAATGCAAAGGTTGCAACCTTTGTGTTGTTGCATGTCCTACTAACGTGCTAGCGCTAGCCCATGAAGTAAATGGCAAAGGGTATAACTATGCCTATATGGCAAACCCTGAGGCTTGTATTGGCTGTGCAAACTGTGGGCTTGTGTGCCCCGATGGCGTAATTGAAGTTTACAAGGTAAAGGTTGAGGCAACCGCCTAACCCACAAAGGTTATTCACATTTTAAAATATTAATAAAATGGCAGATTACAGACTAATGAAGGGGAATGAGGTTATTGCCGAAGCCGCTATCCGCTGCGGTTGCGATGGGTATTTTGGTTACCCTATTACCCCTCAGTCAGAAATTATGGAAACGCTAATGGACCGCAAACCATGGGAAGAAACAGGCATGGTTGTGTTACAAGCTGAAAGTGAAATTGCTGCAATCAACATGGTCTACGGCGGTGCTGGTTGCGGAAAAAAGGTTATGACATCATCTTCGAGCCCAGGGATTAGCCTCAAACAAGAAGGTATAACCTATATTGCTGGTGCTGAACTTCCATGTTTAATTGTAAACGTAGTTAGAGGAGGACCCGGACTAGGAACTATCCAACCTGCTCAGAGCGACTATTTTCAGGCTGTTAAAGGTGGCGGACACGGTGACTATCACCTAATTGTTCTTGCTCCTGCATCAGTTCAGGAAATGAATGATTTTGTTGGGTTAGGTTTCGACTTAGCATTCAAATATCGCAATCCAGTTATGATCCTCTCCGATGGTGTTATCGGACAGATGATGGAGAAGGTAAAACTAAGCGATGTTAAGCCTAGATGGACCGAAGCAGAAATTAGAAAAAACAATGGAACATGGGCAACCACAGGTAAAACGGCAGATAGAGATTACAACATTATTACTTCACTTGAGCTAGATAGTAGCCGTCAGGAGAAGTTTAACCACAAGCTGATTGATAAATACAACATCATTAGGGAGAAAGAGGTTCGTTACGAGATGATTGATTGCGAAGATGCAGAATATATTATCGTTGCGTATGGTTCATCGAGCAGGATTAGCCAAAAAGCAATTCAACTTTGCCGTGCAAAAGGTCTTAAAGTTGGACTACTTCGCCCAATAACCCTATTCCCCTACCCAACTGAAATTATCAGAGAACTTGCTGATCGTGTTAAGGGATTTCTTGCTGTAGAAATGAGCGCAGGCCAAATGGTTGAAGACGTTCGCCTAGCAGTTAACGGAAAAGTTCCCGTTGAGCACTATGGCCGCCTTGGCGGAATGATTCCTACTCCAAACGAGGTTGTTACCGCAATTGAAGAGAAAATTATTAATGTGAAGTAATCATGGAAGTAAAAGATATCATTAAGCCAGAAAATCTGGTATACAAAAAACCATCGCTTTTAACTGACAAAGTTACCCACTACTGCCCTGGCTGTAGTCACGGAGTAGTTCATAAACTAGTTGCCGAGGTTATTGAAGAGATGGGGATACAAGAGAAAACTATTGCTGTATCGCCTGTTGGATGCGCAGTACTTGCATACAACTACATTAGCGTTGACTGGCAAGAGGCTGCTCACGGTAGAGCTCCAGCTGTTGCTACTGCAATATCGAGGTTAATGCCCGAGAAGTATGTTTTTACCTATCAGGGAGATGGTGACTTAGCATCAATTGGTGCAGCCGAAATAATTCATGCCTGCAACCGTGGTGAGAACATTGTGGTTATTTTTATAAATAATGCTATTTATGGAATGACCGGTGGTCAAATGGCACCAACAACCCTTGTGGGTATGAAAACTGCCACATCACCCTACGGACGGGATGTGAAACTTAACGGGCATCCACTAAAAATCACCGAACTTATTGCACAATTGCCCGGTACAGAATTTGTTACTCGCCAGGCAGTTCACACTCCTGCAGCTGTACGCAAATGCAAAAAAGCTATACTAAAAGCTTTCCAGAATGTTGGTGAGAAAAAGGGTACTCAATTTGTTGAGGTAGTTTCTACCTGCAACTCTGGATGGAAGCTTAATCCCGTAAAATCAAATGAGTGGATGGTTGAGAACATGTTCCCATTCTACCCGCTTGGCGATTTAAAAGGTTAATAAGTAATTTAAAACTATTGAAGCTATGACAGAAGAAATAATAATAGCCGGGTTTGGTGGACAAGGTGTTCTCTCAATGGGGAAAATCCTTGCCTACTCGGGCATTATGCAAGACCAAGAAGTATCGTGGATGCCATCGTATGGGCCAGAAATGCGGGGCGGAACCGCAAACGTAAACGTTATTCTTAGCGATGAGCGAATCAGCTCACCCATTCTTCACGATTTTGACTCTGCAATAATTCTTAACCAGCAATCGCTCGATAAATTTGAGAAATCGGTTAAACCTGGCGGTGTTCTAATATACGACCCCAACGGTATAACCCGTCATCCTGAGCGTAAGGATATAAAAATTTACAGGGTTGAAGCTACCGAAGAGGCTACAAAGTTACAAAGTGCAAAAACTTTTAACATGATTGTACTAGGTGCATACCTTAAGGTTAAGCCTATTGTTAAAATGGATAATGTGGTTAAAGGTCTTGAAAAATCATTACCCGAAAGACACCACCATCTAATCCCCATGAACGTTGATGCCATTAAGCGTGGACAAGAGGTAGTTAAGGAGTACCACCCAAACTAATTCTTAAATTAATCTAAAAAAAAGGCTGATGGAAATCCATCAGCCTTTTTTTTAAATAGTGTAATCCCCCAAAAGTGTTTTTCGTTTTATTGGTTTGCTGAATTCTTAACGCAACGCACGGAGAAACTAGGAGTCTGAATGCCACCCGCATCCAATAATTGATTAACTCCACCATTGTTATCAATTTGGTAAGCCGTAACACCATCAGCACTCCAAAAGTAGCCTGAAAACTTGAAATCATTATAGATCCAGTTAGGAGCATAATAATCACCAAAACCACCTGGAACAGCAGTAAACCCTGATGTATTTGTTGGTATAATATCACCACCTGTCCAAAGCCCTGAATTATCTAATAAACCAGCAGTTAAGGAATATGCATTCATAGCCCAATTGGGACCTCCAACTGTCCAGAATAGCTGTTCCCATTCAATTATGGTTGGAATATGCCATCCAGTTGGGCACAATGCATCGCTTATTGCAAATTGGCCATAAAGTTTACCATAAACCTCAGGAGCAGTCTCAGCAGCGGGATTAAAAGCTACACTGCTAGGGTCTAGTACACTGCCATCATTTAATGTTGATGTTCTAAGGTTTTGTTTCATCCAAATCTGATTTCCAATCGTAACCGTTTCATAGCGGTTTCCTTCAATATCAACTATAGGCAATGAACCAATATTCCCGCCAGTTAACACATCGCCCTGAATATTAACATCGCCATCCGCATTAAGATTATTGAGAATGGTAGTAACTTCACTATCAACGGTTAAGTAGTTAGCATACTCCTTAGTTTGATCGCTAAAACCACCAACTGCGAATCCACCCCTGTTCCCTTTTGCTGGATCATCGGTTAATGTAAACTTAGCGCTATCGGATTTTAGGGTAAAGAAGTTATGGGTAATCCCTTTAGTCTGATCGCTAAATCCTCCAACAGCAAATCCGCCTCTATTGCCTTTCCCTTTTCCGGTGGGCTGAAGTATATTAAACTGTACCTTATCGGGGTAGATGGTTAAATAATCAACTTCACCATCTTTAATTTGATCGCTAAAACCGCCAACGGCAAAACCACCTCTATTCCCTTTTAGCCCCTCTTCGGCGCCTACATAAACCCTTGTTCCCGATTCGTAAACTGCAAATACGAGTAACCCTTCGCTGTTACGGACTGAGAAGAGAGGCTCCTCTGGGTTACGGCCTTCCTCTGGTAGTATTTCCACAGTATTAAGGTTAACTGACATCCGACTGGATGCAGCCCAAGCATTGCCATTGTGCACAACAGTTTGCCCCTGAACGGCATCGCCCTGAATTGCATTTCCGGCATGAAGTGCATAAGGAACGGAAAGAATTTGAGAAACACCTAAAGTAACAAAAGATGCATCGCTCGCTTTCTTTATATCAAGTTGAATGAAAATTCCTTCGCTCCAAGGAGTTAATGCAAAATTACCCGTGGGGTTTTGCCCCCCACCTACTTCAACTGCAATTATACCTTGTGCACTTGTTGTAAGATTATGGTTTTCTTGATAAACAATGTCACCATCTAAAGTGGCCTTTCGAAGAATAACCTTAAGGTCAACTTGCTGATTGGCCATAATAGAGCCATCAGTATTTCTAACTGCAGCCTGATAGCTGAACTTTTGGGGCACCTGCCCAATTGCCAAAACTGGCAGAAATAATGAAATAAGTAGTAAGAGTAGTACCTGTCTCATGGTTTATTTGGTTTTTAGTTATACATATCTTTCTGTAGTTAAAAGTATGCCATATTTATTCAGAAATCAATTTATACTGTAATTTTTTTTACTGATGAACCAAAAAAAGTGATAAATGGCTAAATATATGATATTAAGACATACAAATAATATAAACATTAAAAGCAAAGAATTGTTTGAGAAACTTATGCTTTACTTAACCCTTAGCCCAACAACAGTAATATCATCGCGTTGCATTACATTGCCCATAAAGCGGTTAAGTGCAATTTCCAATTTTTCGCCAATAACTGGCATTGGGCTTGAAATATTATTCTGGATATTTGCCGTTAGCCTTTTTGATGAGAATTTTTTTCCAATTGAATTATTCTGATCCGTAATGCCATCAGTGTAAAGAAAGATGGAATCGCCTGATTGTAGGTGCAACAATCTATTCACATAGTGAGGATCGATATCGGGAAGAACTCCTCCTATAGATTTTCTATTCCCTCTTATAAGATCAATACTACCTTCAGAATTTGAATGAAATAGCAAGTGCCTGTTTGCTCCAGCAAAATTAACCAGGTAATTGCCCTCGTCAGTTTGATCAATCATGCAAATGGAAACATCCATTCCATCGAAGTTTTCTCCCGAGTCCTGATGAAGAACAGTCTTGAGCATCTTGTCGAGTTCGGTTAATATTTTTGCTGGACTGTGTATTTTTCTCTCGTTGATTATCTCGCTAAGCATACGACTACCTATCATACTCATAAACGCTCCAGGTACGCCATGTCCAGTACAATCAACAACCGCAAGAATAAACCTTTTCACGCCCTTTTTACCTGCTTTCTGCAGTTGCGAGAACCAATAAAAATCGCCCGAAACAACGTCTTTTGGCTTATAAAGGATAAAGTACTCAAAGTGCTCATCAATGCTTTTATTGTCGGGTAAAATTGCCTGTTGTATAGTGTGAGCGTACTGGATGCTAGCACTCGTTTGCTTATTCCGATACTCTAACTCATCCCGTTGGGCCTCAATCTCCTCCTTTTGCTGTATAAGTTCCTCGCTTTTAGCCTGGATATCTTTTTTTTGCTGAAGTATTTCCTTTGTCCTTTTTCCAACCAATTCCTGTAGTTTTAAATTTGATTGGATTAACATCTTAGTTTTTATCTTAACAAAAAGTATAACAATTAGTATGGCCAGTATTGAATATGCAAAATAGGCTATAGGATGCCAATACCATGGGCGTGCAATCACAAAAGAATACGCAGCCACGTTACTTTCAACATTAAACACGCTTAAGGCCTTTACCTTAAAGGTATATCTTCCGAAGGGTAGATTGGTGTAATCCTTCTCTTGATTTGAGTTCCATCCTGACCACACCTCTTCGAAGCCTTCAAGCATATGTGAATAAACCATTCTTTCCTCTTGTCCAAATAGTGTTGTAGAAAACCTAAAAGTTAAGGAATTCTGGCTATGGGGTATTTCGGGTATATTGCGACTTTCTTGAAAATTTCTAAGAAAATAGTCCTTATTGGAATAATTATTAATATATGTACCCCCAAATAATGGAGTGCCATCATTAATAAATACTTCACGAATAAGTAGATTAGGAATTTTTATGCTCTTATTCTTAATACTTGAATCGAAGCGATATAGGCCATCGGCTCCAGCAATCCATGTAACCCCATCCTTTTCAGCAAAAACATCGTAAAAAACCATACGAGGTATTTCATTAAACTCAGTGGGTGTCCGTATGAACTTACCTTGCTCATTAAGGAATGCTCTCTCTATGGTTCTTGCATTTTTATCAGTATACGACTCAAACCACAAATAACCGTTCTCATCAAAATTGTGAATTTTTATTCCCTTACTCCCATCTCCAAACTCAGTGCCTAGAGAATAGTTTGGTTTAAACGTATTGCTTTTGTAATCGAAATATGAGAGCCCATTTGAGCAGGACAGCATTAATTGGTCGTTTACAAATAGGAGTTTACAGTCTTCATTGAAACTACTACAATTTTCAATATCTACAAATTCTTTAATCTCATCGAAAACCAAACTACTTGGGTTCTGTAATTTAGCCCTGATTATTCCTCGATACCGATTAACAAACCAAATATACCCTTTAGAATCTTCAACAATATCTTCAATATATCCATCAATATTGGCGAATTTACCCAAGTACTGCCATACTCCGTCTTTATACTTAGCCAATCCAATACCATCGTACAATCCCAAGAGAAGGATATCAGCATATTGTTTTAGCTTAAGTATAGCAAAAGTTGGTTCTGCATCGCCTCTTATCTTACTAGCATTAAAACCATTAACACTATAAACGCCATCGCCAGTAGCGACTAATAAGTGATTTTTTTTGTCGGATGTTTTAACACCCAGCATATCCCACGATAGGTTTAATATTCCGTTAACGCGCTTAAATAATCCTTTATCCAGAGCAAATACACCTGCATTTGAGGATATGTAAAGTATAGAACCATGTCGGTAAACTGTTTGAAGAACACCCTGAACCCCAAAATCCTCATCAAACGAAGTTAAGGGAGAGTTTAATGCTGAATACGAAATTCCGTTATTGAGCGCTAGCCAAATATTATCCTGACTATCGCAGGTTAAATGCCAAACTGTTTCATCTTGTATACCCTGTGATTTGCCAATGTACTGGACAATATCTCCATTACTATCAATAATAGCCACACCGCCTCGGTAAGTGCCAAAGGCAAAATTCCCATTGGGTAAAGTGATGCCATTGTAAACCCAATTCTGCTTAAAGAAATTATCATTTGATGTTTTAAAAGGTTTTATTGTTACGGCAACTGTATTTTCGCTCTCGTTATTGGTTAATCCGTACAACCAGAATCCATCGCTTTGAGTTGCTATTAGTAATCGATCCTTGTCATAGGGTAGCATTGAATAAATACGCGTATTCTCAAAATGGGCACCACTAGGGGCAAGGGTTAACGTATCGTTTGCCAAAACTGTTAATCCTACCTGAGGCTGAAGTGAGTATATTTTTCCATTAACAAAATAAGTTCTATGAAAAAGGGTCTTAGGATAAAAAACAGAGTACTCATCTTTATACAATCTAATTATGCAACTGTTACTACTAAAGTAAATACCATGGTTGGTTGCAAATACCTGCCTAACTAAGCCAACTTTTACACTGGTTTTAGGCACTAGGTCCATTAGCGATTTATAAACCATATACCCCAAACTGTCAGGAGTAAGAAATCCTATTTCGTCTTGTCCCCCAACCCAAACTCGACCTTTACTATCGGTATCAAGGCAACGAGCAACAACACCTTTAACGGAAATTGATCTCCAGGCAGTTCCATCGAACTCTAGAATACCGTTATTGTTTGCTGCATAAATAAGGCCTCTCTGATCCTGAATTATTGCCCAGTTCTGAAAATGTCCAAGGTAGTCTCTGTGCGAAAAGTTCTTATATGGTAGTCGTCCAATAGCTTGAACGTGATAAGCATTTAAATTTAATAAAATCAGCAATAATAACCCTCGCAAAATTCTCATAGATTGCTTAAAAGAATTAAACATGCAGGCAAAGTAACAAAAAAACCAAAGTATTACTACTCAAATAAAAAGAAACAGGTTATTCGTTTAAAAAATAATGGCTCAATTAAACTTTTAACACTAATCATTAAAAAAGATATAGGATAGTAATTAAATAGTCGTAAATTGCGAACGCATTTTGTACATGCAACATAATGCTTGGTTTTTTATTTTTTTGGTTGAACATTATTCGTGTTTTTGGGGAAGGAGGCTTTTGGTTGGGCCTCCTTTCTATTTTTTACCCATACAATTCCGCCTTTAAAATTGCACTAAATCCCAATGAACATCTGCAATTAAGACCCTAATTACCTACTAATTAAAACTATTTTCTTGATACTTGCTATCCTTTGAATCAAAGGGTAACTCATAGTCATTACCATAATTCCTCCTCTTAAACTAAGGTTATAGAATCGTAACCAAATAGGTTTTCTGTGCCTCAGTGTCAAAACAGACTGCAAGCTATTGCTAAAAGTTAACACTAAATTCAAGAGCATATAAAATACCACTAAAAAAAGCGGGAACCATTGGCCCCCGCTTTAATTAAAAGAACTTTTTATGTTAGAATTTGAAAATATTGTCGAGTGAAACCTTTTCAACAGGGCCAAACTTTGTGGTTAACTCTTTAAAGTTAAATACTTTTTCATTCCCTAGGATAACATAAGTCTTGGGTTGATTCTTAATATACTTCTCGTTAAAAGCAATCACATCATCAATGGTCATAGTCGGAATAGTATCCCAATACATTTTTCGGATATCACCTTTATAGCCCATCCTATCTGCATTCAAATAATTCCAAATAATGCTCATCTTGGTAACCCGCTCATTACGAATATTGTTCAGAATTGATTCTTTGGCCAAACCGAACGCTTTATCGGAAACAGGCATGTTATTGTACAAATCATCAAAAGCGATGAAAGCATCAACAACCTTGTCGTTTTGGGTACCAATAAAACCTGTGTTCATAAATGGTTCATCGGGTTTACTAGGTGTACGGTAGATGGAATATGCTGTATAAGCCAGACCTCTCTTTTCTCTTAACTCCTGGAAAACAATTGCGCTCATTCCAGAACCAAAATAATTATTAAACAGGTTAATTTTTGGAAGTAGGTCGTAATCGTAATCAACACCACGACTTATGAGCTGCAAATTCGACTGGTTTGCATCGTAATGCGAGAATACCACCCTGTTTTTAGATGTCTCTAACTTCTGGAAGATATGAGCAGCAGGAACTGCAGCAAATTCTGCGGGTACATTGTGTATCTCTTCAACCATTGTTTTAAGATCCTGAGCAGATGATGGTCCGTAGTAAAGGATTTTGTGAGGGAACGTTGATAAACTCTTAATCTTGCTGATTAGTGTTTCCGAATTAACACCCTTAAGATCGTTGTTGGTAGGCTTGCTATTAAATGGCGATTTAGGACCATAAGTTGCATAATCTACCAATCCGGAGAATACCATACGCTGATTCTGCATTGAGTTATTGCGCGAGCGAAGCTCGTTTTGGATATAACTGGCAAGTGCAACATCATTGGGCTGGCAATCGGTCATTAACGATTCGAGCAACCTTACGGCAGCCTCTTGATTATCACTTAATCCACTAACGTAAACATATGTTTCATCGCTTGATGAGAATACGTTAAATGAACAAGCTAATTTATAGAACTCCTGCTTAATCTGCTCTGCAGTAAACTCTGATGTACCAAGGTACTTAAGGTATCCTGAGGCAAGGTTTAGCCAGTTATCGTTATCGGTACCAAATGGATAGTAGTAGTATAGCGAGAAGGTTTTATTCTCAACGTTCTCTTTATGAAGAATTTCGAGATTAGTAGAGGTAGTTACTTTATTTAAATCCTTCTCAAAATCGATGAATGCAGGCTCAATTTCAACCACCTGACGCTCTTTAAACGATTTTAGATAATCTGACTCTACATCTCGATTAATATGTATTGGAGTAATTGAAGGCTTGTCAACAAGTTCAATCTCAGGTTTTCCCTGACGCTTATAAACCACAGCATAGTTGTTGTTTAGATGCTCATTGGCAAAGGCAACAATTTGATCCTTAGTAATTTTTCCAAGTTCATCAATATACGAAACAACATCTTTCCAATCGATTCCATCAGTAAAGCTCCTCGACATCGCCCAAGCTCTACCCGAGTTGCTTTCGAGGCTACGCATTTCGTTCAATTTCAGATTGTTGATTGTCGCTTCAATCATCCAATCGGGGAACTCTCCCTTTTTCAAAAGATCTACTTGCTCCAATAGAATATCCTTAACCTCTTCAAGGGTTTGTCCGCCCTTATTCATGCCGTAAAGGTTAAGTGTGGAATAATCGGAAAGGGATGAAACATAAGCACCTGAACTAAGCGTTTTCTGTTGAAGATTTACGTTTAAGTCGATAAGTCCAGTTGATCTATTGGATAGCATCATGCCTATCATATCAGCCATCATGGCCTCACGACTACCTGCACCAGGGAAACGGAACCCAACATTCACACGTTCTGCTTCAAGGCCAATAACCTCTGCAACAAGAGGTTCTTCAATTAGTTTCTCAGGTTCAAAAGTAAATTTAGGTACCTCTTTTTTCACCAATTTACCAAAGTGCTCATCTATTATCTTTATTGCCTCATCGGGGTCGAAATCGCCGGAGAGTATAACCGCCATATTGTTTGGCACATAATACTGATTATAGAAGTTCTTAATGTTGATTATAGATGGATTCTTAAGGTGTTCGGACTCACCCAAAGTAGTTTGCTGGCCATAAGGGTGGTTGGCGTATAACAGGCTATTAAGTGCTTCATTTGCTTTGCGTCCGTCATTTGTAAGCGACATATTCTTTTCCTCATAAACGGTTTCTAACTCGGTATGGAAAAGCCTTATGGTAGCATCGGCAAAACGCTCGGCTTGTATAATAGCCCAATTCTCTAGCTGGTTGCTTGGTACATTCTCCATGTAAACGGTAAAATCGTTAGATGTTCCAGCGTTTGTTCCCTTTGAGCCAATTGCACTCATTAGCTTATCGTACTCATTAGGAATAGCAACCTTAGATGCCTCGTAGGAAACACTATCGATTACTTTATAAATTTCGGCACGTTTTGCAGGATCGGTCTCGTTGCGATACTCCTCAAAAAGAGTTTCAATTCTATCGAGCATTGGCTTTTCCTTTTCCCAATCGAGGGTACCAAAGGTAGATGTTCCTTTAAACATTAGGTGCTCAAAATAGTGAGCAAGGCCAGTAGTTTCGGATGGATCATACTTGCTACCCACCTTTACAGATACATAGGCTTGAATACGAGGCTCATCCTTATAAACACTCATATAAACTTTGAGCCCGTTATCGAGGGTATAAATCCTTGTATTCATTGGATCTCCGGGAACGGATTTGTAGCTATACTTATCGCACGATGACATAACGCCAGCGAGCAACGGAAGTAGCAAAAACATTGAAAGCAGTCTTTTCATTTCAGATTGGTTTAGGTTAAAAATCTATGTGATTGAATCTATTGATATAAACAAAAATATGTTATAAAAATTACTGAATTAGCATAAACTACTATGACAAACAATAATGATTTAGGTTTAATTTCTTTATAATCCTGTACTTTATTAGCAAAATACAAAAAATTAAAAAAAATCAAAAAAATATTAGTCTAAACGTACATCTTATTCCATTATATCGTAAATTTAATATCAAACTCATCCCCCTTTTTTATGAAAAAAATACTTGCTGTAATAATGCTCCTAACAGCAGGAGTCACCTTTTATGCAAGGGCAAATACTGCAGATACTATTCCTGCTTTTATTGGAATTACCTATGTTCCATCGCTTAAATGGTATGTTACAAATATTTTTGGTGCTGATCCAGAGTTGCTAAGTTATAACTTCAACTCTAATACTCTTTCATCTTACGAGGGAAGTATTGGTATAAAGCGAATAGGAATGAGGGTAGGGCTTTCGGCTCAGGTCGATCATAACTTTGTTGGGAAGATTCAGCGTTACGGCGGATATGTAGGTTTAAAATCCTATTGGCTTCGCTTGCAAGGCTCTAGCATTTCTGGGTCGGTCGATTGGGCTGGAGAAACCCCTGTTGGCTCATTTAGTGAATACAATTTCAAGAATAAATTTTTTTCTGTTGAACTACTTAAAACCTTTAAAAAGAGACGATACGTTGATGGCAAGTGGAAAGCCTCTCACGTTGAAAACCAAATGGGTTGGTATTGGGGCATTGGTTATTCCCGAATTAGCCTACCTGTAATGTTTGCCACCCTCACAACACCTGGAGGTAGAGAGCACCAAAGTTTTGGTGTATCTGCTTACGACACTCTTTTTACAGGAAAGTATTACACCATAGGGTTTGGTGCCGACCTTCTTCGCCAACTTTGTTTGTCGAGGGGTATGTATAGTTTAACCCCGGGTGTTGCGCCAAAGCGATTTGCCATGTACGTTTCTTTTCTTGATAGATTTGGGTTTGGTACAGGTTACCATTCTAAATATGCTAAAGAAATGGGTGAAGCCCTAAACCCTGGAAAAGAAATGGTAAGCCTAAAAGGCTTTTCAAGTGCAATAGACTACTCTCTCTCGATTGGATTTCGTTACTACATTCCTGTTAAGCCAGTATTCCTTGTTTTTGCAGCAGGTTACGACCTCGATGGCGGCATAGTTTTAAACTTTGGCGGACCCGCCGATACCAGTACCGACCTTGGTTATGACTCTAGTTTCTTTTTCATAAACCATGGTTTTTCAGTAAAAATTTATATCTCATTGATAGGTAGGGAGTAGATTTTTTTGAAGTATAAATAACCTACGGTAAAAACATAATCGACTGTTTTTATTATAATTACATAGCATTTTAATAATTTTTTTAACTCGTTAACTCCCTTTAGAAGGTTGCTGAACTGGCTGCCCTCTTAACTAAACAATATAGAGTGATTATTCAATATTATTGAATAATAAATAAAATAGGAGGCTGTCTATTTAAGATCATTAAGACTCTTTAGACAGCCTTCTATTATTACCAAATATTTAATTATTACTAGCCTTATCAGCAATTATTTATGTTAAAAAAAGAGTGTTTTATTTTAGTATATGACAAAAAAATAAATAACTGAATACCAATAATATAGGGCTATAAGTATTTGGTTAATACTCTGAATATCAGTATCTTACAAGAAATTACCGCACTTCAAAGTAAGAATACACGACACCCAGAGTAGAGGATAAAAGTAGTGAATTAGTTTCCATTTTCCATGAACAAACAGGTAGAAATCTAGCCCGTGTAAAGTTCTTTGTTTTATTTATCAGTGCACTGTGTAAAATGCAGACCGTTGGCTTTGAGAAGCTTGCTACTGCATTTGATAGTAATGCCAGTACGAGTTCCTCGCTCAGGAGAATACAGCGGTTTATGGCAGCCTATCTTTTGGACACGGATTTAATCGCCCGCTTGATATTCAGGCTACTACCGCACAAACCCCCATACCGCCTAGCCATGGACAGGACGAATTGGAAGTTTGGTCAGCAGAACATTAATATACTCGTCATCGCAGTTGTTTACCATGGAGTTGCTTTCCCATTGATGTTTAAACTATTACCCAAATTTGGCAACTCAAATACCCATGAACGAATTGATCTGATTGAAAGGATTATTCGATTTTTGGGCACTGAGTCTTTAGATTGCTTGACAGCAGACCGGGAGTTTGTGGGAGAAAAATGGATTAAGCACCAGAATGAAAGGCGAATTCGGTACTATATTCGTATCCGTGAAAACTTTTGGGTCGAACAACCACGCAATGGGAAGCGGGTTAAGGCCAGCTGGCTGTTTGCCGATTTGCCATTAAACGGTTGCCGGGTGAATCAGCGCATCGTTTCCCTGAACAACCAGCTTTGTTATCTCTCAGGTTCTAAAGTAAAAGACAAAAAGGGAAAACCTGAATTGCAGCTTGTTATCTCATTCAACAAACCTGAAGATGCACTGGCCATTTACAAGGAGCGATGGCAGATTGAAACGGCATTCAAAGCGCTTAAAACTAGTGGGTTCAACATTGAGGATACACACCTGACGGAAATTGATCGAATTGAAAAACTGTTTGCCTTTGTGATGATTGAATTTACATGGGCCTATTTGGTGGGTGATTATTTGCATAAGTACGTCAAACCAATAAAAACCAAAAAACACGGGAAAAAGGCTAAAAGTTTATTCAAATACGGGCTAACTTACATTGCAACTGTGCTATTAAACGCTTATTTTCAAGATGATATTAATATTTTTAATTTTTTGTCATGTACTTAGTTGGGGCTAATATAATGGTATTCCAATTCTTGCAGAAAATAATCGGTTGATTGCTCGTAATGCGCTTGGCATAATAATTATCGGCAAATAATCTCAACGCCCTTATAATGATAACAGTATTGTTAATGGAATGACCTATTCCAAGTGCTTCTTTGGCACAATCAAGACCTTTCTCAAAATTAAAGTTACGATAATGTGCAGAGCCCATTTCACAAATAATACCTGCTTCGAACTCAGTATCCCTATTTTTTAAAAAGTGCTGAAGGCTGTCAATTGTTTCCCTATATATCGCCTCGTTAACCGAATAAGAGTTACTATGAGAAGGCAGTTCCTGCGGCTCTTCAAAATCAACTTCTACGCTGGTATTTGGGTTGCTTTAAGTTATAGATATAGTGCCTCCGGCTAAATTTCTTTCAGCAAAAGAAGGAGGATTACAAAAAAGCAGATAAAAAAAAGAGAGTAGAATTAACGAATTTAGCATTGCACTCATTGTAAATTACTGAACAAAAAAGCACTATTTATTCGTGAAAACTAAATTACGGATAATTTTTCGGGTAATTCGTTAAAAATATTCGCAATTGGTTATTCTGAGCAAGACGGGCAATCTTTGGGGGATTTATTTATGCAAAAACAGCAGGAATAATAAGAAATAAAATCTTTAACTCGTTTTCCTATACCTCTTTACAGCAAAAAAGGTAAATGAAGTTGCAATAACAATCAGAGCATACAAATCTGAACTAATTTGGTGGAAACCAGAGCCTTTTAGCATAACCATTCTGTTAATGCGTATTAGGTAGACCATTGGGTTAACCAAATTTACTTTTTGTGCCCATTGGGGCATGCTCTCAAGTGGTGTAAAAATTCCGCTCATCAGAATAAATATTATCATAAAGAAAAACGCAACGAACATAAACTGTTGCTGGGTTGATGAGTAGGTTGAGATAAAAAGCGCCAAACCGAGCACGGAAATTAGAAAAACAGCGGAGCAGAGGAACAGTAGGCCTATACTTCCTTGAAACGGAACACCAAAAAATAACCTGCCAATAAGCAAACCAAGAGCCAAATCAAAGAGGCTAATCACAAGGAAAGGGAACATTTTTGCTGTAATAAATTGATACTTTTTTATTGGGGTAACGTTTATCTGTTCAATGGTACCCACTTCCTTTTCTTTTACAAAGTTTAGCCCTGCCAAAAGGAATCCAATAACCGTAACCAGAATTGCAAGAATACCCGGAAGCATAAAATAGCTATAGTTGAGTGTTTCGTTATACCAATGCCTGCTTGAAATATTAATTTGTGGTTTACTTAAACTGGCAAGTGGAACAGCATTTTCGACAGCAATATTCATGTTAAAATTCTGAATTACCCCATTTAGATATGCCAACGAGAGTTGGGCAGTTGTTGCATTTATGGCGTTTATTGAAACCATGATTTTACTTTGCTCCCCTACCCCTATGTTCTTACCAAATTTTGAGGGGATTTGCAAAACCATATCACATTTATTTTCCTGAAGTAAGGTATTGGCCTCTTCCTCGGAGAATGTTAAATATTTTATTTTAAAGAATGTTGAACCCTCAAGCTGGCTTATCAACTTTCTGGAATCGGCAGACATATCCCTATCAATCACACAAAGATTTACGTTTTTTATCTCGAAGGTTACAGCAGGAACAAGTATGAGGAGTTGAACCAATGGGACTGCAAATATTGCTTTCCCGATAAACTTATCGCGAAATATTTGGATAAACTCTTTTCTAATAAAATACAGTATTGTCCTCATTTTTAATTGTTTTTACCCACAACGGCTCCTACTCTAACCTAATTTTAAATTTCTTTACGCTCAACCCTATAAAAACTATTGTCATTAGGATTAGTATCAACGTTTCTTTCCAGATATACAAAAAGCCTGTGCCCTTAATCATAATGCTCTTTACTATTGTTATAAAATACCTAGGGGGCAATACTGATGATACTATATCATAAACCTTGGGCATATTCTCAATGGGAAATATAAACCCCGAAAGGAGAATAGTAGGAAGCAGCAAACCCACTAATGAAATGAATATTGCCTGCTGCATATTTTTTGAAACGGTAGAGATAAATATGCCCAATGAAAGACTCATTAGGATGTAAAGCATGCTTTCGGCTAGTAAAAGCAACATACTACCCTTAACCGGAAGGCCAAATACCAACCATGAAAGCGAGAGGATTAGTATTACGTTTATAAATGAAAGAATAAAGTAGGGTACTACCTTACCAATTATAATTTGTATTGGTTTAAGTGGCGATACCAGCAAAACTTCCATTGTCCCAAATTCCTTTTCGCGGGTTATGGTAATTGAGGTCATTAGGGCACAAATAAGAATTAAAATATAGGCTATAACCCCGGGTACAAACATGAAATGCCCTTTTAGTTCAGGATTATAAAACATGCTTACCTCCGATTGAACAAGAAGCCTACTCTCGCTTCCATCTTTAATAAAATCTTTGTTAAAATCGCTTATAATGGCTGACGCATAATTGGTAATAAAAGTTGCAGTATTAGGCTCTGAACCATCAGCAATGATGCTTATGCTGGCCTTACCTTGACTCATTAAATCGCGGCCAAAATTCTCACTGAAAATCACAACTGCTTTAGCCCTGCCCGACTTCAAAATATCATCAATATCGTTGTAGCTATGGAGATTATCAACGCCTCGAAAAAATCCAGAAGAACAAAATTTATCAGTAAGATTTTGGGTAACCTCATCTTTTGACAAATCAAGAAAAGCAATATCCACGTCCGTTATTTCGGTGCTTACCACAAACCCGAAAATAAGAATTTGCGCCGTTGGAATACCAAACAGGATGATTAACGTACGAAAATCTCTGAAAATATGAAGAAACTCTTTTTTTACAAATCCAATAAAACGTTTCATACTTTAACTCCTATTTGGTCGTGCAATTTTCACAAAAACCTCTTCAATAGATGAGGCGTTGTACTGTCTTTTAAGTTCGGTTGGTGTATCGAGCGCCACAATTTTACCATCGTTCATAATTGATACCCTGTCGCAGTACTCGGCTTCATCCATATAGTGTGTGGTTACAAAAACGGTAATACCCCTTGATGCGGCTTCGTAAATCAGTTCCCAAAACTGACGCCGGGCCATGGGGTCAACGCCCCCTGTGGGCTCATCTAAAAAAACAATTTTGGGCTCGTGCAGAATGGCCACAGAAAATGCAAGTTTTTGCTTTAACCCAAGGGGTAAAGAGGATATAAGCCTTTTGCCATACTCCTCAAACTGAAGACTTTTTAAAAGTTCATTCGTGCGTTCCTTAATAACTTTTTTTCTTATACCGTAAATTCCACCATAAAGCATTATATTCTCATTAACCGTAAGGTCTTGGTATAGAGAGAACTTTTGGGACATATACCCAATATTCTTTTTAATTTTCTCAGGATACTTTTTTGCATCAAAACCTGCCACAATCACCTCGCCCGAAGTAGGTTGCAACAAACCCGAAAGTATTCTAATTGCAGTGGTTTTACCTGCTCCGTTTGCCCCCAAAAAACCAAAAATCTCTCCTTGGTACACATCAAAATTCAGATTATCGTTGGCCACAAAATGTTCAAATTTTTTAACCAGATTTTTGACTGTAATTACCTTCCCGTTTGTCATAAATAGTACTTGCTTATTCTCAGTGTATAAGTATTTTACATTAACTCAAGGAATCTATCCTCAATCCCTGCTTCAGCTTCGGCAATGGTAGCATCAGCAATACCATTTTTTTTAAGGTACTCTAGCAATGAAATATCAAATAGGTCGTTGGTAAAAGTTATATGCACCGAGTCGCCAAAAGGATAGGCTGTATTGATTCCTGAAAAGTTCCTTAACGTATTAATGAGCTGATACTTTGCAGTGGCTTTTACGCTGAATAGTTTCTTGGTAAAACCATCCTTAATCTTTTCGGGCTTATCAATAAGCATTATTTTGCCATCCTGCATAAGGGCTACCCGATTACATCGCATGGCTTCATCCATATAGGGTGTAGATACAATTACCGTTATATTATGCTGTTTCAAATTTTTCAGCATCTCCCAAAATTCTGCTCGCGATACTGCATCAACACCAGTTGTTGGCTCATCGAGAACAAGCAAAGAGGGTTTATGGATAAGCGCACACGAAAGGGCTAGTTTTTGCTTCATCCCACCCGAGAGTTTACCTGCTAACCTCTTTTTAAAGGGTTCGATGTGCGAATAAATATCAGAAATTAGGCTGTAGTTCGCTTTAACCGTGGTACCAAAAACGGTTGCATAAAACCTAAGATTTTCTTCAACCGAAAGGTCCTCATAAAGGCTAAATCGACCGGGCATATAGCCAATGCTCTTGCGTAATTCTTTGTAACCAGTAACAGCATCAAGCCCTAGAACCCTCATTTTTCCTGCATCGGGCACAAGTAGAGTGGTAATGAGTCTAAAAAGGGTAGTTTTACCAGCACCATCGGGACCAATAAAGCCAAATATTTCACCCTCATTTACATCAAAATTGATATCGCTTAGAGCTTGTACATCTCCAAATCGTTTTTCAATTCCAGATGATTCAATTACTTTTTGCATAACCTTAGAAAATTGCCTCACCGGGCATGCCCGATTTCATTGTACCATCGTTAGCCACATCAATGGTTACGGCATACACAAGCGTTACACGCTCCTCTTTTGTTTGTATTATTTTTGGTGTAAACTCCGCCTTTTCGGCAATATGCGATATCATTCCTTGAAAGGTTTTATACCCTGTATCGCCATCATCGACCCTAACCGTACATTGGCCACCAAGTTTAATGCTTCCCAATTGCGCTCCGCTAACATAAACCTTAAGTTTGATTACCGACAAGTCGGCAATTTTAGCTAATGGTCTTCCTGCACCAGTAAGCTCACCTTCCTCGGCATATTTCTCTATTAGGGTTCCCTTAAGCGGGCTTTTAACGCTACATCTATTAATTTGCTCATCCATTGTAGCTCTCTTGGTTTTATAAACCGATATTTCAGATTCAATTGATGCTCTTTGGGTGCTATTGGCCACTATTTGCTTTTGCAATACGGCCCGCTGCCCAAGCAAGTCATCGTATTGCTTTTGGGTTGCAGCCTCATTTTTTAGCATATTTTCAGTCCGCTCAATGTTGATATTCAGGTTTGCAATCTGCTGATTCAGAATCTCGTTCTGTGCATTTACTGAACCTATACGGGTACTAATACTCTTAATACCAGCATCTATTTCATCTTTTTGGAGATGAAACAGGGTAGTATCGACAAGTACAATTTGCTCTCCCTTAGCTATTTCTGAGCCTTTTGCAACATCAAATTTCAGAATACGTCCACTCGTTTCTGCAGATACAATTACCTCGGTTGCCTCAAAGGTTCCGTATGCATCTGCTTGATCGCCATTTCCGGAACACCCTGCAAACAGAGCAATTGAAATAATGGCTATTAATCCAGTTCTCATATTATTACTTATTATTAGTTTATCTCTTTTCCGCAGATATTGTAGAACTCTACCCTTGCCTTCGCAAGATTAATACTGTGGATTTCGTGATTTATTAGGGTTTGCTTTTCCGAGTTCAGCTCATTGAGATATTCGGTGGCAGTTATTGCGCCATTTTTATACTGCGATTCGGCTGTTTGGGTAATTCTTTTGCGCAATTCAATCAGTTGCCTATCAGCCTCAATCAACGATTCAAGGCTCTGTATTTCTGAACTCTTGGCATCAAGAAGTCTTTCGAGGTTATCAGTCAAGTCAACCTTTCTACTCTCAATAATATTCTGCTGAAGTATAATAACTTGTTTTTCATTCTTCGCTTTGTTCCAGTCAAATATATTCCACTTAACACCTGCCCCAACCATATAGAACGGTGCAAACTCATCCTTAAAAAAATTACTGCCGGGGGGATTTCCATAGCCCGCTGTGGCAAATCCAAATGCCTTTGGCCTTCGCTTACTATCTGCTAGTTTCATAGTTGCATTTAGCTGTTCCTTTCTGAGGTCGAAAATTTGCAGTTCGGGCCGTTGCATTTCAGCTGTTATTTCTGTCTCTGTTTCGGGTATCGTAAATTCCACAGAGCCGTCAATATCAATCCCAATAAGGCTTGAGAGTATTTTTAGCAATGAGTTTTTTTGGATGGCATTTTCAGCAATCTGCTGCTCAATCTTTATCTTTTCGCAGGTTAGCACATCTATATCCGATTGTAATAACATACCACTCTCGTGCGCTGAGCCAAGCGAGGCTATTCGTTTGCCAATAATTTCGAGGTAATTCTGGAACAGCACTCTCTGCCTATCAATAAGTAACAGGTTGAAATAGTAGGTATTAATCTGGCTACGCAACTTATACAAATCTACCTCAATTTGCTTCTCGTTAATAATGTGTTCGGCTTTTTCAATGGCTCTTGCGCTTTTAACCGCGCCCCCATCGTAAATGGTTTGGTTAATATCGAGGGTAATTTTATACTGTTCGTGCGGTAGTGGCTTAATTTGATTAGCAATACCCGGTATGGGCAGCGAGCCCATAACCTCAGATAAATCCATAACCGACGAGTTATAAACAAAACTGCCATTGGCATCAAGGGTTGGAAGCCAACCCTTCGAGAGGTTTTTATCCTTTACTTGCCAAATCTGATTGTAAAGCTCCTTTTCGGAAGCTATTGGGGTTGATGCGTAGGCTTTATCATAACACTCCTTAAGTGATATGGAATTTTGGGCTTTAAGCTGCCCCACACCTATAGCTATGAGGACTAGAAATGTAAGTTTTTGTATGTTCATCCGTCTATTATTTATTTTTAATAGCATTAACAACAAAATCGGCGGCATACTCTTTCCGCTGTTCTATATAATCATCAAAAGAAAATTCATTTGTTTCAAATATACTGGCAATTAGCGCCCTGGCTGCAAACGGAAAAACACTTAATGCTAAAATGGAAGTTATTAACTGTGGTATAGATTCTCGAGTGATATTATACTTTAAAAATTCATCTTGGTGTTGTGTTTCAAGAGTATCCCACAAAGTATTAAAGTCGAGTTTCTCGATAAATTTTTTAACTATTGCTGGATTGCGGTTAATTTCGTTGAGGACAAAAGAAGCTAACCTAGGGTTTTGTTGAAGAAAAGATATGTGTTCCCTTAGAAAAAATCTTGTTTTTTCCTCTAGGGTAAGTTTTTCGTCTAATACTGGAGCAAACTTTTGAAACAATAGTCTTACAATCGCTTCGAATACAGCATTAAATAGCCGATCTTTTGATCGGTAATAGTAATGCAGCAATGATTTATTAATCCCTGCGCGGTCAGCAATTTCCTGCATTCGGGCACCGTCCATGCCTTTCTCTAAGAATATGGTTGTGGCTGCTTCAAAAATTTTTTCTTCCGTTTGCTTATCTTTTTCAGTCATTATACTTTAATAATTTTGTGTAAACACAAACCTTGACCATTTGGTTAAACCATGTGGTTCAATATCGACAATAAATCTAGAATAACAATTTATTTATGGGGGTTTTTAAAAAAATATTACTGAAAAGAGAAAAGGGTGACCAAAAAGCCACCCCCTTTTAAATGCAAAAGAGTAGAAATTATTTTAGGATTTTGTTAATCCATAACGATAAGAAGCTACCATTGGGAAGTAAACAAATAGCTTAGTTTATCTATTTATAAAAAAGCAGCTCCTCCTAAAATTGCTCCAAACACAGTAATCAATAAAATTATGCCTATTAGTGAAATCACTAATCCTGCAATAGCCAATCCTTTTGGCTCCTTAAATACACCAACAAAAGATAAAATAAGGCCTAATAGCCATAATATCCATCCTAAGAAAGGGACCCAACCCAGAAACAAGGCTATTAAGGCTAAAACGAAACCTGAGGTTCCAACACCGTTGGATTTTTTGTCACTTTGCTGAATAATTACTGTTTGTCCAGATTGACTTTGGGGGTTTTGTGTATCAGTTGTCATTTTAAAAAGAATTAGGGTTACCTACTCATAAGGCTTTTCGGTTTTCGCCTCCGCATTTTATTGTCGGAATAAATTAAAAAAAGAACTATAAGCAATTTAATAATTTTTATTGAAAAAAAACTGTGTGCTTTAAAAATATTTAGTTACAACTTTTAAAATAACTTTTCATCTTTTACTGCTCCCTTTAACCAAAGTGCTGAATTTGTCCAAGAAGTTTAGAGTCAAGAATGGCAATGATTAATTAAGTAAAAATTAGAAATTATTTTAAATAATCTTCAGCAACACTTATTTTAGGTTCAGAGCATTCATAAAACCTATAAAATGCAAACCTTCGGTTTAATCCAAAGCACGAACATTTTACATTTGAGTAAAAGTAGTTGAGCACATCTTCTATTTCATCTGCATTATTTACATGCTCATGTTTAAGTAAAGTTTCGTATTTCAACTTGTATTTTAATCTAAATTCTAGTCCTGTTGTTAATTTCCAGCCAAGCTTCCAAAGGATTGTGCCCTCATTGGGAATAGAAACCCGCAATGTGCCTCCTGTTTTTAATAATTGACATGTTTTTGCAACAACTTTTGGCAAATCAGTTATATGCTCAAATGTTGCAATGGATGTAATCCTGTCATATTTCGGGGATACCTCAATGTCATCAATATCATTGTAGATATTATCAATTTGGGATAAATATTTTGAGTTTTTATAAAGGGCTGTAAATGGTTCAATAATATCGTATGGTTTAGTATTTTCATATTGCAACTGATTTAGAGTTCCGGCTCCAATTTCGAGGGTATATCTATCAGTGCTGTTTGATAGGTCTTTTGCTACTTTTTTATGTAACCACGATTCCATCATTTTCGATAAGAATGATGCAGAAGTTTGCCCCTCACGATTTTTATAGTAATGATCATTGTAGATTTTTTTATAATCATCGGGTAAAATAGTTCGGGTTTTGGGGTATTTTGAAATCATATTATTACGTGTTAAGATTTTGTTTGCTTAAACATTTAAAATGCAATTAATTACTGCTAAAATATTTTAACCGAAATATTGCTGATCCTATCAATTGTAAACTCACAACCATTAGGATTCCATAAATAAAACTTTAGGCTTGCCTGATTATAGTTTTTTACACCTTTTAAGTTTATGACATGATCAAAATTAATTAATGAAAAGTCAGAATATGCTTTGCTGTCCCAATAAATAACATTGTTTTTGTTATTTCTAATCTCTACTACAATCTGAATGTTTTCATCTTTTGTGTAATTACTTATCTCTAATTTTGCAGTTAACAATATGTTTAAATATGAGGATTTTAAAGTGATTTGTGGAGTAAATCTTAATGGGAAAACATCAGTGCTTTCAACAACGATTGAGGCTTCAATATCGCTATAATGGTGTATTGAGATACTATCATTTTCTAAAATTCTTATTTGTTGTGTGTAATCCGAAATCATATTTGAAATTGAAAACATTTCAGAATACATTTCGACCTCTGACTCAATTGAGAATGAACTTATCTTATCATGTTTGTCTAGGCTAATAACTTTTATTTGGTTATACCCACTATGTAGTTCAATAAAATCAAAACCATTTATTTCAGCTTTTTTGTTTTCAGAATCTTTGGGATGAAAGATGAACATAAAATCCTTTGTTGCTGAGTAATAATGAATATCGGCTTTATTACAAGTTGCATTCATAAATAAATCAGTACCTCTATTAAAATCAATAGTTTCTTTATTGATTTCGGCAACAACAAACATAAAGTTTGTGAGTTTTTGGGTATGATTTTTTATAAATCTATAAACTTTTGCCTCAGGATTCTGGTTTATTAATAATTGTAATTCTTGCGGATTTTTGGCTGTAAAAAATACTCTATCAAATTTAACATGAATGTAGTTAGACCAATTAAAGTTTTGTGCAGCAAGAACGTAGCCCAACGGATCAGAATCATACATTTCGGGAGTATAAAAAACAGAGCCGTTATCCACCTTGTTAAATGCTCCTTCTTTAAAGAGATCGTCTAGCAAAGTAAATCGGAGTTGACTTTTTTCCCAGCCCCTACTTACGTGATCATTAGTATAAGACGTTATTATTGATATATAACCAATTACAAGACTCAAAGCTAAGATTACACCGTACTTAAGACATTTAATTCTATTAACCCATTTAATCATTAGGTAAAATAGGAGTAAAATAATCACCCAAATTCCGAAATACGAATAAAAGGAAGTTACATAGCCTTTGATATATGCATATTCAATAGCATTGTATTTTTCGGCAACGCCCAAGATTGAATGAGCCGAAATTGCAAATAATGAAGCGACAATTATCCCTATTAAAATACTTTTATAGGTTATCTTTTTATCAAAACGTAAAGCAATAAATGCAAAAAAAAATATCTGAATTATCGCATTTACAATGGATATTAAATTGGAGTTCAGTAAAATATGCCGGAAATTATTTATATGCCCGATTGGAGATAAAGAATTTTGGATAATAAAACTTTGCGACCGATTGAACAAATTAATTGGCAGAATAGCATGAGTTAGCTTGCCAATTAGTTTAAAATAGTTTGTAAAGCTGAAATTTTTTGCAAAAGAACTTCCGTGGTATAAATCTGTTTCACCTAAAAATATCTGTCGAAACCCAAAGTATAATGCAACATATAGAACTGCAACTGAGACTATTGGAATTAACTCTTTATAAAATTTTTTATTCTTGAATAGACTCTTTAGGTTTTCTAATGAAGGGAAATTTCTAAAGAAAATATAAAAACAAAGAAACACTAGAAAAACAAGATAGGTTTCGTAGAATAGAATTGCTATAAAAAGGACTACCGCAGAATAAATAACGTATTTATACTTTTGGGTTTCTGTGTACCTTATAAAGAGCAAAAATGAGCAAATTAAGATTGAGAAGCTAAAAGAGAAATAAAAAGGGTAGGCAATAAAAGGCAAATAGTAATTCGCTGATGCCGGGGTTGCCATAATAAGCAAAAGGAATAAAGCAAGGGCTAGCTCCTTAGACTTAAAAAGCTTATTAATAAGGAGTGAAAATAATGAGTACGATAGCACTAAAGAAAAACTTTGAATTATCTTGGTTACTATGAAGCTTTCACCAATGTATGGCAAAGAATACAACGGTTTTGTGAAAATGAAGTAAAATCGACCAGCACCTTTTGCATAAATCCATGCCTCGTTAAACAGTTGGCGTTTAATTAAGCTCATGTAATTCTCTAAATCGTCGGCAGTGGTAAACCCAATTTTAAAGAATGGAGCCAATGAAATAATTATGGTTAAGCTAAACAGCAACCAGATAAATAGTTTCTCTGTATTGATTTTATACATGTAAATGGCTTTATTGTTTGATGCTTTTTATTAAATAAATAGGCCTATCCCGGAGTTCTGAAAGACTTTTTCCAAAATAGATCGACAGTATTGATATTAAAAAACATAGAATTGTAAACCCTATACTTTGAAACATTATTAAAGTAGTATATCCTGACGGTGGTGTGTCTCCAAAGAAATAAACTATTAGGCTAAAGATCATTAATCCTAAAGAGAAAAGTAAGAACAATAGCGAGAACGCTAATGAAATTATTAGTGGTTTATTTGAGAACGCAAAAATAGCAGTTGATGCAAGCTTTAAAAGGCTTTTGAAAGAGTAATTGCTTTTACCTGCACTTCTGGCCGGAGCTTCAAATTCAAGAGTAGTTATATTAAACCCAAGTATTTGAATATAACCTCTTAGGAAACGATTCCTTTCGCGATATTCATTTTTAAGGACTGTAGAAACATTCTTTGATATCATGAAAAAATCGGATGCATTTTTCTCAAAATGGGTGTCTGATAAAAGGTCGATTACAACATAGAATAGCTTTGACATGGCGTTACTGAAAAACTTTTTATCATGCCGCTTTGTTCTGTTCATTAATACAATTTCGAATCCCTCGTTATACTTTTCAAGCATGTGCTTTATAGCTGACGGGGGATGCTGTAAGTCGGCATCCATACATATTACAATGTCGTCGTCGGTATTGTCAATTCCTGCAATCATTGCCGCCTCATGTCCGAAATTTGTCGAGAACTCAATGGATTTTACCCTAATACCATCATTGTCTTCCTTCATAAAGCCATTTATAATCGATTGGCTTTTGTCGGAACTCCCATCGTTTACAAACACCACCTGACAATCAAAATCAATCAAGTCCGTCTTAATTGTTGATTTAATAGCTAACCAAAAGTTAGATAAAACCTCCTCCTCGTTAAATACTGAAACAATCAAGGATATACTTGTCTTGCTATTTGTTGTTTTTGGGTAATTTAATTTCATATTAAGGTATATTAATTATACTACTATACTCTGACAAATGTAACCTAAATACATATTTTAACAATGCAATCTAAAACATCGCTAACTGCCATCAAATTATTTTGACTGAAATATTGCTAATTCTATTAACTGTGAATTCGCCCTTTCCAGAATTCCATATATAAAACTTCAAACTTGTTGAATGGTGACGTTTTAAACCTTTTAAATCTATGGTTTGAACGAAATTGATTATAGAAATATTCTGATATGCATAGTCTTGCCAAAAAACATTTTTCCCCTTGCTATCTCTAATTTCTACTACAATCGTAATGTCTTTATCTTTTTGATGGTTTATTATTTCCAATTTTGCAGATAATGATATGGTTGAATATCCTGGTTCTAATGATATTTCTGGTATAAACTCGATGGGATATGCATTTGTACTATCAACAAATATTGGGTTTTCAATATCGTTACTGAAATTTGCTAAAACTCTGTTGTTATCAACAACGCAAATTATGTTAGTACAACTCGAAGTCATATTTGCAATCGAAAACATTTCAGAAAACATTTCAGCCTCTGACTCGATAGTGAATGAGCATATTTTATCATTTTTGTCTATGCTATTTATTCTTACTTGGTTAAATCCACTAATTAGCTTAATGCTTCCGCCATCGTTAACTTTTGCACTTTTGTTTTCAGAGTCTTTAGTGCGAAAGATAAACGTGAAATCTTTTGTTGCTGAGTAATAATAAATATCGGCTTTATTACATGTTGCATTCATAAACAAATCGATTCCTTTATCAAAATCAATAGTTGATTTGTTTATTTCTGCTAAGACAAACATAAAGTTTGTGTTTTTTTGAGTATGTTTTTTTGTGAATCTATAAACCTTTGCTTCAGGGTATTGATTTATTAAGAACTCTAGGTTGTTCGGATTTTTAGCAAAATAAAAGTCTCTCTCATATTTAATCTTAATGTATTCGGCCCAAGTAAAATCATGTGCTAAAAGAAAACCACCCAATGGGTCCGAACCATGCATTTCGGGAGAGTAGAGAATAGAACCATTGTCCACTTTGTTAAATGCGCCATCTTCGAGGAGGTTATCCAATAATGCATTCCGAAGTTTACTCTTTTCCCAACCCCTACTTAAGTGTTCATTTGTATAAGAGGTGATAATTGATACATAACCAATTCCAAGACCCAAAACAACGATTATACCATACTTAATGTATTTAATTTTATGGGTCAATTTAATTATTAGGTATGATAGCAGTAAAATAATCAACCAAACCCCAAAATACGAATAGTATGATGTAACATACCCCCTGATATGGGCATATTCTACAGCATTGTATTTTTCAGCAATTCCTAAAATTGAGTGAGCCGAAATAGCAAATAAGAAAGCTACAAGTATCCCAATTATAACTCTTTTATACGTTATTTTCTTATCAAAACGCAAGGCTATAAATACAAATAAAAACATCTGAATTATTGTATTTACAATCGACAATAACTTGGAATTTTGTAATATATACCAAAAATTATTTAAGTGACCGCTAGGAGATAAAGAATTTTGAACAATAAGATCTTGAGATAGGTAATACAATTTTGTTGGTAAAATTGTCTTTGTTAACTTAAGTATTAATGTGAGGTAGTTTGCAAAACTAAAACTTTTTACAAAAGAACTCCCTATGTATAATTCGTCTTCGTTTAAAAATATTTGTCGAAAACCAAAGTAAAGTAAGAGGTATAAAACTGCAACTGAAATAATTGGTATTAGCTCTTTGTAAAATATCTTATTACTAAATAATTTTTGAAAACTTCCAAGGGAATACAAATTCCTAAAGAAAATAAAAAAGCATATAAATAGAAGAAAAACAAGATATGTCTCATAGAATAGAATTGCAATAAAAAGGACTATCGCAGAAAAAATTATATACTTATAGTTATTTGTTTCTGTGTATTTTAAAAATAGCAATAATGAACAAATTAAGATTGAGAAACTAAAGGTAAAATAGAAAGGATAGGCGATAAAGGGTAAAAAGAAATTCTGTGAAACTGGTGTAGCCACAATAAGTAATAGAAATAGAGCGAGTGCTAATTCTTTAGATTTGAAAATCTTTTTAATGAGAATTGAAAACAAGGAATAGGATAGTAGCAAAGAGAAACTTTGAATCACCTTGGTTATTAAAAAATTATCTCCAATATAGGGTAAAGAGTAAAGAGGTTTTGTAATAATAAAATAAAATCGACCTGCATATTTTGCATACATCCATGCCTCTTTAAAGAGTCCATGCCCAAGATACTCCATGTAATTATCAAGATCATCAGCCGTAGTAAGACCAATTCTAAAAAATGGGACTAATGAAATAATTATAGTTAAGCTAAACAGTAACCAGGTAAATAATTTCTCAGTATTGATTTTATGCATGTAAAGGGCTTTGTTTTTCGATAAATATAAATAAGAAGTTTGCATCAATCTGCGGATCCTTAGGTAAAGGAAGTAGAATTAAACCCTTTAGATAGATCCCTCTACTAAAAAATTTCTACTTTTATTTCACCCTTTTCAGTTGCATAACCCCTATACATACCAGAGGTATTAAAAGTAAGGTGAACGTTTCCCCATTTGTCAACAGCAATAATTCCACCCTCTCCGCCTACATCAACCAACTTTTTCTTGATTACTTCATCAGAAGCCTCATCCAACCGAAGTCCTTTGTACTCCATTAATGCAGAAATATCGTGAGCAACCGTGTAACGGATAAAGAACTCGCCATGCCCTGTTGCCGAAACGGCACATGTTTTATTGTTGGCATAGGTTCCTGCTCCAATTATTGGCACATCGCCTACCCTGCCGTAACGCTTATTGGTCATACCACCAGTTGATGTTGCTGCGGACAAATTGCCCTCAATATCAAGGGCAACACAGCCTACTGTACCCATCTTCCTGTCACGTTCGAGTGCTCGTTGCAAAGCCTGATAACGATCTTCTGTAAAAAAGTATGTGCTATCAACCATTTGAACTCCATTTTGCGAAGCAAAAAGAGAAGCCCCCTTCCCTACCATTAATACATGTGGGGAACTCTCCATTACCTTTCGGGCTGCCGAAATAGGGTTCTTAATATCACCAACACCAGCAACTGCTCCTGCTGATAAATCTTTGCCAAACATTATTGCTGCATCCAACTCATTTTTACCATCGTTTGTAAATACGGCACCACGACCAGCATTAAAAAGTGGGCAGTCCTCTAAATACCGAACAACCTGCTCCACTGCATCTAGGCTTGACCCTCCGCTTTTTAAAATGGAAACCCCAATATTTAAAGCAGCATTGAGTTCTGCCCTATATTCAGCAATTTGTTCTGGGGTATAATTTTCAGGAGTCATTGCACCAGCACCTCCGTGTATGGCTATTGCCCAATTATTAACCTTTTGGTTTTTAGTGTTTTGGCAAGATAATAAAAGCACAAAAGCCGAAAGGAATGATATTAGAAAAAGTTTTGTTCGCATTGTATTACGGTTTAAGTTTCTGTTACCCCTTAAAATCTATAATTACCTTCTTCTGTTTATGTTGAAAGGAAGGCAATGGTTAATATGTTTTGAATAATTCATTTAGCCTACCCCATTCAACCTGCATTCTCGTCTATCTCCATTAATTCTAGCCATCGCTCACCCTTGCTGTCAAGTATTTCAATAATCTGTGCTATCCTTTGCGATTTACGCATTAGGTCGTCGTGATGCAGAGAAGTACTGTTTATCTCAGATTCAATCTCAGCCTTTTCATTCTCAAGGCTTTCAATATCAACTGATAGGCTTTCCATTTCGTTCCGTTCCGTAAAACTCAGTTTCCTTTGTTTTTGGCTGCTAGGTTTTGGCTTGGCCTTCTCCTGTACTGGCTTTTCCTTTTGTATAATTATTTGCTGCTCTTTCTTCCATTCGTAATAATCGGTATATGCACCAGGGAATCCACTTATCTCGCCATTCCCCTCAAAAATTAGAAGTCCGTCAACCACCTTATCCAGAAAATGCCTATCGTGCGATACAACCAGAACAACTCCAGGAAAGTTTTCAAGGTATGATTCCAGTACATTAAGGGTTTCAATATCCAAATCGTTGGTTGGCTCGTCGAGAATAAGAAAATTGGGACTTCGCATTAGTATTGTCAACAGATAAAGTCTGCGTTTCTCGCCTCCACTTAACTTGCTAACGAATGCATTTTGCACATCGGGTTCAAACAGAAACATTGCGAGAAACTGCGATGTCGATAATGTTTTTCCATCACCAAGGGTAACTACTTCGGCTATCTCGCGAGCAGCATCAATAACCCTTAGGTTGTCGTTTATTTTCATTCCTTCCTGCCGGTAATAGCCAAACACAACCGTTTCGCCCACTTCAATAGTCCCTTTATCGGATGGAATTGACTGGGTAATGACATTAATAAAAGTTGATTTACCCGTACCATTATCGCCCACAATGCCCAAACGCTCAAATCGGTTAAAGGTGTACGAAAAATCATTCAGAATTGCAATATCGCCAAACGATTTATGCAATCCCTTTGCCTCAAGAATCTTTTTCCCTAACCTAGCTGCACCAACTTTTATTCGAACATCGTTGTTGCCAAATCGTTGGGTAGCCTTTTCCCTAATCTCATAGAATGCATCTATTCGGTATTTGGCTTTTGTTGTTCTGGCTTGCGGTGAGCGCCTCATCCAATCGAGTTCCTTTTTAAATAGGTTTGATGCTTTGTCAACTTGAGCCGTTCGGGCATCAATTCGCTCCTGGCGCTTTTCGATAAAGTAGGAATAGTTTCCCTTGTACCAGAATATCTCTTTATGGTCAATCTCAATGATATCAGTGCAAACTCTGTTTAAGAAGAACCTGTCGTGCGTTACCATTAACAGAGTAATCCGGCTGTTTTTTAGGTAATCCTCAAGCCATTCAACCATATCTAAATCAAGGTGGTTAGTAGGCTCATCAAGAATTAAAAAATCGGGTTCGCTCACCAAAGCAGCCGCAAGTGCCACCCTTTTTTGCTGACCCCCCGAAAGGGTTGAAACGTGTTGACCTAAATCGGTAATCTTGAGGTCGGTAAGAATTTGACGAGCTTTAATCTCCACATCCCATGCATTATGCTTTTCCATTAAATCAAGGGCGCTTTGCATGTCGCCTTTAGCTCCTAACGCCAAGGCTTTTTGATAACTGAAAATTGCTTTAGCCTTTTCGCCAGCCGATGCAAAAACATTCTCTATTATCGATCTCTCGGAATCTAGCGTTGGATTCTGATCGAGGTATCCTACCTGCAAATCGTTTTGCCAAACTATGTTACCTGAATCCTTCGACTCTACTCCTGTAATTATCTTCAACAGCGTCGATTTTCCGGCACCGTTCCGAGCGATTAGACCTACGCGTTGATCTTTTCCAACTGTAAACCTAATATCTTGAAACAAAACTAAATCGCCAAACGATTTGCTAATATCTTCAACTTGTAAATAGGGAATCATATTGAACTAGGGTCTTTTTGTGCTACAATATACGCTGAATTACTAATGCTTTCAAACTTGAGGTTAAGGTTAAGGGTTGAGAAGAAAATTGATATTTATCAAAATTAATTGCACCTAATATCAAAACCTACATTGTAAACTATTTACCTCCACGATTTCATATAGATAAGCAGCATCAACCCAAAAATTTCTAAACGCCCAAGCAGCATGTTAAGTGATAGTAAAAACTTACCTAAACCAGGGATCATGGAGAAATTAGAGGCAGACCCAACATCCCCAAAACCAGGACCAACTGTACTAATTGTTGCTGCTGAGGCAGAGAAAGCTGTCATAATATCAACATTCATTGCCGTTAAGGCCAATCCGGTAACAAACAGAATTAGGATATAAAAAACGATGAACAGCAATACCGACTCAACGGTATCATCATCAATTGGTAATCCGTCTATTCTAACAGGTATTACTGCCTGCGGATGCTGAAGTTTTAGCACTTGCCGTTTAAGCGATTTAAAGAATATTACTACCCTATCAACCTTAATGCCCCCTGCTGTTGAGCCTGCACAGGCGCACTGAAATGTAAAGTATATTAACAGCATAACAGAGAAAGATGGCCAAAGCGTTGAATCGGCAGTTCCATAACCTGTTGTTGTGGCTATGGAAACAACCTGAAAAGCCGAGTAGCGTAATGCTTCAGGAAATGTGTCGTAATTCTTACCCCAGATATTCAATGCTACCAAAATTATTCCAATAACAATTGAAAAGAAGTAGAATTGAACAATGGACGATTTGTACCATTTCTTATTCTTAAATGTAAACATCACGTACAATATACCAAAGTGCATCCCCGATAGAAACATGAATACAGTAATAATCAACTCAATTGCTACACTATCATAATAACCAACGCTCGCATTCCTAGTAGAGAAGCCCCCTGTTGCTACAGTACCAAAAGTATGGGTTACAGCGTCAAAAAGGCTCATACCAAAAACATACAAGAGGAGTGTTTGTACTACTGTTAATCCGAGGTAAACTAGGATAACAACCTGTAAGGTTTTATTACTCCTATAATGAAAATTAGTCTTTGCAAGCGGCGACATCTCAAGTCTGGATAGCGACATACGCACCTTGCCAATTGAAGGTACTATAACAAGTGCAAAAAGTATTATACCAATGCCACCTAACCAATGGGTTGAAGATCGCCAGAAAAGAAGACCTGCAGGTAAAGCCTCAACATCTTTTAGAATAGTAGAGCCGGTTGTTGTAAAACCTGAAACGCTCTCAAACCAAGCATTTATCATACTAAACTCGCCACCCCAAAGTGCGTAGGGTAACATTCCGAAAAAGCAGATAAGAATCCAACTGGCCACTACTACTACATAACCCTCTTTATGTGATATTTGACCAGATGAAGGGACAAAGACCATTGGGAATACACCAGTTAAACCTGTTAATACACAACTCAAAAGCAGGGGTATTTGACCGCTATCAGCATAGTAAACCGATACAAGGAACGAGACAAACATTAGTCCTGAGCAAAGCAAAAGAACTAGGCCAATGTATCGAATTATGATTTGAGGGCGCATAGAAATTTTACTATTCGTTTCCCTTTGGTGAGGATCGCAAAGGAGAAATTAAGTTTACTATAGATTCTTTTAGGCTAAACAGTTCATCCTTGGTTTCAAGAGGAACATCGAAAGGTTTACGGTACTTCACATAATCGTTTATCCCTTTGGTTAGCCTAATAATTGGTAATACAAAATAGTGTTGAACTAGGTATGTGAATACAAAAGTAAAAATCAAACTAGTAATGATAACTATTAACCCGGGTATTGATGCTCTTTGAGCACTAGTTTCAAGGTATGTTGCTGACTGAAAAAGGGCATCCTGATTAATTATCATCAATTTTTTAACATGCTTATTGGTAACTAAAATATGCGGATTAATCTCATCAAGGTATGCGTTAAGCGAAAAATTGGTTGAAGAGAAAACTGGTACTATCTGCTGCTTTAATTTGCCATAGTATAACCTAACAGAATCAATTAGCATCTGCTCTTCAACTAGTTGAAAGTTATTTGTAGCACTATCCAAATTACTTTCAAAAAAATGATGCGCTTTAAAGTATTCGCTTTTTGCCGCAACTGTATCGCCGTTAATAAAAAATAGCAAAGCCGTCTCTTGGTCATCAAGGGCATCGAGCATATTTTTGGAGTAGTCAATGCTTTTGTAGTTATCAAAAATGAGCCCTTTTACAGTTTTTCCAAGTTTGGTTATCTCATAAATTGAGATTGCCCCAGATATAAAAAGCATTGAGGCCAATATCACAAACCCTATCATAATTTTTGTACGTATTCCCATAGCGCAAATTATTTGTTGTACAAAAGTAAAAAGAAAGGCCAACTCCTTTTCATTTAAAATCCTTTTTTTAACAATTTATGTAAACAACCGCAAGTTTTGTAAATTGCATGTGTCAAAAGGTTGCACAAAAAAAGTCCAAAGATTTATTATAGTATGCTTACAGATTCTGAGTTAATTGACAATATTCTCAACAACAATAGCCAAAAAGCATTTGAAGAGTTGGTAAATCGCTATCAATCTTTGGTTACTAAAACATGCCTTGGGTTTGTTAGCAATTATGCCGATGCTGAGGATATTGCTCAGGATGTGTTTATTGAGGTGTTCCATTCGCTTAAAAACTTTCGGAGTGAATCAAAACTATCGACCTGGCTCTATAGAATAGCCGTTAACAAATCGCTAAACTTTATTCGATTGAAGAAACGGCACAGCGGTTTGCGAAGTATTGAGAGTTTTTTCACTACTGGCAATAGTAACAAAAGCGAAAGCATTGAAATTGCCAGCCCAAAAAGTACCGATGCCGACTGGGGAATTGAGCAACAAGAGGATAAGCAAATGCTAAAGAAGGCCATAAACTCATTGCCTGAAAATCAGCGTATAGCCTTTATTTTAAGCAAGTACCACGATTTATCCTACAAAGAGATTGCAGAGATTATGAGCATCACCCTCTCGTCGGTTGAGTCGTTGCTGTTTAGAGCAAAGCAGAATTTACAAAAAAAACTGCTGAAAGAGATAAATAATTGAAATTGAACCGCAAGTTTTTAGCTTTAACGACGTCTAATTCAATAAAGAGCAAAAGAGATGAACTGCAAAGAGGTAAACAATAATTTTATAAACTCCATTGAAAAGAGCTTAAGCGCCGACAAGCAAAGCGCTTTCGAGGCTCACTTAAGCAGCTGCGCATCTTGCACAGAATCTTATAGGCGCTTTAGAAGTGTTTATCAAAGCATAAATATAGAGGTAGAAGGGCTTACACTAAACCCACTCCTTGCCCAAAAAGCATGGGAAAAGGCCACTGCAAAAGTCAATGCAATTGAAACTCCCATAGTACCATTTCGACGCTCAGCAATAGTAAGCATTGCAGCAGCGGGTGTGGCACTGGGCATAGTTTTAGGCACACTGCTAAACTCGTCATCACCAACTGTCAACACAAACAGCGAATATTCTATACAGCTAGCCGACGATTATTTCCCTAGCAATCTTTATTCACCATACGAAGAATTAGATAATAACGATTAATAAAGGAGAATATGAACTATTTTACAAAATACAGAATTCTAATTGGAGCAGTAATACTACTTGCAGCAATTAACATTGCAATACTTGCTACACTAGGCTTTCACCATATTGCAGTAAAAAAGGACCAGGCTTCATCACCTGAATCTCAGCAGCAAGGCTTCAAAATTGCTAGAGAACTCGACCTTACCGCTGAACAAAATGATCAGTTTCACCAATTAAGACAGAGCTACTTTTTGCAAACAAAGGAAAACCGCATTGCACTACGACAAAACTATGAGCTAATAATGGAGGAATTGAGCACCGCAAACCCTGATACAATTCTATTGGATAGCCTAGCACAGCAAATCGGAAAATTACACGTTGAACAGCAACACGCAACAATCGACCACTTTTTAACACTTCAGTCAATGTGCAGCGAAGAACAGTACCAAAAACTACAACAACATTTTAAGCGGATGAAGAATCCTGAGTTTAGGCAGAGAAGAGAAATGATGCAGAAGAACCGCAGATATAATAGGGCAAACAGACCAGATTCTGGAAATTACAACCAAATGGATTAGCGCTAATCAACATAACTTCAAATTTGTTAAACAATTAAACTACAATAACCATGAAAAAGATAAGAACAATTACAGCAATTGCCATTATGGCAACATTAGTTACCGCGGGTAGCGCCTATGCACAACGAGGCCAAGGGCGTGGCTTTATGAACAACCCAAATGGACGAGGAATGGTGAATAACGCACAAAACCCCGATGGTTACGGTCAGTGCATTCTCAATCTTACACCAGAACAGGACAGTAAGATTACAGAACTACGCACAAAGCACATTAAAGAGGTAACCCCCTTGCGCAACGAACTTGGCGAAAAGAGTGCACGTTTACGTACGCTCCAATCTGTAGATAGCCCTTACCTAAATGAGATTAATAAAACCATTGATGAAATGGCTAGTATAAGGGCAAAAATTCAGAAAAAAGGTGCAGCACACAGAGCCGAAGTTTCATCATTACTTACTGATGACCAAAGAGTTGTTTACAACTCACGTGGACAAGGTAGAATGGGAAGAGGTGGACGAGGAAATGGACAAGGAATGGGAAGAGGGTTACGTGATGGTTCATGCCGGTACTAATAAATAAAAGTTATTAAATTGATTATCCCTCCAAGGCTTGGCTTTGGAGGGATTCCTTTTTTAAGATATTTTTAAATCAAACGCCCCTGTATTGCTTTTTTTTGGCTAAAATTGCATACTATTAATTTTTAATAGAAAAAAACTAAACCTATTCATTAACATACTGTTGTAATATACAGAGATAACTAATAAACATCATTATACAACTATATTATGGTACATTTTGGAGATATCCCTGAGGAGTTCTGCAATAAAGAAAAATCGAAAATTGTAATACTCCCTATTCCTTACGACGGAACTAGTACTTGGGTAAAAGGATCGGATAAGGGGCCTGAGGCACTTCTTGATGCTTCGGCAAATATGGAACTTTATGATATTGAAACCGATACGGAAGTTTACCTACAGGGAATTTATACTGCACCAGTTATAAAAGAGAATAAGAGTCCCGAGGCCATGGTTGCAGCATCGGAAAAAGAGGCGGCAAAATACCTTGCGCAGGGTAAGTTTCTGGTTTCTATTGGAGGCGAACACTCTGTAAGTATTGGTCCAATTACTGCACATGCAAAAAAATATGCTAACCTAAGCGTATTGCAAATTGATGCCCACACCGATTTACGCGATAGCTACGAAGGTTCTAAAAATAATCATGCTTGCGTTATGGCACGTGCACAGGATTTATGTCCTATTGTCCAGGTTGGTATCCGTAGCATGGATGTTGGCGAAAAGGATAGGCTCAATCCAAATAGGGTATTCTGGGCGCACACCATTACGGATAACGAACAATGGATGGATAAAGCCATCGACCTACTTACGGAGGATGTTTATCTAACTATCGACTTGGATGGATTCGACCCGTCGATTCTTCCTTCAACCGGAACTCCTGAACCCGGAGGGTTGCAATGGTACCCTACCCTAAAGTTTTTACGCAAATTAATTGAGCGTAAAAACCTTGTAGGCTTTGACATTGTTGAGCTTTGCCCAAATCCCGACGAAAAATCATCGGACTTTTTAGCCACTAAGTTGCTTTACAAGATACTTTCGTATAAATTTGCAAAATAGTGGTGAACCACTAAATAAATCTAATTATCAACATAATAAGCTGTGAAAATGGAGAAAAAAGACCTGCTAAAGGATGTGATTAAGCACATCGACATTAAATCATTTGACTCAACCCCTATTATCAATGCCATGCGAGATATGTCATTCACCTCACGTGATACTGCTGCTGCAGCTGATATACTTGAGATGATGGTATCGGATAAGGAATGCAGCAACTGGCTTATAATTGCGGGTAGCACTAGTGCTGGAGGTTGCATGCAGGCCTACGTTGATATGGTGAAAAACAAGATGGTTGACGTTGTTGTGGCAACAGGTGCATCAATTGTTGATATGGACTTTTTTGAGGCTCTTGGTTTTAAGCATTACAAAGGTACTCAATTTATCGACGATAACCATTTAAGGAATAATTATATCGATAGGATATATGATACCTTTATTGATGAGGAGGAGTTACAGGTGTGCGATAGCAGCATTAAAATAATTGCCGATGGCATGAAACCAGGTGCATATAGCTCACGCGAGTTTATTAAAGAGATGGGTAAATACTTAACCAAGCATTCCGTTAAAAAGGACAGCCTTGTTCAGGTTTGCTACGAGAATAATGTACCCATTTTTGTACCTGCTTTTAGTGATTGTAGCGCAGGGTTTGGCCTTGTAAAGCATCAAATTGAAAATCCGAGTGGACATGTATCAATCGATTCTGTAAAAGACTTTAAAGAACTTACTGATATTAAGATTGCTGCAAAAATTACTGGCCTATTCATGATTGGCGGTGGTGTACCTAAAAACTTTGCTCAGGATACTGTTGTTTGTGCCGAAATACTTGGCCACGAAGTGCCCATGCATAAGTATGCTGTACAAATTACCGTAGCCGATCCTCGAGATGGCGCTTGCTCTAGCTCAACCCTTAAGGAGGCTGCATCGTGGGGTAAGGTTGATACTACCTACGAGCAAATGGTTTATGCTGAGGCTACTAGCGTTGTTCCTATTATTTTAAGCTATATATTCCATAAGGGTTCATGGAAGAATCGTAAAAAATACGAGTGGTCAAAGTTATTCGATAAGTAATTGAACCATTTTATATAGATACAAAAAAGGGTGAAACAAATGTTTTACCCTTTTTTGGTATTACCATTGACAACAAGAATAAAAAAATATGCTTTGCCCATTTAAATGAGCAAAGCATACAATTTATTCAATTCCTAAAGGCTACTTTTTACCTTTAGTAGGATTACTAGAATCCTTAGCTATGTTTTCGCGCATATTGGTGTCAGCCTCAATGTTCTTAAACTTGTAGTAGTCCATAATACCAAGATTACCTGAACGAAAAGCCTCAGCAATTGCTTTTGGCACCTCGGCTTCAGCCAAAATCACCTTAGCCCTAGCCTCCTGTGTCTTGGCTTTCATTTCCTGCTCTAGTGCAACAGCCATTGCACGACGCTCTTCGGCTCTTGCCTGTGCAATATTCTTATCGGCATTAGCCTGATCCATTTGCAGTTCGGCACCAATGTTCTTTCCTATATCAATATCGGCAATATCAATGGATAGAATCTCGAATGCTGTACCAGCATCAAGACCTTTCTCAAGCACTACGCGAGAAATAAAATCGGGATTCTCAAGTACTTTTTTATGCGAATCGGCCGAGCCAATTGACGATACAATACCCTCACCTACACGTGCAAGTACTGTTTCCTCACCAGCACCCCCTACCAACTGCTTAATATTTGCACGTACGGTAACCCTAGCTAAAGCAATAAGCTGAATACCATCCTTAGCAACAGCAGTTACCGGAGGTGTATTGATAACCTTAGGATTAACTGACATTTGAACAGCTTCAAGTACGTCTCGACCTGCCAAGTCAATGGCTGTAGCCATTTTAAAATCGAGAGGGATATTCGCCTTTTGGGCAGAAACAAGGGCATTTACTACTTTACGGACTCTTCCACCTGCCAAAAAGTGTGCTTCGAGCTCGTTAGGGTTAAGTATTAGGCCAGCTTTTGTTCCTGTAATAAGTGCATCAACAATTTCTCTTGGTGGCACTTTTCTCCACCTCATAAAAATTAGCTGAATTAGAGATATTCTTACGTTGGATACCAATGCTTGGAACCAAATTCCAACTGGTACAAAGTACATTAGCACAATAATACCAATGAAACAGGCAACAATTACTACTAAATAAAGAGTTACGCCTTCCATTTTAACTAATTTTTAAGTTTAACAATAGCTACAGAACCTTCTAAACGGATTACAACAATTGGGGTTTTTTGATCTATATAATTTCCTGTTGATCTTGCCTCAAGCACAACTTCATTAATTCTTACCTTACCCATTGGGGTTAAACGACTAACCGATACCCCCTCATCGCCAGGCTTAATTTGGGCCAACTCATCACTGGCAACGCTACCCTCAACATTCGTGTTAAGCATAAACTTGCTCCAAGTTTTTGGACGTAATGCAAACGCAATGGTAATAACGGTAGCAGCAAAGGTCGAGATAAGAGTTATGTTTCCAACAGTATTTCCGTATCCGCTGTATGCCCAAAATATTCCACCAGTCAAACAAACTACACCTCCAATTCCAGCCACTGTAATTCCAGGGATGAGTAGAAACTCAACTACAAAAAGGAACAAACCAATGATTATTAGAACTATAACTCCAGTCATTTTAGAGTAATAAAAGTGGGTACTAGTTTAGTTGTTATTTACAACTTCGGCATTTATGCCCTTAATTATTAGTCCATTGCGCATTTCATCAAGCGTTGTAAAGTCACCCCTTTTAACATCGCATTTTCCTTTATGATGCGCTATAAGGGTACATTGCTCAGCCTGACACTCTGTGTGCTTGCAAACATCTATTAAACATTCAATAACAAAATTGTATTCGTTATGATCATCATTGTAAAGAATAAGAGAATGTGACCTCTCCAACTTCTCTTCCAAATTTGAATTCCTATCCGGTTTGTCGAAATAATGATTCCCCATATTTATATGAATGGTTAAACGTTGCTAATATATCAATTATCCGTGTCAACAGCAATTACAAGGGCACTTTTTATGCCGCTTGCAACTATATTGTCCTTTATTCTGTTTGCTTCTGACGCATTGCTATAGGATCCTACTGAGTAGGTATAACCACCCTTAGGGTTGGATTTACGAACAATATCCTTACCTGTAGCAAGAGTGCGAACTGTATGTGTTATGTCATCGGGTAGTTTACCCGGGTACTCCCCAATTTGAATTATGTAATACTTACTATCCGACTCAATATCAATTCTTACAGAGTTTCCTTGTACAGGTTGCTGTTCAGTTCCCTCAAGCGACTTAGCTCTAGCGAGCTGTACCGATCGTCCATTGTGCCATGCAACAATAAACGCATCCTTAAATCCTTTACTTCTAACAGTGGATAGTGCTTTTTCGGCAGCGGACAATAAACGGAAACTCCCAGCATAGTATTTTGTAATCTTATCATCGTTAATGGGCTCAGCCCACAAGGGGAACATCCTCTTAAAAATTGATAAATCAATTGGCTTACTAAATGCAGCCAGTTGAATTTTATAAATAACTCCCTGAGGTAATGGAAGATGTAGTGGAATGTCTTTTATGCTTTTATAATAATCCTCTCCCTCAACAAGTTGGAAAGATGATTCCCTTTCTGACGCAAACTCAATATCGCTAGCAATAGGGATATCAGTCTCAATCCGAGTTATTGATGGTCTATTACCACTCTCCTCATCTTTTACTATTGCCTGAGTCGTAGTTTTTGTAGTCTTTGCTTGGCTTTTAACAAAATCATCACCAAATGCTATTCTCTCGAGCTTAAGAACCTTGCTAAGGGTTTGCTGTTCAAAATTGTTTATCCCCCACAGTTTTGCAAAGGCAATTTCGAGGCGCAGTACTGCAAGTTCATCAAGCAAAAGTGCCTCATACTCCGATTCAATCTTGTGCTCCTCAACTGAATTATTTCGAATAGCAGTTGCTGAGCGAAAATGGCTTTTGGCAATTTCAATCTCCCTCTTCACCTGCTCATTCGCGTTGGTTCCTGCTTTCATCATTGCAACGGATATGCAGTTGTTATAAAGTTCTTTTTTGACTACAATATATTCCGACAGCGTTTTATTAAAAGCATTCATTTTGCCTATAAGCTCAACATTATAAGGCGCTTCGTCTGTTAAGGAATCCGTGTCAAGCAATTCAATATTTGATTTTTGTTTTACTTTAAGAACATCTGACCTCTGGTTTTCAATTTTTGATGTCATAAGCTCTATCTTTGATAATTTCACCAATTCGTCGTTCTGAAAAACTGTTGTAGCATACTGTGCCTGATAAAGAAAATCAGGCCTATCGGTACTAAACGACGATTGAGGATTGTCGATTGGTTTGCGCTTACCCACTAGGAACTCTTGTTCAATTTTGCTTGCTTTAGCAAAATAAATATCGGCATTACGCTGAGCTTTTAGCAGGCTATCCTCAACTGCTACTACCTGTTTTTCGAGTGCAATTCTTTGGTTTGCGGTAGTAACAAAATCGAACTTCTCTCTAAGAGCCTCAAGTTTAAGCCTTAGTGAATCAGCCTTAAGTTGCTGTGAAAAGCCTAAGGACAATGCTCGTGAGTATTCAGGATCGTTCTCAACATCAGAGAAAGAAGCAGTATTCTGTTTTGACTGTATTTTAGTGGATGGTGTAGCAGATTTTCCAAGAGTGGTTTTGCTAGTGTTTTCTTTTGATTTAGCTATATCAAGGCGAGCAATTTCTCTTATCGTTTCCTTTGAGTTGATTGAACGACGTATGGGATTATTATCAAGTTCAACCAATACAACATCTATGCTGTCGGATAGGCTTGATCTGTTGGTAACAAAAGTGGCAAGCGTCTCATCCTCGTTTGGTACAAACATAAAATCATCATATGGCGAGCTGAAAGGGAAACCTAAATTTTCTGGTGTACTCCACTGGCTAACTGATGAGTTGTAAATACTTCGATAAATATCGTATCCACCCATGCTGTAATGCCCTTTGGAAGCAAAGTAAAGGGTAACACCATCGGGTGCTAAATACGGGAAATCTTCGTCTAAATTAGTATTTATATTATCGCCTAAATCTTTGGGTTTGCTCCAAAGTCCATTGTCGAGCATTTCAATAATATAAAGATCCTTACCAAAAGTTGTTGTTGACCCATAGCTGGAGTAGATAAGTTTATCTCCTGGCTTTGGGTTTATAGGAAAGTAAACGTAAGATGAGCCCTTTTGCTTTGCATCGGTTGTAGTAATTAAATCCTTAGGCTTTGGGATTAAACTAGTATGATTGGACTGGGTAACAATAAACTGATGCATTTCATCAACTTTAACTCTTCTTTTATCGAGCACCTTAGGCTGGTATATATACTTAAGCATAAAATCGCCACTTTCGCACTGTCCTAAAAGGTTTTCAATATGTTGCTGGGTTATATTTATGCTGGCCTTATTAATTGTAAACCGCTTGTAGTACTCAATTGCCCTATCAAAACTATAGTTTAGCTGGTGCGCATAACCCAAATGATAGTAAACTGCATTGGGAACCTCGCGTGTTGAAGCAAATGATAAATGCTTCACTGCCTTTTCGACGTTACGGGTTCCATAGAGGTAAGTTATTCCCAATTTATAGTAAAACGTAGATTCCTGAGGATAGTCGGCTAACAATTTATGATACTCGCTAAGGGCTTTATCAAATGCACCAACATTAAAAAGTGAATCGGCCAAAGGGGTTTCCGGTCCGTCAAATTGCTCCATTCTATAATTTTGCCCTGCAAGCGAAAGGTGAAGAAGCAAACTAAATGTTAATATAAAAAATGTAGAGCCAAGGAATTGCTTTAACATAACTACTGCTTAATATTTGCCCATAAAATTAAGGTAAAAAAATTGATTTTGTGTAACTGCAAAAAACAAAGCAGAATTTTGAATAAAGTATGGATTTACTATAGCTCAATTCCTATGATAGTAGCATCGTCGCGCTGAGACTTTTTGTCTCTATGCTCATCAAATTCAAGGTCAAGCAGATCTCCCAATTTCTTCATGCTTGTGGAGGCATTATTGAGCAAAAGTTGATGTAGCCTTGCAACTGTAAACTTCTTGTTATCCATCCCATTTTGGTCAATGTAACCATCGGAGCACATAATTAATCTATCGCCCTTACCAAGTGTGAATTTGTGGTTTTCAAATTCCAAATCCAATTCAGGCATAATTCCCCCAATGGTTTTTCGATTCCCTTTTATAGTAATAACCTCATTTGCACCTTTCCTCAGGATATAAAGAGGCCTATTAGCCCCTGAGAAGGTAATTTTAAAGGAGCCATCGTCTACCTTTTCTACAAGGCAAAGCGCAACGTCCATTGCATCAATGTTATCCTCAGAATCTTGTTTAAGAACAAGATTAACTGTCCTATTAAGTTGCACTAAAATTTCATTAGGATTATGCTTTTTTCGTTCTGTAACTATTTCGCTAAGCAAACGACTACCAATTAGGCTCATAAAAGCACCTGGAACTCCATGTCCGGTACAATCTACCAAAGCAATCAAAAAACGTTCGTGTTTACTGTCCAATGTGGGCAGCTGGTTAAACCAGTAAAAGTCGCCACTTACAATATCACGAGGTTTAAACACAATTAGGCTTTTAAAAAACTTATCGATGGATTTTTGAGATGGAAGTATGGATTTTTGAATTGTATGCGCATACCAAATGCTCGCTTCAATATTCTGAGTATGCCTTATAAGTAGATTATTAACCTGTTCCAACTCATCGCGTTGAACTTGAATAGCCTCATTCTGTTTCATTATTGATTCAGTTTGAACAATAATCTCATCGTTCAAGGAAATCATCTCTCTCTCAACCTGCTTAAGCTCTGATATATCCGTATCGATAGCAACAATAGCCCTAACTTCGCCTTTCCCGTTTTTGATTGGGGTAAGGTTTGTTTGAATCCAAATTAGCTCGTTAGTCTTTGTTGATACCTGAAGGGTATAGTTGGTGGGAACATGTTCATTAATGCACTTCTGAATGATGTAGCAGATATTGGGATCGGGGCTAATTTTGGTTAGGTTCCTTCCCTTATGTTCAATAAATTCATCTAGGGTGTAACCATAAATTCGGGTAAACGACTCGTTTACCCATTGCACATCGCCATTGGGTGCCGCAATTAGCACTGCATTAATAGTATGTCGGGCAACTATAGAGAGTTTCTCCAGCTCTTTGGATTGGTTTACGATTTCAGCCCTTTGCTGCTCAATTTGAGCCGTTCTTTGCTTAACAATGCGCTCAAGCTCCAGTTTTTGTCTTCTTATAGCAATAGTTCTATACTTTAATAGTAAGTATAGGATAATTGCAAGAGCTAAAGCTAATCCTATTTGGAACCAATATGTTTGCCACCATGCACTTTGCACCCGTATATTTATGGTTGACTCCTGATCACCCCATTCATCATCCCTGAGGCTCGACTGAACTGTAAAGGTGTACTTTCCTGGAGGCAAACTGGTATACAAAGCCTGTCTTAAACCATCTGCATTAACCCAATCCTTATCAAACGGATGTAGCTTATACCTGAAACGGAGATTACCTGGATCATTATAGTAGAATGCAGTAAACCTTATCCCTACCCTACTTATATTAGGCTCTATGGTATAAGAATGGGAATAGGGTAATGTAACTCCATCAACCAGCATTCTATCGATAAAAATGTTTGAAATTTGACTATTGTCCATCAGCTTTTTGGGATCAACAATAGCAACTCCACCTGTTGTATTAATAAACAATCTGCCATCATTTGATTTTAACGATTTTGTTGCTCCAGTACAACGAGCATTTTTCATTCCATCGTTCTTTCCATATATTTTAAAGCTATACCCTTTAGTTTTACCCTTTGCAAAGTTGTTTAGTTGCTGCTTTGATAAACGAACTATCCCTATATCTGAGGGAATCCAAAAAAACCCATAATCATCCTCAAGTATATCGAAAAGCGTATTATCGAAGAGACCGTTATGGATATTAAACACAAAAATTGAGCTGTCGTTTTCGATACGGATTATTCCATCGTTTGACGAAATCCAAAAAATGTTTTCAGAGTCGATATAAACATTAAAGGCAAAATCGCTGGGAAGTCCATTCTGTGAATCAATTACCCTAGTTAGCTTATCGTTAGCCAGGATGTTAAGACCATTTTTTGAAGCAATTACTATTCTGCCCTTTTTATCCTGATTAATGGCCATAATATAGTTTGAACTCAATTCACCATTATTCAAACTGAACTCCTTTACCTCGCCCTTTGGTGAAAGTTTGAATGCACCATTCGAGCGGGTTCCTATCCATATGTTATGGTTATCATCCTCAAAAGTGAGCCTTATGGCTTCCGATGGAAATCCTGAATTTAAATTGAATACCTGCTGTTTACCATCAAGTGAAATTTTAACTAGCCCTCCATAGGTACTAACCCAAATATTCCCAAAAGAGTCTGTGAGCAAGTGCTTTAACCTCCTTAATGGTAAATCAAGTTTTTGGGGCAACTGCTTTACTTCGTCATTAATAATCAGATTCATTGAGCCGTACTCGTCGGCTATTAGATAGCCATTTGGATCAACTTGGGTTATAGCAGTTATAATGTCGGAGCTAAGGCCCTCCGCCTGCGAAATATTTGTAACTATACCATCAGATAGTTTAAAAAGACCTTTTCGGTAAGTACCAACCCATAGGTTTCCCTCACTATCGGGCATTATTGTCTTTATAATATTGTTGGGGATACCATAATCTTCGTTGGTGTTTTCAAGGATTTTTTTATCGATATGGTACCTGTAAACTCCATTATCAGTACCCATCCACAAAGTATTATGATTATCCTTAAAAACGACATTAACCCTTTGGTTGAGTGTGGGCAAATAATTAGCAAACCTGTTTTTATCAAAAAAGAACAGTCCATTCTCGGTCGCAGCAAAAATATTCTCATCGCAGAAATAGAAATTATTAACTCCTCCTAGAGGTTTTGTTGATGCAATTAATTGGAATTTACTATCGCTATAGCGAATTATCCTACCACCTTCAGTACCAATCCAGATATCTCCATGCTTATCGGAACCAATGGCTTTAACAATTCCTTTTGCAAAGGGAATCAATCCAGTCATTTGCTCCAGTTTGCGGTCTTTAAAACAATAAACGCCTTGACCAGTTGTACCAATCCATAGAGAACTGTCAGCAGGATGAAAAAACAACGACTCAACGCTAACCGAATCGAGTAATGATAAACCTTCAACTCTTGTGAATTCTGAATTCTTGTATTTAATAACTCCACGTTGAGAACCAAACCAAAGGTTTCCATCAAAATCGGCAACAATTGCTTGGATTGTTACCGATTCAATTACTGAGTTTGTGGAGTGATTGTAGTTTGTAAAGTTAACTCCATCGAAACGGGAAATTCCTTTATAGGTCGCTATCCAAATAAAACCTGTTGAATCTTGAGTAAGGCCAATTATCATGTCTGATGGTAAGCCATTATCCATATTCCATGAGCTAATTGGAAATTGTGTGAGGCTTTTTTGGGGATTTAGCTTTACTTCTCTGTTTTGGTCTTGAGCTAATGAGATAATTGGGTTTAGAAAACCCGAAAAGATAAAAAGATATAATGCAAGAAGGCGAATATTTGAATTGCTACTCATATTTTTTAAAAGCCATTAGTATCAGTAAAAACACCCTTCTAAAAGTATAGCAAATTACAACGTGGTACATTTTTTTTATGTAAACAATGAAAAAAATTACACTAAGCCCAATTAATTGGTGTTGTAATCTATTAGGGATAAACTAGTTTACCTTGTTTAATATTATTAGTTTAAATAAAAACTCAAACAACAACATCTGCTATTATGAAATCGGTTTTAGACCATTATCTAAAAAGCAACCCCAAAGTAAAAAATACTTTGGGGTTGTTTTTTAATTCGTAATTATGTCTTGCTTTGAATTCTGGATTAAGTTGGAGTTTTATCACCAAAATAATCAAAAGCAAAATATAAAGTAGTTACATGCTCTTAATTTCATTCACCAATTTCTGAATAGAACTTTTTGCGTCACCAAATAGCATGCGGGTTTTATCATTAAAGAATAGATAATTTTCAATGCCAGCATAACCTTTTCCCATTCCACGTTTCATAATGATGATATTTTTGGCAAAGTGTGCATCAATAATCGGCATCCCATAAATTGGACTGCTCGGATCGTCGTAAGCTGCTGGGTTCACCACGTCGTTAGCACCAATTACAATGGCTACGTCAACATTAGGCATATCAGGATTAATGGCATCCATTTCAACTAATTGCTCGTAGGGAACATCGGCTTCGGCCAGTAAAACGTTCATATGCCCTGGCATACGTCCGGCCACAGGGTGAATAGCATATTTTACATCTACTCCCTTACTTTCCAATAGAGAATCTAACTCATGAACAATATGCTGTGCTTGGGCAACTGCCAAACCATAACCAGGGATAATTACAACTTTTTGCGAATAGCTTAATAGAACAGCAGCATCGCTCAGCTGTATTTCTTTTATAGTTCCCTGTTCGTGTGCAATTCCAACTGCTCCACCTCCGCCAAATGAACCAATTATAACATTTAGCAATGAGCGGTTCATGGCTTTGCACATCAGCATTGTTAAAATCATACCAGCAGCACCTACCAGGATACCACCAAGAATCATGGCTTGGTTGCCGTAAATAAATCCTGCCATTGCAGCTGCAATTCCGGTAAGTGCATTTAACAGAGATATTACAACTGGCATATCGGCACCACCAATAGGCATTACAAACATCACCCCATATACCAACGAAAGGACCATTAAAGCATAAATTGCCCATATTAAATCAGTAGGTGGATTAGGAGATATTATGATGTATACAGATAACGCTATTGTTAGCAACAGTAAAAACAGGTTTAGATAGGTCATAAAGGGTTTCATGATGTCGCCCACTTTCCCATCGAGTTTTCCGTAGGCAATCATACTACCGCTAAAAGCAATTGAGCCAATCACTAAGCCAAGTATAGTAACAAGAATAGAATTGATATCGCCAGCAATGGCGTTAGGGTACTCTAAAAGTGAAACCAACATAGAGGCCGCCCCACCCGATGCATTAAACAACGATACCAATTGTGGCATGGCTGTCATTTTTACTTTACGTGCTACTATCCAGCCAATTATAGAACCAATACCTATAAAAGCCAGAATTATCCAAATATTTGTGTGTGAAATCCCTTGTCCTTCAGCATTTTTGTGTAGAAGTAAAGTTGTAATCATGGCTAGTCCCATTCCGCCTGCTGCCCAAAGGTTTCCGCGACGTGCTGTGGCTGGGTGCGATAGCAATTTTAAGCCATATACAAATAAAAGCGCGGCAATCAGGTAACTCAATTCAAGTAGCGAATCGCCAATGGTAAAATCCATTCCGTTTATTGTCCCTAAAATTTTATCCATAATTGCTTACTTTTTTTTCTTTTTAAACATTTCGAGCATCCTATCGGTAACGGCAAAACCGCCAACCACGTTCAACGTACCAAAAACAAGTGCTAAAATCCCTAGTACCAAATTCAGCGAAAAAGTGGTAAGATCGGCATGACCTACTAAGATTATTCCTCCTACTATAATTACACCGCTAATTGCGTTTGCACCCGACATGAGCGGAGTGTGCAATACAGCTGGTACGTTCGATATCACTTCAATGCCCACAAAAACCGATAGGGCAATAATGAATATTGCTTCTTTGTATTCAAAGAAAAATGTTAATGCTTGTTCCATATCTTTATGCTTTTTCAATTATTGATTTCACCCTTTCGTTATAGATTTCGCTATTGTGGGTGATGCAAGTGCCTTTCACAATCTCATCTTCAAAATTGAGGTTAAGCTTACCCTCCTCGTCAATGATAAGTTTCATGAAATTCAGCACATTTTTTCCAAACATCCTACTGGCATCAATGGATTTGTGTGAGGGGTAGTTTGATTGTCCAATAATGGTTACGCCTTTGTGCATAACCGTTTCATTATCTTTTGTAAGTTCACAGTTGCCACCACTCGATGCAACCAAATCGATAATTACCGAACCAGGTTTCATGGCCTCAACGGCATGAGTTGGGAGCAATAAGGGTGCCTTTTTGCCTGGGATTTGTGCGGTACAAATTACCACATTGGCCTTTGCCGCATGGTCGTTTATGGCTTGTTGCTGTTTCTTTTTAAATTCCTCGGTTTGCTCAACGGCATATCCACCAGCTGCTTTGTCTTCAACTGCGCCTTCAACCTCCACAAACTTTCCACCTAAACTCATTACTTCCTCTTTAACGGCGGAGCGAACATCGAAAACCTGAACCTGTGCGCCCAATTTCCGAGCTGTGGCAATGGCTTGCAAACCAGCTACACCTGCACCCAAAATAAGAACATTGGCAGGGCGAATAGTCCCTGCTGCTGTCATAAACATTGGGAAAAAAGTGGGTAATTTTGATGCCGCATCCAATACAGCCATGTAGCCAGAAACAGTTGCCATTGACGATAGAATGTCCATGGCCTGAGCTCTTGTGGTACGTGGAATTGAATCAAGGCTAAAAGTGGTAATCCCCTTTTGTAGAAAAGTTTTTACAAGTTCAGTTTCCCAAAGCGGATTGAATGCGCTAATCCAAAGCTGGTTAGGTTTAATTTTCTCAACATCATCCTTAGCAGGTGGCTGAATTTGGAGTAGCACTTCTGCTTGGTCAAACAAATCTAACCGCGAAACTATTTTTGCTCCAACGGCCTGATAGTCGGAATCCGCTGCAAACGCAGACTCACCAGCACCCTTTTCAACCAATACTTCCACCTTAAGGTCGGTAAATACTTTTACGGTTTCAGGGAGCAACACCACACGGGTTTCAATACCGTGTTCCTTTAATAAGCCTAAAATCATGTATTTTTGAATTTGATGTATATTATTGCAAAACTAATTAAAATTTACTGATGACGATACAATGTCGTTTTGTACTGCTATTTACTTTTTTTTAAACCCCCATAAGGGCTGTAATTCTAATCTTCTGGATATCAAACTCTAATACACATTTAATACCTTTATCCTACCCTATCCAGAATGTTAGTGCTTTGAGATTTGGTCTTATTCCTAATCCAAAGCAGAGTAACATTATACCCTTAAACATTGTTCATAGTATCTGTAACATCGAATCGAACCGAACCGAATTTTTATAAATTGCAATAATTTTAACGAATCAGATTACGGAACAAAGCACTTTTTTATAGAACCAACATAACAAATTATTATCAATATTAACAATTGAATTCCAAGGGATTGTATTTGTATCTATGCCATAGTAAATGGTAAATGGTTTACCAATTATTTTGCAACTTTACCTAGTTTTTGTTTCATTTTATTCTACATTGCTTTATAAAAATCAATAATTGTACTTCAATGATTTCAAACTCTCCTGACATCAGCGCTCGAAAATATTATTTTGCCGAAACAGCCTTTGACCTTCTGATGAAGCGCCGAATTTTAAATGTACTCCTTGTCTGTAGCAAGTACGATGCATTTCTATTGGAAGAGGACGGAAGGATTGAAGAGCAAATTTTTGGTGAGTACATTAGCCTTAACCTAAGATATCCGCCCAAGTTTATACAGGTAACATCAGCAAGTGAAGCTTTTGAAATGCTATCCGAAAAACCCATAGACCTTGTTATTACCATGCTTAATGTGGAAGGGATGGACACTTTTTCGCTTGCAAAAAAGATAAAGGAGGAGTATCCGCTTAAACCCATTGTTGTTTTAGCTCCATTCTCGCGCGAGGTATCACTTAAATTGAAACATGAAGACTTAAGCGCAATCGATTATGTTTTCTCATGGCTGGGCAATGCCAAAATAATGCTTGCGATAATTAAGTTAATTGAGGACTCGATGAATGCGGAACACGATATTATGAAGGTCGGGGTTCAAGCAATCATATTGGTGGAAGATTCTGTTAGATACTACTCGGCATACCTCCCTAGCCTTTTCAAAATTGTGCTAACCCAAAGCGAAAAGTTCATGTCTGAGGGTTTAAATGAGCACCAAAAAATGCTTCGTATGCGGGGTCGTCCCAAAATTTTACTTGCCCGTAATTATGAGCAAGCAGAACAACTCTATACTAAGTATAAGCAAAACTTGCTGGGTGTTATCACTGATATGAGTTACCCACACAATGGCGTTATGGAGAAGCAAGCCGGAGTTAATCTAATTGAGATGATAAAGTCCGACAATCCGTATATGCCAATCCTTTTACAATCATCAGACATCAACAATCAGCTGATATCAAAGCAAATGAAGGTTGGCTTTATCCACAAAAACTCCAAAACTCTATCGCTGGAACTGCACGATTTTGTGGTAAAATACTTTGCATTTGGTGATTTTGTTTTTGCTGAGCCTACCACAGGTCAGGAGATCATTAGAGCAAAGGATTTAAAATCATTACAGGAAATAATTTTTCAAGTCCCTGACCAATCGCTGCAATACCATATTACTCGGAACCACTTTACAAAATGGCTTACAGCAAGGGCTTTGTTCACCCTGGCAGATATATTCAAAAATATCTCTGCCGAGGATTTTGAGAATACTGACCAGGTTCGAAATTTCATAGCCAATACAATCGATCGCTATCGCCAAAGCAAGGGTAGAGGTATTATTGCCAAATTCTACCGCGATAGCTACGACGAGTACCAAATATTTTCGCGTATTGGCGATGGATCCTTAGGTGGTAAAGGACGTGGCTTAGCTTTTATTGATCAGGTAATAAAGCACAATAACCTGATGCATAAGTTTGATAATATAGTAGTTAGCATACCTCGCACAGTAGTTATCTGTACCGATGTTTTCGAAGAGTTTATGGAATCGAACAATCTTTTCCCAATGGCCCTTGCAGATACATCCAACGATCAAATCCTCGAACATTTCTTAAACGCATCGCTACCTATTCGGATAAATGACGATTTACGTGCATTGATAGCTGTAGCACAAAATCCATTTGCAATCCGTTCATCTAGTCTTCTTGAAGACTCACACTATCAGCCATTTGCAGGAATATACTCTACCTACATGGTACCAAATGTTAAGGAAAACGCTGAGCAGATGCTCGAACTTCTGAGCCAAGCCATAAAGTGCGTTTATGCCTCGGTTTACTACAAAGAGAGTAAGGCTTATATGAAGGCGACACAAAACGCAATAAGCGAAGAGCGCATGGCCGTTGTTCTGCAGGAAGTAACAGGCAGTAGTTATGGCGACAGGTTTTACCCTAACCTCTCGGGTGTAGCCCGATCGCTAAACTTCTACCCCATTGAACCCGAAAAAACAGCCGACGGTATTGCCAACATAGCCCTTGGGCTTGGAAAGCATGTGGTTGAGGGAAAACCATCGCTTAGATTCTCGCCTAAATATCCCAAAAAGTTAATGCAACTTTCTACACCCGAAATGGCACTTAAAGAGACGCAAAAAACATTTTACGCACTAGATCTTAAGCCCTCCAGTTTTACCCCCTCAACCAACGACGATATAAACCTTTTAGAACTTAGTATAAAGGATGCAATTGCTGATGGAACCCTTGCGGCATGTGGTTCAACCTACGATTTTGAGAACCAGCGAATATCCGATGGATTCATGGGTGAGGGACTTCCAATCATCAGTTTTGCGCCAATTCTGAAGCACAAAGTATTTCCATTGCCCGAAATTTTACAGAACATTCTGGAAGTTGGACAAGCCGAGATGAACAACCCTGTTGAGATTGAATTTGCAGTAAATCTCAATACCCCTGTGGATAAACCTAAGGTATTTAGCATGCTGCAGATTAGGCCAATAGCACAAAATCGCGATATTGTAAACGCCGACCTCAATTCGTTAAAGAAAAGTGATATGGTTCTTTACTCGCCCTCGGCACTGGGAAATGGCATAGTAAACGATGTTTTCGATATAATATATATTAAATCTGATACATTTTCACCCTCCAAAACGCACCAGATTGCAGCAGAACTAGAACAACTAAATCAAACCTTTATCAATAACGACAGGAGTTATATTCTTATCGGCCCTGGCCGATGGGGCTCAAGCGATAGCTGGTTGGGCATACCTGTAAAATGGCCCCACATATCGTGTGCTAAAGTTATAGTTGAGGCTGGACAGGATAACTACAAGATTGATCCAAGCCAAGGAACACACTTCTTTCAAAACCTAACATCATTTAGGGTTGGTTACATGACGGTTAACGAATACATGGATGAAGGGTTTATTGATTATGAGTACCTATCGAAACTGAAGGCTTGCTACGAAACAGAAATGCTTAGGCATATTTGCCTAAAAAACAATTTACAGATAATAATAAATGGGCAAAAACGGATAGGTGTAATTCTTAAAGAGGGGGTGAAACTAGCTTAATGATTAGTCTGTCTGTTAATAAAATCAGTTACTACAAAGCATTAAATCCACGGAGTTAAACCCATTTGGTCGAAATCGATTAGTCTTTGTTCAATTATCGAATAAAGCCAGGTTCAAAAAAATCAATTTAGATTTTTAATTGTATTAATTACTGTTAAGCATATTTTTAGGTGTTTTTTTGTGTCACAAATTAAAAAAATTTAGAATACTTATTAATATGTAATATTTTTACCAAATTACAATTATAATAATATGATTAACCGCTTAAATCATTACATTTGCATAAAATCTATTGTAAATGATTTTTTTAGACTTTGCAAAACCTCATCCTGTTGAGAAAAGTTGCATTCAGCATTTCAGGATGGTTAAGAAAGATAAAAGGAGTGTTTGTGCACGATGTGGACATACTACTCACTATTGCAATAAGGCTAATAATTCACACGATTGCAAAGAGTGTGGCTATAGAACCACATTTCAAAGCGGAACGGTAATGGATTACTCCAAACTGTCTTTCCAGTAATGGCTCTACACCATTTACCTCATGTCTATGAGCAGGAAAGACATATCTACCGCTGAGGTTCAGCCAGAGGATGAGCATAACATTCAAAAGATAACTCCACCAAAGGAGGGTCTCCAAGGTCATACTGTTGGCTCATACTATGATTAGTTAGGCTATGCGAAATCTTCTTGGTATAAACAAGGACGAATACTTACAAAACCACTTAAATGAATCTTGCAATAAAAAAATAGAAGATATTTTGCTATGAACCTATTTAATAGGTTACTAGTTGCAGCAGTTGAAGGTCCTTGGTATGGAAGACTTTGGTAAAATTGCGAATAATCATATAAAATAAGTCTTATGAGATTAGAAAATATTATTCAGAACCTAAAGTTAGTCGCCAATTTGGTCGAAAATCAGAGCACTGGCACCCCCAATGATTTAGCCAATCGATTAGGGGTAACCGATAGAACTATTAGAAATTACATCAAATTGCTTCGAGGTATGGGTGGCGATATTGCCTACTCTTTAAGTTTTCAAACCTACTACCTTAAAACACCAGCAATATTTCGTTTTGGGTTTGAACCTATAGCTTATATTGATGAAGAATAATAGTTTGTAACCCTAAAAGGTATTGAGGATAGAGAACAATTATTTGCTATTTTAAATTGCTCTATAAATAAAACATGTTGTTAAACATATTTTTTTAATGATACGGAAACAATATTTCCGTGTAATGCTTTAAGTTTGTTTTATAAAATTATCCTAGAAGGCGCCAAGGAAAATTTTTTATGTTTTTTAATTATTAACTTAAACCAATTAGTAATGAAAACAAAATTTTCACTAAGAGGTCGACGAGCAATAGCACTTGTCTCTCTTCTCTTCTCTTCTCTTCTTAAACAGTTGTACTGAGGAAATTCCTCTTCTGCCAGAGGAAGAGGTAGTAGAAGAATTAACTCCTGACCAGCTCGAGATGAAGGTAAAACTGGATGATGCTGCAAAATTGCTTTCTCAGTTTGTTAATGAACCTGAAATCCATAAGGAGATAAGCCAATTATCATACCTTAACAACGAGTTCAATAAATTATCTTTTAAAAATTTGATGGATTCTGATATTCAGACGAAAAATGGGAAAGATTTCAATTTTTCCAACCTGAAAAATGAATTGACTAAAAGTTTTTCTATAGGCAAAGATGGTGGCGAAATAGATGACCTGCTAGAGTATCTTATTAGTAACAACTGTTACATTTACGTACCCTATTCGCAGGATTGGTATCCTGAAAATCAGCACTCTTATACTGTTGCAGCCCATCCAATTGATAACGACGATGAAGGAGTTGGTTATCGTAATAATAACAATGGAAAAAACTCGAATTACCAACAGGTTATGGTTGATGAACTCTATGCCGAGGATTCTCCTGTAGTAATAATAATGCCTTCAGATCCAGATCTAGGTGGTGGAGGGAATAATTCAAACCCCAATCCTGTTTTTGGAACCTTTGGCTCAGGCACAAATAGTATGCATACTGTGTATATTGGATATGTTAGGTTGGCTGACTATTGCGGAGGCATTTTCGAGGGCGATATCGAATTGAGGATAAAAAGAATACAACCCTATTGGAATTCAGTAACAAATAGTGCAGAGGCTACTGAGCCGGTAGAATTGCACATCAACTACCCCAGAGAGTATGCAAAGGCAGCTGTAAATGATTGGAACGTTTACTGTAATGGAGGTTGGTTAAAAGTAAATTCTACCTGGGATACCAACTGGTCTACTAATGAAGATCAGCAAGGTATAATTGCCTACGATTATGACTGGAATGCTTCCATTAAAAAAACTTCAGTTGCTTTAACCTATAAAGGTGTTGGCTTTACAGTAAGTTTTGATCGTGACACCAAATACGAAGGAGATTTTTTGGGTAAAAATAATGAATGGTGGAGAGATTGGTTTTACGCAACTAACCAGAATCCAACACCCTTTGACGAAGTTAAATACGGCTACACTGTGAGAAGCCTTGGTTCACTCAAGTTCACCACGCCTACTTACACTCTTTACTACTAACCACTTAAGAATGGGATTGTTCCTATTCATGGAGCAATCCCATTATAAGTAACTAAAACTAGAATCTATGGTAAGGCGACTTATTATTTTACTAATAACTTTTGTTCTATTAGGAAATAGCGGTTACAGCAAAACGATAGACTCCCTTAGGTATTCTATCGGCATAGGGTATGGAGTAGATTTATTCGACACATACTGGGGTAATGACCCTGGGCGAAAAACGCCAGAACTGCCATTGTACTACTCCACAATACTCAATGTTAGCAAAGGTTGGTATGGTGTTAATATGTACTATGGTATATATAAGAGCACTTACAATAACATAAAAGAGGATAATTCCATCGAATTCAAAATTCCCGACATGGTAGAGGGAACCATTTCAGGAATTAATGGTGTAATTTATCCAATTGACAACAAGTACCTAAAGTTTGCACTCGAAGCGGGAGTCAGCTACACTAATCTTAATTCGCTAACATGCAACTCCTGGCAGTACTCAGTTATAAATGGAGTCCCAATGCTTCATAATGCTCGTTACAGGCTATATACCGATTCTGGTTTTGGTTTTAGTTATGGAGCGTCCTTAGATGTTCGAATATACAAGAGCTTATACTTTAACCCCTATTTTAGAACTTCAAAGAGGCAAACTGGCAGTTCATTTATTGTTGGCTTGTCTTTGAACTACATTATTAACAAATAAACTAAATTATATGAATCGCTTTTTTTTAATATTGCTATTGATTTTGTTCTCCTTCGATGGGTTTTCGCAAGAGGAATCACCAATTCTCTCATCTAGATATAATTTTAAGGGAGGTGCAGGTTACTTCAGGTGCCTGCCCGCAAAAAGCAATGGCACATCCATCTGGCTAGAAGGGGGCTTAAAACTCAGAACAGGATTCGACTTAATCCTTAAATTGCAGCACTCTCAGGCAAACATGGTACTTCGTTCCGATTGGGGACCACTCGAAGGTCAAATAAAACCTGACATTTTCTATGTAGTCGACCTGTCTTTTTCTCGTTCACTTCGCATCTCAAGAAATAGTAGTATTGAACCTGCCCTAGGTTTCATGTTCGAGCGCTCATACACATGGCTTCCCCCTTTAGAATATATTAATGGATACATATTCCTTACCGACAAATTTGGCATTTGGGCTGAAGATCTGGGTTTCAGTTTCCGGGTAGATTACCATTACCACTTCAATTCAGGGTTCTTTTTGGGCTTTAGGGCTCAAGGTTACTATATTATGGGATGTTTTGTAGAAGGTCTCGCATTAACCCCTGTTTTTGGTGTAAGGTTTTAACATAAATATCATTAGCATCCGAGAGTTAGGGCTACAAATTGGTCGTACGCCATATTACTTACTGCACCCCTTATCGGTTTAATAGGTGTTGGTAAAGCTATTAAATAACCATCGGGGTGCTAATCTGAAATTTGCCTGATAAGGGGTTTATTGATTACGAATACCTTTCGAAACTGGAAGCTTGCTACGAAACAGAGATGATTAGGCATGTTTACCTAAAAAACAATTTACAGATAATAATAAATGGGCAAAACCGTGTTGGCGTGATCCTTAAAGAGGGAGTAAAGCTTGTTTAATGTATAACAGGCATATTGCAGTTTACCTACTGTGATTTAGGGAAAGTCTTCTAAGCACTTCTCTTCCCCGAGCCCTTACTGATGGAGAGCCAGATGAGATTTGGTTTTCGATTATATAAGGAAGTTCTTCAGCAATCCACTTCTCCCGTGTAGATAAAAGGAATAGAATTTCGAGGCAGTTAACTTTTACAGCATTTTTTATTTCTTCATCAAAAAACCACTTAAAGCATACTTCCTCAAGGGGTTCCAAATCATTGCTCCAAAAAATCTTTTCGAAAACTTTTGAAGCCTTTTTATTTACAATTCTATTTACCCCTATTGCTACCAACTTGGTAAAGTGCCTTTTTACGCTATCGCTCTTAACCTTTGGCAAATAGTTCACTATATCGAGCAAATAGTAGTCAAGTTCTTGGAGATTGCGCAACAGGATATTCTCCAAAACCCATGCTGAATGAAAACGAACCGACTCAACAGGATGTAAACTCAGCGCTATAAGTTCGTCTGGCTTTACTCCTAATTCAACAAATGATTTGGCAAGCTGAACAACCTCAACTTTTCTGGTAGAATACTTCAACCGCTCTATTAACCAATGCTTATCCAATTGCAAATTCTATTGATTGATTTGAACTATATCAAATATAGTAAATGTTAGCATAAAACGCTAATTATATCTAATTATTCAGTTTACTAATTTAATATACTGATGCTTAATGAATTGGAAGAAACACTTTAGAGTAGTGGTGTTGGCTTACAGGCTACAACCAACACGGGTATTTATGCCTTTAGTCTATCGAAGATAAAGTTCAACTTGCTATCCATTGGCAAATTACCGTCAATCCAGTTTATTGTGAGCCCATTCGCCTCCATTCGGCGAAACCAAGTCATTTGCCTTTTGGCAAACTGATGAATTGCTGTGTTTAACCCCGTGAACATAGCATCGTACGATATTTCGCCAAGCACGTGCTTGGTTATCCATTTATACTCAAGTCCATAATAAATCAAACTTTCTGGATCAACTCCATCCTCCAAAATACTTTTTACCTCATCTACCATACCTTCGGATAATCTTTGGCGGAGGCGTTGAGTAATTCGTTCTCGTTGCTGAAAACGTGGAAATCTAACGCCAAAAATAATATTTTTTAGGGTTGGATACTCAAAACTGGCGGGGTCTGCATTTGCATAGTAAGCCTCAATCTCAATAGCTCTAAGTAAACGCTTACGTGTATCGGTATCGGATTGGTTATGCAGTTTTTTCATTGATGAAAGCATCTCCTCAAGCTCTTCATGGGTTTTCGATGCTAACTCAGCTCTCAATTCCTTATTCTCTGGAACCTCAATTAGTCTATAGCCGCGTATTGCCGCTTCGATATACAAACCAGAACCACCGCAAAGCACAGGCTGTAAGTTGCGGCTCTGTATATCGTTAAATGCCTTAACAAACTGGGTTTGATAACCATAAACATTAAACTTGTAGCCTGGCTCAAATAGATCGATTAGGTGGTAAGGCACCAGTTTGCCGTTTACGGTGTAATCGTCAATATCCTTACCGGTTCCCAAATCCATTTTGCGATATACCTGACGAGAGTCGCCACTAATAATTTCGCCCCCGATATGGCTAGCCAAGTTTGCCGCTACCGAGGTTTTACCGCCTGCTGTTGGCCCTAAAATGGTTATTAGGTTATATCCCTGTGGATTCCATTTTCTCATAAAAAAACACATTCAAAAGATAAAGAAACGATAAACTGTTACGCCCATAAATATAGCAATAATGTAAACCTTGCAAGGTTTGTGGCAAACATTAACACGATATGTTTTTTTAAAAATGATAAAATACTTTCTGTTTTAAAAATTTTATTGGGGATTTTGGAAAACACTTGCAACACCTACTAATAGAATTGTAGGATTTTTGCTAATTTCGCTGCTCATTTACATCGTAACATTTTTTTGATTTTTTAAAGCACAACACAATCAGCATAGAGGCATGGCAGTTCCAACCAAAATAGTTATAAAAAATAAAAAGGCATACTTTCAGTACGAGATTCTGGAAACGTTCATGGCTGGGGTAGTGCTTACCGGAACTGAAATTAAATCGATACGGCTTGGTAAAGCCAATTTGGTTGATGCGTATTGTAAATTTATTAAAGGTGAACTTTGGTTAACCGGGATGCATATTGCAGAATACTCGTTTGGCACCTACAATAACCATGAGCCAAAGCGCGAGCGCAAACTGCTCCTTAATAAAACAGAGCTACGTAAACTTTTTAAGAGCACTAAGGAGAAAGGCCTAACAATAGTTGCACTAAAACTCTTTATTAACCCTAAGGGCTTGGCAAAAGTTGATATTGGCTTAGCCAGAGGGAAAAAAACTCACGATAAACGAGAAGACCTTAAAGCAAAGGATACCAAAAGAGAACTCGACAGGTTAAAAAAATATTGATGGAAAATTTTTAAATCCGTCTCTCATTAAAGTTTCTTTAATTCTCTTCATCATGAAGGCTTTCTCTACTCACGCAACCTTTTCTATCCTTAGTTCATCTAATTATTAGATTTGTTTTTGTCCAATTTTTACCTCCAGCCTATAAAAACCCAAAAGCTCGCAAGGGAACATTCTTTGCGAGCTTTCTTTTTATATTCTCTGTACCCTTAAGGGTTATACCTAGCCCTATTCATAATTTTCTGGTAATCTGTCTCCTCCATTAGCAGTTCAAGGGTGTAATCGGGATTACTCTCCATAAACTTCGAAACAATTCTGTAGCCCAGCCAAACGGCTGTTTTGCCAGGCGATTCCTTTGTAAAGTTCGGGGTAAATGGAGCATCGCTCACATATTGGTTCACGGTAAAATCATCAGTATTGAAAAGTAACTTGTGCTCAACCAAATAAGTCCACATCTCCTGTTCGTTACGCTGGCACCACTTCATCTGTTTTGGCGTATATCCAAAAATTAGGCTATCGGATTGTTTGGGTAAAAGTTGCTTTGTAAAGTACATAAGGGCTCCCTCATAAATCATATTATTCAGCAGGTTATCAATTGAGTCGTTAAACTGAAACTCGCCAAAACCCCATGAACGAATAAGATCTGAAGGAATTTTTTTTGGGTGCATATTGTACTGCAAATACTTATGTATGCCGAGTAAAGTATAGTACTCGCAATCGCGCCCTAAATACCGGTCGAACCCAACTGCTAATACGCTATCGGCAATAATTACTGAATTGTTAAAACCCGACACAAAGCCATAAACTGCAGGCACTTGCCTGTTTGGAAAATAGTATTTATACCGTTTAAAAGCATTGGTTAACTCACGGTTTAAATCCTGAGTGTTTTCAAAAATGCTCTGAACCATCTGGTATGTTTCGGTTACCATCTTATCCTCAATAAAACTGGTTAGATAATCTCCAAATTTATCGTCATCCGGTGTTCCAATGCCAATAATACCATCGGTAAAGAGGGTGAAAAATTTTCCGTATTTATTATGCACCCTTTCAATTCCAACTTCTACAGAATCAGTGTTGATGCTAAATAAATCCTTATCAAATCGTAAAATCTCAACATTAACATCTATCTCATCCAAAGGAACTTTTTCTCTACGGAAGTAATCACATGAGGTTAAGAATAAGAGTGCTAATGCAATTGGTAAAAGATATACTTTACTCTTCATAGTAAGGTCTAATTTTAAAACATCCATAATAACAATGATCAACAAATATAGCTGTAATAATGAAAATTGGAGCAAACTGCCTCATGGCACTATGACTAATAAAATACAAACGAATAAAAGCCTTAGGTTTGTTTGGCAAATTGAATAATTGAGGATAAACTACTACTTTTAGTGCAATGCAAAATGAATAAAGCAAATAATCAGGTAACAACAAAATATGGAACTTGAAATTAACGATAGATTAGAACTGGCCTATCAGTTTGTTGAAGAAACGGGCACCAATATTTTTCTAACAGGAAAGGCGGGTACGGGCAAAACAACATTTCTTCGGAATCTAAAGTCGAAAATTAATAAACGTATGATTGTTGTTGCCCCAACTGGGGTTGCTGCAATAAATGCAGGTGGAGTTACCATACACTCATTCTTTCAACTTCCGTTCGGTCCCCAAATACCCACTAACGATAATCAACAGCATAGCAGCGCAAACTATGGTGCGGGGGGCAATAAGTTACAACGATTCAGCAAAGAGAAGATTAATATAATAAGGAGTCTTGACCTACTAATAATTGATGAGATTAGCATGGTAAGGGCCGATTTGCTCGATGGAATAGACTCGGTACTCAAACGATTCAGGAGAACCAGTAAACCCTTTGGCGGCGTGCAACTACTAATGATTGGCGATATGCAGCAGCTTGCCCCAATTGCTCGCGATAACGAATGGGACATACTCAGAAACTACTACAGTACGGTTTACTTTTTCAGCAGTAATGCCCTGCAAAAAACCACTTACATTAGCATTGAACTTAAGCATATTTTTAGACAAAGCGACACCATATTCATCGATCTGCTCAATAAAGTTAGGAATAGTAATTTAGATACTGAAGCTATTAAACTATTGAATAGTAGGCATATCCCAAATTTTACTCCCACCGATGAGCAGGGATATATTACTCTTACAACACATAACCATCAAGCACAAAGCATCAATACAGCAAAGTTAGATGCCCTTAATTCAACGCCTGCAACATTCACTGCAACTATTGACGGTGATTTTCCTGAGCAGATATTCCCTACAGAGCATAAACTTACGCTTAAAGAGGGTGCTCAGGTAATGTTTATTAAGAACGATCCCTCGTACGAAAAGCAATTCTACAATGGAAAAATTGGCACTATTGTTTCAATAGACGATGGAGTAATTTTCGTTCAATGCCCAAACGATGAATCACCCATTGAGGTAACCCCGCTGATGTGGGAAAACACAAAATACTCCATAGACCCCTTAACCAAGGAGATTAAAGAGAGTGTAACTGGTTCGTTTGTTCAATATCCTCTTAAGCTTGCTTGGGCCATTACAATCCATAAAAGCCAAGGGTTAACCTTTGATAAGGCCATAATTGATGCAAGTGCAGCATTTGCACACGGGCAGGTTTACGTTGCGCTTAGCCGCTGCCGCACGCTTGAAGGGCTTGTGCTGAGCAAACCTATTGAAAACAGTGCAATAAAAAGCGATAGTACAGTGGTTAATTTTAATAGTTTAATTGAGCAGAACCAACCCAACGAGCAACAGTTAGCAGATGCAAAACGCGACTACCAAATTCAGCTTATCTCCAGCATGTTCGAATTTGGTGATATCCAAAAGCAGTTGTATCAGATTTTACGTACTGTAAACGAAAACCAAAAAAGTGTTTCTCCATCAACTAGATTCAGCCTTACTGAAATACTTGATGTGTTTAAAACAGATATTGCAATTGTTGGAGAAAAATTTGCTGCTCAAATTATTAGAATAGCACAGTCAGAGGGAAAGGTAGAAGAATCGGATTTAATACAACTACGTATCGATAAGGCTATTCAATATTTCTCGCCTAAAATTGAGCTGAACCTCATTAAGAGCCTTATGAGGTTAGATTCAGAGACAGACAACAAAGAGTTAACCTTAAAAATTAAAGAATCAGTTGACAGGATAACACAAATGTTACGCGTTAAACTAGCATGCTTTAAAGCCTGTGAAAAGGGATTTAACAGCAACACATTTACAAAAGCAAGAGCCCTAGCTTCAATTGAATCAGCACAAAAAGGAAAAAAGAGCAAAAGCAGTAAAACAAATATTGATGCATCGCATACTAAGCACCCTGAACTTTACAGGCAGATTATTGAATGGCGCAATAGAATTTCAAAAGATGAAAATGTGCCGGTTTACCGAATTATAAAGGTTAACTCCGCTATAGAAATTTGTGAAACACTGCCACAGAACACCACAATGCTAAAAGCCATAAATGGCTTTGGAAAGAAAAAGATAGCCGAATTTGGTTTTGATCTGCTTACCATAATTAATGACTATAGAAAACAACAAGATTTGGCCTATACTCAGAGTCTTGATTTTGAGGCTAAAGAAACCTCAAACAAGAAAGAAAAATCGCATACCATTAGCTTAAACCTTTTTAATATGGGTAAAACCATAGAGCAGATAGCCACTGAACGGGATATAACTACACAAACTGTTTACAACCATTTATGTAAATACATTGAACTGGGTGAGCTTGATATTGAAAAGGTTGTGGAAAAAGGAAAGGTTGAAGCCATTACAAAATGTATTCAGGAAACTGATAACTATACCCTTACTTCGGTAAAAACTATCCTTGGTGATTCATACTCCTTCGAAGAGATTCGGTGCGTACAAAAGCACTTAATGAGTCTGAAATAGATAAAAAAAGCCCCGGGCACCACCCCGGGGCAAACCAACAAACCATAAACTAAACCTAACTTAACCTAACTAAAATCAACTAGAGAAACTACATTGTTTAAAAAAAACACCTACAAAAATTGAATATTTTAAAATTTAAACAGATTGTACTTAGTAAAATATTGCATTTAACAGCCTGATTAATATGCCTATAACCCTTATAAAACACACTATTAATAACCAGAATCTGTATTTTGACTTAAAAACTCACAAAAGGTTTGAAGAGGTTTGAAAACTTTTTAAAAAAAATTTATCCTAAATAAAATAAACAACCTAATTTTAACCAAACTGTTTTGAATATTTTGTATTTCCTCAATATTTAATAGTATTGGGATATCTAAGCATGAGACTTACTGATTAATCGTAACTCAACTAAGCATAAATACACTTTTAATACCTTAAGATTAGATAACTTCAGCAAAATATCGTTAAATATCAACCTAAATAATCCTTTGTAATACGAACCAATTTTGCTTATTTTTACAACGCAAAATCAATTAACAAATGGTTAATAGCCCTTGAGCGGATACATAACGCTTGAGTTACTCATTGTTATAATAAATAGATATAGAACAACTAGTTTACAATCATTTTAAAAAATGGACGCTGCATCAATCTGGAAAAAAATTTACCCTTGGTTAAGAAACAAGTACATTCTTACCATTGCAATTTTTGTTCTGTGGATGCTACTTTTCGATAGTAGCAACTGGGTTGATGTATATAGAGAATACGTGCGAATAAGCAAACTTGAGCAAGACAGAGAATACTATATAGAAAAAATTAAAAACGACAGGAATAGGCTTAAGGAACTACAAACTAATAACGAAAACCTGGAGAAATTTGCTCGTGAGCAATACTTAATGAAGAAATCCGATGAGGATATCTTTATTGTTAGCCAAGACTAATATTAAACTCCCGTAATCTTATTCAATCCTACCCAAAAGTACCACATTCTCAACGTGGTGAGTATGCGGAAACATATCAACCGGTTGTACTTTGATAACCTTATAGCCATCTCCTAATAGGTTTATATCCCTTGCCTGGGTTGCTGGATTGCACGATACGTAAACAATCTTCTTTGGTTTAGCATCCTGTAAACTCTTAATCACATCGGGATGAACACCGGCGCGAGGGGGATCAAGGATTATAACGTCGGGATATCCCTGCTCATCGAAAAACGAAGGTTTTAGCACATCCTTCATATCACCGGCAATAAAAAAAGTGTTCCCAATAGCATTTATCTGCGAGTTAGCCTTGGCATCCTCAATGGCCTCAGGCACATACTCAACCCCAATTATCTTATTACAACTTTTTGCCAAAAAATTGGCAATGGTTCCAGTTCCAGTATATAAGTCGTAAACAAGTTCATTGCCTTTAAGCCCAGCAAAATCTCTAACCACCTTGTAAAGTTCATATGCCTGCTGCGAATTGGTTTGGTAAAAACTTTTTGGGCCAACCTTAAACTGAATGCCCTCCATCTCCTCCATCATATGATCCTTACCCCTAAAGGTTACAATCTCCAAATCGTTGATCGTATCGTTTACCTTTGGATTAACAACATACAATAGAGAGGTAATCTCTGGAAACTTTTGGCTTAGATTATTTAATATTGCCTCAATTTTAGGTCTGTCGTCCTCAAAAACCGACAGAATCACCATTACATCACCTGTAGAAGAGGTTCTTATAGTTAGGTTTCTTAAAAAACCATGCCCCTCCCTAATATTGTAGAATGAGAATCCCTGTTCCCTAGCAAAAACTCCCACTGCAAGCCGAATACTATTGGATGGTTCGGGTTGTAAATAGCATTCGTTCACATCAAACACCCTATCAAACTTCCCTGGCACGTGGAAACCAAGTGCAGGGGAACGCTCTATTTCCTCGCTTCTCTCAATTTCTTCCTGAGTTAGCCAACGAAAATTGCTAAAGGTAAATTCTAACTTATTCCTATAATACCTTGTATTTGCAGAGCCCAATATGGAATTTACCTCAGGTAATTGTAACTTGCCAATACGGGTTAGCTGCTCTAGTACTTGCTCCTGCTTAAGGTTAAGCTGCATTTGGTATGGCAAATTTTGCCACTTGCATCCACCACAAACTCCAAAATGCTGACAAAATGGTTCAACCCTATCCTTGGATAACTCATGGTAAACCGTTACATAGCCCTCAAGGTAGTTTTTGCGCTTTCTGGTAACCTGAACATCAACTAAATCACCGGGCACAGCAAACGGCACAAAAAGCACCTTACCATCAACCTTGGCAATTGCTTTGCCCTCAGCAGCTAAATCGGTAATTCGAATATTATTTAACAAAGGATTTGCTTTACCTCTTCTCACTTTATTTACTTTTGTAGATGAACGAAATTTGAAATAAGTTGTTAATCAACTGTACTTTTGTGTGCTGCAAAGTTATAAAAATATAACATGGATTCGTTAACACATATTATTATTGGGGCTGCTACGGGTCAGGTAATGCTTGGTAAAAAGGAGGGCAATAAAGCCTTGCTTTGGGGAGCAGTTGCAGCCAATATTCCCGATTTCGATGCTGCATTCACCTCGTTATTTAATCCTGCCTCTGCCGTGCTAATGCATAGGGGGTTTAGCCACTCAATACTTTTTGCACTCATTATATCGCCTTTGCTAGGGTTTTTAATTGCTAAAATCTTAAAAAGCAAAAACACATGGCAATGGATTGGATTAACCTTGGTTGCAATTCTTACCCATTCCGCAATTGATTGCCTAAACACCTATGGGACTGGAATTTTTGAGCCCATTACCAACCTTAGGGTTGCCTATGATACAATGCCCATTGTTGACATGCTATTACTGATTCCCATATTAATTACAATGGCTCTTGCACTTTTCTATTCCTATAAATCGAAAGCACGAAACATCTTATCCATTGCAGTATTAGCATTCTCATTTGCTTACTTTGGTTATAGTATATTAATTAAGGAGATAGTTAACAAAAGGGTTGTCTCTCAATTAAACCAGAAAAATATTCCCTATAATCGTTTTATCACTGCGTCTTTACCACTTACAAATTTTATTTGGCTTACTGTTGCTGAGGATAATGATGGGTTTCACTATGCTTACCAAAGCATTCTTGAAAAAGATTCTCCGAACTACAAATACATAGAGAAGAATCATGAACTCCTTGGCGATTATTCAAACTCAAAAGCAATAAAACAACTTCAACGGTTTACAAAGAGATATTACGTTGTTGAGCATAAAAATGGTGCAGTTTTTTTAAACGACCTCCGCTTTGCGGGATTGGATTTAAGAAACAATGATTGGTTTGTTTTTAGCTTTGAAATAACTGGAGATTATGCTGACCCCAACATTTCTCGATCGCACCCAAATAGGAAAATCACTAAGGAAAACCTTATTGCTTATTGGGAAAGTTTAAAAACTGAGAGAAAGTCATTAAACGAATTGTTTTAATTTAGTCAAACTGGGTACTCACTCATAAACAACTATTTTATTAATTAAATAGAATAATCATGAAAAGATTGAATGCCCTGATTCTGTTAACCTCATTTTCACTAGCCATTACGCTTACTGCTGTAGCACAGGATCAAGAAACTGTAAAAGGTTATGTTATAAAAGATAAGATAGAGGTTAAGTATTCCTCAGTAAAAAATCAACATCGATCAGGAACTTGCTGGAGCTATTCTGGATTAGCGCTAATTGAGTCTGATATTCTTAAGAATGGCAAGCCTGAGATTAACCTTTCGCCAATGTACATTGCAAGAAATGCATACTCGGATAAGGCAACCAAGTATGTTAGATTGCATGGTAGCCTAAATTTTGGTGGAGGTGGATCTTTCTACGATGTAATTGAAACCATAAAAAAATACGGAATTGTTCCCCAAGATATTTACACAGGTCTTAACTATGGCGAGGACATGAACGTTCATGGTGAACTTGATGAGGTTACAAAAGCCTATGTTGATGCTGTTATCAAAAATAAAAATCGCAAGCTTTCAACTGCATGGAAAAGGGGATTTGATGGAATACTAGATGCATACTTTGGCGATATTCCCGAAAAGTTTAGCTATAAGGGTAAAGATTATACTCCTGAATCATTTGCAAACTCATTGGGGGTAAACTTTAACGATTATGTCTACATCTCATCCTTCACACATCACCCATTTTACGAAAAATTTATTATTGAAGTTCAAGATAACTGGGCATTTGGTGAGGTTTACAATCTTCCTATTGATGCTTTTATGAACGTATTCGATCATGCCCTCGAGAATGGCTATGCTGTTGCATGGGCAAGCGATGTTAGCGAAAAAGGCTTCTCATACCCCAATGGGGTAGCTATTGTACCTGAAGCCAACATTAGTGAGATGAGCGACTCAGAAAAATCAAAGTGGACAACCCTCTCGGACAGGGAGAAAGAAAGTCAACTTTATAGCTTCGACAAACCTGGTAAAGAGAAAATCATTACACAAGAAATTAGGCAAGAGGCGTTTGATAACTATACCACAACTGATGATCATGGTATGCTGATTGTTGGCATTGCATACGACCAGAATAGCAATAAGTACTACAAGGTGAAAAATAGCTGGGGAACAAGCGATAAGTATAATGGTTTCTTCTATGCCTCAGAGGCATTTGTACGCTACAAAACCATGTCGATAATGATAAACAAGAATGCTTTACCCAAGCAAATTAGTAAAAAACTAGGTTTGTAGTTTGGCTAATATGTAGATGCATTCAATTTTTAGTATAAAAATTAGGCATTGACAATCTTGTTTTACTATATTTACAAATAAGTGTTCTGAAACAAAAAGTAAAAAAAAGATGGATAGGCACAAAACCTTATACATAAAGGGCACAAGCAAAACACCTGAGATTGATTTCTCCTCTGGGTTGATACAAATATCTGGTAGGTCAATACCTGAAGATTCAGTTGCCTTTTATAATCCAATTATGAAATGGATAGAGAACTATCTGAAAAGCCCTGAGAAGTTTACTAAGGTTTCGTTTAGAATTGAGTACATCAATAGTGGTTCCAACAGATTTGTATATAACATTTTCAAGATGATTGATGACAGTTTTAAACAGGGAAACAAAATCTCTGTAAACTGGTACTACGAGGAGGATGATGATACTATTAAAATTTTAGGCGAAGATTTTCAGGGTTTGCTTGAAGTGCCCATTAATCTAGTAATTATAACCTAACCACTATGCACAAGTGTAAAGTTTGCGGATACGTTTACGACCCAACAATGGGTGATCCTATAAATGGAATTGAGCCTGGCACACCTTTCGAACAGCTCCCAGCAGAGTGGAGGTGTCCTGTGTGCGGGGTTACCAAAGACGATTTTGTTGAGTTAGAGTAATACACCATTTTAAGCACTATACTAAACAATAAAAGCTGGGTTCCCCCAGCTTTTATTGTTTATTTGGTTTGCTCTATGATTTTCTCTGACTTGCACTTCCCTTCTTCGAAGGGCCTCCTGCAGGTTTGCTCTTGGGTGCGGCCTTTGTTATGGCTGGTGCGGCTGATGTTTTTTTAGCTCCACCGGTTTTCTTTGCATCGGCCTTCTTAACTTCTGCCTTGGGAGTTGCCTGCTTATCGTCATTATCTTCCTTAGCTACTGGTTCCTCAACTTTTTCTTCTTCTTCAGAAAAGTCTAACATTCCAATATTTTGGAGTTGGTTATACCAGGTTATTACCTTTTTTATATCGGAAATATATACCCTCTCCTCATCAAAATTTGGAAGAAGTTTTTGGAAGTACTTCTTAAGCTCATCATTGGAAACCTTGTGCGAGATTGAAGGAGCACCGTTCTCTAGTTGTTTTATGCTATCAAGAACCTTCCTAAGGGGCTCTTCACCCTCGTGTGTAAAGATTGATATATCTGATAATGCGCTAACCTTTGAGGATGCCGATACATGGGTTCTTTTGCCATCGGTCAGCGATTCAACAATAATACCGTTCCGTCCCTGAGAAACGAACTTAAATAATCCGGAGTAACCGGATATTGACATAACTTCCTTTAATGCCATAGGTTATATTGAATTTTGTTAGTTTACAAAGGTATAAAAATTTATTAGAGATAGATTGTAGAATTTAATAGATTTATACCGAAACTACAATTAGATTAGTTATTTGAACTACATAATAAAACTTTAGACCATAAAACACTAATCTTCATTAAATTTAAAAACTATATTATTCCGAGACTTTAATTACATCAACTCCTTTGTGAAAATAAATTACTTGCATAATCAAAGGTTTGCTTTGGTTTAAATAATTGTGCAAGTTCGGTTTTAAATATTGAAATAAGAAAGAGTTATAAATTTACAGCACCCGATTGAAGTTAAAATCTGCACTTAGTAAAGACTTCCGATAACAATAAAAAAAAGGGCTATGCTTTTCTGCACAGCCCTTTTTTAGTAAGACACAATAATACTACCAACCAGGATTTTGTACAATGTTTGGATTTGTGGTCATATCATTTGCAGGGATACCCCAAATAAATTGTGGATCACCTGCAGCTTTATTAAGCTCATGGTAATGATCCGCTGGAACAGTGGTAATAGGACCTAAATTTTGTGGTGCTTGACGTACTACAGGATCGCCCCAACGCATTAGGTCATTTAAGCGCATACCTTCACCTAGTAATTCTCTAACTCTCTCATTTTTAATTTCATCTAAAAGGGCAGTACCACTTAAAGTTACATCAACTAAACCTCTAGCATTTCTAAAATTATTTAACAGAATTAAAGCTGCACCCTCATTCTCAAAATACTGAGCTTCAATTAAATTGAGGTAGGTTTCAGCAATACGGAAAACTATTGGTGAATGCTGATAGTTTGTTGATGCTGATGTGAACAAGGCAGGGTTACCAGGATACTTGTTAAGAAGGTAGATACCAGTAGGGCCTATAGGATAATCTGTTCCTTGAACCATTAATGGTTTTTGCTCTAAATAAGTAGTAAACCTTATATCTAATGGGTCATATAAGTCAACCACCCACTGCTCAGGTATAAAATCTGGGGTATACTTACCTGTACCAGGGTTAAAGCCTAAATAAATAACATTTGGTTCTGGAAGTTCGTTGGGTGCAGAAGCAGAAGCTTGGAAAATAACCTCAGTTGCATCATCATTTACCCACATACTTTGAATACCTGCTACAGTTGTATGTAAAGGATATGATCCTGTAGCTATTAGAGGCTCAGCAGCGGCAATAACTTTAGGATAATTTTTCATGTGCAAATATACCCTTGCTTCTAATGCTAATGCAGCATTCTTATTCAAACGCTTAACATCTGGAGTAGCACCTACATCAGCCATTAAGGCTTTTGCGTCAGTTATGTCTTTTAAAATCTGCTCATACACCTTCTCAACTGTTGCTCTAGCTGGTTTAAGGGTAGGATTAAAAGTAGTAATTAATGGTACTCCCAAATCAGTGGCTGCGGTAGCTGCATTATAAGGCTTACCCCATCTAATTACTAATTGGTGATAATAAAAAGCACGTGCTAAATGTGCTTGACCAAGATAGTCTTTAATAATATCTTTATCAACTTCAGTCACAGTAGTAACTGAGTTCATGTTGGTAATAATGTTGTTAACATTCACCAAGGCGCTATAATAACCAAACCATACATCACGAATAGTATAGTCTGTTGATAAGAATCCCTCCCAACGATGTGGGAATCCATTGCGGTTACCGAAATCTAGAGAAGCATTCAATAAATCTGCCTGAACATCAGTAGAGAATAAATAGATGCCATAGACTCTATTTCGGATTTGTGCATACATACCATTCATAATGGTCTTTGCATCTGTCATTGTCTTAAAGGCCTGAGTCTGCTCTATTTGATCATAAGGATATCTTTCAACATCACATGATACAATTGATAGAGACACTAAGGTAACTGTCAGAATATATTTAAACATCTTTTTCATAATCAATTCCATTTTAAATTACCAAAATTATAATGTCAAGGAAATACCAAATGTAATCTGTTTAGTATTTGGGTTAACACCTAAGGTAAGATTTGAATCAACCTCAGGATCTGGACCTGTATACTTTGTAAATGTAAGCAGGTTACGAGCAGTAACATAAATACGTGTTCCTTCAATAAGTTTTGTCTTCTGAAGTATTGACTTAGGAAGAGTATAAGATAAAGTTAAGTTCTTCAACCTTATAAATGAAGCATCTTCAATCAGACGATCGTCAAATTGAGTAAACTGGGTACCATATCTAGGGAATCTAGACTTATCTCCAGGGTTTTTCCAGTAGTCAAGGATCACATTCGACTGATTAAATCCAGCAAAAGTACTCGGATTTTCAAAGAAATACCTGTCATTATTAAACAAATACTTACCTTGAACATATGCAAAATCAGCTGCAAGTGCTATACCTTTCCATCCAACGTTAAGTCCAAATCCACCTGCAATTGGTGCATAGCGTTCCAAACCTGTATTCTGCTCCAAATCTGCAGCGTTGAAAACTTTTGTAGTCTCTTCCTTTCTGGTTTTAGTTCTGTCTGCACCAGGCACATACCACATTGGTAAACCATCATCGGGGTCAATACCAGCAAACAATGGATGATAGAACATCACTGGTTGGTCAACAACCCAAGCTACGCCAGTATTAGGAATTATCCAATACTCCTTACCTTGAAATAGCTCAGTAATTTTATTATTATTGTAGTTAATGTTAAAGTAAGGACTAACATATAGATCATTTGTCCTTATAATATCGAACTCTAGTTCAATATCAAAACCGGTATTTTTAATTGTACCAACGTTTTCAATAATTTCGCTAAAACCAGATGTATAAGGCTGAGGAACATCAATTAACTGATTGCTAGTAGCGCGATTGTAGTACTCAATGTTAAATCTATACTTGTCTAATAGGTCAAACTTAACTCCAAATGTTAATTTACCCTGTTTTTCCCAACTTAGTAAAGGGTTACCTGGAGAAGTAATAATCCATCCAGTACCTGCATCATACTGAGTGCTACCAACAGTAGCCAAATTGTCGTAGTTTCCAATATCGGAGTTTCCACTAGTACCATAACTCAACTTCACATTTAATGTTGATAGGAAATCTACATCTTGAAGGAAAGCCTCTTTCTTAGCATTCCACATTACCCCTGCAGCATAAAACATTGCTTTACGGTTATCCTTACCAAATCTTGAAGACTCATCTTGACGTAATGAGAAATCGGCATAATATTTTTGATCTAAAGAATAATCTACTCTTCCAAAATAAGAAAGATATGCATATTCATACTTTTCTTGGCTAACATCTCTGTTATCTGGGCCAGCTCCTAAAAGGATTAAACGGTCATCTGTAAGGCCAGAAGAAGAAGCAGAGAAATTAACATAATCAGCTCCTGTATATTCCTGCCCTACTAAGGCTGTAATTTGATGACGATTTTCGATGCTAAATTTATATTCAGCTGTGTTGGTTAAAGTCTTAGCATTTCTACGTGCGAAATATTCGTAAGCATCACCATCATTAAGTGAACCAATAAATGAAGGTAACCAAACATCTGTTGTTCTGTAATCATATGCATCAATACCAGCTTGCGTTTTAATGGTTAATCCTTTAACTGGGTTTAACTGAACATAACCAGATAGGTTTGCCTGTACATTATTTCCAAGAACCTGATGCTTCTTTTCTAAATAGTAAGGGTTATACCTGCCCCAACCAGGAATTACACCTTCATACTCATTTCCGTCAGCATCATAAGGAGAATAAAAAGGTTGAGCTAACATAGCCAATCCCCTGTTTGTACTATTACTATCATATGGGTTTGAATTTCTCTCATCCGTTGAAAGCGCAAGATTAGTACCAAAACTTAACCAATCATTGGCTTGGGAATTAATGTTAGCTCGAGCAGAATATCTCTCGTATTCTGAAGCTGTAGCCAAACCATCTTGATAGAAATATGCTCCTGATACATAGTATGTCGTTTTTCCGCCACCACCTTGAATAGAAACGTCTGTCTGTTTAGTGGGAGCACTATCTTTATAGTAATACTTATGCCATCTAGTATCATTAGGATACTGTGTTAATAGAGCATCAATTTGGGCTTGGGTGCGATATCCAACATCCAGCCAAAATCCGGTTAATTCTTTAGTGTTCATGAATTTATCAAAGAAATCTTCATTTGCCAAAGATGAAACACCATACTGAGAATTCACAGTAATCTTCGCTTTTACATCCCTATGACCTTTTTTGGTTGTAATGTAAATTACACCGTTAGCAGCGCGTGAACCATAAATAGAAGTTGCCGAAGCATCTTTTAAAACGGAAACACTCTCAATGTCATTTGGGTTAAGAGAAAGCATATTGCCAGAGGCAATAGGAACACCATCAAGTACATACAAAGGAGTATTACTTGCTCCAAGGGAACCTACACCGTGCAATCTAATTGACGAAATTTGAGTAGGCTCTCCGGTTGAAGTATACACTTGCATACCAGCAACTCTTCCCTGCATTGCATCCCATACGTTTGCAACAGGTTTAGATTCAATCTTCTCTGCTGATACTTGAGCAACAGAACCAACTACAGTTCCAATTTTTCTACCTGTACCATAGCCAATTACAACAATCTCTTCTAGTTGTGTAGCATCTAGTTCAAGTACAACGTTAATAACATTACGACCTTCTACAACAACCTCTTGGGTTGTCATACCCACAAAACGAAAAACAAGGGTTGAAGCCGCTTGAGGAACAGTAATGGAGTATTTACCGTCAAGATCGGTAGATACACCAGTTGATGTTCCCTTAATCATAACGGATGCACCCGGAATGGGCATCCCATCGTCGGCACTGGTAACAGTACCGGTAACCTGCACATTTTGCGCTTGAAGGAAGTTTATTCCAACAAACACTACTGATGCAAGGAATACGCATAGTCTTTTCATAGAACAAAATTTAGGTTTACAAAATAGAGCTAATAATTTTCAACTCGGCTAAAATATGAATAAAAATCGTATTTACAAACGGTTATGCTTTAAAACAATTAACATTAGTTAACAATTTTAATAAAAAAAACTGTGCAAAAAGCAATATAGTTTGATAATCAATTAACAATCTGGTGTTTGAAGTATTTCTAAAGTGTTATCTTGCTATTTACAATGCCCATGATTTCTTCCTCTGTTTGTTGAGCCTTTTTTACAATTCCTTCACCATTGCTAATGTATAGAGCAACCTTTTCTTTATTTTCGAGACCCTGAGCATTGATTTTTACATTAAGGTATGCACCCATTACAGCACTTCGAGCCGCTAATGCCCCAACACCTGCATCGGAAACGGAGTTTGGATTGCCAATTTCTGCCATTGCTTTCATCACCTCCATGGATTGGAGCGATAGCTCCATTACTCTATAAGGTATCTCAATGGCATAAAGGGTAGCATCCTGAATAGCTTTTTTTCTTGCACTCTTTTCTTCGTCAGAACCCTTAGGCAAACCAAGAGCATCCATAATCTTATTGAAAGCATTGGTATCCTCATCAACCAGTTTTAAAAGCTGATCCATATATACTTTACCCTTATCAGCCCAATTGGAGTACTCTTCCCAACGCTCATCCCATCCGGCCTTATGTGCTGAAAGGTTTGCAACCATTGTAGCCAAAGATACTCCCATTGCACCCATTGCTGCTGATATTGAGCCTCCACCGGGGGCAGGCGACTCGGAAGCAGTTTCCCTAATGAAACCCGCAAGTGTCATATCAATCAGCTTCTTCTGGTTATCATCTTCGAGAATGTATTCAATAATCTTCTTTTTAGGATCGAATGGGTACAACTCATCAAGTCCCATAGACTTAACAGCGATTTTAATGATTTCACTGTCTGCAATACCAGTTGATCTGTTCTGCTTGTGCAAGAAGTAACGACCAGCATCGAGCATAGCTTTTAATGGAACTACCCCAACCAGTTCGGAACCGGTTACTCTTAGGCCTCTTTCTTGCGCTTTTTTATTGGTTTCCTCAAAAGCTATATGTAAAGGGGTAACGGTAATATCGGTAAGGTTTATCGAAATCTGGGCTATCCCAAACTCATCAATAAACCAACCAATGGCTTTACAAGCCTTTAAACTACCGGGAATCCATATCTCATTCCCCTTCTCATCAAGCGCTTTCTTCCCTGTTAATGGGTTGCCAACACGTTGTGGCCTTCCCTTTTCGCGTATATCAAAAGCAACTGCGTTTGCCCTTCGGGTTGAGGTTGTGTTTAGGTTGATATTATATGCTACTAAAAAATTTCTAGCACCAACAGCGGTTACACCGCTTTTAGGATTGAATACAGCAGGTCCAAAATCGGGTTTCCATGCAGGATCTTTAAGGCGCTTTGGCAAGGCCTCATACTCACCAGATCTACAGTTTGCCAAATTGCGCCTTTTTTCTTCGAAGGCTGCAAACTCATAACAAAAAATGCCAATGCCCAATTCCTCGCCAATCCGCTTGGCAAGTTTGCGGGCATACTCAACGGTTTCGTCCATTGTTATGTTTGCAACGGGAATTAAGGGACACACATCGGTTGCACCAAATCGAGGGTGAGCACCTTTATGCTTACTCATATCGATTAATTCGGCTGCTTTTTTAACTGCTCTAAAGGCTGCTTCGCAAACCTCATTGGGCGTTCCAACCATGGTTACCACAGTTCGATTGGTAGCATGCCCGGGGTCAACATCAATCAGCCGAACACCTTCAACCAACTCAATTTCATTGGTAATCTGCTTAATAATATTCATGTCGCGTCCCTCACTAAAATTCGGAACGCACTCAATTAACTGCTTGTTTTTCATTGATCTAATAAAATTATATTGTGAATAAATCTTGTTCTCTATTGTTCAGCAAATACTTTACGAAGTATGTCCGTTATCCTTGCTGCCGGATCTTTACGGATTAATACCTCCTCCTTGGCAATAAGGGAAAACAACCCTTCGATGGTTTTCTCGGTAATATACTCTTCGAGATTAGGATTCACCAGCTCTCCTCCGGTTAGTAACGTTAACCTATTGTAGTTTGTAGCAATTGGATTCCAATAGCTGGTTACATCTACTTTGGCAATTGATTGCCTAACTACAGGAGTAAATTCTGTTTTAAGCTGGTTTGTAGTTTTAGCCTTTAGGTAATCCGTTGCAGCGGTTTCATTCCCCTTTAGTATTCCCATGGCATCGGTAATGGTCATATCTAAAATTGCATCCTTAAAAATAGGAAGTGCACGCTTGGATGCATCCTCAGCGGCTCTATTCAATGAAAGAATAAAATTGTTTACGGGTTTGTTTAACCCTGCCGCCTCAAGCGTATTTTTAACCTTAATTGCCTCGGGTGGAAATGGCAAGAAAAGAAGAGGATTTTTATAAAAACCATCAGTTTTAGAGGCAAAACCCACCGAATTGGTTGCCCCAACAGTAAGGGCCTCCTTTAGGCCTTTTATAACTTCAGCCGTACTTAAACCCTGGGCTTGCTGCTGTGGAAGTTTAAAGTCGGACGGAAAGTTAAACTGACCACATCCACCAATCAAAAGAATTATGGGCAAGGAACTAACAAGGAAATACAAAAATTTTCTCATAATGTTTAATTTAGATGTTAAACAGGAAAATACTACTTGCACAACGGTGAGCGGCATGAAATCGTTTGGGATTGCGGGCAAAGAAATAATCCCACGCTAAAAACTATGATGCAATTTAGAACGCTCGAATAACAATTAAACCCCCAATGTTTTATACCGCATGTTGTGGTGCGTTTTTTCTTATTCGTCTAATTCGATTGAGTATTTCTTTTTTTTCTTTACTCTCTTTTTCTATGTCATAATCGTCCTGAAGTCCAAGCCAAAACTTGGCACTTGTTCCAAAATAATTACTTATCCTAAGTGCAGTATCCGCTGTTATACTTCTATTTCCCTTAATTATTTGAGAAATTCTTGACTGTGGTATTTCCGTATCTTTTGATAATCTGTATGCAGAAATATTCATTGGCACAAGGAATTCTTCATTCAGTATCTCTCCTGGATGTACATTTTCTAATCTTTCCATAATATTCCCTTTCATATATGATAATCTACAATTTCAACCTCTTTAGCTTGATTATTCCCCCATTTAAAGATAATTCTCCATTGGTCATTAATTCTAATACTATAAAAATCCTTGAGGTTTCCTGATAGTTTTTCAAGCCGATTTGATGGTGGAATTCTCAAGTCTACTATTGACTGGGAGTTATTTAACATCCTTAGTTTTCGTCTACCAATCTGTTGTATTTCGGGTGGTAGTTTCTTAACTCTTTCTCCATTCCAAATATTCTCTGTTTCTTTTGAACCAAATGAAACAATCATTACTTTCGTTTTACATTAGTAACGTCAAAGATAAGTGTTTGTTTCAAATTATTTGATAAAGTTTCGTTTTTTTTAAATGTTCCATAACTCACCGTTAAGAATAACCGTATCAATTAGGTTTGTGGTAAATGCGTAGGGCATAAACTCATAGCTGCTTATGGGTTTTGTAATAAACACATTGGCTACTTTTCCGCGGGCAATGCTCCCATGTGTATCGCTTATCCCCATTGCATAAGCAGAGTTAATTGTTGTTGCGTTAATTGCCTCTTCTGGAACAAGGCGCATTATTATACATCCCAACGACATTACAAACTTCATATCACCGCTTGGTGATGATCCTGGATTGTAGTCTGATGAAAGGGCAATGGGCAGTCCAGCCTCAATCATTTTTCGGGCTGGAGGGAACTCCATTCCAAGGAAAAAAGCTGCACCGGGTAACAGGGTTGGCATGGTTTCGGAATTGAGTAATGCTTTAATCTCAGCGTCTCCGGTAAACTCTAGATGATCAACTGATAAAGCGCCGTACTTAACACCAGCCTGAATGCCACCCGAAAAGGCAAGTTCATTGGCATGGATTTTTCCCTTAAGTCCATACTTCATTCCAGCCATAAGCATGCGCTCAGTTTCCTCAACAGTAAAAAAGCCCTTATCGCAGAATACATCTATATAATCGGCTAATTCTTCACTAGCCACCAGCGGAATCATCTCATTGATAATAAGATCAACATACTCGCTTTGCTTACCTTTGTACTCGGTAGGAACTGCATGTGCACCAAGAAAAGTTGATTTAATGGTTATTGGAGTGGTTTCTCTCAATCGTTTGATTACCCTAAGCATTTTAAGCTCATCCTCAACGGTTAGCCCGTAACCACTTTTTATCTCAACAGCTCCTGTTCCAAGCGAAATAATCTCGTTAACTCTTTGTAAAGACTGATTATACAACTCATCCTCAGAAGTATTATGAAGAAGTTTGGCGGAATTAAGAATTCCCCCTCCCCTTTTGGCAATCTCTTCGTAGCTTAGTCCTCTAATCTTATCAACATACTCAATTTCACGGCTACCTGCGTATACAAGGTGAGTATGAGAATCGCAGAAAGAGGGGAAAACCATTTTCCCTTTGGCATCAATTATCTGAACGCTCTGACTAACCTTTGGAGCATTATCCATGGTGCCAAAATCTTTTATCTCTCCGTTTTCGATAAGTAGGTAAGCATTATCTATGGTGTTAAGCTTTGCCATATCAGCCCCAGCCACCCAATTTCTAGGCGATTCCTCAACCTGAACCAACTTTTTGATATTCTTTATAAGCATAGTGATCTGTAAAATTATTTTGCCCCTAAATTAATCTATTTGAATTGAAAAGAAAAAAAGGTTAGAGATCTCCAACCTTTAATTATTAGTTTCAAACCAATCTCTAATTATGATGTTTTATCTTTTAGTATTCTTTGGAGAGAAAGCATCTCATCGCGAAAGCGCGCTGCCTCAATAAAATCGAGTTCTTTGGCAGCAGCCTCCATGGATTTTTTTGCTTGTACAAGTGCCTTTTCAAGCGCAGGAACTGACATGAGCATAACCACAGGATCAGCAGCTATATCAGCCTTTTGGGGTTCAACATAGTAAGGCTTAGGTGATGATTTACGTCCAATATTATCTCCTAATATAGATTTGTGCGCCTTAATAATCTGCCGAGGAGTTATACCATTCAACTCGTTATATTTGAGTTGCTTCTCCCTTCTTCTATTGGTTTCATCAATGGTAAACTGCATGGATTTAGTAATCTTATCGGCATACATAATAACCCTTCCATTAATATTCCTCGCAGCCCTACCCGCAGTTTGAGTAAGCGATCGTGACGATCGTAAAAACCCCTCCTTATCGGCATCGATAATGGCTACCAAAGAAACCTCGGGTAGATCGAGTCCTTCGCGCAGGAGGTTTACTCCAACCAGCACATCGAAAACACCATTGCGCAAATCTTCCATTATCTCAACCCGCTCAATGGTTTCAACATCAGAGTGGATGTAACGGCATCGAATATCGAGTTTAAACAAATACTTTACCAACTCCTCAGCCATTCTTTTGGTTAGCGTAGTAACCAAAACCCGCTCGTTCTTTTCGGCTCTCACATTAATCTCTCCAACCAAATTATCAACCTGATTAAGGCTTGGCCTAACATCTATAACAGGATCAAGCAATCCTGTTGGCCTTATTAATTGCTCAACAACAACTCCCTGGCTTCGCTCCAGCTCATAATCCGATGGTGTTGCGCTAACGTATATCTGTTGACCAATAACTTCCTCAAACTCCTCAAACTTCAAGGGTCTATTGTCAATTGCTGCTGGCAATCGGAACCCATACTCTACCAAATTTTGCTTGCGAGATCTATCGCCCCCATACATTGCTCTAACTTGTGATAGGGTAACGTGACTCTCGTCAATTACTGTGATAAAATCACTGGGGAAGTAATCGAGTAGGCAAAAGGGTCGAGTACCAGGTTTGCGACCATCAAAATAACGAGAATAGTTCTCAATACCAGGGCAATAACCCAACTCCTTAATCATCTCAATATCATACTCAACCCGCTGCTGTATCCTTTTGGCCTCAATGGGCTTACCAATTTCCTTAAAAAACTCAATCTGCTTAACCAAATCGTCCTGAATTTGTGATATGGCCAAATTTATCCGCTCACGAGTGGTAACGAAAATATTAGCAGGATAAATACTGACCTCAGCTAGTTCCTCGATAAACCCTCCTGTTAAAGGATTGTACTTTTCGATATTCTCAATTTCATCTCCCCAAAAAATGATACGATAAGCAAAATCACCATAGGCAGCAAAAACATCAACGGTATCGCCCTTTACACGGAAAGTACCATTTTTGAATTCGACCTCGTTTCGTGAGTACAAACTATCTACCAAACTCCGAAGAAGAACATTTCGGCTAATTGTCTGTCCTTTAGTAATGTTGATGGTATTACTATGGAAATCATCGGGGTTACCAATACCGTATATACATGACACGGAAGAGACAACAATAACATCTTTCCTACCAGAGAGCAATGCTGAGGAAGTGCTTAATCGTAACTTCTCTATCTCCTGATTTATCGATAGGTCCTTTTCAATATAGGTGTCGGTAACAGGCAGGTATGCTTCAGGCTGATAATAATCGTAGTAAGAAACAAAGTACTCAACAGCATTATTGGGGAAGAAGGATTTAAACTCGCCATAAAGCTGAGCTGCCAATGTTTTGTTATGACTTAGGATAAGGGCCGGTCTGTTAACCTTGGCCAAAACATTAGCAATAGTAAATGTTTTACCGGAACCGGTAACCCCCAGTAGGGTTTGAAAACGATCGTTACGCTTTAACCCATCAACAAGTTGGGCAATCGCAGTGGGCTGATCGCCAGTTGGCTGAAAATCGGATGTTAGATCGAACTTCATAATTACTAATGACCCACAAAAATAGCTGAAATTAATACCATTGAAAAGTTTTACAGCGTATTGGTTAAAGCAAAAAAGTGATGCAAAATTACGCATCACTTCTTCGGGTTTTGGTTGGTTTTAGGGGTTTTTCTTTAGTTGGAATACATTACATTATCGAACATTCCTTGTGCAATGGACATTTTAAAATAATAATCCATTGTTTCAAGTAAAAGATTTCTCTCAATAGGTTTAGTGATATACGCATTACATCCTGCGTCAAGGCATTTTTCCATGTCGCCTATAATAGCACATGCCGTTTGTGCAATAACTGGAGTATTTGGCTTTATCTGCTTAATTTGCTTAGTTGCCTCTAGACCATTTAATCCCTTTAAGCGGATATCCATGAGAATTAAATCGATACTAACATCGTTCTGAACCAAATCAATTGCGGTTTCGCCATCCTCAGCCACAAGAATTTTTGCGCCTGTTTTAGACAAAATAGTTTTAATTAGCATTAAACTGGAAGTATCGTCCTCTACAACGAGAACAACTTTATCATTCCAAGAGTAATTTTTGGTCATTTTTAAATCATTTTAAACTATATGCAAGTTATAGCTAAAAAGTTATAAAACACAAATTTCTAGAATACTTTCTATAAACAACAAGCAAAATGCAAGCAGAACAAACCTTAATTAACAGGCAATCGATGTTAAAATCAGTAAATATAAACGCGTGTTTATCTTATCTTTACAAGATTTATGGACTGAAACTAAATCCATTATTAAGATGAAGAAAAAAAGTTATCAACAGCAACACACAAAAATTGATTAAAACCCATTTAACTTAATAGTTACCGTGGGAATGAGCAGTAAGAAACCGAGTATCACAATGGTTAGAATTAAAGGCCATACCCACTTTACCCATTTATGGTAAGGTATTCGAGCAACTCCAAGAACGGCAATTAGTACCCCAGAGGTAGGTGTAATCATGTTGGTAAAACCATCGCCAAACTGAAAGGCCATTACAGTTGCTTGTCGTGATATTCCGATTAAATCGCTGAATGGAGCCATAATGGGCATGGTAATGGCTGCTTTGGCAGAGCCTGAGGGAATTACAATATTTATAGTGGTTTGAATCAGGTACATTACTCCTACTGAAGCAATGTTTCCAAAATTGCCCATGGCTTTTGAAAGTCCATAGAGAATGGAATCGATAACACCTCCATCATCAAGAATTACAATAATGCCTCCCGCAAGCCCAACAATAATAGCAGCAGATAGAATATCCTTAACCCCCTCGAGGAAAAGTTTAGCAATATCATCTGCTCCTTTACTAATTGAGATACCGCTAGCAATGCCCAAAGCAAGGAAAAGTGTTGCTATTTCCATTACGTACCATCCGTAGCCCATTACACCAACAATAAGGAAGAGTATTGTATATCCTAAAAGGAGAAGTATAAAAAAGTGTACCGATTTACGAAGCGCAAGAAAACCCAGAATGGCAAAAAATAGGGTAAAAACAGGAATTAGCACTAAGCTGATACTGCTGTTGCCTATGTTTAGGGTTGTTTGAGGATAAAGAAACGAAAATATAGTAAGTGCAATCAGAATAAAAGCATAAATCCCCCATGCAATGCGTGGGGTATAGTACTTAATCTCTTCCGACTCATTCTGCTCTCGTTTCCGCCAATACTCGTCCTCATTATATACTGGTGAAAGTTGTGGCTTATTCCTTATCCTTTTTGCATAGATTAGTACAAAAGCAATGCCTACAACGTTGATAATAATCCAACTAAAAATACGATACTCAATACCTGAGAAAAGAGGAATGTCGGCAAGTCCTTGGGCAATGCCAATGGTAAATGGGTTAAGAATTGCACCTGCAAAACCAAGGTGAGCACCAACGTAAACCATACATACCCCTATTATTGAATCGTACCCCATTGATATTGCCAGCGGAACAATAATAATTGCAAAAGCAATGGTCTCCTCGCTCATTCCGAATATTGCCCCAAACAGGCTAAACATCAGCATTACCAATACGATAATTATATTATCGACACCCGCAAACCGCATCAATCTATTACGCTCAAGCTTTTTGGTGTACTTTAAGAATGAGAAGATGCCAATATCAATAGCTCGACTCTGGTTCATTATCCAAAATGCACCACCAATCATCAGTATAAATACTATGATATTGCTCTGTTTTACAAAACCTTTAAAAAGTGCTGAAAAAATCTGCCATGTTTGTGGCTCTGGCTTAAAACTATCCTTAACCTCTGAGGGCAAATCCTGATAATAACGGAAAACCATCTCCGATTTTTTAACTCCATCAACCTCTTTTACTACTTCAATGTACTTGCCTGAAGGAATAAACCACGTCATGATAGCTGCTATAACTATAATTGCAAAAACAATAACATAGGTATGTGGTACTTTTTTAAGCATAGTTAAACTTTTAGTTAAAATAAAGTTTCATGAAAATTTAGGGGAAACCTTGTTCCTTTTACTCATCTTTGCATCAGAATACTATTTCTCCTCTTGATTTGGTAAAAATATACATTTGCCGCAAACTTTTTATACAAAGTAGAGACTGTATAATTAATAAACACAAAGAAATTAGGCGTAAACTTGTAAAATAAATTTCTAAACATATGTACAATTCTCTTGTTTACAAGATTAGGATAAAGTATATTTCATACTCAGGCAATCAATAAACCTAGTTGAATGATATTATTAAAGAATAGGAAAAGTTTGATTAGCAACATATTGGGCTTCTCTGCTTATATAACAATTGCTCTTGCTACCTACTTTTTACTAAACAATTCAACCTATTACCTTTGCTTTTGGCTTCCCATTGGGTTTAGTGTTTTCTTTACGCTTTACAAAGGTTTTAGGGTACTTGTGGGGTTATCAATTGCTGCAATCGTTTCGCATTTTATACTTATAAACTTTTTCCTAAACTCTGGGCAATTAACTGCCTCCCTACTAATGGCAATTGCGCTAACTATAGTTGAAATAGCTGCTGTTGCAATTGTTTTTTATGCCATTAATACAAAGAAATATGGTTATACCGGGATTAGCATTAACCTGAGTCATCGTAGAATTACAGCTATTTCAATAGCCATTTCTCTACTACTATCAATAGCTCAATTTTTACTGTTAAAGCTCTTCCTGCAAATCCATTTATCCTTTAACCTGTTTCTTCCTTTATTTTTAGGGAACAATGTAATTTTCTTCCTATCCATTTATTTCTCAAAGGCATTTCACAGCAGTGAAAACAGTGAAGGGCAAAAAACTAAGGGTTTCCATTTTTTCCTTGCGTTTGGATTGCTCTCTGTAATTTTTGCAATAGTATTTTTACCGCAAAACTTAAATTTTAACGCCATACAACCAATTGCTTTTGCATTAATAGTAATTCTGTTTTTTTACGCAGCAACTTATCTGCCCTTTATTGGCTATGCTTTATTCATGTTTCTGTCAATTAATGGCTTGATATTTTTATTTAATAATTACAACCTTGAGATATTTAACCATATAAATCATTCGGGGTTATTCGGCATAACCCTTCTTATTGCATACTTTGCTCAAAATGTTAGGAGCAGAACTGGCAAATATTTAAAAGATGAAAATAAGTGGCAAATTAAAGAGTATAGTGAGCTAAACAATAGATTACTTACCGAAATTGAAAAATTAGGTACTACCCAAAAAGAAATAAAACAAAAGCAAACCCTTTTAACCGAAGCTCAGGATATTAGCGGTATTGCCACATGGGAATACCGTATAAACTCAAAAAGATTTAATTGGATAACATACAACACAAACAATCCTCTTTTTGATTTTAACATTGATGAAATATCGATTAAAAATTTTAGAACAATAATCCATCCCGATGATATTAATAAAATATTCAACCTGAATAAACTAAAGCATTTAGAGAATGCTGACTTTGAGTTTGAACTAAGAGTCCTTAACCAAAAAAAAGGATACCTATACTACTGGGTAAAAGGACAAACCGTTGATAAGGGCGATAAGACTGGAAGGATACTTGGAATGATAATGGATATTACTAACCGAAAAGAATCGGAACAAATACTGTTAGAGCGTGAGCAACGATACCAAGCGCTATTTGGCTCTAACATTGATTCTGTTAGTGTAGTAGATGCCAATTCGACAATGATATATGACGTAAACCCTGCCTTTGAGAGTCTTTATGAGTACAATCGTGATGAAATAATAGGCAAAAGTTATCTTAGCCTATCGGATAAGCCCGAAGAAACCAAATTGACCATTGAAAATGGACGGCACAAAGGGCAATACAGGGTTTTCGAAAGGTTGCACATAAAAAAAAGTGGAGAAAAATTCTATATCGAATCCAATGTAACCAAACACATTCTGGATGGGAAAGAGATGCTCTTTATTATTACGCACGATATTACCCGAAGAAAAGAATCGGGAGAGAAGATTGCAGAGCGAGAGCAAAAATTTCGGACTTTCTTTGAATCCGATCTAATTGGCATGGCCGAGGTATCGTTTTCCAAAGAGTTAACTTCATTCAATAATCAACTGACAACAATTCTAGGATATTCTCAGCAAGAACTTCTAGGTAAAAACCTTGACGAGCTGACGCACCCCGACGATATCCCCACTGAGATCAAACTGTTCAATCAGGTGATTGCGCACGAAACGGAAGGCTATTCCATAGAAAAGCGTTTTATTACCAAAGATTCTCTACCTATCCACTGCAAAGTAAGCCTCAAGAGTGTAAAAAATACACAAGGGGGCATATCCCATTTCATTATTCTGGTTGAGGATATATCCGTTGAAAAGAGAACTGAGTCGGAGCTTAAAATTAGCCGAGCGAAATTAAGTCAAGCACAAGCTGTGGCTAAACTAGGTAGCATTTGGTTTTACCCTAGCGTCGATGATATTTCTTTTACTACCGAAGCATACGAAATATTTGGATTCGGGGCAAAGCGCCCCAGAATTTCAAGGAGAGATTTTTTTAGGAGTATAGTTCCTAGTCCAAATTCCAATTTCGAAAAAAATATTTGTGACCTAGAAAACGGATTACCCGTAAAAGGTGATTTTGAGCAAGCGTTTATAACACCCAATGGAGAGATAAAATACATCTTATCTAATTTTGGAACAACAATGGACGAGAAAGGTGTTGTTAAAGAGGTATTAGTTACCCTTGCAGATATTACCCGTGTAAAAAAGGCCGAAATGGCATTGCAGGAGGCAAACACCTTAAAAGATCAACTATTCTCAATTATAGGGCACGATTTGCGTTCACCAATTAGTTCAATTAGTCAACTTGTTGAGCTATACGCAGCACAAAATAGAGGAATGGATGAAAAGACCAGAGAATCGATCCTAAATACGCTTCAAACAACGAGTAAAGAAACTTACAAACTTTTAGAGAACCTACTAGAGTGGTCAAATTCACAACAAACAGACACCTACAAACCTCGAAGAACTAACCTTGCACCAATTATTGATCAAACAATCACTCTTAGCCAGGGAGCAGCCAATGCTAAGTCAATAAACATCCAAAAGGATATTGAGAAGAATATCCCTGTTTTTGTGGATGAAGAGATGATAAAAACTGCACTAAGAAATTTGGTGAGCAATAGCATAAAATTCACTCCAAATGCAGGTACAATAACTATATCATCCAATGCAAATGGGAACAACATTCAAATTTCAGTAGCCGATTCAGGAATCGGCATACCCGAAAACAAAATTTCTACACTTTTTGACAACAGCATTAACTATACATCAGTAGGTACCAACAATGAAAAAGGAACTGGTTTAGGACTTAAACTTGTAAAAAAGTTTGTTGATAAGAATGGGGGTAGAATAGATGTTGAATCAATTGAAGGTCAAGGTACAATATTTACAATTACCCTTCCACAGTACACTGGTGATTAGACTCCTATTTGATATACACTATCAAGTTGGGCATAATTTAAGGAATGACAATTATAGAATGAGGTTATAAAATATAAAAAACAATGAAATGAAAAACAATGAACGAATTATTTATGGATTAATAATTACTATTGTAGTATTTGTAATAGCCACATTTACTGGAAGTAAATTACATATGGATATTGACTTTATCCCTTATTCTTTTATAACGCATACCTTAATGTTGTTACTTTCGATTGTTATGATTTATAGTTTTAAAAAAATTGTTAATTATAAAATTTCAATCCCAAAATTTAAAGGAATATTTAAACCTATATTATTTGGACTTTTAGCAACAATATTTATTAATATTTCAATGACAATCATAACAAAGATACTTGGTGGTAAAGTTGAAATACACCCTGCATTTATGAAAATGTCACCATTACAAATTTTCTTTTTTGTGTTTATTTATGCGAGTATTGCGGAAGAAGTATTATTTCGTGGATTTCTTATGAATATTTTAGAACCTTTAAAAACGAAAGGAATAAATATTCTGAAAAGAAAAATTAGTGTTCCCGTAATTATTAGTGCTTTTGCATTTGGATTAGCACATTTAATTTTAATTACGGCAGGAGTAGGAGGACTATTCTTGCTGAGAATAGTAGTTTTTACAACAATACTTGGATTGATAGCAGGATATTATCAAGAAAAGAATGATAATAATGCCTATGCAATAATTGTTCATATGTCTGGAAACTTAATGGGTGTAATTGGAGCATTATTAATGAACTTAAATTTGTAATGACTGATTTAGAGAAAGGAAAACTACGCCCAACACTCGGTATAAAATATTCCCTTTTTTTATACATTAGCAAAAATTACTAAATATGAAAGTTGCTATCCTAGTTATTTTTTATGTTTTTGCACCACTGCTCATTCTGCACCTATGCCATAGGTTTAAGTTTATCAATAAACTTGGGGCAGTATTTATTGCCTACCTCCTTGGACTAATTGTTGGAAACATTGGTATTCTACCCGAGGGAAGTGCAAAAGTGCAGGATTTGGCCACCATGCTTACCATCCCTTTGGCCATTCCTCTTTTACTCTTCTCGGCCAACATTAAGGAGTGGAAAAAACTCGCAAAAAGTACTTTCCTCTCCCTGTTCATTGGAGTATTTTCAGTAACAATTATTGTAGTAATTGGTTTTTTCCTATTTAGGGGAAAGGGAATGCCCGAAGCATGGAAAATTTCAGGCATGTTGGTTGGCGTTTACACCGGCGGCACACCTAACTTGGCAGCACTGAAGATAATGCTCAACATTGATGCCGACACCTATGTGCTCACACACACCTACGATATGGCCATTTCGGTAGCCTACCTAGCATTTCTTATGACCATTGGCCAAAAGGTATTCCACCTTTTTCTAAGACCATTCCCTATTAAAAAGGACGATAATGTTGATAAGGATTACGATGGTAAGGACCCCTACCAAGAAATACTTACCCGAAAAAAGTTTATCCCTATTCTTTGGGCAACACTGATTTCTGTAATTATTTTCGGTATAGCAGGAGGTCTAAGCCTACTCGTCTCTGAAAACCAGCAAATGGTTGTTGTAATACTAGCCATAACAACTCTCAGCATAATTGCATCCCTGGTACCCAAAATCAATACTATTGATAAAACCTTTGAAGCGGGAATGTACCTAATCCTAATCTTTAGCCTTGTTGTGGCCTCTATGGCCGATATTAGTCGATTTGCTGGCTTAACCCCAGGTCTGTTCGGGTACATCACCTTTGCTGTGTTTGGCTCGTTATTAGTACATGTATTGCTTTCCAAAGCATTTAAAATTGATGCTGATACAATGATGATTACATCAACAGCGCTAATTTGCTCGCCACCATTTGTTCCTGTTATTGCAGCTGCAATTGGGAATAAGAAGGTTATTGTATCGGGATTAACAATTGGGATTATTGGCTATGCCATTGGTAACTATTTAGGCTATATTTTGGCAGAGGTTCTAAAACTCTTCTGATTTAATCAAACCTGTATTAATAAAAAAGCGGGGCATGAATGCTTTCATTCATACCCCGCTTTTTGCATTAAATCTCATATAACTAGAATAGGAAATTCAGCCCTATGTATGTTCCGCTTTTGCCATCGCGCTCATCAAATGGGCGACCATGGTCAACAGCAATGATAAAGTTTCTGTTCATCACAATTCTTAGTCCGGCACCAAAACTCAAGTGGAGTGATTCTTTGTCAGCGCTAAAAATTTCATCTTTTGTTGGGGTGTTATCAGGCGTTTGCCAGTCGTAGGCAGCCCAATCAACATTGCTTGTGCTAAACTTTATGGGTGTAACCACCTGTCCACCATCAACAAAGCCATTAAGCGACAGGTAGAAATTTTGATTGATAAACTGGAACTTAACAAACTTCCAACGAAGTTCGAGATTTGCCCAGGCAATGCCATCGCCTATAACGCGATTACGAACTACGCCTCGAACTGATTTCCCACCACCCAAGCCTTCGGAAGTTGACCCGCGGAGGATTAGTGTGGTAATGCTTTGCTGTAAGTAAAATGGACAAGTTCCGAACACAGTGCCCTGATAGCCTAAACGGTAGGCAAAAGTAAGTCGCTCAGGGAAAAGTGTAAAGTACTGACGGTGAGTTATATTAAATTTCATGTGCTGAAAATCGTTACCAATACCCATAAACGACGGTGCATAGGAAAAAACGGCTTCTGTCCATATCCCTTTATTGGGGTTTGGTTCATTATCGCGGGTATCATAAACTATCCCTGCCTTAAGGTATGTAACAAAACTGCCCTTGGCCTCATCGGGCGAAATAATACCCCAATTAATGTAGTGCTGATAAAGTGATGGGATATCTGGTAATTTGTCTTCATCATCTTTCCCTTTATTGAGTTTATCGATATCTACAGGTCCAACCTGATAATCAAACAGGCCAATCCCGGCAGCCCACCCAAAATTCTCAATGGGGAGTTTACCCTGCAAATCAACGGAGAATCGGAATAGTTTTCTGTCATACTTGTAAAACGCTCTTGATAAATATTCGGGAACGTCACTATCAGTCCATGCAGCATTATATTGCGATTCGTAACCATTAAACCCATAAAAATCATACATTTTATCGGTTAATAGGCTTAAGTCTGTTGTAAACCTTACTCCCGGTATTAGGTATTTTGTATCAAAAAAAACTCTATTTATTCCGCTGCCCTTTGTAAACCGAGACCACTCAACGTATAGGTTGTGCTTAAATTTTGGGTACATGCTACCATCACCATAATTAAAAATATTGAGTAGTGCACCGTACTGAAAACCTAGGTCTGAGTCAAACGAAACGGCAGGCAAACCGCCAAAGTTCCAACCTGTTTTTACTTTTTCCTCTTTACCCTCTTTGGTCCCATCTTGACTATAAGCACTAAGGGCAAATAGAATATAGGCTACCAGAACTAAAGTAAAATGTTTATAATGCATGGCTTAAGGTTTTAGTTTTTCAAATGTACTTATTTTATTAAATAATAGGATTAGGCACCAAGAATAAATCTGTTTTCTAAATATTTTGTTTCGAATTTAAAAATTTAAAGATACTTTTGGCACTATCATAACTACTAATATTTGAACCTATGGCATTAATGGAAGATTTTAGGAAGCAGGGTAATTTCCTTTTTAAGTATCGAAGCTATTTTCCAATTCCTCTTTTCATTTTTGGTTTTGGAGTACACCTATATTCGCAATATACAACCAACGGAGAAATTGTTCCTGAATACTTTTTTGCCATATGCTTTGGTGTTAGTTTTTTAGGACTCATCGCCAGATCACTTGTAATTGGTTTTGTACCCAAAAACACCTCGGGTAGAAATACGAAGGAGCAAATTGCTAAAGTGCTCAACACTAAAGGCGCGTACTCCATTGTTAGACATCCACTATATGTTGGTAACTTTTTAATGTGGCTTGGAATTGCACTGCTAACCGCCAATGGTTGGTTTATCTTATTCTTTATCCTATTCTACTGGCTTTATTATGAGAGGATTATGTATGCTGAGGAAGCATTTCTCAGAGATAAGTTTGGCCAAGATTATTTAGATTGGGCTAATTCAGTTCCAAGTTTTATCCCAAAGTTCAGCCAGTGGGAAAAACCTGATGATTTCTTCTCTTTTAAGAATGTTCTCCGCCGAGAGTACACTGGTTTGTTTTTTATGGTGATAATTTTCTTTGTATTCCATTATGCACATGTTGTAATAAAGCAGGGCATGAACTTTATGCCCAATAGCATTGCAGCATACATATGGCTTGGAGCATTTGCATTTGTTATAGTATTCTATTTTACCATTAGGTTTTTGCACAAAAAAACAAAAGTTTTAAGTGTAGAAGGACGCTAACCTATTTTGCCTGATGAAAATTATTTGCATTGGGAGAAACTACGCAGAGCATGCCCAAGAAATGGCATCGCCTGTTCCCGAAAAACCTATTTTTTTCTTTAAGCCTGATACTACACTTTTACGGAACAATGAGCCCTTTTTCTATCCCCTTTTCTCAAATGAGGTTCATTACGAATTAGAAATAGTTGTTAAGATTAACCGCTTGGGTAGAAACATTGCCGAGAAGTTTGCCCACCGTTACTACAACGAAATTGGGTTGGGCATTGATTTTACAGCCAGAGATTTGCAACAGGAATGCAAGCAGAAAGGACTACCCTGGGAAATAGCTAAAGCCTTTGACGGAGCAGCCCCTATTAGCCATTTTATTAGCCTAGAAGAACTTGGTGGAGTTAGCAATATCGATTTCTGGCTTGAAAAGAATGAGGAAACAGTACAACGGGGAAACACATCGCAAATGATTTTTAGTATCGATAGGCTCATTGCATATGTATCACAGTTTGTGACCATAAAAATTGGCGATCTGATTTTCACCGGTACGCCTTCGGGGGTTGGCCCAGTTAAAATTGGCGATAGGCTAAAAGCCTATATGAACAACAAACTTATGCTCGATTTTTTTGTTCGTTAGCGAGCGGCAGCTGCACTCTTACCTGCTAACCATCCCGTTGAGTAGGCAATTTGCAGATTAAACCCTCCGGTTGCGCCATCCAAATCCAGAACTTCGCCTGCAAAGTATAATCCTTTTACCAATTTCGATTCCATGGTTCGCGGATCAACCTCCTTAAGCAAAAGCCCACCTGCTGTAGCTATTGCTTCGTTCCATGAACGATAGCCAGTAACCCTGAAACGCTTTCCCTTTAGCCAAAGTCTAATAAGTTTACGATCATCCGATGATGCTCTGGAAACGATTTTTTGGAAGGCAATCCCCAACTCGTCAAGCATAATTTCAGCTAGTTGTTTCGGCAATAGTTTGCGCGCTAAATCAATCATCCCCATCCTTGAATTCTCTTCAATCTCGCGCAGCAGCCTATTATCTATTTTTTCATGGCTCAATGCAGGCTTAAGGTCAATCTCCAACTCAACATCCCTTCCTTCATCTAAAAAGCAAACAACTTCCCTGCTTACCCTTAGCACTATAGCTCCGCTAAGGCCATAGGGCATAATCTCCAATTCACCAAACTCTTGGCTCATCTTTTTACCCCCAACCAAAACGGAAAGGTTGACATTCTTAAGGAGCAATCCAGAGGCTTTACTATGGACTGGACTCGTCTCCAAACTCACTAATGTTGGCCTTAAGGGACTAATTTTGTGACCACATTTTTCAGCCAATAAAAAACCTTCACCTGTTGAACCCGTTGCAGGGTATGATTTCCCCCCAGTTGCCAACACAACACTGCCACACTGCACCAAATGCTCTCCATTTGCTTTGTATGCAACAGAACTAATGGCATTATTAGTGAGATTAATGGCCGTTACGGTTGCGTGACAAACAATAGTAACACCTTGCTCTTTTGCCCAACGAATTAAAGCCTCGGCAACGTCCCACGCTTTCCCGCTACTCGGAAAAACCCTCTGTCCTCTTTCGATAACTACACCCACACCCTGAGATTCTATCAACTCAATTATATCATTGCTAAAGAACTCGCTAAAAGCATCTCTCAAGAATCGTGGTTCAGGTTTTATTTCCGCTAAAAATTCATCGAGGGGTTTAAGATTTGTGATGTTGCATCGGCCCTTGCCTGTTATCCGAAGTTTTCGGGCTGGTTTTTCCATTTTCTCCAAAACCAGCACTCTAGCACCTTCCATTGCTGCCTTTCCCGCAGCAAGTAACCCTGCCGGACCAGCACCAATTACTACAACATCATAATGAGTATTCTTCATCAATTGCGGTTTAACCTATATACTGGGTAACGCATGTAACTCTTTTCAAAATAGGGCGAGCGCTCGTAAAGATAAGTAAGTTGGCTGTAGGAATTGCTAGCAAACCGTTTATCTGATTTCTTTTTGCTCTCAAACTCTTTTCTAAGCTCTGCATCATTATTGAGCATTTTCTCTGCAAAATCTTCAAACACATAGGGTGAAAAGTATTCCTTGCGTTGTAGAACAGAATCGAAAAAATTCCATGCGAAAAACGAATCATCCGCTTGAGGCTCCAGCATTTCAACAATGTAGAGATTTGTAACCTGATTGGTTGGAACCAAATAATCTCCCTTGAAAAACTGTATGCTCTGCACCTCTGTTCTCACCTCAACATTATAATGTAGGTAGTTACCGTTGTATGGCCTAGGCTGTGTATCATAACTTGTTATATAAAACGACTCAACACTCATAAGGGTATCTCTTTCAATGCGTTCAACTTTTACTCCGTTGAGAGTTAACCTAAAAATAACCTCGTTCCAAGCCTGTGGAATAACATAGTAATCGGGCGTTGTTATGGTCAACTTCGGCAGGTAATGCTTATAGTATGGGATATTTTTAGTGAACGGTTTATCCCTGTTATATCTAAGTCGCTTACCTCCCGTTATTTTACTATCAATGTATTCCGATTCGTATCCTTTAAACTCTATCTCCTCAAATCGGGTAGTGTCGAGCATCCTACGTATTGTGAACTCTTTTTGGGCTTTAATAAACTCATTCGACTGGTCTTTTGCTTTAGTAAGCAAAGCCCCTTTATCATTTGAATAATTTATTGAGGCCTTAATAAATTCGTATGTTGCTAAAACCCTATCTTTGAAAGGTTTAAACATATGAGCCTCTGTTGTAAAGGTAATGGTATTAAAAAGTCGTCCGTACCCTGTGGTGTACCTTGGAGAATTTAAGAATAGCTGAAGTCCATTTTCGGGTGATTGTCCCATAGGCGATACGTAGGGTATCATTTCATAACCCGACTCCTTCATCGAATTGTAAAGAAAGGGCTCAAGATCCTCGTTTAACAAACTACCAAGCATTGGTGGCAACTCTTGTGCATGTGGAGGGATTAAGGTCATTACGTACTGGTAGTCGGCACCATTTGTTGTGTGGGTATCAATCAACAAATCAGGTTTCCATTGATGAAATATCTTGGCAAAGGATTGTGCATTTTTGCTTTTCATTGGAGCATAATCTCGATTTAGATCTAAATTTTTGGCATTTGCCCTAAACCCTTGCTCACTAGGCCCATTCTGGTTTGCCCTAGTATATGGAGAACGATTAAGGGCGCCTCCCACATTGTAAATTGGAATAATGCAAAGAATTGTACTATCCATTTTCTCCCAAAGACCATCTTTATTTGCAAGAATATCACGAGCCAACTTAACGCTGGCATCAACGCCGCAGGGCTCGCCTGGGTGAATTCCATTGTTAACCATTATCACCCTAAAACCTTTCTCTTTTATGGCACTGGGGCTAAAGTTTTTGGTTTTTGAAATAACAAAAAGATGAAGAGGTTGGCCAATGTCGGTGTTACCGTATGCTAACAGTTTAGCGGTTAAGTGTTTTTTTGATAAAGCTCTTAACGCTTCTATGGTTTCAGCATAGGTTAAACTATAGTTATCCTCGTATCGAAGGATGACCTCGGGCATCTTTTTAACGCTTTCCTTAACTATTTGGCGAGCAATAAAAATTAGTACCAATGAGGCAATAACAGAGTAAAAGAAATAGGCTAAAAACTTTTTCATCCGAATAGTATTTTCAGTGTGTTAAGATCTCAATACAGGATATTAACAATCAATTAATTGAATTTGTTTTAAACTTATATCATTGCTATTGAATGGCTCTTAGCAATAGTTTGTATTTGATACTTCTTAGGCATTAAGTTTAAAACAAGGTCAAAAATATATGTTTTTCACAAAGCTAAAAAAAACGGGTATCTATGCCATAGCATTATTGGGGGAGTTCAATCTCATTTTTCAGTTGCTTAAACCAATCTAAAACTAAACCCTGCTTCAGCATATCAGTTTCACTAATAATTGTTTGATCAATTGAATATCCTTTCTTAATAACGTTGTGGATAATTGACCTTGCAAAATAATCATGTTCACCCAAACCCTTAACGGAGTTGCTCAACTCGCAATCTAGACTTTGAAAAAAACGAGTTGCATCATGGTACCGTTTTGTATGGAATTGTGCAAAGTTCGAATCATCATTAATAAGTTTCCTGAAATTCTCAAATCTGTTTGCCATATTAGGCAAAACCTTTTGCGGGATTTCCTCTAGCGAATTACCCCTTAAAGAGTAGATTTCAATATATCTGTAAACACCAACAATTCCAAAAGCATCCAAATCATCGGATGTTGATAATAGCCGGGTAAGTTGCAACACTGGTGATAGGTTTTTAAAGTCATTCACTCTTGCGCTTTTATCATCGTGGTGCTCTATAGCAAAAAGGATCATATCCAGATTATCAACTAGCAGACTCGGGTTTTGATTGAAAAATTCCTTACAAATTTCCGCACTAATAAACCCATGCTTCTCACTATTATCAACGGTTAAGCCAGTATCGTGAAAGAGGCTGGCAATAAGTAATTGCTCCGCATTAATCTCAGGCTTAGTATCAATATAAACACTAGACTGTGCCATTAAACTTTTGCAGTTATGCCAAACCCTAATATGATGCGATATATCGTGCGAAGGAAGATGAGTGTTTTTGTATACAGACCCAAGAAAATGGCAAATTCGGTTGAGCCACTTAGTCTCTGCCTGGCTATAGTTATTAATCATCTGTGCTTAAGTAATAAATCAATAACAGATTGCAACAAACAAAGGCAGTAAAAACTTCACTGCCTTTGTTAAAAAACTTCTCACAAAAAAGCGACTATACTTCTGCTTTTGACTCTTCAATTATTTGGTATGCTAAGTCAAGAATAGTAGTATCGTCGAGTATAACAATCCCTCCATCGGGTCCTTGCTCATAATGAAAACCTACAGATTCGCCATTTTCCCAGTTGGTTCCGCCAAAATAGTTTCGAACGGTCTCTGGATTCAGATTCAACTTCTCTGCAATAATCTGCATAGTACCATCAGGCAACTGGTCTTTAACCCTCCTGAGTTCATTAAATGTGATTGTTTTCCCCATATCCTAGATTTTTTAATGATTGAATTACTTGCTATAAAAATACGAATTTCTTCCTTAAGATAAAAATTTATTCGTGTGATATTAACCTATCTTAACCAAATAAAAACGTAAAGTAATGACAGCGCTTGATTACCTCTCAAAAATCATTATAGGATTTGAAAGGGCATTATCTTTTAATACATTTGCACGAAATAACTTTTAAGTTTTTTTTCCCCTATAATGTTTAACGAAAATCGGATGCTTTTGTTTTACAATTCCTCAATTGTAACTGAGCTAAAATTTAATAAGCCTCTCTAGGTATTGTCAAGTATGCACCTCAATTTAAAAATGTTTGTTACCGATTTGGATGGCACCCTATTGAACGATAAGGGATCTGTAAGCCAAAGTGATGTTAATACACTAAACGAACTTGGTAACCGGGGCATAATTAGGGTAATAGCAACTGGCCGATCGCCCTACTCCTACTCAAAAGTCCTATCTGACGATTTTCCTGTAGATTACCTAATCTTCTCATCGGGTGCAGGAGCAGTCGATCTTAAAAATAAAAGCCTAATTTATACTACTGAAATAGCGGCAAACCAGGTTCAAGAAATTGTAGATGAGCTAATGCGCCACAGTGTAGATTTTATGATACACGAACCAATACCCTCAAATCATAGGTTTTTATACTATCGCTCGGGTAACGATAATCCCGATTTTGATCGCAGATTGGCCGTATATCAACCATTTTGCCAGCCTTTTGCTCCTGGAGTTAACTATGGCTCATCGGCAGCACAAGTAATTGCAATACTCCCGCATGATGTTGAATGGTTCGAAAAAATAAAATGCAGTTTCCCTGAGCTAAAAGTTATCCGTGCAACGTCGCCATTGGATGGGCACTCAATATGGATGGAGATTTTTAGGCGTGACGTTTCAAAGGCTTTTGGCATTGAGAATATTTGCAAACTCACTGATATAAAACCTTATGAGGTGGCAACCATTGGGAATGATTATAATGATTTGGATATGCTAAGCCATTTTCCAAATAGCTACGTGGTATCAAATGCTCCCGAGGAGTTAAAAAATCAATTTGAGGTTGTTAAGTCGAATAATGAATCGGGATTTACCGATGCGGTAAACAAAGCCTTGGGTTTATAAAAGAGGTTTAACCGTCTATGCTATTAATGTCTCTCACGATATAAACATCGTAATCGCCCAGAAATTGAAACCCATGCTTTTTATAAAGACCAATTGCTGCAACATTTGTTTTGTGTACCTCCAGCTTAATCTGATACCCCTTTTGCTTGGCAAACCGGAGTGATTCAACTGTAAGCTTGTCCCCTATTCCCTTTCTTTGGTATGCTGGGCTAACACCAAAATGGTGAAGGTGTAATCGCCTACCATCAAAAGTTATCCATGAGGTCCCAATAACCTCACCCGAAGGCAAGACTGCCACAAGCAATCGTCCACCCATGGCAATACTCTGCTCAATAATTTGCTGATTATCACCACGCTGAGCACTTCCCAAACCAGTTTCAGCCCAAAGTAACTGTATTGCGCTGTAATCACCTGAAATATAGTCCCTTATAATGATGTTCATGATTTATTTTGCTAAACTAAATTAGAAATACTAACGAGTACCCCTTTCATTATAGGGTTTAACAAACTGCATATCGGTCTTTTGAATATGGTTAATTAACCAATCGCGGAGAAAAGCCACCACCTCAACCGATATATTTTGCTGACCCGAAGCAAGCATTTCTTGAAAAGAATTAACCTTTTTGGCAAAGCCTTGATGAATCTCTCTGTGATCTTCAAGATCAGCAAAGCCAATGCTCTCCATTAGTTCCTCTTCCCTATTAAAATGCACTACTGCATAATCCGTGAGCCCTTTAACAATATCGTTAATAACCTCTTTAGCCTCGCCTTTGCTCATTGCGCTATACAAATCTTCAATCATTGAAACAAGTCTGCGGTGATCGTTATCAACACTCTCAATCCCTGTTTCGTATTTAGACTGCCACATTAAAAAACTCATAGTTTTATTGGTTAGTTTTACCGTTAGGGAAATACTTTATAAATTTATTAATCGATAAACTTATATCCAACACCCTTTATTGTTTTTATATATTTCTCACCAATCTTTTCGCGTAATTTGCGTATGTGTACATCAATGGTTCTTTCGCCAACAATAATATTATCGCCCCAAACCAACGAGAAAATCTCATCGCGAGTAAAAACCCTTTGGGGCTTACTATAAAGTAGCGTAAGAAGTTCAAACTCCTTTTTTGGGAGATCAATCTCTTTCCCATTATTAATAACCACAAACCGTTCCTTATTAATCTGTAATCCGGAGTTTTGTGAAGATGATTCTTTTGAAATGTTTTGGTCAACTCTTTTTAGCAGTGCCTTTACTCTGCTAATCAAAACCTTCGGCTTGATGGGTTTGGTAATATAATCGTCGCCTCCTGCTTCAAATCCAGCTATCTGGGAGTAGTCTTCACTCCTTGCTGTTAAAAAGGCAATTAGTGTATTGCTAAGGGTTTTGTGCTTCCGTATCTCTTGGCAGGTTTCAATTCCATCAATCCCTGGCATCATCACATCCAATAATATAAGGTGGGGTTGAATCTCCTCTGCTAACTGTATGGCATCTTTTCCATTATTTGCAGTATGAACCTGAAAACCTTCTTTACGAAGATTGTAGCCAATAAATTCCAATATATCTGGCTCATCATCAACAAGTAAAACCCTAAAATTATTACTCCTCATTTTAACCTTCTAATATATTAGTTTGTTCATGTTGAGGCAAAGATTTCCCTTCCGTAACCTCAAGGCATTAATCACAACCAAACTCAATTGACAATACTAATAGCTACTTAACAATAAGCATATTGCCCGACTCAGACCTACCATCATTAAGGCTTAAACGATAGATATATAAACCGTTGGGTAAACCTGATGCATCAAATGGTATAATATGCTCACCGGGCATAAGTTGCTTTGCATTGATTAAATTGAATACATTTCGTCCTAAAACGTCATAAACATTTAAGCTTGCAGATGTACTCGAACTTATTACAAATCGAATATTGGTTGATGTTTGAACGGGGTTTGGATAATTCTGAAGATGCAAACCCGTGCGCAAAACCGTATCATCAAATTCTTCAACTAAAACCATGGGATTAAACTGGTCCAAACCGCCAGCCTGCCTATAGCGGGCTGCAAATTCCTGTAAATACTCATTGGCTACCCGAGGGCTTTGAATAATCAGAATATTTTCATCGTTGTTGAAGTTTGCGTTAGACGACCAGTTGTGGGATCCAGTAATTACCTTTGAGTTATTGCTTGTGGTTTCACCATCAATAATTGCATACTTATGGTGTAACAATCCGAAAGCCTCCTCCGAAAAATGATGAACATCGGCCCATGTGCTAAGATAATCGAACTGAGCTCCGGTACCCGTAACTACGCCTATTGAACCTCTTACCTTTACACCCTGATTAAACCTTTCAAACATTGCATCGGAAATTGTTCTTCGCGTAATTAGATTTAACGTAAGATCGATATTCTTTTCAGCGGTACTCAATGCCCTTATAATTTTAGTTTCGGTATTGGCCTGAGGACTAAAATAGGCCTCCACCCTAACATTGTCTTCACCAATCCAAAATACTGATGGGTTAACAATCGACTTATTGGGTCCAAACTTTGCTTTAGATGCATTGAATGGTCCCAAATCGGCACCCCACATCTGGTTAAACTCAAGCCAATAGGCTCTTGCGAGGGCAACATCCTGAACTATTACCATATTTTGGAACTGACTATTGGTTCCCCCATCAGTGGCATTCCATGAACTGGTAATAATCCATGTTTTTGCAGGATCGGCATGGTAAGCATCAATAACTGCAAATTTATTATGCATCTGTTCAACACCAATGCTCTGAACCGCTTTAATACCAGCACTTGCAAGATAAGTTATGATATCGTTTGTTGTTCCGGTATGGCCTGTGGCAATAACTCTAACATCAACTCCTCTGTTTTTAGCTGCAATAAGCGCATTGGCAACTGCAATGCCCACATCACCACTAATGCTGTAGAAAGCAAATTCTGCCGTTTCTTCAGCCTTTTGAATGTACTCAATAAGTTTCTGAGAGAAATCTATATTCTGATCGGCCTCTCTATAGGTTGCCAGTTCATGGTCTACATCCTTATTAAAAAACGTATAGATATTACCGTTTGTGCCAATGGGCGATCTTGTGGAGGCGATGTAGATTGCCGTTGTGCTCGTATCCGATTCAACTGCCGAACGGAGCTGAATTTTATAGGCAGTTGCAGGGGAAAGACCGTCAATGGTGATGCTATGGGTGGTTTTAGGTAATTCATCAACAACTTGTCCCATCTCTAATGATGATGTTATTCCGTAACGCACCTCTGAGTGCCCTGCTACTTCAGTTTCCCATTGAAAAGTGATTGAGTTTGTGGTTGCAGAAACCTCGTATGGAGGAATGGTTGTTATAATTGGTCCGCTTAAATCAACAATATCGCTTGTAAACCTAGGCATTAACTGGTGTGTTGCCTGGTAACGGCCAGCTATACCAGTAATCTCAGTAATGCCATTTGGTATTATTGTTCCGTTAATGTTTGTAAAACCATCAATTCGCACTTGACCTTGTCCGGAAGGATCCGTTACTATATAGTTGTTCCCACCAGAAAAGAGTCCTGTAACTGCAAATTCTGCATCAGTAATACGCACAAGCCGAGCCTCATAATTACCGGAATTCAAATCGGCGAGGGTTATATCAATTGGTTCAACCTCATTATGAGATTCGTGCAAAATTTCATAACTAGTGTCATTAATAAACTGCAGCAATCCATTAAAACTGCCTAGCTCACCGGTTACCACTAGCGAATCGCCAATAACTGCATCAAGCAGCCAATCCTGACGCATAATAGCGTCGTTATACCACGCAATGGCTCCTGTATTATCCTGAAAATAAACAGGCCCTCTGAACTGACTTGCGGCTGTTATCCAACCCGTAACGGTTACTGTGGATCCTAAAGGTAGATTGCGGGCGATATTAATTGGAATTGGCTCGTTAGTATTAAGTCTTTCCGCCGATAAGTTTATTACAAACTGTTCGTTTTCGGGGTCATTGGAATTGATTGTAAGTACTCCCGTTTTTATACCGGGCAAATCCGAAGCAAAACTAACCACAAACGACTGCGACTCAAGATTAGCAAGAGTACCTGTTAAATCGTTGTTAACGGTAAACTCCTCGCCAATAATTTCATATGAGGATATGGAAAGTTCCTGTTCGCCAATATTTCGGAGTTTAAGCACAGCCGAAGTTTGACCAGTATTTTCTCCAAAATCAAAAGTACTCCCATTGCTATAGGTAACCCCATTAAATTGGACGAATAGGCTTGGCTCTTCATTGATATCAACGTAATCGGTAATTCTCACATCGTCAACGTTTATTCTATCGCCCCCTGTTTTGGTGAATTTTAGCCTAATACTACCAGCAATGTTTTCAGTATACTCATACTTTGTAAGGGTTGATGTTAAAACAATTGGGTCGCCAAAAGAAATCCAGTTTGTTCCGCCATCCGTTGAGTAACTCACCTGAACTTTACCTCCGGTATTTGTACTATAGTTTGCTGCATAGAAGGAAAGTTCGAGTAAACCATTGGGATAGTCAAAATTCATAGCAATATGGCCTTTAATACGTGCTGACTTTGCTCCATTCTTCTTATCGTTTGCATGAGTTCCTATTAGTGCATCATCAAAAGCCCATTGCCCTGATTCCAAGCTAACATTAGCAGAAGAGTAAGAGTCTTTTTCCCCCTGCTCAAAATCCTCAAACAATTGGGCATTTACGTTTGTTGATAAAAAACTGAGGGTAGCAATTAGTAAAAAACTGAAAAGAAGTCTCATCGTATTAAGTGTTTAGGTGAAAAGTATTATGGGGAAGCAAATTCAATCGCTCTCTCTAAAAACTAACAGTTCAAATATAGCAAAAAGTTTTAATTCCTCTACTCTTCGCATATTCCTTATTATCTGATGTATATGCATTTTTTTATTAAGAAATATAACTACTCCTCTAACCTAACAATCAGGATAAGTAAGCTGAAAAGAATATTCCTAAAATCATTTTGAGCAATCTTAGTTAAAATATGCCTTTGGGCCTAAGATGAGTAAATTGATTTTTTTTAGCATATTTGCAACGGTTGAAGATATTCTTCCACCTTTTTTTATTTACAATCGCCATGCTTTTTAAGGATAAACTTTGCTGGGTTACAGGAGCATCATCGGGAATTGGAGAGGCCATAGCCATGGAGCTCGCAAGATGTGGTGCTAAACTTATCATCTCGTCAAGCAACAAGGACAAACTACAAAGGGTACAACAAAACTGTCTAAAGCACACATCGCAATGCGAGGCAATACCCTTTGATTTATCGAATCCTACTGAAGTTGAATCAGTTGCAAAACAAACGGTTGCCAAATTTGGTCCAATATTCTTGCTGGTTAACAACGGAGGGATAAGCCAACGAGCATTAGCCCACGAAACATCCGTTGAGATAGACAGGAAGATAATGGAGATTGACTACTTCTCGTACGTTATTCTTACCAAAACAGTTCTACCTGGCATGATTGAGGCCAACCAAGGATTTATTGCTGCCACAAGCAGCATATCAGGAAAATTCGGCTTCCCTCTCCGCTCCGCTTATGCTGCAGCAAAGCATGCAATACAAGGTTTTTTCGAGACCTTACGCATTGAGCTAAAACCCTATAATATAAGTATAACCATTGCCTATCCGGGCAGGGTAAATACTAATATTTCGTTAAATGCTATTTTGAAGGATGGCAGAGCTCACGGAAAAATGGACGATGGCCAAGCGGGTGGCATGTCGGCTGAGAGGTGTGCAAAAATATACTTAAAAGCCATTGCCAAAGGCAAACCCGAAGTACTTATAGGGGGCAAAGAACTTTTAATGGTGCATGTTAAGCGACTATTCCCTAGCATCTTCTTCAAAGTAATAAATAAGATTAATACAACATAAAATACGAGTAATCATGTCGAAAATAATTTGTGGAATTCAGCAAATAGGTATAGGCGTTAACAACCTTTACGATGCTTGGAGGTGGTATCTGAAAGCATTTGGGGTTGATATTCGAATTTTTGAAGATGACACGGTGGCCGAACTTATGCTACCATACACAGGTGGGCAACCCCAAAAAAGGCATGCTGCGCTTGCCATAAATCTTGATGGTGGTGGTGGTTTTGAGATTTGGCAATACTCGGGCAGAACGCCTCAACCCCCTGCTCAAAAAATACAGTTGGGTGATTTGGGTATTTTTGCTGCAAAAATTAAATGTTTTGATATTGAAAAAGCACACAAACACCTATCAAGCATTGAGCATAATGCAATCAGTGAGATTTACAATGGTTCCTATGGTCAGAAACATTTTTTTGTTGAAGACCCAAGAGGGAATGTTTTTGATGTTATTGAGAATAAAACATCATGGTTTCGCAAACCAACCAAACCAACAGGCTCAACCTACGGTGCAATTATTGGCGTAAGCGATATAGATAAAGCGCTAACAGTTTACAAGGATATACTTGAATTTGACAAGGTTATTGCTGACGAAACAGGAAATTTTGACGACCTAACCACCCTAAATGGCGGCAATGGAAAGTTCCGCAGGGTGGTGCTTACGCATAGCAACCCTCGAAGAGGTGCTTTTAGCAAAATGCTTGGCGATGGACAAATTGAACTTATTCAGGCAATTGACTATGTTCCCAAAAAGATTTTTGAGAATCGATTATGGGGTGATCTAGGCTTCATCCATTTATGCTTTGACATCAGAAGAATGGCTGATTTGGAAAAAGAGTGCATCGAAAAGGGCTACCCCTTTACCGTGAACTCAAACGTAAAGCATAGCGAAAGCGGCAGTTTTGACATGGGCGAAGCCGCAGGGCATTTCACCTACATCGAGGATCCCGACGGAACGCTTATTGAGTTTGTGGAAACGCAACGCTTACCCATTGCTAAAAAGTTTGGGATTTACCTTAATCTTGATAAACGGGGTGATGAAAAACCTCTTCCCAACTGGATTGTTAAGATGCTTAGCTTGAAAAAAGTGAAGAATCTATAAATAGAAAAAGAACCGAATCCCTTTTAAAGATTCGGTTCTTTCCATTTCAACTAGCCTACTTTATTTGCAGTAGTTGCGGTTATTACTCGCAAAACTATTCCACCACAACTGAAAAAGTATGCCTTGTACCATTTACATTTACAATTAGCATGTAAGCCCCCTTCCCAAAGTTTGCCAACGGTAGCTGTTTACTATCATTGCCACTACCGGTTAGTACACAAACGCCCACCCGGGTAAACACCTCGTAGGAGAAAAACATATTACTGTTCCCCTTTACCTCAATGCTAACTATGCCCTTGGTGGGGTTTGGGTAAACCGATACAATTGGAGCAAGGATATCCTCTGAAGGATTAGAGTCAACCTCAATCTGTTCCGCACCCTCCACTACAAATGAGGTGCGGGCCAAAGTTTGCTCCTTATCCATTAGGTTAACAGAGTATAGACCCGGCAACCAGCCATCAACCTCAACAAGCAGCTCAAACTGAGCGCGGGTTAAATCGTGCTGGAAAGCTGTTTTCCCTTGTTGACCCTTGATACTCAAATAAGGATTGTCGGGTGTAATCCCACCCATATCGTAGTGTACCACCACAAATCGGGTAACGGGATAAGACCCAACCTCAATGTAGGGACCATGGGCTGTGGGCGCATCGGCACCGCTATTCCTGCTCAGAACATAGCCTTGAGCAAGAAAAGGTATGGTGTCGATAGCTGATAGCAGATTCTGCGCTAGCGCAGAGGCGATGCCGTTGCCCTGATCAATTATGCCAAGAAGTGTTGCCCTTGCCGTGCTGTCCAATGCCAGTGAAGCCAGAGGAGACTCTCCTGCTGCATCCAGCAGGTTGGCCAGAGTTTTAACCCCACTCAGTTCCTGAACCTGTAATGGAGTAAGTGCGTTATTTACACCCATATCGTTAAGCTGTTGCTGAGCACCTGCTATATTCCCCATCTCACGGGTGGCAAAAGCCGAAAGGTACTGGTAGATTAGATCAGGATGATAATCCTTAAGCATCTGCAGGCTGTCATACTGCTTGCCCAATGTGTCGCTAAAAAAGCGTTGGGTAAGGCTACCTGCAAGCATATCACGCATTGCGCGATGATTTGCAACCTGCGATTTTACCACATCAATAGGCGAAATGGTATTACCGCTCTCCAGAATGGCCTCAATTAGGTATGGCGGTAGAGCGTTTTCTCTGGCCTCAAGTGCGTTTAGCACTATGGATGATTTGGCAGCCTGCGGGTTACTCATAAGCACTTGCGCCAGCATAATATTGGGCAGAGGCACTTCATCATCCGATGTCCGAACCATCACGGTATCGGATAGCATTGGCGATTTTTCCATTAGCTCATCCCTAAGGGCAAGCGGATCGTTACCCGAAGCACCGTCCACCTCGGCAAGCAGTTCATCCGTAAGGCCCATATCCTGCATTTCAATTAGCAGGTTCTCTGCCAATCCCAGCGACTCGCCGGCATCGGATATCCCCTTTAAGTCCACACTTTTGGGATCAATGGGGATACTGCATTCAGCCAAATTCCTTGCCTCAAGAACTTTTATCCAACCCTCAACGATGGTGGGTAAATAGGTCCCTTCATATCCATAGTAAGCAATGGACATGTAATCGGAGAATATATTTAGTTTCGATTTCCCAAACATATTGGAGGCTGAAACCTCTTCTGAACCTTGTATAGATGCCAGACCAACCCCTGTTACCAAAATGTCGGAAAGGTTATTGTTGTCGAATTGGTTGCACTGCAGCTGAATAGTGTTAGTGCCAATTGATTCTGGATCCGTAATGCCCTTTGCCATAACACCAACCGACAGACCATGGATTGTGTTGGCCCACACCTGTCCTGCACCTGCAATCACACTCTCAAGGTAAACGCCGTAGCCCAACCCGTTACCCAGTATGGTATTGCCCTCAACAATAAAACTATTAAGGTTTAGGATGGACAGGGCTGTGGGAACTGCACCCTGATACTCGTAATTGGGAACCTGAAAGCTGCAACCCCTGATTAAAGGCGAGGGACATGCGCTTACGCGAATTCCGTTAAAGCAGTTCTCAAAAACCTGATCGGATACATAGAATGAGGGTGAGGCTAACGAGGCATTGGCCTCAATGGCTGTAAATAGACCTATAAAAGTGTTTTCATCTCCTCTCAAAAACAGATCCGCATCCAAAGCACGTATCCCATGTCCTCCCTGAATAAGAGGTAAACTTACATTATGGAAGGTATTCCCTGCTATTTTTATCCTTGCCACACCTTTAAGATCTATAAAAATAATCTTCCTTCCAAATGGATCACCATGGGTAAGGGTAAAGGTGGAGCCAACCACCTGCGACAGGTTAATGCTTGTGCCATACCTGTACTCCCCAAATGAAATGGCCACGCTGTTGTTTAAAAAGGTTGTGCCATTTACGTTTACAATACCACCACCCATTACCTTAATCCCGGTAATGGCTTTCTCTACAACCGTACCATTAAGGGTTAACTTACCCTGATAGGTAGGGGTTTGTGGCTGGGTTTTGTTACCCTTTACGGTAACACCTCCCCATCCACCTGTGTAATTACAGTCTGTTCTAGGGAGTAGCGTTCCTCCTTCAATATTTAGCTCAGCACCAACGCCCACTTCCATACCCTTGCCTTTTGAAAAAGAAAGGGCGGGATTTAGTAAGGTTAGCTTAGCGCCAGTCTCAACAACCAAATCGCAATGCATTTTATAGGTTGGGTTATCCCACACTTGCGGGCTACCCGTAATCCTATAGGTTGGCGGCACCACATCGTTTGGGTGGACAAAGCCCGCGGGGATAATCGCGTTGGGGTGGATTGTAAATGACCCATGCCCATCGTGGGCGCTTAGAATGGCATTGGGCGAGATTTGCAGAATACCACCCGCCTCAACAACTATTTTTCCACCCGGTAAAACCTCTATCTCAGAGCAATCATTTATTGCCAAACGGGTTCCTGTTCTAACTATCAGCTTTGCATTTTCTGACACCTTCAGCTTACTTCCCGATTCTAGTGTAAGGGTACTTCCATTTTCCGCAATCATTTTACTAGATGCCCCAAGAGTGAATGTTGAGCTTGGCTTTAGGGTAAGCGTAGTTGGATTTATAAAATCGCCCACTGGGGTGAGCGTATGCCTGTTGGGCGTTCCGCTCTTATCAAGGGTAATAATCTTGCTCTCCTTAAGTTCCAAGGGTACATCAGCCGGGAGTATAATCTCGCCGGTCCATCTCACATCACGATCAATCTCATAATCATCGAATTTTACCCTTATCTGTGCCTTTCGGTTTACACCGCTACCCGAGTACTGTAACACTTCGAAGGATAACCCATGAAGGTAGATGGGGTCTAATTTCGCATCGCCTCCAATATACTTTTGCTGTGCAATTAACCCTGGATTAGTGCAGATTGAAAACTTTGATCCCGGAGCAAATGCTATATTGTAACCTGTTGGCCCCCATATTACTTCACCATTTTGCTCAATTACGGAGTATTGTTCTCTTTTTTGATTATTGGGGCTATTGGAGTTTGTGTCATACGCAATTTCTCCATTTGGGGAAAAATGTGTGGAATCACCAAAGAAATCGTCTCTTAAGGCCATAAGCGAATTATGTGGACTAAAGGGGTTTGCCTGAACAGTGGTAAAATCATATATTCTATTGCCCCACCATTCGGGAGCATTTTCTTTTTCTCTGTAGGTTGTCCATGCATAATCAAAATTGCCATTGGGATTAATAACCCTGAGGGCATTTGCCCCCTTCTCAAATATTGAAACCGATTCTCTGTTATCGGAAATGGCTTCAACAAAACCCACAACACCTTTTGATGCTGGGGGTATGGGGTTAAAGTCTCCATCCTCTTGCCTGCCAAGACGTTCATCAAATGGAGTGTGCCCTGTTCGGTTCTCGAGCCAAACGTACTGTCCATCGTGCCCATCGGGAAAGGGTAGCTTAAGGCGCATGGCATCGCCGGTGGTGATAAAGTCCTTGAGCCAGTAGTCGCCATTATGATCTGGCCCGCTTAGGTCGTGCTTAATATCAATCCAGTTTAGCCACCACCTGTCCCATGCGTTGTACGAGTAGTAAATTCGAGGTTGCGCAGCAACACCACCCCAACCATTGCCGGTATAAAAGTAATTTCCTACAACAGCATTTGCACCAAACACATGAGGTCCGTTGTAAAAGGTGTGACCATCCTCGTGTATAAACAGGGAACGATAAGTGATATGTGACATGAACCCCGTTTGTACCGTAAACCCCCTATTAAAGGATATTGAGTTCCCATTTGCAAAGGATATTGTTCTGTTTGTTACGCCCGCCCAAGCATTGTGACTAAAATTACCCATCCATTCTAGTCCAACATTATCACTGGGCGGAGAGCTAAAGCGGAACAGGATTAGCAGGTAATCAATATTGCCATCGGGCGTAGGATTCACCGATTTGTCGAACTTGAAGTTCGAGTTGGTGCGCTGGTCGAACTGGGCAAAGTACTCGTACCAAGCGGTATCCGCAAAGTGTGTCTGAATGGTATCGTAGGCTCGTTTGATAAAACCGCTAAAAGAATGATTACCCAGGGTGTCACCTGGCAGAATGGGAACGTTTATGCGATATGGAAAGAACTCGTAGGTAACCTTAAACGGCTCGCCATCTACCGTGCGCGACTGCTGGTAGTAGAAATTGGATACGCTCAGGTCGCTGGCCGTGGGCGAGAACATATCGGAGCTGGAGTAGTACACCTCATCAAAATCCTCGGGGAAACCCTGACAATCATTGCCATTACCTGAATGCACAGGCCAAATATCTTGATCACCAGGGAATACTAAATTTTCATTATCAAACCCAATGGTTAGCACCAGTACCTTTAGGTCGCCCCGGGGCGTGTGGGCCCCGCCAAAGTAGGAGTAAACATCTGTTCTGGGGATGGTATCGGTGAAAGGATGCGCATCCTCCTCCCAGAGGATTTGCGCCAGGGTGGGGAGGCTAAGGATTATAAGAAAGAAAGAAAGAAAGAAAGAAAGAAAGAAAGAAAGATTGAGCGACCAGTAAGTAGTCTAGCTGGTTGCTGGGTTACATTACCCCTCGGTATAGCGTTACCCTGTGTAGTATCTAGCTTTTGTGTTTCCATTTCTTTGTGTTTTTAGTTCTTAACTAGTTTGGTTGTAAATACCCCTTTGGGTGTGGTTAACGATACAACTAACGAGCCAGCAGGCCACCTAGCTGCCGAGAGGGTAAGCTCCCCACTGGCCGTAACGGGCTGGCTATGCACAATCTGTCCCGAGAGCGTAACTACCGTGAGCGTACCCTTTACCCCTGCGGGTATGGTTACCACCGCGGAATCGTAGGCGGGGTTGGGGTAAACCCTAAGCGGCATTGTATCCGCTGCGGAGGGTGTGGTTACACCCGTAGGATTCCAGGCCTCCAACTTGGCTATAAAGATATCTTTACCCGTAAACGGACCCCCAAAAGGGCCGTTCTCGCCGGTGCCAAATATAACGGGCCGGCCATCGCCCCCCTCCAGCACCTTTACCAGCATCATATCTCCTGCCGATCGGGTAATCGCCGTATCGCCCAGATGTTCGCCCAGCGAGTTGAGCTTTACCAGCCCTATGGAGTAGTTATCGTAAACATCGAAGTACCAGTTAAAGGGCACAAGGATGCTGCCATCGGAGAACTCGTGGGGTGGTATATTCCACCCTCCAGAATTATTGTACCACCAAATATCATCGCCGTTAAAGCAGCTAGGGTTGATATGCAGCACATCACCCGTATCGGTGGTGGTGGCCATTTTAAACACATCTGGCGTACCCGATTCAGCCCTAAAAAAAACGTTGTCCCCAGATTTCAGGGCTTGTACTGGATAAATCCCATAGTCTAAACTACCAAAAGGGTCGGGAAAAGAGTCGAGAACCTCGCTTTCTAGACTAATAAGGTAGTGGTAAAATATACTATCGAAATGGTTGCCCTTATACATATAGCCAAAAGGCTTGGGAACATGCTCTGGGTTGAAAAATTCAGGGATTTCAGTAAAAGCCAGCGTATCCAAATTGTAGTCCAGCTTATAAATTTCTGTTTTATACTGACTATTTAAGGATAACCGGTATGAAACATAAAAGGATTCATCGAAACCGCTTTTAATAAGCTTAATATCAATTAGGTTCATTGGCGGAAACCTCCAAGTGATAGTAGATAGGGTATCCCCATTTGAATCTGAGTTAATAAGGATGCAAGAACGAGGATTTGTCCCATAGGTGATAATTCCAGCCATTAGAAACCCCCCATCAGGCTTTTCAATCAAGCTGAATTTTTGAAGGTTTATGTAATCCTCTATGGCATACCCCTTCTCCCACATCAGATCGCCCCCCTCGGAAAGGCGATACAATACCAGAGATGTATGGGTCGGGGTATAGCCCTCAAAGTAGCTGTTTGTCCCCAACACCAGATAACCCCCGCTGTTCACGGCAATGGCATCGTGGGCAACGTCCTCGGATTGGGCTGTGCCCAATGCCACCTGCCAGGCAAAACCATTGCCGTAGCTAACGGAGTGGTCGCGGGGGTTTGCGCCGGGCGGTGGCGAGTCACCCCACCACACGGCGTGCTGGGCGGCCAACCAGCCCGTGCCGGTTAGCATTAAGGTTAGTAAAAAAAGAGTTTTGTTTTTCATAGGCGTTTGGTTTAGTTGGTTAGCAGTATGTTAAAGAATTGGGTGTAAAACCTAAGGGTAATGCAGAGTTTATGGGCTTAAAAAGAGCAATAGATATTGCCGTTACATAAAATACTGTTATTACCCTAATTAATATTAGTGTTTAAAGTTACGTCAATTTAAGGTAAAAATGCAAATTTTTATGGGTTTAGCACGGATTACAAATCTGCGCTAGCGGTTACTCAAGGGTAATGCAGAGTTTATGGGCATAAAAGAGCAATAGATATTGCCGTTATATAAAATGCTGTTATTACCCTAATCTATATTGGTGTTTAAAGTTACGTGAATACAAACAACAAATACAATTTTTGGTGTAAATAAATGCATTTAACCCAATACCGAAGTTTTGTGTTGGGAGAACTAAGCGAGGCAATCTCATGAGCACAGCGAATAACAAAGCAACATAGCGCAGAAAAGATCTTAACTTGGGTTGCACCTGTATAATAACCTTTTGACTTACAGACAACTAGGAGTATTGCAAAAAAGCAAGGAAAACAAAAAAAAGGGTTAGCATGCTAACCCTTTTTTTATGCTAATCTTTGTTACGCAAAACATAAACCTGACCGGCCTCATCCTTTGTTATCTTTACAGCCTCTCCCTTATTAATAAATCCATCTTCGGAAACTGCATCAAAAATTTCGTTGTTAATTTCAATTTTACCAGAGGGTCGAAGAACTGTGATGGCAGTACCCACCTTGCCCTGCAGACCCTTTTGACGTTTATCAACACCAATATAGCCCTCTTCCTCGGTTAGGCTATGTTTAAGGGCTAAACCAGGGAATGCTGGTGAAGAGATTAAGCGCTTACTCAATACTATTGATGCTATTAAACCTGTAAACAGCGAAAAGGCAACAATCATTAGCGGCCTAACAACTTCTATCCACGAGAACGGACGAATATCCCTAAAAATATCATTGTCAATCATTGCAGCAGTAAGTCCCAGAAGTACCAATATAATTCCGCTTATCCCTATTACTCCAAAACCGGGGATGGCAAATATCTCAACGGCAATTAGTATTAAACCCACAATAAAGATAATTACCTCATAGTGTTCTGCCAATCCTTCAACATAAAGGGGAGCGAAATAAAGCACCGCGCCAATTACTGCAATGGCCAGAGGAAAACCTATACCCGGAGTTTGCAACTCAAAGTAAATTCCGCCAACTATTACCATAATCAGCAAGCCCGAAACCACTGGCGATGTTAGCAACCCAATGAGCTTATCGATAAGGGTTGGCTTAAACTCTACAATACTATATTCATCAATGCCATTTATGCTAAAAATCTCACTAACCGATTCTGCCTTTCCTTCGCAATAGCCCCATTCAATAGCCTCGTCGGTAGTAAAGGTTAGCACCTTGCCTGTATCAATTATTCCCTCAATATAAACCGATGGGTCAACCATTGCTTCGGCAATTTTTGGGTCTCTTCGCCATTTCATCACTGTATCACCTTTGATAACAATGGGGATTTTTCCCTTAGCCTCGGCCGTAGCGCGCATGGTGCTCCGCATAAACGATTGAAACTTATCGGGTGCAACCTCCCCAGCCTGATTCACAACCGTTGCAGCACCTATACTTGCGCCACTACGCATGTAAATACTGTCGGCTGCTATGCTGATAAGCGCTCCTGCCGATGCCGCCTGATTATCAATAAATACCCATACGGGTATTGGGCTATTCAGAAGTTTTGTTCGTATTGAGTCGGCCATATTTACTAGTCCTCCATAGGTATTCATATGGATTAGCATGATATCGGCTTTTAGCTCACTAGCCTCCTTAAAGCCTCTCTGAACATGCCTCCAGGCAGCAGGCATAATATCCTCTTTGATATTAATCTTATAAACCAGCTTACCCGACAGTACATCAGTTGTGTCAGTTGCTGAGAATGAAAAACTTACGGTTAACGCTAATACTGCAAAAAGCAAAGCAAATCTTTTTAATGCCATGGTATTGATATTTTTAGTTTACCCTTTGGGGTTCATCAAATTTACATAGTGCTCAAAGAGGGTTATTGCATCCCTTTTTGGTTTATCGAGTATATACGAAATGTTACTTGAGAGATATTGGATTGCCTCATCGCGGCTAATTTTTAGCCCATTCAATGATTCAACCGCAAGTGGAATGTTATCTGCACCGTAAGCTAAGGCTTTACAGAACTCATCAGTAAGATGAACTGGTAATTCTTTAGACGTTACCCAAACTGCAAAAACCATAGGTAACCCAGTAAACTGCTGCCACTCTTTGGCTAAATCCACCCTATTATCAAACTTGTGCTCAAGATCAAATACTTTATCGCCAATGGCCAGCATAGCCTCACTTTGGGGCAGCGGAATACTAACTTTCTCAATATCGGCAGCAATCCATTCAATGTCCATTTTCCAATAAAACTTGGCTAAAACTTTTACCAGGTTTACCGATGTTTTGGAATGGTTATCGAGATAAATCCTTTTGATGGCCGAAAAAGGACCATTAGACAGCAAAGTTACGGTTCTAACATCGTTTATTGCGCCAATGCAAAAATCGGAGACTAGCTTATACTTGGGCTTATTTAGAACTGCGTAAAGCGGTACTAATCCGATATCAACCTCATCGTTTAGCACTTTTCTTGCACATTCAGCCGGAACATCGAGCGATAGATTAAAATGCTTATTGCAGCCCATGCTCTTTAAACCAAACACAAAAGGAACTGTATTTAGGTACGATACTGCTGTGATAATCAGCTTTTTACTCATTAACGCGATAGAATTATTCAGAATGCTAATTTAGCAATAATGGCTTTTGTTTCACAATAAAAGTTAAAACACAATTTAATGCGATTAAAAATGTTGCCTTAATAATAATTTTCCTTTTCAGTTGTTTGATGATTGTTAACTTTGCGATAAAATTGTAAAGGTATGGAACTAAATCAGCTTACAGCCATATCACCCATTGACGGTAGATACAGAGGTAAAGTATCCTCGTTAGATGCGTTTTTCTCGGAACACGCACTAATACGTTATAGGGTGATGGTTGAAATAGAGTATTTCATTGCTATTTGCAAAATACCCCTTCCACAGCTAGCTAAATTTGATACAGATCTTTTTGAGACCCTTCAGGATATTTATAAGAGTTTTACCATAAACGATGCACTAAGGGTTAAAGAGATTGAGAAAACTACAAATCACGATGTAAAAGCTGTTGAGTACTTCATTAAAGAAAAATTTAGAGAACTCTCTCTCGAAAAATACATTGAGTTTATCCACTTTGGGCTTACATCGCAGGATATTAACAATACTGCATTCCCATGCATGATGCGTGATGCAGGGCATGAAGCCTATTACCCATTGCTAAACGAATTGATTGAAAAACTTGAGCAATTTGCACAGGTTTGGGCAGAAGTTCCAATGCTTGCTCGCACGCACGGGCAACCTGCATCGCCTACTCGTTTAGGAAAGGAAATTTACGTATTTGTTGAGCGAATAAATAAACAGGTTAACCTGCTAAAGAAGATACCCGTATCGGCCAAGTTTGGTGGAGCAACAGGAAACTTTAATGCCCATCATGTTGCATATCCTAATATCAACTGGGTTGAGTTTGCCAATAGTTTTGTTGACAAAGTGCTAGGGTTAGACAGATCACAGGTTACCACGCAGGTTGAGCACTACGACAACATGGCAGCAACCTTCGATAACCTAAAGCGAATAAACACAATCCTCATCGATTTATGTCGCGATATCTGGACCTATGTCTCAATGGATTACTTTAAGCAGAAAATTAAAGAAGGTGAGGTAGGTTCATCGGCCATGCCCCATAAGGTAAACCCCATAGATTTTGAGAACGCTGAAGGAAACCTGGGCATTGCAAACGCGCTTTTCGAACACCTATCATCCAAATTACCAATATCGCGCCTACAACGCGATTTAACAGATAGCACTGTTATGCGTAACATTGGCGTTCCCTTTGCTCATACCATAATATCGCTTAAATCTATAATCAACGGATTAGAGAAACTAGTAATTAATCCAAATGTAATGCATGCCGATTTGGAAAAGAACTGGATGGTGGTTTCAGAAGCTATTCAGACTATCCTCAGGCGAGAAGGATACCCCAACCCTTACGAAGCGCTAAAAGATCTGACTAGAACCAATAAAACTATTACAAAGGATCAAATTCACAGTTTTGTTGATACCCTAAACATATCAGATAGCGTAAAACAAGAGCTTAAGGCAATATCACCGTTTAACTATACGGGAATTGATTTAGAGTAAAAATGATAAACAGAAAGTAATTATACCTTATATATAGTACATGAAAAAGTTTTACAAAATTTTTAAGTTCATTCTCCCCTACAAGTGGAAAGCCGTTGCTAGTATTGTATCGAATTTATTTGCTGCTTTTTTTGGGCTGTTTACTCTAACCCTTATTGTGCCCTTTCTGAATATTCTTTTTGAAAGGATCCCAATGGTTGAAATAAAGCCAGATTTTGCACTAAATGCTGAAGCGATTAAAGACTTCTTCTACTACTTTATTACCAACCAAATACAACTCCATGGTAAGTCAACTGCCTTACTTTTGGTAATATCGCTTGTTGTAATTACATCCCTATTTAAGAATATTTTCGCATACCTGTCGCTATGGTATCTCGCCCCAATTAGAATTGGTGTACTCCGCGATATCCGTAATGCCCTTTACAAAAAAATCCTTGAACTCCCCCTGGGGTACTATTCTGATGAAAAGAAAGGGGATATCATTAGCAAAATGACCAGTGATGTGCAAGAGATTGAGGTTTCAATAATCCGTTCATTAGAGATGTTCTTTAAAGAACCCATTATTATCATGGTCTATCTCAGTTTCCTGATTATCATGAGCCCTCAGTTAACACTATTCGTGCTTTTGCTACTCCCCATTGCAGGTGGTTTAATCGGCAGAATTGGAAAGACGTTAAGAAAAACCTCTTTCAAAGGGCAACGAAAAATGGGTGTTCTACTTTCCGTCATTGAGGAAACTCTTGGCGGGCTAAGGGTGATAAAAGCCTTTAATGCTGAGGACAAAATGCGACAACGCTTCGAAAGTGTAAACTCTTTTTACACCCACCTAATGACTAAGATGTGGAGAAGAAGAGATTTAGCAAGCCCTCTAAGCGAATTTCTTGGAACCATTGTAATCGTGATTGTACTTTGGTTTGGCAGTAAGTTGGTGTTTCAGGGTACAGGGTTAAGCCCCGAAGGCCTTATCAGCTACATTGCCGCCTTCTATATGATCATTAACCCTGCAAAATCATTCTCAAGCGCTTATTTCAACGTGGTAAAGGGTATGGCATCTGCCGACAGGGTTGATACATTGCTATACGCAACTAACCCTATTTCCGATAAGCCAAATGCTAGTGAAATATCAAATTTTGATCATTCAATTGAATATCGCAACGTTAGCTTTAAATACGAAGATGAGTTTGTACTTAAAAATATAAATTTAACCGTAGAAAAAGGAAAAACAGTTGCGCTGGTTGGACAATCTGGATCAGGAAAGAGCACATTAGTAGATTTACTGCCAAGGTTTTATGATGTTACCGAAGGTGAAATTCTTATCGATGGGGTTAATATCAAAGATTATACCCTCAAGAGCCTTCGTAACCTAATGGGAAATGTAAATCAAGAACCCATTCTTTTTAACGACACATTCTACAATAACATAGCGTTTGGCCTTACTAAATCTAGCGAAGAAGATGTTACCTCGGCTTCAAAAATTGCCAATTCTCACGATTTTATCATAGCAACCCCAAATGGTTACTACAATAGTATTGGCGATAGGGGTAGCAAGCTATCAGGAGGACAGCGCCAAAGAGTGAGTATTGCTAGAGCAATCATGAAAAATCCACCCATAATGATTTTAGATGAGGCTACATCTGCCCTTGATACCGAATCGGAACGCCTTGTTCAAGATGCCATTGAGAATCTAATGATGAACAGAACATCCCTAGTAATTGCACACAGGTTGTCAACAGTTAAGAATGCCGACTTAATTTGTGTACTCCACGAGGGGGAAATTGTTGAGCGCGGAAAACACGATGAACTCGTTGCAAAAAATGGCATTTACACCAAACTATACGAACTTCAGCATTAGAAAGCAGAATAAAGTATTAAAATAAAAAAACCCGCTGTTTAGCGGGTAAAAAACACCTGCGGAGAGAGAGGGATTCGAACCCCCGGTCCGCACAAGGCGGACAACGGTTTTCGAGACCGCCCCGTTCGACCGCTCCGGCATCTCTCCTTAAAGGAGAAAAGATCCAAACTTGGATCTCTTCTTTTGTGCGGAGAAAGAGGGATTCGAACCCCCGGTACCTTTCGGTACAACGGTTTTCAAGACCGCCGCATTAAACCGCTCTGCCATTTCTCCGCCGCAAAGATACCCTCTTTTTTATTTTTTGAAAATTTTTTAAAAAAATAATTACATTTTCTTTTGGTTTCCCTTGGTTTTATTAAAAAAATTTAAATAATTTAGCGTTGGTTATGTTAAGCAAGGTGCTAAATCAAAAAAGTTGCTAAAATTTTGCCCTTTTTTCTTTAATTGCTTGGCAAACTCAATAAATACGCTATATTTGTGTTATGTTGTTAGGTAAACAAACTATTTCTAACCCTAAAAATCAAGTATTATGAACAAAGCTCAATTAATTGATGCAATTGCTGCAAGTGCAGGTTTAACTAAAGCTGATGCTAAGAAATCTCTTGACGCATTCGTAAAAGCAACTACTGACGCTCTTAAAAGTGGTGATAGAGTTGCATTAGTAGGTTTTGGCTCTTTCTCAGTTTCCCAAAGAAGTGCAAGAACTGGACGTAACCCACAAACTGGAAAGCCAATTACTATTAAGGCTAAAAAAGTTGTTAAATTTAAGCCAGGTAGCGATCTTAACGACTCAGTTCAATAAGGAGCATGTATTTATTTTTGAGGGGTCATCTTTAAGAGATGTCCCCTTTTATTTTTTATACTATTCTCTAGTCAAAATATCTTAAAGTATAACCTCCATTTTTTGTCATGGATAATATTACGCCAACCATCAGAGAAGAGTTAATCAACTATCTTTCGGACTTTACTTTGGAAAAAAGGTTAAAACTTATTCAGGACGTTTTAAGCCATAGAACTCGTTACCTTACCGTTGTTCTCGAAAATATTTATCAATCACAAAATGCAAGCGCAGTGCTCCGATCGTGTGAATGTTTTGGTATTCAAGATGTGCATGTTATTGAGAATTCAAATCGCTTTAGCGTTAATCCTAAGGTAGTAATGGGATCAACAAAATGGCTAAACATCCACAAATACAATAAACACAGCAACAATACACTGCACGCAATCAGTTCGCTTAAAGAAAAGGGATATCGTATTGTTGCCACATCGCCTCATATCCACCTAACAACCCTTAACGATTTTGATGTTGAAAAAGGAAAGTTTGCCCTGTTTTTTGGAACTGAGCTCACTGGGTTGTCTGATGACGTTGTAAACAATGCGGATGAGTTTTTATTAATACCCACCTATGGATTCACTGAAAGTCTTAACATATCCGTTTCGGCTGCAATTTGTATACAAACCTTGACAAATAAGCTCAGGTATTCTGAAATCAACTATAAACTTAGCCCCAGCGAAGCTCAATTAATCATGCACGAATGGCTCCGACTTTCAATAAAAAGTTGGCGTTCCATTGAGAAAAGATTCCTGAGCGGGAAAAATTAATAGTATTTGCCCCAAGAATTATTGAACTCATCAATATTTTTTGTAATTTCGTCATATTAACAGATACTTTTTGAGCTATGAAATGTATCCTCATTGATGACGACGAAATGTCGTGCCGTGTTCTTGAAGATTATGTAAACAGAACAAGTTTTCTTGAGTTACTCCAAACTTTCAACAACGCTGTTGATGCTATTAACTTCATGAAAGAAGGCAACAGTGTTGATCTGATTTTTTTAGATATTGAAATGCCTGAAATGACAGGTATCGATTTTCTGAATACCATAACGAATCCACCACAAATAATTATTGTTTCATCGCGCGATAAGTATGCCCTTGAAGCATTTGAGTATAGCGTTACCGACTATATTTTAAAACCAATTAATTACGCCCGCTTTTTTAAAGCGGCCAACAAAGCACTTGAAAGTAGCACAAAGAATATTCAGGATGCAGACGAGAAAGAGATTTTTATTAAGAAGAGCAACTCTTTAGTAAAAATTAAGTACAGTGATATACTTTGGGTTGAAGCACTTGAAAACTACGTGGTTATTAATACCCGAGGCGACAAGTTCACCATCCACTTTACGATGAAGGCCATTGAGAATCAATTGCCAAATTCACTCTTCAAGAGAGTTCATCGTTCATTTATCGTAAATATTAGAGAAATTTTTAGCATTGAGGACAACTCAGTTGTTATTAAACTTCCCGAAGGGAAAAAGATTATACCAATCGGCAAATCATATAAAGATAAATTGCTGAGCGAAATAAACCTAATGAATAAATAACAGGTAAAGAGTAATGCTTACACATAGAGAGCTGTTTCTGAAATACCTAGCTCAAACCTCCGATTCACCCCTCCAGCTTGAAATTGAAAAAGCCGCAGGGGTTTATCTTTATGAAACAAATGGTAAAAAGTTAATTGACTTGATATCTGGGGTATCTGTTAGCAACCTTGGGCACTCGCATAAGGAAGTAGTTGATGCGGTTTGCCAGCAAGCACAAAAGTACATGCACCTTATGGTTTATGGTGAGTTTATTCAACACCCTCAAGTTAAACTAGCCGAGGCCATATGTAAACTGCTTCCCGATAACTTGCAAAGCGTATACTTTGTAAACTCTGGTAGCGAAGCTGTTGAGGGTGCTGTAAAACTAGCGAAAAGGTATACGGGCAAGCCCGGTATTGTATCGTTTAAAAATGCATATCACGGAGGAACCCACGGTGCACTAAGCCTAATGGGCGACGAAGTATTAAAGCAAGCTTTCAGACCATTACTCCCAGGAGTTAAGCATCTAACTTTTAATAATATTGATGAGCTAAGTCGAATTGACTCACAAACAGCATGCGTTATAATTGAGCCTATTCAGGGAGAGGGAGGAATAGTACTACCAAAACCCGGGTTTTTAGAAGCACTCCGCCAAAGGTGTAATGAAACGGGTGCATTACTTATTTTTGATGAGATTCAAACTGGAATGGGTAGAACGGGGAAACTATTTGCCTTTGAAAAATATGGAGTAGTTCCCGATATTCTAATGCTTGCAAAGGCCTTTGGTGGCGGTATGCCCCTTGGGGCATTTATAGCATCTAAAGAGATAATGGGTAAATTAACCCATGACCCTATTCTTGGCCATATAACAACATTTGGAGGGCACCCCGTATCATGTGCAGCATCACTCAAATCGCTTGAACTACTACAATCGCTTAAACTAGTTGATGAGGTTGAGAAAAAAGAGCACCTATTCCGAAGCAGATTGGTAAACCATAAAAACATAAAAAACATCCGATCATCAGGCCTTTTTATGGCTGTTGAGCTGGGTTCATTCCAAAAAGTTCAAGAATTTATTCATCTGGGATTAGAGATAGGCTTCGTAACCGATTGGTTCCTTTTCTGCGATACAGCATTTCGAATCGCTCCACCGCTAATAATCAACAATGATGAGATTGAGGATGCCTGTAAGCTAATTATAAAGGCTCTTGATCGGCTTTAGGCTTATCCTGTTTTTTTGATGTGTCGAAAAGTAAAATTCCACCAAAAGCCATGCCTATAAGGGTGCTTCGCCAAGGATTAGCCCACATCGGACAGCTTCCGCCTCTACAACCAACAAAATGATAATATGCATAGCCCAATGCTCCGCCAATTAAAAGACCAAGTAAAAACTTAACGGATAAAAACCGTTTAAAAAAATTGTTAACCTTCATATTAAACTAAGCTTAATTATTTACGTTAAAGATGTAAACACTTACAATGGCTGATATGTTCAAACGATTTCTTATTTCTGCACTCATAGTCTTTACGTCATTTATGGCTTACAGCACTAATGAAGAAGGCATTGACGGCATAGAAGATAGAATTGTGCAGTTGATTGATAGCATTGAGAGTACTAGCAATTTCAATCAAAAGAATGAACTTAACAATGAGTTGTTATCATTACTATACGATGCATTACTCTTGGATAATTCTTTTGAATATCCATTCAACAAGGTGCAAAAGATGGGAATACTAACATCTCCCGACAAAAAAGTTAGAGTATATACATGGAACATACCTCAGGCAGGAGGTCATCAAAAATACTTTGGATTCATTCAGACCAATGTAAACCAGCTACAAAATATTTACCCGCTTACCGATAATCGCAAGCAAATTGAAACACCTCAATTGCTAACCCTATCGACTGATACATGGCATGGCGCTTTGTACTACTCCATTAGAGTTGATAATTTTTTTGGTAAGAATGTGTACACCCTGTTGGGAGTGGATATGAACAATTTATTCTCAACAAAACGAATAATTGAGATCATTACCCTCTCCGATAACGGTGAACCACAGCTGGGTGCGCCAGTTTTCAGAGTTAAGGGAAATATTTTAAATCGAATTGTTTTTGAGTTTTCAGCAAAGGCCTCAATGATTCTTAGGTGGAATGAGGAAATGCAGATGATTGTTTTCGATCACCTTACCCCAATGCGGAATGATTACGCTGAAAACTATCAATTCTATGTTCCAGACTCATCCTACGATGGATTTAAACTGACTGAACTGGGCTGGGAGTACAAAGCAGATATTGATGTCAGAAATCCTGATAGAGCCAAACCTCCTACTCCAATAAAGCCGCCAGTTGAAAATCCTGAGCCAGGTTTTTTATACCAAACAAAATAGTTAATGCGAAGCAACATTTCCATCGATATAGAGAATGGATGAATCTTGCTCTATCGTTTCAAAATAGTTAATAATTCTAACATCTTTAAAGTAGTGGTGTAAAATATCGGGGTAGGATTTGCCCCTTTTGGCCATCTGCATGGCACCATCTTGGCAAAGTCCAACACCATGTCCATATCCCCTACCCTTTATCCTAATGCTATTTGACACAGCATCGATTGAGAAAAATGATGAGCGAAGTTTAAAGAATGAGCGGATTTCGCCCGTGGGTATTGTTATCCCATTGATCTTGTACTCATACATGCGCTCTTTTGGTACAAAAAGATAGTTTTCAGCTGTTAGATCAGAAGTGTTTACTCCTTTAGATTTAAGAAAATTTACCCACTCTTCCATTGGCACTCTTACTTCCCATTGAGAACTGGGCAAGCCTTTACAATAGCTATCAAATACCGATGTTAAATAGGAATGGCTAGTAAGCCACACATCACCAGAATTTGCTGTTTGCCCTCCGCAATTTGCATGAAATGCACCCACTATAAGATTTTTCTCCTCATCAACTATAACCATCCCTTTTGTATCTATTGTTGCTTTAAGAATTTTTTCATTACGAATCGATTTACCCTTATAGGCTTGGCAATGGACCTCATCGCAAAGGTTAAACCCTTCACCCATGTGTTTATCGGCATGACCCAAAGCATATGTACGTGCAAGCAAAGCCTGTGCTTTATAGAACTCTGGCTGTGCATTTGGCCCCGCCTCAGCATCAACCACGCCAGCAATATATTTATCTAAATCAATGATATTTAATGTCATTAACCTATCAAAATCAACATAAAATGTAAGATTATCATCGTAAACCCTTGCTGGCATGGATGGAACCACAGAGTTCATCCTTATAACATCCTTATCGGTTTGGCCAATAATTGAAACTCTTGGCCAAGTACCAAGATTGGAGACCATATCGCGCACTTTAATTGAATCGCCAGAGCGTGAAATGTAAACGATTTGATTCAGAGAAAGAGGAATAGTTTTATCGCCGGCAATAATTGAGTAACTACCACTTACAGGGGTAATTACAAATGTCTGATTTTTTTGACTATTAAAAAGGCTTATGCTAATTTTTTGCGAATTCGCTGCAAATGTGCAATAGGTTAGAAAGAAAAGGATTGATAATCTTTTCATAAAATACGCTTAGTTTTATTTTATAAACCCAATAATAAATTTAGCTACCCTACTAGATGTTTCTGACTCACCAAGTATATTGCGCAGTTGTAAAAAACTGTCAAGCATCTCGTTACGATGCTGTTCACCGGGGAGTAAACTAGAAACCTCATTGTAAAGCGATTCGGGGTTGAGTTTAAACTGAATTAACTCTTTTACAACCTCCTTATCCATTATTAGGTTCACTAAAGATATGTATTTAACACGAATCACCATCCAGGCAATGAGCATTGAAATTGCACTCCCTTTGTAGCAAACTACTTCGGGTATATTGTATAAAGCTGCCTCTAGCGTTGCTGTACCCGAAGTAACCACAGCTACAGTTGAATTACGCAAAAGATTTTGAGTTTGATTAAAAACGATGGGAACGTTGGCGTTGCCCATATGCTGTTTATAATCCTCAATACTAAGCGATGGAGCACCAGCAATAACAAACTGATATTGTGGGAATTTTTTTATCAAAGTAAGCATTACTGGCAGATTATGCTTAATCTCCTGCTTGCGGCTGCCTGCTAGTAGGGATATTATTGGCTTTTGCTCCAATGCATGCTGTACAATAAACTTGCCATCATCGGGTATTGCCTGAAGTGTGTCAACAAGTGGATTTCCAAGGTAAACTGCATCTACCCCCTTACGCATAAAATACTCCTCCTCAAATGGAAAAATTATTATGAGCTTATCAACGTATTTCCTCAACTGTTTAACTCTCGATTCCTTCCATGCCCAAACCTTTGGTGCAATATAGTAAACTACCTTGTAATCAAGTTTTTTTGCATACTTAGCAATTCGAAGATTAAAGCCAGCATAATCAACTAAGATTAAAACATCGGGATTAAATGCTTTAATGGATTGCTTGCAAAGTTTAAGGTTTTTTGAAACCTGATTTAGATTTTGCAAAACCTCAATAAACCCCATAAACGCCATATCCTTATAATGCTTTATAAGTTGACCGCCCTGCTTAAGCATTAAATCACCTCCAAAAAACATAAACTGAGCGTCGGGGTCATTCTCATTAATACCTCTCATCAGGTTTGACGCATGCAAATCGCCTGATGCCTCGCCTGCTATAATAAAGTATTTCATGCAGAAAGGATTTAATTTAGAATAGTTTGATAGCAAAAACTATTATCGCTAAGAAAATTGTAGCGCCCAAAACCCCTCTTGCTGATTTTAGCCTGCTGGTATAGATAAAAAACATGAAAACACCAAGGTTTGGCAGGGCTCCAAGGCTCATAATTTTTGGAGCCATCATGTGCATCCAGATAGTGTGTAACGATTTATCGGAATACTCAAAGGGATAAATAAACTTCAGAACAAGAAGGAAGGATATTAAAGGTACAATAATTCCTAGGATTGCACCTATAACCGTTGAATCAAATTTTTTTTTCATTTTAGCAACTAATATTAACGATTGAGGCTAGTGTTGCTTTTTATCAGCACTTTGCTTTGTACTAAAGTCCAAATTATTAAATAAACCACTTAGCCTTGCATGCTCAATCTTATCAGTTAAATCAATGCTAACCGGAACAATGGATACGTATCCGTTTGAAAGTGCATACTCATCCGTATCAATCGCCTGTGGCTCATCATTTTGAAAATATCCTGTCAACCAGAAATAATCAGTTCCTCGCGGATCTGTTCTCTTATCAAATTCTTCCCTCCAGGTACCCATATTCTGTCGGCAAATCTTAATTCCCTTAATTTCATCTTTAGGAATTGCAGGTACATTTACGTTAAGACAAACTCCATTTCTAATGCCATTGTCAAGAACATTTTGTATTATCTGCTTTCCAAACTTAATTGCTCCAGAAAAATCCGCATCAGACATATAATCGAGTAACGAGAATCCAATTGAGGGTATATCGTATAAGCACCCTTCAATGGCTGCTGCCATAGTGCCCGAATAGAATACGCTAACCGATGAATTTGAGCCGTGATTGATCCCCGAAAGCAGCATATCGGGCTTATGCTTAAAAACTTGGTTAATGGCCAGTTTTACGCAATCTACAGGTGTTCCATTAACGGAATACGCCTCAATATCATCACCCCAATTATGCTTTTTTAATCTAAGGGGATGTTTTATGGTAATGGCATGCGACATTCCAGAGTTGCCCTCGTCGGGAGCTACAACCACAACCCTGCCAAATTGCTTTGCCATTTCTGCCAACGCCTTAATTCCTTTGGCATTTATTCCATCATCATTGGTTACAAGAATTACTGGCTTTCTACTACTCTTACTATGCATTGCTATCAATTGGTTTAAGCACAAAGTTACTTAAAACATTCTATGCTACAAGTGTTTTAAGTAAAACCCATTAGCAAAACAAATGTTTAGCCTACCAACTGTTTTTAGAAAATAAAATGTGGAATACTATTGAATAATAAATTTTTATTGGTTTGCCAATTACAACCAAAATGTAGGATAATTAATCTACTCGCTATACATGGCTAAATATTTCAATGCATTATCCTTATACGTCCGACCAATGGGTATAATAAATCGCCCAATTTCTATTTCGGAACTGCTAAACGCTTCAATATGATCGAGCGAAACGATATATGATTTATGCACACGAATAAACTTATTTGGATTCAATAACCTTTCAAAATTGGAAAGATTATGCTTTGATATAACCGACTTATCCTTTGATACTATCTTTACATAATCCTTCATACTTTCAACGAAAAGTATATCAGAAAAATTTATTCTTACAAACCTTTTGTTTTCCTTTAAAAAAATGTAGTCGGCATTTTTGGCTGAGTGAACTTTTAGTTTGATAAGTTCTATTACTTTATTAATAGACTTACCAACCATATCCAGGGATAACGGTTTGAGCAAATAGTCGACAACATTCAATTCAAATCCTTCAATAGCGTAATTCTCATTTGTTGTTAAAACAACAACAAAGGGAGGATTCTTTAAACTTCTTAGCAACGAAGTTCCATGAAGAATCGGCATCTCGGCATTAAGAAAAACGAAATCGACCTTGTTTGCAATTAAATATTCAACTGCCAAGAGTGGATCATAAAAAGTGGCTACTAACTCTACCTTGTGCAATTTACTTAAGAAGCCCTCAAGTACTTCTATAGATAATAAATCATCATCAATAATAACACACTTTAGGTTCATGTTATTCTTTGTGTTTTTGCTGGTTAATAAAACAGGCCTAATTTAATTATATTTTGCGTAAAAAATCACTTTAATTTAGAGTAAATATAAAAAATTGCTTTGCAAGATGCTGTTTGGTAGTAATTATCTGCAGTTCGTCGATTTTCTGAATAATGCTATTAGTCAATCCTTAAATTGTTTGTCGAAAACAACAGCTTTTTTATGTTAATAAAGTAATACATTTTGTTTGCAGAGTATGATTATCACATTGGTATTACTGTTTCATGCTACTCCCTTATTTAAATTTAATCACAAAACCTAATTCTTAGTAAAGAATTAGTAATACTAAACTAACCTAAACCCTAAAAAATGAAAAAAATTATTATTTGCTTTTCCATGGTCTTTATCGCTACCATGATGTTTGCTCAAGAGAGATATGTGCAGCAAAACAATGCCTTTAAGGTTGAATACTCAGATGAATCGCAACAAAAAGCGATTTTAAGATTTAATCTTGAAAATTATGCAATCAAAACAGTTGAGCATAATGGTGTAAAATATTCTACCATAGATTTTGAAAATGGAATTAATACCTTTAAAAAAGGGTATGCTGAACTACCCATGGTGAACATTAATCTGCTTATCGATAACACAAATGATGTTAATTTTGAAGTTCTAGAGAGTGACTTTATTGAGATAAATCTTGATTATCCGATGTTACCTTCAAGAGGAACAATCTATAGGAATCAGGATCCAAAATCGATACCTTACGTTGTTTATCCCGAATCTATAGTAGATGAATGGTATCCTGAAAGTTTTACTGAAGCAACTGAACCTTTTGTTTTTAGAGATACTAGAGGGGTTAATCTATACATGTATCCTTTTGGTTACAATGCTGTTAAAAAAACATTAAAAGTTTACAGGAGTGTTGCTATGAGCATAACTAGAGATAAACTAAACTCTACAAATGGGCTTACAAGGAATATTTCTGAAATTGCTCCAGTAATGAACGATGTATACAAGTCGCTATACCTAAACTACTCACCAACAAGATTTGCAAACCAAATGGGTGAGCTTGGCGAAATGCTCGTAATCTACACCTCACGCGACGCTTCTGCTATACAGCCCTACATTAACTGGAAAAGAGAAAAAGGGTTTAAAGTTATCACTCAACAAGTTACTACCGGAACCAATGTTAAAACAACTATCCAGAATGCCTATAATAGTAATAATAACTTGCTTTACGTTCAACTTGTTGGAGATTGGCCAGATATTAAATCTGATTTAGGTACTACCCAAAATGCTCCAATGGATCCAATGCTTGGTTGTGTGGCTGGCAGCGATTACTATCCCGATCTTATCATTGGTCGCTTCTCTGCAAGTTCATCAGCACAGGTAACAATTCAAGTAAACAAAGCCATTAACTACGAAAAGAATCCCGATATGGGTCTCAGTTGGTATAAGAATGGATTAGGAATTGCATCAAATGAAGGGCCTGGTGACGATAATGAATATGATAACCAGCATATGGATATTATCAAAAACAATAAACTCCTCCCCTATACTTATACCAACATTGCTAGTCAATATCAACCTAGTGCAACAGCATCAGGTGTAGCAAGTTCTGTTAACTCAGGTGTAAGTATAATAAACTATGTGGGACACGGCAGTGAAACAAGTTGGGGTACAAGTGGTTATAGTACATCAAATATAAATAGTTCAACCAACGGGTCAAAATTACCCTTTATTTTTTCTGTGGCCTGCGTAAACGGAAAATTTCATCGTACCACTGGCGATTGCTTTGCTGAAGCATGGCTTAATAAAGAGAATGGAGGCGCCGTTGCCGTAATTATGTCGACTATAAATCAAGCCTGGCATCAACCAATGCGCGGACAGGATTACATGAACGATATTCTTATTGGGGGCTATAATTATTCTACCAACCCTGGAAACGGGAGTTCAACCAATTTAAGCGACAAACGCACTACATTTGGATCGATTGCTTTTAATGGCAACGTATTAATGCTCGCTGAGCAGTATACTGATGTTAGCACTAAAGAGACTTTTCAAACATGGACTATTTTTGGTGATGCATCGATTCAAGTAAGGACCGACACCCCAAAGCCTATTTCTGTTAACGCTGAAAACATAAATGGATCGCCCTATAGCGTAACTGTTACCTCTAACGGGAGCCCAGTTTCAGGCGCTAATGTTTCATTATACCAGAATGGCAATACCTATACTGCAACAACCAACACTTCGGGTATTGCATCAGTAACACATAACTTTACAAGCGGAACAGCTACCGTTACCGTTACAGGGTATAACTGTGGAGCATACCAAACAACTAAAACTATTGGTGGTAGTTCTGTAACCATTCCCTCAACACCAACAGGTTTAACAACAAGTAATATTACCAGCAGTGGTGCTACACTCAGTTGGAGTGCAGCATCTGGAGCAACCTCTTATGATGTTCAATTCCGCCAGCAGGGTGGTGCGTGGAGCACTTCAAATGTAACAGGAACGTCGACAAATGCAACTGGGCTTGCTGCAAGCACAACGTACGAGTGGCAGGTAAGTGCTAAAAATTCTGCCGGCAATAGTGCCTATTCCGCCGCAAAATCATTTGCAACCCTTGCCAGTGGTGGAGTAACCTACTGCACATCTATGGGCAACAGCTACTCTTACGAGTGGATCTCTAAAGTGGTGATCGGTTCATTCACTAACAGCTCTGGTGCAGCGGGCTATACCGACTTCACAAGCAAAACCATAACCATGACCGCTGGAACAGGCTACAGCATTGCCCTTACCCCTACCTTCGCCAGCACCGCTTACAATGAGTACTGGAAAGTTTGGGTTGATTTGAACGGCAATGGAGTATTCGATGCCAACGAGTTGCTGTTCGATGCAGGCTCGTTGAGCACAACCACTGTAACCGGCACAATCACCATCCCCGCCGGAACGCCTGCCCGTAACACTCGCATGCGCGTGAGCATGAAGTACAATGGAGCCCAAACTGCCTGTGAAACATTCAGCTACGGTGAGGTTGAGGATTACACTGTGCAAATCGTTGCTGGTTCAACTAACCCGCCCGCAACGCCAACTGGCCTCAACGCATCTAGCATTAACACAAGTAGCGCAACTCTAACCTGGAGCGCATCAGTTGGGGCAACCTCATACGATGTTCAATTCCGTCAGCAAGGCGGTACATGGAGCACTTCAAACGTAACAGGAACGTCAGTAAATAAAACTGGACTAGCAGCAAGCACAGTCTATGAATGGCAGGTTCGCGCTAACAACGTTAATGGCACCAGCGCATACTCTGCCATCGCCTCATTCACCACACTAAGTGCAACCATCAGCTACTGCACAAGCAAGGGGAATAATGCCAGCTACGAATGGATTCAAAGGGTAGTTTTCAGCGGTATTGACAACAACTCGGGCAAAAATAGTGGCTATGCCAATTTCACCAACCTCACTGCAACGGTTGCCCGCGGCGAAACGCTACCTATCAACATTCAGACAGGTTATGCTAGCAGCCTCTACACTGAATACTGGTCAATCTGGATTGATTTTAACCAGAATGGCACCTTCGACAGCGACGAAAGGGTGGTGTACGGTTCCTCAAAGAGCAGTAACCTACTCAGCGCCAATGTGAGCATCCCAACAACAGCGATGCTTGGAAGCACCCGCATGCGCGTGAGCATGAAGTACAATGCAGCCCAAACTGCATGCGAAACATTCAGCTACGGTGAGGTAGAGGACTACACCGTAAATGTGCTGCAAACAAGGGCAAATAATAACGCCATTGACTTTGGTGTTGAGCAGCTAGGCCATGAAGACCAAGAACCATTCGTCATATATCCAAACCCAGCATCTGATAGAATAACCGTTAGTCTACAAGGGTTAATGGTTGATGTAATGCTCAGAATCTACGATCTACAGGGTCGCATGGTTAAGGACCAAATGCTAACTAACCTTGACACCGAAATCAACATAAGCGACTTAGCAAACGGTGTGTACATTATCTCCGTAGACGAGGAGAAAATGCCCCTTAACAAAAGATTTGTGAAAATGTAGATTAAAATCTTGAACTAAAACACGGAGGGGGTTGCTTTTTGTGCTACCCCCTCTTTATATTTTAACTTAAAAAATATTTAATGAAAACCAATATTGTGCTGAAAACTAAGCATATTATAAATGCCCGTGTACTGGATATGAAATAAACCATATGCATGCTACCGCAAGCACAAGGTTCTTAACTTCCTTTATTTTCCTGCTCCTACCTTATTACTTAAGCCTTTGGAATATTCTTTAACACATCAAGTAAAAGTTTCCAGAACTTATCAGTCGTTTCTATATCAATTCGCTCATCGGGTGAATGAGCTCCCTTAATAGTTGGGCCAAATGATATCATATCGAGCTTTGGATATTTCTCTAAAAACAAACCACACTCTAACCCTGCATGAATAGCACGTACAACAGGTTCAATACCAAATAGATCAATGTAACTTTTCTTTGTAATACTTAGTATCACGGAGTTTGTATTTGGAGCCCAGCCAGGGTAGCCGCCAGTATGCAGTACATTGGCGTTTGCAAGGCGAAAAACACTCTCAACCATACTGGCAATATCGGCTCTTGCAGAATCGATTGAGCTGCGCTGACTCGTAGTTACAAGGATCTGATTATCCTGAATAATCTTTACAGAGGCCAAATTGGTAGATGTTTCAACCAAACCAGGAATTTGCTTACTCATGGAAATCACTCCGTGCGGGCAGGCATATAATGAATTCAGTAAATCGTACTGTGTTGACTCATCAATAACCCACTCGGGCATATCTGCAGGCTTTAGCTTAATGCTAATTTTGGGCTCAACCTCTGCATATTCGAATAGAATATTCTTTTTAAAAGCATCGAAAAGTTCCTTCATTCGATCCACGTCATCCTTATGGATTAAGAACGTTGCAAATGCTTCTCTAGGGATTGCATTTCGAAGGTTTCCCCCATCTATACCTGATATACGTATATCGAATTTATTAGTGCCTTTCCATAAAAAGCGGTTTATAATTTTAATTGAATTACCTAGTCCTTTATCAATATCGTCGCCACTATGTCCACCTTTTAGGCCCGTAACTGCAATTTGATATGGCTGAAAATCGCTAGGTACTTTCTCTGTTTCGAATGCAAAAGTAATTACCGTATCTATACCCCCTGCACAACCAATAAAAAGTTCGCCTTCATCTTCGGAGTCAAGATTGAGAAGTATCTCTGACTTAAAAAAGTCAGGTTTCATCTCAAAAGCTCCCGTAAGGCCAGTTTCCTCGTCAGTAGTAAATAAGCACTCAATGGGTCCATGTTGAACTGTATTAGACGCCAAAATGGCTAACTGCGCAGCTACGCCAATGCCATCATCAGCTCCAAGGGTTGTTCCCTTTGCGGTAATCCAGTTACCATCAATAAATGCATTAATGGGGTCATTGTCAAAGTCATGCTCAACGTCGCTATTCTTCTCGCAAACCATATCAACATGGCTCTGCAAAACTACCGAAGCCCTATCTTCCATCCCTTTTGTAGCAGGTTTTCGAATAATAACATTACCAGCTTCATCCTTGATGGCTTCAAGGTTATGCTCATCAGCAAATTTCAGTAGATAGTTTATAATCTTTTCCTCTTTTTTAGAAGGGCGAGGAATCTTTAAAATCTCAGCAAAATATTTCCAAACCTCATTGGGCTTTAAGTTCTCTAATCCTTTCATGGCATTTATTTATATTAAAAAAACTTTTAAACTTAGCTTTTTATGTGAGTTAATGCAAAACTTGATTTTGTTTTTTTGTAATCCTAAAATGAATAATAATTTATGTAAATGTATTTAACTAATATAGTTGAATTTAGAATGGCTAAACAAGCAAATGTTATTAAGCATACTTAAACATTTTAAATATTATTCCCTTGTCATTGCGATTGTTATGCTCCATTTCAACCTGAAATATAAAATTTTTATTGCTAATCAAAATACAATAGCTTTACTTTGCATTTTGAAATTTTACAAAAAACACTCAAACCATTGTATTACAATTTATTATATATTCATATCACGGATATAGATAATAATAAGTTGTAATCAATTCTTAACCCTTCCGCAATGATTGACCATGAAGAGCTTAAGCAACTATTATTAACAGCAATAAATGCAACAATCAAGGCAGGTGCTTTGATAATGGAGGTATATAACTCTAACGACTTTCAGGTCAATCTAAAATCGGATGCAACACCACTTACCCTAGCCGATAGAAAAGCGCATCAAGAGATCGTGTCGTGCCTAATGAAAACAAGAATTCCTTTAATGAGTGAAGAGGGCAGAGACCTTCACTATGAAGAGAGAAAAGGCTGGGAATACTTTTGGCTCGTTGATCCGCTTGATGGCACTAAAGAGTTTATTAAGAGGAATGGTGAGTTCACAGTTAACATCGCCCTAGTATATAAAGGATTTCCAATTATTGGGGTTGTATATGTGCCTGTAATTAATCAGCTCTATTTTGCAATGCAAACTCTAGGATCGTTTAGGGTTGACAATTTTGATAAAGAAATAGAAAGCATTGATAAATTAGATGAACTAACCAATAATGAGAATAAGTTACCCTATAAAATTAGGCAGAGACCCCTTACAATTGTTGTTAGCCGATCACATCCTTCAGAAGAAACACAAGAATTTATTGAAAAGATGAGGGAAGAGCAAGGCAATATTGAACTTATAGCCCGAGGATCCTCTTTGAAAATTTGCATGGTTGCCGAGGGCAATGCGGATCTTTATCCAAGGTTTGGAAGTACAACAGAATGGGATACGGCAGCAGGACAAGCGGTTGCAGAAATGGCTGGTTGCGAGATCGTATCGCTTGAGGATGGCAAAAGGATTATCTATAATAAAGAGGATATAATTAACCCTTGGTTTATTGTTAGGCGATCCGTTAACTAAAAAGGATTTATCAATCCACTAGAATCAAAAAGCACATTTAGGCTAGCCTAAATGTGCTTTTTGATTCTAGTAGATTATGTTTAAAGTTTGAGCTTACGCTCAATATCCTCTATCTGACTCTTAAATCGCTTATCGGTATCTATTAAATTATTTACCGTTTTACAAGCGTGAAGAACTGTAGCGTGATCCTTCCCTCCTATTAAGCTACCTATAGTTGACAAGGAACTTTTTGTCATACTCTTTGAAAAGTACATGGCAATTTGCCTAGCTTGTACAATTTCGCGTTTACGAGTTTTTGCTTGAAGCACAGCATTTGGAAGTCCAAAATACTCACTTACCACCTTCTGAATGTAATCTATAGATATTTCGCGACGGGTATTTTTAACCAGTTTTTCTATCATTTCAGAGGCAAGCTCTGTTGTAATCTCTTTTTTATTCAAAGTTGACTGGGCAAGGAGTGAGATTAAGGCCCCTTCAAGCTCTCGAACATTATTCGTTATATTGGTAGCAATATATTCTACAACCTCATCGGGGATCTCGATACCATCCTTGTAAATTTTTTGTTTCAGAATGGCAACCCGAGTTTCAAAATCTGGTGACTGCAGATCGGCAGATAGTCCCCACTTAAACCGAGAAAGAAGTCTCTGCTCTAGTCCTTGAAGTTCTACAGGTGGTTTATCCGATGTTAGAATAATTTGCTTACCCGCTTGGTGTAAATGGTTGAAAATATGAAAGAAAGTATCCTGAGTTTTCTCTTTGCCTGCAAATTCATGAACGTCATCAATTATAAGAACATCAATCATTTGGTAAAAATGTACAAAATCATTGATATTATTATTACGAATGGCCTCAACATATTGGGTTTGAAATTTTACGGCATTAACGTAAAGCACTACCTTTTCTGGTGTTTTTTCCTTAACTCTAATACCAATAGCTTGTGCGAGGTGTGTTTTCCCAAGGCCTGAATTTCCATAGATTAATAAAGGATTAAAAGCCGTTTTCCCTGGCGCATTAGCAATGGCTATTCCGGCTGAACGAGCTAAACGATTGCATTCGCCTTCAACAAAATTAGTGAATGTATTATCAGAATTCAGCTGCGGGTCAACATGCAACTTTTTTATACCCGGTATAACAAAAGGGTTTTTAATTTTATAATCAGTGCTCTGCGATGGCATTGAAACGGGTTTATTCCGCAGTTCCGTTTTATTCTGTGTGGGAAAAACTACCGTTATGGGCTTGCTGTTGGTCACACTATGGTTTTCCATTACAACATTATACTCAAGTTTAGCGCCTGCTCCTAACTCTTTTCTAAGCGTTTTTCTTAAAATATCGATAAACTGCTCCTCTAGATACTCGTAGAAAAAGGGACTAGGTACTTGAATAGTTAACACATTATTGTTGAGCTTAATTGGTACAATTGGCTCAAACCATGTCTTAAAACTAACAGGTGGGACATTATCCTTGATGATTTTCAAACAATTCTCCCAAACATCTTGGAAATCAATAGCCATTTTTAAGTTGATGTGAAAGTAAATCTTTTGGTTAATTTTCTGGTTCGTGAACAAAATTGCAAAAAAATTGTCAATAAAAAAAAAGAAAAACAGTTGGATTTCGAACTTCCTCTTTAACCTTTTAACTATCAGCAAACAATTTTTTAAAATTCTTTAGAAAATTATTACCTTCACTGATTATCAGTGCTTTAACTTGTTGATATCTGTAAAAAGTTGTGGGTTAATCAATTGTAAAGTTTACCTAAACAAAAAGCTAACATTTTACAATCAACCATAATAGTGAACAAACTGAGCATTAGATCCATAGGATCATAATACTGATTTACTGATAGTTACGGAATTGAACTACTTTTTCTCCTTCTGATACTTTGTTCGGCTAAAATCAAAGAGTGAAATATTGATATAACGCTTTGGGTTAACCTTCATATCATAAAGTAACAGGTCCAAGTTATGAGATGCCTTTTGGAGGTTTGTGTATAGAGTATCGTTGTTTATAAGCATCCCCATTGATCCTTCCCCATTGTTAATTTTTGAAACTATGGCATTAAATGCAAGCATGGCTGAATCGGTTTGTGCTAAAGTTCTGGCCAGATTTGCTTTAGCAAGTGTATCGCTAATAGAGGAAAAATTCTTTATAATAATATCGAAATCCTTGCCATTATTTTTCAGGTTTTGTGAAATCTGATGGACATTGCTCACTATTTGGAGGAGTTTTCCATTCTCGTCGGATAGCATTCCGTTTAACTGGCCAGACAGATTATCGACATTGTCTAAACTGTTTTTGAGTGACTCGAAGCTCTTATTCAGATTATCCCGGTTTTGCTCATTAAAAACCTTGGCTATAATATCAAGTGTTGTTTCCAACCCCTCCATTAAACTTTCTGCTTTTTCTTTAATGGGCACCATCTCAAATATCATTTGATCGAGCAATCCTGTCTCTATGGAAGCAATAAGCGTATCTCCCGCTTCGTGAAATTCATTATTTGGAGTAACGTCTAATCGAAGGGCTTTACCACCCATAATATCAGCGCTAATGAGTTTTAAAATAGAGTTTCGGGGAATTGGATATTTCTTTTCAATCAGTATTGTTACAATCAACCTTCCTGTATTCCCTTTTTCAAACTTAATGTCTTTAACCAAGCCTACTTTAAATCCGCTCAATAGTACATCATTTGTCGGCTTAAGCCCATCAACTCTTTTAAAAACGGCATAGTAATGGTTCGTTCGACTAAACACGTTTTTCCCTTTTAAAAAGTTTACACCCCAGAATAGCACAGCAAGGCATATTACGGCAAACAATCCAATTTTGACTTCTCTAGTAATCTTCATGTTTTAAAGAATTTAGTTCTGCGATATTTTTTTTGCTTTATCAAGAGAGATTTGCTCACCATCCTTAAATGCAATGATAAAAGCATCGGGAAATAGTTCGCGAACTTGCTCACAAATCTCGGAAATCCCCTGGTATGTTTCTTTGTTGCCAACAAGGTATTTATAGATGTTGTTTGTAAAATATACTTCAACGTTCTTAAGGTTTTTAAAAAAGGGATCGTTAGTGTCAATTCGGTTACCAGAGGAGGTTATTTGTACCTTATATGTTAGTTCGGACCCTACATTCTCCAACTTAAAATCAGGGTTGTCATTCCATTGGGCAGAAATTTTTGGGGATGCTACCTCTTTTGATTGGCTTAAGCTATAGTCGAATGAGTTTTCGGCAGCATAGCTGCTTTTGAGTTCAATTTGCTCCTTATATGCTCTAAATGCTCTAAAAACGGCTGATGCCAAATAGGATTGCCCTTCGGATGTAATAAGATAATCCTCCTCCTTTGGATTGCTAAGAAATCCTAACTCAACCAAAACACTGGGCATTGATGTTTTCCAGAGCACAATAAAACCAGCTTGCTTCACTCCTCTATCATGCCGACGAGCCTTTTCCCTAAACTCTTCCTGTAAAAAGCTAGCCATATTTAAACTCTGATCGAGGAAAGAGTTCTGCATCAAGCTAAAGATAATGAACGATTCTGACGATTTTGGGTCATAACCCTCGTACTTTGTAGAGTAATCCTCCTCATAAGTAATAACCGCATTCTCACGCATTGCCACATCTAGGTTACCTTCCGATTTGTGCAACCCCATAACATATGTTTCTACTCCGTAGGGAACACGGCTAGAATTGGCATTACAATGTATGGAGATAAACAAATCGGCACCAATTTCATTGGCAATGTTACTACGCTCATCGAGAGGAACAAACACATCCTCTTTTCGGGTGTAAATCACCTTTACCTCAGGAAAACTCTTTTCAATGTACTCGCCAACCATTAGGGCAACAGCAAGCACAATATCCTTTTCTTTCGACTTTTTACCAATCGCTCCGGGATCTTGTCCTCCATGACCAGCATCAATAACAACTTTTTTTAGTCTATATGGTTCTGGTCCATAGCTATTTCCATATGAATATGAGTTCCCTGCTAAACCAAATACTAATAGCAGCAAAAAACTCGTTAACGTTGAAATGTATTTATTTACAAATTGCATGTGCTCAAAGATTGATTTTTTAGTAGTTTTGAGCTCTAATAAGCGTTTATATTTTACAAAAATAGTACTAAAATTGTATTTTAAGGCTGTCATCCCCCTTTTTCTTTCATTTATAGCTGTTAGCCAAGCATCTGCAAATGCATCAACAGCTAGCATTTTGCATTATTATACTCAGGTTCCTGATACTCTTATTTCTAATAACAATAGGCTTTTAATAGATAGTGATTCGATTGTATTGCTACCTAATTCATCTCTGAAGGATACCACTGAGATTTTGAAAGGAGGTGATGAGGACGGGCCTTTAAAGGATCCAATCTTTCATGACGCTAAGGATTCTTTGTTATATTCAATTGATGGTAAAAAGGTATATATGTATGGCGATGCTGTGGTAAAACATCAGAAGATGGAGCTAAAGGCAGCCTACATTGAGTATGACATGGAGAATAACCTTGTTTTTGCTGAAGGCCGACCCGATTCAACAGGTACAATAGTAGGAAAACCCATTTTTGTAGAAGGTAACCAAACCTTCAGAATGGATAAAATGCACTATAATTTTGAAACAAAAAAGGCTAAAATTACCAATGTAATTACTGAGGAAGCAGACGGTTTTCTGCACAGTCGTGATACAAAGCTAATGCCCGACAAGACCATTAACGTTTCTGGAGGTAAATTCACAACCTGCGATTTGGATCACCCTCATTTCTATATTGCCATTACCAAAGCAAAGGTTATCCCTGGAAGTAAACTAATTACAGGCCCTGCTTACCTTGTTATTGGGGATGTTCCATTTCCTCTTCCAATTCCCTTTGGATTTTTCCCAAATAAAAAGGGGAGATCATCGGGTTTAATTATACCAGAGTATGGAGAAGAAAACAGAAGAGGGTTTTTCTTGAGAAATGGAGGGTTTTATATTGGTCTTAACGATTATTTCGACCTGAGATTAACTGGAGATTTCTTTACCAAAGGTTCATGGGCCACAAATGTAAATACAACCTATAGGAAAAGATATAAATATTCTGGGGGTCTCTCATTTTCCCTGTCTCAAAATGTTATTGGGGAGAAAGGTTTTGATGACTATTTTAAGGATCAATCCTACTCGTTAACTTGGAGACACTCACAGGATCCTAAAGCAAATCCGAATTCAAGATTTTCGGCAAATTTAAACCTTGGATCTCCTAGCCATAACCGGTATAATGCACAAAGCATAAGCAACTTTCATGAGACCTCTATATCTTCGAGTGTTACATACTCCAAGGTATGGGCAGGCACGCCTTTCAGCATGACAACTTCAATGAACCACTCTCAAAACAATCTTGATAGCACTATAACAGTGGGTTTTCCAAAGGCTTCGTTTAATATGAATATGATATATCCTTTTAAACGTAAGAATAGCGTAGGCTCCCCCGCATGGTATGAGAAAATTGGACTATCGTATAGTGGATCTCTGGATAATACTGTAAAAACCAGAACCGATTCAATACTCAGTAAAAGTACTCTTGATAAAATGAAAAATGGTGTTGAGCACCGCATACCAATATCTACATCATTTAGCATATTAAAATTTATTACGGTTAGTCCAAATGCAAATTATTCTGAAAAATGGTATACTCAAACCATTGAAAAAAGGTGGGATGAAGAGTCGAAAAAGGTTATAACAGATGAGGTTTCTGGCTTTAAACGGGCATGGGAATACAGCACTGCTATATCAATGACCAGTAAAGTTTATGGGATGTACTCCTTTAAATCAACCTCAAAAGTGCAAGCTATCAGGCATCTTATGACTCCCTCAATTTCACTCTCATATCGACCAGATTTTAGTGAGGAATCTTATGGCTTCTACAAAAGTGTTCAAATAGATACAACGGGGAAAACTAAACAGTACTCAATATTTGAAGGAGCTAGATACGGTGGTCCTGGTTCAGGAAAGAGTGGCTCCATCAACTTTTCGCTTGGAAATAATCTTGAGATGAAAGTTCTCACACCTGACGATACAGTCTCAAACACCAAGAAGATTAAAATACTTGAGAGTTTCAACTTTTCTGGCTCATACAATATGCTTGTCGATTCGATGAACTGGAGCCCTGTGTCTTTTAGTGCACGTACTAATTTATTCGATAAGTTTAGTATTAACTTCTCAAGTTCATTTGATCCTTACGCCATTGATCCAAAAGGAAATCGTTACAATGAATTCCAGTATCGAGTTAATGGGAAACCTTTTAGATTGACCAGTGCAAATGCTGGTCTTAGTTTTTCACTTCAAGGAGGGAAAGGAGGGAAAGAAAATAAATCGAGCCAAACCAATAGACCCCCTATTGCCGGAAGAAACAATATGGGATTGGACGGCGATCCAAATAGTGTTCCATTTGGCGAATCACTTGGTAATGGATTTGGGCAGGATTACGTAGATTATGATATCCCTTGGGACGTTAGTTTAAACTATACTTTTTCCTACAGTAAACGGAGTTACGATAAAAACATTATGCAAAGCATTAGTTTTTCAGGTAGCCTAAGCCTTTCTCCTAAGTGGAAGGTTGGTTTCTCATCTGGGTACGACTTTAAAAACCGTAAGTTAACAACTACCTCGCTTAATATTAATCGCGATTTGCACTGCTGGGAAATGGGGATCAGAATAATTCCAATTGGTATGCTTAAGAGCTACAGCTTTCATATTAACGTAAAATCAGGCACACTCAGAGATCTTAAGTACAACAAAAATCAAAGTAGATACGACTACTAACATAAACCACAAAGTACAATGAATTAATTTCAGTTATCATGAAAAAAATAATTAATACAGAAAAAGCACCTAAGGCTGTAGGACCATACAGCCAAGCTGTTGAAGTAAACGGATTTGTTTTTATATCAGGTCAGATACCTGTCGATCCTTCTACCGGAAAGATTGTAGAGGGGAACGTAGAAGCGCAAACAGAACAGGTACTCAAAAACATGGGGGCAATACTGGAAAAAGCTGGCTTAACCTACACAAATGTTGTAAAAACAACCTGCTTGCTCAGCGATATGGACAACTTTGTGCCTATGAACCAAGTTTATGCAAAATACTTCACCGAAGAAATGCCAGCACGCGCTGCGTACGGAGTAGTTAAGCTACCCCTTGGTGTTATGGTTGAGATTGAGGCAATAGCCGCCCGATAGCATTCGGGTGGAAAATAAAAAAACCTTGACAAAATTGTCAAGGTTTTTTTATATATGTTACTATTCCTATTACTCAGGAACAACTTCAAACTCAATATTTACCTTTACCTCACGGTGCAGCTTAATCTCAGCTGTGTAGGTTCCGGCTTCTTTAATCTGATCTTCCTTAATGCTGATATTCTTACGCTCAATTTCGAATCCGCTTTGAGCCAATGATTCAGCAATTTGAATGGTGTTAACAGAGCCAAAAATCTTACCTGTTGAGCTTGTTTTTGCTCCAATGGTAATTTTTATTCCCTCAAGTTTCTGAGCAATAACTTGGGCATCAGCTATAATCTTTGCCTCTTTGTGCGCTCTTTGCTTGATATTCTCTGCCAATACTTTCTTGGCCGATGCAGTTGCAGCGGTTGCCATGCCTTGAGGAATAAGGTAGTTACGACCGTATCCGTTTTTAACGTTTACAACGTCATCCTTAAGACCCAAAGTGGGTATATCCTGTTTTAGTATAATTTCCATCGCTTTTATCTCCTATGTTTACTTCAATAAATCGGTTACAAATGGCAGTAAAGCTAGATGACGAGATCTTTTAACAGCAGTTGCAACTTTACGCTGAAACTTCAGTGAAGTGCCTGTAAGCCTGCGAGGAAGAATTCTCCCCTGCTCATTCAAAAACTTCTTAAGAAACTCAGGATCTTTGTAATCGATGTACTTAATCTTATTCTTCTTAAAACGGCAGTACTTTTTCTTCTTAACATCTACCGTTGGGGGTGTAAGATACCTAATTTCGCTTTGATTCTGACTCATGGTTTACTCCTCCTTTTGTTTTGATTCAACTTTAGCTTTTCTCTTCTTTTCTGCATACTCAATAGCATGTCTCTCCATACGGAATGTTAAGAAACGAAGTACGCGCTCATCGCGGCGATACTGCACCTCTAACTTTTCGATCAGATCCCCTGGAGCCTTAAACTCGATGAGGTAGTAAAATCCTGTTGATTTTTTCTGTATGGGGTAGGCCAATTTTTTTAATCCCCAGTTCTCTTCGTGCACAACCTCACCGCCATTGGCAGTGATGACACCTTTGAACTTGTCAACCGCTTCCTTCATCTGGGCCTCAGACAAAACGGGAGTTGTAATGAAAACGGTTTCATACTGATTTAACATAGTTGAAATTGTTTAGTTAAAATTTACAATTAGCCCGCAAAAGTAACACTTTAAATTATTTAGTCAAAACATTTTATGGCATTTAATGCAAAATACTTTTGTTATTTTTGCATAAAAAATAAATAATGACCAGTAAAAGGGCTAATTATGTTTGTGAATGCAAAGCCGTATTCCGCAATGAGATTGTTAACTCCATAAAAAAAGGGCACGCTCAAACACTGCTTGACATTCAAAATTTGACAAAAGCTTCAACTGGTTGTGGTCGATGCAAAAATCAGGTTGAATGGATAATTAATACAGAGTTAGAGAAGAAACGCAAGCATGGCTTACAGCTGAGGTTAAACCTTTAGCGAATACTTTTGCTTGTTGCAACAATATCCAAAAGCATTTTTAAATCAGCAATAATGCTCGTATTACCAACTTTTTGGTAAGACAGCATTAAACTTGCGATGAGTTGCGAAATGGTTGTTCTATTTGAGCAGGGCTCAAAGTACTCATCCTTATGTTCAATACCGTTTTGAGTTAAGAATTGTTCTATCTCCTTCTTACCAAGAACAGCGCCTCGATTAAATGGATTTATGTAGAATAGAACTGAATGCGATTTGTCCGTATTAGCTACTGATTGATTGTATCGATCTTCATATGCAAGCAAAAAGTTTTTTGGTAGGCTCACACCAAATACAGGCATTCCAAGTCGCTGAGCAATTATTGAGTAGAATATTGATAGCACTACAGGACCGCCCTTCTTTGTTTCAATTAAGGTGTTTATGTAGTGATTATTAGGATCGAAAAAATTATCGGTGTTCCCAGTAAATTCACAAACCCCAAACAGGATATGATTGAGTACTTTAACCTTTTCAAGAGCTGTTAGGCTTTCATTAAGTTCGAGCCAAACCTTCTGCTTGATTTTATTGATATGACTGTCGATTACTTCATACTCCAAGTCGGGGAATTGATACTTTGCAACATTTAGTGCACCCTCTAGCAAATTGGTTGCTCCAGATTCAATCCAATCCGATAAAACCTGCCTTGCATTCTGCAGCTGAATTTGATGCAGAATGTTCTCAATTCTTGCCTGTAAAAGTTCATGGGTTGAACTCTCCCATGCTTTTTCGAGAAGGGGTACAAGAGGCAAACCCTCGGTAATTAACTTGTTTGAAATGGAGTTAAAAACCTCGGCATCTGGGTCTTCAAGCAATGCTATTAATGCTGCAAACTCTTTTGGCCTCATCGGGGTAAACTACTTAGTTAATCGTTGTAGTGCCTGCTCAATTAACTTTTTAATGTTCGATTTATAATCGGCAGATGCTGTTTTAAGGATCCGGTTGGCAATAATTGCACAAATGGTTATCGAGCTGTGTCCAAGCAGTAATGAGAGTCCATTGATTGCTGAACTCTCCATCTCAAAGTTGGTAATCTTAAGATCATTATATCTGAACGACTCGATAGAATTATTTAAATCGCTATCGGCCAAGGGTAAGCGTAAAACTCTACCTTGTGGCCCATAAAAACCAGGGGCGGAAATTGTAACACCCTGAACAGTAATCTCCTTGAACAGTTCGACAAGCTCAGTATTGGAATGTACAAAGTAGGGTTTTGCTAGAAGTGGTTTCCAATTAGTATGCTTAAGAAAAGCAGCCTCCATGGCAAGGTCACTTACCCTATTCCTTCCATCGTAAAAATTTAAAAGACCATCAAATCCAACAGCAATATTGGTTGAAACAAAACAATCAACTGGTATATCAGCCTGAAGCGCTCCAGAAGTTCCTAAGCGAACTATCGTAAGCTGCCTATGCTTCTCTTTCACCTGTCTTTTCTCAAGGTCAATATTCACCAGCGCATCTAGTTCATTAACCACAATATCAATATTATCCGTACCAATTCCAGTAGATACAACGCTTATCCGTTTTCCATTAAAAAAACCGGTAGTGGTTTTAAATTCCCTGTTCGAAACGGTTAGCTCAATCTTACTAAAAAACTTTGCTACTGTGTCAACCCTACCTGGATCGCCTACAAGTATTACTTTATCAGCAACATCCTCGGGTTTAAGGTGTAAATGGAAAATGCTACCATTAGGATTAAGGATAAGTTCTGAAGGTTCAATTATTCTCATCATGCATTTTATTAAGCGGCTAAATTAGCTAAAATAATTCGCCTTGCACAGTATTACCTAAAAAATACCCATTAACAAATAAGCCAAAGTGGTAATCTTGAGGAATGCAAATGCAGATTAATGCCCATTTGATTTCGTATTTTCGTACCTTTGCAGTTCAACATCAGAATCATTCTTAAATAATAAATAAAAACTATCGTTATGAAGAAAAAACAGCTAGCCATTGTCATTGCCGTTTCAGCAGTTATCTTACTATTAATTTTTAGTAGCAGAATGTTCTTTGTGATCCAACCCGGCGAAAGAGGTGTAATTTTCAGACCTTTCACCACTGGGCTTGATAAAGAGAACATACAACTTCCAGGTTTTCATATTGTTGCCCCATGGAATGATCTTTCCATTTATGATGTTAAGGAGCAAAAAGCGGAAGAAACAATGGACGTACTTGACAAGAATGGTCTTAAGGTAATTATTGAGACATCTGTTAGGTTTAACCCCATCTATAAAGAGATTGGTTCATTACATGAAATTTTCGGCAAGTTTTATGTACAACAACTTGTAGTTCCGGAAGTACGCTCATCGGTTAGGCAAGTTGCTGGAAGATATAGCGCTGAAGAGATTTACTCAACTAAAAGAAGTGAAGTTGAAAAATCCATTGTTGATGAGACCAACAGATCTTTAACTGAAAACTTTATTGATATGCGTGCCCTACTAATACGTAGCATAAACCTTCCAACTCAAATACAGCAAGCAATTGAGAGCAAACTAACCCAAGAACAAGAGTTTTTAGCCTATCAGTTTAAGCTTGAAAGTGAGAAAAGTGAAGCCGAACGCCGCCGTATTGCTGCTGAAGGAGAATCACGGGCAAACAAAATTATCAACAGTAGCCTTACCTCCAGTCTGCTTAAAATGCGGGGTATTGAGGCAACAATAGAATTGGCAAAATCGCCAAATACAAAAGTGATAGTTATTGGTAGCGGTAAGGACGGCCTACCCTTAATCCTTGGTAACAACTAGTTTATCAAAGTTTTGGACTGAGATTTCACCTAACTTTATTTCCAATTAATCTAGCATCAAAATGATTCAGCGAATTCAAAGTTTATACCTTATTGTAGCCATTACTCTATTAAACTTCATGATTTTCTTTCCAATATCTGAGTTGATATCAAACTCTACCTTAGTTGTATATGAGTTTGGGTTTACAGGAATAAAGGGTGAAGGAGAAATCAACAATGTGTTCTCTGTGCTTCCCTACACGCTGCTTTTATCGCTATGCCTATTCATATTAGTTGCAACCTTATTCCTTTTCAAAAAAAGGGTGGTACAAACTAGGCTTACCATATTCAATATTGTGCTTTTGGTTGGTCTTCAAGGATTAGCATATTATTATACCACAGCAGCAGGAACTGAGTTGGATGCCAATTATTCATTTACCATTCTTTTTATATTCCCAATATTAGCAGCTATTCTCTCATACCTTGCCCTTAGGGCAATAATAAAGGATGAATTACTAATAAGGAGTTTAAATAGGCTGAGATAATAATGTTCTTATTAAAAAAGAGGAGCTCGAAAATTTTCGAGCTCCTCTTTTTTTGCATTAAACAGTTTACTAAAGGTAAATCATATGCTCCTGGTCGGTTATTTTTTCACAGTAATAGCACTTTAGCGAAACATTCTTCTTATCAATGACATCGAATTTTGTTTTTACATTCTCAACATTGGTTATGCACTTTGGATTAACACATTTAATAATTCCCTCAATGTGGTTGGGAACTTCAACTAACTGTTTTTCCACCACAGCATAATCTTTTATAATGTTAAGTTTTGCAAGGGGCGCAACTACTGCAATTCTGTTAATCTCTTCGCGCTCAAAAAACTTGTCGGCAATCTTAATAATTGCCTTTTTACCAAGTCGGTTACTCTCCATGTTTGCTCCAAACGTAATCAGATTATCAATCTTCTCAAGGCCGAGTATGTTAATAACTTTGAAAAGATTTTTTGATGGTATATGGTCAATAACGGTACCATTCTCAATGGCACTAACGCTAAGTTTCTTTCCCTCCTTCATATCAATAGTTTTTATTTTATTATTTTAAATTAAGTACTGTTGCCATAATAGCCATACGGGTATACACCCCATTAAGAGCCTGAGTAAAATAGTAAGCCTTAGGATTGGAGTCAACATCTGTATGAATTTCATTTACCCTTGGAAGTGGGTGAAGAACACGCATTGATGGCTTAGTGTTCTCAAGCATTTTGTTCTTTAAAACGTATACGTTTTTCACCTTCTCATACTCAAGAGGGTCGGAAAAGCGCTCACGCTGTACCCTAGTCATGTAAATAATGTCAGCTTTATTCAAATTCTGATTCAAATCGGTTTGCTGGCTATACTTCAGCCCCACCGAGTCTAAATACATTTTGTACTCTGCAGGCATTTGCAGCTCCTGGGGCGATACAAAGGTAAAGGTTGCTCCAAATTGGCTCATTGCCATTAACAAAGAGTGAACGGTACGCCCATATTTCAGATCGCCAACTAAAAAGATGTTAAGCCCCTCTAACGTGCCCTGAGTTTTTCTTATTGAAAAAAGATCGAGAAGGGTTTGGGTTGGATGCTGATTGGCTCCATCGCCTGCATTGATTATAGGAACGGGCGAAACTTCACTAGCATAGCGCGCACTGCCTTCAACAGGGTGGCGCATTACAATCAAATCGGAATAGTTGGCTACGGTAAGAATGGTATCCTTCAGGCTTTCTCCTTTTGATACTGAAGTATTTGATGCTTCTGAAAAACCAATTATCTTCCCTCCTAATCGGTTAACAGCGCTTTCAAAGCTAAGGCGCGTACGCGTTGAAGGCTCAAAGAATAGTGTTGCCACTATCGTTTTGCTTAGGATATCCTGAATCGGGTTCTTTTCAAAATCCTCGGCTAGATCAAGAATCTTAATGATTTCCTGCTTGCTGAGCTCATTAATGGCCACTAAACTTTTGTTTTTCATACTTTGTTGTTTTGGGTTATTGTGATTAAAAAAATATTTATCAAAAAAAAGCCCCGTTAATAAACGAGGCAAAAATCTATTCGGTTCTCAAAAACTCGGCAACGGCGGAGTCAATCAAATCAATTTTCTCCAGTATTAAATCTACTTTTGATTGCCTAACGCCAACTGTTATGCTGCATGATACATCAAAATGCTGATCGACTATGCTCAATCCTTCTTCCTTAATCATTCTCATCACGTCATTGGTTATTGGGTAAGCAAACTTTATCTTATATATATCCTTAATTGTTAGTGTAACTATTTCAGCATTATCAAGAGCATCTGATGCAGCAGTCCTGTATGCATTGATTAATCCTGAAACACCCAACTTTGTTCCACCAAAATATCGAATCACCACAACTAGCGTATTGGTTAAGTCTCGGCTAATAATTTGACCATGTATAGGCTTTCCCCCTGTGCTTGAAGGTTCGCCATCGTCGTTTGCTCGCCAAACATCTCCCTTAAAACCAAGCACATAAGCATAACATTGATGTCGGGCATCATGATACTCCTTTCGGAGTTCAAGCAGTATTTCTTTAATCTCATCCTCGGAGCCTACAGGATATGCCAAGGAGATAAACTTACTCCCCTTCTCCCTATAATACCCCTTTGAATTTTGGGCTATTCTCTTATATGTATCAAGTTGATCCATACCCTTTCAGCTCATTGCTAAAATTATAATTGCCACACCCGATAATGCTATTCCAACCCAGTTAACTATGGATGGTCGTTCTTTATAGGCTATTAAACCTATAAATACGCTAAGTGCAACAATGCCAATGTTGTTAATTCCAAATACAACTGAGCCTGTTGCCTGCTGCCCTGTATCAATATTGATATGATTTAATGCAAGAATTAGAAAGTACATCGACCCAAAATTTGCAAGTCCTAGTATTGTACCCAGCACCCAAGTTTTAAGTTTAACAATGCTTTTTAAGGCGGGTTTATTGAAGGGTAATATTAAAAGTCCGACAATAAGCGAATTAGCAAAAACTACAGCCGAAAAGGTTGATGCTAAATCGTTGGAAATGAACTCGGACTGAGCAAACTTCACAAATGAATCAACTATACCCATGCCAAAAAAGAGAATTGCAGGAAGCAAGATTGTTCTGTAATCAAAACCCTTGTCGCTTTTTTTGTAAACGGTTAAATAAACTGCAATTAAAGCAAGCAGAATACCAACAAGTTTTAAAACTGATAGTATATCGTTGGAATCGTACCATATTGAAAAGGCTATGGGGAATATAACCGACATCTTAACGGCTACAGTGGTAACAGCAACGCCAGCTTTCTGAGTACTTTTTGCTATTAAATAGAACATTACTATAAACATAACCCCAACTACAAGGGCTATAGGCAACCATTTCTGGGTAAAAATGTGGGATGAGTAAGGGCTACTACCGCTCAAAAAAAAACCTGCAATGCAGGCAACAATGTAGTTAACTATTATGGCGCTAAAGTTAATAACCCGGTAACGTTCAATTAACTTAAATAAAACGTAAATTAGGGTGGAAGAAGAGATACTTAAGAATAGAAATATCATTCTTTAGAGTTTTGACAAAATTAGCCGTTTTTTCATATCCTAAAAATGATTACAGCCCAAATTCGAATGTTTTAGCTAGAAAGTTATCAACAGTCTTTTTAAAGGAAAAGTGGTGAAAGCTAAAAGCGCCCATTTATAACAAGTAAAAAATCAACCATTAATAAAAAGAGTAAGAAAAAGTCTGCCTCTTGCCATCCAGCAATATTTAGTACGATGGTTACCACCATAAAAACCAGTACCAAAACTCTATAGGAATCAATGGGAGCTGATGCATTCTTTCGTTTATTAAAAATTGAGATAAAACGGTACAACAAAAAGGGCAAAAAGGCAAGGTAGAACATAACTGACCCAACAGAATAGGCAAAGTATCGTATTATGCCTGCAAATAGAACAAGCCCTGCTGTATATAGTATAACTTTGCGCTCCGATATTTTCCCTTTAGCCATTACCCTTGAAATTTCAATTGACAAAAGTATAACGATAAACTAACATTCACTGAAGATTTGAAAGAAGTTTGAAAATAATTGTGGTTTTAAAAAAACAGTATATTTACATTGCCAAAAAGTAATGCATCCCATAAAAACATTTGTTTATAAAGAAAAACGGAGAGAGCAGACTCAAAGATGCTCAAGTAATATGATAAAGAAATACTACACCCACAAAGGCGAGTTTAAGTTAGAATCTGGAAAATCGCTCACCAACATTGATATTTGCTACCATATATCAGAGGAAAAGATTGATATATTAAAGCCTGTTATATGGATATGCCACGCACTTACAGCAAACTCTGATGCTGAGGATTGGTGGCCAGGGCTGGTGGGAAAAGGGAAACTATTCGATCCAGGTAAATACACCCTTATATGTGCAAACATTCTTGGGAGTTGTTACGGCACTACTGGTGCACTTAGTATTAATCCGCTAACCCAAATGCCTTGGTTAAATGATTTTCCCCCCGTTACAGTTCGAGATTGGGCTAAAGCCCACGAAATCCTAAGGCAGCATCTGGGTATTGAGAAGATTTACCTTGTAACAGGAGGATCGATTGGAGGATTTCAATCGATGGAATGGGCTATTCTAAACCCTAATATTTTTGAAAACATTATGCTTGTTGCAACAACCTATATGGCAACCCCATGGGCAATTGGTATTAATGAAACGCAGCGAATGGGCATTGAGGCTGATGCCTCATTCTTTAGTAGCGACCCTAATGGCGGTAAAGCCGGGTTAGCCGCAGCCCGAGGGTTAGGCCTACTAAGTTATAGAGGTTACCAAGCTTACAATACCACACAATCAGAAAAGGATAATGAGAAGGTTACTGATTTTCGAGTTTCTAGCTACCAAAGGTATCAGGGTAAAAAACTGATTGACAGGCTTAGTGCTCATTGCTATCACTCAATCACACGAAGTCAGGATACGCATAACGTGGCACGCGGAAGGGGCAGTTTTAAGACAGCATTTTCTGCAATCACTGCAAAAACACTATGTATTGGAATCTCAAGCGATATTCTGTTCCCCACAATTGAGCAAAAACGCTTAGCTGAATTTATTCCTAATGCTGTGTATGCTGAAATTGAATCTGACTTTGGTCACGATGGTTTTCTGATTGAGCATGAAAAGTTAAGTGATATCATCATTAAATTCATATTTAACAGTTAGTTAGCAACAAACAGATAAAAAATCGTAAAACACGCCATTACAAATCTATAAAGAAATATCTCATCGGAAATCAAGTTAAATATTTAAAACTAATTGACTTTGACGTATAGTTTAACTATATTTGTACGTAACCAAATACATGAATTATGGACGCTAAATTAACTTTACGATTGAGTAAAAGTGTTATTGAAAGGGCTAAAGAACACGCGCATAATCAAAGGATTAGCCTTTCAAAAATGGTTGAAATATATCTTGAATCAATAACCGCTTCTAAGGAAAAAGAAGTAGGAACAACACCTTTGGTTGAAAGTTTGAGTGGTGTCATTGAACTTGACCCTGATTTTAATTATAAGGAGGAACATTCTAACTATTTGACTGAAAAATACAAATGAAAAGAGCTCTAATTGACACAAATATAATTATAGACCTATTGGCTAAAAGAGAGCCATTTGACCAAGAGGCAAGAAAATTATTTTCGTTTGCAGACAAAAAAAAAGTCAGTCTTTTTACTTCTGCTCTTTCTATTGCAAATGTAAATTATGTGCTTCTAAGAAAAATTAAGCCTGAAAAGGCTAAACAAATTTTAAGAAAACTTAAACTATTAGTTGGAATATTAAGCCTCGATGAAAAAGTAATTAGTTTGGCACTAAATGACAATGAATTTAAGGATTTTGAAGATGGACTTCAATATTATTCAGCTTTAGAAAACAATATTGAAATAATTTTAACCAGAAATCTTAAAGATTTTGAAAATTCAAAAATCCCTGTAATGACTGCGGGACAATTTAACAAAATCGTTGAATAACTGTCAGTTGCTCACACGCGCTACATTTTACGCCTCACTTTTCGGCTGACAGGTTACTATTAGTTTCAAATAGTCATTTTAACGTGGGATAAATCCGCTGCTTCGGGCTACGGGGCTTAAGCACACCACCAGCCGTTAAAAAAGTGCAATTACATTAAAAGATAAAAATCGATATTAAGGTTGAGATATCGAAGAGCATTTGCTGATATAATCAATATAGTTTGCTAGAATAAACTCCAAAGCAAACAAAAAGGGCTGCCTAAAATTTTTTTGGCAGCCCTTTTTGTTCTATTAATTCAAATCAAACTTACCGTTTTAGCTCAATATCTTTATTCATCTCAATTATATCAACACTATTTGAGAAATCGCCAATAAGATGTTTTGCAAAATAATCAGCAGTTAACCAAAAATGGTACTCAAACATATCACCATATCCATGGCGCTGACCGGGGAACATGAAGAAATCGAATCGCTTATTTGCCTTAATTAGCGCATTAGCCATGCTAATTGTATTTCCTGGGTGAACATTATCGTCAATCTCACCGGTGGTAAGCAACAGTTTGCCCTTTAAATTCTTGGCTAAATCAGAGTTCTTATCGATACTGTACTCAAAAGTAGTTTTGCCTGTTGTGTCTGTAACCTCCTTAACACCATGGTGTTTTTCACTCCACCAACGGTTATAGATATTATTTTCATGGTTACCCGCATTCGATACGGCTACCTTAAAAAAATCGGGATACACAAGCATAGCTGCTGTTGACATAAAGCCTCCACCTGAATGGCCATGAATACCAACCTTATTAATATTGATAAACTTATGCCTACTGGCAAGTTGCTCAATAGCCGCTTTTTTGTCTGCCAATCCATAGTTACGCAAGTTTCCGTATCCATAGTTATGGTACCACTTTGATCTGTTGGGATGTCCTCCCCTATTGCCAACGGTTATAACGATAAATCCCATTTGCGCAAGCCTATCGGTCCTATCCATTCGTGCAGAGAATGACTTGTCAACTGCTTCGGTTTGTGGGCCTGGGTAAACATATTGAATTATAGGGTAAACCTTTGTTGAGTCGAAGTCAAATGGCTTGTACATCACACCATATATATCAGTAATTCCATCATCGGCTTTTACTTTGAATGGCTCGGGGAATTTATAACCAGCGGCAAACAGTAAACTTAAATCTGCTTCCTCCAAATCCATAATTTTATTGCCCATGTTATCCTTTAACTCCGATTTGGGAACTGTATTTACCCTCGAATAGTTGTTCACAAAGAACATGTTCGCATCATCCATCGATACGCTATGATTGAAATCGCCCTTATTGAGCAGGGTTAAACCGCTACCATCGAAGTTCACCTTGTAAAAATGCTCATAGTATGGATCCTCATTGGGCTGCAGACCGTTAGCAGTGAAGTATAGAACTCTCGCTTTCTCGTCAATATTAACAATTCTTTCAGAATGGAATGGACCAGAAGTAATCTGATTCTTTACATTCCCCTTTCCATCGTATAGGTAAAAATGTGCCCAACCATCGCGCTCCGACCAATGAATAAGTTCCCTACCGCTATTCACTAATCCTAAAGAGCGAGTCTCAACATAGGTATTTAGGCGTTCCTCAATTATCACTTTTACCTCACCTGTTTTTGGATCGGCTAAACAAACATCAACCCGTTTCAAATCGCGTGAAGTGCGGGTAAAGTAAAAATTACCTGAGTAATCGGTCAATAACTTTGGGGCAACATAATCTTCATCACGATCCCTTTGTAATCTAGGGGCCATTTCGATAGATAGTGTTTGATCCGGAAACGCATCCACATTAATCTTTACAGGAAGAGAATCAACAAAGTTGAAAACCAACATCTCTTCAATGGGTGCATCCTTTTCGCCGGGCATATGATATTTATATGTTTCGAGTGTTGGGCGAGGGCTCGAGAGAGATTTTAACACCCACAAATCCTTTAGTTTTCGCTCATCGGTTCGAGTAAGCGCTATTATCTTTGAGTCAGCCGACCAAAGCGCCCATGCTCCTTTTCGCTTATCCTTATTCTTCTCCTTTTCCACATTATCCTCATTCCGCCCACCCGAGCCATAAATATAATTTTCTTCACCATCCCAAGTAAGCTGATGCTCAACAATAGTTGAGTCTTTCTCTTTCTTTAATGCTTTCTCATAATTCTCCTTATCCATCCAGTAAAGGTTATGGTTACGAGCAAAAACCACCCTTTCGCCATCGGGCGAAATATTTGCCCATTTAGGCTTATCCTTTGGTTTTTTATAATCGTCGAGCTTGGTTAACTTGCCTGTTTTGATATTGTACTCAAAGAACCAGGTCTTTCTCTTGGGCTTATCTTTCCCTGTTTTCTTTTCTTTCCCTTGATCCTCGGTCATATCGTCCTCATCTTCATCAGCCTTTTTATCCTCATCAATTAATTTACTCTGAATTGAAAAACGAATTACCTCCTCGTTATCCAAAAACTTTAGATCATTGATAGGGATGTTTTGAGCATCGAAAGGATCGAGAGTAAGCTTTGATATTTCAGCTGCCATTTTTACATTATCAAACAGTACCGATTTCGATTTCTTTACTGGGTCAACAATGTAAAAAGTTTTGCCCTCGCTTGTTTGATAGGTATACCAGAAACGGGTGCTATTTTTAAGCCAATGGGCATCAACAGAAGTGCTGAATACCATTTTCTTTATCCTGTTTGGTGAAAAATGTGATGCCGACTCGTAGTTGGCTGTTGTTACGAGATTAGTTTGCCCATATATAAGGGTAAAACCAAACGCAACAAATGCAATGGATAGCAAAAAAAATCTCTTCATGGGAAATATGGATTTAGTTACACTTTTAGTTATTGAGAGTTTAGATGTGTTTAATCGGCATTGGTTTAAATACTATGGCTACGGCAAAAAATAAAATAGCCGTCAGGCTAAAATCAACCTAACGGCTACTCTTCTGAATCTGAATGTAAAGAACTAATTTATTTAAGATTTGCGCTTCCGTATTTTACCCTTATTTTAACCTGTCCATTTGCACCTTCGTCCAAGCCTACCGTGCCATTTACCGAGATTTTATTGTTGCTATCAATCCGGCTTACCCTCGATGGGTCATTGTATGATATCCCTCCATACGAAACTTCCCCATTGATATTGTACGAAACCTCTGCAGGTATTGGCGCATAAATGCTACAGTAACTTCCTACAAACGAAATAGAATTAAAATTATTGGCCACCGACTCTATACGAACATCACCATATTTACTCTCAATATCGAGTTGTTTACCAAGCCAACCAAGCTTGTAGTTAGTGTATCCGCTAGTGCCAACTATATTATGTGCTTTACCAATTTTATAGGTGTCGTATTTCGACTCAACAACTAAAGAACTAAGTTCATTAACCGATACGTTTGTGTATTTACTCATAATTACGATTGCTTTTGCTTTAACAATCTCCAAATTGCCATACTTAACATCAAATCGCATCCAATCCAGCTCGTCAATTGAGGCATTCCCATAACCTAGAGTTATTCTACTTAGCGGATCGTCACTACCATACATAATCCGGTTAGCCTTAAGGTTGCCGTATTTTAAAATGATATTGGAATGACCTGTTAGCTGGTCAATAAAAATATCGCCAAACTTATTCTTTAGTTCAACATCAACATGGCTAGGCATCTTAATACGGTAATCGATTTTTAACTCCTTTGTTGATGAACCAAAATTGAAGTTATTAAACGATTTCATAAGTTTTTCGTCAATCAGGGTTATGCCCCTAATGTCATTCCCTTGCTGCTCTAGGGTAACTTGTATGGCAGATAGCATTCGCTCTGCCCTGTCTCTGCTTGAGTGTTCAACCGTAATTTCAACATCAATGCTTATGCTGTTTTGGTCCCAATTCTCAATGCTAATAAGGCCAAACCTGTTGTCGATAATTAGCTTTGAATCATTGGTAATAGTAAACTCTTTATGCTCCTTTTTGGTTAGCACCTCAGCAAATGCATTGGCTCCAAAAATACCGGTACCAATAAGGATAGATACAACCAGTGATTTCAAAAGTGTTATAGTTTTCATAATTTAATAATATTAAAGTGACTCATTATCTAATTTTGCTTCATCTAAATTTGATATTATTCCCTCTAAAACTGCTAGTTTAGTTTGATAATAACGGCTAATTACAAACCTCGCCCTATCTGGCTTTGGGCTATTGGTTAGCTCTTCTAGCATGCCTTGTTGTCCCTTATTTAGCTCGTCAATTGTTGATTGTATTTCCACTTTTAGCGGACTACTATCATCTGCCAGCATCCTGTTGATGATATGCTGCTTTTGGTTAACTTGATACTGGTACGATTCGCTAATTTGCACCAGTTCAGGCGATAGGCTTATAGTTAAAAAATCGTTCTGCAATAGGGGCGAAAAACCAGTAAGGCCTAATAGTAAACTAAAACTTGCAGTAAGAATAAGCCCTGCAATTGCTGCTGCACTTGCTACTAGCCAAGGGTTTATTTTGGTTTTTGTAGGTTGTGCCATAAGTTTAGCCTTAAACCTATCGGCGTGTCCGTAAGGAGGTTCAACATCACTTAGGCCCACCCTGTTTCTTTCTATAAATTCTTGCAACTTATCCATGCCTAATATTTTTGCCTTTTATTTTCATTAATTCGTAAAGATGTTGCCTTGCTCTTGTTAGCTGCGAACGTGATGTAGAGGCTTTTACTCCAAGAATTTGCGATATCTCATCGTGGCTATATCCCTCGAAGTAGAACAAGGAAACTATTGTTCGGTAACCCTCGGGCAATTGTGCTATTGCCCATCTAAGCTCCTCCACCGTTTCTGGTTCAAAATCATCGCCTTCGCCACTCTCCGATTTAATCTCCTGGATACTATCTAAAGGAATTAAATCAACTTTAGATTTTTTTAGCTGATCCAGTGACGCATTAACCACTATTCGCTTTAGCCAAGCACCAAAGCTAACCTCGTTTCTGTATGTATTAATCTTATCAAATGCTTTAAAGAACGCTTCTTGCAAAACATCTTCCGCCTCAACTGTATCGCCAATAATCCGCAAGCACGTGTTATACATTGCCTTAGAGTACAGGCTGTATATTTCAAATTGTGCATTTGTATCACCTTTTTTACAAAGGTCAATCAATGACTGATTATTATTGAGATACTTAACTCTCCTCATTTTTCTGTCTTAATGACGAAGTTTTAAAGATTTATGCTGCACCAAACCCTAAAATTATTCTGCAAAGTAGTATATAAATTTATATTGGCTTAGGCTGTGTTTACTGTTTTTAGGGGAATTAGGAATATGCCTAAAGATTATCGGTTGTTTGAGTGATTTTAAAAGAGCTAAAATTTATCGTTGTAAAGGTACAAAACGCTTACCTTTGCGCTCTTTAAATTAAAATTAATTTCATAATGAAACAAAGCTTTCAAGTTTTGAAAGCCCGCAGAATCTGCTTTCGCAGATGGTGTAACAAATCGTATGGCATTTTTAACAGCCTAAAAGTATTGATAAAGGTTTGCGTAATATCTGCTGCATACAGCATTTTGGCCCTACCTATATCTTTACAGGCACAAATTGACACGGTTACTGTTAATAAAAGCGTTGAAATTGAGGAGATTATTATCAGTTCGCCTCAAGCTGCAAGCACCTACTCTGCACTTACAAGGGCTGTGCTGGTAATAACCAGCGATGAATTTACTGATTTACCCGTTAACTCGCTAAACGATCTGCTTGGAAACATAGCAAGCATAGATATCAGGCAGCGCGGAGAGCATGGTGTACAGGCCGACCTAATGATAAGAGGCGGCACATTCGATCAGGTTCTTATCTTATTAAATGGTGTAAACATTAGCGATCCGCAAACAGGTCACCACAACCTAAATATCCCCATTGACATAGAGTCAATAGACCGAATTGAAATACTACAGGGCCCTGGATCAAGAGTTTATGGACCAGGCGCATTTAGCGGAGCCATAAACATTATTACTCATACCAATCCAAAATCGCTTGTTAAAGTAGGCATTAGAGCCGGAAACTTTGGGCTTATTAAAAGCGATGCCTCACTGGGTTTAAACAGTTTGAAGAATAAGTTTTTTATTGCTACCTCATCAGCAAAATCTGACGGTTATACTAAAAACACCGATTTTTACACCCACAATCTTTTTGGTTACGGTAAAATAAACCTAGGAAAAGGCTATCTTAGCCTACAAACAGGCTACCAAAGCAAGGCATTTGGCGCACAAGGTTTTTACTCACCAAAATTCCCCGAACAGTTCGAACAAACTTCTACCTTTATTTCATCTGCTTCATACAACTATAAATGGGGAAAAGTTGACATTACACCGTCCATATACTTCCGAAAACACAATGATAGGTTTGAGCTATTCCGATACAACTCACCTGAATGGTATAATGGGCACAACTACCACTCCACCTCGGTAATGGGGGCTAGAGTTGAAGCTATTAACCTAAATAAAGTTGGTCGGACAAGGATTGGCGCTGATGTTAAATATGAAGGCATATATAGTAATGTGCTGGGTGAACTATTATTGAACCCAATACCAATAAGCAATACCGATAAAAGTTACACCCATGGAGCATTCAGAAAAATGGCTGGGATGTTTGCAGAACACACGCTTTACCTTAATCGGTTTACCATCTCGTTTGGAGGGCAATTTACCTTAAGTAATGCTTTTAGTCATCACCAAAACTATGGGGTTGATGCAGCCTATAGCATTAATAGAGCTATAAGTATATCCGCATCAGCAAACAACACAATTCGATACCCAAACTTTACCGATTTATATTACAATGGACCAACCAACATTGGAAACCCAAAGCTAAAACCCGAAAGGGCTGATAATTATGAACTTGCAATGAAATACAGAGCAAATTTATGTAGCGCAAACCTAATTTTATACAACAGAATTGGGAATCAGGTTATTGATTGGGTTAAAAACACAGAGGATGAAAAATGGACAACAATAAACCATACTAGATTAAATACAAAAGGGTTTGAAACCAACGTGAAATTCGATTTTACAAATACAAATACCATTCTTTTAAACACAACTGCGAGTTATAGTTTTATGCACACGGATAAAGAGAGTGGCAAATTACAATCGTTTTACGCTTTAGATTACCTGAAGCATAAGCTAACAACCAACATTACCTTTAAGATATTTAAGAGTTTTAGAGGATCTCTAACTGCAGCTTGGCAAAGCCGTGCAGGCACTTATACCCAATATACTAGCAATGAAGAGAAAGTGTACGAGCCTTTTACAATTATGGATGCTTCAATTAGCTATAAGGCGCAAAACTTCACAGCATTTATCGATATAAATAATCTGTTTAATAAACATTATACCGACTTGGGAAATATCCCACAGCCCGGAGCATGGGTTTCGATTGGAGTTAAATGTCAAATTGAACCAAAAGAATCTATTTGGAATCAATTTAATTTTAAATAGTGAACATTCGACATACTATTGTTGTTTTTTTAGGTTTATGTACTATTTTTAAACGATTTTTGTTTAACCTATTAACCATTTTAAAAGATGAAGAGCACTAAATTATTCCTTATCACTTCGCTAGTTGCAATAGCGTTTCTTTTAGGATCATGCGGAGCAACAGCTGAAAAAACCGATGCTGAAAAAGCTAAAGTAGAATGCAACGACGAACTAAAAGAAGAGCATGATTGTGAACATGCTAAAACAGACTCGTGCAAAACAGAAGAAGCAAAGGCTCACGATTGTGACCATGACCATGAAGCTACAAAAGAAAAAGCCAAGGATTGCGAGTAAGAACATACTTAAGCAAACCATAAAGCAAATCGGGCTAACAAAATTGTTAGCCCGATTTTATTTTATATAAAGCACCTAACTTTAAAAAAACGCCTTAAGGTAGGTAATCATTCCTGTTACAATTTCACCCGACTCGTAGTTAAACTCCGACCCTCGAAGGCTGTGGGGAATAGAGTAAATCAAAATAGTAAATATTGCTGCTAAAACAGAAGCTATTGGAACTGAACGTTTCCAATTTACAAGAACTGCCACCAACCAAACAACAAACATTATTAGGGTTTTATTATCTGTTAAATCACTACCAAACGGAAAACCTGTCCAGAATTGACCAAATGCAAACTTCTGAACAATTGGCCCAAAAACTAAGCCACCCACAAAGATTAGGATAAGTGTAACTACAGACCAAAACTTGTATTTATTATATTTAAAGGCAGCCATAACACCAGATAAACTGCTGAATATAAGCGCAATAAAAATAAATACGATGTGAGGAATAAGTGCCCAAGCCGGAACTGCTCCCTTATACCTTATAACAACCGGTTCTTCGGGTAATACAATTACCTTTCCCGATGTAAAGTGCTCTATTTCGATAAAGTACTCCAGCTTTGCTGCTTTTTGGTTTATCTCTGGCAGGTACGAAACAAATTTATCATTCTCTGGCCAAAATGGTGGCTCAATTTCCCAATCACTATTCGATGGATAAGGTCGGTGATGCAGCTTAGCTGTGTACTCCCAGGGTAATGCGGGAATGCCAATCTGCAATTGGGTTCCAACCTCAGAGGTTCGAGGCAACTTTATTGTAGTAGCAATAGTATCAATATTTAATTCAACCTTTTTAGGGTAAGTTGGGCCCGATTGGCGCTGAAAAACAATTGCAGCAAGAGTAACTGCTATTGCAATTAGCCAAAACCATACTGTTCGCTTCATATAAACAAATTTAAAATTTTAAACCCAATAAAAATTTACTTTGTTAAAGTTGTACAAGCACAACCATTGTTTGCTCTTCACGCTTAAACTCAACAGAAACGGTAGTGCCAACCTCAAGTTTTTGCAGGTAAAACATATAATCCTGAATATTATTAATTTTATGGCCACCTAATGCCGTAATTATATCGCCCTTGCGAATACCTGCTAAGCCGGCTGGCTGGCTATCGTTTACAGCAAGCACTTGCAAGCCATCGTTACGCACACCGCTAACATCGGGCATAATACCAAGCCTAACCTTTAATTCACCGCCGTGCCTTGACATAGGTGCTGAAGGACCAGCCTCTTGAAACGTTGGCTTACCAGCGCCATTGGCCATGCTGCTTACTACATCATAAATATAGTTTGATGCCTTGTACAGCCCTTCAATATTTATTTGCTCAACATCATCATTGGGAGTATGATAATCGGCATGTGCTCCTGTTGAAAAGAATAGAACTGGAATGTTTTTAGCATAAAAACTGGCATGATCGGATGGACCATAGCCCTGCGGAGCTAGCGCTAAATTAAATTCGTAGTTAATGTTAAGAGCATTTAAGAGGCTATCGGCCTCAACTGCTGTTTTAACGCCACCAATCTGCAGTGTATTCTCACTATTTAATCTACCCAGCATATCAATATTTACCATAGCAACAATTGAATCTAAAGGGATTAATGGATTCTCAACAAAGAACCTAGAACCAAGTAATCCCATCTCTTCCGCTCCAAATGCCACGATAACAATGCTACGCTTTGGCTTTTGTTCGAGCAGTTTGTGGCCTATTTCGAGAATAGCCGAAACCCCTGATGCATTATCGTCAGCACCATTGTGCACAGCAAGAGTATCGGGCATGCGGCTCGACGATCCGTTGCCTCCCATGCCAAGGTGGTCGAAATGTGCACCGACAACTATATACTGATGCTTTAGCTGCGGATCGCTACCCTCAACTAGAGCAATAACATTCTGGGTATTCTTCTTTTTTGTTATAATATCGGTTCGTGCACACACATTACTACCAGCAATAAGGCTTAGTGGCTTTTTACTCGAAAGAATTTCTTCTTCAATTATTATTACTTTTTTTCCTGTTCCCGTGAGAATGACATCGGCCGTTTTACGATTTACGTGCAGAACCGGAATCCCGATTGGGAAATTTTTCTGCTTTGAAGATATTAGCTCATCTTTCGCATCGAAGCCTTGACCTGAAACAAAAATAACGCCTGCTGCTCCATGCTCCTTGGCAACCATTGCCTTGTGCCGATCGGTTACAATTGAAGAGAAAGGGCTTTTATCCAAATGCAACAACGGATCGCCCCTTAGTATTAATGCCCACTTATCGGTGAGGTTAAGGTTAGCAAAATCGTTCCATGCCAAGGTATCATTTTCATAATCGATACCATAACCAACAAAAATTACAGCGCCAGAAAGTGTATCGCTTGATGAGAAAGAGAAAACAGCGTAATCGGTTCCTAAAGTTTGAGCTTGCTTATTAACCCTAAATGAATTATTGTCACCAATATCCTGATGATCGATAAACTCGAAGAATTGATAACCATTTTTCCCTAATAAAGCAAAACCATTCCCTTCAAAATAATCTTTAATGTACTTGGCTGCAACCCTATCGAATGGGGTACCGGGTAATCGACCCATCAACGAATCCGATGCTAAAAAGTCGATATGGGCAAAGTGTTCTTCCCTAAGTATCTCAGGATTGTGCGTTGATTTTGTTCCGCAGGCAAATAGTTGAACAAAAGACACAAGAACTAATACTTTTTTAATCAATTTCATATGCTATAACTCTTAAGGATTTCTTAATAGCATTTCATCACTATAATTGCTATTATTCATACATAAAACAAAGCGTTACAAACCTACTTTAAAATTTTATAACATACAATACTCTTAGCTTATGGGAGATTAACCTTAGTTTATACAGCCTTAAAGCCCTAGGAAATAGCGCTGATAATTACTGAAATACGAGAATGCAGATTCCTTTATGCTATCATTGGGTGCATCAACAATGGTGCGCTGGCCAACATGATCCCAAACAAACACCCCTTCATGTGTTACAAATCCAAATCCATCGTTAAAAACATAGTATGCAAATGGGTTCCTTTCGTCAGACAAAAGATTCCTTGAGAAGTAGTAATCATCAGCCTTTATATTAAGCTGGTAAAGGAGTGTTTGTGCCAAGTCAATTTGTCCTCCAATCCTGCTGATAATGCCAATGGTATCCAACGCTCCACCCACCCACAACATTGGTATTGCAAACTTCTCGGGCTTATAGTAAGGGGTTGAACCCGGATGCTTATGCCCATGATCGGCTATAAGCACAAAAAGGGTATTATCGTACCAACTCTTTTTTTGAGCTTGCTCAAAAAACCATCCCAACCACTTATCGGTATAGTTTACACTACTTAGGTACATGTTCTCAAGTGAAGTAGCCGGAAAGGCTGGTTCCTCAGGAATATCGTAGGGCTCGTGGCTACTGAGTGTGAAAAGAAGCTTAAAATAGGGCGATTGAGCACTATCTAAATCGGCTAAAAGATGCTTGAATAAATGCTCATCGTGCACACCCCATTTACTCACCCGAAGCGATTTCGGGAAATCATCCTGCGTAATTATCGATTTAAAACTGGCATTGTATAAGAACGATCGGATATTGGCAAAATCTGGATCGCCGCCATAATAGAATGCAGTGCTGTATCCTACAGAATATAATGAATTACTTATACTGGGTAATTTTGATGCTTTTACCGTATGCTTAATGATTGACTGGGTTGGTTGAGCCGGAAATCCGCTTAGTACAGCAATTATGCCCTTGTCGCTCCTATCGCCCGATGCGTAAATATTTGTAAACAGTAAACCCTCATTGGATAACTTTGTAAAATTTGGGGTAACCCCTTCAGCTCCACCTAAAGACTCAATTGTTTTTGCAGAAAAACTCTCTAAGAGAATAATCACCACGTTGGGCTTATCACAATTGAGTACCTTTTCAGCACTCTCCTTTCCAATATTTAAAGACTCGTAGAACTTGGTCGACTCAACCTCATTGGCATAATTTGGATATTCCTTGTACATATTCCCCGACTTTGAAATACTATACATTAGGTTCCAAATTACGTTTAGTGATGCATGATTACTATATAAATTACTACTAAAAAAAACCTTGCCCGGGTTCATTGGTGCAACACCAAATCCGCCCCTAATGGGAATAATCATTGTAGAAGCCAAAAACACAAATATTGGGATACTCCACCATTTAGCCTTTGCTAATTTGGTTTTTCTAAGAATAAGTGTGTAAACAAAGTATGATGCTGAAAACAGGAGAATACTGAACAAAGTAAAAAGGACAATAACCCAGCCCTCAACAGAGGCCATGGCTTCGCCTGGAGTTTTTAAATAAAGTATAGGAGCTGCGTCAATTCTATAACCCCAATTACTATATAACTCTAAATCAACAACTATAACTATTGAAAATACTGCAAGCAGAATAATGGTAATGATATTAACTGCTTTTTTAGTTGCTTTTCCTGAAAAGAAAAGAATGGCTACAATAACCATTATTAACAACATTATGTAGCCAACAATGGATAGATCCATCCATAAACCTCTAATAAAAATGTTCGCCCACTCGTTTAGCGATAGTGAGAAAGTTTCGTTATAGTGATAGGCCAAAAAGAGGGATCGGGCTAAAAGAAAAAAGAAAATCCAAAATGCGGAAAATTTTAGTAAAAAAATTATTCTGTTTTTCACGTTATTATAGGTTTGCAGTTTAGCGCATCAAAAATAGTTTAAAATGATTGAAGATAAATGCTCTACCTCAAAATTTAAGCATAAAGCCACTTTTTCACAAAATGTATTGAGTTGTAAGTTGATTTTTTATAGTATTGCATAAACTATGTTCATTTTAAAAAAACAAGGTATCATGAAAAATAAAATAACAGGTATACTTCTCGTATTGTTCACCATGATTTCGCTTTCTAAAGTGGCAAATGCATGGTCGGAGCATCCACTTTTGGCATACCAAGTACTATCAACTATTGAGGGTTTGAAAAGTAAAGACCCCATTAAGGTAAAAAGCCTTAAAGCCTTCCTTATAGAGAATGAGAAACAATTGGAGGCCTTTTTTTTAGAACAAGAAAGATGGTTTAATCAAAACCTATCATACTATCCGCCCTTGCCATCGGAATTGGCCTTTAAGGCTACAGGAAATGCGGATGATATCCTTGAGCGTTTTTACCGCGCCATTAGGCTAAACCCCAACGTTAGAATGAAACTATACCTCCACCTTCTCCCAAATCAAGAGTTGGGCGATAGGCCCACAATATCTCCAGAGTATTTAACAACACTAAACGATTACGCATCGCTTGAAAGCACAACCTATGCCGAACTGATTGAGGGTGAAATGGTATCTCCGTTTGATGTGCTATGCACTGCAAATGATGAACCCGACTATGGTTTTGATTTGGGCCTTTTTGAGGATAACAACACACCACAGGGAAATATTTACGGATTTGGCATACAACCCTTTGGTGACCCAAACCTGGAGTACGGTAGTCAAGCCCCTTTCCACATGGGGTTTTATCACGAGGCAAGAATTGTTTTCTTTTTTGGCCCATTTCTTAAGAAAACTCTTCCGGAATACCGCATAAACATGTTTAAATCACTAGCACAATTTGCTTTTGAGAACAATAACCCCTACTGGGGAAATCGCTTTATGGGCTGGGGAATGCACTATTTGGGCGACCTATCGATGCCTTACCACTCTGTCGCATTACCGGGCGTTAGTCCGCTTAAAATGATTTGGACCAACATTAAAGCCATGCTTGGCTTTCCTAAAAGCAAGGATAATGCTGTTCAACTTGTTAGCAATAGGCACTCAGCATTGGAGGAGTTTCAGTGGCAAGTACTGCGTCAGGCATACGATAGCAATAATCAAAATCATCCTTTATTAAGTGCATTACAAAACCCCATTGATATGGTGGAATACTATGATAACTTCCCTCGTGAAGTGGTAGCAAAAGAATCGGCAGGTAAGGCAAAAATGGTTGATAAGATGCTTGAAAAATGGATGCCTAATATTCTGGTGTCCGATCCAACTTTTGAAACTCCCGGTTCGGTTGAATTATCGAATATTATTGAGCTAACTAAGGAGGAGAAGGGCGAACAGGGAATTACAGAAATGACTAATATGCTGGCCGATATCTTCAAATCGTACAGCATGCATCTGCAAAGTTTTTACTATATGATTGTTGGGTAGTTGCAACAAACCCACGCTCGCGCGGATTTGTAATCCGCGCGCCACAGCTGTTACTAATTTAACTACGCTGAATAAATTAGGCACAGATTGCAAATCCGCACCAGCGGGCAGTTATACCATCAACACCACTGAGATTAAGGTCTAATTTCAATCAAAATCAATGGTTAACTGAACAGGGCCAGTAGTTTCTTCTTCTTCAAAGTTTGATATTGTTATGCCTAAAAGTCTCACTTTCTTTGTAGGATTAGCCGTCTGTAACAATTCGGTAACCACCCCATGTATGCATGTACGATCTGTTATGGGATGCAGGAAAGATTGAGAGCGCGTAATCTGTTCAAAATCGCTATACTTAACTTTCAAGGTAATGGTTTTGCCAAAACGACCGTGATTAACAATCCTTCGCCATAAGCCTTCTTCAAGTTCCAAAAGGGCAATGAGCATCTGCTCCTGCTCATCCAAATCGAGCAAATATGTATTTTCAATACCTACTGACTTCCTTACCCGATGGGGTATTACTGGGCGCTGGTCAATTCCGTGAGCCACCTGATGGAAGAAGTTTCCTACCTTTCCAAATTGGCGAATCAACAGTTGCAAATCCGTTTGTTGTAAATCCTTTCCACAAAAAATACCCAACTCGTGCATTTTTTGAGAAGTTCGGGGTCCTACCCCGAAAAACTTCTCCACCGGAAGTGCTTCAATAAAAGGTAACACCTCATTGGGTTTAATAACAAACAAGCCATCGGGTTTGCGATAATCGGATGCTATTTTAGCCAAGAACTTGTTAATGCTTATGCCCGCCGAAGCGGTCAAGCCAGTAGTTTCCACAATCCGATTTTTTATTTCCCGAGCAATTAGGGTAGCCGATGATAATCCCTTTTTATTAGTGGTAACATCCAGAAATGCCTCATCAATAGACAAAGGCTCTACCAAGGATGTATATTCATTGAAAATATTCATCAAAATGGACGAAACGTCCTTATAAACGTCGAATCTGGGTGGCACAAAGATAAGGTTTGGGCATTTTCTTTTTGCAATCACAGCAGGCATTGCCGAATGCACACCAAACTTCCGAGCCTCATAACTGGCAGCGGCTACTACTCCACGATCGCTTCCATGTCCAACGGCAACTGGTTTTCCTTGCAGCTCAGGATTATCGCGCTGCTCAATGGAGGCAAAAAAGGCGTCCATATCTATGTGGATTATCTTACGCACCATGCTGCAAGTTTAATGGATTTACGCTAATTCTGCAGCATATTAAAAACAATAATAATTTTAATAAAAGGGCACAGCCATAAAAGCAAGGATATCCAAAGGAGGCATCTGCATAATTTATTTACTTATATTCTTTGAAGTTTTATTGTACTCTCTCACATACTGATTATATAGTTCAATTTGCGATCGGAAAGGTTTTTTGCCCGTTTTATTGCGTGCTGAGTTTGTCTGCTTCTGGTCAACAATTCGTCCCTTTACATTATCCTTAAATCCCGCATCGAATATTGTCCTTAGCTCCTTTTGAATGTCAGGGTCGAAAACTGGGGCGGCAACCTCAACCCTGTAGTCAAGGTTTCGGGTCATCCAATCGGCCGATGAGATGAAATACTTTGGCTGATTGTTGTTGCAGAAAATAAAAAAGCGCGAATGCTCTAAAAACCTATCAACAACGCTAACAACTTCAATGTTTTTGCTTAATCCAGGGATACCAGGCACTAATGAGCAAATGCCTCTAACCATTAACTTAATTTTAACACCCTCGTTGCTTGCCTGATAAAGTTTGCGGATAACATCTAAATCGACAATGTTATTTATTTTGCAATGGATGTAAGCAGGCAAATTTTTTCGTGCATTGGCTATTTCTGTATCTATATGCATATACAATTTACGGCGCATGCTAAGTGGCGAAACCCATAAATATTTATAGTTAAAGGTTTTATAATTATACTCAAGAAATGTAAAAACCTTCTCAACCTCTGAAGTAATGCGCTTATCGGCTGTAAAAATATTTATATCGGTGTATAGGTTTGCATTGCCCTCGTGAAAGTTACCCGTACTCACCGTGGCATAATTTACCAGTTTGCCGTTTTCTTCTCTTGTGATAAGAGTTTGTTTATTGTGAACTTTTAATCCATAAATTCCGAAGATGACCTTTACGCCAGCCTCTTCCATTTTTTTGCTCCAGTAGATGTTGGCCCCCTCGTCGAACCGAGCAAGCAACTCAATAACTACCGTTACTGATTTACCATTAAGCGCTGCATTCATAAGCGCGTTAACCACCTTCGATTCGGTTGCTACTCGGTATAGCGTAATTTTTATGCTGGTTACCAACGGATCAATAGCGGCTTCGCGAAGCATTCGGGTGTAGTAAGAAAAATTGTGGTACGGGTAGTGCAGAGAGACATCTTTTTTAGCCACTTCGTCCAAAATACTCGACGAAGTTTCAAACCTTTCGATGGGGATTGGAGGTAAGGGTTCATTCACAAATTCGCTATTCTCTAGGCTTGGGAATGAGATGAAATCTCGAAAGTTATGGTAACGCGCACCGGGTAAAAGGTTGTCATCCGCATCAAGACCCATCCTATCAATAATAAATTGCAATAAATCTGGGGCAATGGCCGAATCGTATACAAACCTAACAGGTTGCCCCTTGGTTCTGTTCAGCAAACCTTTTGAAATCTTTTCGAGTAAACTCTCGGCAATATCATTATCTACTTCTAGCTCCGCATCGCGGGTAATTTTAATGTTGTAGGCCTCAAACTGATTGTAGGGTAAAATCGCGAATACCTGATCGAGGCAAAAACGGATAACATCATCGAGAAGAATTATGAATTTTTTGCCATCGATATCTGGAAGTCGAACAAACCGAGAATGCTCATTTGTGGGAATATCGATTAAAGCATACTCATGGTTTTCAGGTTCAGAATCGATATAGAGTTTTGCCGCAAGGTAAATGCTCCTATCAGTTAGCTGCGGAAAAGTTTCGAGCCTGCTAATCATAATAGGAGCTATGGAGGGGGCAATGGTATTGTTAAAGTAAGACCTAATGTATTCAGCTTGATCATCAATTAATTCATGCTCATTTACAATAAATACGTTATGCTCCTTAAGCTCAGCTACAATTTTTGCATATGCGCCATCGAACCTTAGCTGTAAACCTTTAACAATGCGCTTAATTTTTTGTACTACTTTTTTTGGTTTATCAGTAACGTATTCTTTAATCCCCTTGTCAAATTGCATCAATCTGAGCTGAGTTGCCACTCTTACCCTAAAAAACTCATCGAGGTTATTGCTGAAGATCCCCAAAAATTTTAGTCGCTCAACCAAAGGCACCGAATTGTCCTCAGCCTCCTGAAGAACCCTCTCATTGAAAGAGAGCCAGCTAACCTCTCTGCTAATGTAATCCTTTTCCTTTGCCATGATGAAGAAAATTAACTAATGATTTTTTGGGAAATCAAACTTGCTATCTACTAACCGTTCTCTACTAATTTGGTTCCAACGGGTACAATTAAAAACCAACTTTACAATGCCAGTGGTAGGCAAATTATCAATTTGCCTTTTTATAAATTGGTTAACAAAATAGGTGAGTGAAGGGTTATGGCCTACTAAAGCAGCAGCGCTAATATCATTGGAAAACGATTTAACCACCTCATATACATCGGCAGTACTTGCCTCATAAAGCGATTCGTAGTTTGAGATGAGATTTTGCGATACATCAGCGGTTTGGCAAAACAGCATTGAGGTACTCCATGCTCTATTGGCAGGGCTCGTAGCAATATGCTCAATCCGCTTAAATTCAGTCGCCCAATGGCTAAATAACAATTGGGCATCCTTTATCCCTCTCTTATCTAAAGGGCGATCAAAATCTGACAGATCAGCATCGCCCCACGAGGATTTTGCGTGCCTTACGATATAAAGCGTTTTTATGCTACTCATTGTTTATGCCTATAGAACATCAACTAACAATTCTAATTTTATATTGGTTACAACAAGGTACTGGCCAAATCGGCAAGGTAACTGCGTTCGCCTTTCACTAAATTGATATGGGCAAAAATATCCTGTCCATGCATCTTGTCAGAAAGATACGTTAACCCATTGGATTTCATATCAAGATAAGGATGGTCGATTTGCTGAATATCACCAGTAAAAACAAATTTTGTACCCTCACCCGCCCTAGTAATAATTGTTTTTACCTCATGTGGGGTCAAATTTTGAGCTTCGTCAACAATAAAAAAAACATTCGACAAGCTACGCCCACGGATATAGGCAAGCGGGGTAATTACAAGCCTATCGGTACGTTGTAATTCCTCAATATACTGATATTCTCTACTTGTCGATTTAAACTTATTCTTAATGTAAGTAAGGTTATCAAACAGGGGTTGCATGTAGGGTCCAATCTTGTCGTTTACATCACCCGGTAAAAAGCCTAAATCTCGATTTGCTAGGGGTACAGTGGGGCGAGCGAGTAATATTTGATTGAAGTTTTTCTCCTGTTGCAACGCAGCAGCCAAGGTTAAAAGGGTTTTACCTGTGCCAGCTTTACCTGTTAAAGCCACCAACTGAATCTCAGGGCGCATAAGCGCATCGAGGGAAAAGGTTTGCTCCGAGTTGCGAGGCTCAATACCATAGGCTTTTATCTTCTCTACCCTACCAATGGTGTTTGTAGCCTGATTAAAGCGTCCAAGTGCACTCGATTTTGCTCCTTTTATAATGAAATACTGATTGGCATAGGGTTTCTGTCCTATCTCCTTCTTGTCAATTCCATCGTAACCATCGTATAACTTTTGCACTAGGGTATCATCTACCCCTTGAACTATAACCACCTCACGCTTAATGGTCTCTATATCCTTGATCTTATCCGATAGGTAATCCTGAGCCATCAATCCCAACGATTTAGCCTTCATCCTAAGGTTTATATCCTTGGATACAAGGATTAGCGGATGCTTTGGATCTTCCCTTTGCAGATACTTTGCAATGGCAAGGATACGATGATCGGGATTCTTTTCGGCAAACGACTGCTCCATTTCCTCTGAGAATGGTTTGCCAGTTTCTATCCGCAACTTTCCGTGCCCTTTACCCAATGATATTCCTCCGTTAAATAGATTATCGCCTGCAATTTTATCGAGTTCCCGAGTAAACTCACGTGCATGAAAGTTTATCATCTCGTTACCCTTTTTAAATTGATCGAGTTCCTCAAGTGCAACTATGGGGATAACAATGTCATTTTCCTGAAAATTGTAGATACACGTATAATCGTGAAGCAATACGTTGGTATCTAAAACGAATACTTTTTTTGTTTTAGCCGCCATTTGTATGATATTTATTTATAAATGTACAAATAAAACTAAACCCTCTTGGGGGTTTTATAATTTTTCACCTTATCTACTTTTCAAAACGAAACAGAACAACCTTATCTTTGCAATAAAGATTTATGATGTTTGTCTTATCTCAAACTTAGTAAAACAGAGGTTACTTAATACCTAGTAAACCTATATTTTTATTAACATAAACTCAACAATAGAAATGTAGCAGATTCTATAAAATTGTCTAACATTGCATATTATTTTTTCAAGGCAATCTTTCAATGAACTATCCACAAACGCTCGAGTACCTATTCTCTCAGCTTCCAATGTACCAGAGGGTTGGGAAAATGGCCTATAAGGCCAATCTTGATACTACAATGGCGCTCGACCTGCACTTTATGCATCCGCATACCAAATACAAAACTATTCATGTTGCAGGTACTAACGGAAAGGGAAGTACTTCGCATATGCTTGCCTCAGTGCTCATGGATGCAGGCTACAAGGTCGGTCTTTACACTTCGCCACACTTAAAAAGTTTTAGGGAAAGGATTAGGATTAACGGACAAATGGTGCCAGAACAGTTTGTTGTCGATTTTACTGCTTTACACCGGACCGTTTTTGAAGAGCTAAAGCCATCGTTTTTTGAGATGACAGCTGCCATGGCCTTTGAATACTTTGCACAGCAAAAGGTTGACGTAGCGGTAATTGAAGTAGGTCTGGGCGGAAGACTCGATTCAACCAACATAATCTCTCCAGAAATATCGATCATAACCAACATAGGGCTCGATCATACCGATTTGCTGGGGAATACTCTTGAACTGATTGCAACAGAAAAAGCAGGGATCATAAAACCAAACACACCAATAGTTATTAGCGAAACTCAGCCTCAGCTTAAAGCTCTTTTTGAGCAAAAGGCTGCAAGCATGAATGCCCACATCCTATTTGCTGATAGTTTATACTCTGTAAGCTCCAAAGAAACCAAAATTCAAGGAAAACAAACTTTTACTGTTACAAAAAGCGGCTCAATCCTTTTTAACAACTTAAGCATTGACCTATTAGGAAACTATCAGGTGAAAAATTTGCCTGGGGTTTTAACCGCTATATCTCTGCTTATAGACAAAAACTTCAATATTAGTGAGAAGAATATTACAAACGGATTGGCCAACGTAGTGGAGAGAACCGGGCTAGTTGGTCGTTGGCAGGTACTAGGAGTTAATCCACTAACAGTATGCGATACTGGTCATAATGTTGATGGAATTAAGTGCATCGTTGAGCAAATATCAAAAACACCCCACAACAAAACTCATTTTGTACTTGGCGTGGTTGGCGATAAGGATATTGATGGAATCCTTAAACTTTTACCAAAGAGTGCAAGTTACTACTTTACAAAGGCAAATATCCCAAGAGCATTAAGCGAAGGCGAACTTGCAACCAAAGCTAAAACCTATGGATTATTTGGCAAATCGTACCCAAATGTTGCTGAAGCAATTGAGGGTGCAAAAATAAATGCTCAACCTAACGATCTGATTTTCATTGGAGGAAGTACTTTTACCGTAGCCGATGCCCTAGTTTTACAATAATTCGACTAAAATATTTTGCATAATTAAAAATTGCATGTATTTTTGCATCGCTTTAAACGAAAAGCATTAACACAAAACTAAAGGGAGCTTAGCTCAGCTGGTTCAGAGCACCTGCCTTACAAGCAGGGGGTCGCTGGTTCGAACCCAGCAGTTCCCACAAAGCCTTCGCGCAAGCGAGGGCTTTTTTTGTTGAGACTACTGTATATTCATCCTAAGCCTATCAGTAACCTACTGTCTTTAAAAAGAGAATAGCTTTTGCTTTTTTGTTTTGCTCAACCGTTTGCGATAATTTTGAAATAGCATTACAACCAATCGCCCTCTTTTATTGTTTATTTATTTACCTTTGAGAATAACAAACTAGAAACTATACTTATAATTAACCCTGTAAAATTCATACAACTATGGCAAAAATTAAAGTTGCAATCAATGGCTTTGGCCGAATTGGGCGTAACGTATTTAAGATTGCTCTTGAGCGCCAGGAGATTGAGATTGTTGGAATAAACGATTTGACCGACACAAAAACGCTTGCACACCTTCTTAAATACGATTCTACTCAAGGAAGATTTGATGGAACAGTTAGCTTCGACAATGAGGCTCTAATTGTTAATGGTAAAAAATATGCGGTACACGCAGAGCGAAGCCCAATGAACATCAAGTGGGTTCAATCGCCCGATGTGGTAATTGAGTGCACCGGAATTTTTACTAAACGCGAAAGCGACAAGGGAGGATATGGTGATCATATTAAAAACGGTGCAAAAAAGGTTATCCTTTGCGTTCCTGCAAAGGATCAAATTGACAGAATGATTGTTCTTGGCGTTAACGATAGCGATCTTAAACCCGAAGACCAATGCGTATCAAATGCTTCATGTACCACTAACTGCTTAGCGCCAGTTGCTAAGGTTTTAAATGATAGTTTTGGTATTGAGTCGGGTTTTATGACCACCATTCATGCCTATACAAACGATCAGCGCATTCTTGATGCTCCTCACTCTGACCTGAGAAGGGCTCGTTCCGCGGCAGTTTCAATGATCCCAACCACAACAGGTGCTGCCAAGGCCGTTGGTCAGGTTATTCCTTCATTAAAAGGAAAACTAGATGGAATGGCAGTTCGCGTTCCTACTCCTACTGGTTCGCTTGTTGATTTTGTTGCTATACTTAAAAAGGAAGTTACAAAAGAGGAAATAAATGCAGCCATGAAAAAGGCAGCCGAAGGTCCAATGAAGGGTATTCTGGAGTACACTGAGGATCCCATTGTATCTATTGATATTGTACACAACTCTCACAGCTCCATTTTCGATGCCCTAAGCACAATGGTTTATGGAAAAATGGTTAAAGTACTTTCGTGGTACGATAACGAATGGGGCTACTCAAGCAGAGTAGTTGATATGGTTTCCAAACTATTTTAGGTTTTGCGGCTAAAACAAACAAAAGGGGCTCCCGATTACGGAAGCCCCTTTTATTTTGTGTGCCTTTTTTCTATAGTGCTCCAGCCCTAACAAAATCTTCAACAGTGGGCTCTTGAATTTTCCCAATATTCCTGAGTAACTTATCTAATTCTTTTGTCTCCTTCTCCACCATTTCATCATAGTTAGCTGCTACCCCTTTACTATATTCAGCCTGCATAATAACTTCATTGTCGGCGGAATAAATTTTCCAAACTCCCTCTTTTAACCCTTTAGAGTACTGACCTTCAAGCCTTACATGATTGTTCATATAATATGTTCTAATTGGTCCATCCTCGAGCCCGTTCTTATAAAACAGCATTGATTTTGTGGTTCCATCAGGGTAATACTGTACAGTCGAACCATTCTTTAAATCATTTGCCCACGATATCTTCTCGTAAATTTCACCTGTAGGGTAATAGGTAATAAAACTACCATGCTTCATGCCCTCCTTATACTCTTCGGTAAAAACAATGCTTTTATTCTGACCGTAATAGTTCCAAACCCCATGCTTTTTTGTGCGCAAATATTTTCCTTTGGCCACCTCCTTGCCTACAGTATTGAAAAGAGTAACCTGCGCAGTATCACCACATTCAGTAAACTGCATTCGTGCACTAACCACACTGTTTTCATGGTAACGAACAAACTCTCCACGTGGTTTATCATCCTTAAAAAAACCTCTATAGGCTAAATTGCCATTTTTGTAAGATTTTTTCCAGAAACCCTGCTTTTGCTGCCGATGATCAACCTGATTAAAAACTGTGTCAATGCTCGATGATCCTTGAGAAAAAACGCGGGTGCCCATAAGTAGGAATAACAGCAATACTTTGGTTCTCATAAGTTATAATTTATTTCTTACCACTAATCTATTAAACGTCAAATATAGCAATTCATTGCAGAAAAAAAGGCCTCTGGATAAATCCAGAGACCTTGAAATTATACTGGAGTGTTACTGATTACTTCACCTCCTCAAAATCAACATCGGTAACCTCTTGCTCAGTTTTCTCACCTGACTTCTGATCATCAGCGGGTTGCTGTTGTCCTTGTTGATCTCCTTGCTGCGCTTTGTAAAGTTCCTCAGAAGCTGCCTGCCATGCTGTGTTTAACTCGTTAGTTGCAGCATCAATTGCTTCAATATCTTGCTTCTGATGGGCATCCTTAAGTTTTGCAAAGGCTTCCTCAATAGGTCCTTTCTTATCAGCAGGCAGTTTATCACCAAACTCACTAAGTTGTTTCTCAGTTTGGAAAATCATGCTATCCGCTGCGTTTAGCTTATCAACCTTATCTTTTACTTTCTTATCCTCTTCCTCGTTAGCCTTAGCCTCTTCACGCATCTTCTTGATCTCATCATCGGTTAGCCCAGATGAAGCCTCAATACGAATACGCTGCTCTTTACCAGTACCCTTATCCTTTGCTGCTACGTTTAAAATACCGTTTGCGTCAATATCAAAGGTAACCTCAATTTGCGGCACACCGCGCGGGGCTGGTGGAATTCCATCGAGGTGGAAACGACCAATGGTTTTGTTGGCACTAGCTATTGGGCGCTCTCCTTGTAGTACGTGAATCTCAACAGAGGGCTGATTGTTTGATGCTGTTGTAAAGGTTTCGCTTTTACGGGTAGGAATGGTCGTATTTGCCTCGATTAACTTAGTAAATACTCCTCCCATTGTTTCAATACCAAGTGAAAGTGGAGTAACATCAAGCAGAAGTACATCCTTAACCTCACCAGTTAAAACACCGCCCTGAATTGCTGCACCAACAGCCACAACCTCATCGGGATTAACCCCTTTGCTTGGCGTTTTGCCAAAAAACTTTTCAACTATTTGCTGAATTGCGGGAATTCGTGTTGACCCACCTACAAGAATTACCTCGTCTATTTCAGAAGCACTAAGGCCAGAATCCTTAACAGCCTTACGACAAGGCTCCAGAGTTGCCTGTACCAAATCATCAACTAATTTTTCGAATGCTGAACGGGTTAAGGTTCTAACAAGGTGCTTTGGTATCCCATCAACGGGCATAATATAGGGCAGATTAATCTCTGTTTGCGAAGAGCTTGAAAGCTCAATCTTAGCCTTCTCGGCAGCCTCTTTTAAACGCTGAAGTGCCATAGGATCTTTTCTAAGGTCAATTCCTTCGTCTTTCTTAAATTCCTCTGCTAGCCAATCAATAATTTTTTGGTCAAAGTCGTCGCCACCTAAGTGAGTATCTCCATTGGTTGATTTTACCTCAAAAACGCCATCGCCAAGTTCAAGAATAGAAATATCGAAAGTACCACCACCTAAATCGAAAACTGCAATCTTCTGATCGGTTGATTTTTTATCAAGTCCATAGGCCAAGGCTGCTGCAGTTGGCTCGTTAATAATTCGCCTAACCTTAAGTCCAGCAATTTCGCCAGCCTCTTTTGTTGCTTGTCGTTGCGAGTCGCTAAAATAAGCTGGAACAGTAATTACAGCCTCATGAACCTCCTGACCAAGATAATCCTCAGCAGTTTTCTTCATTTTCTGCAATACCATTGCTGAGATTTCTTGGGGTGTATATTTTCTGTCATCAATAACTATGCGGGGTGTATTATTCTCCCCTTTCTCTACCTTAAATGATACACGGTTAATCTCCTTGCTAACCTTATCATAGGTTTCGCCCATTAATCTTTTAATTGAGAAGATTGTTTTAGTTGGATTAGTAATAGCCTGACGCTTAGCAGGATCACCAACCTTACGTTCTCCATTCTCAACAAATGCTACAATTGAAGGCGTTGTGCGTTTTCCTTCACTGTTGGGTATAACTACGGGCTCATTCCCTTCCATCACCGAAACGCAAGAGTTGGTTGTACCTAAGTCAATTCCAATAATTTTACTCATCTTTCTATGTTTTTTTAGTAATAGATTATTCAAACAATTTTGATTGACTATTCTTTTTCAATCATTGTGCCATTCATTTTTTAACCTCCTTTCTCTGTTATAATGACACAATTAGGCAAGCATCGCTGTTTAATTGTCATAATCAACTCCACAGTATTTAAAAAATCAGCTTGGTTTACAGATATCAACATAATGTATGTTGTTGATTTACTGATGTTTTATATCGTATAAATTCAATTAACTGCCAAAATGTCGCCTAGATAGTATCTCTTAAAACCCGAGCTAACATTATTGGCACATTGCCACATGGTTCTAAAATATGGCCTATATTTGCAGGTAATAATGCAAATTGGTGATTAATACTAAAAATATATGTCAATAGAAAGCAGAGCAAAAGTGGTTACTACCCACGTGCTTCACGAAATGAAGCTGAAAGGCGAGAAAATAGCCATGCTGACAGGCTATGATTTTTCAATGGCACGGATTTTAGATGATGCCGGCATAGATATCATTCTTGTAGGCGACTCAGCCTCGAATGTTATGGCTGGCTACGAATCAACCTTACCTATTACGCTCAACCAAATGATTTATCATGGTCAAAGTGTGGTTAGGGCAACCAAGCGCGCCTTGGTAGTTGTCGATTTGCCATTCGGAACCTATCAGGGAAATTCTAAATTGGCCCTTAACTCATCCATTAGAATAATGAAGGAGACTGGTGCCGATGCAGTTAAGTTGGAAGGGGGACGAGAAATTATTGAATCGGTTAATCGAATTCTTTCGGCTGGAATACCTGTAATGGGCCATCTGGGATTAACACCCCAATCAATCCATAAGTTTGGTACCTACGTGGTTAGGGCTCGCGACGAAGAAGAAGCTGACAAATTAATTGAGGATGCACATATTCTTCAGGATGCTGGATGTTTCTCCATAGTTCTTGAGAAAATTCCTGCGAAGCTTGGGGCTCAAGTTTCTCGAGAACTAAAAATTCCAATTATTGGTATTGGTGCCGGCCCTGGAGTTGATGGACAGGTACTGGTTATACACGATTTGCTCGGTATTACCCAGGAATTTTCTCCACGTTTTCTTAGACGATATCATAATTTATATGCAGAAATATCTGGTGCAGTACAATCGTACATTAAGGATGTGAAGAGCGTGGACTTCCCAAACGAAAAAGAGCAATACTAAACAGAATTTCAAATAGTTACAATGCAAGAACTTAGCGAGAGAATCATATTTGAGGACAACCATTTAATTGCAATAAACAAACTAAACGGCGAAATTGTACAGGCCGATAAAACTGGCGATAAGCCATTGCTTGAAATTGTTAGGGAGTACATAAAAAAAAGGGATAATAAACCAGGGAATGTTTTTCTTGAGGCCGTCCACAGAATTGATAGACCTGTAAGCGGAATTGTTCTGTTTGCAAAGACTAGCAAAGTATTACCACGAATGAGCAAGCTCTTTCACGACGGCAATTTGCAAAAGATCTATTGGGCCGTTGTTGGCAATATGCCCAAAAGCCAAACTGAAACGCTTATACATTACCTTGTTAGGTATCCTGAGAAGAACAAATCGGTAGCTTTTGTTGATAATAAATCTGGTAGAAAAGAAGCAAGACTAACCTATAAATTACTTGGTAATACTGGTAGATATTTTTTGCTCGAGGTTGAGTTGCATACAGGTAGGCATCACCAGATTAGGGCTCAACTAGCCAAGGTAGGTTTAACCATTAGAGGCGACCTAAAATACGGCGCGCCACGTTCAAATCCCGATGGGGGTATAAATCTCCACGCCTACTCTCTTGCTTTTGAGCATCCAGTATCGCTTGAGCAAACTAAAATTATTGCAAATCCGCCCACCGACTCGTTGTGGAATGCCTGTCAGGAAATAGTTAAAGGATAGTAAACCAACCATTTTACACCAAACCCCTTTTCCTGTCCACCAAACCTCTCTTTTTATGTGATGAAAAGAAATGCAATCGTTTACGTTGACCATTTGTTATATGTACATTTAGCACATTATGTTTTTGTCACTTCTTTATCTTAATGAGTAAGCTAGTTTTAACAATATCAAGCAATAAATTATTGCAAAGTTGCATAAAAGATGCTTTAGTCCAGAGGCAAAATAGCTTTTGTGCCCATGAACTTGATTCCAGTAATAAGTTAATCGAATCATTCAATACGGTAAAACCCTCGATCATTATTGTCGATTTTGATTTAGGAGTTCAAGCTGTTACTGAAACCATTTGCACGCTAAATTCATTAAATGGGCATAAAATCCCACTCATTGTTGCTTTCCCTAAAAATAAGGAATCAGAAATTGATACAATAATTAATGCTGGCATAGATGATTTTATTGACTTTGAAAGCATTTCTTCACTATTAATCCAACGAATAAATATCTGTATCCACAGAAATAATGAGTTTGCAAAGCACGTTGAGAAATCGGAGCAGTTTAGCGATATCTCACTAGCCGCAAGCCAGGCAGGCAGTTCGCTACTTATTATTGATAAATTGGGATCCATAATATGGGTAAACGAGGGTTTTGAAATGCTTTACGAGTGTGACTTGAGTGATTTTAAGAAAAAATTTGGCGATAATGTATTTGAATCACACCTTAACCCACGCACTGCCGAATCGATGAAAAGATGTGCTCAAAATGGAGAGTATGTTGTTTATGAATCGCTTTGGTTTACTAAAAGTAACAAGCGAAAAAATATTCAAACATCGTTAACACCGATATACGATTCCAACGGAATATTTAGTAAGATGATTGCCATAGAAACAGATATAACTGATCTGAAAATGGCAGAGGAGGCGTTAAGCGAAAAGCATCACAATCTTCTTGCTGCTATGGAGCACTTAGAAGATGTAAATAATTTGCTCGATGAGCAAAAAAAAGAAATTGAAAAGCAGAAGATTAACCTTGAAGAGGAAAAGAATAAGTCTGATTCGCTGTTATTGAACATTCTCCCCGAGGTAGCTGCCCACCAGTTGAAGAAAAAGGGTTTTGTAAAACCTAAAAAATACAGTGATGTTTCTGTAATGTTTGCCGATTTTGTCAATTTTTCATCGCTAATAACTCGCTATGCCGATATAGAAGAATTTTTATCGGAGCTCGGTTCTTATTTTGAGATATTTGAAGAGATCACCGCCAAGCGTTATATTGAAAAGATAAAAACCATTGGCGACTGCTATATGTGCGTTGGCGGTCTTCCACAGCTTAATAGAAGTCATCCGCTCGATACAGTTCTGGCTGGCCTTGAAATTCAAAAATTTATTGAAGAAAAAGCCAAAATTGATGAAGCCAATGAAAGGCCTATATGGCGTTTGCGTATTGGGATTCACACTGGTAGCGTAATGGCGGGTATAATTGGTAAGAAAAAGTTTGCCTATGACATTTGGGGTGATGCCGTAAACATTGCAAGCAGAGTAGAGTCAAATGGTACCGCCGGAAAGGTAAGGGTATCGGAAACCACACATGAAAAAGTAGAGGCGTTCTTCGATTTTGAAAAAGTAATTGAGATAAACGCAAAAAATATGGGGCACCTCAATACTTTTCAAGTAAAACGAATAAAACCCGAATTTTCTGAGGATGAAGACGGCTATATCCCCAATGCTGCTTTTAAAAAAATAATAGCCCAATACTAGTAAATAAACCTAATTGTCAGTTTACTAGCATACCCTTTTAAACTCTAACTATTTTATAGCGTGGGATATATCAGAGAAGGTAAACGGTAAAAGAAACGAAACATTATCAACTACCAGAATTCTTTTGGCTCCAATCATTATCACCTTATAGGGACGCTTGCCTATGTTTTGGGTTTCAACCATAACCTGCCTACATGCACCGCAAGGTGCAATTGGCTCTGCAACAGGCGTTCCCTTATAATTAGCAGCTATGGCAATTGCATCAACGGGCACTTTTGGATATGCTGTTCCAGCATAAAACAGGGCAACGCGTTCTGCACAAATGCCTGATGGGTAAGCTCCGTTCTCCTGGTTACTCCCCAATACAACCTCACTGTTGCTCAACAGCAAAGCAGCGCCAACAGCAAACTCCGAATATGGAGAGTAGCTCAATTTTGTGGCTTCAATAGCCTGTAGAGCAAGTTGTTTGTATTTTTCTGGTAACTCATCAATGCTACCATACTCTGTGTACTGAAAAGATATACTCTTACTTTTTTGCATCTGGTTTTCGGTTAAAATCACCTTGTTTGGCAAGGGACAAATATACAAATTCAAATTCAGATTTTCCCAATTCCATTACCTTTATAGGATATGAACGGCCAGTATTACAAAAGGTTTACAATTCGAACTTAGTTTTTCGGCTATAACTGCTATATTTGAGGCAAAAATATAAAATGCGTAGTATCGTAACCTATCTGTTTGTTAGCTTTATTTCAATTGGCCTATCTAGTCCAACTATAGCTCAAAAAAAAATATCTAGCGAGGAGTACATTAAGTTGTACAAAGGAATGGCAGTTTCACAAATGGAAAAGTACGGAGTACCTGCAAGCATAATTTTAGGTCAGGGTTTGCTGGAAAGTGGTAGCGGAAATAGCACCCTTGCAGTAAAAGCAAATAATCACTTTGGCATTAAATGCCATAAAACATGGACCGGTCCACGTATATACCACGATGACGATGCTAAAGGCGAGTGCTTTAGGAAATATCGTACGCCAGAAAAATCGTTTCAGGATCATTCAGAATTCCTGCGTGGAGCAAGGCGCTATGCTTTTTTGTTCGATTTAGATCCTACCGACTATAAAGGCTGGGCATATGGATTAAAACAGGCAGGTTATGCCACCGATCCTCAATATCCCAAAAAACTGATACGGATAATTGAGGAATATAAACTTTTCGCTCTCGATTCGGGTATTGAGATTAGTATTCAGTCGCCAACCAAGGGTATGGGTGAGGAGATTGACCCCGAGAATTTCTCCATTGATATTTTCAAGCAGCGTAAACTGTTCATGAAGAATAGAATTAAATACATTGTTGTTCAAAAAGGAGATACCTACGAAGACCTAACTCGCGATCTTGAGTTGATGCCATGGCAATTGGCAAAGTACAATGAAATTGAAAGAGGATCAAAACTAGAGGTAGGACAAGAGTTGTTCATTCAACCTAAAAGAAGAAAAGCCGAAGTTAACCATCCGCTCCATATTGCCGAAGAGGGGGAAACCATGTACGATATTGCCCAGATGTACGGTGTAAGGCTAAAATGGCTTTATCGCCGAAACAGGGTAGAACAAGGTATTGAACCAGTTGCTGGCGAAAAGGTATACCTGAGAGGGACAAAACCTAAAAACGAATAAGAATTGACAGGTAAAGCAAACTGCCGAAATAATTATACCTAAAAGAGGGAACTAAATAAACCTATAACTTTCAACAGCCCTAAACCCTTTCAGAAAATCGTCAATGGGAAGGGCTTTTTTACCCGATAGTTGGATTTGCAAAATATCTATCGAACCTTTACCACACGATACGCTAAGGCATGTTTTACCATCGGTTTTAATTATCCCAACAGGCATTTCAATTGAAATATCTGAAACTTTTGCCCTTAATATTTTTGCTGTTGTTGTCTTTCCATCGTCGCTTACCATCTCAGTCCAAGCAGCAGGATATGGACTTAAACCCCGAATAAAATTATGCAAAACCGATGCAGATTCTGCCCACTGAATTCGAGTATTCTCCTTAAAAAGTTTGGGAGCGGGCTTTAGTTCCCCGAATTCTATAAGTTTATGCTGCTCTATTGCTTCAATAGATTTTCCGTATAGTTTCAATGCTGTTTTAACTACCAACTCAGCTCCCACACCCATTAACCTGTCGTGTAAATCACCAGCCGTATCGTCAGGGTAGATCTCCTCTTCCTGTTGAAGCAGAACGTTACCAGTATCAATTTTTTCGTCGATAAGGAAAGTGGTTACCCCCGTTCTCAATTCACCATTCATTATTGCCCAATTAATGGGCGCTGCTCCTCTGTACTGAGGCAGTAGTGAAGCATGTAGGTTAAATGTTCCGAGTTTTGGAATACTCCAAACAATCTTGGGGAGCATTCGGAATGCCACCACAATAAAAAGATCTGCGTTAAGTGCCTTTAGGCTGTCAATAAAACCCTGATCTTTTAGATTAAAAGGCTGTAAGATGCTAATATTATGCAATTGGGCAAATTGCTTTACAGGCGACTGTACAATTCGCTGTCCCCTTCCTGCCGGTTTATCGGGTGCAGTAACAACACCAACAAGGTTTGCTGAGTTAACCATTAGTGCCCTAAGCGGCTCAACAGCAAACTCAGGAGTACCCATGTAAACAATTCGCAAACCCTTTAAACTATCCATTTGCTTAGTCTACTTTTCCTTTTTATTATCCGTCTTGGGTAAATCGGGTAAGAGCAAAAGTTTATGACCCATCCTATCGCGCTTTGTGCGCATATAGAACTCGTTTTCCTTTCGGGATGGCACTTCCAGCGGAATATTTTCAACAACCTCAATACCATAACCCTCAAGGCCTCTTCTCTTTACAGGGTTATTGGTTAGCAACCTCATTTTACGAACACCAAGTTCACGAATTATGCTTGCACCAACACCATACTCACGCTCATCGGGCTGAAAACCCAACTCAATATTAGCGTCTACTGTATCAAGCCCTTCCTCCTGAAGTTTGTAAGCATGAATTTTATTAAAAAGGCCAATGCCCCTACCCTCTTGATTCATATACACAAGTACTCCTTTCCCTTCACGCTCAATCATCTCCATGGCAAGTTGAAGCTGTGTTCCGCAATCGCAACGTTGCGAGTGAAAAATATCACCAGTAACGCACGATGAGTGAACACGAACCAGAATAGATTCATCGGGCTCCCATGTTCCTTTAACTAAAGCAATATGCTCAATATTTTGTGCTTTTTGCCTAAAGGCAACTGCCTCAAACGTACCAAAATCAGTTGGTAGTTTAACCCTTTGCCCCATCTCAATTACACTCTCAAAGTTTAGCCTATAGGTTATCAAATCCTGAATTGAGATAATCTTGAGGTTGAAGCGTTTGGCAATCTCAAGGAGTTCGGGAAGTCGAGCCATTGTTCCATCCTCGTTCATAATTTCAACAAGAGCACCACCGGGTTTTAGTCCGGCCAAACGGGTTAAATCAACAACAGCCTCTGTATGTCCTGCTCGACGCAAAACCCCTTTCTCCCTTGCCTTTAAGGGGAATATATGTCCTGGGCGAGCCAGATCTTCGGGTTTAGTATCGGGATCGACAAGTGCTTTAATGGTTTTTGCCCTATCGGATGCAGAAATGCCCGTTGTACATCCTTGACCAATTAAATCGACTGAAACGGTGAATGGGGTTTGATGTAAAGCTGTGTTGTTCCCCACCATCAACTCAAGTTCAAGTTCTCTGCATCGTTCTTCGGATAAGGGTGCACATATAAGTCCTCGCCCGTACTTAGCCATAAAGTTCACAATTTCGGGTGTAATGAGTTCGGCAGCTGCAATAAAATCGCCCTCGTTCTCACGGTCCTCATCATCAACTACTATAATTATTTTACCAGACTTAAGGTCAGCCAAGGCCTCCTCGATGGTATTCAATTTACTGATTTCTTTGGGTTGGTTTCCAGACATTACTGTTAACTCCTTTTAAATATTTTATTAGCCCTACCAAAAGAGCTATGTTCATACTAAAAAAATGGGTTGCAAAACGCAACGGTAAAATATGCACCCGTAAAGCCTTAAAAACAAAATCGATTAGCGGGAGCACAAAAAGTGCAAGTTGAGCCATTAATAACCAATAATAAAAATTGCTTTGAAATGCCAAAAAACTGCTAGAAAACAGCAAAAGCAATATTAAAAATGGTCCAAACCATCTAATTACCTTATGTGATATAAACGCAAATGCTAGAGGTTTGGTTGGCGGCCAAAGCATTTTTCTGAATGTTTTTAAATTTTGAAAATTACCCTGTGCAATTCTTACTTTTCTGCGAAACTCTTCAGACAATTCATTGGAAACATCCTCATACACTCTAGCCTCAATATTATTAAGGCATTTTTTACCCTGCTCCAATACCTTCATGTTGATGTAAAAATCATCAACCAGGTAATTTAGTGGCGGCTTTACAAATAGTTCCTTGCGAATGGCGTAACATCCACCAAATGGCCCTATCATTGTTCCCCATAGCATTCCCTCACGATATTTCACCAATACCTCGTGGGTTATATACGCACTTTCCTGTATTGATATTCCTGTCTGTTTCAATCCTGTATTTACCATTCTTGAGTCAACCAAACCTATGCTCGAGTCCTTCATGTTTTTTACCAATTCAAAAATTGTGCTCTTCTCAAAAAACACATTTGCATCGGTTGAAATAATAATCTCGCCACGGGCGATATCAATCAGTTTGTTCATTACGCCTATTTTTCCTTGGCGTTCATAAAACTCGATTAACTTAACACTGTTTAAATTTGCCTCAAACGACTTTACTATACTGTTTGTATTGTCGGTAGAGCAATCGGACCCAATAATAATTTCAAATTTACTCACTGGATATGAGGTATTATTAATGCTCTCAATTTTTTTAGCAATTACAGTCTCCTCATTGTGCGCTGCAATTAAAATTGACACAAATGGTAATTCGTCGCTAATTGTATATTGTTCAAAAGATGTTTTTTTCGTAATCCGCATTGTGAACCATAGAAAAAGAGGGTACAATACATACGAATGAAACATTGCTGCAAACGACACCCAAAAAACAATTTGAAGAAGAATATTGATCATTTATCCTAATGCTTGACTTTCTTATAAAACTGCACAAAATTAGCTAAATCTGCCGACTAATTAAAGAGTTTGACTCATTCTGGATTTGTTTAAAAAAATCAATTAGATTTTGAGTTAGAGTGGTGTTATCAAGGTTCTGGTTCACAAACACCTGCGCATTCGCACCAATTCTAAGTATTTCTTTTTTATTGATAAGGAGTTTAACTATGCTCTTTGCCATTAAGTATGGAGTATCTGCAATTATTAAATGCTTTTCGTTCTCAATATCAATCCCCTCTGCACCTATTGATGTTGACACAATTGCCTTACCCAATGCCATGCCCTCAACAATTTTAATGCGCATTCCACTTCCTGAAAGCAAAGGCACTACCATTACCGATTTTGATCTCATGAATTCACCGGAATCCTCAACCTCACCAACAAAAACAGTATTCTGATAATCATTAATTTTTTTAATAAAACTCTGAGTTGCATTGCGCCCAGCTATGTAGAACTTAGCATCTGGAACAGATGTTAGTACATGAGGCCAACAGTTGTCTAAAAACCAAAAAAGTCCCTCTTGGTTTGGAATCCAATCCAATCCACCAAGGTGAAAAACCGAAAGGGGTTCAAAGTTTTCATCCATCTCCCTTCTATTACTTAAGCAGTATCCCGTGGGTGATGTAAACGATTGTCCGCTATATCCCAGCTGCTCAAGCATCTGCTGATCGCGAAGTGATATGGGTATAAGCAAATCGATTCCCTTAAGTAAATTAACCTCTGCATTTTTAACCCTATGGGCCAAATGGTTAAAGTACCAACGCTTAAATCTATTGCTTTGAATTGAAGCATTCCTTTGCCAAATTTCATGCTCAACGTTATGAGCACGAAGCACAATTTTTCCGCTAAAGTGCTTTCTAATTATATCGAGATAGGGATAAATATATAAGCCCTCAAGCTGCACAATATCGTAACTGTTCTGAACTAAAAGAGTCTCCAAAGTCTTTCCAAATTGTTTGCTTATAAACCTCTGGGCATTATAGGCATGCTTTGAAAAGATTAGATTATGTAACGCCTTAAATGGTGATAACTCTGTATTTACAAAAACAGTATGCACCTTAATCTGCTTAAGTATCGACTCGGGAAAATCCTTCTCGTTTGATGGGTGTTTGGGGGTTGACATAGCTAGCAGAGTAACTTCCGCACCAGATTCAGCAAGTCCAAGAGCCATGTTTAGCGTTGCAAAAGCACCCCCATCCTTAGGGGGAAAAGGAACCTTATTGGCTAACATGAGTATCCTCATTTACTTCCGTTTTAAGGATGATTTAACCTTCCCGTAAAAAGCTGAAAGTTTTTTGAATGCTTGAATGTAAAAATCAGAATTCATTATTACCGAATCGGCAGTGGCTTTATAAGAAAGAAATGCGCCAAGAGGCAGTAGGATAAACGACGACAACCACATTCCAACATTTGGATCCCACAACAGCTCTCGGGCAAACTTTTCGCCAGTAAGTGAGATAACATAATACACTACAAAGAATAGCACCGAAACCACTACTGGCATTCCCAATCCTCCTTTACGTATAATTGCACCTAGCGGTGCACCAATAAAGAAGAAAACAAAACAAGCAAACGGTAGAGCAAACTTTCGATGCCACTCAATGGTATGCCTAACCATGTGTTTCGATCGGCTATCCAGCTCCATTGCAGTAGAACTTACCGAATTTTTGGCCGCCCTGGCACTAGACAATGCACGCTCAACAATCCCGTGCTGTTGTTTTTCAGGAAGAGAGGTCAGTATGGAGTCGGCATTTAGCCTATAAGTAACCAAAGCTGCGCTATCGCGTGTAAGGCTAAATGGGTTTTGAAAGATAGTGTGCTTGACCAAAGCATCTTTAGCCACTTTTAACCTATTGTCTATCTCATTTGCAAGAGAATCCTGCGTTCGCCCCAATTGCTGCAGGTTTAGGGCATGAAAACTACTTTTAAACAAATCCTCGTTGCTACGCTCTAACCCGAAACCTTCTAGTTCTATTAAAATCACCTGTTCATCAAATTTATTCCGACGGGACGGAAACTTCCGACTGCCAGCTCGTCTATCAGCACGATTTTCAAGCATCTCCTCATATGAATAACCAGTGTATAGAGTTACCACCATGAACTTTTCATCCTTTGTAAGATGCATATAACCAGAATCGGCCACAGTAACCACAAGATTCCCTTCCTTAGAACGATGATCGTAAATTATCACATTCTCCATCAGGTTTGTTTGCGGATCGCGGTTTGAAATTTTTATGCTGTAACCTTCAATATCATTATTAAAAACTCCAACTTTTATAGATAAATCGGGACGTTGCTGCTTAACATCCCACAGCAATGTACTCATTTTGAGGTTTGTGTAGGGCAATACATTGTTTGAGAAGAAAAACCCGCCAGCGGAAATAAGGATGGTGACTACAATTAGCGGCAGCATTATTCGAGGGAGTGAGATACCTGCAGATTTCATGGCCAGTAGCTCATTATTTTCGCCTAGGTTACCCAGCGTCATAAGCGATGCCAATAGTGTTGATAATGGCAATGCCATTGGCACGAGACCTGCCGAAGCGTAAACCAGCAACTCTATTATAACATCTAATTCAAGCCCCTTCCCCACCAAGTCATCAATATACTTCCACAGAAACTGCATAAGCAGTATGAACATGACAATAAAGAAGGTCATGATCAACGGGCCGAGATAAGATTTCAGAACAAACCAATGGAGCCTTTTCATACGCAGAACGGAGCACTTGCAATGTAACAAAATCAAGTTAACTAAAAATCTAAACGATTTTCAGCTAAACCATATTATAATTAAGGGCAAAAGTAGTGATTTTTTTACCCTATTAATCTTAATAAATGCAAATAGATAGTATTTGTGCTGATTTTGAAATGTCTTACCTAGCTTTTAACCTATGCAAAAAAAGGTCATGGCGGCAGTAAAATGGTTTGCTAAAAAAATGCTCATAGAATGGGCAATAACATGAGGAGAATTAGGGGAAATTTAAATTCCTAAATTCCTTTTAAGCTCATTAACCTGATAGTTCCAAAGTGATTCGGCATCTTCGGTATCTTCATCTACCAAAAGTTCGGTAACGTGCAGGGCAACACCTCCTGTTAACTCATCGGGGCAGATCCTAAACTCGAAGTAAGCGTCATCCTCTCCTAACCACTTAAAACGAACAAATTTATTCTCTTTGCTACCTACCATCTCAGCTTGGCTCTCAGAATTATCCCAAATAAAGGTGAAAATGTTTCCATCAAGGTTAACATCATCAGCAAACCACTCCGATAGGCCGGATGGTGTACTTAGCCTATTATAAAGTATCCCAGCCGATGTATTGAAAGTAAATTCTAACTCAACCACATTGTTAATCTTCACATTCTCCATAATCTTACATATTTCTCCATGAATAAATATCATGGAATATTCCTCTTATTGCAATATAAAGGTTATTTTTGATTAAACATATAGAAAATGACTATTAGTTACTAACACGGCATCTGCTTGAATGTTAATAATTTTGGTGCAAACGTTTGGATACAGCAATTAGTTTAATTCTATTTAGAAACTTAATACTTGTTGGTTTAAAAATATTTTATACTTTTGCCACGCAAATTTGCCGCGGCCAATTGCACATGATGGCGAGGTAGCTCAGCTGGTTAGAGCGCATGATTCATAATCATGAGGTCGGCGGTTCAAGCCCGCCTCTCGCTACAAAAAAAGGCTAGCCATAAATTGGTTAGCCTTTTTTAGCATTAAAAAGGTCAAGTCTCCTACTAAATACTCTTTATATCCTCAATTTGGCGATCAATCTCTTCAATTTGCTTTTTGGTTTCCTGAACTGATTTTGATAATGCATCTGCACCCAATTTCATGTTTTTAGTAACTGCTGGTTTCTTTTGTAGCGATGCCTTTTTTGCTGCATCGGTAGCAGATTTCTGCAGATCTTGTACTGCTTTTACATTCTCATTCTGATTTTTTGCTCTAACCAATAGTTCTCCTAATTGTGTTAAAGCATCAGGCTTGGATATTGGTTGGCCTTGGGCATCCTTAATACATTTGCCATTCCCTTCATCTACAACAGATATAAAACTAACTGCTTTGGAAATATCTAGGCTTTCCTCATAGGTATTAAAACTTTTGTCAACGAACTTATCTACCTCTGAAACTCCAGTTTTAGAAGGGCGTTCTAGTTTATTTTCCTGTGAATATATTGTCGAAGAAAGGAACAAGAAGGTAGCTGCAAAAAACGTGGCAAAAAGGGTAATGTTTCTCATGATAGTTATTTTTAGGTTAATTCTTAATTATATAAAGTCTGATTAAATTCAACGCCACACTATAACGTTACAACTATTAAATTGTTTAGTAAACCAAAACTAGCGTTTCTTCTTCCGCTTTTGCTTTGGCTTTAATTTAAGTTTTTGTTTTGCCTCAAGGGAGTTTTGCTCATCAATTAGTGATTGCCAATCATGCTCGGCCGATTCTGAAATATCGATAGTTGCCTCATACTCATCTTTAGTGAGTTCTGCAACTGCAATAGGTTTACCCAAATATTCTTCAATCTGCTTAAGCACCTCACGCTCCTCTTCGCTGCAGAAAGATATAGCCATTCCTCTTTTATCACCTCTACCCGTTCTCCCTACCCTATGCACATAGTTCTCTAAAACTTCGGGCAAATCATAATTAACAACAATATCAACGTTGGGTATGTCAATGCCCCGTGCACTTACATCGGTAGCAATAAGTACTTTGTTGGCACCAGTTTTGAATTGGCTCATAACCATACTTCGCTCCTTCTGCTCCTTGTCACCATGTATGGTTTGACCTGATAGTTCAACCCGTTCAAGTGCTTTTAAAACCCTCTCTGCTCTTACCTTTGTGCGCACAAACACTAAAATTTTGCTATCGGGGTAACCTTTAATTACGTGCTCAAGGAAAAACCGTTTATCATCCATTTCGATATAGGCAACGCTATGATCAATATTTTTTGATATCGGATCGTGAGGTGATATATGAATACGCACCCCGTGACTAACAAGATTATAGGCTAGGTCTTTTATCTTTGGATTTATTGTAGCCGAGAAGAATAGCGTTTGCCTTTTGCGGGGCATTCTCCTAAATAACTGATCCATATCGGTTATGAAACCAAGTTCTAGCATATGATCGGCCTCGTCGAGAACAAGAATCTCCACATTTTGAAACTTTAGGTAGCCCTGACTAGCCAAATCGAACATCCGGCCAGGTGTAGCCACCAATACTTCAACCCCTTTTTTTAGCATGTTTACCTGCAGATCTTGCTCAATACCACCAAATAGGGCTAAACTGCTAAGGCCTGTTCCCTTCATTAATGCGCTAAAAACAGATGAGACCTGAATGGCCAACTCGTGCGTTGGTACCATAACCAAACAACGGGGTAAAAACGCTTCAACTTTAGTTCGTTTTGTTGAAAAGATATGCACTATGGGCATAGCAAAGGCTGCGGTTTTTCCAGTACCCGTTTGGGCAACGGCCATAACATCCTCCCCATTTAGTATTGGTACAATTGCTTTATACTGAATATCAGTGGGCCGCTTAAAGCCCATATTGGTGATGTTCTGCATTAAAGCGGGCAGAAAATTATATTTTTCGAATTTCATATCTAAAATTTTACCACATGTTATTCTATGAGGCGGTAGGTTATAGACTAATATAGTGAAGGTAAAAAGAACTACAGTTAATATTGTTCTTTTTATCGACCATATTTTTAAAATTTACGATGAGAGCCTAATCGGTCGTATTACATCTATCCTTTATCCATTGGTTTGCTCTGGTATCTCCCATTTGTTGGACTTTATACAAATCGGCACAACCATATTCCAGTTTTCCAGAACGGATATACGCCAAACCTCTGTAGTAGAAGGCCTCAACGTGAGTTGGATCAAGGTCTATTACCCTTTCAAGGTCAAGTATTGTGCCCCCAAAATCGAGCATGGCATATTTTGCCAGAGAACGGTTAAAAAGCCCTTTAATGTTTAGGCTATCCATTTTAAGCAAAATATCAAAATCGGTTATTGCGTCAATATAATTTTTCAGCAAATGCTTTGCCTTGCCTCTACAGAGGTAACTCTCTGAATGCTGTGGGTCAATCTTTAGTACCTCTGTATAATCCTCTATGGCTCCTCTAAAATTACCTTTTTGCTCCTTAGCCTTTGCACGATAAAAAAAGGCTTGTTGGTTGAAAGGGCTTAAACTAATTGCTTGAGAAAAATCGGCAATTGCTTCATCGTACTTTTTAAGTTCAAGCCTTGATTGACCTCGACAGTAGTATAATGTAGGATTCTCAGGATTTTGGTTAATCGCACTACTAAAATCGGCAATTGCCCCAGTATAATCTTTAGATTTGTGTCTGTCAAGTCCTTGTGAAAAATACTGCTCAACCGATTGCGCAGCAATACCTTGGAACGAGAATATTAGAGAAATTGCTATAAAAAATCTTATTACCATTTTCGCTTATTGGTGGGTGCATTCACTTTACAAAACTCTTTGATTAAGAAATGAGTTTCAACTTTACCCAGTTCTTGGGCCTTCTCCAGATCCAAACATCCGCTCTGCTTCTGCCCAAGCAGTATTTTTGTATATCCCCTTGAATAGTAGGCATCCGCCATGTCGGGATCGATAATTATTGCCTGATTAAAATCGAGGATTGCTCCTTGCAAATCGTGCACATCAATTCGGGCTTCGCCACGATTAACATATGCTCGTACAAATTTAGGGTCAATTTCAATGGCTTTTGTAAAATCGGATATGCCCCCTTTATAATCATCGAGTTTAATCCTTGTTTTTGCCCTCTGGTTGTATGCCATTGAGAACAATGGAACAACTTTAAGTACCATATTGTAATCCTGCTCCGCTTCCTCGTATTGTTGGATACTTGCCCTTAGATTGGCTCTGTAATAATAGGCAATTGCATATCGGCTATCAATATCAATGGCCTTTGTATAATCGGTAATCGCTGTTTGAAGGTCACCCTTTTCTGCTCTGGAATCACCACGATAAACATAGGCATACTTATTCAGGGGGTCTAACTCAATAGCCTTATTCAGCTCAGCAATTGCTCCCTCAAAATCTTTATTTTCATGCTTTAGATTTGCCCTAAGAATATAATCCTTAACTGTTTGAGCCTGAGAAAAAAAACTTACTGAGGCAAGAGATAAAAAAAGGAACAGTGGTAAAAGAAACTTCTTCATGTTTTTCTATCGATTCAAGTTGATATCAATTCCTAAATGGAATTCAAAATTAGTATATTTTTCGAATTGACGAACTAATAAACAGCAATACATGGGGCTATGAATTGACAATTGGTTAAAAAACTTATATCAACAGTAACTTCCAGGAAACAATCAACCAAATCTATTAAACCAAACAGCCTAGGGTTAAGGTTAATCACTTTTATAATATCAACTACTGTATCAATGATTAAATCTATTTACCAAATGAGCGGTAATTAAAACACTCTAAATATTAAAAAACTTTTCTACTTAAGTTATATAGTTAAGAGATGTGGTTAAGGATTATCACCTTATTAGTAATGCAAAAGGAATGGCGTAAAGGATACCGAATAGCATAACAAGCTTTGAAATAGTGCTTACAGTATGATAGTGCGCTTTGCAATCGGCAGTTAAAAGGCGAATAACCATATAGAACAATGGAATTACCAATGCAACGATTAGATATATAAAAGTAAAAAAGTCGAACTGCCCATTGGGTAAGAAATTTAGATAGGCACCAAAAAGATATGCCAAAAGCAATATGGTAACAAGCAATATTGCTGCAGCAACTATACGAGACGTGCTTAAACCCAGAGCAACTGGCAAAGTGTTTCTACCGTATTCACTATCACCCTCAAAGTCCTCAATGTCTTTAACAATCTCTCTGAATAGTGTAAGCCAAAAGGCAAAAAGTGCGTACCCACCAACCCAATAAATTACAATATTAAAAACCGAAGGGCTAAAGATCAAAATTTGCCAATAGGCATCGTAGAGTTTGGGTAATTCAAATAGCAAAGGCATTAGAGGAACTATTGCTGTTAAGGTTGCTACAATAATATTGCCCAAAAGAAACTGGCGTTTATAGGTTGTTGAATAAAACCAGAGCATACCTGGTATTAAAATAAAAACCAATGATAGAATTGGTTTACCTATAGCAAATGAAACAATTATGCCAAATATTACACCTATTGCATTGAGTATCCAATGCAGCGAAATGGCAACCCTCCGCGATATTTCCCGACCCACAATAACCGTTGTAGGGCGGTTCACCAAATCTGTGCGCGTGTCGAAATAATCATTAATAACGTATCCTGCTGCTGTAATAAACATAGTTGCCAAGGTCAACATCAAGAAATTAATCTCTGAGAGCAGTAAATCCATTCCTTTTTGCTGAAGAAGGGGTTGCAGAATAAAAAAACGCATTAAATACATGGTTGCTGCAACAATAATGAGGTTGCGATAGCGAATAAGCCGAAGGATACTTTTTACCATACTCTTACTGTTTATAGTTTGTCCCATTAAGCCATAAGCCCTTTAGCTTGAGAACTTGCTCAATAATATCCCTAACGCAACCTCTACCACCTGCATAGCTTGATATGTATGTAGAAATAGAGATGATCTCGGTAGCAGCATCGGACGGGCATGTAGGAAAGCCAACCCGTTTCATCACTTCATAGTCAGGAATATCGTCGCCCATATAAACAATCTCACTAAGCTCAATGCCATATTTAAACCTAAAATCTTCAAGTGATTCTACCTTATCGGTTGATCCTAAATAGATATCGGTTACTCCTAGCCCCCTAAAGCGCTCGCGTACGGCTTCACTTTTCCCCCCAGTGATAATCGCCACAGGAAATCCCTGTTTTACGGCGGTGTGAATTGCATATCCATCGCGCGTATTCGTAGTTCTTACCAATTCACCAGAAGGATGAACGATTACTGTCCCGTCGGTAAATACACCATCCACATCAAAGGCAAACGCTTTAACACTATTCAACTTTTCTTTAAAATTCTTCATGGTTATAACAATGGTTAATCATTCATTATCTTGTGCAGTGTTCCATATACTTGAACTTAGCAACCTGTAAATCTCCATCCATTCCTCATCAATATTACTAAGCATGGCCATATGCTTTTTAATGGTTTCCAAATCGCCCCGAATTGCCGGACCGGTTTGACTGCTTGCAGGCCCCGACTCTAGCGCTTTGTTTATTGTTTCGTTTATAAGCGGTTTAAGCATTTCGAAAGTTAAGCCTTTATCTTGAGCAATGGCCTGTGAAATGCTAAACATATGATTTACAAAATTACAGGCAAAAACACCTGTAAGGTGAAGCCATCTCCGTTGTTCCGAATTCATTTCGACTGGGCTACCACCAATTGAAGAAGCTATTTCGCTAAGAGCAAATTTTACCTCTGCACTGCTAGCCTCAATGCAAAAAGGAACCCCTTTTAAACTTACATCCCTAGCTTTTGAGAATGTTTGAAACGGGTAGAAAACTCCATACCTCTGAGATACCTTTTGTAAAATAGCAGCAGGAGTACTTCCACTAGTATGAACAACGATGCCGTTAAGTTGGGGTAAAATGGATAATATTTCGGTGATGGCCGAATCGGGAATTGAAACGATATATAAATCAGCAGTTCTATCTATATTGTTTATTGATATTGTGAAAGGTGATCCTAACTCGTTAGCCAAAATTTTAGTGCTCGCTTCGGTTCGCCCAACCACCTGCACAATAGTATGTCCAGCCCGCTGCAATGCCTTTGATAAATGTGTTGCCAAATTTCCGGCACCAATTTGAACAATTTGGTATTTTACCATGCTTTAATAAGAAAAATAATTTAGCTAATATAATGTTTGGGCTATTCAGATTGCTAATATAAGGCATTATTTTATTTATAAATAACAAAAAGAGTTTGCAACTATTCGAATGAAATGGTTGTTAATCAACTAAGATATCAAACTGACTTTATCATTTATGATATTATACGTTACTGCAATGATGTTGGGCTAAATGCAAAGCCATTATATAATATGCAATCGATTAAAAAAGTTCTTTAATTGTAAGATAATCTCAATTATTTTATAATTTTAATACGGTTTATCCAACTTAGATATTGTGCAAATTTCAACTTAACACATTCTGTATGAACTTCTTTATAAGTAATTTCATTAGTATTGTTGCAGCTGGAACTGCAGCAGCATTACTTCTAAATCGATTCTTTAAGCATTCTGTCTTTGTTAAAGTTGGCATAATTTGGCTTATTAACCTGCTATTCTTAATGCTTACCATTGGCATAAAATATAAGTTTTACGATGGGAACACTCCTGTAAATTTGCTTATTACCATTATAAACATAGGTTTTAGCGTTGTTTGTTTTTACCTTGCATCAATTAGGGTTGTTCGTCCCTTAGCCAATGCAGTTGAAAAACTTAACGATTTAGCTGAGGGTAATTTGTCTGCCGATATCGATACCCAATGTATTAATCCAAAGATTGATTTAGGCCAATTGGTTTGTGCTGCCCAAAAAATTAAAGAGAATTTATCGATGGTTGTGGGCGAGATTGAAAATAATGTTGATAAACTAGTCAGTTCAAGCGAACTGCTAAATGTTGTTTCGCAAAAACTTTCAGAGGATGCTCACTCTGAGGCTTCATCTGTTGAGGAGGTATCTTCGTCAATGGAGGAAATGGCCGCAAATATTCAGCAAAACACTGAGAACGCTCAACGAACAGATAAGATTTCGAGTAAGGTATCACAAGGAATAAAAGAAGTAGGTTCAGCTTCAAAAGAGAGTTTGATCTCCATTAAAAACATTGCCGAGAAAATTAATATTATCAACGATATAGCCTTCCAAACAAATATTTTAGCTTTGAATGCTGCTGTTGAAGCCGCTCGTGCAGGCGAACATGGAAGGGGATTTGCCGTTGTGGCCGCAGAGGTGCGTAAGCTAGCTGAGCGTAGTAAAATTGCTGCTGATGATATTGTTTCGCTTGCTTCAAAGAGTGTAGCAATTACCGAAGGTTCAGCAAAACTTCTTGAGACCCTAATTCCCGATATTGGAGAAACTGCCAAATTAGTCCAAGAGATCGCCTCTGGAAGTATGGAACAATCATCGGGCGCAAATCAGATTAACAATGCCATTCAACAGCTAAACACACTAGTGCAGCAAAATGCCGAAACTAGTCAGCAAATGGCAACTAGCTCCGAAGAACTTAAATCCTTTGCCGATAGACTTAAAGAAACCATTAGTTACTTTAATTATTAGGTAGTTAGTAACAATCTAGCATACCTAAAATAATTTTAGCTTAAGCAAGTGATGCCCAGCTAAAACTCAATATGAGCACATTATTGACAGTTTATGGTTTTATTGAACCCTTTGCTTTCTAATCAAAATACTATTGTAACAATCCTGTTTTCTTACCTCCTTCATTTGTAAGGATGCCTCTTAAAAATTTAATGGCACTCGGCATCTTCTTTCATGGCTTATTTTGACTAGTTATTGACTGTTGAATAGATTGATAATTCAAGTTATTAAACAGATGATTAATTATTTATATGACTTATTGTCAAGTAATTAAAATCGCATTAAAGGTAAATAATAAAGATAAAAAAGTAGAAAATTATTGCTTTCACCCATTTTTAGTATATTTGCAAGTTCATTTTTGAAGGAAAAATGATGAGAATTGCGGGATAAGTTGTCCTTTAGGATAATACGTGTGCTTATTCCGTTGTTGTTTTTTTGTTATTTCTCAATTTGATTAAATTATCAACTAAAAAAATAATCGATGAAAATTTTAGTTTGTATCAGCAATGTACCTGACACTACTACTAAGGTTAAGTTTGCTGAAAATAATACCAAACTCGATCCTGCTGGTGTACAGTGGGTTATAAACCCTTGGGATGAGTTGGCACTTACCCGTGCTCTTGAATTGAAGGACAATGCTTCAACTGGTGTTAAAAGCGTTACAGTTGCCCATGTTGGGCTTGCTGCTGCAGAGCCAACCATCCGTAAAGCATTGGCTATTGGTGCCGATGATGCAATTCGGGTAAACCTTGCAGCTACAGATGCATATCAGGTTGCTGCACAGATTGCCGAGGTTGTTAAAAACGAGCATTACGACATCGTGCTTTGCGGAATTGAGTCGAGTGACTTTAATGGCTCTACCGTTGGTAGCATGATCGCTGAGTTTATTGGGTATCCTTCTGTTTCGGCAGTTTCTAGTTTAAACTTCGAGAATGGTCAATCGGTGATTATCCGCGAGATTGATGGTGGAAAGGAAACAGTATCTGTTCCTACCCCATTTGTTGCAGTGGTACAAAAAGGGATTGCTAAAGAACCCAGAATTGCTGCAATGCGCGGCATAATGCAGGCACGCACAAAACCAATTAAGTTAGTTGAACCAATTGCTGTTGATGCTTTAACCGAAGTGGTTAGCTTTGAGCCTCCACAACCACGCGCTAAGTGTGTATTTGTTGATGCTGAAAATCCAAAACAGCTTATCGATTTGCTTCAGAATGAGGCAAAAATTATTTAATTCATTGCTAATCAGATTAAAAAATACGATATGTCAGTACTAGTTTTCACTGAGAATTGGGATGGGAAATTCAAGAAACTTTCATTCGAACTTGTTTCCTACGCTACAAAAGTTGCAGAAATGCTGGGTACATCAGCCACTGCACTTTCCATAGGTAACGTTGCCGATGATGAACTTTCCAAACTGGGGAATTACGGAGCAAAAAAAATAATCAACCTGAAAAGTGAAGCATTAAGCACTCTCGACAGCCAGGCTTATACTGCCGCTATTGCTGAAATTGCACAGAAAGAAGGTGCTAAGGTTATTATTATTGCCAACAATAATATGGGTAAATCAATTGCACCAAGATTATCCGTAAGGCTTAAAGCAGCCATAGGCTCAGGCGTTAGTAAATTGCCTTTAAGTACCGAGCCATTTATGGTGTATAAAAGGGCTTATTCTGGTAATGCTTTTGCACACGTTGCCCTTAAAACGGATATTAAGATTTTAACCCTAATGCAAAACTCTTTCGACTTGGCTGAAACTGCCAATGCAGCTACCATTGAGATTGGCTCAGTAGCTGTTGATGGAGCAATGGTTAAAACGCAAGTTAAGGATGTACAAAAGCAAATAGGCAAATTACTACTAACCGATGCAGAGATTGTTGTTTCTGGAGGCCGTGGCATGAAATCGGCCGAAAACTGGAAACCCCTTGAGGAACTAGCCGAAATTTTAGGCGCCGCAACAGCCTGCTCTCGCCCCGTTTCCGACGAAGGATGGAGACCTCACGAGGAGCACACCGGTCAAACAGGTAAAATTGTTGCCCCAAACCTTTACATTGCAATTGGTATCTCTGGTGCAACTCAACACCTTGCAGGGGTTAGTGCATCAAAATATATTGTTGCCATTAATGCCGATAAGGACGCACCTATTTTTGAGGCAGCACAGTATGGTATTGTTGGCGATGCTGCCAAAGTACTCCCTAAACTTGTAGAAGCAGTAAAAGAAGCTAAAGCAAAGTAGAATATAGGATGTAGAACATTGAATGTAGAATG
>DHQB01000023.1:0-5955 GCA_002410065.1 Bacteroidales bacterium UBA5349 | reverse complement strand
ATGTAGAATGTAGAATGTAGAATGTAGAATGTAGAATGTAGAATGTAGAACGCTAAATGTAAAAGTTTTGGGGATGGATGAACCTAGAATATACGATTTGGAAGAGAGGTTAATTTCTTTTGCTCTTCAAGTTCTTGAGGTTTCTGAGATACTAACAAAAACATATGCGGGCAATCATATTTCGGGACAAATTATTAGGAGTGGTACTTCTCCTGCATTAAATTATGGGGAAGCCCAAGCAGCAGAGTCAAGTAAGGATTTTATACATAAAATGGGAATTATTCTTAAAGAACTCCGAGAAACTAGCATAAGTCTAATGATAATAATCCGTAAGCCTTTGGCTTCTGATATTAACGTTGTTCAAAAATGCTTAAATGAATGCCAGGAGTTAATTGCCATTTTTGCTAGTAGTATCAAAACTGCTAAAAGCAGAAATTTAAAGTAGTTTTACATTTGCCGTTCAAATTTTTACTTTTTACTTTTTACATTCAGAGTTTTACTTTTTACTTTTTTAAAACCTAAACAACGATGAATCAAATAATATTTGCCATAGCGCTATTAGTAACTCTTGGAATATTTGGGTTTACAACATGGCGTTACGTTAGGCTATTTATGCTTACAAAACCAACTTTCCCTGTTCGCGATCTTGGCAAGCGCTTTGGTTTGATGATGAAGGTAGCCATTGGCCAAACCAAGATGTTCCGTAGACCCATTCTCGGGTTTATTCATGCCCTTGTTTTCTGGGGATTTTTGGTAATTCTTGTGGGCAGCATCGAAATGGTTATCGATGGCCTCTTTGGCCTTGAGCGCTCGCTCAATATTTTTGGCTGGCTATACGATTTTTTAATGGGTACAGGCGATGTTTTCGCCCTAATCATAGCCGTTGCTATTTTGGTTTTCCTTTTTCGTCGGATATTTTTGCACGTTAAGCGTTTCGAAGGGATTGAGATGAAGCACATATCCCATATTGATGCCAATGTTGCCCTTACCATAATCTTTTTGCTAATGGTATCGCTACTTGGCATGAATGCTACTTACGTTGCAAAGCAAACACTTTTGAATGCTGAGCTGCATGGCATTTTCCCTGTTGGGGCAATTTTAGCAAGAATATTTAGCGACATGTCAATGGAAACTATTCAAATATATCATGAAATTTCTTGGTGGTCGCACATTCTACTAATCTTTATATTTGCAAACCTACTGCCCTACTCTAAGCACTTCCATGTGTTTATGTCGGTGCCAAACGTTTTCTTATCGAGGTTGGAACCACTGGGTAAACTAACAAACATGGATAGCGTTACCCGCGAAGTGAAATTAATGATGGATCCTGAAACAGCTTATGCTGCAGCTCCTGCCGATGCTCCGGTTGAGCGTTTTGGCGTGCTTGATGCAGAAGATGCTTCATGGAAAAACTATCTTGACTCGCTGGCATGCACTGAGTGCGGACGATGCACCGCAGTTTGCCCTGCCAATATTACCGGAAAAAAACTATCGCCACGTAAAGTGATGATGGACCTTAGGGCTAGAATGAGGGAGAAACGCGATGGTTTACTGAAGCAAGGTAAGGAGTTTACTGATGGCAAATCGCTTGTTCGCGATTATATAAGCGAAGAGGAACTCTGGGCTTGTACCACCTGCAACGCTTGTGCACAGGAATGTCCTATAAACATCGATCATCCCAAACTCATTATCGATATGCGCCGCTATTTAGTTATGGAGGAAGGTTCAGCACCAGGTGAACTAAAAGCAACCTTTAGCAATATTGAGAACAATGGAGCTCCTTGGCAATACTCGCCAGACGATAGACTTGTTTGGGCAGAAAATTTGGAAATGAATAAGATATAAAAGTCAAGATTTTACAATATGGAAACCATAAAAATTAGTGTACCTGTAATGGCCGACCTATTTGCCAAGGGCGAAAAACCTGAATATCTTTTCTGGGTTGGTTGTGCTGGCGCATACGACGATAGGTATAAAAAAGTGGCCAGAGCGTTTGCTAAAATCCTCACTCACCTTAATGTTAGTTACGCGGTGCTTGGTAAAGAGGAAACCTGTACAGGAGATCCTGCTCGTAGGGCTGGCAACGAAATGCTATACCAAATGCAGGCGATGCAGAACATCGAGACATTTAAGATGTATGAGGTGAAGAAAATTATTGCTATTTGCCCCCACTGCTATAATATCTTCAAGAATGAATACACCGATTTAGGTGGAAATTATGAGGTGATCAGCTACATTGAATTTATCGACAAACTAATTACCGATGGTACACTTAAACTAGATATGAGCAAGTTTGCCAACGATAGAATCACCTTCCATGATCCCTGCTACTTAGGTCGTGCAAACAGCATTTACGACGAACCCCGCAGAATTCTCAAAGCCCTAACAACAAATCTTATTGAGATGGATCGGAATAAAAGCTTTGCTCTTTGCTGCGGTGCAGGCGGTGGCCAGATGTTTAAAGAAGCAGAAAAAGGCGACAAGGAGGTGTTTATTGAGCGTACTGAGGATGCTCTAAAAACAAATCCTCAAATTATTGCAACATCTTGCCCATTCTGTATGACCATGTTGACCGATGGCATAAAGTACAAAAACAAAGAAGAGGAGATTAAAAACTACGATATTGCTGAGCTGATTGCCCTATCGATAGGTTTATAACAATATTTCAATAAGCTAACTATAACCAATTTAAACATGGAAAATGTAATAATGAAAAGCGGCGAATTTCTTGTAAAAGATCTTGATCCAAAGGATATATTTATTCCTGAAGAGTTTAACGAGGAACAGCGCATGATTGCTCAAACTTGTCAAGATTTTTTGGATGCAGAGGTACTACCTAATCTTGATAAAATTGATGCAGGTGACAGGGTGCTAATGAAAAGCATTCTGCAAAAAGCAGGCGAACTAGGCATGTTGGGAATTGCTGTTCCCGAGGAGTTCAATGGGTTTGGACAAGATTTTGTAACCCAAATGCTTGTAGCCGAAACAACGGGTGCTGGTTACTCTTTCTCAGTTGCTTATCAATGTCATTGCGGAATTGGAACTATGCCCATTATGTATTACGGAAATCATGAACAACGTGAAAAATACGTTTCGCGTCTTGCAACTGGCGAACTAATTGGTGCATACTGCTTAACTGAGCCAGGTGCAGGGAGCGATGCCAATTCAGGAAAGACCATTGCAACCCTTAGCGAGGATGGCAAACACTATATCCTAAACGGGCAAAAGATGTGGATTACCAATGGGGGGTTTGCCGATACCCAAGTGGTTTTTGCAAAAATTGATAACGACCGAATTCTAAGCGCATTTATAGTTGAAAGCAATTGGCCTGGTGTGGTTATAGGTCCCGATGAGCATAAAATGGGAATTAAAGGCTCGTCAACTACCCAAATTTACTACAACGACGTTAAAGTTCCCGTTGAGAATATGATTGGTGATCGCGGTCAAGGCTTCCGCATTGCCCTTAGTATTTTGCACATGGGTCGCATGAAATTGGGAGCCAACGTAATTGGCGCAGCAAAGCAAGCCATAACCGATTCTGTTCGCTATGCCAACGAACGCAAGCAGTTCAATACTCAAATTTCTAATTTTGGCGCCATTAAGCATAAATTAGGTCAAATGGCAATCAAAACCTTTGCTCACGAATCTGCAATTTACAGGGTAAGCAAGGATGTTGACGGAATGATAAATAAGTATAAATCGGAAGGATGTGATCAAGGCCTTGCTGCAATTGATGGCATTAGCCACTATGCTGTAGAAGACGCTATCCTTAAGGTTTGGGGTTCTGAAATGCTTGATTATGTAGCAGATGAAGCAGTTCAGATTCACGGTGGTATGGGTTACTCTGCAGAGATGAACGTTGACCGAGGTTACCGCGACTCACGCATTAACCGAATTTTTGAAGGAACCAACGAGATTAACCGCCTTTTGGTAGTTGAAGCGACCAATAAATTTGCAAAAAAAGGTGAGTACAATCTCTTTCAGATGGCCGAGGAAATCCATAAGAACTTAGATAGTATTACTGATGGAGCAAAAAGTGGAGAAACCTATTTTGAAGAGAAACGCAGATATATTGGGAACTTCAAAAAAGCCATTATGCTTACCCTTCAGAGTACAACCCAAGCCCTTGGGAAAAATTTCATGAGCGAGCAAGAGGTTGTAAACAACCTAGCGAATATGATTATGGAATTGTACGAAGCTGAATCGATGGCTCTTAGGATTGAAAAACTCGATGGACTTAACGGAACCAAGCAGGTTTACAGGGACATGCTCGACGTTTTTGTTTACGATACAGCAAGCCTTATTGCCAAAAATGCTAATGATGCAATTTACTCAAGCATTGAGGGAGAAGAGGCCAAAAGACTTGTGAAAGGTATTAAAACACTAACCTGCGTAGCAGGTGTTAACGTTATGCAAGCACGACGTAATATTGCCAATGTTTTAATTGAAGAGAATGAGTATAAGTTCTAACTTCAATACATAACAATAGAACATAAAAAAACCAGCGCAATGCGCTGGTTTTTTTATAGATTAACAATTACTTCTTCAACAAATCTCTTATCTCAGTAAGTAAAATTTCTTCTTTTGTTGGAGCAGGAGCAGCGGCAGGAGCAGCAGGTACCTCCTCCTTCTTCTTAGCCATGTTAATGGCTTTAATTACAATAAATACTGCAACGGCCACAATCAAAAAATCGAAAACAACCTGTACAAAATTACCGTAATTGAGCGATACAGCAGGAACTGTTTCAGTCGCTTTCTGAATAATAATCTTTAAATCCTTGAAATCGACACCACCAATCAGCATGCCCAACGGGGGCATAATGATATCGTTAACAATGGAGGTGACAATTTTGCCAAAGGCAGCTCCAATAATAATACCCACCGCCATGTCGACAACGTTGCCCTTCATGGCAAACGTTTTGAACTCTTTTAATATTCCCATGATTTAAAATTTAAATGATACACCTACACCGAAAATTTCCTTAAACTGAATTCTGGGCGATGCTGTAACAACGCCATCAACTTCCTTAGCAATCTTAACTTTATCATCGTAAATTAAGTGAGTATTAAGGTTTACGTTGATATACTTATTGATTTTCAAGGCAATAATGTTTTCCCAGTTAACAACAATGTTCTGTGGATCCTTTAAGTAGTTTGAGAAAAGGTCGACTTTAGAGGTGATTGAAACGTTCTTCATAAACTCACTCTTGAAATCATTCTTCGAGAATATAATCCGAACATATCCTCCAAATTCGCTGTAACTATTCTCTCCAGGCTCTACTCCAAATGCGCCTTTTGCCGAGAGACTCTCATCATTTACAATTGTAACCTTGCCAGTTAATGGCGCAGCAAAAACGCTAACATAATTATTGGGCTTATAGTCAACACCAATAGCTGCAATAATATATGCAGGAGCAAATACATTCGATATTAATACGTCTTCTTCTCCCTCAGGCTTGTAATCGTAACCCCTTGTCATTTGTGACTTAAAGTTAAGCAGACCAGCATAGTAAAGGTTTTTGTATGCTTCGCGACCAAATTTTGAAAGAATATCTATCTTGTCGTCTGTTTTCTTATAATCAATATCTCCCTGTTTCAAAACCCCATAACCTAAGTCGAACGAGTTGTCCCATGAAATTTTGTCTTTTTTATAGTTAGCAAAAAGGCTAAAGATGCCATTAACAGCAAATGAGCCTTCGCCTCCGGCAGCCCAGTTAACAAGCGCAGTTTGGGCAACATTTACTCCAGCAATGCCTCCAGTTTTCCAGCCTGATAACGAATCAGCTTTTTGTTCCTTTAATTTTCCTTCTGCATCAGTCACTTGTGATACTGCTGGACTTATAAAAATGCACAGCGCTAACGCAAAAAGAAGAAATGTTTTAGTTCTCATTTAAAAATTTTATTAGTTAATTATTAAACAAATTTAAACTCATTATATTAGCCCCAATTAAAACC
>DHQB01000018.1 GCA_002410065.1 Bacteroidales bacterium UBA5349 | reverse complement strand
TTGCACTATCGGGGCTTTTTATTTATATTTGCTCACCAATTATGTGGCGAAAATATACCATAGTACTTACTCTCTTCGTCCTACTCTTTGCTAAAAGCTGGAGTAATTTACCGTTTAGCCTATCCTCTGAAAGGATAATGTTTTTTTTGCAACAGTCTGACACTATCCCTAATAGCGTTGCATCAAAAGACACTCTATCTAGCAAAAAAAAGGGAGATAAAGATTTATTGATCGGTACGTTAAGCGATAGGGATACACTAGGCAGTAAAGGAGTGTTTGGTTTACACGATCAAATAGGCTCCAGATCGGCAATCGATCTGATTCACCCAACCACAGATAGTGCACGATATTTTGCTTGGAAATTTAATAGTACTTTTCTGAGTAATGATAATACAACAATAGATACTCTATTCAGGTTTACACATCTTGTATATCCTCAGCAAAAAAACTTTGAAACATATACCTACATAGGTAATTTAGGTGGTCCAGTACAATTTGACCACTTTTTTACAAGGGATGAGTCCTATGATTTTTTATTTGCTCGTTACTATGATCTGTATTCCAACAAAACTTCAGAAACTGAGCAATATAATGTGAGGTCACCATTTACAAGATTATTCTATTCAAATGGAGGTGCTAACAGTAAGGCGGAGCAAGTTTTAAATGCTTTACACACACAGAATTTGGGGAAGCACTTTAATTTTGGGCTCTATTACAATTTTTACGGAACAAAAGGGATATATCAGAATCAGGAAGCAAGAAACAATATAATATCCCTTTTTGCTAACTACTATAAAGGTAATTTAACTGGGCAGTTTGCATTGGTTAATAAAGTCTACAATAATGAAGAGAATGGCGGTGTTACCGATCCAATGTTTGTTAGAGATACAATAGTTGAATTTATACCCTTTAAGTTGGCCACTGCTTCTAGTGTGTTACGAAACTTTTCATTTTCTGCTAATTTGGGCTATACAATTCTTAATGTGAACAAGAAGTTAAAAGCTGAGGATGGTTCATTACTCGATAACTATATTCCCCTAGTAACAACACGATTATTACTGGATTATAGCAAACAATCTAGACTTTATACTGATACGGATCCTGATACATCCTTTTATAATAATTTTTATATATCCCCAAATTATACTCGCGATTCGGTTTCTAAACAAAATTGGGATGCAAAGCTAATTCTAGAAATTGCTCAATTTGCAAAGATTCCTGGAATGCCAGGCGTTAGGGGCTGGGTAGGCTATAATCACTTCAATTATCATGTGTTTACACCTCAGGATTTTTTATACCCATCAAAAGATATTATTGAATCATCTGCGCATTTGGGAGTTGGTGTATTTAGCGATAGTCCTTTCATAGGTTATAGAGGAGCATTAAGGCTGTTCTTTAGTGGGTATAGAGCCGATGACAAGGATGTTGATGGTGAGATTTGGTTGTCGCCTTGGAAGGATGTGCGCATGCCTCGGCTTAGGGGTACACTGAAGATTAGCGAGACTACTCCTGAGGTTTTTGTTAATCATTTCTTCTCAAATCATACCAGATGGGACAATTCATTTGCTAAAGAAAAACGGTTTAAACTTCAGGGCGCTTTAGAAGTCAAGCGTTGGGAAGCCGAAATAGGCTATAATTTAATACACATTAAAGATTTTGTTTTCTTTAACCAAGACGCTGTTCCCGATCAGACTGCTGATGTTACTGTTACTTCATTTTATGCGCAAAAGAACTTTAGATTTTTTAATGGTTTTAATTTTTTCAATAGAGTTGTGTGGCAGGGCAATACAAATAGCAATTCGTTGAGTATCCCCAACCTAATGGTATTCTCATCAGCATATTATGAAAGAGTTTTAATCCAAAATGCGCTGACAGGCCAGCTTGGCTTTAATGTTTACTATCGGACTAAATTTTATGCTGACGCTTATAGTCCTAGTATAGCTCAGTTTTATAGTCAACGGGTTGAGAAAATTGGAGGATATCCTCTTGTGGATGCTTTTTTGAACTTTAAGTGGAAAAGAGCCCTTATATACCTAAAACTCGAACATGCAAACCAGGGGTATCCTAATAATGAATACTTTGCTACATATCTATACCCTTATAACCCCAGAATTTTTAAATTTGGCGTTTTGTGGACGTTTTATGATTAGTCGTCAAATTTACCTTTCACATTAAACTTAATTACCCTACTTTTGTTTCAGTTTTTTTATAATTGATTAGTTATGAAATTGTTCAGAACTTTAAGTGTAAACTTAATACTGCTATTGCCGCTCTTTTTTATATGGAGTTGTAATATGGATTTTAACTCAAGAAAAACATCCTCAGTTAGTGATGAAAGTGATATTGATGAAATAAAAAAGGAAGGTGTTTTAACAGCAGTTACCGATTTTAATTCAACCAATTACTTCATATATAAAGGTGAGCCCATGGGTTACCAATTTGATATGCTTCAAGCATTTGCTCAGCATCTTGGTGTTAAGTTGGAATTGATAACAGAGAATAATCTTGATGAAGCCTTTAAAATGCTAGATAACGGTGAAATTGATATTTTTGCCAACAATCTTACCATTACAACAACGAGGAAAGAGCATTTTTTGTTTACATTACCCCATAGTACTACCAAGCAGGTTTTAGTTCAGAAAAAAAGTGTTGATTATAGCCCCATCCGTACACCTTTAGACTTAGGCGATAAAATTGTTTATGTTCAGGCGGGATCAGCATCAGCCCAAAGACTTAAGAATCTATCAGAAGAGATTGGTACAAAAGTAATTGTAGTTGAACTAGCCAAGTATGAGGCTGACGAACTTATAGAACTTGTTGCAAATGGCGAGATAGATTTTACAGTTTGCGATGAGGATGTTGCAAGAGTTAACTCCTATTATTTTGATAATATTGATATTGATACACCGGTAAGCTTTGATCAGAATTTAGCTTGGGCTTTAAATAAAAAATCTAAAGGATTACAAACTTCTTTAAACCAATGGCTTGAGGGATTTTCAAAAACTGCTGAATATAGAATTATAAAGGGAAAATACTTCGACAATCCTTTCTGGGCACGTAGAGTACTTTCTGAGAATGTTCGAATTAAGATGGGGAACATCTCTATATATGATCAAGGATTTAGGAATGCGAGTAGTAGCATAGATTGGGATTGGCGATTATTTGCTTCGCTTGTTTACCAAGAAAGTAGATTTAAGCACAATGTACAGTCGAACATGGGAGCCTATGGTTTAATGCAATTTATGCCTGCTACGTCTAAATATTTTGGTGTGCAGCATCAAACCGACCCGGAAACCCAGATTAGGGCAGGTGCTCGTTACTTAAAGTGGCTTGAAAAACGGTTTGACAGCATACCTGACCCTGACCAAAGGGTTAAGTTTATACTTGCATCATATAACGCTGGAATAGGCCATGTTATAGATGCTCGGAATTTGGCACGGAAACATGGTAAGGACCCCAATGTTTGGGATAACAATGTAGATTTTTTTATACTCAATAAATCTAATCCTGATTATTACTGCGACACTACTGTAAGGTATGGGTATTTTAAAGGAGACGAAACATACAACTATGTTAAACAGATAATGCAGCGGTATAAACATTATCAAAATATCTTGCCAAATTAGGTTTAGCCTAGTACAATTCGGTTAGCTCTGAGATAATCATTGCAGTTGCACCCCAAATCACCTCGTTTTTTGCAGCAAAGTATGGTGCTGAAATAGGCTTGCCATTAACATTAAAGGTTTTTACCGATAGGTTAGCCTTGTCTTTTAGGTGCATCAGACTTAACTCAATGGTATACTCAACCTCTTGCAGGTTCAATTTAAGATTTTTTGGTTCTGGAATAAGCCCAACAACGGGGAGGACCATCATGTTGCTAACGGGAATATAGAGAGGCGTTAGCGTGCCTATTATCTTTACATCTTTGGGGTTTATGCCAATTTCTTCATTGGCTTCGCGAAGTGCTGTTGACACTAGATCGGTATCGAGTTCTTCATGTTTCCCACCGGGAAAACTAACCTGTCCGCTATGCAAACCATCGTAAACTGACCTTTTAATTAGAATGGTATGTGCATTGAAATCTTTCTGATAAATACCAATTAGTACTGCACTTTGCCTGGTGGTTATATTAGGAGTAGATGAAAAATTATTCCCACTACTGAATGTTGGTGCCATTTTGAGTTGAGCAGGTAAGCCTGGTAACTCTTTTAAAAAGTTCTGCTGTATTTTCTTTACAATACTGTTAAAATCGCTCATGTTAACACAAACAATCTTTAAGGTTAAATGTTGGTATGCTACTTTTCAAATTATCTAAATAACTTTTATCCCTTGGAAATGTTGCCTTGTTATCAAAAATAGGCGATGTATTAAACTATAATAGTACAAGGCAATTATATAGCTTTACAACCCTATAATTGTTATGACAAGGGGATTGTGAGATTTCTTGAATCTATTCAAACTTAATTGTTTTATCGGGGCTAATGCGTGATATAACCATGGAGGGAATTAGGAGCATGGTAATGGTTACAGCGAACGTTCCGATGTTAACCATCAATACGTGGAGAGCACTAAGGTTTATAGGAACAGTTGAAAGGTAGTAGTTCGCCTCGTCGAGTTTAATGATACCAAAGTAGTGCTGTAGCAAACAAAGGCCAACTCCAATAATATTTCCCCAAAGTAATCCTCTTACAATAATGTGCCCCGACTGAATTAAAAAGATGTTTCTGACAAATCGATTTTCTGCACCCAGTGCCTTTAAAACCCCAATCATGTAGGTTCGCTCAAGGATAATGATTAGCAGCCCCGATATCATGTTTATACCTGCAACAGCAATCATTAGTACAAGTAGGATGATTACGTTCAAGTCCTGAATTCCAAGCCAGTCGAAAATTTGAGGATATTTTTCGATAATGCTTAGCACTCTTAATCTGGATCCATCGCTAAGGAATTGGAATACAACAATATCTTCAACCTTTAGGGTTAAATCCTGAATCTTTCTAAAATCGCTTATAAGAATTTCAAGTCCAGTAACCTGATCTGGTTCCCAACCATTAAGCTGCTGAATATGCTTTAGATCGCAAAGGACAAAGAGTTTATCGAACTCGGCCATCTGCGAATCATAAACACCTTCAACCGTAAAGCGTCTAAAACGTGGAGGTTCCTGAACAAAAAACATGTCAAATTTATCGCCAACATCTAACGATAGCAGCAACGATAAGGTTTTTGAAATAACTACACTGTTGGAGGTGGTTGAATCATTTAGCGAGAGAATATTCCCTTGCTTTAGGTTTTTTTTGAAGAAACCCCAATCGAAATCCTTTGTAATCCCTTTTAGTACAACGCCCTGAATGTCGATATCGGTTTTTATTATTCCTGGTTTTACAGCAAATGGTTGGATGTGCTTTACCCCATCAATTGAGAGCAAATCGGGGATGAACTCCTGGTTGCTGCTAATCGGTGTAGTTTCAAACGATATGTTACGGTCGTAATTAAGAATTTGAATATGGCTGCCAAAGCCAATGGTTTTTTCCGATATTTCGTTTTTAAATCCTGTTATAACAGCAACGGCAATAATCATAACCGCAAGGCTAAGGGCAACGGCAATGGTGGCTATTTTAATAAACGGTCGAGAAAGATTCCCTTTTGTTTCCTTCGGATCGGTAAGCCTGTTGGCAATGAAACGTTCTGTTTTCAAATTCTGATGATTATAATGCTGTTATGCAAATCTATGAATAATGATCTATTTAGGAAGTAGAATAGTGCTTCTTTAGGTTATTTTCTGCCAAAATCGGCAGGGATTTCACCCCATATTTTAGTTTCCCATTTAAGAAGTTGATTTTTCCATGTGTTTTCTTTTAGCCACTTCTCTGCTCGTTCTAATAACTCGAATAGTATCTCGTTCCGAGATGTTTTTTGCAATGTTGTATTGGCCCTTTTTTTTCGAACCCAGCTAATAGCCGTCATCGAATCGGTGTAAATTGGAAGATTGCTATTCTTTTTCTTTAGATAGGCAAGTCCGTGAACTATGGCAAGAAACTCGCCCACATTGTTAGTCCCATCGAAGTAAGGACCTTGCCTAAAAATCTCCTTTGCAGTTTGTGCATCAGCTCCTCGATATTCCATATCACCAGTTGATGTGTTCCAAGCAGCATCAACTGCCAGTGAAGGGAAAATGGGTTTGGGTTGATTCTCTTTAAGCCCCTCAAGCTGTATGGACAGGTTAACAGTTTTGCCAGCATAATCGTAGTAGTTGCCCGCAAAAGCCTGTTCGGCAGCATTCTTAGTAGGGAACGATTTGTACTTGGCGTTTGGGTAGCCTTTAATGTTCTTTGCACATTCGTTCCAACTGTCAAAAACACCTACTTTTTGTCCCTCCCAAATTACGTAGTATTTATTTTTCGCCATTCGTGTATTAATTCCTTATTCTTTAGTTGCAACCATTCTGATTACTATTGCCTTCCCTTGATGGTGAGTTCCTTCGTTTAGGCAAACCTCTTGCGTTTCAATACTAACAATGTTTAGCATACTGTAATATACCCTTAATTCTTCGGGTGTAACAAAGAGATCAAGTTTCTTTGGACCCCCTGAACTGCGCGAAATCTGTTCGGGGTGAAATGTTTCCATAATCAGCGTACCCTTTGGTGTAAGGAGCTGTGCCATTTTATTGGCAAATAATTGTTTGAGGTCTTTAGGAAGATGTAAAAATATCAGACCTATGGCATCAAATTGCTTATTGAAGTTAAGATTTAGAATATCCCCCACCTTATAGTCTACTACTACCTGATTTACAGCGAAAAGTTTCATCGCTTTTTCTTTAGCCATTTGGCTAAAATCAGCAGCTGTAACCTCCCAATTATTCTTGGCAGCCCATAGTGCGTTTCTTCCTTCACCTTCACCCGGGAGTAAAAGTTTCCCGGCAGAGAGTTTTGATAACTCTTGTTTAAGAAAGTTGTTTGGCTCAGTGCCATAAACGTAATTGGGATTAGCGTATCTTTTATCCCACTCAGTACTATTTGACATCATCTAAAAGAGAAAAATCGGGGTAAAGAAGGTATTTTTTTCGAATTGGCAAAAAATTAGCAATTTCGCTTTGCCACGTTTCTTTAATTTTTAGTTCACTGTCACCATTCTCTAAACTTTCTCTTAGTTTTTTGCTGCCAACTAGAGTGTTAAAGTATGAGTTAAAAAACTTGTCCTTATTGGGAAACGACTGATAGGCATACATCAGCCAACTGAGGTTTACTTGACGAAGTTCGGTAAAGTAGTGAGCGTTATAATCCCTGAGGTCAACACCTGAACACAGTTGATCTTGGTATAGCGGGGTTTTGCTTGCACCCGGAGTGCTAACAGGTGTGAATTTATACTCCATGGCACTTAGGCTTGGGTGACCAAAAATTTGAAACGGATAATCTGTTCCACGCCCAACGCTAATAACCGTGCCTTCAAAAAAGCCAAGTGATGGATACAGGTAAACAGCAGTTTGGTTAGGTAGGTTAGGTGAGGGACGAGTGGGTAATACGTAAGTGGAATCGTGTGTGTAGTTTTTGCAAGCAATAACTTTTAGATCACAACTTACTGCACCCGATAACCAACCTTCGCCATTAATCATCTGGGAAAATTCTCCTATGGTCATTCCATGGACTAAAGGAACGGGGTGCATCCCCACAAATGAGCGATAGTTAGTGTCAAGCATTGGGCCATCAACATAAAACCCGTTAGGGTTGGGCCTATCTAGAACTATTAGTGGTGTACCAGTTTCGGCACAGGTTTCCATCACGTAATGCATTGTTGAAATATAGGTGTATATCCTTACTCCAACATCCTGCATATCAAAAATAATTACATCAATATCTTTAAAATCTGCATGCGAAGGCTTTTTATTTGCCCCATAAAGCGAGACAACGGGAAGCTCTGTTATAGAATCAATGTGATTTGTGATGATCTCACCAGCATCCATCTGTCCTCTAAATCCGTGTTCAGGACTGAAGATTTTAACTATGTTGATATTCAGTTTTAAGAGGCTATCAACCAGATGTGTTTGGTTTATAACCGTGGAGTGATTGGCAACAATGCCAACCCTTTTGCCCTTTATCAGAGGAAGATATTGTGATGTTTGTTCACACCCAAGTTTTATAGAAACTCCCTGTTCATCAATGTTTGGAGGCTTTGGAGCACAGGATGATAGTGCTGCAAAAACGATTAATAGAATTAGTGCTTTCAATGCATTGTTTTTTTTTCAGTACGAATGTACTAAAAATGCTATGTATAGATATTAAAGAAGGCCAAAAAAAGAGAGTTAGTTGTTATTTATTGACCTTGACATGCGTTTTAGATGTGGGGAAAAGAATGCTAAATTTATATTTTCATTCTCATTTTGTAATAAGCTGCATTTCTCTGTTCCCAATCCATGCTGGTTACCTCAAATTGGCGATGGTTTTTATTCTGTCCATAAACTTCCAATTGAGTATGTTTTCGCTTTCCCGCTTATAATTACCCTGTCATTTTTATTTACGCAATGTAGCATGCCAACTCTTTCGGAAATTTGTTTTGCATTTAGTTCATCTTTTCCAAGCCTTAATGACCAGAATGGAATTAACGAACAATGAGCTGAGCCTGTTACAGGATCCTCCAAAATAGATGCTTGTGGTGTAAAAAATCTCGATACAAAATCACACTTTTCGCCTTTTGCCGTGACAATTACTCCCCCGGGGTTAAGGTTTATTTTGTTAAACAGCTGTGTGTCAATTTTGATATTCTTAATATCTTGCTCTGTATCATAAACCAACATATAATCTCTTGATTTATAAACTTCTTTAGCTTGTATATTCAATGATTTTTGAATTATTTCAGGCAACTCCGAGACAATTGGCATTCGGGATGGAAAGTCTAAACTATATAAATCATCTTTAATAGAAACAGTCAGATCTCCACTCAGTGTTTCAAATATTATTTTGTCTTTAGGATACTTTAAAATTGATTTTAAGCAATGAGCGGTTGCAAGTGTTGCATGTCCGCATAGGTCCATTTCAATTTCCGGAGTAAACCATCGTAAATGTATTTTATCCCCTTTGTCGACAAAAAACGCAGTTTCTGCAACTGCATTTTCTCTAGTGATCTTCATTAAAATTTCATTTGGTAACCAGTTGTTTAAGGGAACAACACAGGCTGGATTCCCTCCAAACATTTTATCTGTAAATGCATCTATTTGGTATAATTCTAGTTTCATCCGTACAGATATTTTAGGTTATTAATTGAGAGTGCTTTGGGTATATCTCCTTTAAGTGTAAATATTGACTGACTATAGAAATTATGATTTATGACCCCTAAAGTAAGAAATTTATGGGTTGTGTTAGAGAAGAGAGTTACTAGCCGATTAGTTTTTGTTTATACTTTGCTTTATATTACACTGATTCATTTACGGGTGCATTGAAATAAACTAATTTAGCATGCCGTAGAACATTTTTTTGTTTTAAATTTACTGTGCTCCTAAATTTATTACTAGGTATAGAAAAATGGCATAAATATGAATATTCTCATTCTAATATTAATAGTTGCATCGTTAATAACCACATTATTGGCGGTTTATGCATGGTCTAAGCGAAAGGTTTTTGAAACCTTTTCGTTAGTGGGGCTTCTTATATCCATTTCAATTTGGAGTCTTGCGGCAGCTTTTAAGCTGGTAGTGGGAAGTTTGGCTTCAAAAGAGTTACTAACTGTGTTTTGCTATGTTGGTATTACTTCTACACCTGTCTGGTTCCTCTTGTTTGCATTAAACTTTACTGGCAATCCAAGAGCATTAGGCAAAACATTAAGAGCTTTTTTATGGTTGATTCCATTGGTTACGCTTGTTTCTGTCTCCACAAATAGGTTGCACTGGTTTTTCTACACCAAGAGTACGGTTGAGAGTGTTATGGGCTGGTCCTACCATAGCGTAGCGCACGGTCCATTATGGTGGGTTAATTTTACATATTCTTATCTTCTAATTGCGCTAGCAATTATTTTACTTGTTAGGATGTATGTTAATGGCAGTAATGTTCAGCGTAAAACATTGATGATAATTATTACTGCCTCACTACTTCCTATTCTCTCGAATGTGCTTTATGCCCTTGGAATAAAGCCACTTTCTTTTATCGACTTAACACCCTTAGCCTTTTCATTTTCAGGGATCCTGTTTTTTTGGGGCATTTATAGCAGTAATATGCTTGCAGTTAAGCCATTTGCGTTGAATAAACTTTTTAACAGCCTGCCCGAAGGCTTTGTGGTAACCGATAAGGACAAGCGGATTGTTGATATGAATCCTTCAGCTGAGCGTATCCTTGCTATTAATTCTGAAGGTTTCATTGGCAAACCAATAGAAGATGTAATGCCTAAGGGTATAAATTTTGGGATAATTCAACAGCCAAATCAATATGAAAAAACATTAATAAATGGGAGGGTAGTTGAAGTTAATTTTTCTAGTATAAACGATGATAATGGTGAAGTTTCCGGTTTTGTGCTGCTGGTTAGAGATATATCAGAAAAAGTAAAGACTGAAGAAGAGCTTAGATCGGCATCGGAAAGAATTGAACTAGCCATTATGGCGGCGGGCATAGATACTTGGGAAAACGACCTAATTGCAAATTTGCGAATAGGTGGAAAACGAATTTTTATTGAGTTGGGTTACTCAAACGATGAGGTGCCTTCGGCATTGGATAAGATCTACGATCTTGTTCATCCCGATGATCTTGAGTTACTTAAAAAGAGAATGCAAGATCATTTTGATGGAAGAATAAGTGTTTATAGCTGTGATTTTAGGTATAGGGACAAGAAAGGTAATTACCAGTGGATGTCGAGCTACGGAAGGTTGATAGAACGTGATAGTGAAGGAAATCCGTATCGGTTTATTGGTATTACACTAAATATTAACGAGAGGAAACAAGGTGAGGAAAAAATACAGAAAAAGAATGACGAACTACAGCGTGCAAATTCCGAAAAGGACAAGTTTTTCTCTATTATTGCCCACGATTTAAAAGGTCCATTCCAAGGGTTTATTGGGCTAACCGAGTTTATGTCGGAAAATTTAGGCGATATGACCAACGACCAGGTTCAAGAGATAACGGGGACGTTGCAAACAACGGCCAAAAATCTTTATGAGTTGCTCGATAATCTTTTGAGTTGGGCATTGATAAAGCGCGGACATAAGCGGTTTAATCCAGAAAAGGTTTACCTGCGCTCACTCGTTCATATAGTTTCTGAAATATTGTCCTCTCAGCTAAAAGTTAAGGGTATATCCTTAACCAATAGTATTGATGAAGATTTTATAGCACTGGCCGATAAGGAGTCGTTAAAAACTGTATTGCGAAACCTGATTTCCAATGCGGTGAAGTTTACGCCCCATAAGGGAACTATAACCATTTTATCGGACATTGCTGACAAGGGTTTCTTATCTATTTCTATTGCTGATACAGGTATTGGAATGTCAAGTGAAATTCTCGAGAATCTGTTTACAATAACAAAAAAGGTATCCCGCCAGGGAACCGATAATGAACCCAGCACTGGCTTGGGACTAATACTCTGTAAGGAACTGATTGAAAAGCATGGAGGTAAAATTTGGGTCGAAAGTTCAGAGGGTAAGGGAAGTACTTTTTATTTCACAATCCCTTCAGCCAACTAATCCACTTCTCTTTTTATTCATTATCCCCTAAAAAATGATACATATCACTGTTTTGTACCTTTGTTTATACTTATCTTTAGGCGTTTCGATTTTATAAAATATTTGCACTTATGCCTTTGTCAACCCTATTTAGCATTGAGAGTTTTATTTCACACATAGCAACACCTACAGTTGTTTGCTCTCAAAGTAGTGGAGAAGTTTTTGCAAAAAACAATGCATTTTCGACTAGTTTCAAATTAAGAGAAAATTTCTTTTTCCCTTTTTTAACTGATGTGTTGCACCCCGAAAGCGCGAGCGCAGCTTCTAGATTTAACCTGATTTTTGACTCAAATGGATACGCATTAAATCAGGTTGAAGAGAATTTGCGTTTACGCTGCTCTAATGGCGATTGGTGTTGGCATACAGTAAGTGCCAGTGTGTACAGCAAACCTGACAATAAAACTCAAGCCCTAGTAATCATATCCTTTGTTCGGCAGAGTGCTGATGTGAATTTGGAGAGATTGCTCGTGGAAAGTGAGCAGCGTTTTAAGGCTTTGGCGAATGCTTCGTTTGGAGGGATTGCCATACACGATAAGGGGATAATTGTTGAAGCGAACCAAGGGTTGACGAAATTAACGGGGTATTCCTACGAAGAACTTATAGGAATGGACGGGCTGCAGCTTATTGCTCCTACCCACAGGGATTTTGTGATGCAGCATATTAAAACTAGCTACGAAGAGCCCTATGAAGCTGTTGGCATCCGAAGTGACAAATCAACATATCCTCTCGAAATTCAAGGGAAACAAATTCCTTATAAGGGCAAGAATTTACGTGTTACCGAATTTAGAGATATTACCCAAAGCAAAGATTATGAGAAAACCATTATAGATAGTGAGGTAAAGTACAAGCAGATAATTGATTTTGCTGTTGATGGCTTTGCAATTGGGGATAGGGAAGGAGTAATAATTGAAGTGAACAATCGTCTTCTTGAAATTTTGGGTAGAAATCGGAACGAGATCCTAGGCAAGCATATTGGTGAAATTTTTCCTGTAAATATATTAAATCAGAAACCACTTCGCTTCGATCTACTGAAAGAGGGGAAAACAATAATAGTTCAGCGTGAAGTTATAAGGCCAAATGGTGAACAGGCTTTTATTGAGATGCACTCAAAAATAATGCCCGATGGAACCTATCAGACCATTGTGCGTGATGTAACCGAACGAGCAAGAATTGAGGATGCTGTAAGGGAAAGTGAGAAATTTTACAGATCAATTATTGAAAATATTGAGGACGTTTACTTTAGGTATGATCTTAATAATTATCTGGTTCTGTCAAGCCCTTCGGGCGCAGTTCTCTTTGATTATAGTAGTGTTCAAGAAATGTTGGGAGAACACTTAGATACCTTTTGGATAGATGCTGAAGAAAAGCAAAGGTTTCTTGAGATAATTAGGCGCGAGGGTAGGGTGCGCAACTTTAAAGCAGTGCTAAAAACAAAAAAAGGAACTCTCATAACCGTTTTTATTTCTGCATCGTATTTCACTGACAATAATGGAGAGCGTTCTGGTGTAGAGGGAATAATTCATGACATTACCCAGAGAAAAAAAACCGAAAAGGCATTGAAGAGGGAGCAATTCCTCATGCGGAATCTTATGGACAATGTTATCGATCAGGTTTACTTTAAGGATAAGGACAGCAAGTTTATTAGAGCGAGCAAAAACGTTTCCGAGCGTTTTGGATTAAATAATCCTGACGATATTATTGGCAAAACCGATTTCGACTTCTTTTCGAGAGAACGTGCGGAAATAACCTATAGAGATGAACAAGAGATTATTAGAACAGGGAAACCTTCAATAAATATTGAGGAGAGAGAGGTTTGGAAAGATGAGAGTATAACCTGGGTTTCAACAACCAAGATGCCCTTCTTTGACTCCGATGGTAAAATTGTTGGCACCTTTGGTATTTCAAGAGATATAACCGAACGGAAAAAACACGAGTTTATCCTAAAGGAAAGAGAAGAACGGGCAAATCGTCAGAGAATGGTAGTTGCTGAACTTGCCATTGAAAATTCCTTAAGCAAGTTGTCTCTTAATGATTTTATTAAGGCTATTACACAAAAATCTGCAGAGGTTTTAAGTGTTGGAAGAACCTCTGTTTGGATATTGGGCGATGATGGCAATGAACTTCGATGTAGTGCATTCTACAATAAAGTGAAAAATGAGTTTTCTCCACTTCCTTCATTTTTAATTAGTGATTTCCCGGACTTTTTTCAATTGATTTTCAGCGAAAACAGAATATTTGTTAGTGATATACATAGCGACGAAAGAGTACAAAATTTCAGGGATACGTACCTAATTCCAACGGGTATAACATCAATGCTGTATGCTGGTATAACCCTAGAGGGGAAACTAGCCGGAATGGTTTGCTTTGAACATGTTGGTAAGCAACGTAACTGGGAGGTAGATGAGGAATCGTTTGCCGTTACCATTGCATCGTTTGTGGGTCAAACAATCCTAACCTCAAAGCGTGAGGAGTCAGAGAATGCTCTTATGAAGAGTGAGGAGCGATTCCGTTACGTCCTCCAAGCTACAAAGGATGGGGTTTGGGACTGGGACATTAAAACCAACAAGATGTTTTTTAGCGAGAATTACTACACCATGTTGGGGTATAATCCTGATGGTTTTGACGCAACATATGAGAATTGGGTTAGCTTACTTCACCCAAATGATAAAGGATACTGGATAGCTCTTGTTGAAAAGTACCTTAAAGGGGAAAGTGGTGACTTTAATTTAGAGTATAGGCTAAAAAGCAAGGATGGTACTTGGCGATGGATACACGCTAGGGGTAAAGTGGTTGAGAACGACAACAATGGAAAACCCCTGAGGATTGTAGGTACGCATATTGATATATCTGATCGAAAACGAATGCAGGATGAAATTAGCGATTCGGCGCATTTTCTTCAAACAGTGCTTGATACCATACCCGTTAGGCTTTTCTGGAAAGATCTAAACCTTAAATATCTAGGGTGTAATATGTCTTTTGCCAAGGATTTTGGCTTTAATAAACCATCGGAGCTAATAGGTAAAACAAATGATAAATTTAATTGGAACGAGCAGGGGACTTTATTTAAATCCGACGACCTCTCAATTATTAAAACCGGTATGCCCAAGTTAAATTTTGAGGAGCCGTTTGTATCTCAGGATGGTTCTCAGCGCTGGGCGAGAGTTAACAAGGTGCCACTTAGGAATACCAAAGGAAAGATAATAGGATTGCTTGGCACTTACGATGATATAACTGAAATTATTCAGGCTCGAAATCAGATTGAGTTGGAGAGGGCTCATTTTGAGCAATTGTTCGAGAGTTCGCCAGAGGGAATTGTGCTAATCAATTCCGAGGATTGTATTGTGCGTTGCAATCGGGAATTTCAGCGAATGTTTCAGTACGATGAGATCGAGATTATTGGCAAAACTGTCAACTCTCTAATTGTACCCGAGGACTTAAAGAATGAGGGGCTGAAATTTACCAGCGTAGTTACAGAGGGGGAACCGTTGCAGGTTGAAACCATCCGAATGCGCAAGGACGGTTCGTTAATGAACGTTTCAATCCTTGGAAGGCCAATCTATTTTCAGGGTGGTAAAATTGCAGTTTATGGAATTTACAGAGATATTACAGAAAGGAAGCAGGTAGAATTGGAACTGGCAAAAAAAACGAATGAGATTGAGGTTCAAAACGAGGAGTATAGGGTGATTAACGAAGAACTATACATTGCTAAGCAGAAGGCAGAGGAGAGCGATAAGCTAAAATCTGCTTTTCTGGCTAACATGAGCCACGAGATACGTACCCCCATGAATGGGATACTTGGGTTTTCGCAGTTACTCACAAAGCCCAACATCCCTGAGGTCGAGGTTAATCAGTATGTTGACATCATTCAAAGCTGCAGCAATCAGCTGCTCTGCATTATTAACGACTTGATTGACATATCAAAAATTGAGTCGAATCAGATTTCAATCCTAACTTCGGATACCAATATAAACCAGATAATGCACGAGCAATACCTTTTGTTTAAGGATAAATCGCAGCAGCAAGGTCTTGAACTCTCGTTTACAACCGATTTGCCCGATAATCGGAGTACAATAGTAACGGATAATGCCAGGGTTAATCAAATCTTAACCAATCTTATTGGCAATGCCGTTAAGTTCACTAAACAGGGTTATGTTAAGTTTGGCTATAAGCATCGATTCGACGAGCTTGAATTTTTTGTTCAGGATACGGGAGCAGGAATTCCAGTTGAAATGAAAAATCAAGTTTTTGAACGCTTTACTCAGGTTGAAACGGCTGTTTCTCAGCAGGCTGGTGGTACGGGTTTGGGTTTGGCAATATCAAAGGCATATGTAAATAAGCTTGGTGGCCAAATTTGGTTAGATTCTATCCCTGGGCAAGGCTCAACATTTTATTTTACTCTCCCCTATAGGCTTAGCGAAAAGTTTGAAAGATTGGAGAAGTTTGAAATTGACGAACAGGCGAAGTTGATACCCTCAAATATAAATGTTCTTGTGGCTGAGGATGACGATGCAAACTTTTTCTTTGTTCACGAATTATTATCTGAGTATTTTGTCAACATTCATCGGGCTAGTAACGGGGATGAAGCAATAGAATTGGTTAGGAGCAGCAACCCCAATTTTGACATTGTTTTAATGGATATAAAAATGCCAGGGAAGGATGGCTTTGAGGCAACTCGTGAAATAAAAAAGATAAGGAAAGAGTTGCCCATCATTGCTCAAACCGCCTATGCCTTCTCTGCCGATAAGGACAAAGCCATGGCAGCTGGTTGCGACGATTATATCTCTAAACCAATTGATAGACTTAAGCTGGTTTCGCTAATGGCTAAGCATCTTAAGCCGCATTAGTGCCTATTTTTTTCTGAAAAACACCTGAATAGGTACTCCTTTTAAGTCAAACCGCTCTCTTAGTTTGTTCTCAATATACCTACGGTACGGATCGCGAATATACTGTGGTAAATTACAAAAAAACGCAAACGATGGGGCATGTGTTGGTAGTTGTGTTGCGTATTTTATTTTAATATACTTGCCCTTATAGGCAGGAGGTGGATAGGCATCAACCACTTCTTGGATAAACTCATTAAGAACCGATGTGGTAATCCGTTGCGTTCTATTTGCGTATACTTGCATGGCTTCTTCAAGTACTTTTAGAATACGCTGCTTAGTTAACGCAGATGTAAAAATTATGGGAATATCGTTAAAAGGTGCAGTCCTTTTTTTAATAACTTCGGTGTATTCAGCAGTAGTCTTGTTATCCTTCTCAACCAAATCCCATTTGTTAACAACAATAACAACCCCTTTCCTATTCCTAACAATTAAATTTAAGATGTGCAAGTCTTGGGCTTCAATACCATTCAATGCATCAAGCATCAGGATACAAACGTCTGAGTTTTCAATTGCTCTAATCGAACGTAGAACAGAGTAGAACTCCAAATCTTCGGTAACCTTTCCCTTTTTTCTAAGTCCAGCAGTATCAACAATAATAAAATCGTGGCCAAACTTATTGTAGCGGGTATGAATCGAATCGCGAGTTGTTCCCGCTATGGCTGTTACGATGTTACGCTCCTCGCCAACCAAAGCATTAATTAGTGACGATTTACCAACATTTGGCCTTCCCACTATGGTAATACGAGGGATATCCAAACTCTCCTCTTCAAAATCGTGTTTTTCAAACGTTTTAACTAACTCGTCGAGAAGCTCGCCTGTTCCGCTCCCGCTTACAGATGATATACTTATTGGGTCGCCCAGACCCAGGTTATAGAATTCGTAAACATCATGAACCCGTATGTGGTTGTCAACCTTATTAACAACTAGAATTACCCTTTTTTCGGTGCGTCTAAGCATGTTGGCAACCTCATTATCCATTTCAGTAATGCCTGTGGCCACATCAACCATAAAAAGGATAACATCTGCTTCATCAATGGCTATGGTAACCTGCTTGCGTATTTCTGCTTCAAATATATCTTCAGCGGTGGTAGCCCATCCTCCTGTATCGATTACAGAAAATTCAATTCCGTTCCAATCTGATTTGCCGTAAATTCTATCTCGTGTAACCCCCGATATCTCATCAATAATTGCTTTTCGTTGTCCGATAAGCCTGTTAAAAAGGGTCGATTTGCCAACGTTTGGCCTGCCCACTATTGCAACTATATTTCCCATGGTACTGCTTGCTATGTTCTGTTTGATGTTTAAAAATGCCCCAGACTATTGGATGTATCCAAAACGTTTCAGTTTACTATCATCGTCCCTCCAATTGGAATCAACCTTGACAAAAAGCTCAAGAAAGACCTTTTTATCAAGAAAATTTTCCAACTCCAGTCTGGCCTCTGTGCCAACCTTCTTTAAGTTTTTACCCTGATGTCCAATGATTATCCCTTTTTGAGATTCTCTGTTTACATAGAGAATAGCCCTTATTCGATCAATTTTTTCGCCCTCGGTATATTCTTCAATCTCAACCTCTACAGAGTAGGGGATTTCTTTTTGGTATGTGGTTAATACCTTTTCGCGAATAATTTCTGATGCAAAAAACCTGAGTGTACGATCGGTAAGGGTTTCCTTATCGAAATATTCTGGTCCCTCGGGTAAGTGAGCTAGTATGGCATTAAGTATTGTATCGAGGTTAAAACCATGAAGCGCTGAAGCAGGGATAATTGCTGTAGCGGGTAAAAGTTTTTTCCAAAGGGCAACCTTCTCCTCTAGGTCTGCCTGATTACTTAAATCAATCTTGTTGATTACAAGTATTATTGGAACTTTTTGGTTGCGTAAGGTTTCCAAAAAATCTTCATTCTTGTTGGGCGTTTCCTGTGTATCGGTAATGTAAAGTATTACATCGGAATCCTCAAGGGCTGACATTACGAACCTCATCATAGATTCCTGCAACTTGTATGAGGGTTTTAGCACGCCTGGAGTATCAGAGTAAACAATCTGAAAATCATCACTATTTACAATCCCCATAATGCGGTGGCGGGTTGTTTGTGCCTTACTGGTGATGATTGAAAGGCGTTCGCCAACCAGCGCGTTCATTAGGGTTGATTTACCAACGTTAGGATTACCAATGATATTTACAAAACCAGATTTGTGTGCCATCTTCCTGAAAAACAATTTTTTTTGGGCTGCAAAGATAGGAAGAAATAACTGATATTTCTAACTGCAAAGTTGTTTATATCAGGGATTTGTTTGTGTGAATTTAGAATAGGAACAGGAGAATAGTATTAATCAGAACCCTTTTATTACCTGAACAATTAAGTAGTATTGCCCGTTCTTTTAAGGTGTTCCTTTTAATCTGTAAGCTATTTTCTGTTTTACGTATCGTTATTTTTAAAAGCGAGGATTCGTATTTAGCCTAATCTAAAAATTTGTGCTAAGCGTAAGTTTTAGCGCAATATTATCTTGCCATTTGGTGTAGGTATAGCTACCCCACCTGTAGTATGCGCCTATGCCTATAGAGTATATAGGGTTTAAAAGTATACCATTTACCAATAATCCACTCTCAAAAAATCCATTCTCAAGAGTTTTAGGTTGAATACCCGAGAAGATGTGTATTGTTTTGTTAGCGTAACTGCCAAAGGCAATATTTTGTACTAAAATAAATTGGGGCTTAAATGTTTTAGATTTTGGTTTCCAGAAAAGTTGTCCAAAATTATGTCGTAAGAATAGGTAGGCGTACTGATCCGATACAAACTCATATAAATTCATAGTGGCAAATGAGCTCGTTCCATCCAATGGGTATTTGCCATTACCACCTGGAGCAAATTGAAGAAGAGGGGTTGGCACATCACCGTAAAGCAAGCCGCTGTTTAAGGTAATGCTTGTCCGACCAATGGTTCTGTAGTTAATCTGGTAGTCGAATCTCGCATCAAATCTGTTGTAGCTAAAGTTGCCTCCGTAACTTGTTACCCCTCTGTGGTAGTTAAGCCAAATCAAGGGATAGCCAAAGCCCAAGGGGAGTAGCCCTCTTGGAGTTTCCATAAAGGTTTCCTTCCAAACAAATTTCACTTCAACACCCAGTTCGTTAGTTGTAAAACTGTTTGGTGAGTTTAGGCTTGGGAGGTTTACCCCGTACCCCGATGCGATGTTAAACTGTAGTTGGTTTGCAGATAGGCCGATGGTAAAGTGTTTTAAAATTCGGAAGTTTAACCGTGCAGTATACCGATCAAGGTAATCCATTCTCCAGATAAGTATGCTGCGGAATTTATCGGTATTAATAAGCCCGTAAGGCTTATCATAGTTGAGTTCTCCAGGCTCTCTAACGTCATGTTGGTATATGCTCTCAATGCTTACCTGATGCTTTTGGCTCAAGCTTAGTTTGCCAAACCCACCATACTTGTGCCCCTTATCCTTAAACCCATATGCATAGTAACCTCCAAGGGTTACCCATTTTGCAAATCGTTGGTTGGTTTCCAATCCAAGGCCTAGCCTATAGCCTTCAAACCGATTATAAAGGAGGATCTTATTAATATCTAAATCTATAAACTTAATAGGAATATGGCCTGTTATCAACGACTCTGTAATTCGAATCTTTTTGTCAAGGTTAATTTTTTCGCCTATGCTATCAATAAAATGGTATGTGCGTTGCTCTTGAGAAGTTAAGCTATCGTTACGAAACTGGAGCCAGAAATCCTCGTCTTTTTCCCCAGACATTGGGTCAAATGTTAACTCAATATGGCTAAAGTCTCGGTTTCTTTGGCTAGGGTTTAAGTCGATGTTCTTTATGTATGAGTTTCCAACCCCTAGAATTGACATACGCAAAGTTCTCCCGGTTGCGGTATCCTTAGCCTGAGCATTTACAAAATTTAAGTAAAGATCAGTGTTCAACTCAACGGGAAACCAATTAAGACTGTCAATTAACTGGTATCGCTGCTGAATTTTTAATGTGAATAACGGAGAAGGGGGCTCTACAGGTTGAGCAATAACGTTCTGAATGGCGTAACCCTTAGAGTTGATATTTAAAACACCCATTAATGCGTTAAAATTCTGGTTTCTGAGCGGTCGGAATGATATGACGAAAAGCGTATCAAAATCTTGAGTGAAAAGCGTATCCTCCAGTATGAATAGATAACGACTGGTGCTGCCTTTACTTATGGGGTTAAGGTAGTTTTTCCCTCCTAAGTTTATCTGTTCGTTATAGAATGAAAATGACTGGAATTGAGTGGCAAGGAATACAAAGAAGGGATCTTTAAGGCCAGATACTCTTGTTGCTAGTACTTTTTCTATATTGCTATTTGGGTATTTAAAGTTCCGTTCTGTAACCGATTCCATCATAAAGATATGTTGGCGCTCGTTAAATGATTTTATCTTTTGGCTAAGCGAATCGATTTTGGTGTTTTCGGTAGAGTCGTTGTTTACACTGGCTACTAGTGAGTCAGTTTTAAAGGTGAAAAACATCTTATTGTAGCTATTGTAACTAAAGCTTTTTAGCTGTTCAGGGTTGTTTGTCTTGCTGCTTGCGTATGCGTTTTTAATGATTCTATGTGCGGGGTTTATCCCTGGCCTTACAATTACTTCTTCAATTGCGTAGGATTGGGGTTGCAATCCAATATTTATGGGTTTAGCATAATCTGTTTGCTTTACATCTACTGATAAGGGTTTATACCCCACATAGCTCAGTTTCAGTTTATGTATAGGTTCTGTTGTATTGAGGTGAAAGGCTCCATCTAGTTCGGTTGTAATGCCTTGTCCGTGCTCGTTGTAAACCATGTTTACAAAGGGGAGAGGTGCCCCTGTTTGCGAATCGACAACTTTGCCGTTAAGGCTATATTGTGCTAGTGAGAGTAGGTTGGCGAGTGTGAAAATAAGTGTAAAGGCGAATCTTTTCATAGAACACTTTACATTGGTTATTCTAATAGGATAGGGTTGTAAGTAAAAAGCGAACCAGTTAATAGTTCGCTTTTAATTTGTGAGATATTTAGAATCTATTCATCATGAGCATATTTACCTCTTTTGGGGTTAAAAAACGCCACTTACCTCGTGGTAAATTCTTTTTAGTTAGCCCTGCAAAGTACACCCTGTCGAGTTTATAAACCCGGTATCCCAATTTTTCAAAAATCTTTCTAACAATCCGGTTCTGCCCCGAGTGAATTTCAATACCAATTACTGATTTATCATTAACATCAACATATTCAACTGCATCAGCTGCAACCGTCTCTTCCTCTATTTCAACACCTGTTCTAATGGTGTTCATATCCTCAATGGTCACATTTTTATCAAGTCCTACTTCGTAAATCTTACGCTTCATATAACTTGGGTGTGTTAAGCGCTTTGTAAGTTCACCATCATTGGTGAATAGCAAAAGGCCAGTACTATTCCTGTCTAGCCTGCCAACTGGGTAAACCCTTTGTTCGCAAGCTCCCTGAATTAGTTCCATTACTGTTTGCGTGGCGTTCGGATCTTCAACAGTTGTAACGTAATCCTTGGGTTTATTCAATAGGATGTAAACCTTTTTCTCTGGGTCAAGTTGCTTTCCCCTAAAGCACACTTCATCTGTTAGTTTAACCTTTGTGCCAAGTTCAGTTACTACTTTGTTATTTACCGTGATGTGCCCCTTTGTAATGTGCTCATCGGCCTCGCGGCGGCTGCAAATGCCAGAGTTTGCAATGTATTTGTTGAGCCTGATGTTGCCCTCTTTATCCGTTTTTAGCTCATTGTCAAATTCAGGTGCAACAGGAGTGGGTGTACCCTTTCCCTTCTTGATGATTTTATTCTCAACGGGTTTAGTATGCTTCTCTTCTTTAATCTTTATTATTGGGGCTTTTTTACCAAACTTGTCTTCGTAAAAACTTTTCTGTACGCTTTCATTCTTTGGCTCCACTTTTCTTTCTCGTTGCATAGGTTTGCTGGGACTTGGCTTTTCTTTGTTTTTATCGTCCTCAAATACCTTTGTAGTTCGTGGTTTGTATAATGGTGCATTTTTTTTCTGCCCACCTCTTTCTCTTGGAGACTCTTCGCGGTCAGGTCCTTTTCGAAATGTACGCTTGGGTTCTTTCTCGCTTTTGCTAAACGATTCATCATCGTTTTTCTCAGTGCTTTTTATAATCGGCTGGCTTGCTGTTCTTGGCTTATATACCCTTGCCGATTCTTTTTCGTCGGATTTACTTTTCCTCACGGGTTTCTTTCCGAATCTCTCGTTATCTCTCATGCTTGATTTAATGGTTTTTGAGCAATGGTGATTGCTCTTGTAAAGTGTTAAAAATTAATGAACTGCAAAGATATACTAATTTTGGTTAAGATGAATGTATGCAGGCAAAAAACTAAGATGATGATTTGCCCTTATTATTCGCTATCTTATTTTCTTCTAATTCGCAATAATTACAAGCGTTTTATAAAATTTATCTCTATATCGGCTACAAAAAAAATCCTGCGGTTTTGCCGCAGGATTCTGATTATATCAAGATAAGCGAATGCTTACTTTTTCTGTTTTGCTAATGCTCTTCTGCTTTGTCTTGCTTGCAAATCGAATGCAATAGGAGATGCAACGAAAAGCGATGAGTAAGTACCAACCACAATACCAATAATTAGGCCGAATACAAATCCACGAATACTGTCACCTCCAAAGAAGAAAATTGGAACTAACACAACTAATGTACTAAACGAGGTTGAGAATGTACGACTAAGAGTATCGTTTAGAGCACTATTCATAATATCTTGCCTATCGCGTTTTGGATAGAGCCCTATGTACTCACGAATACGGTCGAAGATAACCACCGTGTCATTTATTGAGTAACCAATAATGGTAAGAATGGCTGCAATAAATGCTTGGTCAATCTCAAGTGAGAAAGGCACTCTGTTGTAAAAGACCGAGAACACTCCAATAACAATTAGCGCATCGTGAGCAAGACCTAGAACAGCCCCCGTGCCATAACTCCAGTTTTTAAATCGAATTAGGATGTATAGGAATATGGCAATTAAAGCGAAAATAACAGCGATTATTGCTTCTTGTCTAAGGTCGTAAGCAATAGTTGGCCCAACCTTCATGCTACTTTGCTTGTAGTTGTGCGTAAAGTCGTCGAGTGATGTGTTTTCTGGAAGATGTTTAACCAGACCCATATGAAGTAATGAGTCTACCTGGTTATCAATATTCTCACTATCATCATCAATCTTATATTTAGTAGTAACCTTTATCTGGTTAGAGGTTCCAAATGTTTTTACCTCAGGTGTTTCACCAAATATATCACGTAGGTCCGATGCAATATCAACAGTTGACACCTCTTGATGGAAACGAACTACATAAGTGCGTCCTCCAGCAAAATCGATACCTGGGTTAAGTCCCCTAGTGGCTAGCGATCCAATGGCAATAATAAGTACAATGGTTGATATTGCGTAAGCAATTTTACGTGAGCCAATAAAATTAATCTTAGTGTTCTTGAATAATCCTTCGTTCATGCTGTTAGAGAAAGTAATGTCCCACTTTCTTTTTTGCATAAAGTCAATTATAAGGCGAGTTAGGAATAATGCTGCAAACAATGAGGTAATAATACCAATAACCAAGGTTGTAGCAAATCCGCGAACTGGACCTGAACCAAACATGTATAGGATGACCGCGGTTAGTAGCGTAGTAACGTTACCGTCGATAATGGCTGAGTATGCGTTTTTGTAACCATCGGATATGGCAAGGCTAAGCCCTTTCCCACTTTTTAACTCCTCTCGAATACGCTCAAAGATTAGCACGTTGGCATCGACCGACATACCCATGGTTAGCACAATACCTGCAATACCCGGTAGTGTAAGGGTTGCTTGGAACGAAGCAAGAACCCCGAATAAAAAGAAAAGGTTTGCTACAAGGGCAATGTCTGCAACTAGTCCACCTTTACGGCTATAGTAAAACATCATGAAAGCTAGTACAATAATAAAACTCATCACAAATGAGCGCATACCAGAATCAATGGCCTCTTGTCCAAGTGATGGTCCTACAATTTCCTCTTGCATAATTCTTGCAGGAGCAGGCAGTTTACCCGATTTTAGCACGTTGGCCAAGTCTTTCGCCTCGTTAATGGTAAAATCGCCAGAAATTGATGAGCGACCACCCTTAATCTCTTGATTAACTCTTGGGAACGAGTAAACGTTATTGTCAAGAACAATTGCAATTGCACGTCCAACGTTATCGGCAGTAAGCCTAGCCCATGTTTTTGAGCCCTCGGCATTCATGCCCATGGAAACCTCTGCAGCGCCTCCCGTTGAGCTGAACTCATCGCGAGCATCGGTTATTGAGTTACCATCAAGTGGTGGATTACCATCGCGATTGGTTACCTTAATGGCAACGAGTTCATAAATAATTCCTTTCTTATCCCATTTGGGCGATTTAACTGTCCATAGAAGTTTTAGATCACGGGGTAGTAATTGCTTAACCTGTGGCATACTTAGGTATTCATTAACCTGAGCGGTATCACGAGATTGTGCAAAACCCACTACTGGGCCAGGTAAAAGTTGCCCTTGTTGACTGGTTGATGGGGTAAGCTTAGCGAATAATGGATATTCCTTTGCCCATTCATCCTGCGACATATCGGTTGAATCAACATCGCTTTTAATAAGTTCTAGTAGTTCATCCTCTTCTGTAATAGTATCAATTTCTGCTACCTGAGTAGTCTCTTGTTCTATTACTTCAACTTCTTGTGGATTATCTGATTTTTTAAGGGCTGCTTCAGCATCCTTAATCTCTTTTAATTTTCTATTAACCTCTTGTAGAGCAGGGAAAATCTCACTGTTCTCATAGGTTTCCCAAAATTCTAGGTTGGCAGTTCCTTGCAGAAGTTTTCTTACCCTTTCAGGGTCTTTAACTCCTGGAAGCTGAACAATAATCCTTCCTGAACCCTCTAGTCGTTGAATGTTTGGTTGTGAAACACCAAAACGGTCGATACGATTACGGATTACGTTGAATGAGTTTGATATTGCACTTTCTGCTTCCTTCTCAATAATTTTAAGAACATCAGCATTTGTTGAGCTGAAAGAAACTCTATCGCGTAGTTCAACGGTGTTAAAAATTGCTGCCAATCTTGCATTAGGGGCAATTTGCTCAAATGCTTTTCCAAAGCGAGTTATGAAACTTTCGCTTGGCGGCATTTTTTTTGCCATGTCGATGGCTGCCACAAAAGCACTATCGTTGCTGTAGTTTGATAGCGACCGGATAATATCTACAACTGAAACCTCAAGGGTAACATCCATACCACCCCTTAGGTCAAGACCAAGGTTGATTTCGCGCTCCTTTACCTCTTTGTACGAGTATTTACGTAACCAAAGAAAGTTGTAAACAGTTTCGCTAGAAATGGAATCGAGATAGGAGGAAACATACTTGATTCTTTGGTTTATTTGCTCCCTTTCATCTTCAATGTTCTTAACCCTAGTGTCTGCGTAACTTTCGGCTTTGCTTTCTACTCGTTTTGATACCCAGGTGAATGAAAGCTGGTAGATACATACCAGTGTAAGGGCTACTGCTATTAACCTTATCGCACCTCTATTTTGCATTGGTTTTCTGTGTTAAACGATTGATTATTTTTACTTTGATTTTTAAAATGTGGGGCAAATATATTACTTTTTTTCAGAAATGCCATATTTGCCTATATTATATCAGTATTGTACATTAGTGATTTCTTGCTTTGCAAGTTTGAATTTTAAAGCCCATTATTAGGGTAAAGTACAATCTTGCGCATCTTAAAATTAATCGTGGCCTTGTGTTTTACAAGAAAATCGCAACCAATTAGCCCGTCGATTTTTTGTCCCGCCATTTTATGGTAGATTTCCGATATGCCATCAAGGTTGGCGCTAAAAACCAAAAGGTTTTTAAATGTACTCCCGCCTATGGTTATCTCAGGTATTTCTACCTGTTCAACCTCCATGGTTTGAGCGTTTACTCCAGCGGCAAAGGCCTCTTCGGCTTCGCACTCAATTACTGGCAAACCCTGGGTTATGTGCTTGCTTAGTACAGTTCTTGATGCTCCCGTATCAAGAATTAGGTTAATAATACTATCGCCTAATTTTCCCGTTAGAGTTGGGTGAAAACTTTTTGCGTCTAGTTCAATAATTTTAAAGGGGATTACTTTAGGCATAAGTTAAGTTTTTATGGTCAACAAATGTAATTCATATAAGTGTTCGGTGAAAGTAAAAAGACACATATTTAGGTGCTTTGGCCTAGAAAAAATCTACAAAATCTGCCCAAAATAATATTCCCCAAAATCGATTTTACTTTCAATTAAAAAGCAAGTAGATTTTTTAATTTAAAAGCATTTGCTTTTCCCCTAATCATTTAAAATGATAAAGTAGGCATAAAAACTTTTTTAGCGAGTTGTACAATACATAGGGTAAAATCTTAGGGTAAATTACAGTTCCCTTATATAATTTTCCAACAGAAGAGTAGTGGCCTTATTGTTTGGGTTGGCTAAGCGCTTTTAACCCTTGATCTTTTGGCATTCTAAAAACCTGGGCTAGCATGCCTAATTTATATAAATCGAAAAGGAACAATGAGGGGTTAGTGCTGCAAAGTACTTTGCGGATAATTGGGTTGAATACCCTAAAGAACCATTGGAGCGGGTAGCTAAGACCAAACCAACGTAAAAAAGAATAGTATTTCAGTAACTTAATGTTTTTACGTAGGTCGTTCCATTGCTCAGGTACAATTTCAATAAGTTTTACTAGGTTTACTATGCTATGCTCAGTTTTTGAGAGATAATCGAAGCATGGTTCAATGCCCAGATGTATGCTTGGGTTATTAATATGGTGTATTGATGCCTTATGTTTTTTTAGGTCGAGGCCAAAAAGCGTATCCTCATGACCGTATCCCGAAATGCGCTCGTTGAATCTTATCTGGTTAAATACCTCTTTCCGGATCATAAAATTCCCGCTCATAAACGAGGCGTAAGCATTTATTTGCCTTCGTGCAGCATTTCTGCTTTCGCGAGATATTCCATATTTCCATCTTAATAAGAACTCCCTTTTAAAAGGCTTGGGACCATAACTAATACCACCACAAATTACATTGGCTTCGTCAATAGCATTGTTGTAGTTTTTAAGAAATTGCGAGGAGTCGGGTATCATATCACAGTCGAGAAAGAGCAACCATTTGCCTTTGGCAAAATCGGCCAATCTGTTTCGGATTCTACTACGCCCTAAGTTCTGTTCAAATTCAAGGTACTGGACCGACGAATTAACTGCAATTTTCGAATTGATTTTCTTGTAGTACGATAATGAGGCATCATCGAAAATTAAAATTTCGATATCAATATTATAATCAAGCGCTTGCCTTAGCAACTCGTTGGTTAACTCAGTTACATCGAAGTTATATACAGGCAAGCAAATTGAAATCATATTACTCTAGTGCATTTTTAGTGATCAACTCCTCATCTGCAGCATCAAGAATTTGGTTGGGCATAGTTTTCTTTGCCTTTGCACCTAACTCCTTGATTTTTTGTGCTTGAGAAACCAGATTGCCGCTTCCACTGGTAAGTTGTTTCATGGCAGTATCGAAGCTGTTCTGGCTTTTTATGAGGTTATCGCCAACCGACGACAAACTTTCTACAAAACTAACAAACTTATCATACAATTTACCGCCTCTATCGGCAATCTCTAGCGCATTTTTATTCTGATATTCATGTTGCCAGAGGTTGTGGATAAGTTTAAGGGCAGCAATAAGATTTGTAGGGCTAAGCAGCAGAACATTCTTAGCGTATGCATAATTCCATATCTCTGGATCGGATTGCATAGCAACGATAAATGCGGGTTCAACAGGCAAAAACATGGTAACAAAGTCTAAGTCACCAACCAAATCCTGATAGCCTTTGGAGCTAAGAATATCGATATGATTACGGATTGACTTTACGTGGCTAGCAAGTTCTTTCTTCTGCTCATCTGGGTTTTCACTTGAGCAGTAACGCTCATATGCAACCAGTGATACCTTAGAGTCAATAACAACCTTGCGGTTATCGGGGTATTTGATGATTACGTCTGGCTGAAAACGTCTTCCTTCCTCATCTTTAAACGACTCTTGCACAAAGTACTCTCTGTCTTTAACCAACCCTGATCGTTCGAGGATGCTCTCCAAAATCATCTCACCCCAGTTTCCTTGCTGTTTTACTTGCCCTTTAAGTGCATTGGTAAGGTTGTTGGCCTCTTCGCTTATTTTTTGGTTAAGCGTAACAAGTTTTTCAACCTCTTTGCCAAGAGAGAATCGCTCCTTACTTTCACGATCGTAAACCTCTTCAACTTTTTTCTGAAAAACTAAAATGTTCTCACCTAATGGTTTAAGTAATTGTTCAATGTTGGCCTGATTAAGGGCAGTAAATCGCTTGCTCTTATCCTCAAGAATTGCATCGGCAAGAAGTTTAAACTCGTTGGAGAATTTTTTGCCAATATCTTCAACCTCTCCCTTTTGGTTTTCAAGCATCTCCTTAAGGTATTTATTCTCCTTATCGAGTTCAACAGTTCGTTCGCGCGACTCGGATAATTGAGTTTGTAACTGTTTCCTCTCGTCCTTAAGCACTTCTGTTTCCTTAATAAACGAATCGACCTGCTGTTTAAGCGAATTGGCCTTTTCTTCTGTTGCACTCAACTTTCTGCTCTGCTCTTGATAGGTTTCAATCACCTGTTTCTGTTCATCTTTTGTTGCCTTGTTCTCTTCTGTCAGAGTGATGATTTGTTTCCTAATCTCCTCGTTGAGAGTTACAAGCGATGAAAGTTTTGATGCTTGTTCTCCCTTCTCTTTTGCCAGAGCTTCAAATTCTTGGGCTATTTGGTTCTTGTCGTCAAGTGCCCGTTCAAGCCTATCGTTAGCAATGCGCAAATCGCTCTCAAGCTCATTAATGTTTTGAGGTGTGCCACCCGATACTTGAGAGGAGAGCGATCCTCTTAACATCCTAATAATGATGAAAGCAATGATTGCTCCCACAATTAATCCAATAGCAGAAAATGAAATTAATTCAAACATTTTAAACTCGTTTTTAAGATGCTAAATATACTAAAAAGACTACGTTTTTATGCACTGTTGAAATACTTTTTGACCTAAATATAGTAATAGGTTGACTGAAAACAACTAAGCAAATTCTGTTTGATTTTCAGGGAAAAACTACCTAAAAAGTTATATTTGCAGGGGTTAATCTAATATTTACAAGGTATGTTCACATCTAGAATGAAACTGGCTGAAGTGGTGCAGGCTAATTTTAATACGCTAAGCGTAATTAATCGGTTTGGAATTAAACTCGGTTTTGGCGATCTGTCAGTAGGTGGGGTTTGTGAAGTAAACGGAGTTAATATCGACTTTTTTCTTGAGATCCTAAATGCTTTTCACGATAAGAACTATTTTCCTCAGGATCATTTGCAGAGTTTTAGTATTGATGAGATAGTTAGCTATCTCCGTAAAACTCACAATGATTACATGTATCAGAATATACCCTATATAGAAATGCTGCTGGAGCAACTCGAGGCCGATTGCATCAATCCCGATGAGATAAAATTGGTGCACAACTTTTTTAACGAGTACAAGGATGAACTATTTAAGCATTTGCTTTGGGAGGACAATAAAATATTCCCCTATGCTCAAAGCGTTGAACAGGCTTATCTTAATGGTAATAATGTTAAGCAGGTTGTTGAGGCTTTAAGAAACTATTCCATGAAAAATTTTCTTGGCGAGCATGACGATATTGAATCAAAACTTAACGACATCAATATTCTTTTTGTTAAGTACTTGCCACCAGTTTATAATCAGCATTTGTGCATACGGATTCTGAGAGAACTCTCCTTTCTGGAGCGGGATATAAACGATCATTCTCGGATTGAGGAGAAAGTGCTTGCGCCTAAAGTAATTGAGATGGAGAAATTTTTACTAAAGCAGCATGAGTAAAACCAAATTTATTGTTGCTGAGCCTGTTTTTTTGGTGCGCAAGGGATTGGTTAATGTAATTAACGAGTTGCCTAATGCCTCTGTTATTGGCGAGTTGGAACTAACAAAAAGTATTACCAAGTTAGTTACGGGTACAAGCAATTATGTCGACGTACTTGTTATAAGCTCTGATTTGCTTGACGAAACGAGCCAGTTTTCATTTAAGAGATTAAAAACAAAGCATGAAAGGGTAGTAATTATTGTAGTTACTAAGGATGTAAAAGATATCCCCATTGAATTAAAGTCTTTTTTCTCCGAAATAGTTTTGCTTAGCGACAGCAAAAGTACAGTTCATGAAAAATTTAAGAAAATACTTAATTCATCTAATGTTGCCCATGTGGCGCACCAAGTTCAAGTATTAAGTGAGCGCGAGGCTCAAATACTTAAGGATGTTGCCCTTGGTTTATCTAATAAAGAAATTGCCGACAAAAACTTTATCAGCCCACACACAGTTATTACCCACCGAAAGAATATTACTAAGAAACTTGGTATAAAAACAGTTTCAGGATTAACCATTTATGCAATTTTGAATAAGCTAATTGGAATTGATGAAGGAAATTAGGCGGGTTGGTTGGATAAATTTAAGGTTGAAGTATTGATTATGGAGTTTATAAGATTAGAGTTCAAATAAGAATAAATTTTTAATGATGGAAAATAAGCCAAAGAAAAAAGGTTTAGCCTCGTTCCCCCGAAATTTCTGGACAGTAATCGTAATGGAGTTTTTCGAGAGGGGTTCATATTACGGAGTTATGTCAATACTCTCAGTGTACCTTGTTCTCGACGTTAGCCAAGGCGGTTTAGGTTTTTCAAAGGAAAGCGTTGGGGTGATAAAAAGTGTTATTACCCCATTGCTATATATTTTACCCATACTTAGCGGAGCTTTGGCCGATCAGTTTGGCTATAAAAAAACTCTAGTTTTCTCATTCGCTGTTATGTCCCTGGGGTATTTCTTTACGAGCATTAGCACAAGTTACCTGTTTGTTTTTGCCAGTTTGATACTTATGGTTTTGGGTGCAGGGTTTTTTAAGCCTATTATATCGGGCACTATTGCCCGAACTACCGATGAGAGTAACTCTACTTTAGGTTTTGGGATTTTTTATTGGACAATAAACTTAGGGTCATTTGTTTTTCCCCTTTTCTTCGTTCCCTATTTAAAGGAGATGGGGTATAGCTATATCTTTATTATGGCTGCTGTTGGTACAGGCTGGTTGCTTATGCTTAACCTATTTGTTTATAAGGAGCCACCAAGGCCCCAAATTAAAAGATCTATTCCAGAGGTGCTAAAGGGCGCCCTTTTAGTGCTTAAGGATTATCGGTTTGTTGTAATGATTGTGATTTACTCGGGGTTCTGGATTCTTTACTTTCAGATGTTCGATACGGTGCTTTGGTACCTTACCGAATATATGGATATGACTCCAGTTAATAATTCGGTAAATTCGTTTCTGAGGCTTTTTACAGAAAACCCCACATGGAAATTTGAAGCAGAGCATGTAACGGTTATCAATGCGGGTACTATAATTCTACTCCAGTTTGTTATATCGTTTATTGTTAAGAGCACTAAAGCGTTACCAACCATGATTGTTGGCATTGCTCTTGGAACTCTTGGAATGGGTGTACTCGCTATTTCAACCCATGCATGGGTATTTATGGCGGGTATGATTATATTTTCGATTGGAGAGATGACCGCTCATCCAAAGTTTATCTCGTACGTTGGGTTAATTGCTCCGCCCGATAAAAAGGCACTTTATCTTGGCTACTCATTCCTTTACGGTGTTATTGGAAGTGGAATAGGTGGTGTTTTAGGTGCATTTACCTATGTAAGATTTGTAACCCAAATGGGTCGCCCAGGCTTGCTTTGGCTCATGTTTAGTGGTATAGGTGTGCTAACTATTATTGGTCTTTTATTTTACAATAAGTTTTTAGTGCCTAAAAAGGTTTAAGCCAATGTAATTTTAAAATGATATTTTTAGGGATATTCCTTTTTTTGGAATACCCCTAACTTTTTGAATGATGCTTTGTTTCGATTAGCGGATAAGCCCTAAGAATTACTTTATACATTTGTGTTTATAACTTTGCTCTTCCCCTAAAATATTGCCACTTTTGTTGTTTAAATTAACTAATTGATAAGCGAATGCCATTAATAAAATCGATTTCAGGGATTAGGGGAACCATTGGCGGTAGCTCAACCGATGGACTAAACCCATTAAATCTTACCCTTTTTACCTCAGCTTATGCGCATTGGGTAAAAGGAGAACACCCTAAGCAACGCTTAAAAGTGGTGATTGGTCGCGATGCACGTATTTCGGGTGAAATGGTCAGTAGCCTTATAGTGGGAACCCTTTTGGGTTGCGGAATTGATGTGGTTAATTTAGGATTGGCAACTACCCCAACCGTTGAAATGGCTGTAGTTGAAGAGCAAGCTCAGGGCGGTATAATTATAACCGCAAGCCATAACCCACGACAGTGGAATGCACTTAAGTTGCTTAACCAAAAAGGTGAATTCCTTTCCGATGCCGATGGGAAACGTGTACTTCAAATTGCTGACAATAATGAGTTCTCCTTTCCGGAGGTTGATGGGCTTGGTGTGCTACTCGATGAATACGATTTTGTTGATAAGCATATTGAAAAGATTTTACAGCTGAAATTAGTTGATAGAAAGGCCATACAAGAAGCAGGTTTTAGGGTTGCCATTGATTGTGTTAATTCGGTGGGAGGTATTGCTATTCCTCGTCTGCTAAATGCATTGGGGGTTGAAGAAGTTATTGAATTATACTGCGATCCAACCGGAGAATTTCCACATAATCCGGAACCCTTGCCCGAGCATTTAACAGAAATCTCGTCAACCGTTGTTGATAAAAAAGCCCATTTGGGCTTTGTGGTGGATCCCGACGTTGACCGTTTGGCCATTGTTTGTGAAGACGGCTCCATGTTTGGCGAGGAGTACACGCTTGTTGCCGTTGCCGATTATGTTCTAAGCAAAACGCCAGGGAATACCGTTTCAAATCTTTCGAGTACTGCGGCATTGCGCGATGTTACACAAAAGCATGGTGGCCAGTATTTTGCCTCGGCAGTGGGAGAGGTAAATGTGGTTGCAATGATGAAAGAGTGCAATGCAGTTATTGGTGGCGAGGGTAATGGTGGGGTTATTTACCCCGAATTGCATTATGGGCGCGATGCTCTTGTTGGAATTGCCCTATTTCTTACTCATTTAGCAAAAAGCAAGTTGACATGCTCAGCCTTGAAAGCACAATATCCACAGTATTTTATCTCAAAAAATAAAATTGAGTTATTGCAGGGCGCAAATCCCGATGCAGTTTTAGATAAGCTAAAAGCGCATTTTATCAATCATAAAACTAATACTGTTGATGGGCTTAAGGTGGATTTTGATGAAGGTTGGATTCATCTACGTAAATCTAACACTGAACCAATAATCAGAATTTATGCAGAAGCTAAAACAGATAAAAAAGCCAATGAACTGGCCAAGCAAGCTATGGATTTAATAGAGAATCTTTAAAATATTTTCACATCTTTTAAAAGTGTTTTAAACTAAGGGATACAATGTTAAGTCAAAGACTCGTTTTTACATCGTATAAACCATCAAGCAAAAATGAATAAAAAGTTAATAATTGGGCTAAGTGTTTTAGCCATTGTTATTGTAGTGCTAATTTTAAGCACCACAGGTAAAGAGGGTGTTGTACCCCAGAAGGTTGCAGCCCAGAGAGGCCCATTCGAAATAGTGGTAACCATCACTGGTGAACTACAGGCTAAGAATAAGGAGGATATTACAGCGCCCCCCGAACTTAGGCAAAGCAGAAGTTTCCGCTTTTCTGAGATAAAAATACAAGATTTAATTCCTGAGGGCACCGTTGTTGATTCTGGCGATTACGTTGCCACACTCGATCGAAGTGCACTTAGTAATAGGCTTAAAGAGATAGACGATGAGCTGGAGAAAAGCCAACAACAATACCTAAAAACACAACTCGACACTACATTGCAGCTTCGAAGCCTGAGGGATGAACTTATTAATCTTAGCTTCGAACTAGAGGAGCGCCAAATTGTAGTTGACCAATCCAAATTTGAACCGCCTGCAACTCAGCGCCAAGCTCAAATCAACCTCGATAGGGCAGAGCGTAATTTTCAACAGGCTAAACAGAACTATAAGTTAAAGAGGGAGCAGGCCGAAGCATCGATGCGTGAGGTGGCCATAAACCTCTCTAAGCAGGAGCGCGAGCGACAGGAGATGCTGGATGTGCTTAAAAAGTTTGTTGTGCATGCGCCAAAGCCCGGTATGGTCATTTACGAAAGGGAGTGGGGTGGACAAAAACGTAAAGTGGGTTCAAGCATTAGCCCATGGGATTTAACCGTAGCTACACTTCCCGATTTATCTGTAATGATATCGAAAACCTATGTTAATGAGATTGATGTTAGCAAGCTAAAGGTTGGACAGCAGGTTAGGGTGGGAGTAGATGCTTTCCCTGAGAAGAATTACACAGGCGAGGTGACCGAGGTGGCCAACATTGGCGAGCAGCTACCCAACACTGACGCCAAGGTATTTGAGGTTACAATAAGGGTAAATGAGTACGACCCAATTCTTCGACCTTCAATGACCACAAGCAATCAGATTGTTACCCAGAAACTTGATGATGTGGTTTCCGTTCCCCTTGAAGCTATTCACTCTGACGATTCGCTAAGCTATGTTTATACCGCTAAGGGGAAAAAGCAGATTATTCTTCCCAGCGAGCAGAACGAGAACTATATTATTGTAGAAAAGGGCATTGAGGCTGGTGAAGAGGTATACTTAAGCCTACCCGAAAATGTTGAAAAGTATCAAATTATTGGGAAGGAGTTAATTCCTGAAATTAGGGAACGTGCAGCAGAGCGAAAACGAAAAACCGAAGAAGCCAAAGTGGCAAACGAGCAGCAGGCTCAAAGGGCACAAATGCCCAAGGGAATTGGGAGAATGAAGCAGCAATAAAATCCCTAGTATAACTTTTGGAAATTTCAAATAGAACTTATGTACAAAAGGTATATCCACGATATCAATATTGCCGTTGAGTCAATACTGGCCAATAAATTCAAATCGATGCTTACAGCATTGGGAATTATTTTTGGTGTTGGTGCTGTTATAAGCATGATGGCTATTGGTAATGGTGCACAGCAAGAGATACTCGAACAGATGGAGATGGTAGGGGTTAACAACATTGTAATAAATCCCATATTTGAGGAGGTTGATGATCAAGCAGGGGAAGGAGACAGTGGAGAACGGCAAAAACGAAAATTTTCACCCGGACTAACACTGCAGGATATGGATGCGATTAAACTTATTATTCCTTCGGTCCAGCGGATAAGCCCTGAGGTAAGCCTAAACTCATTTGTTCAGTTCGACGCATTCCGAGTGCCGGCAAAAATTATGGGTGTATCGCCCGACTACTTTGAACTTTATAACTTACCTCTAGAGCAAGGCAGTTTTTATACCGAAATGCAGCAAGAGCAGGGTGTGCCAGTATGTATAATTGGTGCAAATATTAAGAATAAATTTTTCAGTAAAACCAGCCCCGTTGGGCAATACATAAAGTTTGGCCATGTTTGGTTGCAGGTAGTGGGCGTGCTTCAGAAAACGGATATATCATTAACCGGCTTTGAGAGTGCAGGGGTTAATGTTTACAATGACAACGTTTACATTCCCATAAAAACCATGCTAATGCGTTATCAGAATAGGGCATTGGTGAATGCAAAACGATTAGAATCAACTTCGTCTTTTTCTGGCAGAGGTATGTTTGTTATGGTTGGGGGACCAGCCAAAACTCAATCTGCATCTTCGCAGAACTACCATCAACTCGATAGGATTGTAGTACAAGTAAAAGAAACCCCAGATATTCCAAGTACCACCGATGTGCTTAGCCGAATGCTTATGCGACGGCATGCAGGTGTTAAGGATTTTGAGATCATTGTACCCGAACTTCTCTTAAAGCAGCAACAGCGCACCAAGGATATTTTTAATATTGTGCTTGGAGCCATTGCAAGCATATCCCTAGTGGTTGGTGGAATAGGTATTATGAACATTATGTTTGCATCGGTTATGGAGCGCATAAAGGAGATAGGTACTAGATTAGCCATTGGGGCCAAAAAGGCTGATATTATTGCCCAATTCCTCTCAGAGGCAGTTCTTATAAGTGTTTCAGGTGGGTTTATAGGAATTTTGCTTGGTATTCTGCTATCATTTTTAATCAATCACTTTGCAGATATTCTAACCATTATTTCACCACTATCAGTGTTCGTTGCATTTGGCGTTTCGGCGGCTGTAGGGGTAATTTTCGGCTTGTCACCAGCCAAAAGAGCTGCCGAAAAAGATCCAATCGAGTCATTGAGGTATGAGTAAATTGATTTTTTCCATTAACAATTCTGAAAAGCAATTCAAAATGTATCAAAAAATCCAAAGAGTTCTGCTAATCGCCTGCCTATTCCTAATAGTTGGACAGTTAAAGGCACAGCAGATGGCGAAGGCCTTTACCCTTGATGAGGTATTGCAAATGGCTAGGGATTATTCCCCACAATCAATACTGGCAAAACACCAATTTAGGGCAGCCTATTGGGAGCATCGAACCTACAAAGCAGAGTTGTTGCCTAGCCTTTCGCTGAATGGTACTTTGCCAAATTTTAGAAGAGCTATAACGCAGGAATTTGTCCCTCCCCAAGGGACTGAAGAAGGCTATTACAAGTATTTTGAGGTAAATACCAATACCCTATCAATGGGGCTATTGCTTAACCAAAATATTGGACTTACAGGAGGAAGAATTTTTGCCCAATCTACCCTTGAACGGTTCGATGCATTTGGGAATAACACTCGGTCAAACTATAAATCGGAACCCGTTATTATAGGGTTTGATCAACCTATTTTTGGTTTTAATGCCTATAAATGGAAGCGCAAGATTGAGCCGTTAAAGTATCTCGAGGCAAAGCGCAAGTACATTGAAGCTACCGAGACGATAGCCTTAGAAGGAGTTCTTTACTTTTTCGATCTGATACTTGCCCAGCAAAACTTAAAAACGGCCCAATTAAACTATGCCAACACCGATACGCTTTACCAGATTGCCAAAGGACGCTATAACATAGGAACCATAGCGGAGAACGAACTTTTGCAGATGGAACTTAGTTTTCTAAATGCTGGTGGCGATGTAAACGAGGCCGAAATTGATCTGCAGCTAAAGAAGTTTAAGCTTAAATCGTTTTTAGGCATGAACGATCAGTACGATGTTGGGCTAATTATCCCCGAAACGTTTCCAAAAGCAAAGCTTAAGTACGATAATGTTTTATCGCTGGCTAAGGAGAATAATCCCAGAATGTTACAGTTTGAGCGAACGTTGCTTGAGTCCGACAGGAATGTGGCCCAAGCCAAGGCAAACCGGGGCTTCAATGCAAACCTTTTTGCTTCATACGGTTTAACCCAACAGGCCGAGGAATTCTCAAATGTATATCTTGATCCAGTTGATCAACAGGGCGTTCGTATAGGATTAAATATTCCCATACTCGATTGGGGAAAAGGCAAGGGAGGTGTGCGTATGGCCGAATCGAGCAGGGAGGTTGTAAAAACTAATATTGAGCAATCCATTATCGATTTTGAGCAGGATGTTTTTCTGAAGGTAATGCAGTTCAATCTTCAGGAGGCTCAACTGCAGCTAGCAGCTAAGGCCGATAACATTGGGCAGAGTCGGTATAACGTAACCAAAGAGCGTTTTTTAATTGGCAAAATTGATGTTCTTGAACTAAATATTGCACAAACTGAACGGGATAATGCTAAAACTAGGTACATTTCGGCAATGCGCAACTACTGGCAATTTTACTACGAAATGCGCAGGCTTACCCAGTATGATTTTATTAATAGCAACCCAATATCAGTTGAGTTTGAATCGCTAATTGATTAGACTTGCCCTTTTTCAAAAGATTTACAATAACCCATAAATAGTTTAAATAGGATCATTCTGACTATTATATATTATAGGGTTTAGGTCTTCCCTTCTATTTGCCAAATTGCAGAATAATTTTAAAAGAAATCTGTTTAAAACTTTCTATATTGCAATAGCCTTTGTTCCTCTGAATTATTAGTAATCCGCCTTTCTTTAATTTGTTTTTAGCTTTCAATAATCTGATTTCTATATGGAAGGGAATAGTGCCTTGCTTAAATCTTTGCAGTTACAGATTGAACTACTTAGAAAAGAGAAGGATGAGCAAATAGAAATACACACCGAACAATACAAAGTTCTTAATGAGCAGCTCGGCCAAGCAAATAATAGCATAGAACAAAGTGAAACAAAATTTCGATTGCTAATTGAGAATGCTTTTGATGGTGTATTTGTGCTCAAGGGGCATAGGTTTAACTTCGTAAACAAACGTTTTGAGGAGATTAAGGGCTACTCTTACCATGAAGTAGTTAACGATGATTTTGATTTTAATGCAATCCTCGATACGCGTTCCCAAGCAATTGCTCAAGAGATCAATGAAGCTCGTAAATTGGGGAATGCAATGCCTGTTCGTTATGATGTAATGGCTATTGCTAAGGATGGTTCAAAAAAGAATATTGAACTAAGCACTGTGCTTGTTGATGTGTCGGGTGAGCATTTGGTGATGGGCATTATGAGGGATGTGACCTCACGTAGAAATATGGAACACGAAATAACATTTAGATCGCGTTTTCTGAAATTACTAATGAACCTAAGCCTTAAATTTATTAATATTCCAAGCAGTAAGGTTGACGAGGAGATCGATTGCACTGGCGGAGATAGGAAAGTTTACCGGTGTGGATAGAGTATATGTTTTAGCTATGACTTCTCTAAAGACACCACGACAAGCACATACGAGTGGTGTTCTGCAAATGCTTTACCTGTTATAGAAGCCCTAAAAGGTTTACCTCTTACAATAGTTCTCCAATGGATTAAATCACATAAGGTTGGCAGCCCAATCCACATTCCTAAGGTTGAAGAATTGCCTCAGGATGATTTGGGTAAGCAAACTTTGAAGGAGCAAGGTGTTAAGTCGTTACTTATGCTCCCGTTAATGTACTATACGGAGTGTATTGGATTTGTTGGTTTCGATACTGTGGCTGATTATAAGGTTTGGCAAAGTGCAGAAAAGTCTCTTTTAACTCTTTTTGCGGATTTGCTTTAAAGTCAAGGTACGAGGAGTCGTTGCGCAAGGCCATTGAAAAAGCTCAAGAAAGCGACAGGCTTAAGTCGGCTTTCCTTTCGAATATGAGCCACGAAATACGAACGCCAATGAACGCAATCTGTGGCTTTTCTAATCTACTTAACGATAGCAGTATTAACGAGGAGCAAAAGCAAAGTTTTGTCGAGATTATCAATATCAATAGTCAACAACTTTTGGGAATTATTAACGATATTATAGATATATCGAAAATAGAATCGGGGCAGATAACCGTTGCCCGATATAAATTCTCATTAAATAATCTTATCAGAGAACTTGAACTGCTTTTCTCACAAACAGCCAAACTACAGGGAATTGAATTAAGGGTGCACTTGGGGCTTTCCGATGAGGAAGACATAATTGAATCTGATGAAGTGAAGATTAGGCAAATCGTGAATAACTTGGTATTCAATGCCCTTAAGTTTACCCAAAAAGGGACTATAGAGTTTGGTTATAATCTTAAAGAAAATTACTTGAAATTCTTTGTTGCCGATACAGGTATTGGTATACCTAGCGATAAGTTTAAACCTATTTTTGAACGTTTTCAGCAGGTTGAAAATGGTGTTTCTCAAAGCCGAAATGGAACAGAACTTGGGCTTCCAATTTCAAGAGCTTTTGCCGAGTTACTTGGCGGAGAAATTTGGTTAACCTCTGAGCTAGGAGAGGGTACAACATTCTATTTTACCATTCCTTATTTGCCTATGGGGGAAAGCAAGGGCATATCGCATAAATTACCCGAGAAGCTTTGCGAACTTAAAAATATTGTTGTGCTAATTGCAGAGGATGATGAGCCTAACTATCTATATCTTAAAGAACTGCTTAAGACCACTGGAGCAATTGTGTTAAGGGCTAAAAATGGCCGAGAAGCCGTTGATGTTTGCTTAAATCAAAAAGTAGATATTGTGCTTATGGATATTAAAATGCCGGTAATGGATGGTCTGGAAGCAACACAAGAATTAAGGGGCAAAGGGGTTGAGATTCCTATAATAGTTCAGACTGCCTATGCTCTTTCTGAAGATAGGGCAAAAATAACCAGCGTAGGTTGCAACTACCATATCTCAAAGCCAATCAATCAAGCGGAACTATTCAGTGCATTAGAGCAAATGCTCACTATTTAGGGTTGCCTAAATTAGACTGTTCCTTTTCACTATTCACAAAATATCTGCTCCTAAACATTTTCTTAAGTTTATTTTTTATAGTGTGAGTTTCTTCCTTTTAAATACTTTTATTCTTTTAAAAATAATAATTACAAAAACACACAACAATGAAGGATGGTCTAACTAAAATGAACCCCAGCCCACTAGTTCAATTTCTTGGCAAGCAAAGTTCGACGTTTACACGAAACGATATTGTTCGCTTTTGTGAGGGGAATGGGATAGAGATGATCAATTTTAGGTATATTGCCGAGGATGGTAGACTAAAAACACTTAACTTTATAATTACCTCAAAAGAGCACCTCGAAACAATTCTTACCCAAGGCGAACGCGTAGATGGTAGCAGTCTTTTTTCATTTATTGAGTCAGGAAGTAGCGATCTATATGTAGTACCACGATATAGAACCGCTTATGTCAACCCATTTGGCGAGGTGCCTACTCTCGATATCCTTTGCTCGTTTTATAATAGTGAGGGGAAACCCCTCGAAAGCGACCCCGGGTATGTGTTGCGTAAAGCTACTGATGAGTTTACCCGTGAAACAGGTTTAACCTTTAAGGCACTGGGTGAACTTGAGTATTATGTAGTTTCTCCTAAGGAAGATTCCTTTCCAGGTGTCGATCAGAAAGGGTATCACTCAAGTGAGCCTTTTGCAAAATTTGAGCATATTCGCAATGAAGCACTTGTGCTTATAGCAAAGGCTGGAGGACAGATTAAGTATGGACACGCTGAGGTTGGTTGCTTCTCCGATGGGGATACCTACTACGAGCAGCACGAGATAGAGTTCCTTCCAACTTGCGTTGAGCAAGCTGCAGAGCAAATGGTAATAGCCAAGTGGATTCTGAGAATGTTGGGCTATAGGTATGGGGTTGAAATTAGCTTTGCACCCAAAATTACTGTTGGTAAAGCAGGAAGTGGAATGCATTTCCATATGATGGTTGATAAGGATGGTAAAAACGTCACTTCCATTGATGGAAAGTTGAGTGATACAGCGCGTAAGATGATTGCTGGAATACTTAGTTCAGCAGATGCGCTTACTGCATTTGGTAACTCCATACCAACATCATACCTAAGGCTAGTTCCACACCAAGAGGCACCCACTAATATCTGCTGGGGTGATAGAAATCGGTCGGTTGTGGTTCGTGTTCCTTTAGGTTGGTCTGGGGCCGATAGCATGATTGCTCATGCAAACCCAGCTGATAATCATTTTTTTGGAAAATCGCCTTCGAAGCAAACCTTTGAGTTCAGAGTTCCCGATGGGTCTGCCGATATTTACCTAACAATAGCTGGTCTTATAGTTGCTTCACTTAAGGGTATTAATGATCCTGATGCACTAAAGCGTGCTGAAGAACTTTATGTTGATGTTAATATCTTTAAGCCTGAGTATAAGGATAAACTAGAGAAGCTTAAAATGCTCCCATTGTCATGCTACGAATCTGCTGAGGCGCTCGATCGTAAACGGGAAATTTTTGAGGCAAATCATATTTTTCCAAAGGGGTTAATTGACAGTAGGATAGCTAAACTAAAATCGTATAACGATAAAGGGCTTAGCGAAAGAATTTATGGCAAAAAAGATGAGATAAACGAGTTGGTTAAACAGTTTATTCACGTTGGATAGTTTCCTTTATAAAGAAATATTAAGCCCTATGCCATGTGCATGGGGCTTTTTGCTAAGGGGCTAGTCTCTCAATTAACCACTCACTGTTTAGGAATGAGTACTGAATTCTGTCGTGAAGCCTGTTAGGACGCCCCTGCCAAAACTCAATAATATTTGGTTGTAAAATGTACCCTCCCCAGTTGGGAGGCCGAGAAATAGTTTTGCCCGAAAACTCCTCCTGAAAATCTGACTTTAGGCTTTCGAGGTATTTTCTATTTCTAATTACCTGACTTTGTGGCGAAGCCCATGCCCCAATCTTGCTCTTGCCCGGGCGAGTCTTGAAGTATTCGTCAGATTCCTTCTCGGTTGTTTTTACTATCAGGCCTTCTATGCGAACTTGGCGTTGAAGCTCGGGCCAAAACAGCACTAATGCAGCATATGGATTCTGTAAAATTTGTTTCCCCTTGTTGCTCTCATAGTTTGTAAAGAAAACAAATCCTTGATTATTGAACTCTTTTAGCAGAACTACTCTTGCCGAGGGTTTTCCATCAAAAGTGCTGGTTGCTAGGGTCATTGCATTTGGCTCATTGCATTGGCCTGCAATAGCCTCATCCATCCAAATCCTAAACTGTTCAATCGGATTTGTCAATACCCCACTTTTACTGAGTTGCTTTAGGTTATAGTCGCTTCTTATCTGCGAGAGATCTGTTGTGTTCATCGTTATTAATCGTTAAACTATTACTATAATCAACCTTGGCCGAAGTAATGCTAGCGTTAATCTCAAAACCAAGAATAAGCCCAATTGCATTAAAGAATATCCATGCCATGAGTGCGAGTAAACTTCCAATCGACCCATATAATTTATTATACTGACCAAAGTTGTTCACAAAATACGAAAATCCTATGGAGGTAACAAGTATCATAATAGTAGCCATAATAGAGCCAGCAGATATAAACCTAAACTTTGTTCGCTTTGCTGGGGCAAAGTAGTATAAGAAAGATATGGACAGAAAGAAAACACTGATTACAACTAACCACCTTATAACAACAAAAACGTAATAGGTAAAGTTCAGCCTTAAAATCTCTTTTTTTACTAAAAAATTAAGACCAAATTGGCCAAAAAGAAGTAGCAGAACAGCTATCATTATAAGACTAGGAAGGATTATTGTAAGCAGAAAGGCCACAAGGTGTTGATTTACAAAACCCCGGGTTTCTATGGTATGGTAACTGCCATTAAACGAAACGATTAGTGAGTTCATGCCATTGTGAGCAAAGAAGAGAGCCGCAATAAAACCAAACGAAAGAAGTCCGAAGCTACGCCGGGTAACAACTTCAACAAGGGTTGATTCTACTAATTTGTATGCTGTATCAGGAATAATGCCCTGTAATAATCCAAGTAGTTGCTCTTGAAAATTATCTACAGGAATAAAGGGGATTAGGGTGAATACAAATATTATTGTGGGGAAAAGTGCAATAAAAAAATCAAAAGAAATAGCTGATGCTCTAGTGGTAATGCTTCCTTTAACAAGGCCTCTTGCAAAAAAACTAACCACATTGTACACAGGAACTCCTTCAAAGCCAATGAACGATACCTGCTTTGCTTTACGGATTATCCTCCAAGTAATGTACTTTAACTTGCGGATAAATCCTTTAACTCTTCCCCTTTGCCTGTTTTGCTTATTGCTGTTTTGCTCGATCATACCTTTTTAAGGTTCATATCAAGGCTTTTAATCTGATGCGTTAGTGCGCCAACTGATATGAAATCAACACCAGTTTCGGCATAAGCTCTTATGGTTTCTAGGGTAATGCCGCCCGACGATTCGGTTTCAAACCTACCATTAATTACTTTAACAGCTTCGGCTGTTTGAGTGGGCGTAAAGTTATCAAGCATAATCCTTTTCACACCGCCTATGGCAATCACTTGCTTTATCTCCTCAATGTTTCGTGTTTCCACCTCAATGTCTAACTTTTTGCCTGTATACTTAAGGTAGCTATTGGCCTTGTCAATGGCTTGGGTAATCCCTCCTGCAAAATCAACGTGGTTATCCTTAAGCATAATCATGTCGTAAAGTCCCATTCGGTGATTTTCACCGCCGCCAATTTTCACTGCCATCTTATCAAGTATCCGCATCCCCGGAGTGGTTTTGCGGGTGTCTAGCACTTTTGCCTTAGTACCCTTAATCAAGTCAACGTATTGTCTAGTTTGGGTTGCTATACCACTCATGCGCTGCATTATATTTAGTACTATTCGCTCGGCCTGTAATAAGGAGTGCACTTTGCCCTTTGCTGAGAATACTATATCACCAAAGCTTACCTTTTTGCCATCGACAATAAAACGTTTGAATTGAATATTGGCATCAATCTTTGCGTACACTTTTTCGGCAATTTCTACCCCTGCAATTATTCCCTGTTGTTTCACCATGAGTTTAACCTCTCCTTGGGCTGTATTGGGAATACATGAAAGCGATGAGTGATCCCCATCGCCAATATCCTCAAGTATAGCAATTTCGAGGAGTTTTTCTAATAGCATATTGAAGTGTCTTAGTTTGTAAATTGAAATTTGAGGGGCAAAGTTATTCGCTTAACTCTATTCTTAGCTGATGTATTAGCATTTTCTCGTTTTCTTCCTTCATAAATATGGACACCCTGAAGTTGCCCGATGAGGTTATAAGTATGCCAATGGCAAAACTGGTATTCCCTTTTGTGCCCTGATGGTTTACCTTAAATGAGGTAGGTTTATACTTATTAAAAAAGTCCTTGAGTAAAAGTTCGGCTTGCGCTTTGCTAAACATATTTTCATCCTCAAGTAGTTCCATTTCAACGGTTGGGTTGAAGTGCTTAGTAATCTGCGATGAGTTTCCCTCCTTAAACCCCACAGAAACCGAATCTAAAATACCAATGGCTGCTTGTGGGAAAGAGCCTGACGTTAAAATGACAGTAAGAATTACTAGGGTTAAGGCAACGTATTTTGTTCTCATTATTAATATATTTGTTGTTTAGGTATGGGTTTGTTTCAAATTAAACTTCTGTCCTTGCGTAAAAAATTTAAACCCATTGGTGTTAATGAATTACTATTTGGTTTTTGGTTAAACTAATTTCTCAAAACTAAATCATTTAGCCCAAAAAGCACAACAAAATGCATGCCTTTAATGATTTTTTGTTAGAATAAAAATATTTGATCTTATATCTTTATTAAAGTTTAAAATAATCATAAAAGTACTTAAGATAAATTGGAAAGTCAAGCCTGTTTGTGAAACTTTGCCTGCTATGGATTGAGGATTTTAGGCTAAGAATCTACTGTTTACATTGTATTTAACAAAGAATATTTGAGCCTTGAAGATAAAAGTAATTGTTGTTGGCAAAACCCTTAAGGGGTTTATAGGACAAGGAGTTGAGGAATACCTTAACCGTCTTAAGCACTATTTACGGGTTGATTTAATAGTAATTCCTGATGTGAAGACAGGCAAAAGTTTGCCTGTTGAGCAGCTGATGAGGAAAGAGGAAGAGCTAATCCTATCCGAGATTGCTAATGGGTCTGAGGTTTTCTTGCTCGATGAGCAGGGAAGAGAATACACCTCAGTTGAGTTGGCTTCAATTGTTGAGGAGAAAATGGTTGCCGGGACCAAAGAGTTAACTCTTATTATAGGAGGAGCATATGGTGTTACAAAGGCAGTAAAGTCGAAGGCAAATGGGGTTATAGCGTTATCAAAACTAACTTTTTCTCACCAAATGGTAAGGGTTATTCTGCTAGAACAACTCTATAGGGCAATGACCATAATAAGAGGCGAGCCTTACCATCATATCTAGAGTTATGGAAGATAAGGAGTTGGTTTGGTTCATTTTTTGTTGTGGAATGTTCTTGTTTTTTTAAGACTAATTTTAAGAAATTGTGGTGAAATCAAAGGGTTCTCTTATTGCCTCCTTAGTATGCTTACTCGTGGCTATTGTCTCGTTTTCAACCATTCCATTTTCGTCGCAAATACTCACCAGAAAGTTGGCAAGCCCTCCCCAAATTGATAGGGCTATAGACGTTCTGAAGCAAAGAACCGATGAGAGTATTGAGGTTGCCAAAGAGTTAGTTAATGCCTCTATTGAAAAAGGGTTTGGGAAACCCTTTGAGATGCTTTCAGAATCAACAGCTAAAAGGCTTGATGATGATGGCGTAGCCATTTTTATTTTCAATAACGATTCGCTTGCATTCTGGTCGGAGAGCCTTGATATATTAGATGTTCCCGAGTACTCTGACAGATTAATAAAAGTGCAAAATGTTTGGTGTACATCCTATTGGATTGCTCGCGATAGCATTAAAGCACTTGTGCTAGTTAAAGTGAAGTATAGCTATCCCTATCAAAATCAATTCCTAGAGAATACTTTTCACTCGTCACTAAATTTTTTGAATGACTATGAGGTGTCGCCAAATCCCTATCCCGGATCATTCCCAATTTCCTTGTTTAGCTCATCACCAGTTATATACCTAACTTATATTCCTAAAGATTTTGCCAAGCAGGATGGAAATTTTAGGGCATTGTTCTCATGGATTGGCTTTACTTGTTTGCTGTTGGCAATATTTGGTTTTTTTATGCAACCCTCTATTAGGCGTAAAGCATTACTCATGGTGTTGCCGCTTTCAGCTGTTCTTTTGGGCCTTAGGTTAGCATTTCTTTATTGGGATATAATGCCCAAAGGGCAATGGCTGTTGTTTAAACCCGAAGTGTTTGCACTTAGCTGGTTTGCTCCTTCAGTTGGCGATCTGCTCCTGAATACCCTAATGCTATTTGCCATTGCTGCTTATGCTTATAGACCTTTAATTTCTTTAGCTAAAAGCCCAAGTCGAAGAGTTCAGGTTGTAGGAGTATTGCTTAGCATCGTGTCGCTATGGTTGTTTTTAATTTCCGAAAGACTTATTGGTATTTTAGTGCAGAATTCAACCATTACACTGGAGGCTTTCAGAATTTTTAACCTTTCCGTTTTTTCGCTCCTTGAGTATATAATTCTTTCGCTTTGGTTTGCCACTGCTTCTCTTTTAATAATTGCAGCGCGCCATCTATTGGATTCAATGCCCAGACCACGGATATTAATTCTGTGGAGTTCAATAGTCGTAGTTTTAGGTATAGGCAGCTTTATTGCAGGGAATACTTTGGATATTTATATTCTGCTCTTGCTTTTAGCTCTTTGTTTGCTGTTTTTATATTATCAACCAAACGCAAGATTTATTTATTCTAACCTTTTTTTGATATTTATCTTAATAATATCAGTATTCTCGGTATGGACCGTTTCAGTTAACGCCTCGCATAAAGATAAAGAGATCAGAAAAATATTGGCGATAAACCTTGCCAATGAACGTGATCCTATCGCTGAAGTTAATTTCCCTCAGCTTGCACGAAAAATGCATGGGGATGATGAAATTATTGATTTTTTAAATAGAATAGTGGAGAGCGAGGACGATTTATACGCATACATTCAGGAGAACTATCTGTTGGGCTATTTAAGTAAGTACGATTTTCAGATAACAGTTTGTCTTCCAAACTCACAATTACATCTTGAGAACACCGGTGAAGATGTTTCTTGCTATGGCTTTTTTGAAAATATGCTAAACGAATACGGATTTAGAATTCCTGGTTCTAGTTTTTTTCATCTAAGTAATCAGAACGGAAGAATAAGTTACCTTGGAATGATTGAGTATGTGCTGCATAATGGAACCGAAGCATGCATCTATATTGAATTGGATTCAAAGCTTAACAAAGAGTTGCTTGGATACCCAGAATTGTTAATCGATAGAACAATCAATGTAAAGAAACAGATAGCGGAGTATTCATCTGCAAAATACTTCAACAATGTGCTAATTGCTCGTACGGGCAGCTACAATTTCCCTCTGCATAACATTTACAAAGCCGACTCAACATCGCGCTATACCTTTATAAATGCTAATGGCTTTAACCATATGCTGCACAAGGATGAGGGTAGGACTACCATTATTCTTTCGAAACCAAACGTTAGTTTTCTAAATGTTACCGCATCATTTGCTTGGGTTTTTCTTTTCTTCTATTTTTCAATAATTGTTTGGTATGGAATAGGTGGGTTGGTAAACAAGGCTCAAAACTCAATGCCTAGCCTTAAGAATAGGATAAAGATTACAATGGTTCAGGTTCTGGTGTTGTCATTAATTCTTGTGGGTATTGTTACCATTGCTTTTAGTGTTAAGAGCTTTGAGCAAAAGAATATTGATAACCTGAATGAAAAATTGGTTTCTGTAATGGTTGATGTTGAGAATAATTTGTTGCCTCACGATATACTGTACCCAGAGTATAATCATTACTTAACATCATACCTTATTGAACTTTCGAATGTTTTTCATTCCGACATAAATCTATACGATATCAACGGAACTCTTTTGGTTACCTCACGACCTGAAGTTTTTGAGCAAAACCTTTTTGGTAGGCAAATGAACCCTCTTGCATGGTTCGAGATGGAGAATAACCACGCAGCAAAACTTATCCATTCTGAGAGTATTGGTAACATGGAGTATCTCTCGGCCTATGCTCCCTTGGTTAACCAGTCGAACCAAAAATTGGGATACTTAAACTTACCTTACTTTACTCGTCAAGGAGAGTTTATGAGAGAGGTTCTTTCGGTTATTGTTGCACTGGTAAATATTTATGCTTTCCTTATACTATTTGCTATTCTTATTGCCGTATTTATTAGCAATAAAATTGCAAAGCCACTCGAACTTATTCGTCAACGAATTGCTACCATTGATATTACAAAGCATATTGAGACTATTGACTATGAGGGCAAGGACGAAGTTGGCCAGTTGGTGAGCGAGTATAATAAAATGGTGGTTGAACTTGCCGAAAGCGCAAAAAAACTTGCGCAAAGTCAGCGTCAAAGCGCATGGCGCGAAATGGCAAAGCAGATTGCACATGAAATAAAGAACCCTTTAACACCAATAAAGCTCAATTTGCAACTTTTGGTAAAAGCAAAAAAGGAGGGACACCCCGATTGGAGTGGTCTTTTCGATAGGTTTGCATCATCGTTAAACGAACAGATAAATACCCTTAACCATATTGCAACGGAATTTTCCAATTTTGCCCAAATGCCTGTTGGCCAGTTTGGTCTTGTTGAACTACTTGAGGTAATCAACGACGCTGTTACCCTTTTCTCTGCATATCCTAATATTAGGGTAGAAACAAAGACCGATTTTGATGGGCAGGCTATTGTTTTTGCTGATAAAGAGCAACTACAGAGGGTGTTTGTAAATCTTTTAAAGAATTCTGTTCAGGCCATTGGCAAAGAGGATAATGGTTTAATTACTGTATCAATACATCGTAGGGATGACTCGATTGAGATAACGGTAACAGACAACGGAACGGGCATTGCACCTGAACTTGAGGAGAAACTATTTAGTCCAAATTTCACTACAAAATCTGGAGGAATGGGCCTAGGACTTGCCATAAGCAAGGGTATAGTTGAGGTTGTTGGTGGTAAAATATGGTTTGAAACCAAATTTGGGAAAGGAACAAAATTCTTTGTATTGTTACCCTTAGTTAGGAATTAGAAAAGGAATTGCCCTATAGGCGTCTATTATTTATTCATTGGATTTAAGATTCCATCCCCTCCCTGTTACAAGCGAGCATTGTATTTTATCCAAAGCAATTTCCCACAATCGCATATGAAAATAAAAAAAAAGCAAAACGAGATCTGAATGTTCAGAGCTCGTTTTGCTTTCGAGAAAGTTTTTCTTTTAAATAACTTAACGAGATTTAATTCGCTTTTTTGGCATCAGCCAAATCTTTTTCTGCAGACTTTAAAACTTTGTCAAAATCCTTTTTGCGGTCTTTTGCTTTTTTTAGGTTAGCTTTGCCTTTACTAACTAACTTATTGCCTGAGTCATACTCTTTAAGAAGTAATTTATACCGAGAGTCCCAATCCCGCATTGCCGTTTTGTTTTCGTTTTCAACCTCTTTAAGTTTTGTTTTTGCTTGCTTAACTTCCTCCTTGTCTTTAGACCTGAGTTGCCTTTCAAGAGGTTTTTGCGCATTAAAGAGATCCCTTTCAATATCCCTTCTTTCTTGAGCAAGCGACTTTAAATCTGCCTCTGCTTGCCTCACCATTCTCCCTCCGGCTTCAATTAAGCTGTCGGCTGAGAAAATTAGAGCATCGGCATCAGCCATCTTTTTTTGAGCTGCATCAACCTTCTCAATTAAACGGGCTATTTTGGGGTCAGCCTCTTGGGCTTGACTAAAAGTAAAACTTAAAAAAGTAATTACTGTTAGTAACGAAAGAGTAGAAATTTTCATAAGCTTATTTTTATAGGTTACCTACAAGGCAAAAGTAAAACTTAATGTACAAAAACAGGCTTAAACTCAGGTGTTTTTTGCTAACAACAAAAAAGAGGGGACTAATCCCCTCTTAATGGATATGTATGGTTATCGTCTTACAAAAACAAAGTCACCACCTTCATCTCCTGTTCCCTTTATATCGCCGTATTGCGGTACTACAGGGCTGCTGTTCATAACGGCAGTTTTAAAGCTGCTAAACAGTTCTTCAGCAGGTAAATAGTCAAGAGTGTTTTCTTGAAGTCTTTGTACAAGATGCTTAATAAATACGCTTTCGTCGGGCACCTCGGTTAGTGCTCCGCTTGTCATTGCTTTCCTGCTTTTTCTATCATATACCTTATCTACGTTATCTGTTGCATCGGCAAAAGCTTTACGGTTTTTAAAAATACTTCCACCAAAACAAGCATCAGCAATTAACAATGTGTGTTTGCTTTTTATTGCTGCAACATAGTCTTTAAGTTGGCTGTTTGCCAGCCAATTTCCCGTACTCGATGCTGAAGCATCGGAGGGTAGCCAGTAACCAAATTCTGTTTCGGTATCGAAGTAGCCATGACCTGCGTAGAAAATTAGTAGGTTATCATTTTTGCCAATCCTTCGGGTTATCTTGTCTAGTTCGTCAATGAATTGTCCACGTGTGGGATTTTTTAAGAAAGTAACATCTTGCACTTCAAAATTGTATTTCTCGGTAAGTACCTTAGCTAGCATCGCGGCATCTCTTACCGGGTTGCTAAGGGTTGATATTCCAGGGTCAGGGTAATCATTAACGCCAACTATAAGGGCATAGTACTTAGGTGCACGAGGTGCATCAAAAACTAGATCAAGCTCTTCAGTGTCTGATACAACTTTTTGTGCTTGGTTATCTTTTCTGAATACGAAAAATTTACGTTCAACGCTGTTCTCGTGTATGTCCATCGATCGGATAACGATGTCGTTTCTGCCCATCTTAAGATTTACTGTAGCCTCAAATATTCCGTTTGCCTTAAGTGTGGCATTTTGGCCATTTACCGTTACTTCGTATATACCGCTTTTGTCGGTTGCTGTTCCCTGAATAAGTAGGCTTTCATTTTGCACAGTAATACCATCATTTGGGCCAATAGATCGTAGTCGCCTATCATCTAGTCCGCTTGATGATTGAGCATAGGGTCTTCCTCTTGATACTTCGTTTCCAATTAGCGATACCCCTTCAGGCTTAAGTATCGAGAGCATCGGTGGGTCTTTCTCGGGTTTTTGAGTTTGTGCAACCTGTTTGGTAATGCTAAAATTACCTGCTATTGTAGTTTCAAAACGTTTTGATGCAGTTCCACTCATTGATGTGGTTGGCTTGCTTGAGATTGGGAAGTCTCTAAATTGTAACGTACTTATATCAAGGTTATCCAAACCAAAAGTAGAGAATGTTAATAATTCTGCACCAATGCTTAATCTCATTACCCTTTCAATATCATCGGGGATATTGTCGAAGATAAATGAGGCTTGAACGGTTTCGCCCGTTTTAATTGTTTTTTGGGGTGTAGAGTATCGCTGAGAACCAACAACATCACCCAGTTTTCCGCGTTGTGCATCAAAGTTTCTTTTATGAAAATCGGTAATGGTAATTAAACCATTAATGAGTTTAAGATCGCGGGGTGCACCATCGTTTTTTATGCTTAGTATAAGTTCTAGTTGGTTTTTTTCAACTTTGTGTAAGCTTATAAGTTTAAACAATACTTTACTAAAATCGTCTTCAAGAGGCTTAGTTGTTTGAGTATTCCCCATTAGCTTAAAGGTAACATCACCCTTTAGTTCAGGTAAATCCTTTAGTACATCCCAAATAATTACTTGGTTTTTTCCGCCTGAAACCGAATTACCAATATATCCCGAGGCCGATTTCATGGGGAAGAAAGTTTTACCACCATCAATAGAGAAGGTTGGAGTTATGCTAAATACCTGTCCAAGTTGCTCTCCAACTATAGAGTATTCAATGGTGATATTATTACCCAACTGTTTGGTGGTTAAATCGGAAAATTCTTGTGCATTTGTTTTTGTATTGCCTAGCGTTATGGCTAATAGAGCCATAGGCAGCAATTTCCAGAAATTTTTCATAGTCATTATTTATTAATGAGTAGGTTGATTCTTAGCATGGTTACATTAGGTCGATGACGTTAATTTTAAACACAATGCTATCAATACCAAATTCAATGCCATTGATATGTAATTTAGCATTTTTTATTGCAACCTCTCTTGAGAGGTTCCTCATTTGTGAGTTATGCTGCTCATCAAGTGTTCTAATCCTTATGGATGACTGCTCGGTTTCTAGAGCCAATTGGCGAAGAAATTTTTTTGAGAAAACACTCCAAAGTCCACTGTAACTTACCAGCGGACTCGTATTTTTTGGCCAATTTGGGTTCGAATATCTATAGACAAATAAAGGGAAGTTATGAGTTTTGCCCATAAATTGAGACATTGACAGGAATCTATTCCCTTTTTCGCGATAGGTAAAGTCTGACGTTTGTGCAGGGATGTTAGGAGTTCGGATAATTGAAGTGAACTCATACTCAGCTTGCGGTTCAAAGGCATCACCAATTTGAGCCTCAATGTAGAGCGCCGTACAAACTGTCGAAATCAAATCGTTGGTCATATTGGCCTTACTTGGCTCAATGGGGGTATATTTTACTAATACTAGGGCTTCATTGTATCGAGTTGTGTGACTATCCTCAATAGAAAAGCAAGTACTATCGGCAAATCCGGATGCGGAGAGTTTAAAGTATGTGTCGAAACGTTGGCCAAACCTTGTGTATTTCCCTTCGGTGTACTCAATGGAATATACGTCCCTAAAATATTGTATTTGAACCCTATTGTATAGAATGGCCATTGTTTTTGCACGGAAAGTGGCTTGATTGAACGCATCATCTAGGGGTAAGTCGGGATCAGATATTCCTATTGCATAAACTGTTCCATCGGTTGAGGGTGGTGTGTTGAAAAACCAATTGGGTAGAGTATCGGGGTTGTAACTAAGCTTGGAAATATTCTTAAATTCTTCGTGTTTAATAGTTGAACCATCGCCTTGTGTCTCTTTTAAAAAAATCTTTTCAAACTCTTCTTTGCTTTGTGCAAATAGGCAGGTAGCAAAAAAAATAAAGGATAGGGTAAGTAGCGATGAAAGTCTGCTCCTGTTCATTATGTTTAAAATTTGTCGTCAAGTGTAAAGGTATGAAATATTGACCTTAACAACTCAGCTGTTTAAATCAATTTTTATAGAATAGAGGTTTTTTTGCGGCGAATGGGCAAAAGGGCAACATGAAAAGCCTCTTGCTAAAAAACAAGAGGCTCTTTTTTAATGGAATCTAAATCCATTATATACTTTGAATACTTTCCACCTCCATGTCGCGATTAACCTTCTTAATTAATCCCTGAAGAACATTTCCAGGGCCTAACTCTGTAAAACTGGTTGCTCCATCGCTAATCATGTTGTGCATAATTTGTGTCCAGCGTACTGGCGATGTGAGTTGTGCGATGAGATTCTTCTTAATATCGTTGGAATTAGTATGCGGCTTAGCATCCACATTTTGATAAATTGGGCAGATAGGTTCTGAGAATGGGGTAGTCTCTATGGCTTGTGCGAGTTCAATTTTTGCCGGATCCATTAGTGGGCTATGGAAAGCACCTCCCACTTTTAGGGGTAGCGCTCTTTTTGCACCAGCCTCCTTAAGTTTTTCACAGGCAATCTCAATCCCTTTAATGCTTCCAGAGATTACTAGTTGACCTGGACTATTATAGTTAGCTGGAACAACAACTTCAGGTATGTCTGCGCAAATCTTCTCCACAACCTCATCCTCTAATCCAAGGATAGCCGCCATAGTTGATGATTCGAGCTCACAGGCTTTTTGCATCGCAAGTGCTCGTTTCAAAACTAAGGAAAGTCCATTCTCGAATGATAGTACCCCATTGGCAACTAAGGCTGAAAATTCGCCTAGTGAGTGCCCCGCAACCATTTGGGGTTTATATTTGTCGCCCAACACTTTGGATAGTATAACAGAGTGAAGGAAAATTGCGGGTTGAGTTACTTTTGTTTGACGTAAATCCTCATCGGTTCCAGAGAACATTATGTCGGTTATTCTAAATCCAACAATTTCGTTTGCCTTCTCAAAGAGTTCTTTAGCAAGTGGATAGTTGTCGTAAAGATCCTTTCCCATGCCTACAAATTGGGCTCCTTGCCCTGGAAATATTAAAGCGTTCATTTATAATATTTTTAGGTTTAGGGTGCAAAAATAGTATTTTTATACAATTGTTTAGATTTTTTGGTTTAAAACCTTTATTAGGGTTTACTTGCCATTTTGTTCTTTAGAATGCTCACCAAATCGGATTGATTAATCCCCTTCCTTTTATCAAATTATAAATTGATAGTGCTGTGTATGAGATAATAAAGTTTAGTGCAGATATAATTGTGGCAAACACAAATAATGCGCCCGACATACCTAACCATCTGTTTATACCAGAGGAGTAGCTCTCTATTTTTACATAATTCCACCAGTTTCCAAAATGACTACTAATCCCCGTTATTTCAAGGCTTAAAATAATAAGGTTAATTACTAAAAAAAATATTATCAGAGAGATCAACCCGCTTTTTGCCCCTTTAATATCGGAAGGGCTTAGCTGCATGTGTGAGGAAACACTAATAGCGAAGTAAAGAAAAATCCAGAATTTATAGTTGGAGAGGTTTTGATTATTAAAAAGGGTTTTGAGCGTTGCTTTAGTAGTACTCCAAATTATCTCCAAAATATTTACATATTCACCCCTAATACCTTTTACAAGTCCATGGCTTTGCAATTCTAGGTTTGCAAACACCTCTCCTGTATTTGGCACCAAAAATTGGAATGCAGCGTAAAGCACAATGGCACCAAATATTATTGGACCAACACCAATAAAAAAATTACCTATGCTTTGGTATGTACTGCTTGGGCTATATGTATGGTTTACGTATCCTAAAGTACCATCTTCAGCATTTGGGCTGTAAAGCCTAATTGCAGTAATTTTATGTCTAAAGAGAATACAGAAAATGGCATGACCAAGTTCATGGACTGGAGTACCTATCCAACCCGTAAATACAATATCCAGTTTTTGGCCAACCGATTTAACGTATGTAATACGGGTGAAACGGGCAAAAAGATAGAGCAGTAAACCAAAAACAAACAGAAGCCCAAGAAGCCAAACTAGTTGACTAACGGTTGTTAGTACTAAAAGCTTTAAAAAATCAAGGATACCATTAACCATGCAATCATAAGGGTAAAGTTAAGCATCAAAATTATGGTTTTTACAATTGAGTTATTTGAGTCAATATTTTTTTTTGATGAATAGTCTCAATTTGGTTATTAATAGAAGAGTGCCAAGCCAATAATAGATTAAATTTGTGATAACATTTTAAAAAATTAAACCATATTTTATGAAAAAGTATTCTATTCTTTTGCTCCTCCTCCTCACATTTTTTAATGTTGCAAATGCACAATTATTTAAAATTGCTGGACAGGAGGTGGGCTTTGTATATGTTGGTCCAAAACTGGGAACAAACTTCTCTCAAATATCAAACTGGACGGAGTTTTCCGGGGTTAAAAATAAAAACAGAATAGGTTATCAGTTTGGTGTTGTTGGTGAACTTGGGTTTACCAACAGGTTTTCGATTGATGGCGAATTAGTTTTCCTTACTAAGGGTCACAAGCAGACATTTGATGGAGGTTCCACAAAGTATAATGTTAACTATTTAGGAATACCCTTACTGGCAAAATACTCGTTTAAGATTCTTGGCCTATCAAAGGTTTATGCTAAAGGGGGAACTTTTGCTAATGTTAGAACTGGAGGAACTATGGTTTTTGAGTCTGAGTCTGGACAAAATGAAGGGTTAGAAGAAGATTTAGACCCAGAGGGCTGGCGCAGAGTGGACTGGGGTATGTCGATTGGCGTTGGAGCCGAGTACGAGGTTGATTATGGTATTTGGGGAATAGATCTTCGGTACGATCAAAGTTTTTTAGATGTTCATACCAGTGATACTGCAAAGAATCGAAACAGAACTTTTGCCATTTCTATAGTATATAAATATGATCTGGTTGATTTAATGCTTCGCATCCGCAAAAAGAGAGTCGATCCCGACGCTCAGTAACCATCAAAACACATTGAATATAGTTGGGTAAATGTTATATTTACCCAACTATTTTTTTTTAAGGACGATGCTATTAATAACAGCTGCCACCAAATACGAAGTGGAACCCTTGATTAAAGGGTTAAACATAGAGCAGGGAATAATTACTCCCTTAATGCCAGATATTTCAGTTTTGATTACAGGCGTTGGTGCGGTACCAACTGCATTTTACCTTACCAAAGCATTGGCTAATATGCCAAACCTTACAATAGTTAATATTGGGGTTGCAGGTGCTTACGCTAAGGACGTTGAGTTGGGAAGCATTGTGGTAGTAAAGCGCGATACTTTTGCCGATTATGGTGCCGACGATAAAGGCTCTTTTCTTTCGCAGTTCGATTTGGGTATAGCTAACCCCAATGCATTTCCTTTTCAAAACGGATGGATGCACTGGGAGCATCAGACTTTATTTGGTGTTGCCAATAAATACCAGGGGGTTACGGGAATTACTCTTGCAAAAGCATCAGGTTCCGAAGGTGAAATTAATCAGCTTATCAATCGTTATTCGCCACAGATTGAAACCATGGAGTGCGCCTCTGTGTTCTATACCTGCTTGCAGTTGAACGTTCCCTTTGTTTGCATCAGGTCAATTTCAAACTGGGTTGAACCCAGAAACAAGGAACGGTGGAACATGCCATTGGCAATAGTCAACCTGTACAGTGCAACTGTGGAGTTTATTGATAGCCATTCTCAAAACTAGTACTGATGAAGATTAAACTTGCCATCTCAACCTGCCCAAACGATACTTTTATTTTTGAAGCGCTTGTAAATAAACGACTAAATGCTGGAGGGTATAAGTTTGATGTTACTCTAGCCGATATTCAGGAACTTAACAACCTTGCGCTTAGCGGCGAAGCCGATATGGTAAAGATTAGTTATGCGCTTTATCCTTTAGTTAGCAAAGAATATCAGTTGCTTACAGCTGGGAGTGCATTGGGGAGTGGGGTTGGTCCGTTGGTGGTATCAAAGCGCAAGATTTACCCCGATGAGGTTGAACATGCTAAAATAGCAATTCCAGGGAAAACAACTACGGCCAATTTTCTTCTTAGCCTTGCATTTCCCGAGGCAACGAACAAGAAGGTTTACCTCTTTTCTGATATTGAGGAGGCAGTGCTGCAGAATGAGGTAGATGTGGGAGTGCTTATACACGAAGGTAGGTTTACCTATAAGCAAAAAGGATTGTTCAAGGTAATTGATCTGGGCGAATTTTGGGAGGAAACCACAGCAAACCCAGTTCCTTTAGGCGGTATAGCTATTAGGCGCTATTTACCAGAAAAAGTAAAGCGCGAGTTAAATACTTTAACCCGGCAAAGCGTTGAGTATGCTTTTGCCAATAGCAGAGAAACAATGTCTTTTGTTAAAATGCATGCGCAGGAAATGGACGAGCAAGTTATTCTAAGCCATATAGAGCTTTACGTTAATAATTTTTCCATCGATCTTGGTGAAAGGGGAAAGAATACGGTTCGAATGATGCTTGAAAAATCTTCGAACTTTGAGCAGTATAAAGGGGCAGAACTAATAGAACCATTTTTTGTTTGCTAAATTTTGAAAGTATCTGCTTTTAATAAATAGTGGGTGTATTTTGATAAACAGCACTTTGCGATTGACATAAAAAGGATGTGCCTTTTCTTTTATAGTTTTATAATAAAGATCTTTGCTTAAATACTCCCGTTTGCTTAACTTTATGAACACAATGAACTAATTAATGCAAGATACATTAAAAGATATTCCAAAACGGCCCTTATTCGGAACCTCTAGGGTTCTCCTAGAAACGATTAATTCTCTTGATAATAAATGGTTTGTTGAGTTTTGGGATGTTCAATATTTCTTTTTTGGCATTGAGGTATATCGCTCAAAGCGAGAGATCGTTCGTCAAGTTAAGCCCAACGGTAAAAAGGTATAGAAATCTTTACTCTTCAACAATAACATCCCTTTCCCCCTTTTTCTATCCATAGTACAATAAACAGCTGAACAAATTTTGGCTTGCCTTGTTTTGTATTTAGAAACAGTCTAAATAATAACTTAAAAATTACAAGGATATGTCATTTGAATTACCAAAATTACCCTACAGCTACGATGCTTTAGAGCCTCATATTGATGCGCAAACCATGGAGATACATTATACTAAGCATCATGGTGGTTATACCAATAATCTTAATAAGGCTATTGAGAATACTCCACTTAGTGGTTTACCAATTGAAGAGATATTAAAAGATATTTCGAAGCACTCAGCTGCTGTTAGGAATAACGGAGGCGGATTTTACAACCACAAACTCTTTTGGTCGCTTATGGCGCCTAACGCAGGAGGAAAGCCCACGGGTAAAATAGCCGATGCTATAAATGCGAAATTTGGAACATTCGAAAGTTTTAAAGAGAAATTCAATGCCGCTGCGGCAACCCGCTTCGGATCTGGATGGGCTTGGCTAATTGACAAGAATGGAGAGTTAGAAATTGTTTCAACACCAAATCAAGATAATCCGCTTATGGATGTGGCTGATGTGAAAGGATACCCATTGCTGGCACTTGATGTTTGGGAGCATGCATACTATTTAAAGTATCAGAATCGTCGACCCGAATACATCGAGAATTTTTGGCACGTTGTAAACTGGTCTGAGGTTGAGAAAAGATTTACAAAAAAATGAGTTTTTAATTAACCCCTTTTTTTCTGTTAGTTTGGTTTAAGTTGGGGGTAAGGGTCGGGTATAAAGCCCGACCCTTTTTATATAATTAGTTATCAGCAGTTGACCCTGATATTACATTAAGCTTTTCATATTTTTGTTCAAGCTCTCCCATGCGCTTTTCAAATCGTTGCATTACAGTTGCAAAAGCCAGCTGTTCTTCCTCGGTGAGTTCGCCATTAAGGTAGTTGCTTTGTTCCATAAAGTTCATAAAGGGTTCCGTAGATTTACTTAAAGCTTCAAAGTGAGGTGCCAATACCTGAATTAGCTTAATCTTCTGCATTGTTGATGGCTCTTCACCATCCTTTAACCCCATTTTGTAAATCTCTGCAGCCACCTTATCTAATGCTATCGAATAAGCATCAACTGCTTTGGTCATGCCATTAATATACTCCACTGCTTCAGGGTTATCCTTAAGTTCTGCAGGGATTTCAATTTGCATTGGTTCAAATGTTGACACATAATCTGAGGATGCCTTCTTCTCTTTTGAACCACAACTTCCTAAGATAAATAGGCATGTAATTGCAATGCTTAGAATAGTAATCTTTTTCATATTAGATGGTTTTAGGTTTGAATTATAAAAATAGCAAAAAATGTAACTCTGTGCTACTTATTTTTCTATAAAGTTAACTCTAGGGACTTTATGCTCAATGGTAAAATAAAAAGTTGACCCCTTGCCTTCCTCTGATTCAACCCAAATATCTCCCCCTAGCAAATTGGTAATACCTTTACATATTGCCAGGCCTAAACCTGTTCCGCCAATGCTGATTGTTTTATGTGCTTGCTGAAATCTTTCGAATATTTGGCTTTGCATTTTGGCCGGAATGCCCGTGCCGGAATCCTTTACATAGAAAAGAATTTTTTTGCCCGATTGCTCCTTGCATCCAATCTCAATATTACCTTCTGGAGTAAACTTTAGTGCATTCTCAATAAGGTTGAAGAGCACTTGTTTTAACCTGCCAAAGTCTGTTTCAATGATAGGATTGTTAATTAACTGATTTACTATGCTAATTTTGGTGTTAATGTTTGCATCAACCTCAACTTTTGTAAGGGAATATTCAAGAACCTCATCAAGTAGCCTGTTTATGTTGCCCGAGGTTGAAGAAACCACCAATTGGTTTGCTTCAATTTTTGAAATATCCAGAATGTCGTCAATAATCTTAAGCAAATCGTTGCTTCTACGTTTAATTATTTGTGCGTACTGTTTTTCCTTTTCTGCGGAAGCTTGTCCCCGCTCAATTAGGTTTGAGAAACCCATTATTGCATTCATGGGCGTACGTATCTCGTGGCTCATATTGGCTAAAAATGCACTTTTAAGTCTGTCAGCTTCTTCGGCTCTCTCTTTAGCATTCTTTAGTTCTTCATTTTGGGCTTCATGCTCTTCGTTAAGCGCAGCATACTCTTCATTTCGTTCTTTTAACTCGTGATTTATTTTTTGAATTCGCTCCTCAGTTGACTTTCTTTTGGTGATATCTCTACTAATTGAAATTAGCTGTTCTTTTCCCTGTATTTGTATTTTTGATAGATGCACTTCTTGCCAAAACATTGAACCATCAATTCTGGTGGTTTTCCATTCAAAAACTTGTAGCCCTTCCTGTAGGCAAAGCCTAATCCACTTTTCCGCTTCCTTTTTGCCATAGGGTGATTCTGCTGTATACCCCTTGCTTTTCATCTCGTCTAGATTTTTGTAACCGTACGATTGAATAGCATTATTATTTGCATCGATTACTGCCCCGGATTCTGCATCGTGAAGAATAATTGAATCGTTGGCTAGTTGGAATATGGTGTGGTAGTTCTCTTCGCTTTGCCTAAGGGCTTCTTCAATCACCTTTTTCTCTGTAATGTCTCTTCCTACACCAATAATTTCAACTACATTATTGTCGATATCTAGTATTGGTGAATCAAGCCATGAAAGCCACCTCCATTCATTATTAACAAATACCCTTTGTTCTATGTAGACATGAGATGCATTATTATAGAGTTCTTTAATTGCATTACTAGTTTTTTCTCTATCCTCTTCATGAACTAAAGGGAAAAAGGATTTACTAAGAAGTTCATCTTCAGTTTTGTTGAAGTATTTGCAATAGCTGGGGCTAACGTATACAAACTCATTTTTGGTGTTAACCTTTACAATTAGATCGTTTTGATTTTCTACAATTAAACGGTAATGTTCTTCCTTCTCTCTTAGTTTGGCTTCTGTTTGCTTTTGCTGGGTAATGTTTGTAATTGTGCCTTGATAACCCAATAGTTCGCCCTCTTTAATAATAGCTGAGTAATGAACTAAACCTTCAAAAGTGGTACCGTTTTTCCTCAAAAAGGTTAACTCAATTCCGACTCTATCTCCCTCTATACCTTGCATAAGGGTGGCAATAATACCTTCACGCTGAATAGGAACCACAGTTTCAACAACATTAATAATACCATTTGCCTCTTTTGGGGTATAACCAAACTCTTGTGTTGCGCATTTGTTTATAAAAGTAAACACTCCATTTCTATCGGATTCCCAAACGGTTATCGGAAGTAAATCTACAAGGTTTTTAAATCTTTCTTGGCTTAAACGAAGTTGATCACTAACTTGCTCATAACTATTGCCGTTAGAAAGCATATCCTCTGTTTTAGGCCTATTTGTATTGAGTTTTTCTATTTGCTCAAATGCCCTTTGTAAATCTAGGTTCTTTGCTTCAAGTTGCTTTACCCTTTCGTTTAGCCTATCTATTATGTCATTATTTGGCATTAATTTCGAATATTGTATTATGAAATATTTGGTTGTACGAAAACCTTAATTTAGGCGATTATACGCGCAATTGTTTAGTATAGGGGTCTTATTTTCAGAATTTTGACAAACTCTCATAATGTTGGTTTGTGTGAACTAAGTTCTATTGCAAAAGAATACAATGTTTTGATATTTACAGCAAATGGAGTATATAAAAAAGCCTCGCAATGGAAATTAATTCCGTTACGAGGCTTAAATATATAGTTAGGCTTTATATCTATTTAAAGGCTTTTTCGGGTAATCCATCACCCGATATACCTAAACGTTTAAAGTACTCAGGTATAGGCTTACCAAGCATTGCATCAACATACATACGGGCTAACCCCATGCCAAGCATAAAACCCTGACCACGAAGACCCGTAAACAAACCATGCTCGGGGTCGATAAACATGCGGGGCTCAACATAGTAACCCGCCCAAACTGCTTGGAACCCAACAGAGCTTAGCTCAGGTATCCAATTGGCAAATACTTCGGATGCTATCTCAAGAAACTCTTGCGAGTTTATCTTCAGGTTTTTGGCGGCCTCCTGCGAATCAACAGCAGGCGAGGCGCATCCAATTATTTGACCCGTTTCGGCAAGCTGTTGGCCGTACACAGCTACAAAACCTTTGTAGTTTCTCCTGTCGATAAGCATTGGGAGAGGCGAGTCTTTAATGCCCATCCAAGGCAAGCGACGTGTAATAAATGCCTGATGCTTAACTGGGTATAGACCAATGTTGAGGCCTAATTGCCGCGAAAATTTATCGCCGGTTGGGCCAAGGGAGTTTACAAAATTCTCAGCATGATACTCAATGTAGCCTTTATCGTGGTCGCGCACTAATGCAACATATCCATTCCCGTTACGGTGAACGCTTATGAGTTCGCAATCCTCTTTAACTATTCCCCCTTTTTCAATGCCAATCTTACGAAGCATATCAACAACCTTGCCTGGGGTGGCTTGCCAGCAGTTATCCGATATAAGGGCTGCTTTGTAGGTGTCGATAGTGTTGCTGAAGTATGGCGATATTTCCTTACGGAAATCCTTTGGTGCCACCATGCGTGCCTGACTCCATGCTCTCGAATCATCCAGAACTTTATAGGTAGCCTCGTCGTGGGCAAAGCTAACGTAGTTTATGGCACGATAGTCGATATTGCTTTTTGCCTGTAAATCTTTGAATATTTGGTGATTTTCTGCTGCAATCTGTGAGATTTCGGGTACAGAGAAAGCAGTTCTTCCCCCTGCAATATTACGCCAACTTGCACCCCGTCCATAGTTTACCAAAACTGGTTTGAGTCCCGCTTCGGACATATAACGGAAAAGTGCACTTCCGCCCATCCCGCCACCAGCAATAAGGGTGGTTATCTTCTCAATTCTTTTGGCTTTGCCATTAATACCCGTAATATAGGTTTCAGGAACCTCCCTTGGATAAAGTTCGCCCATGTTTACCTGATTGCTAAGTGGGCCACGAGGCGTTGCATCACCAACAATCTGGATGCCCATTGGAATTAATGCTGTTTTAAGTCGCTTAATGCAGCGTTTCCCGCGGCATGCACCCATCCCCAAACGAGTTGTGTGCTTTACCTCATCAACAGAGATGAATTTTCTGTCACCAATAGCCTCGAGAACCTCATCCATACTCACGTCGTCGCAGTGACAAACGTAGGTTTTTGCCTCGGGATGATACTCTGAAGGCTTAATCTGAATTGGGGTAGGGTAGTTCTCTTTAACAATAAACCCTCTAACCTTGAGCAGTTCATCATTGTGAACATCCTTACTTTTTACTCTTGCAATATTTGTTTTATTAGGCTTTTTAAGGATTTTCTCTATGGTTCCCTCACCAATTTTTTTACCATTATTATCAACAAGAAAAACCTCGTTTCCCTCACTTGCTTCATATTCTATGGGAAGAAATAGCCAATCTTTACCAAGGTGATAACCAAAAATGGCAAGGCCTGGACACTGGTACACACACTCCATACAGCCAATACATTTATCGTAATCAATATGGGGAACTGTACTGGTTGATGTTTTGGTTATTGCACCATGGGGGCAAGCAAACTCGCAAGGATTACAGGCAAACCCATATAAGCAATCAATTACAACAAAAGGTTTTTTTGTTTTACGCTCGTCTGTGGGTTGAAATGGTTTTTCAATTACGCGCACAGGGTGCTGTTGGCTATCAATGTATTGCTTGCTTGTGCTTAAGTATTCATCGTAATTATATCTACTGCCCATTTCTTGAAGAACCTCATAGGCAGATTGTTTGCCACGCAGAACTGCGCTGGTGCCCTCACCAATTCGAATTGCATCGCCAGCACCATAGCAAAACCGGCCAAAAATCTCGTTTCCTTTAATTAGGAGTTGGTCGTCGGGCACAAGGCCAGTACAGATATTAATTGCATCAATGCCCTCAATAACTTGTTCAGTACCGGGGATTGCCTTAAAGTTTTCGCAATCGGCCACAATGGCTCCAACAACACCTGTTCTGTCCTCATTTGGAATAGCCTTTATTAATATTTTGCTCAGCATAACGGGAATGCCAAGTCGCCTTACCCTATTTGCCTGAACTGGAAATCCTCCCTCATGCGGCATCGCCTCAATAATAGCCTTTACGTTGGCTCCAGCCTGCATTAGCTGGTAACTGGTAAGATAACCAATGTTGCCTGCGCCAACTGTAAGTACGTTTTTTCCTAACAAAGTGAACTCTTGGTTCATCATTTTCTGTACTACGGCTGCAGTATAAACTCCCGGAACATCGTCATTCTCAAAGGTTGGCATAAACGGAACTGCACCTGTGGCAATAATCAGGTGGTCGGCCTCAACGTAGAATATCTCCTCTGTTTTAATATTTTTTATGGCAATGCGTTTGCCCTCAAGTATATCCCAAACAGTACTATTGAGGAAAATCCCTTCGTGATTTTCGCCAGCAAGTGTTTTTGCAATATCAAAGCCGCGCATTCCGCCAAATTTCTTTTCTTTTTCGAAAAAGAAAAATTGGTGCGTTTGCATGTTGAACTGACCACCAATGGTTGGGTTGTTGTCAACAACAATGTTCTCAACTCCATGATTAAGAAGAACTTCGCGTGCAGCCAAACCAGCAGGACCAGCACCAATAATTGCAACGGTGGTTTTGTATATTTTAATCGATTTTTGTTTGTCGGGAGGTTTAACCGATGGAGCATGCTCGTGCGGGATTTCACTTACCTCTTTTATCCCATCAACTGGAGTAATGCAGATCCTTTTTATTTGTCCATCAACCAGCATCTCGCATGCACCGCATTTGCCTATACCGCATTCAAGGCTTCGCTCTCGGTTATCGAGGCTGTGGCTGTGCACTGGAAATCCAGCTTGATGGAGAGCGGCAGCTATGGTAAAGCCCAATTCTCCCACAACGGTTTTGCCCTGAAACTTGAAGGAAACCTTTTGCGGGTTTGGTACTTCAAGAATTGGGTGGCTATTGATTTTCTGCATTTTATAATATTTTGAGTTTGATATTAAGACTTTAATATACATGCGAAGTTAGTTCTGTGGCTTTTTATTAACAATGATGTTTGTCAGGGTTATGTCTCGAATCTTTTTGACTTTAGTGCAATTGGTTTGTCCCTTCTAAAAACGTTATTTTACTTTTTACAATATGTATAAAAAGCAAAAGGGTACGCCCGTTTAGCGTACCCTTTTACTATATGATTCTGATTATGGATTAGTTAATGATAACTTTTAACGTTATCCATTTCCCTTGCGATGATACCCTTAAAAGATAAATACCAGGAGAATAGTGCTGAACGTTAATCTCAGCAGTTGATTTTTGGTACGTATCAATAATCTCATGATGCACTTTCTGACCAATTGGAGATATTACTTCAACATTAAACTTGTTGTTTTCAATTGCATCAACCTCAACGGTTAGTATATCCCGAACAGGATTTGGATAAACTTTTATGCTGCCCTTTCCAGGTATTTCGTGTACCCACGATCCGTCGGTTAGGTAAATAGTATCGGAAGCGGTACAACCAAAACTATTGGTTACCACAATCCAGTAGCTACCGCTTTGGTAGGTTTCAATTGACGATGTTGTACCCCCTGTACTCCATAAATAGTCAACGCCACCAACTCCCGCAACAAGTGTGTAAGGGAATGTAACATGGGCCGTTTCGGGGCCAAGATCAACGCTTGGGCTTGGGTTTACGTTAGTGGTATGAAAGTATGTATTCCCATCAACATCCTCATAATCAACCCTAAACGTAAGTTCATAGGAATTGTTAGGTTGAAAGTTCAGTGTTTGGTTAAACACGTAGTTAATCTCATCGTCGGGTTGGAGTGCTTGGGTTAAGGTTAAGGTTTCAACAATTTCAACTGGGGTAGTAAACCCTACAACGCAATTAATAATAAGTTCGGCTCCAATGTTAATAGTCTGGCTACGCTTATTTTTGAGGGTAATCTCAATTGGCATATTGGGAACACGACACTGCTCACTTGCAGGAGTTATTACTTCAACAATATTTATATCGGATTTATTGAAGGAGATGTAAACTTCATCATATCCAGTACATCCATTCTCATCGGTTACGGTTACATGGTACACGCCGGTTTCAGTAGCCGTAAATGTTTGCTGGGTCGATCCATTCTGCCATAGATAGCTAACATAGTCAGCCCCGGCATCCAATGTGTAAGGGAGATAGGTTGAAATCTCATCGGGCAGGTTGAACGAGAAGTTAACTGGTGGATAAGAATCAACAGGATAAGCTATATTACTATTATCCGGTATCATGTCGTTAGCAACCTCAACCCATATCTGCATGTTGTGTGTTTTGGGTTGCGATAGGTTAACTGTTTGACCAAGGGTTACAGTCATCTCATCATCAACATCAAACGCTTCCACCAAAACCAATTCTTCGGTGTAGGTAGTTCCTCCAAGCGAAAAGCCAAGGGTGAGGATTGTACCTGCATCAAAATTAAATGTTCCGCTATTCTTAAAAGTTATGGTAACGGGTTCATCACTGCTAAGTCCGCAGCCAGAGATGGGTGAAACAATATCGGTAATCTCAATGTCATCAATAAAGAAAACCAAATCTACCTCAGCATAGCCCTGGCAGCCAGTAAAATCGGTAACGGTTACAGAATAGGTGCCATCCTCAGTTGCAGAAAAAGTTCTATTGCCACTTGCATCTTGCCATGCATAGAATTCGTAATAGCCAGGATCAAGAATCTCTTCCCAGGCATGAACTTCACGATCTGGCCCAAGTGTAATAGTGGGGTATCCAAGTGCATAAACTGTTTTGTTTTTGGAGTTGTTGTCATCGAATACCTCCGTAATATTAGTTTTAACATCAACTTGAATGGTTGCACTTTCACGTCCTTCTAAATTGAGTTTTTGAACGAGGTTAATATTAGTCGATGATTTTGATGCTAGGTTAACCGGTAAAACAATGGTTTCGAAAATCACAAAGTTACCATCAAGGAAAAGTGAAACGTTAATTTGGGTTCCAACAGGATAGGTATAGTTTCCATTATTGTAAAGCATAAAAGTAACCGGCGTTTCATCAGTTAGAACGCAATCGTTTTTAGGTGAAACAATATTGGTAACTTCAAGATCGCTGCTAATAACAACAAGTGTATCGCTGGCTGAACATTCGGAGCTGTTTTTCGCCACAACTATATAGTTAACATACAATGGTGGCCCCCATATTAAATAGTCAGGGTTTGCATCGCCATCGTGCCATAGGTAGCTAATTACATCCTCAGAGTATGTGGGTGTTATAGAGTATGTCTCTTCGGGACCAAATATTCTGAATAATGAATCGGGTTCAAGAGTAACCCAAGGTGAGGGTTTAACCCTTGACAGCAATTCCATTGTGTTATTAGCGGCATTTGGATCATTATCATTCTCAATTGAGAAGTTTATGTAATGATCACCAATTGGAAATTGGACTCTTACGGGGAATTCATACCCTATCTGCTCATTATGGAGTAACTGATTTGTTAGGGTAATGGTTTCGGTTTGATTCCCAAAGGGGGTTATAACAGTTGCCTGAATCTCGGTCCCAATAGGATAGATTTCGTAGCCAACATTTTTTATAACTATGCTTAGTGGTGTTGGAGCTGCTGTTTCGCAGGCCGATGCTATGGGACTATAAATAGAACTCACGGCCAAGTCGGCTGCATTTACAAAAATAGTACTCGTGTCCTCTCCACAACCATGATCAGCTATAGCAATAACCCTATAGTATGCCGATACAAGATTATTTGACACGGTGCTAAGGTAGAGCGTTTCCTCAGTTCCACAGGGAACCCATGATGTTTGTCCCAACTGCTGTCGCTCCCATAAGTAAGTAGAGAATCCCTCAGTAGCTTTAAATACTAGTGTATCTGCGCTAGTTGAAACAATTTCAGAGGCAGCAATCTCAAAAACCGAAGGTTTTATCTGAACAAAGGTTTCTACTAGTGGGATACCCCATGTGTTAATCGCTATGGTGGTGGTATCGTTAATCCTGTTTAAATCTTTGCTCATGTCGGTGTAGATGGCTATGTTATATTCACCCACTTCACTAAGATCAATTGTACCCGTAAAGGTATATAAACGCCCTATATTTGCAGTGCCGCCCCAACCGTCTTCGGGGATTAACTCCTCGGATAGAACAATCTCATCGTTTATTTTAACAATAAGCGGAATAACCTCAGTGCCATCGAATGTGCCCGTATTGAATGAGGTAATGGTCACCTCTGGGTGAATCAGTGTTGTGTGCTCACACTCGTCCGATATATTATGGATTGCAGTAATTCCAACGTTTTTATCCGATTGAGCAACTTCAATTGTATCGGAGGCCGTGCAACCTAAGCCATTTGTAACCAGAACAGAATACAATCCCCATCCAAGGTCTGGAAGATTATATTGATAGGTTACCTCTCCTGGTATCAAATCCCAGGTAGGATCATTAAACTTATACCAAATATATGATGCATAGCCCGCACCGGCATTTAGCACTACGGTATCGGTTTGCATGGTACCAATATCGGCGCCAATGGAATAGCTTGGCATACCGTAAACATTAACTGGTGTAGTTAATGTATCGTTCAGCCTATTGTCATCAATGGCTAGATTAGTAAATGCCTTGATTTGGTGAATGCCCGCACTAAAAATGTTAAAGGTATTGACAGTAGTAATATCAAAGGTAGAATTTTGGGTCAGTGGTACTGGACCACTATATGTAATGGTTTCAGTCTTAATGACGCCATCATCAACCTTAGCATTCACAGGTACTTGAACACCTATGGGGATTGGTCTGTAGCCAAAGTTGGTTAAACGAAGTTCAAGGGTAACCCCATTACCAATTTCGCAATCATCGGTTGGGCTAATCAGGCTTGAAACACCAAGGTCATAGGGTAACTCGTAAACTTTAACCATGTCGATGGCTACACCCTCAAAAGTTTGAGAGGTGTTTGAGGCAAATACAAAGCGAAACTTTACCCCGCTTTTACCCACTGCATCACTTGGCAAAAGCGTTTTTGCGGTAACGTAGTTTGGTTTGTTAATACTCCAGCCTCTGGCACCTAAAGCGGCAACCGTTTCGGTGTCGTACCAATTATTAGCGTAATTAACATTTTCTGGTAAAGCATTCCATGCATGGCCTCCATCAATGGAGTACTCAATGTACATACCATCACTTCCTTCCTCAACCTGCATCAAGTAGTCGAAAGAGAAGATAGGGTACTGGGCACTTGTTAGGTCAAAGCAAGGGCTTTCAAGGTATGAAAGTTCATTGTTTTTGTAATTCTGACTCAAATTAGTAACCCAGGCCTTGGTGCCGTTTGAAGCCTTATTAATAAACTGACCTGAAGGTGATCCCCATTGCCAACTGCTGTTTAACCCACTAGGATACCAGTATGCTGTGGAACTTTCAAAAGAAGTTTCGTATGGGAAAGTTACCGCGGGGAAAACGTAAAGATTTTGGTTAAAAGCATTATTGGTTGGGTCTTGATCTCCTGTAAGAAATGTTCTAAAAACCATGTTCTTAAGGCCAGGGGAAGTGAGGTTGGCAGGCGTTGCAAAGGTAAATACAACCTGCTCTTCGCTGTTAATGGGGCCATTAAACATTTCTTTTGTATAGCTTGCCCCTCCGTTTAGTGAGTACCCTACTTCAAATGGAGTGCTTACTGTAGCACCCCCAAAGTTTTTAATAGTGATCCTCACAATTTCAGTGCTGGTAAGTCCGCATCCTTGAACGGGTAAAAGCTTTGACAGAATACCTACATCGCTGTGAATGAACTCACCTGTAATGGCAAAGTTGTCGATGTTCCAACCACCGTATTCAGTTATTTGATTGGTGGTATCAATTGAAAATTTAACCTTTAGGCTCTCCTTGCGGGTTGCATAAGCCGAAATGTTGTGTGAAACTGAGCGCCAGCGCCGATCGAGAATATCGCTATTGCTCTCAAATAATTTTATCCAAGTTGATTCCTCATCGGTGCTAAGGCTTAAACTAGTTCTATCAAAATATTCAATATTTAACCACCGCTTATAAAAAACCGAAAGGTTCTGATAATACTTTGCATCAATGGACGATGATTTTGCAGTTTGAGGGTTATCTGGGGTAATGCTTGAGGGGTAATTGCCGCTGAGGTTTGTTGCAAGCACATTGTTGCCAGAGTATGCATAAGCAGGGTCGAAGATGCCAATTCCGGTGGGCACTCCTATCTGCCATAAGCTGGTATTTGTCCATGTATTTGCATTCTCAAAATCATCTAAAAGGATAGAGCTATGAATAGTTGCAAACTGAATTGGATCTTTTGCAGTTGTTGGGAATGTTGCATTACCAAGTTGCACGGAGTTTGCTCCAAGGGTAAAGTCAATGGTATTCCCAAAAATAGCTGTGGATTTAATGTCAAAGCATATCCAAAGGTAGTTGTCGCCTGTAAGAAGGTTGAAGGATGGAGCAGTAAGGGTTACCTCGTTGCCATTGTATGAAACTCCTGCGGTTACTGGAGTAGTGATACTGAAAAGTGAATCGCGGGTATGGTATAGGCTAATGTTTGAAATATCGTTAATATTGGTTCCAGTGAAATTGAATTTTATCGAATTTACCGGAATTTCGCCACTGTTACCAGATACATAGGCTCTTAAATAAGAAAACGAGTTTATGTTGGACCCGCTTGGAAATATGTTGTTTTGTTGCTTAACCACGAATGATTCGACAGTACGGGGGAGTAAACCTCGCTCTTCAATCTTAACATCGTCAATACAAACTCCCCAACCCCAGTTTGATAAACCCTCGAATGCAATATAGCACTTCTGAACTTTAACAGCATCGGGTAAAATAATTTCTCTCTTTGTCCAGTTGGGAGTAGGTGTATTGAAATGCTCCAACTGAACCCAAACATATGGTTCTTTGGTTTTGCTGTAAAATACCCTAAGTTCATCGGTCGATTCACCCCATTGATCTTGCGCGTGCCAAAAAACAAGCGTAGGCTTAATAGATGTTCTTAAATCGATGGCCGGGGTAATTAGTTTACGTTTTGGGCCAATACTTTCATCCTGAAAAAGAGCGTTGTAATCTCCGCTATAGGCATTGGCTGGATGTCGAAAAGTAGGAGCACCCGTTGGTGCATAGCCTCCATCTTCATACCTCCATTCCCGGGTGCCGATTACATTTAACTCTGACCAACCAGAGGGGCGTTGGCCACCATGCTCAAAATCTTCGAAAAGAAATACTTCAAACTCTTGAGCAGATGCGCCATAAGCAAAGGATAGGAGTATGGTGCATAGCAATATGTTGATTTGTTTTTTTCTGATAGTTAAGTTCATATCCAACAGGTTTTATTATTGTAGATTGAAGTAAATATAACCAAATTCATTTATTCAAAAGTAAAAAAATATATTCACTAGTTTATACGTTGACTTAATAATGTTGTTTTAGGTATTGCCACTTATGATTTTAAATCATTTTGTTAAGCCTACCATGTTTCGACTTCGCTCAGTTTTACAGAATAAAAAGCCCGTCATTACAAGCCTCCTTGCCATGTCTGCCCACAGGCAGACGAGGCAAGAGCGAAGCAATCTGATTTGAAGCAGGTGAATTTTGTTCTATTTTTTATGCATAAGTTAATTATTGGATCAATCAAAAATATTTTACGAAACGATTGTTTTTTTTGACCAAACCCATTTATTGCTTATATCAAAAAAAAAAATACTATTTTCGTAGGTGTATAAACCATATCTTTTTAAATGTTTTTACGTAATAGGTGATATAAAGTGATTTTATATACCATTTATTTTTATGATTGATATTACTAAACCGATATACCAATTCCTGTTGAAAAAATGCATTTGGCTTTTGGGAGCTATATTGCTTCTAGGGTTTAATTCTCAAAATCTTATAGGTCAAAACGACACGGAATTTTGGTTTGTTGCCCCTGAAATTACTATTAGTCACTTTCCTCCTGGTGGAGCCAATGCTTTTTTTAAAATATCTTCCGGTAATTTGCCGGCAACAGTTACCATCAGTATGCCTGCTGGTGACCCATTAATTTTTCCTGACATAGTAATTAGCATGCCCGCCAACAGTTTTCATCTTCAGGATTTAACCTGCTGGGTTGTATCCCCTTGCACAGGGATCCTCCCGGGCACATCATATCCCGTGGCAACTCATTTCGATGTAAACCTTCTCGAAAATAAACCCTTAACTCCCAGTGGCATCAATAACTTTGGTCTTCGAATTACTTCTACTACCCCTGTCACAGTATACTATGAAATAGGCAGAGGCAGTAATAAGGAGATTTGGGCTTTAAAAGGCAAGAATGGTTTGGGAACGGAGTTTTATACCCCGTTTCAGACTGTTGGGAATAACGGGAACTATGCTCCAGTTCAGCCTTACTCTGCAATTGATGTGGTTGCTACAGAAGATGGTACGATAGTTGAATTTAAGTTGCCCCCCAATATTGGAGCTAGCTTTGGAGCTGGACCCCGAACAGATATTCCTGCAATTCCTGCAGGGGGAACAGTTACCAAAACACTTAATAGGGGGCAAACATTTTCACTTTTCCCGCTGAATTTTAGCCAAGCGGCTGCAAACCGCTTAGCTGGAACTAGAATAACAAGTAATAACCCAATTGCAGTTACATTAAAGGATGACTCTCATACCCATTCAGAAGGGGGTTGTAGAGACACCTCGGGCGATCAGCTTATCCCAACCAGTGTAATAGGTAAGGAGTATATTGTTATTAGGACTGCACTTTTTACCCAAGATCACTTTTTTATACTGGCTACCGAGAATGCTACTCAAATAACAATTTTTGATGATGCAGGGAATGTGGTTAATTCAATAGTTCGCAATGCACGTCAACAATTTCACCAGCCCTTACCTAATACACATACGTACTATAGGGTAGTTGCCGATAAGCCTGTTTATGTATGGCATACTGGAGGTTTTGGATGCGAGTCTGGTGGTGCGGTGCTTCCCCCTATTGACAAGTGTACTGGGGTGCCCCGTGTTACTTTTGCTCGAACCTCAACTGAGGACTTTTATATGATTATGATGGTGCGTAAAGGAGCTGAGCCTAATTTTACGTTTAATGTGCAAACTGCACCCGGCGTTTTTGTTGACAGGTCATTTCTTATTTACAATGCGCCAAGTTTACCCTTTGAGCCAGTTGATAACTCTGATTGGAGCGTACAACGATTTGGACCATTTTCTACAGCACAAATACCTGTTGGTAGCCATTACATGGAGAATAATGCAGATATCTTTCACCTTGGTATTGTGAATGGAGGAGCCGGAACGGGTTGTTTTTATGGCTATTTCTCCGATTATAACGAGTTTGCACCCTCCACACTTGTGGTTGAAACTGGTACTTCTGGTGGACGAATTTGTGTTGGAGAAACTTTACAGCTGTATGCAAATGGTGGAACTACATACCTATGGAGTCCAACTACTCATTTAAGTGATCCAACATCGCCAATCCCTATTGCATCAAATATCGACGCATCTATCACTTATGAGGTTACAGTTAGTGGTGCTTGTAATTTAACTGATACTATTGCAGTTGCAATTCAAGCAGCGGGGCCTGTTGATGTTGATTTTGAACCCGACACCTACGAGGGTTGTGCAAAACCTCCTCCTGGAGGGGGAATTCCTGTTTACAACTTCGAATTTACCAACCAATCCACCGGAGATTATAGCCGAGAGTGGCGTTGGAGGTTAGGCCCAACCGGGCCAATCACTACTTTTGCCACAGGCAGTGATATATCTGCTGACCCAGCTGATGTGGTAAGTATTAAATTGCCCAATGATACAGATGGAATACTTGAGTATCATATTACGCTAATTGGCGGTTCGGATCCTCCTTTCTGTTTTAGGGAGGAGACTAAGATTGTTAGGGTTTATCCCTATATTAATGTGCAGTCGAGAGCTAATATATATGAAGGCTGCCAACCACTTGACATTAATTTTACTGCAAACCCAATTGGTCATTTTGCAGGGGCAAACTATATGTGGGATTTTGGTGATGGTCTTGCCATTGATATTCAAAACCCACCCCACAGCTATTTTGATCCAACGCCATTGGGTTGGGTTCAGAAAAAGTTATACTCCGTAGCCACTATTACCGACCAATGGAATGTATGCAGGGCAAAAGATTCTGTTCTTATTACGGTATTCCCATACATTGAATCCGACTTTTTTATTAGTGATACTCTAGGTTGCGCTCCACTTGATATTAACATTACTAATTCATCGTTGGGGGGTATTGCCACCTATGTTTGGGATATAACTTCTAACCCTGTGGGCCATATTATTACGCCAGTTCCTCCTACGGCCGATCCTTTTATGAGAACGTTGAGTAATACAACAACATTGCCAATTGACTATAATTTTAAGCTTACTGTATCAAACAGCCAAGGTTGTAAAGAGATTGCTGAACGAACTGTGAGGGTTAACCCTCAGATTAGTGTGGCGTTTATACCCAATAGCAATATTGTTCTTTGCGATTCAACACAGTTACTGTTTAATTCAACTATTGTTAATCCAGCACTTCCAAACGTGAACTACAGCTGGACATTTGGCGATGGTGGTGTTTCCTTTGTTAAAAACCCGCAGCACCGTTATCGAAATTTCGGTAACCCTGAAGTTACTTATCCAATCACATTAACCGCTATTACTGAGTTTGGCTGTACAGACACTAAGGTTGCAATGGCCAAGGTATCGCCTCGTATAATGGCATCATTTTCTGTTGATAAGCCTGTTATTTGCTCCGGCGAGGAGGTTCTATTCACCTATCATAGAATGGGAAGTATTACCGATTATAGCTTTGAGTTTAACAATTATTCAGATCAAACCTGGCCTACCGATTTATTTGCCTTTGGATCGTTTACAAAGCAATTTATTAATGAAACGGGAGAGCCTATAGCAGTTAAGGTTCGTTTTACCGTTGAAAACGGAAACACCAATTGTACCAAGGTTCTGGAGAAAACAATTACTGTTAACCCAAGGGTAACTGCGCGGGTTACCCCCAACTTTGGCAGCAACACACTACATTGCAATCCATTAGAAGTAAATTTCAGCAACTCAACCATCTATACTGGTTTTGGCACACAGCATGCCAACCCTTTTAATGGCACATACTTTTGGGATTTTGGCGACGGTGCATCCTCACAGCTAAAAAACCCAACCCATGAGTTTACTAATGATAATCCCACAAATACGGCTACTTATACCGTTACCTTAACATCAACGTCGATACATGGTTGTGCAGATACAGAAACTGTTGATGTTACGGTTCAACCCTATTTAAAGGCTGCCTTTACCATGGATCCCGGAAGTATATGTTCTCCAACGGATGTAACATTTTCGCCATCGAGCATTGGAGCAACTCGTTATCTGTGGGATTTTGATGGAATAATCCCTAACGAGGTGCGGTTTAACAACGATCCCTTTACGCACACATTTACATCCAGCGATCCGAATAATACCGAAGTACGAACCATTACCCTAACTGTTGAGAATGCAGCAGGATGTACTGATGTTTACTCTTTACCCATTACCCTATACCCACTGGTTATATCCGATTTTACCGCTTCGGTTGTGGAAGGGTGTTCCGATTTAACGGTTACCTTCACTAATCTATCTTCGGGTGGAGGCGTAGGGTACGATTGGGATTTTGGCGATGAGCAAAGTTTCTCAACCACATCAGGCGTTCCCGTTGTTCATACCTTCTCTAACAGAACCGCTGCCACAAAGGTTTATAACGTAAAACTTGTGGCAACTAACGCAAGCGGATGCACCTCTGAAAGTTCCATCGATATTACGGTGAAGCCAAAGGTTGAGGCCAATTTTACGTTTACGCACGACTCGGTTTGTACACCTTTTTATGCTACTTTCGAGAATGGCTCGCTCAATGGAAATGAGTACCAATGGGATTTTGGCCATATGGGTAAGGATAGTATTACCTACAATAAGGATCCATTCACACTGCTATTCGAAAATACAACAGCTAACGATATTACCTATACCATTGAACTGGTTGCTCTCGATAATGTTACGGGATGCTCAGATGTAACTACTCAAACCATTGTGGTTAACCCTCGTGTAGTGGTTGATTTCGATGCCGATGTTTACTCGGGGTGCAACCCACTTGATGTTCAGTTTACCAATAATTCTACAGGCTTGGGAACCTACATCTGGGAGTCGAACGGTGAGCCCTTCAGTACAGCTACTTCACCCTTAAAAAGATTTAGCCATACAGATAGGGAAAACTCTAAAGATTTTATCGTGAAGCTTACATCAACAAATGCAAATGGTTGTAAGGATTCTGATACAAAAACCATAACCGTTTACCCATTGGTTGAGGCTGATTTTACCATTGACATTGCCGATGGTTGCACACCCCTAACAGTACAAATAGCTAACTCAACTGTAAGCTCTGCCTATACCTACGAGTGGGATTTTGGCAATGGACAAACAGCTACGGAAGTTCAACCAACGTCAATGGAATTTATCAACGATCTTAATCCATTGGCACTCTTCCAGCCAAATATTGTGCTCACAACTCGGTATTTAGGCGATCAATCGTGTATGGCAATCCAAAGTAAACCGATAACGGTTTATCCACATATTTATCCTGAATTTTCAGGAGATTTTGAGGGATGTCAGCCTCACACTGTGGAATTTATCAATGAGACTAACGCCTTTGGTGGTTTAGCATCGGCAAGGTATCTCTGGGTTTACAAAAACGGTGCTTTTTCAAATGATATTAATCCACAGGAAACTTTTACAAACACAGTTTTTACTCAGGATTCTCTATTTGAAGTACAGCTAAAGGCAACCTCAATACATGGATGTGTTGATTCAATTAACCATCTTGTAACAGTTCATCCAAACCCCCGGGCAAGGCTTGAACTTGTTGGCGATAACATTAATTGTTCGCCGTTTGAGGCAACGTTTAATAACCTGTCCGAGGGGATAAGTCTAACCTATAACTACGATTTTGGGGATAGTTCCGACTCAATTACCGTAAGCGCTGATCCTATGGTTCATGTATTCCGTAATCTAACGGATGAGATTCGGCCCTATATGACTACCCTAACTGCTGAAACAGAATTTGGCTGCACAAATCAGTTTTTTCAGATACTTTGGGCTTACCCTGAAGTTGAGGCTAATTTCTACTTCGATCCGGGAGCAGAGCACTGTAATCCGGCTACGGTAACCATGGTAAACCAATCGGTAAACACATGGTACTATGTATGGGATTTTGACGATGGATCAACTTCGTACTTATATAGTCCAACCTATACCTTTTTAAATCCAACCATTGACGATAGGGTGTTTAATGTTACCTTAACATCTAGTTCTGAGTTCGATTGTGAGCAAAGTAAAACCCTTCCGCTAACCGTTTGGGCTAAACCAGAGGCTGATTTCTCAATAGATCCACCCCTTAAAGTATATCCAGATGCCGATTTCTTTTTCACAAACCTAACGCATCCAGCTTCGCCAACATGGAGTTATGATTGGAATTTTGGTGATGGTGGTGCGGGTTCGAAAGAGATGCACCCGGGGACGTACACGTACTCTACTTGGGGACCTCCTGGAGATAATTTTCAGTATTTTGTTACCCTGTTTGTTGAAAATGACCATTGTAGCGATCAGATTACACATCCCATAACCCTTAACCCGGCAGACCCCATAGCCCTTTTCGAGGCAGACACCTATGCATCGTGCCCTCCTCTTGAAGTTCAGTTTATTAACTCATCGCTATATGGAAGCTCATTTTATTGGGATTTTGGCGATGGTACCACATCAACTGATCCTTTCCCTACTCACACCTTTACTAATGCAGGTTACTATAATGTTAGCTTAGTTGTAACAGGGGATGGTGGAACACATACATTTTTTGATGTGCTGCGCGTTTACCCAACACCTGTAGCCAATTTTACTGTACTGCCCGAAATTGTGGTACTGCCAGAAGGGCAGGCTCATTTCTACAACCTCTCTGAAGGGGCAAGTGCATATCTTTGGGATTTTGGCGACGGATCATTATCTGCTGAGATCGATCCAGAACACAAATATAGGGATCTGGGTGTTTATAACGTTGAGCTAATTGCATACACAAACTTTAATTGCAGTGATACTATAATAAGAAATGCGGTTGTGAAAGTTGAGGGGGCCGGAACATTACGCTTTCCAAACGCATTTGTTCCCAGTAAAACAGGGCCAAGTGGTGGCCATTATAATCCTGTAGACTACAGCAATACAATTTTCCATCCTGTTCACAAAGGCGTAATTGAGTATGAACTTTTAATTTTTAACCGCTGGGGCGAACAAATATACCAAAGCGATGATGTTTGGGTTGGATGGGATGGTTATCGCAATGGTGAGCTAAGCCCTCAGGACGTTTATGTTTGGAGGGCAAAAGGTAAGTTCTCAACTGGTAAATCTTTCGATATGAGGGGTAATGTTACTTTGTTGCGCTAATGCTTATTGTTTGATTTTTTTAGCGATATGGCAATAAATGATAGTTTTAAATTGAATCAAAAAACGGATTATTAAAGCAATGTTTATCTTTAAACACATAGCCAGAACTAGCTGTTTTAAAAAACTCACCATCAGTTTTTTGATTTTTACATTTGCCGTTTTTGCCGGTGGTATTGTGCATGCAGAAACTTTTTCTTATAGTGAAACGGAGTTGGGATCTTTCCCTGCCCCACCCATAGCATATTTTACAACAAATAAGGCTTCGGGGTGCTCAGATCCTGTTCTTAATTATCCTATAATTATTACCGACGTGTCCGTTGGGGCTACATACTGGAGATATAGAATTTTTAGGGAGGCAACCCAGATAGATGAATTCATATATGGAGCTCAGCCTGCGCCATTCCCATATACGCTTACAAACAATACTACCTTTCCAATTGAGTACACAATTCAACTTTTTGTTAGAAATGCTGCTAACCAAGAGAATACCTACTCCAGAGTAATTACGGTTTATCCATCAATTAATGCTCAATTTAACCAAGTGCTAGTTGGGAACGGCTGTGCAAACCCCAGAGCGGTAGTGTTTACGAATCAATCATCAAATAATACAGCCGATACCTACTCCTGGGAGTTTGGCGATGGAGTGAATTATTCTTCCACCTTACATGACGAAGTGTTTACTCACAATTTCGAGAACCTCACCAATAGCAACGTTACCTATGATGTTTCTCTGGTTGCGAAATCGAGCTTTGGTTGTCGCGATACAGCAACTTCACAGGTATATGTTACATCCTACTTTTTACCACAATTTGAGGTAAATCATACAGTGGGTTGTGCACCTCTTAATGTAACGGTTACAAATAAATCGCTTGGAAATGTTGTATCATATAGCTGGGCCATAACTGGACCCTATGCTGTTGCGGCAGTTCTTCCCAATACAAATAGTTTTGCAAGGACACTCCAAAATCCGGGTACATTACCAGCTAAATATACCATAACCCTAACCGTAGTCAATTCCGATGGGTGCGAAAAAACTTTATCTAAAGTTATTACGGTTAACCCCCAAGTGCAGGTGTCGTTTATCCCTGTCAATAGCATAATTTGCGATTCAACAAGCGTTCCCTTTACCACAACCTTAATAGATCCCTCCCTCCCAAATATTAGCTATAACTGGGATTTTGACGATGGGGGTTCATCACCACTTAAAGATCCTGTCCATCTATTCAGAAATATGGGTAATAGCCCCGTTAACCGAACAGTTACATTAAGTGCGGTTAGTGAGTATGGTTGTTCCGACGATTTTAATACTACAGTTACCGTACATCCATATATTAAAGCAGAGTTTACGGCTAGCAAAGCGGAGATTTGCTCCGGTGAGAGCATCACATTTACTTATCAGTGGATGCCGAGCATTAGTGGTTATGCATTCGATTTTGGTGGTTATCTCCCCAACAATTGGCCCGGAGATCCTGTAGCAAATGGAACATTCACTAAGCAATTTATTAATCAAACGGGTGTTCCAATGCACTTAAACGTAAGGCTCACCGTAACAAACACAAATGGATGCCCCAAAACATTTACTTTACCTATTACTATAAACCCTGAGGTAAATACTGATTTTATTTGGGCGGGCGATAGCCCGCTGGGCTGCAATCCGCTTGATGTTAATTTTACAAATACGACAGAGTTTACGGGAGGAGCAGGCTTTAGTGGTACATATTACTGGGATTTTGGTGATGGTACTACATCAACAGAATTATCTCCAAATCATGTTTTTAACAACGACGATCCGAATAACTCTGTAACCTATACGGTAAGTCTTACTGCAACCTCAATACATACATGTGTTGGCGTTGAAACACAAACCATTACAGTACAGCCACGACTTTCAGCGGGTTTTAGCATTGATCAATCAGATATTTGTGTGCCAAGTTTTACTTTTTATCCGGCAAGCCCTGGAGCGACCGTGTATAATTGGAATTTTGGTGGGCTTATACCAGCTGAAACCATACCTAATGGCAATACATTTACCCGCACCATAAATCCTACTCACCCCGAGAATATAACCACAGGAACCATCACCCTAACAGTATCAAATGCTGCTGGATGTTCTGCTACTTCTACTCAGGATATAACGATTCATCCAACTATTGTCCCTGATTTTACCCCAGATGTTACTATAGGTTGCTCCAATTTGGAGGTTACATTCAGCAATAGCTCAACAGGTGGTGTACTTGATTACAAGTGGAATTTTGATGATGGACAAACCTATTCAACCAAATTGAAGGACGATTTTGATCACACATTTGTAAATAGAGGTTCTACAGACAGGCCTTTTCAGGTTGCTCTTACGGCAACCAATGCCAATGGTTGTAGCGAGGTGCACAATGAGACAATAATCGTTCACCCAAAGGTTGAGGCCGATTTCTCATTTACATACGATGATCCCCCATGTACCCCATTTAATGTGGCGATAGTAAATAGTTCTCTTAACGGATCAACCTTTGACTGGAATTTTGGAGAGGCACTTTTTTGGGAAGACAATATAACAACGCTAAAAGCCAATCCTGAGTTTGACATTACTCTTGATAACCCAACTGATAATGCTATTGGGAACTACTCAATTAGCGTGCATGCATCTACTTTTCATGCCTTATCGGGTTTAACTTGTGAAGACAGCAAAACATTACCCTTCGGAGAGGTTTACCCCCGCATAGTTGCCAACTTTGGTGTTGATGTTGATGAGGGTTGTAATTCTTTAGATGTGCAGTTTACAAATAGTTCAACAGGGTTGGGTACATATGTTTGGGATTTTGATGATGGTTCATTTTCAGACCAAGAGTCACCCCTTAAAAATTTTGCACATTCACTCACGGATCAATCCAAGATTTATAATGTAAAGCTTACATCAACAAACAAGTTTGGTTGCGAAGATATTGCTGAACATGAAATTACTGTTTACCCTCTGGTTGAGTCTGCTTTTACCATTTCTGATGACGAGGGATGTACTCCACTAACAATTCAGATAAACAATTCAGCTGTTAGCCCTGCATATGTTTATGACTGGAATTTTGGCGATGGGCAAACATCAATCCTAGCACAGCCTAATAATGTTACCATAGTTAATAGCATTGCTCCGCTAGACCTTTTTGAACCAGTAATTACCTTGGAAACTAGCCTGAACACAGCAGTTTACCCTATAGGAGGGGGATGTCCCGAAACATTTTCGCAACAGGTAACAGTTTATCCTCATATTTATCCCGCTTTTACTGCTAATCTGGATGGTTGCCATCCATTACCTGTGGAGTTCACTAACACAACAGAAACCATTGGCGGCACCAATAATGCAACCTATCTGTGGTCGTTTGGCAATGGGGTAACATCAAACTTTACACATTTTAGCCAGAATTACTATAACCCCTCATTAACTCGAGATACAACATTTACGGTTTGGCTAAGGGGATATTCAGAATATGGCTGTGCCGACTCCATTTCTCAAGAGGTTACAGTTTATCCTAAGCCTCAGTCGATAATGGAGCTGGTTAGTAACTACTTTGCCTGCTCACCCTACGAAATTGAAATTCAGAACCTATCCAAAGGTAAAACTTTTGGGACTACCCTAGAGTTCTATTATGATTTTGGAGATGGCGACGATTTAACCAATTTTAGTGGTAATAATATATTCCATGACTACACAAACCTGACCGATTTGGTAGAGCCCTATACCATTGCACTCTTTGTTGAATCTGAAAACGGGTGTCAAGACACTTCATACCAAACTATTTACGTATATCCCGAGGTTACAGCTTCATTTGATTTTGATCCGGGTGATGCTGCATGTAGTCCCTTCATAGTATCAATGGAGAATAGTTCTACCAATTCATCGTTCTACCGTTGGTCCTTTGGTGACGGAGTAACATCAAATCTTTTTGAGCCTTTTCATCGTTTTGTAAACAATACAATGGTTGATCAGGTTTTTGATGTTTCATTAGTTGCCATATCAGAGTATAATTGTAAGGATTCCATTGAAAAGCAAATTACGGTGTATTCTGCACCCGATGCCAATTTTAAAATTTTACCTCCATTAAAAGTATTTCCCGACGCCCAATTTGCATTCGATAATATAACCTTTCCCTCTTCTGATAGTTGGACCTACACATGGACTTTTGGAGATGGTTATGGTTCAAGCGATAAGGATCCTCTTCCCCATGAGTATTCAACTTGGGGACCGGTTGAAGATAACTTCCAGTACTTGGTTACCCTAACTGTTGAAAATGCAAATTGCTCTGATATGCATGTAGATTTTTTAACACTCAGGCCCCCGGTTCCCATTGCTTACTACGAGGCGAATGAATATGAGGCATGCTCCCCATTAGAGGTTTATTTCGATAACCTTGCGGAGTATTATTATACTAACCCAGATTCAACTGCCTTTTTATGGGACTTTGGCGATGGAACAACATCAAATGAAAAAGATCCAGTGCATGCCTTTCATGAATCAGGGTTTTATAATGTAAGCCTTACTGTTTTTGGCGATGGCGGAATATCTACCTTCTTTTGGGTTTTCCGTGTTCACGAAAATCCTGTTGCAATGTTTACTGTAACTCCTCAAGTTGTGATTCTTCCCGATGCAAATGTCCATATATACAACCTTTCCGAAAATGCAACGAGTTATATTTGGGATTTGGGTGATGGTACAATTGCGTACACAAAGGATGTAGTACATAGCTATTCTGAGGTTGGGGAGTATGGTATTCACCTTACTGCAATTACGGATTATGGTTGTATCGATACAACATCTGTATTTCCTGCTGTTTGGGTAAAAGGGGCGGGAACAATTCGTTTCCCCAACGCTTTTGTGCCAAGTAAACTTGGTCCCAATGGAGGTTATTATGATGATGTGGACTTTAGCAACGAAATTTTCCATCCAATAGCACGGGAAGTTGGGGAGTTTAAAATGTTGATTTTTAACCGCTGGGGGGAGCAAATTTTTGAGAGTAATGATATTAAAATTGGTTGGGATGGTTACTATAAAGGTAAATTATGCAGTCAAGATGTGTATGTTTACCGTGCAATAGGGAAGTACTCCAACGGTTATACTTTTGAAGTTCGTGGCAATGTAACTTTGTTGCGTTAATAAATAGATGCATAATGATACTAAGTATGAAGACTTTTAGTTGTTTATTTGTGAAGCAAAGATAATGAGACGACTTTTCACCATACTAACTTTTTCCCTTTTGGGATTTTTAACTAAGGCGCAAGATCCTCAGTTTACGCAATTCTATGCAAGCCCCTTATACCTTGCACCATCATATGCAGGTGGCACCCCAGGGCAGCGCTTAGTGGCAAATTATCGTAATCAGTGGAGTTTTGTACCAGGTACTTTCCAATCATTTAGTCTTTCATACGACCATAACTTTGAGCATTTTAAAAGTGGGCTTGGGTTAATTGTCTTGGGCGATATAGCTGGAGACGGTAGACTTGGAACAACACTTGCTGGTATAGTATATAGTTATGATATTACTCCTCACCCCGATTTTCATATTCGTCCGGGTATTGGATTTTACTATGTTCAGCAATCCATAGATTATACTCGGTTAATCTTTGGCGATCAATTGCTTTATGACGAAGGAGTTCCCATGCCCCCATCCTCGCAGCCACCAGGGAATCGCGCTGTGCGCGATATCGATGTTAGTACATCAGTTTTAGCCTATTCCGATAATCTTTGGCTAGGCGCTACTTGGGATCATATGTTACGGCCCGAGCGCACTTTCTATGGAGATGATGCACGAACTCCCTTTAAACTTTCAGTTTATGGAGGAGCTAGAATTGTACTAAGGGGAATTATCCTTCGCCCAATTGAGGAGAGCATTACTACTGCATTTAACTTGAAATTTCAGGGATTTTCGAAGCAGCTCGATTTGGGTTTGTACTGGTACCGTCAGCCTTTTCTTTTTGGAACATGGTATAGAGGTATTCCTTTGGGGAAAAAGTACCCTGGTAGCGATGCTGTTGCTTTTCTGTTTGGCTACAAACTCGACGAATGGAGTATAGGGTATAGCTATGATTTTACCGTGTCGCGTTTAGGATTTGGATCAGGAGGTTCGCACGAAATTGCAATGACATACACGTTTAAAGTAAAGGCTCGTAAACGTTATAGGGCAATACCTTGTCCAACGTTTTAATGGTGCCTTCGAGAGCCTCAGGCACCAATCAAGTTCAAAGATGTTGATATCTTTTGGTGGCTGAGGCTCTCGATTCCCG
>DHQB01000007.1 GCA_002410065.1 Bacteroidales bacterium UBA5349 | reverse complement strand
AATAAACCTGTTGAAGTACCCCAATAATAAACTCGGACATCCGTTCGAACCGGTTTCCAATCATGCTAAAAGTATAATTAAATGAATTCTTTATGGTTCCAAACCACAGTGTATTGGCTAAAACCGAAATAATTGTTACAATGGCCAATGCTCCCCTACAACTAGATCTTTCTTAGTTGATTTAATTTTGTATGAAAAACTTTACTAGCCTTATAAAAGCCATTACATAATCTTGGATATTACTTGTAGGTTACCATCATTAAGAATATTTTTTCCCTCGGGTGTGTAAAGTAGTTCAATTCTATCTGCATAGCGTTTTTCAACCTTCCCCCTAACAATTTTCATCGTGCTATTTACCATGCCGTTTTGCTCAGTAAAGGGTTCTTCAAGAATTGCAAATGTAGCAGGCAACCATCTGTCGGGGAACATGTTCTCAAATTCACCCCCTACCTTAAACTCAGCTATATCGCTTTGAATGAGTCGAATTGCTTCTGCCTTTGCCTCATCCCCAGATAAGTTTTGATGTTTCTCTAATATCCTTCTTTTTAAATTCTCTTTGGATGGAACAATTAGAGCTATTGTGTACGAATTTTGATTATTGTAGAGAATAACCTGATCGATTGACTTCGATTGCTGCACAAGGGCCTCTTCAATGCCCTCTGGGCTGTATTTTTCTCCATCACTACCAATGAGCAGACTCTTAAATCTTCCTAAAACATATAAAAATCCATCCTTGTCCATATAACCTAAATCGCCGGTGTATAGCCATCCATCCTTTACCGTTTCTTCTGTTGCCTTTTGATTTTTCCAATAACCCATCATTACATTCTCTCCCTTAATCACTATCTCTCCCTTTTCCCCAATAGGTAGTTCCTTTCCATTATCATCACAGATTTTTAGTTCCATTGGGGAAACCAAGAATCCAGATGATCCAAGTTTGTGCTTTTTTAATGAATTTGAGCTGATAATGGGTGTGGCCTCAGAAAGACCATAGCCTTGCATCATTGGCATGCCTACAGCATAGAAAAAACGTTGAAGATCGATATCTAAAAGTGCTCCTCCACCAATAAAAAACTTAAGATTTCCGCCAAAACCCTCTCGAACTTTTGTAAAAAGTATCCTATCGTAAATCCAAAGTAATGGTTTATAAAGAATTGTAATTCCCTTTCCTTTGTTAAACCCCTCTTTATTGTATGAGTAAGATAAGGATAGTGCATGGTTAAAAAGTTTTTCAACGAATGGTCCTTTTGAACGGATATTCGATTCTATACTCTTCTTAAAGTTCTTTGCAAGAGCAGGAACGCTAAGGAGTAAGTTTGGCTTTATCTCCTTAATATTTATGGGAATATTCTTAAGCGTTTCCATTGAGGTTTTGCCAAGTTGAACTGTGGCAATACTAGCACCCATGGCCATAAATGAGTATATGCCAGCCACGTGGGCAAAGCAATGATCAAGTGGAAGAATAATCAGCGTTTTGTAGGTTGGAGGTATATCCATTAAGGTAAGCGCCTGCTCAACATTTGCCGTATAATTCCGGTGCGATAGTACAACACCCTTTGGGTCGGCTGTTGTGCCTGAAGTATAACTTATAGTAGCATAATGATTTGGACCAATATCCTTTATTGATTCAAACAAAATGTTTGGATTGTCAATAAGCATCTTATCACCTAGTGCAAAAACTGAAGAAATGTGCATTTCGTTGGCAGCATAATTCTCCTGTTCATCCAGAAAAATATATGTTTTAACTTGGGTTAGTTGATCTTTTATAGCCCTTATTTTATGAGCCTGATTTCCAGAGACCATTACAATGTTGGTATCGGAGTGAACTAGGCGGAAAAGTAGATCTGTTGACTCTAATTTAATGGATAAAGGTACATTTATGGCTCCTGTATAAAGAATGGCGAGTTCACTTATAACCCACAATTTTCTTCCCTCAGATAGGAGGGCAATGGTATCGTTTTGCTTTGCCCCTAAACTTAAAAGGCCAGCGGCTAGGCGGTACACTTCATTTTTAGTCTCTTTATATGATACTGATGTGAATTTATCATCAACCTTTTCCCATAGGTAAGGATTTTCTGAGTACTTACTTACGCTCTCTTCAAAAAGATTAACAATTGTTTTCATAGTGTTTTTCTAGATTAGTACTAAAATTAAACAGAACTTCACAAACTTATAAAATAATATCAAAATAACCTCAAACAAACAATATGTCCACATATCTTTGGCCTGTGCTAACCTAAAAAAAGATTATTTAATGCATTTTAATATAGAGAATTGCAACTTATGCCCTCATAGTTGCGGTGTAAACCGCAAAATGGGTCAGCTTGGTATTTGCAGGGTTGGAATTGACCCTTTGGTTGCAAGTATAGTATTACACAAGGGTGAAGAAACTGTAATTTCAGGCGAGAAGGGTGTTTGTAACGTGTTCTTTGCCCATTGTAACCTATCGTGTATCTATTGCCAAAACTATCAGATATCTGATAATAGGCTAAGCGATAAGCGTTGGCTTATCAGTTACGACATAATAATTGATAGTATTAAGCGAATACTTGATGATGGAGTTGAAACTTTGGGGTTTGTTTCGCCCTCCCATCAGGTATATCAAATGGTTGAAATTATTAATAGATTAAATTCATTGGGGTATAAACCCATTGTAGTTTACAATACAAATGCCTACGATAGCGTAGAAGTTCTAAGAGAGTTGAATGGGCTAGTAGATATATATCTCCCTGATTTTAAGTATTACTCCGATGAGTTGGCACTGCGGTATAGCAATGTTAAGAATTATAGGTTCATTGCAACATCGGCTATCAGAGAGATGATTTGGCAAAAGGGAACCTCTTTCCAACTCTCTAATTCGGGTGTGTTAAGCTCTGGAGTAATGGTAAGACATCTCGTTTTGCCAGGTCATAGCAAGGATAGCATACAACTTTTAAGGCATATTGAGGAAGAGTTTTCTTCCAACCTTAGCATCTCATTAATGAGCCAGTATCGACCTAACCAGAATTTAAGCAAAAAGAGTAGCATTAATAGACTATTATCCCCAAATGAGTATGAGGAGGTTGTAAAAACGCTTTTCACCTTGGGTTTTCATAGAGGGTATGTTCAGGATCTAGCTAGTAATACCTATTATTTGCCCGATTTTAATGCCTCAAAGCCCTTTTTTGATGTATTTTAAGAATAATGTAATATCTTAATAAACAGTGTATTATAATTTTTGTTCTAAAAAAATGCATGAAAATCAAATATTTATTTCTAAATATTTTTGTTTAGAGAAAAAAATGCTGAAATTTGATTTAGAATTATAATAACAAACAACTATGAGAAAACTACTTATTCTTTCCTTATTACTGGCCTTTTCATTTAGCAGTTGCCGGTTTTATGATAGAATTTTTAATAAGGATAAAGCAGCAGATACTTTGGCTGTTTGGGAAGCCAAGCAAGATAGTATTCAGAAAGCAGAGGCTTTAAAAGTAAAGAAAATTGAGGAGGCTCACAGATTAAAGGAGAAAGCCATTCAAGACTCTTTAATGCGTGTTAAAGAAATGGATGCAAGGAACAAATACCAAGTTATTATTGGTAGTTTTAAAGTTCCTAATAATGCAGATGAATTTCAAACACAGGTTAGAGCTTTAGGCTTTGATAATGCAAGAATAATTGAATCGCCAAACGGTTTCCGAATGGTTTCAGTTGCAGGTTTTGATACCTATTCAAAAGCTGCAAATGAAATACTAAGGATAAATAGGTCGAAAGAGGAACCTATTGAAATGTGGGTTTACGAGGGAAATCGTTAGCTTAATAGTCTTTATTAGCGCAACATAGATATAAATTTGAAGAGGGCGTTTGCCCTCTTTTTTATTATTTTTCTTGTTCTATTTTTCTATTTAAACCTAACATTTATTATTTGTAAAGATGACGGATTATTCTATTTTTGACATTCTTTAGTTTAAAACACATCATAACGTTTAAAATCAAACAAATATCAACTAAGCAAATGGAAAAAATTAAACAGACTTTACGTGATTCGAAAACGGCCAGATGGATCGCTTTGATACTCATCTCATCAACAATGTTTTTTGCCTACTTCTTTGTTGATGTCGTTGCCCCATTAAAAACTCTATTAGAACAAGCTCCTTATTTTTGGTCTAACGAGGTATTTGGTATGCTTGGAGGATCTGAGTTCTTCCTAAACGTATTTGCAGGATTTCTAATTTTATCAGGTATTATCCTTGATAAAATGGGTATAAGATTTACATTAAGATTATCAGGAATTCTTATGCTTATAGGTGGTACCATTAAGTGGTATGCTCTAAGCCCAGGCTTTGTTGGTACTGGGATTGAAACTTTTCTAAACTCTTTTATTGAAGGCATCCCTGCTTCCGCTAAACTAGCATTCTTTGGGTTTGCAATATTTGGCGTAGGTGTTGAAATGGCTGGTATCACTGTTTCCAAAACTATTGTAAAATGGTTTAAAGGAAAAGAATTGGCACTTGCAATGGGTCTTGAAATGGCACTTGCCAGATTAGGCGTTTTTGCAGTTTTCCAACTTTCACCAATATTTGCAAAAAGTGGTGGAGTTTCAAATTCTCTTTTCTTTGGGGTTTTATTCCTTTTAGTCGGGTTTATCACATTCTTTATCTATACCTTTATGGATAAAGCGCTTGACAAACAAACCGGAGAAGGTACAAATGTTGACCCTGAGGATGAATTTAGAATTTCAGACCTTGGGAAAATAATAACAAATCCAGGGTTTTTAGCTATTGCTGGGCTATGTGTTTTATTCTATTCTGCAATCTTTCCATTCCAAAAATTCGCAACAGATATGCTTGCTTCAAAGTTAAGCATTGATGCTGCTATTGCATCAAAATATGTATCATTCTTCCCTATTGGAGCAATGATTCTTACTCCATTTATTGGTGCATTCTTAGACTTTAGAGGGAAAGGTGCAACAATGATGATGTATGGAGCAATACTATTAACTGTTTCACATTTAATCTTTGCACTCGTTCCAGAGGCAGCATTCACTCCCTTTGTAGCTATAGCAACAATAGTAATTTTAGGCGTTGCCTTTTCTCTTGTTCCCGCATCAATGTGGCCTTCACTTCCTAAGATTGTTGAAGATAGGTACTTAGGCTCAGCTTATGGGCTAATATTTTATATCCAAAACATTGGATTATTACTAGTGCCTATGTTAATTGGATATGCACTATCAGCTTCAAACCCAGGAGTATCAGAGCAAATTGCAGCCGGAGCAATTGTAAAGTACAACTATACTGTGCCTGAGCTTATTTTTGCAGGTTTTGGCGTTTTGGCCGTTATTCTTAGTCTTGTGCTGAGAAGGGTTGACAAGATCAAAGGCTATGGACTTGATATCCCCAACAAACTGCCACAGGCTTAGGATTTGTTGATCTAAAAAATATATTTAAAAAGAAAGGTGCCTGAGTGCACCTTTCTTTTTGCTCGTCCGGGAAGTTATATTTCTTTATTTTAATAAAATAAGTTGCTTGTGAACACGCTCAAAAGAACCTTGAGAGATTCTGTTATCAGCCGATGGGGAATTTTGTTGTTGGTGGCCTCAGTGCATGCAGTCAATTCCTAATTCTATGGTACCATCTCCCCGCTGAAGCGCACGCTTGAAACAGAGTTTGGCTTTTCGTTGTCCGACCGAATGTTGAGGCAAAGATAGAAGGATAAAAAAGTATTTTCAGATATCAAAAGAGGGATTGCATTGTAATCCCTCTTTTGATTTTATGGCCTAATAAACTTAATATATGATAACTAAAGGGTTAATGGTTAATCAATTAAAGGACTCCACTGAAGAATGCTCACAATCACTATTATTCGCTTCTGTTAATTGACGTATTGAGTATTCTATAAATAGCGGGAAACAAATAGGTTTTACCCTAAAAGTGTTTCCAATTACTTATTAAGTGAAAAATGATTTAGGAATTGCTACAGGAGAGAGTAAAATGATATGCCCTTGTTGAAGTTAAGGATGAACTAGAAATTATAACCAACGCCAACCTTTATGGATGAGGTAAAAGGATAGGTTATTGCGTAATTATAGTTTAATGGGTTAAAGTGTAATTGAATGTTGGGCTCAACAATTAGGTCAACCTGATGTGTTACAGGAATAGAAACGCTAACAGCAGCGATTGCTGATGCGTTATACTTCCGAATCTCTTCAGTTTTTCCGGTGAAATTACCGCGAGTGCTAAATACCTTAAATTTATTGTTTACCAATACCCCAGCAGCACAGCCTAGTTTAAACTCAATATCGAAAATTCCAGCTCTTACGTTAGATGAGACAATAAAGGGAACTTGCATGTAGTAAAATCTTTGCTGTAGGCTAGCGGTATTTAGCATTGACGAGCGGAGAAGAGGTTCAGATGCATTGGGAAGGTTCGAAAAATTAGATATCGCTACACTATTATTGTCAAGAGAAACGGTTCCGTATGAAGTATTTGCGTATAAATAGTCCATGTCAAATTCAGCGCTCTGGTTCTTTAATAGTATAAGGTTGTCAATGTTTTGACCTGTTGGACTTATTGAAATACCTGAATATAATGAGAAGTAACTACCTATTTTTTTTCTAAATAATAGGTCACCACCAAGCATCCATGCTCCAGTTTCACTAGGGTTTTGCTTGTAGTTGAATGCTCCGTATGTATGGTATGAGAATGCAGGGTTTAGATAACCGATTAAACTCCAAGATTTTTTTCCTTTCTTCTCTATTGCTTTAGTAATTGTTACCTCACCCTTATTGTTGTTATTTATATTGCCAATTGTAGCTAATAATGGCATTGTGTTTTTGTTAGCCTCTTTATCCTCATTAGCCAGAGGTGCTTCACTTTTAAGGACTTCTACTTCTTCTATAGGGGGAATAAAATCATTATCAAAATCCTCATTTTTGTTATTGATTTGTAGTTTAGGCATTACTTCATTCTCCAAATTTGTCTTTGTAACAAATGCAATACTCGATGCCGTTAAAGGTTGTAACGGTTCTATTCTGTTGGAGGAGAGGGTAAGTTTATGGCTAAATTCTGAGGGGAGAATTTTGGAGGAGGAAATGATAAGGGTTGGAACGCCAATGCTGATAAGAATAAGCATACAGGCTGCAATCGAAACAAATTTAATAATGCGCAACTTTTTATGGCTATCTAACCTATCAAGTTCTTTACTTATCCCTTCCCATACATCTGGTATTGGACAAGTACTAATGGCAGATAGCTTTGCTATATAGTCTTCAAACGGTCCTGGTTTATAGAAGTGCATAATGCTCATGCTTTTCAATCCGACTCACTTTTTCTCTTAAAATAGCCCTCGCCCTACTGTAGTTCGATTTACTAGTTGATTCAGAAATCTCCAATAGTTTTGCAATTTCGCTATGTGAATAACCCTCAATGGCGTATAGGTTAAAAACAATTCTATACTGCTTTGGAAGGGTTGAAACTATTGTTAATAGTAATTGATAATCGGTTTGAATAAAACTATGTTCAAAATGAGAGTTGTATGCGCTAGTTAGGTTATCCTCAACATCGTCCCTTTTCTTCCTATGGTACTCAAGCGCAGTATTAACCATAATTTTCCTAATCCAACCCTCTATAGAACCTTCAGACCTAAAAGAACTAATTTTCTGAAAAACTTTAATAAAACCATCCTGTAGGATATCGCGAGCAACATCAGCATTAGGATAGTAGCGTAAGCATACGCCATACATCCTAGATGAAAAAACTTTGTAAAGCATTTGCTGTGCCTTACGGTCGTTCTTTTTACATCTTTCTACTATGTTTTTGCTTATATCCAAGTGAATATCTGTTTTGTATGCACAAACAAATATACACCATTTACTTACATAAATACAAGATGTTGAAAAAAGTTAAACGGTTGCGTTCTTTTTATAAATTATTAATAAACTAGTTAATTGCATGGAAACGGCCTAAAATTAAGGATATGAAATTATGTATTGAAAACATTTGCCTAGTAGCATTTTCTTTTAAATGCCAAATAATTTCAGAGTTATAGCTCTGTAAATCAGCGATAATTGCATTTACATTAAATTAAATATAAATTTGTGTTAATCACTTATTTATGCAACCCTAAAAAAATAAAGATTATGAAAAGGACTATAAATTTACTCCTAATGCTCTTGATGGCCATAGCCTCCACACAAGTTAAGGCGCAGGGCGACCCTAACAAGGCAGCAGAGGATATTGTAAAAGCCTACAAGGAAAAGGATGCCACCCTATTGAAACGTTACGCTACAGGTATTCTAATTAATGTTATCAACGACAACTTTTTCGAGAGTAAGGATGCTAAGACCCTTGTTGAAATAGCAAAAGGCTGGGATGGCACTATCAGGGAAATTCGCTATGCAAAAGGCGATATAATGGGTAGCACCGTGATTATGGCCAATGTTTCAGGTGATACACCGAGGAAAGATGCAATATATTGTTGAGGCACATTCTGAAAAAGTTCGCTATTGCTTTCTAATAATTCAAGGTATCGCTCTTCGGCTGTTTGAGTAACAAAAGATGCAATTATCTTTTGACTGGCAATCAATTCATTTTCGGTAGCTATACGTCCTATTGCTTCAAACTTGGAATCTTTTTGGAGCAAAGTTTCTACCTTCTTCTTATCCAATATAACTATCTCAGATTGACCCATAGACTGATAATTCTCTTTAGCAGCAATACCTAGATTATAGCTTTCTCCAGCACATATAAATTGCCCTTGCGAATAGAAAAAAGCTGTTTTCTCATCCACATCCACTTTGTAAAATAATCGGATACAGCCTTTCGTTACAAAATAGAGTTCATTTGCTATTTGCCCTTCTTCAAAAAACACCTCATTATTTCGCAGTTTCCTTATTTCAAATAAAGACATGAGCACTTCGCACTCTTCATCTGATAATGCGACATAGGTTTTGATATAGTTTATTAGTTGATTCATATGGTGTATCTAATTTAGCAATCATTTATTATGAAATGTACAATTTACAACAACTTTTCCTTTCCCATCCCAGCTCCACAATCCCACTATGTCATCTTCTTGTTCGGTGTTTAGTTCATCAGGAATAGGTATGAACGGATTTTCTAAGATAACGATTTAGGATAGTTGATTTTAAAATTTATTTTCTACCTTTGTCACACTATGCGGCAGTAAATAATATAATTAGAAATACGAATTCAAGTTCTTGTGGTACATTCTACCATCAAGGATGTATTTTTTATGTGATGCATTTCTACAAAGCATCCGCTATATTATTTACAAAATCAAATGAAAACTATAAATATAGGTATTCTTGCACATATTGATGCAGGAAAAACCTCCATTACTGAGAACTTGCTATTTGCTAGTGGAGCAACTGAGGTACGTGGAAGTGTGGACAAAGGTAATACCACAACCGATTCGATGGATATTGAAAAACGAAGAGGTATCACCGTTAGAGCTTCTACAACGTCTATTCAATGGAACGATACAAAGATTAATATTATCGACACTCCTGGACACATGGACTTTCTAGCAGAAGTGGAACGCACTTTTAGAATGCTAGATGGTGCTATTCTTGTGGTGTCTGCTAAAGAGGGTATTCAAGCTCAAACGAGATTGTTGTTCAATGTCTTGCAACAACTAGAAATTCCAGCCATTCTATTTATCAACAAAATAGATAGAGAGGGAGTAAATCTAAATCAGCTTTATTTCGAAATACAAAATAGCCTTTCAAAAGATATTCTTCTTATGCAATCCGTTGATGGCAAGATTTTAACTTCTAGCTGTACAATACACAACATATCAGAAAAGGACAGAGAAACAATTTTGGAGAAAGATGATTCTTTGCTTGAAAAATACTTAAGCGATACGCAACTCTCAAATTCAGACTATTGGAGTTCAATGATTCATCTTGTTCAATTCGCTAAACTACATCCTATCTACCATGGCTCAGCAATGTATGGCATTGGTATCGAAGATTTGCTAAACTCAATCACTACTTTTATTGAAACATCTCTACCTCAAGAGAACGATTTATCTGCCTATGTCTATAAAATTGAGCATAATAAGAAGGAACAGAAACGAGCCTATCTAAAGATTATAGGGGGAAGCCTTAGAACAAGAAAATCATACAACCTCAATGGCTCAGATGAGAATCTGAAAATAAGAAGTTTAAAGACCTTTTACGCTGGAAACGAAATAGATGTAGATGAAGTTTCTACAAACGATATTGCAATTTTAGACCATGCCGAAAGTCTGATGGTAGGTGATTATTTAGGAACAATGCCAAGTTTATTTGATAAATTGAATATTCCTAGTCCTGCTCTCAAATCATCTATACATCCTGCCAAAGTAGAGGATAGGAGTAAATTAATTTCTGCTATGAATGTATTATCGGTAGAAGATCCATCTTTAACGTTTGGTATCAATGCTGATAATAATGAGCTAGAAGTTTCTCTTTATGGAGCAACTCAACGGGAAGTTATTTTGACTTTGTTGGAGGAGCGATTTTCGGTAGATGCTTACTTTGAAGAGGTGAAAACGATTTATAAGGAACGTCTGAAAACGAAATCGGAATACACCATTCATATCGAAGTGCCACCTAATCCTTATTGGGCATCTATTGGCTTGATTATAGAACCTTTGCCAATCGGTGCGGGACTTACGATAGAGAGCGATATTTCATTGGGCTACTTGAATCAATCTTTTCAGAATGCAGTATTCGATGGAGTCAAGAAAGCCTGTAAATCGGGTTTGTATGGCTGGGAAGTAACCGACCTTAAAGTCACTTTTTCTCACGGAATCTATTATAGTCCAGTGAGCACACCTGCCGACTTTAGAAGTTTAGCTCCCTATGTTTTTCGATTGGCTTTACAACAAGCTGATGTTGAGTTGTTGGAGCCAATCTTAGATTTTAAATTGCAAATTCCAATAGCTGTGAATGCTAGGGCTATTACAGACATCAACAAGATGCAAGGCGAAATATCTACTATTACTTCAGATGGTGATTGGACTACTATTTTGGGTGAAATTCCTTTAGATACTAGTAAAGAATACTCAGCAGAAGTCAGCTCCTACACTCAAGGCTTGGGCATTTTTGTTACTCGATTTTCGGGCTATCAAATCACCAATAAAAAGGTAAGCAGAAGTGTAGAACTGAATGAAAAAGATAAATTGATGTATATGTTTGAGAAGGAATTAGGATAAGAGAATGATAAGCAAAATAATCAAAGAATGCATTCTCGCACTATTTTTGTATCTTGTTCCTACAAATTAACTATACAATTATGTCTGAAAGAAAAATCCCTATATATCTAGAATGTGGTTATAGCATTGCTATGCAGGTGCTTGGCGGAAAGTGGAAAATTTGCATCATAGAAGCACTTCGAGATAAGCCACTACGCCCAAGTCTGATATTCAAGGAGGTGCCTGATGCAACAGAACGTGTAATAAATCAACAACTTAAAGAATTGTTGGAGTATAAGATTATAGATAGAAAAATTTATGCAGAACAACCACCTCGTACTGAGTATTTTCTGACTGATTTAGGTCGTTCCGCATTTCCTATTCTAGACGCATTGGACCAATGGGGCGAGGAAAATAGAAAGTTCTATGAGGAGTTGTTTAATGCTGAAGATGAAGACTAAATGGACTTTAAATAAAAAACAGTGCTTATATATCCAAAGAATATATAGGCACTATTTCTATCGATAATATAATTTAGCTGAGTTGTTTTGTGGCAGCTATTACAATTTCTCGGATACATACATTGTGAATCAAATAGAAGATTGGGCTAAAAAATATAATGTAACATTAAATGATGGTTGGAAAGTTGAGATTGCTCGTGCAATCCAAAATCGTTTTGAAAAAACGATGGAATCTATACCCACAGACTTAAAAGACAAGTGGATTAAATTATTTGAAACTATAACGACAGAATAGTTTTTTATACAGCATAATTGTCAATCCGAAACCTACCAAAAGTTTCGGATTGTTTATTTAATAGGCTTTTTGTTACTTTTTCTCCCTGTCCGTTTAGTTAGTCATGGAAAAAGTAACGGCGGAAAAATCCGCCGTCTGTTCATGCTATATCAGTTCCAAACATATCATTGAAGAAAGTTACCAGTTCCTTTCGGTGTAAGCTGTCCCAATATAGGGAAGCAGGATGATATGGTTCATGGCGTCCGATTTCATAGGCAATATCTAATTTTGTGAAACGTTTGCCTTCTTCATAACGCATTTTAGTACCGGGCAACCAGTTGTTCCGCCTTTGTTCCTGTCGGATTTCTATTAGTTGAATTAGCATATACGCATAATTTTCGCCAACAGTATGCCCTGATTCCATTTTATAAGGGCTTTCTATGCAGTCTTTACATTGCTTGATAGCAGCATCGAGGTCTGTTACCTTGATGCTGTTTCCTGTGATGTCTTTTATTATTTTCATACTTGTTCTTGTTTTGATTGTGATACATACCATGCGTCCCGATAATTGTCGCCTAACAAGTTAAATGCTCCTGTTAATCCGCTATCCTGTGCATATTTCTTAGCTTCACTAATGGTGTCGAACTCTCCCAGTCGTTGAAAGCCTAAGAATAAAATATACTTATCTTTACTTTTCTCGGCTATCCATTCATTCCGACGGGAACGGCATTCCTCCAAAGTCGGTGCTACTATGCTGAATAGTTCCCCGTCCGTATGTCTATAATCATATTGGTAAAATGCTTGCTTCGGACGGTAGGCAGGGCGGAATGTTGTGTAATTCTCTTGTCCCTGTTCGCAGACGGAACAGCCGTTTTTATTGATTGAATTTGTTTTCATTGCTGTATATTGTTTTAGTTCAAATTGTCTATTATTCTCATTGGGGTATTTTTCGCAAGCCATTCCTTTACGCAATCCATGTTGTATTCAGAAGTAATAATGGCAGTATATTCGTCAATCTGTGTAAATCGGGAACTCTCATAATTATCAATCCATTCTTTCAGATTGACCGTCTGCCAGTTCTCATAATCACGGGTAAACATTCGGTCTATCTCCTTAATGGTCTGCGAAAATGTTACTTTTATTGCCTGATACTGGTCGTCTATGATTTCCAAATGACGGAGCGATCCGAACTCATCATGCACTCTTCCGAATGCCCAACCATATTCATATTCTAAGTTTCCCCATTGATGCGGTTCATCGTAACGGACTTTCACTTCTGCGGTATGTTTCCCGATCTTTATTTCCTCGATCGTTCCTGTTACCATTAAGCCTGTAAAAATACACTTACAACGTTTTCCTATTATGCTCTCGTTTACTTCTGTCGTTTTCATATCTATTGATTTACTTGTTATTAAAAGAATGATAATTCTAACTGTACAGGCTTACGTCCTGTAATCTCGTCAAATAGGGCTTTTGCCTGTTTAAGTACGTTTAGGGCGTATCTGTCGGTCTTACTGCTGTCTTTTTCAAGCCCTGTCAGCATATCGTTTAATGCCGATTTCAGGCAGTCTTTTCGGTTGTCGAATATCTTACCCCACACGCCTAAACCGTAACCCGATCCGCCCGTACTATGGGAATAACTTACTCCGTAACTCCATTTGCCGTTTAAACCCTTGCCCACTGTGATATAATTGGATACCGCCCAACCGTCCCGATGGGGGAACTTTATTTCTTCCCGTTCCAAAAAACAGGGACATTCCAACCAACCATATTGGTTAAATTCTTTCTTTGTAAACCCGAAAAGCAGATGCTTGTCGTAATCTCGCTTATTCATAATCAACTGGCGTGGGCTATCTCCAAAGCTCTCGTATTCTTCAATTACCGCTCTGTAATTACGTCTTAATGCATTCAGATAAACCGCTACCTCATGGCGTTCGGCTCGGCAGTAATTTACTTCCTGTATCCGTTCCAATTTTTCGTATATTGATAATTCTTTGTATTCCATGATTTTTGTTTTGTGGGGCAGGGTTACTGCCCCGTGTTACTACTTAATCCAGTCCGAAATAACAGGCTAACTGCTGTTCCTGTGATTTAGAAAATATCCAACCCGCCAGTTTTTTACCGTTAAAGGTCAGTCGGGCGTTAAACCGTCCGCCCATCGCCCGAAGTTCGTCTTTGATACTCTTGGTATCTCCAAATACCGCTACCGCTTTTGTTGAATATTCCACCAATGTACAGCCGTTTTTTCCTGCTCCTGTTGGGTTGCTTGGGGGTGTTGAATTTGGTTTGCTGATATGTATGTTATCTTCATTCCCTGCGGTATAGGCAAATTCTTCTATTGTATTTTCCCTTTTGTAAATAGGCGTTTTTTCGATGATCCAACCGCTGTACTTACTTTCGCCTAAGTAGTAGCCGTCTCCCATGCTGTACTTTTCCCGATGCTCGTAATCCTCGTTAAATTCGGCTAAATAGGCGGTTCCCTCAAAGTTGGGCGCGTGTTTACGCATTTCGGAAAAGATGTCCCTTTTGTGGGTTGAAAAGCCTAAAATAACGGTACGTTGTACGCTACTTGCGTAATAGTCTGTTTGGCTGTCGCTTTCATTTTGTTTCAATCGAGCCACGATAACCGCCTGAGCGTTTTCGGGAAAAATGGCAATCATGCGTAAACGTCCGATTTTCTTAACTTCCTCTACCCGTACTTTTTCTTTTTCGGCTTCTTCCTGCTCCGCTTTCTTCTTTTGCTGTGCTTCCTGAAGAAGTATTGCCACCTCGAAGCTGTCCATATATTGAGGATTTTCGCTGTCGTAGTAGTAACCGATACCGAATTTTTCTTTCAATGGTCTGATAATGTCGGCTGTCTGATAGTCCTTTGTGCGAAGATTAACCAACTTGTAATGCAGTCCCCAATCATTTTTAACAATGTCGTACACTACATATCTGTCATAACTGTAACCCTCCATTTGGATGATTTCGTTTACTTCAACTACCTGTTTACTCCTGTCTATGCTCTTGTTTGCACCTAATAAAAATACTGTACTCATAACTCTAAATTTTAAGGGATTTTAAAAAGGTCAGCAGAATGATAAGAAAGAGGATTATAGCCCCAAAACCTACCAACACGGAGAGGATAGCCCGAAGTATGGGAAAGAATAAATACAGGCCAACTAAAGCCCAAATAAACCCTGTTCCCCACACGCAGAATCCCAAAACCACCAAAACGATTTTTACAACCAATTTTATGCTAATTGGAAGGTAGATTGTCGGTCGTTGTTTCCTATTTTTTACTATACTTCTCATAATTTCTGACTTTTTTTTTCTGCCGTATCGGAGCCGGTGAGTTGTGATCGAGTTTCAGGGGCTATCGGAAAGTAGTGTTTAGCCGAAGACAAGTTTTTTGGGAATAAATACGCTCGCCCGAAAACATGAGGGAAAGAGGAAGATTTTTCACAAAACCGACAGGCTCGAACTTGCAAGCGGCGTGAAGAACACGGAAATACTTTCGCCACTGTAACCGATTACAATGAGCCGCTTTAGTATAAGTAGCTAATAGAGGAAGAAATTATGAGGAGAGAAGTGTAGTAAAAAGAAAGATTGATTGATATACTTTGCGTTTGCTTAAAACGCAGACTTTCCCCATAGAAAGGAAAGCCATAAAAAAAGCCCGTATCACTTTTTTTGAGATACAGGCTTGCTTTGAGTTAATGAGATATTTTTTATTTCGCTTTTGTTTTAGCATAGCATTTACTACCGTCAGGAGATAAGTAGAAATCAAATGTTTCAGCGACGGAACGTCCTTTCGCTTCTACTGAATATTTACATCTTACGATTACAGCAAGAACGTCATTTGCACTCCGCTTATCATAACCATTCAGATTGTCGGGAGAAGCATTTTTAAGTGAATCAATACGGGTATCCATTCGTGCGATATTAGCCGTGTATTCATCAATGTCGGCTTGTTTCTTTGCTTTCGACAGCAGTTCCTTGCTCATATCTTTAGCCAGTTCAAGCCGCTTGACAAAAAGGTCGTTGTCTTTCCGGTACTCTTCGGTAATATAGGCGATACTATCGGCAACGGTTATCGTTCCATGTTCCGCCAGTTCCTCAATCTTAAAATTGAAGTCGGTAGCCGATTTGCCTTTCAACAAATAATCAGTAATGGTTTGTCCATACTTTTTACCGGATGAGTTTGAGCCGCAAGAAACCATTAACAGGGCGACCAATACATAAACTACATTTTTCATCTTTGAATATATTTATACGTTTGAATTAATTTAATATTATGGCAGGGAGTTTTGATGATAAGTTATATATAATCAATACTTCTGCTTCTCTTTTGGGTTTCGTCCGGGTATATTCGGTCAGAGCTTTCATTACCCACTCCCGAAAAACCCGTGCTTCATAGGACGCAATACGATAACTGACAAAAATCAGTGCTTCAAGATTGTATTCCGTTACTTCGCACTGGCGACCATTGTTCTCGGATTTGTGTATCCGGGTTACGTCTTCCTCCCGCAATATGTCCGATTTGAATATAGCCTGAAGGTTATTCCCGACCGAGCTTACAAAGACGTTTAGCAAGTCAGCTATCTCATGCTTTGTCATCCAAAGGGTGCAATTTACGAGTTTCGCTTCAACAATTAGCTGATTATCACGATTTTCTTTTATTCTTATATATCCTCGTTCCATAATCTTATTCTTCATCTTGTTTAACATTAAAGCCTATACGTTTGCGGGGTTTATTCTCTAATTCCTTTTGGGAAGCCAGTTCTGTGAGCGCTTGGTAAATATCGCTAAACTGCATATTGGTTTCTATCATAAAATCCTCCAATTTACGATTTATGTCGGCATATCCCAGTGCATATTGGCGTAAAGCAACAAAAGCCCTCATTATAGAAATGTTTACTTGAATTGCTTTCTTACTTTTCAATACGGATGAAAGCATGGCTACTCCGAGTTCCGGGAACGCCATTATTAATGAAGAGCCGACGTTGTATCCGGGGGGTATCACATTTTGTGACACCCCTAATTTGATTGCTGCATCGCTTTCTTCCCGTGTCAGTTCAAACATAAAGTCAGGCTCCGGAAACCTGTGAATATTGCGTTTAACGGCTTGTTTCAATGCCCTTGTTTCGGTTTCATACAACTTTGCAAGGTCATAATCAAGCATGACACGCATACCTCTGATATCGTATATCTTATTTTGAATGATTTGTAATTCCATAATTATATCTTTTATTGATTAACTGCTAGTTTCATCATAGGTTTGAAAGAAAGGGATTCTTCTTGTTCAAATGTATTTGACCAAAGAGAAGATTTTTCTTCCTCTGAAAGGCTGTGCCACATTACAGATATTCGTTTCACCCTTTCAGGATCATTCGATAACGTTTGTGGCAGATTAAATAAAGCCATCTTTTCGCCTAAAGAAAGACACTCAAATAGTTTATCCAGTTTGGAATTAGACTTAACTCTTTTATCTTCCAATTTTTCAGCAAAAGAAGCCATATCCGTACTAACTTTAACATCGGTTACTCTCGCATATATCTGGGTGGTTTTAATATTCGTATGCCCTAACATCTTCGATACACTTTCAATAGATACGCCTTTTGTAAGCGTAAGGGTTGCAAATGTATGTCTTGCAAGATGATAGCTTAAATTTTTATCAATTCCACAGACTGTCCCGATTTCCTTCAAGTATTCATTCATCTTTTGATTGCTCATAACCGGAAGCACCTTTTCATCTGGCAATTTACCCGAATATTTTTCTATGATTTGCTTAGGAGTATCAAGTAAGGGAACATTATAATTAACTCCCGTTTTTTCCCGTTTGCCGATAATCCACAATCCGTCGTCAAAAGAAGTGCGAATATTGGACTGGCGTAGATTCTTAACATCAATATAAGCAAGTCCGGTGAAGCAACTGAAAATAAATATATCTCTTACTCGTTCAAGACGTTCAGTAGCAAATTTCTTTCGCATAATTATGTCAATTTCCTGCTGTGTTAGATAGCCACGATCGGTTTTCTTAAATCGTATCTTGAAATTGGCAAATGGATCAATATGTATCCAACCGTTATTTTTTGCCATGATAATAATTGTACGAAAACGTTGTAGGAATTTAGCAGTAGTATTTTGCTTGCAATTGCAGGAAGTCATCAGGTAAATCTCAAAGTTATGGAGAAACATGTGATTTACTTCTTTCAAAGAAATATCCGATACATTATAATACTCCTTAATGAAATCTGCCATACGCTTGCGAGCAACTTCATACTTTTGAAATGTTTCTTTAGATTTACTTATGCCAACTAATTTTTTCACATCATCATTATGCCGTTGAAAAAGTTCAAGCACAGTTTGGTGTTTTACTTCAGTGCCTAAAAAGATATTCTTAACTCTTTCGGCATTTACGTTGTTTTCCTTTGTCTGTAATTCGTGGTACACGTTATGAATACTTGTTTTTATAGTATTCAATAAGGCATTAACTTCAACAGCTTCGTTTGATTTGCCGATAGCGATTCCGGCTTTTGCATCCCAAATATCGGGATTGACATTTGCTTTAGTGTTGAAGCGACTTGGTTCTCCGTCGATAGTGATTCGACACATGATTGGATAAGTGCCGTCTGATCTTTTTTTGTCTTTCTTTACATAGAAAAGAATGCGAAATGTACTTCTCATAAACTCATTTTTTAATATTACAAAATTACTGTGAACTATTTCAAAATGAACTTTATGCTCTGTGCCAAATCGGGACAACTCCCTGCCAATTTTGACCAAACTGTACCCCCTTCGCTTCGAATTACTGTACCCCCTTGCGTTTTTTCGGAAAGGGGGTACAGTTTAGGTTAGATGCTTTGTCGTTTTTTGTCTTTTTCTTGGCTTTAGACCAAGACATGATAAACGAAAAAAGCCCCTCATATTCACTGAATATGAAGGGCTTGTCTTTCTTTTGGCGCCTCTTGTCGTAGGCTCTCTGCGGTATGGACGGGAAAGCCACCTTTAAGGGTTAATTGGCTTTTTTTCAGCGTTTTATCCTTTCGATTTCTCTTAGGGGGTACAGTTTAGGTTAGGAAATCCTAACTGACTGTTTTTCAACGCTTCCACCACTGTATTTCAAATTTCCTTTTCTTGGCGGTCCGGACGAGACTCGAACTCGCGACCCCGTGCGTGACAGGCACGTATTCTAACCAACTGAACTACCGGACCAATGCTTTAAAGAGCGTGTCTTTGTTTTTGACGGTGCAAATATATGTGATATTTTCGTCACATGCAATACATTCTCTTAAAAAAACGCTATCGGAAGAAGCTAAAGTGCACATTCCCGTAATTGCGTGTTTGCCAATATCCATCAAGTTCCGAAAGATCAATACGTTTTGAATGCTCAACGATTAACCATCCATTATTGTTAAGCAGTTTGTTCTTTAAAACTAATTCTGGAATCTGTTCAATACCTTTAAATTCGTAGGGAGGATCGGCAAAAATAATATCGAATGTAATATTGCAACTCTTAAGAAATTTGTAGGCATCGTGCCTAATGGGAACAATTTGGGTAAAGTTTAGTTCCTGCTGAATCTTCCGAATAAACTGAAAATGGGTAAAGTTCATTTCAACAAGATGAATGCTTCTGCATCCCCTTGAGGCAAACTCAAAACTAATACTTCCTGTGCCCGAAAAAAGATCGAGCACAACAATGTCTTCAAAATTAAAACTATTGTTAATAATGTTGAATAGTCCTTCTTTCGCTATATCTGTAGTTGGGCGTGCTTTAATGCTTTTTGGGGGCGAAAAAATTCTTCCTTTATACTCACCGCTAACTATGCGCATAGCGATTGGTTGAATAGGTTTGCAAAGCGACTTTTATACTTGCCAATTAAGTAGCTAAAATGACTCTGCTCTATATTGATAGTAAGCGAAACATCCTTAAAGAAACGACTGGTAAGTATTTGCAAATCACTTTTTTTATCGTGCTGACCGAGTAGCTTAATAATGGTGTTGTTTGGTCTTAAGTCTAACCCTTTGCAAATATTTAATAAGTGGAAAGTAATATCATCAATTGAGGAGATATCAAGGCTACCACAATGTTGAATCTTATCACCAATCGATATAACGACTACTCCAAAACCATCGGCAAGGGAAAGTGTAACTGAATTATCCCTTTGTTCCTTTATTGAGATCAGATGGGATTGTATTGTCGAATCACAGAAGGCAACTATTTTCGATTTGCTTTGCACTTTAAGCCAACTCGTAACTAGTAGTGAGGGAACGCTAAATACGGAAACAGAATCGTTGGTTACGCTATTGTATCTAACCTCATCAAGTTCGTTTATGGGTGTAGTTAGTGACAGCAACTTTTTTGCCTTACTTGGTTCAACCAGAACTGCAGGGGCAAGGGTGAAGTTCTTTGACTCGTAGCTAAAAATAACATTCTTGAATGGCCTCGAAATCCAGCTGTAGGCATTGGAAATGAATTTAACCTGATCAGACCAATCATCTGGCGAAACCGTTGGATTATTGAAAGGGCAGGAAACAAGCCCAATAAATAAGTTCCGAGTATGATCCTTAATACAAAAAGAAAATCCATTCAGGGCAACCTGAATGGATAATTCGTATGATTCAGTTCGATCTATGTCAAAGGTTTCGTCAAAAAATTCAAGCTTTTGCATGTCTATCGCTTACCCTATTCCCAGTTTCCAGAATTGTTTGTAGCTTCGGTAAGTGAACCAACCTGAAGTCCAGGGAAACGCTCAAGCTTCTCCCTTAAATCGTTTAGGTTAATAATAAGCTGCTCATCAAGACCATTAAGCAAAACGTTGTTGTGCACTTTTGCCTCAAAAACTCTAACAGTAAGTCCTGAACCGGTTGTTATCATGCCAGCGCCCATTTCAAATTCTTTACCTCCAGTGAAGGGCACTATTTTTAGTGAATCAACCGGGTATTTTTTGGGGAATATACTATCGAGAACGCTAATTCTAACCGTATCGCGCTTAACCAAACCTTTTGCCACTGCGATAGAGTCATCCAATGATCCGATTTGTCTAACAACTTTAAAAGAATCGTGCTTAACAAAATCAATAAGCGTATCGAAACTACCCGTAAATTTGCCGGTTTCCGAACGAAATGCCAGCTGTGCAGTTCTAATATCTTTAAGCCTTTCTATTGTTTGATTATATCGTTTATCCTTCTCTTTGTTAAAGCGAATAGGATTCATTACGCTTTCATAGATAAAGTATGAAAGGATAGCTATAGCTATTAGCAACACAATTTGATAAACCGTTTTCATTTTGCTTAATTTAATTTAAGTTTGTTTGCAAATTTACAAACAAATATTAATTTTCAACAAGCCACAGCGCTTTATTCTGACTTTTAATGAAAAAAGAAACTATAAACAACCTTATAGTTAAAAACCTTGGTTTCGACCTTACTAAAAGTCAGGAGGTTACGGCAGATCTGCTGTCTTCATATTTTCTTGATAGAACGGACTATCATCTTTTTCTTTTAAGAGGATATGCAGGTACTGGTAAAACCTCTATGATTGCCTCGTGCGTTAAAACGCTTTTGGCATGTCGCATCAAAGTTGTGCTATTGGCTCCAACGGGTAGGGCTGCTAAAGTGCTTTCAAGATATTCAAACTCTCCAGCATTTACAGTTCATAAATGGATTTATAGGCAGAAATCGGAAAGGGATGGCTTGGGAACCTTTGTTCTAAATAAGAACATGAGCAAGAATACCATCTTTATTGTTGATGAAGCGTCAATGCTAAGCAATACTGCGGCAGATAATTCAGGTTTTGGATCGGGGCGTTTGCTCGACGATCTGCTGACCTTTGTTAACGATGGTGATAATTGTAGGCTTATCCTTGTTGGCGACGATGCCCAACTTCCACCCATTAGGCTTGATTTTAGCCCTGCGCTTAATAGTAGAGAGCTGCAAAGTTATGGTTATACAGTAACAGAGGTTATTCTTAGCGAGGTGGTTCGCCAGGCTCAGAACTCAGGAATCCTTACGAATGCTTCGTTAATTAGATCTTTTTTAGACGAGCGTAGGGTTGAAATTCCAAAGTTTTCTCTTGTTGGGTTTGATGATATTGTGAGGCTTTCGGGCACAGAGCTGGTTGATTCGTTGGAGGCAAGTTACTCAAGTGTGGGATTAGATGAAGCGATTGTAGTTTGCTACTCAAATAAGAGGGCCAATAAATACAATCAGGGTATTAGAAACCAGTTACTGTGGCGAGAGGAAGAGCTGTCGGTTGGCGATTTGCTTATGGTTGTGAGGAATAATTACCATTGGACAGAAAAGGTTGAGAACATAAACTTTATCGCCAATGGCGATGTGGTTAAAGTGTTAAGGATACGTGGAACAAAAGAGCTGCATGGTTTCCGTTTTGCCGAGGTTACCGTTCAACTTATCGATTATCAGGAGCAAGAGCTGGATGTTATCATTATGCTTGATACCCTTAGCGTTGAGGGGCCATCGCTCCCTATGGATAAGAGTAATGAACTTTACCAAAGCGTGGCATTGGATTATGAGGATATTGTGAATAAACGAAGCAGGATGGCTAAAATAAAGTCTGATCCTTATTTTAATGCTTTACAGGTTAAGTTTGCCTATGCCGTTACCTGTCATAAAGCACAAGGCGGACAATGGAAGCATGTTTACCTCGATCAAGGTTTTTTTAAGCCCGAAATGATGACTCGTGAGTACTTAAGATGGTTATACACAGCAATTACCAGAGCAACCGAAAAGGTGTTTCTTGTAAATTTTAGCGATGATTTTTATTTTGAGAAAAATCAGTTCTTCGAATGATTTTAGATCTTAAATGTCCTTTTTATTTCAAACTACATACTATAGCTTATATGCAGTTGTGCGCTATTTCTAAAAAATTGCTACATTTAACCTGTTTATAAATAAATAAGGCACTATGAAAACTAAGCGCTCAATAAGGCAGAAGATTATACTATATATTCTTTCTGTTTTTGTAGTATTCTTTGTGGCATCCGTTGCCTATATTGTTGTTACATCACGTAAAACAATCCTTGACGAGACCATTGAGAAAACAAGATTTATTGCAAAGAACTCAGCTACTGATATTGAAAAGTTCTTTGAGAGTAATTTGGGAATTGCGCGCACTTTATCCCAAGCTTTTTCAGTATACCAGACTTTACCTGTTGATCAGTGGCAAAAACTCTTTCTAGAGATGTACTTGCCGGTTATCAAGGCAAACGAGCATATCTACATTATTTGGGACAGCTGGGAGCACTCCGGGTACATCCCAAATTATACAAAGGAGTATGGACGAACCATGCTATTTGTTCTTCGGGATGGAGATAAATTTGAGAAAAACAAAGAAGAGCGAAGTCAGAATGGTGATTCAGACAGGTATGGTGGTTTTAAGAAGGGAAATCGAGTTGATATTTGGGAACCCTACCTCGATGTGGTTCAGGATGGAAAGCGCGAAGCGAAACTGATGACAACCATCGCATCACCGGTGCAAATAAACGGAAAGTTTATGGGGATGGTTGGTATTGATTTGGAGTTAACAGCACTTCAAGAGTTAGTTGCAGGTGTTGAAACAGTTGAAGGTGGATATGCCTTTCTGGTTTCTCCCGAGGGAGTAATTGCGGGCCATCCCAATAGCGAGCTAATATCAAAAAACATAGATGAGGTATTCCAAGCCGAAATTAAAGAGCATAAACTACACGATCGGATTCGGAAAGGCGATGAATTTAATTTTTCGCGCATCGATGACAAAGGGAAAAGCCATTATATGTTTTTCTCGCCCATTACGGTAAATGGAGTAATTAATTCATGGTCGTTAGGCATATCAGTACCCTATAGCCAAATAATGCGTTCTGCAAATCATACGCTAAATATTTCACTAATCGTTGGAGTTTTAGCGTTAACCGTTGTGATTTTACTGCTGATTTTTATCTCAAATAGCCTTACCAAACCAATTGTTAGCGTAACATCTACATTAAAACGCATGGCGCATGGCGAAATTTCATCAAAGATGAAGTTTACAGTAAACTCTGGCGATGAGATTGAGGAGATGGCCGAGGCTCTCAATCGTTCAATTGAGGGGTTGAATAGCAAAACTGAATTTGCCCTAGATATTGGCAAAGGAAAACTCGATAGTGAAATCGATCTGCTGAGCGAACAGGATATCCTTGGTAAATCCTTAATCGATATGAGGGATAGTTTGAAGGTTGCCAAAGATGAGGAGGTAAAGCGTAAGGAGGAGGATAGAAAACGGACTTGGGCCAACGAGGGATTAGCCAAGTTTGCAGATATCTTAAGGCGCAATAATGATAAGGTACAAATCTTGTCGGATGAAATTGTAAGTAATTTAGTTAAATACTTAAAGGCAAACCAAGCGGGTTTGTTTCTTCTTGAGGAGGAGGATAGGGACGATGTCCATTTCATGCTAATATCCGCTTATGCATGGGACAGGAAGAAGTTTATGAACAAAAGGATCGAGTTTAACGAAGGGCTTGTAGGTGCGTGTGCTATGGAGAAGGAAACCATTCAGCTAACCGAAATTCCAGATGATTATGTGGAGATAACCTCGGGTTTGGGCAAGGCAACACCAAGCTACATTGTGCTTGTGCCGCTTAAGCATGAGGAGGATGTTTTGGGGGTAATAGAGATTGCCTCTTTTCGTGCCTTCGAACAATTTGAGGTTGAATTCACTGAGCGCGTAGCCCAGAGCATTGCCTCAACCATTCTATCAGTTAGGATTAATGCTAAAACACGTGCACTTTTAGAGCAATCGCAGCAGCAAGCCGAAGAGATGTTGGCACAAGAGGAGGAGATGCGTCAGAATATGGAAGAACTTCAAGCTACACAGGAAGAAATGAGCCGAAAGGCTCAAGATCAAAAGCTGAAGGAAAATGAGTTGAGCAAAGAGTTTGAGGAGAAGATAGAAATTCTTAAGCAAGAAATAAAAGAGTTGAAAAAGAAAAAGTAGGCTAAACGAAAGAATTATGTTGAATAGGGCAAATTGGGAAACCAATTTGCCCTATTTTTTTGCCACAAAAGAACAAATCATCTACAAAAAGTGTTTAAAGAAGAAAAAATACATGAAAATTTTACTCGTATTTTGGGCACTTACTGCTCAATTAATGATATTGAACAATAACAATGATAATAAAACAATGCAAACAATGAGTACAGAGAGTTTAGAGGTGGCAACGCTGGGTGCTGGCTGCTTTTGGTGTGTTGAGGCTGTTTTCTCAAGGTTAAAAGGAGTTCAAAAGGTAGAATCCGGTTATTCCGGCGGAAAAATTTCAAATCCTACCTACAGAGAGGTTTGCTCTGGGCTAACAGATCATGCTGAAGTTATTCAGATTATATTTGACCCAAACATCATTAGCTACGCTAAAGTATTGGAGGTGTTCTTTAAAACCCATAATCCTACATCATTAAATAGGCAAGGTGCCGACGTTGGCACACAGTACAGATCGGCCATATTTTACCACTCAGCCCAACAGCAGCAAACTGCAATAGAGGTAAAGAAAATGCTCGATTCAGAGGGCATTTGGAGCGATAAAATTGTAACAGAGATAACTCCTTTCAAGAAATTTTATCCAGCAGAAGATTATCATCAAGATTATTTTCAGAACAATAAGAGGCAACCCTATTGTCAAATGGTTATAGTTCCTAAGTTGGATAAGCTAGAGAAAGCCTTTAAAGATTACCTTAAGGATTAATCGTTTAAGCCCAATTATTTACTACCTTTCCGGTCAATTTTTTAAAAATATGGTAGAAATGAGGTTTAAACGATTTGCGCTAATTTTATCCCTGTTTGTATTTGCCTTTAGTGCCTGTACCGTTTCAAAACAGATGAAGCAGCTCGATACCGAAGCACAGCAAAGGTATAATGAAGCTAGCTATGCAGAGGCATTCGACCTTTATGGTGAGATAATCAGTATTAAAACACAACAAGGTAAGGAGGTTGAAACTACCGTATATCAAAATGCAGGAATAGCTGCATGGCACGTTGGAAAGTTTACCGATGCCATTAACTATTTAGAAAAAGTAAAGGAACGCTCATCAACAAATGCTCAAACCTACTACTACATTGCAAAAGCATACCTAAAGGTTGATAATTTATCGCGTGAAATTACAAACCTTGAGGAGTTTACAAAGATCTATGCCGATAAGGAAGAGATTACTGAGGTAAACCATCAGCTCTTTATGGCATATGTACGGAGTGAGAATTGGGATAAGGCTTATACGCAATGGCCATTGCTTAGCAGTAATCAACAAGAGGAAGTTCTTACTATTGAGGCATACATTAAGGTGACTAGGCAATTGGGTTATACCGATAAACTTTTACCCATAGCGAGTAAGTTGCTAAAAAGCGATTCGAAAAATGTTCTAGCTCTCGAAGTTTTGGCAATGTATTACTACAATCTGGGCGAGGATAGTTATCAAGTTGAGATGAAAGCCTACGAGAAAAACAGAACAAACAAACAATACAAGCAGCTACTTGAAGCATTAAAGGTAATTAATGAAAACTTTAAAATCTCACGCGATTACTTTGAAAGACTCTATAAATTGAAGCCTGAGCCCAAGTTTGCAAACTATTTGGGGAATATTTACACCCGATTCGATAATAAATCTCAGGCCAATTACTACTATAGAAAAGCCAAGCAAAACTAGACCTTGCTATAGAAACTTATCGATACCAGGATAATTATACCTTTTTCTTGCAATGCTCTCTGGGAAAACAAAGTACTTTACAATACCCTCAGTACAAGTTACACCTTTGCTATTGATAAGTTTCGTTTTAATACTAGCCAAATTGTTTTCAAGTTGTTCAATACTAGCGGTTAGCCTTATGGGTCCATGGGTTAGTAATATTGGTTTGTGATATTGTACTTGCATTTCTGCCGTAACTCCTCCAGTTTTCAGGAGAACATAAACAGCCCAACTGGCTATCTCGTCAAGCATGGTTGCCTGTATTCCGCCGTGTAAAACGTTTTGGTATCCTTCAAAGTTAGCATTAGGAGTCCACTCTGATACAATTTGTTGTTCATGCTCATCAAGAAAAAAGCCGAGTTTAAGCCCGAATGGGTGATTTGGTGAACAGCCTATGCAGTTATAGCTCTCTTTTCCAGCAAAGGGGTTATTAATTTTTATCATCTGTTTTTTCTGCAATATTACAATAAATGGCTCAATATGTTTAATTCGTTCCGCTCAAGTTCACCTAAATAGGACATTGGTATTGTTTTTCCGATTTTGTGGTGGGTATGAATATTTGCCTAGGGGTGCATTACTAGCACTAAAAAGCTGTTGAATGGAAAATTAACTTTAGTTAATTTTAATCAAACCCATTTTGTAATACTGATTAGCGTTTAAAACAATCGTTCTTTTTTTATGCTCCTTTAAAAACTAATGTGCTATATTTGGGTTAATTTAATATAGGGTTATGAGCAAAGGATCTATTAAAACAAAACAAAAGATACTTGATTCCGCTACAGAACTTTTTCTTAAAAAGGGAGTAGATAGAGTGGGTGTTCGCGAAATTGCTGCCAAGGCAGGCATCAACCTATCGCTTATGAACTATTACTTCCAGACAAAAGAGAAGTTATTTGAGACCATTTTTGATATGTTGGTTAAGGATAAAGCTGAGCATCTTCGCGATATTCTTGAATCAAACCTCCCCATTGAAGAAAAAATAAGTGATTACATCGATTCCTATATCGATATTCTCATTGATAAGCCAATTCTTGTATCCTTCGTTATGTCGGTTATACACCGAAATCCCGAAAAGTTAAAGACCATGGGCTCGGTTTTGGCTCTTTATAATTCCGAAAAGTTTTGCAATCATATCAATATTGAGGCACAGGCCGGAAGGGTTAGGAGTGTTAACCCGGAGCAGCTCTATGTTAGCATAATATCGCTAATACTATTCCCATTTGCCATAAAGGAGCTTATAGCCGATAGAAACAAGTTTACACCAAAGGAGTATGATGATTTTGTAATTACCCGTAAAACTCATATTACCGATATGGTTCTGTCGTATCTAAAGGTTTAGTAGTATCCTAAGGGATAGGCAGTTAAAATTTGATTCTTTTTCTTTATTTAAAATAAAACTTACAGTTATGGCCTATAAAATAATAAACCTAATTGCATTTGCAGTGATGGTACTTATGAACTACCTTGCAAATGCCATCCCATTAAACGGGAAAACTACAGGAGCTCTTTCAGCAGAGTATCCAAACCTTTTTGTGCCTACTGGGGCAACCTTTTCAATATGGGGTGTTATTTACCTTATGCTTTTACTATTCATTATTCTGCAGTTCTTCCAATCGAACTCTGAAATTGTTAAAGCTGTAGGTTGGGCTTTTGCAATAAGCTGCCTTTTTAATTCACTGTGGATATTTGCTTGGCATTACCAAATGCTTCCCCTTTCGTTAATCATTATGCTAGGCTTGCTTATTACCCTCATATTCATTGGTGTAAAGTTGCAGGCCTACTCATTGAGCATTTCAAAGGCATCATTTGGTATTTACTTGGGCTGGGTATGCATTGCCACCATTGCTAATGTAACAGCCTTGCTGGTAAACTACAAATGGGGTGGCTGGGGATTATCAGAACAAACATGGGCAATTGCAATGGTTGCCATTGGTGCAATAATAACATTACTTGCTACGATAAGGTTTTCAAACCCATTTGTTGGTCTTGCTGTAATTTGGGCTTTTATTGGAATTGTAATTGAACAAAAGGGAGCGCACCCAGCAATTGTTACAACGGCAATTATTGGTATTACAGTTGTTGGGATTGTAACAATTTTGTCCTTTATTGGTACAAAGGGTTTTGCTAAGGGCTGATTATATAAGTCTTTGTAGTATTTAAACGAGAAAGACCAGTCAATTGGCTGGTCTTTCTATGTGACCCCGTCAGGATTCAAACCTGAAACCTCCTGATCCGTAGTCAGGTGCTCTATTCAGTTAAGCTACGGGGCCTTTTGCGGCTGCAAAGATACAATATTTTTAAAATCGAGCAAGGGTTTAAGATTAAAAGGCAAAAAAAATCCTCGATTTCTCGAGGATTTAATGCTATTTTTCGTGTCTAACGACTTTTTCCTTAATCCTGGCTTTTTTACCTGTAAGGTCTCTGAGATAGAAGATTCGGGCTCTGCGTACTTTACCCGTTTTGTTAATCTCAATTTTATCAATAAAAGGGGAGAAAAGAGGGAATATCCTCTCAACACCAATCCCACTTGAGATTTTTCTTACAGTGAAGGTCTCAGCTACTCCACCTCCTTTTCGCTGTATAACTACTCCACGGAAACTCTGAATCCTTTCTTTGTTGCCCTCTTTAATCTTGTAGTGTACTGTAACAGTGTCACCACTTTTAAAATTGGGTGCATTTTGCTCAACCTCAAAGGCCTTTTCGGCAATTTTAATTAGTTCCATCCTATTGTTTTTTTATTGTGTTCCACTACACGCAATGTTACTTATTGTTAACGTAAGAGATTGCGCTGAAAAATGTGTCGCAAAAGTATAAAAATTATTTAGATAAAATAGATTATGATGAAAAAAACTGCCCAATTGGGCAGTTTTTAACCATGTTATTTGGCTATTTGCTTATTGTTAGGGTACAAGTAGCTTATTGCCAGTCGATTCGATTACATGTTTTTTCCACCATTCGGGATATTGTGGGTTTTTAACACTTGCTGGAGATGCATTATACTCATTCCACTTAAACACACCGTTCTCCTCTTGCTTAATATTACCATCAATATACTTAACAACAAGGAATTCGAAAAGGCTTTGCCATTGTTTTACAAGGGAGTTGGCTGTATTAACAGAGAAACTAGTGATAAAGTTAATTGCGCTATTTTCATCTTGTTCAAAAAGTTCCTGAGCTTTTTTGTCAACTAATGGTGTTATTGATGCATAATAGTTTTCCATCTCCTTTTGAACCTTAATAATATCAGTGCTCATTACATCATAGCGCAGGTAAGCAAAGTTAGAAACCTTATTGAAAACCCAGAAAGCTGCATCAGCAGAGTAGTTTAGTAAGTCGCCATTACCTTGTGCAAAGCTATGGGGAATTTCATTGATTCCGCAGTAAATAGGGGTGTAAACCGTTGTTGAAGCATCATCAACGCTAAACCAGATAATACCGCCAATTGGGTCGGGTAGCCAATTACGGCTCTGAGTTACGAATGAGAAACCAGTTTGCTGAGTTGCAGTGGCTCGTTCGTTTACGTAGGTTTTTCCATCATATTCCCATGTTAGGGGTCGCCAACGGTAGGGTAGTCCATGAGGTCCAGCACCAGGATCCTTGCTCATATCTAACTCAGTATTCTCTAAGTGGTCACGCATAAAGTTCATTAAATCTTGTGCAGAGAGTTTGCGGTCTGGCTTAACCCAGAGGGGCATGCGATTGTTTAAATCTAAACCTTTAGCGTATTCAAAATGGTTCCACATGCTCTTGTCTATATCCTTAAAGAACGACCATACTCTGATTTCGCAGAAACGTGCAGCGCCAAAGTCAACAGGGGCGTATATGTCAGAGAAGCTGAAATCGTTACCGTTACCTTTGTAATAACCTTTATTGCGAGCAAAACTTACAACATCTTGCGAGTAAACCACTTCAACCTCAGGGTTAAATATTTTATCTAAATTATTTGAGCTGATGGCCTTTTTGCTCTCCTCTTCTTTTGGGAATTTGGTAATTCGAGCGTGGTTTGCATGCCCGCTAACGTAGCCATCGGGGATTAGCATTGCAACCCAAACTGCGCCCTTATTAGCGTTGTATATTTTTTTTGTTTTTCGGTCTGTTTTCAGATCGGTTCCTTTGCCAATAAGCTCCATTATCCAAACTTCGTTGGCGTCGGCTATTGAGAATGATTCACCGCTGCTGGCGTACCCGTGCTCAGCAACCAGTTCGGCCATAATTTTAATGGCTTCACGAGCTGTTTTAGCACGCTGAAGGGTAATGTAAATAAGACTACCGTAATCAATAATACCAGTTGTGTCAACAAGTTCATCACGACCACCATAGGTAGTTTCGCCAATGGCAACCTGATGCTCGTTAATGTTTCCAATTACCGAGTATGTTTTTTCAATTTGTGGAATTACTCCAAGATATTTTCCAGTGTCCCATTCGTAAATTTTCAGCAAAGTACCCGGCGCATAACTGGCCGCAGCCCAATGGTAAAGTTCGCCGTAAAGATAGTGCGAGTCGGCAGAGTAGGTTATCATGGTCGATCCATCAACCGATGCACCACGCGTTACCAGAAAATTTGTACAGGCTTGCACTTTGGGCGCAACTAGCGCAAATCCCAAAAATAGCCCAAAGCTTAGGAGTCTGATTGTTTTTTTCATTGTGTAAAATTTATTGGGTTTTTATTGTAGACAAATGTAGAAAAATTGACCGAATAGACATATGAAATAAATCATCTGTTGCTTTAGACATTATATTATGTCATTAGTTTAGCTGCGAGGTTAAAAGTAGAGACACCCGCCAACTGAACTCACAGAGGCTCCCGTTGCAGAGGAGAGTGAGGATAATGTTTTATTCTGATAAAGAATAGCAAGAAACCCGAAGATTAAGGCCTCCTTATACTCAACAATTAGTGGGTTGGGCACAATAACCTTACTTGTGCATTTTTCGCTAATTAGATCGATTAGGAATTTGTTTTTTGCTCCTCCACCTGTAACTAGTATTGTTCCTGTGGATTTATGATTGGTAGACAATGAAATTTGAATGGCAATGTGCTCGTATATTGTACGTAGTGTATTTTCTGGTTTCACATTATTTACTACAATAATTGGTTCAAAAACTTCTTCAAACCATTCTCGCCCTAAAGATTTTGCTCCTTTCTGCCTATAAAAATCAATCTGATTAAGGGAAGCAAGTAGTTCGTTATCAATAATTCCCCTTTTTGCAATGGATCCGTCTTTATCCATGTCAAAGCCCATTTGGTTGGCAATTAGGTTAATGGGCATATTTGCAGGGCAAATATCGTAAGCTACTCTTTGCTGATTATCGTTGAATGATATATTGGCAATTCCGCCAAGGTTTAAACAGAAACTGTATTCGCTAAAAAGTAGTTCATCGCCAATTGGCACAAGTGGAGCGCCTTGCCCTCCACGGGCAATATCGCCTGAGCGGAAATCGCAAACGCAGGGTATGCGCGTTTCAGCAGCAATGTAGGCACCATGTCCAATTTGAGCAGTATATCCGTTTTGCGGATTGTGGAATACCGTGTGCCCATGCGAACCGATTAGGGAAACAGGGACTTTTACGCTCTGCATAAATTGGTTTATTTGCTTGCCAATCCATGTTCCATAATCGCAGTGGAATTTCCAGAGTTTCTCACCCGATAAATTTTTGCTATCTATCAACTCTCGCTTAAGTTGATGGGAGTATTCAATGGTTGTTCCCTCTATAATTTCAAAAAACCATTTTTCTTTTGTTTGCACAAACTCACAAAGGCAAATGTCTAATCCATCGAGCGAAGTGCCAGACATTAGCCCAATGGCATATATTCTATTTGTATTTGAGTTCTTGAATGAACTGAGGGGCATAGTTTGAGCAGAAATTAGAATTTCCCTAAGAGATTTGTGATAGCGGTGTTAACTAACCCCATAATGCTGTTTGGATTGTTTAGATCAAGCTTTTCTCCTTTTTTTAAACCTTCAAATGTTGAAGTGCTAATAATCCAAGGTTCAGTTACTGTTGCACTTCCAACCACTTTTTGCATGGGTATTATCCCTTCCCTAGTATATGTTGTAACCTCAATGGTAACCACTGGAATTAAAGATCCTTCGGGAAGTTCATTCAAATTCTTAGTGGTATCCTTACTTGCAATTGATCCATATCCTTTGTCGGCTTTACTAGAGAATGCTGATATTGTTACATCAACTTTAATGTAGTATTTTGAGGTCCCCTTCCTTAGGGCTTTATTAATGGTCATCTCAGGGAATCCATATACATCGTATTTAAAATCTTTACCATGGGCATTTATTGGGAAGATATACATACCGGTTTTTTCCTCAAGCCCATCTTTCAGTATAAACCAAGTATTATTCTTTAGGATAGAAATAGTTTTATCGATTTTTGGATCCTTTGTGTCAGGAAAAAGGTAGGCAAATTCATCAAACTGTGGTTTGATATTCTGGTGAATGTTGTAGTTGTACGAAATAAGGGCAAGTTGCTTATTCCTATAGCTTTGTGCAGTTAATCCCGTAGAAAACCCTAGAAGTACTAGGATTAACATTATTCTTTTATGTTTCATTTTAATGTTGATTTACAGATAGTTAAATAAAATCCTTGGAGCAAAGATACAAAATACTAGAAGGACCTAATGCAAAGTTTATGCCTAAAAATATTTACCAGAAGAACCAATATTCACTTTTACTCATATTACCCTTAGCGTCGCTAACCTCAAGAGAAAGTTTGTGTTTTCTTCCTTTTTGTAATCGCTCACTATCGAATTCATAGGAAACAAGATCATTTTTTTTATCGTACTCAAAAAGAGCCCATTCACCATCAATAGTTCCAACTATTTGCGATACTCCGCTCAAATTGTCTTTTACTTTAAACATTATCGATTTCTCATTGCTATAGTCATTTTTTGCTATAGCATTTACTTGTTTTATTTCTGGAGCAATACTGTCAATGGTAACAAAAAAATCTCCAAAAAAGTTTAGCTTAGATGTTACGGAACCATTTCTAAAGTCACCTCCAACTGCTTCAATCTCATTTTTAGCATTAACACTAGCAATCAAGGCTTTGCTTTTATAAATTTCAGGTATTTCCAGGCAATTAATCGTTAGTGTATAGTTTTTATGAACAGGCGTAAACCTATTATGTATTGAGATTATTGGCGAATAGATAAATGCTACAGAGTCTCTAACTTTATAGTTGAAGAAAATATTATTGTACAGCGCCTCAGCGGGCATTGAAATGGAGAACTGACTGGTAGAAATTTGGTTTTGTTGAAAGTAAGGCCATAAAACTCCACTGATTTGTTCTGCTGGCAAAAGGCCTACAGCTGAACTATTGTTGTATTGTGAACCTTTTACTACCATTGTTAGCATGGTTTTATTGCGATATGCATCTGATATTTCCACTCTAATATTGTAAATACTATCAATTTGGGCATTAATAATCCCGCTATTTTTAAGTGTTTTGTAGATTTTGAGCTGATTATTTGGCTCAGTATAAAGTTTTTGAGCGCGTTTTCCTGTTTTCTGACGAAGGGCAAAATCAATATGACTATTGGCATATCTAGTCTCGTCAAACCTAAATCCATCAATGTCAAAATGATAGTTTAGAATGTTGTTTACGTACATTTTCATGCTATAAATTCCACACCGTAGGCTTTGGTTGTTCACAAAATCGTATGCTTCTATGCCAAAACCCAAATTGCCTTCGGCAAAAATAGTGTCAGCATAGTTGTACATGCCTTTACTAGACTGAACATTAATCTCTTTTCTGCTGTTTATTGTAGTAGGAGAAGCGTCATTACCTAATTTGTAGAGCCACACACTGCGAATAACAGGTGTAAGCTTATCTCCAATGTTTAAGTTGCTAAAGGCAGGGTTTTGTGGTGCTTGATTTTTGGTTTGTCTAACCTCATAATGTAGATGGGGGCCACCAGAACTTCCAGAGTTGCCGCTTAAACCAATAATTTCGCCACGTTTAATGGAGATTTGCTTAGGTAAAAGGTGCAGATCAACCTCAAAACTGCGTTCTTTGTATTGTTGTGCTTTAACGTATTGTTCAATTTCAGGAGAAAATTTGTGTAGATGACCATATAAAGTGGTTAATCCATTGGGGTGGTCAATGTATATTGCATTTCCATAACCAACGCTGCTTATCTTTATTCTCGATACATGTCCATCGTCCGATGCGAACACCTCAGAACCGATTTGTCCACCAGTGCGAAAATCCATTCCTGCATGTAGGCTGTTGGTTCTAATCTCACCAAATGATCCCGATAACCCAAGTTTCCCTTTTAGGGGTGGATAAAGATTGTAAGGACTTTTGTATGGTTGCCCTACCGATGTGCTAATAACAGATAAAGTGAGTAGGAGTGGTAGTGTAAAGCGAATCAATTTCATACTAATTGTCAGGTTTTATATTTTCAGACAAAACTATCCATTTTATATCTTCTTTTTAATAGATAATGCGGAAAATAGGGATCATTTTTTTTGATTATCTGTTAAACTCGTTGTAACTTTGTACTAATTAATCTGGGCACATGAGCATAGAGCAGAAATCAATACATACAAAGCTTAAATCAAAGATTGAAGAGTTGGTATCTGCTTATGAGAAGTTGAAGGAAGAGAACCTAAAGCTTAAGGAGAAAATGGCAACTCTTGAAAACGTAATGCAAGAGAGAGAAATTGCCTACATCGAGCTTGATAAGAAATACAATCAACAACAGCTTGCAAGAGCGTTTGTTACATCGAGCGAAGATACTCATGATGCAAAGATTAAGGTTGATTTGATTGTGCGGGAAATTGATCAATGCATTGCTCTTTTAAATAGATAATTTGATTCGGTTTTATGGAGGATAAGCTGTCAATACGTGTGAATGTTGCCGATAGGTACTATCCGTTAAAAATCGATAGAAGCGATGAGGAAAAAATACGCAAAGCTGCTAGAACGATAAATGAAAAGGTGTCGCTTTATAAGAAAAGATACACCGACAAGGATTTACAAGATTTTTTAGCAATGGCCGCTTTGCAGTTTGTTATAAAACTACTCGAGAGCGAAAACCGGTTTGAGGTTGCTCCTTTGGTTGATGAGTTAAATGAGTTGGATGAGTGGTTAGATGATTATCTAGAGAAGAGTGATATACGTTCTTTAAAATAATATGCCCGCATTGTTTCCTTAACATTTTGCGAAACTCAACACTACGCAAATTGGAGTAGGACTTAGTCATCGTAGAACAGGCCTCATTTCAGCTAGTCTGAAATCTCATTATTTTGAGACATTGGAAGTTCGAATTTGGCAGCCTCTCCACCCATGTCTAACTGGGGTTTCATAAAACTAGGGAAAACAATGCGGGTTTTTTGTGTTTTTTTGTAAAGCAAATACTGATTTAAACGTTTTGGGTTTTACCCAAATTTACATACCGTTCTTTTTAAGTTTTCACTTAATACTAATTAAATGACAATAACAATTATAGTAGCAGTATCAACCCTAATAATTACATCGTTTGTTACATACATGTTGTGGAACAAGTTGCTGTCGAAGAAAAGGGCTGCTATTATCCGCGAAGCGGAATCCGAAGCAGAGGTTATACGAAAGGAGAAAATTCTTCAGGCAAAAGAGAGGTTTCTACAGCTAAAAGCTGATAATGAAAAGGCCTTTAACGAGCGTAACTCAAAAATTCTCCTAACAGAGAATAAACTTAAACAACGCGAAACTCTTTTTTCTCAAAAGTTTGAAGAGTTTCAGCGTAAGCAAAAGGAGATTGATTCAATCCGCGATAACTTATCCAACCAACTTCTTTTGGTTGATAAGCGTACTGAAGAGCTGGATAAGATGCACCGAACCCAAGTTGAGAAACTTGAAGCTATTTCAGGGATATCAGCCGACGAGGCAAAAAGCCAACTCATCGAATCACTTAAGGCAGAGTCTAAAACCGAAGCCATGTCGTATATTAATGAGATAATGGACGAGGCCAAGATGACAGCCCAAAAGGAGGCTAAACGAATAGTTGTAAATACCATTCAGAGGGTAGCAACTGAGGCGGCCATTGAGAATGCCGTTACCGTTTTTCATATCGATTCCGACGAGATAAAGGGCCGCATTATTGGCCGTGAAGGGCGTAATATTAGAGCACTAGAAGCAGCAACAGGAGTAGAGATTATTGTTGATGATACTCCCGAGGCCATTATTCTTTCTGGTTTCGATCCAGTACGCCGTGAGATTGCTCGCCTTGCACTGCATCAGTTAGTTACTGATGGTAGAATTCACCCTGCACGTATTGAGGAGGTTGTACAGAAAACACAGAAACAGATTGAGGAGGAGATTGTCGAGATTGGTAAGCGTACCTCCATCGACTTAGGTATCCATGGTTTGCACCCCGAGTTAATCCGTTTGATAGGTAAAATGAAGTATCGTTCATCCTACGGGCAAAACCTGTTACAGCACTCACGCGAGGTGGCAAACCTTTGTGCTATAATGGCTACGGAACTTGGTCTAAACGCTAAACTGGCCAAAAGAGCAGGGTTACTTCACGATATTGGTAAAGTGCCCGACGATGAGCCAGAGTTGCCACACGCAGTTCTAGGTATGAAGTTGGCTGAACGTTACAAAGAGAAGCCAGAGATTTGCAATGCCATAGGATCTCACCACGATGAGGTAGAGATGAACACCCTAATTGCCCCGATAGTTCAGGTTTGTGATGCAATATCAGGTGCTCGCCCTGGTGCCCGCCGCGAGGTGGTTGAATCTTACATCAAGCGATTAAAAGAGATGGAAGGCCTAGCCTTAAATTATCCTGGTGTTACCAAAACCTTTGCCATACAGGCAGGTAGAGAGTTAAGGGTTATTGTAGGTAGCGAAAAGGTGTCTGATGAGGAGGCCGCTAGTCTATCTTACGATATAGCCAAGAAAATTCAGGATGATATGACATATCCTGGTCAGGTTAAGATTACCGTAATTAGAGAAACCAGAGCAATTAGCTATGCAAAGTAGTAGCATGTTTTGGCAATAATTTATATTTAGCCCCAGCTGAGTACTACTCGAAGGGGCTTTTTTTATTAAAAACCAATTCTTATGAGTATTCCATCCAATTTACAAATGGTTGATCTCAAGGGTCAATATCTTAGGATAAAACCAGAGGTTGATGCAGCCATTCAGGAAGTTATTGATGAAACAGCCTTTATTAAAGGAAAACAGGTTGCCCAGTTTGAGGTGGAGTTGGCAGCCTATTTGGGAGTAAAACACGTTATTGGATGTGCCAACGGAACGGATGCACTTCAGTTAGCCCTAATGGCACTTGAACTAAAGCCTGGTGACGAGGTGATTACCCCCGATTTTACATTTATTGCAACCGTTGAGGTTGTGGCACTTCTGGGCTTAAAACCTATTCTTGTTGATGTTAACCTTGATGATTTTACCATTAATATTGATGCGCTTAAAAAGGCCATTACACCTAAAACTAAGGCAATAATCCCTGTGCATCTTTTTGGGCAATGCGCAAACATGGAGGCAATTATGGAAATTGCCAATGACAAGGGTATAGCCGTTGTTGAAGATTTAGCTCAGGCAACCGGGTCAACCTATTATTTTAGCAATGGCAACTCTGCTAAAGCAGGTACTATTGGTACAATCGGATGTACATCTTTTTTTCCATCTAAAAACTTAGGTTGCTACGGCGATGGAGGGGCTTTATTTACGAATGATGATAGGCTAGCCGAAGAGATTCGTTCTATTGCTAACCATGGTATGAAGATACGTTACCACCATGATACCATTGGCGTAAACTCAAGGCTTGATACAATACAGGCTGCCATTCTTAGTGTAAAGTTAAAGCACCTTGATGAGTACAATGTGGCCAGGCAAGAAGCCGCTATGCTTTACGATTCTTTGTTTAGAGATTGCAAGTCATTAATCATCCCTCAAAGGGTAAGCTGGTCAGATCATATATTCCATCAGTACACGCTGAGGTTGGTTAATATCGACAGAAAACGCCTTATTGAGAAGTTGAGTGAGAAAGGGATTCCGGCAATGGTTTACTACCCTATACCCTTGCACAAACAGAAAGCCCTCGAACCATATGTTAATGAAAAAATGGTTAAAGAATACCCTAATAGTATCATGCTTTCTGAGTCAGTTCTCTCATTACCAATGCATACTGAACTAACACAGGAGGTGCAGCATTATATTGCTGATAATGTTCTGAGTTTGCTATGATATTATGACCGTTTTGGTTAATTTTGCTTACCCTTTATAGTTTAGTTGATGAAAAACCAATATTTTGCCCACGAAACAGCAGTTATTGATGAAGGCTGTAAGATTGGAGAAGGAACCAAAATATGGCATTTTAGCCATATCATGTCGGGTTGCATAATTGGCAATGGCTGTAATATTGGTCAAAATGTGGTAGTATCGCCTGATGTTGTACTTGGGAATAATGTAAAAGTTCAAAACAACGTTTCGATATACACTGGTGTTATTTGTGAGGATGATGTTTTTCTAGGTCCATCCATGGTTTTTACAAACGTTGTCAACCCCCGAAGTGCTGTTAACCGAAAGAACGAGTACCTGAAAACCTATGTAAAAAAAGGGGCAACCATTGGGGCAAACTCAACGATTGTATGTGGTATCACGCTTGGCGAGTTCTGTTTTATAGGCGCAGGTGCAGTAGTAATTCGCGATGTTAAGCCCTATGCATTAGTTGTTGGTAATCCGGCAAAGCATATTGGATGGATGAGTGAGTTTGGGCATAGGTTAAGTTTTAACGATAAGGGAATTGGAGTTTGCCCGGAAAGCAAGCAGGAATATTTGCTTAAAGATGATTTATTAGTAAAATTAGAATAATTCAATAATTGTCATGGTAAAAAATTTCGGTTTAATTGGTTTAGCTGGTTATATCGCACCTCGCCATTTACGGGCCATTAAGGATACTGGTAATAATTTGCTTGCATCGCTCGATAATAATGATTGCGTAGGAATTTTGGACAACTTTTTCCCCGAGTCCGATTTCTTTATTGAGTTTGAGCGTTACGATAGACATTTTGATAAGCTCAAGCGCCAAGGTGTTAAGATTGATTATGTTAGTATTTGTACCCCAAACTATTTGCACGATTCCCACATTCGCTTTGCGCTTCGACATGGTGCCGATGCCATTTGCGAAAAGCCCATTGTACTAAATCCATGGAATGTTGATGCGCTATCTGAGATTGAGAAGGAAACAGGGCGAAAGGTGAATACTATTCTGCAGCTAAGATATCATCCATCAATCGTTGCCCTTAAAAAGAAGGTTGAGCAAGCGCCAAAGGATAAAATATTTGATATAGATCTTACCTATATTACAAGCAGAGGCCGTTGGTATTTCATTTCATGGAAAGGGGATATCCAAAAATCGGGTGGTGTTGCAACAAACATAGGTGTTCACTTTTTCGATATGCTAACGTGGATTTTTGGGGATGTTCAGGAGAATATTGTTCACGTTTCGCGTCCTGAAAAGGCTGCAGGGTATTTAGGTTTAAAAAGAGCGCGTGTACGTTGGTTCCTCAGCGTTGATAGTGCCGATGTGCCAGCAACAGTTTTAGCAACTGGACAACGAACTTACAGATCAATCACAGTTGAAGGTGAAGAACTTGAGTTTAGTGGAGGCTTTACCGATTTGCATACTGTAACCTATCAGGAAATTCTAAAGGGGAAAGGTTTTGGATTATCCGATTCAAAAGTATCCATTCAAACAGTGCACCATATTCGTAATACTACACCCATTGGTCTTTCAGGCGATTATCATCCCTATTGCAAAAACATTTAAAGTTTTAAAGTATGAATCTATATAAAAAGCTTATCGACAAGCAGGAAAAACTTGCTGTAATAGGCTTAGGTTATGTTGGTTTGCCCATTGCCATTGAATTTGCTAAGAAATTGGCTGTTGTAGGTTTCGATATTAAGCCTGACAGGATAGAGCTGATCAGAAAAGGGATTGACCCAAGTCGCGAGCTTGAACCTAAGGCTTTTGAGAATTGTGATATAAACTATACCGCAAATCCCGATGATCTTAAAGGGGCAAAATTCTTCATTGTTGCAGTACCTACGCCAATCAACGATCATAACCTGCCCGACCTAAAACCGTTGCTATCAGCAACGGAGATGGTAGCCAAAGTACTTAAAAAGGGCGATTATGTTGTTTATGAATCAACGGTTTACCCTGGCTGCACCGAAGAGGAATGTGTACCACTTCTTGAGAAAATTTCAGGATTAAAATTTATTGACGATTTTAAGGTGGGCTTTTCGCCAGAGCGAATAAATCCGGGTGATTTAGAGCATACACTAACCCGTATTGTTAAGGTATCTAGCGGTTGCGATGCCGAATCGGCTGAGCTAATTGCCAAAACCTATGAATTAATTATTACGGCAGGTGTGTTTAGGGCAAGCACAATTAAGGTTGCCGAAGCGGCAAAGGTAATTGAGAATACCCAGCGCGATATCAATATCGCATTCATGAATGAGCTATCGCTTATCTTCTCCCGCATGGGGATTAATACCTATGAGGTTTTAGAGGCAGCAGGTACAAAATGGAATTTTCTTAAGTTTTTCCCAGGTCTTGTTGGCGGGCATTGCATAGGAGTTGATCCCTATTATCTTGTATATAAGGCTAAAGAACTTGGTTATCACCCTCAAATCATTAGCGCAGGCAGATTTATCAACGATTCAATGGGGGGATATATAGCAAAGCAAGTTGTAAAGAAAATTATTGCTGGCGATAAAAATGTAAAGGAATCGAGGATACTTATTATGGGAGTTACCTTTAAGGAGAACGTAAGCGATATCCGGAATTCAAAGGTGGTTGACATAGTAAATGAGCTAAAATCATATGGTATTAAGAATTTGGATATTGTTGATCCATATGCTGATTCGAGTGAGGTTGAGCATGAGTATGGGTTTTCCCTAGCCAAGGAACCAACTGGTAAGTATGATGCCATTATTGTTGCCGTAAACCATCAGCAGTATCTAAAAATTGATTCGGAGTACTTTACTAAATTTGCATCCGAGGGCGGCGTTTTTGTTGATGTTAAAGGTGCTTTTGTGAAGAATAAGCCAAAAGGAATTAGCTACTGGAGTTTATAATAATTTTGTTTTGCTATGAAGGTTTTAGTAACAGGTACAGCAGGTTTCATCGGATTTCATCTTGCCAAACGCTTAGTAGAAAGAGGCGATGAGGTGGTAGGTATCGATTGTATAAACGATTACTACGATGTAAACCTAAAATACTCAAGACTTAAGATTGCCGGAATAGAAAAAGATCAGATTGAGTACGGAAAGCCAATAGTTAGTAAAACTAGTCCTAACTACTCTTTCATTAAGCTAAACCTAGAGGATAAAGGGTTGAATAGCATTTTTAAGCAGTTCAAATTCGATAGGGTTTGTAATCTGGCTGCTCAGGCAGGGGTGAGGTATAGCATGGAGAATCCTTTTGTGTATGCTCAGAGCAATATTGTTGGATTTCTCAATATTTTAGAAGCATGCAGAGATAATCAGATTGAACATTTAGTTTATGCCAGCAGTTCCAGTGTTTATGGCTTAAACGAGACTATGCCCTTTTCCACAAGCCATAATGTTGATCATCCCATAAGCCTTTACGCAGCAAGTAAGAAGAGCAATGAGCTAATGGCGCATACCTACAGCTATTTGTATGGTATTCCAACAACAGGCCTACGTTTCTTCACTGTATATGGTCCATGGGGACGCCCTGATATGGCTTTGTTTCTTTTCACCAAAGCCATTCTCGAGGGTAAACCCATAGATGTTTTTAATGATGGGAATATGCAGCGCGATTTTACCTATATCGATGATATTGTAGAAGGCGTTGTTCGGGTAATAGATGATGTTCCAATTGGCAACCCTAACTGGAGTGGGGCAAAGCCTGATCCTTCGAGTTCAGTAGCACCGTATCAAATCTACAATATTGGGAATTGCAGCCCAGTAAAGTTAATGGACTTTATTAAAAGCATTGAGGAATCGCTAGGCAAAAAAACTCAAATGAATTTAATGCCTCTTCAGCCAGGCGATGTGCCTGCAACATGGGCAAACGTTGATAATCTATGGGAGAAGTTGAACTTTAAGCCCAACACAGCGATTAGTGAAGGGATCAGTAGGTTTGTGGTTTGGTACAAGCAATACTATGGTGTACGATAGGGCTAAAGCACTTCAATTAGCTCAATAGTTTTCTCCCCAAGTACTTTTGATGCATAGTTGAGGTTTTTCAAAAACTCATCCTCGGTTGTTTCAGACCCATCTACTATATCTGTAATAGCTTTAATGGCTAAAAAGGGAATACCAAAGATATTGGCTACCCATGCAATTGCAGCAGCCTCCATTTCCTTAACTTCACCGTTGTATTGTTCTATAATCTCCAAATCCAAAGGAGTATGATCGAGTGAATTACCAGTTGAAACAACCCCAGCTTTAACGCCTAATTTTTTGGTAATATCCAAACAGGGATAACAAGTGTATTTCCCAATACCATACTCGGTAAAACCGGGTATATTAATCCTTCTGTCGTGATGATAAACGTATGGATAGCTGAGGTAAATATCGCCAACCTTAGCGTTAGCGCGTGCAAACCCTCCAGCAGTTCCTGCGTTTAGAATTAGGTCGGGGTTATGGTTCTCAATGCCAGTATATACGTTTAGCACGGATGCATCAGTTCCAATGTTATCAACACCAAATCTAGGGCATTTTCCGTTGAGTTGAAGCCATATCTGTTTATCATTATATTTTCCGCTAAAAGTTTCAGTTGGTAGTTTTGAGTTATGTTTTTTTTGAAGCTTAAGCCCTATACTTTCAATAATGCTTTTGGCTTCATCGTGCATTGCCATAACCAATAGAATTGTTCTGATATCACTCATTTTATTGCTTTTTTTGTAAAGAACAAATTTAGGGTATTTATAATTTAAATGGTTTAAAAATAATAAGTGAATTATAACCTACTCCCTTTATTTTGTGCAATTGTCAGAATATTAATCATTTTAAGGAATTGCAGAACTAAGCTGAAATCTCTGATGCAAAATTTTATTTATTATGTACTTTATTGTATCTTGTGTAGGTTTTTATACAGTAGCAGGGCAGAAGAAGTTTATGAGTTAAGCAATAAGACCATTGTTACACCGTGATAAATCAGTGTATTACTATGGATTTACCATTAGTTTCTAACGATCATAGGGATAACGAATTTTACTCGTACCGTTATGCAACCCGATTGCAGAAGGGCGATATTGTTGAGATTCGTGCTGGGCTTGATCTTGAGGTTGCACGCTTTCAGGCTCGTAAAAGTTTACCTGATGTTCTTAATGAGTATTGGTGGCTTAAACCCTCCGATGTGCCTGCTTTTAGAGATTTACCCTTAAAGATTTCTGATATATATTATTACCACGGAGGTGTTCCGGTTATTGTTTTGCTAACCGCTCAGGGGGTACTTGCCCGAAAGACTCAGATCTTTGTAAAGAAGAGGGATGAGCATAGAAATCAGTTAGACCCTGATCTTAAGCAAAAGATGAGGACTATTGAAGCAACTCAACTAGGAGAATTGCTCTGCGATCAGAACCTACTCATGCGTATTGAGGCTGCAGCTATACTTAAGGAGAATTTTCCTGATTTTATCCCAGCGGATGAATTGCAGCGGATGGCTTATCAGGTTTTACTGGGTAATTTCGATGAGCTAATCCTTTTTGGTGAAAAAGCGGTTGAACCCTTACTAGAACGCTTTTTTGTGACCTCAAACGCTAAGGAAACCGAACGAATTGTCGATACTCTTATAGCAATTGGCGAACCCGCACTGGCTAAACTTGACGATATGGCGGAGTCACTTTCACTCATGGCAAGCCCTTATTATGCCAAGAGAATAAACTGGACCATAAACCAGATTAAAAAAGTTCTGCTTAAAAAGAATGTTTAAGCGTTTATAGCTCAATATCCCAGTTAATAAACCATCCTAGTTTTCAGTTAATAAATACATACTTTTCTTGGCATAGGCTATTGCCATTAGTTGAGCGGCTTATTTCTGTAAGGTTCTGGAAAAGTGAAGAAAGGTGAAGTTTATTCGTTAAAAAATGCCTCCTTTTTTGCATCTTTTAAAAGACGCTTAGCATGCCAAACCCTATTTTGTGTTGAAGGTTTTGGAGGCTCCTCCTGTTCCGCTTTGTCTAAAAAGTTAGTAAGTACATCAATGGCCTGCCTATATTCTTTAGCGCTATGGTGGCACCAGCCAATCCTATAAAGATATTCGTACTGGTCGGGGTTAAAGTTGTAGGCCGTGTTGAATTGTTCGATTGCGCTCCTGTACTGTTGACCTCGTGAGAATGCATCGGCTCTGGTAGCATAAAGCATTGCCATTTCGTATGGTGAGGGAGTTAGTAGTTCCTCTGTCATGTTAAGTATTGCCACAGCTTTTTGCCTATCGCCTATCTCAATAAGGGTTTTTGCATAAACAAAATTAAGTGCATTATCGGTTGTGTCGTATGCAAATGCTTTCTCAAGATTTTTCGCAGCATTGTAATAGTTCCCTGTTTGAAACTTTGCAAGACCAGAGAACTTTAGTGTAAAGCGAGATGAATCCCCTAAAGCAGATGCTTTGTCAAGCCAATAGTCGGCTTTGCTATAATTCTGATTAAGGTAATGTAGATATCCTTTTGCCCTTACAATAGGGATGTAGGTTGAGTCGAACTTCATTGCCGTTTCAACAATTGGGAAAATTTCATAGTAAGGCATTGCCACTTTAATTAACCCATTTATCAGCTTAACTGCAAGAGGTAAATTCTGAGGTTTTAGTTCAAACGATTTGCTATATGCGTAAAGCCCAAGATCAATACTATTGGTTTTTAATGCACAATCGCCAATTTGCTCCCAAACGTAGTAGTTTGTTGAATCGGCCATTAGCAGCATGGTGAATTGATTTAGTGCATCATCATATCGAGCATCGCGTTTAAGTAGCCTTGCTAACTGCGAACGGGTAGAAATATTTGCAGAGTCAAGGGTAAGGGCTTTTTTATAGAGTTTAATTGCGTGGTTTATGTCTCCCTGTGTTGCTGTTGCTCCAGCTAGCTGTTGTAAGCATTTTAAACAAGTGCTATCTGATAGCACTGCATAGTGATAGGCTGTAAAGGCACTATCGAAATTTAACTGCACCTCCCATGCATTTCCAAGCATTAGCCATAACGCAGTATTTAACGAGTCAATCTGCAGTTCTTTTTGTAATGATATGATTTGCTCATCTCCACTGACAAGTACATTAAATGCATTTGCTGAGGTTGATATAAGCTTGTTTTGAGCATAGGTAGTTGATAAAAGAACTAATGCAGTTACAAAAGTAAAAATAAGTGAACGCATATTTAAAAGAGAATTTTTAAGAAAGCCAGCATTAGTAAATTGTTGCAACCAATGCTGGCTTTGCATTATTCATTATTCTAGTGAAAATGTGATAGGCATAGTGTATTGCACTCGCACATTTTTTCCTTTTTGCGTGCCTGGTTCCCATTTGGGGCTCGATTCAACAACCCGAATTGCTTCTTTATCAAGCGAAGGGTCAACACCTTTTTCAACTTTTACAGTACTAACCGTACCATCGGTCTCAATTATAAAACTTACAAAAACTTTACCTGCAATACCATTTTCAGCTGCAATTTCTGGGTATTTAAGGTTTTCATTAATGTAACTTCTGAAAATAGTTTGCTCCTTTGAGTCATCCCCTTTAAATTTAGGCATATTCTCTACTTGAATAAAAACCAATTCGTTGATAGGCGTGTTTTTTTCTTCCAGTGCAACCGTTTCAGAGGCATTTTTTTGTGTTCCCGAATTGTCGCATGAAATGATAAGCATTAGGGAAAATGCGAGCATAAAGGATAGAGCTAATGCCGGTACGGCATATTTTTTTACTTTTTTAGTGTTCATCATGGCTAAGCGTTTAATGGTTAATGATTTGTTGAAATTATTGCCAAGAGATAGCGCTATCCCATTAAAGGCAACGGAAACTATGGAGTCCATATATTTTTCTGAATCAGCTGATTTTGCAATTACCTCACCATCGGCCTGATACTCGTGAATTTCTATAAGCACTTTTTTTAGTATCCAATAAAATGGATTATACCATTGGATAACTCCAATAAGTTCCAAAAGAATTGCATCTATGCTATGGTAGTGCTTTTTATGGGCAATTTCATGGGCTACTATCAATTCTGTTTTATCAGTAGAGATGTTGCTGGGATTAATGAAACAGTATCTAAAAAAAGAGAATGGAGGAATACTTTTGGTGTGCTCTATAATGGTTATCTCCTTGCGATTTATAATTTTTCCTGCTTTAGCAAGGCTGAATATTTTAATCAGATTTAGTATAAGCCTAAACAATAGTGCACTGGATATTACAATAGAAATATAAAACACTATTGATGAAAGACTAAGGGTGCTCTGGTGTTCTATTGGCACAATGGTTAACTCAGGCAATGAAATAGAGAACAGAAGCGGAAAGTTTGCTTCAGGAGCAGTAAATATCCTCAGTAACCATGGTGTAAGTAAAGGTGCTAACATGGAAAACAAAAGACCAAAAGCGATGAAAAACCGAATGGCTCGGAATTGATTTATCCGTTTTAATAGAATAAACCAAACACCCCAAACTATTGCGATGCCAAGGCTCCATTTAAGAAGAATACTAAATATGCTAGCTGTTTCCATCTTTTTTCTTTTTGTCTAGTTTGTTCGTTAAAAGTGTTATTATCTCTTCCATTTCCTTAACCGATAGGTTCTCTTCCTTAGCAAAAAAAGAGACCAATTGCCTATAGGAGTTTCCAAAATAACTCTTAATAAAACCCCGCAAAAAAGTACCAGTGTAATCCTTTTTAGAGATAATAGGGTAGTACTGATGAGTTTTTCCGAATGCAGTATAATTTACAAACCCTTTTTTCTCCAAAATACGTACTATGGTTGAAACAGTATTATAAGCAGGCTTAGGACTTGGGAGTTCATCTATTATATCCTTTACAAAAGCATTTTCTAGCTTCCAAAGAATATGCATAATCTGCTCCTCCGCTTTTGTTAATTCCATTATATTCGATATTTTTATTATTCTAAGAACAAATGTATAACTAAAGAATTAGTTATACAACTAAATTAGCAGTTATTTCGCAAAGAAATATTAATAGTCAGATATACAGATTAATAAAGTTCAAACAGAATGAATAACACTTTAACAATTGCAGTTGTTCAGGACAATTTAGTGTGGGAAGATATAGCCTTAAACATTACTCGTTTTACACAAACACTAAAAACGATTGATAGTAAGGTAGATATAGTTATTCTCCCAGAGATGTTTACTACCGGATTCTCAATGAATGCCGAAAAGTTAGCCCAAACCATGCAAGGCGATACAGTGAATTGGATGAAAACCATGGCTACCGAGCTGGGCTTTGCCCTATGCGGAAGCATAATTATTGAGGAGGGGAATAAATACTATAATCGTTTTATATTTACCACACCCCAAGGCGAAATTTTTACCTACGATAAAAGACACCTCTTTACCTTTGCCAAAGAGGATAAGTCATACACAAAAGGCAGTAAACGTTTGGTTTTCGATTACAAAGGTTGGAGAATATTACCTCAGATTTGCTATGATGTTCGCTTTCCTGTTTGGAGTAGAAATAGGAACGACTACGATTTAATTATTAACGTTGCTAACTTCCCTGCAGAACGGCGCGATGCTTGGATTATCCTCAATAAGGCCAGAGCCATTGAGAATCAGTGCTACGTAGCGGCTGCTAATAGGGTAGGTAAAGGCGCAAGGGATATCTACTACTCAGGGGATAGCATGATTTTAGATATGCTAGGTCAGCCCGTTGCAACAGCATTAACGGGTCAAGAGGAGGTAATTGTTGGAGCAATTACTTTAGATTCAATTAATCAGTTTCGAAAAGATTTTCCAGTAATACCTGATGCTGATGTATTTACCTTATTGAAATGAGTATAGGCATATGGTTTTAAAAAACTCGTCAATTCATCAACATTTTTATTGCGTATCGTTGTTAAAATCATTTACATTTAAGCTTACTTTGCAGGTTGTTTTGCAAAAACCAGGTATTGTATGAATATTATTATTGCGGGTGCAGGCGAGGTAGGGACGCATTTAGCAAAGATGCTCTCAATGGAGTATCACGATATTATTGTGATAGATTCAGACATCGAGAAATTAGCTCAACTTTCATCAAGCGCTGATCTACTTGTGGTTGAGGGTTCAGCAACATCCATATCAGTTTTAATAGAGGCAAACATAAAAAAGGCAGACCTATTTGTTGCAGTAACAAATTCTGAAAATGCCAATATCCTTAGTGCAACTTTAGCAAAACGATTGGGGGCAAAAAAGGTAATTGCCCGTATTGATAATAACGATTATCTTCTCCCAAACAATAAGGAAATTTTCCTAAACATGGGTGTCGATTCGCTTATTTATCCCGAAAAGTTGACAGCAAGGGAGGTGATAAACCTGCTTGGACATACCAGCACAACAGAATTTGTTGATTTTTCTGGAGGCAAACTTTCGCTTGCGGTGTTAAGGCTTGAGGAGGATGCTCCTGTAATTGATAAAACTCTAATACAAACCATAAAGGGCAATAAAAATCTCGAATTTAGAGCAGTGGCCATTGCCCGAGATGGAGAAACTATCATACCACAAGGGAGTGATCAGTTCAAAGTAAACGATTTGGTTTACGTGATTACAAACCAAAGTGGCGTTAAGGAAATGCTCGAATACTCGGGTAAAAAGAACATTGAGGTGCATAACCTAATGATACTTGGTGGTGGTAGAATTGGGGCTCGAATTGCGCTTGAACTTGAGAAAGACGTTAATGTTAAAATAATTGAGATAGACAAGAGTGAAAGCATTAGGCTTGCAAATTTTTTTAAGAATGCTTTGGTTATAAATGGCGATGGGCGGGATACTGAACTTCTTATGCAAGAGGGCGTTCAATATATGGATGCATTTATAGCCGTTACAGGGAATTCTGAAACTAACATTCTAACCTGTTTGGCAGCAAAGCGCATGGGGGTTAAGAAAACCATTGCCGAGGTTGAGAATTTTGACTATATACAACTTGCCGAAAGCATGGGAATTGATACCGTAATCAATAAAAAACTTATTACGGCAAGCCGTATTTTCCGTTATACCATGAGCACTGAGGTTTCGGCAATTAAATGCCTTACAGGTAGTGATGCCGAGGTACTAGAGTTTATAGTTAAGCCTAATTCGCTTGTAACAAAAGGGAAGATAAAAGATATCAGTTTTCCAAAGGATGCAATAATTGGCGGTGTTGTTCGAGGTGAATCAAGTCAGATTGCCACCGGAATGACCGAGATAAAAGCGTTTGATAGAGTAGTAGTGTTTGCTCTCCCTTCAGCCATTAATAAAGTTGGTAAGTTCTTTAACTAGATAGGTATAAAAAAGTGTGGGTAAGCTACTTACATCGCACTGCTACAACCACTTACCCTTGCTACCTTCCGGTCCTGGGGGAGTTCAGTAGGAGCTAGTCGTGTAAGACCTACCCACGGCGCAAAGATAACAACATCTTTATAACTCTTCAAATTTTTTTAAGGCATATATCCCTTTTTCTAGTATCTTTGTGAGGTCTAAACCAATTAACAAATAAAAATGAATTCAAAAATTAAACTTTTACTTAAGTCAACAACAACCTATGGCCTAGCACTGGGTGTTATTGTTGTAATATATTCACTTCTACTTTACCTTCTTGGCATTATGCCAATTGGAATTGTGAAACCGTTTATATTTTTTGTTGTGAGTGTTGCTATTTTCTTCACTGGCATACTAATATTTAGTAAAAAGGTTAGCAATGAGATATACGGCGGAGAGGTAACATTTCAACAAGGTTTGATGATTGGCATACTTATCGGATTTTTTGCAGCAATAATTACTTCAGCATACTCATACTTACAAAATGTAATTATTGATCCTGAATATATGGGTAATTACATCAATGCACAAAGCGAATGGATGGCAAATTATATGAGTTCTAAAGGTATATCTGGTGATCAGATAGAGAAAGCCCTAGAGGGTCTTGAGGTTAAAAAGGATGTGAAAATTACTTTTGGAACGTACATTTTGTCGGTCTTGTCCAGTACCTTCGGATTTGCTATTATTAGTCTTGTTACTGCTGCAATTATTAAGAAAAAGAAAACAACTCCTTTTGAGTAGTAGAATATTTTTTAAATGGATATTTCAATAATAGTTCCGCTTTATAACGAGGACGAGTCTTTACCCGAACTTGTTGCATGGATAAAAAGGGTGATGGATGAGAATGGTTTTACTTTTGAAACCATTCTTGTTGATGATGGAAGTAACGATAATAGTTGGAGTGTAATAGAGGATATCTGTGCAAAACATTCATTTGCCAAAGGCATAAAGTTTAGGCGCAACTATGGAAAATCTGCTGCCCTGCATGTGGGTTTTCAAACAGCAAAGGGCAATGTGGTTGTTACCATGGATGCCGATTTACAGGATAGCCCAGAGGAGATTCCTGAAATGTACAGAATGATAACCCATGAGGGTTTTGATCTGATTTCAGGTTGGAAAAAGAAAAGGTACGATCCGATTTCAAAAACTATCCCCAGCAAATTATACAATAGAACGGTTAGAGCCTTTACGGGCATAAAACTCCACGATTTTAATTGTGGACTTAAAGCCTACCGTAAAGAGGTGATTAAGAGCATAGAGATTTTTGGAGAGATGCATAGGTATATTCCAGTTCTTGCAAAACAGGCAGGGTTTAAGCGTATTGGCGAAAAGGTTGTGCAGCATCAAGAGCGCAAGTATGGAGTAACCAAATTTGGTTTAGAAAGGTTTGTAAATGGTTTTCTCGACCTGTTCACTGTAATATTTGTAACCCGCTTCGGAAAAAAACCCATGCATTTGTTTGGTACTCTTGGTACTTTGATGTTTTTGATTGGGGGTGGAATGAGTATTTGGATTGTAGTTGCAAAAATTTACGCACAATTTAATCACCTGAATTATAGGCCAGTTGCCGACCAACCATTGTTTTACATAGCCTTGGTAATGGCAATTATTGGGGTGCAACTTTTTGTTGCTGGCTTTTTGGGCGAACTGGTTTCTCGTAGTTCTGCCGATAGAAATCATTATCTAATTGAAAAAGAGATAGGGGATTAATATCCTAATTTCACAATAGCAAAAAGGCACTAAAACTTCATTTTGGATGCCTTTTTGGCTAATTGATGTTGCATGCATAATCAAACGTTTGCGACAAAAAAATGGTTTCTGTGACAAATCTTGAACTTTTCAATTTATTTTTCCACTATTTTTAGCACTGAACTTTGCTTGTAAAAGCAGAAGTTTATTATTGCACTAAAACAATATAACTATGATAACTACAACTAACGAAACTAAATCAAAAGGGGTAATTGCAATTTTAACAGGAGGTGGTGATGTGCCAGGTCTTAATCCGGCAATTAGAGCGGTAACCATTCGCGCCTTGCGCGAGGGGTATCAGGTTGTGGGTATTCGTAGAGGCTGGGCAGGCTTGATTGAAATTGTGCGTGAGAAGGATGCCGATAACACGCATTGCTATGAATGGCTAACTGAAGGAAGAGTTAATAAAGCGTTTCGTACAGGAGGAACTTTTCTACATACCTCACGAACAAACCCATCCAAGGTTTCTAAGAATATGGTTCCTACTCATCTTCAGGATAAATACAAAAAGGAGGTGAACGATCTTACTTCCGAAGTAACTAAAAATCTTGACTACTTGGGTATCGATTATCTTATCCCAATTGGCGGTGATGATACGCTTAGCTATGGTGTACGCCTATACCAGGAGGGGAGAAAAGTAATTGCTATTCCCAAAACAATGGATAACGATGTGCCAGGAACAGATTACTGTATAGGTTTTAGCACGTGCATTACTCGCACCATTGCAATGACCGATATACTCCGAACCTCAGCAGGTTCGCATGAGCGCATTCTAGTTATGGAGGTGTTTGGAAGGTATGCTGGTTTTACCGCTATGCTTCCTACAATGGCCGGCGTGGCTAATCGCTGCGTAATCCCTGAGCACAAGTTTGATATCGATTTGCTTACCGAGTTACTGGTTGACGATAGACTGAAAAACCCAAGCCACTACTCATCTGTAATGGTTAGCGAAGGCGCTATTTTTGTGGGCATGGATAAGATGGTTTTTGAAGGTACCGAGTTAGATGCCTACGGACATGCAAAACTTGGTGGAATAGGTGATGTTATTTCTCAGAAAATAAAGGAGTTAACTCCTAAATACAATAATGGCAAAGTGATTAATACCATTACCCAAAAACTAGGTTACTTGGTTAGGGGAGGTGAGCCCGATGCTATTGACTCAATTGTTCCTATGGCCTTTGGAAATCTTGCGCTCGACCTTATTTTAAAGGGGGTACACGGAAGATTGATAGTACTTAAAAATGGACGTTACGATAATATGCCCATTGACGTTGTGGTTAGCCAAAAGAAGGTTGTAAATGTTGAAAAGCATTACAATGTTGAGCGTTTGCGTCCATACTATCAGAAGTTTGAAATGCTTCCGCTTTTTATAATGACCAACGAATAGAACGTCGTCTATAGGTGAGTAGCATTTTACCATGCTTTGTTGGTAATGTCTGCTTTTATAATCGTATTGATATCTTATGTTTTAAGCATTTTGCAACTTCTTCAATATTTTAATGCTTAAGTTTTAAGCAGATTAGAAGAGATATCAAACATCCTAAATTGTTGTAAATAAAGAGAGCCGAGTATAAACAATACTCGGCTCTCTGCTATAAATAATTGTATTACTGAACTACCTTTAGAGCTTCGTCGGTAGCGTTTAGGGTGGGCTCAATTGAGAGTACCGAACCAACTGCCCCCTTCATCCAAAGTTGAGGAATTATTTTTCCCTGCTCAAAGATACGCTGAACCTCGCTGGCAAAGTTTTTACCGGCAATGTGCTGCTCAAGCTGAAAATCGATAAGTAGCCCTATGGGGTATGCGGAAAGGTACAGCGGGTTGCTGATCATATGGCTATAAATGGCGAGAATTGGCTCATCGGTGCTACCAAAAACATCAGCATAATACTTATTCCATACATCCTGGGAAATGCTAATAGTTGCCTCTTTTAGCTGCTCTGGGGTTGCGTTTGGATTGTTGTATAACCAACGCCAAAGGTTAATATCAACCAGCGAAACTCCCATAATCTCGTAGCACTGCCAAAGGTTATCCAATGCTAAAAGGTGTGTTTTCATCGTGTTGTTATCCTTTATCCCTAGTACATCTAAATCGCGCTTTTGGAACATGAATGCTAAAGCTTCGGTAAATGCGGTGTTTGGCACTCCGTGTAGCATATAGTAGTCAACATTATGTAGGGTAATGGTTTGCTCAATAGTATGCCCAAACTCGTGCATAGCAATATTAAAACCTTTATAGTCCATGCCACCTTCTCCAATTCGGGTGCGGAGTAAAGCCACATCGTTTCGCATTTCTGCACCCCAAGCATGTCCTGCACCACGACTTCCTTCAATATTAATTTTACTTTGGAAGAAGTTTGCCTTTTCTTTACTCCATCCCAATGAGGTTAGGATGTTTGGGATTTCATTCTGGTAGGCATTTGCCGAGGTAAATCTTTTGGCAACAGCATTATCGAGGGTTTGGGCAGGGATACTACTTCTGCTCTTAAATCCATCGTACCAAATATCAAAAGGTTCAAGCGGGCGGCCCAACCTTTGGCTAATAAGTTTTCCTGCATCCCTAACTTGTTGCGATGAGACAAAATCGATGAACAGTTGTTCCACTTCTTCGACAGGAAGTTCATAGGCTCCCTCAAAGGTTCGCTGAATTAGGTTAGGCATGGTTGGATTAAACTCGTCCATTTTCTGAGTTGCACCAAAAAGGTTTAAAAGATGTTGGTATCGAGTATTTGGCTCGGGGTTAGAGCTAATCGTTTTATCATTTTGGGAAACTTCATTGCTATAGGGTTTCCAAGTATATTTGGGATTGTTGATAACCATTTCAGGGATAGTTTGATCAATAATCCGCTTCATCACTTGGTAAACCATTTGTTGAGCCTCAAGCCCTTCTAAACCATTTGCATATTGCGATTTTAGTTCGTCGCGAAGCCCCCAATGGGTTATCAATTTCATTCCCTCGGGGAATAATTGCTTATCATTATCGCTGCGCAATTCGCCCATGCAGATGTTATACGAATCGATATAGGCGTCGGCATTGGTGCTAATCTGCGAATAGTTCTGTACGAGCTCTGCGGGAACGCGCGAGGTAAAAATGTCGCCCATTCGTGCGTATGCCCATTCCTTACGAGTCCATTTTGGTCCAAGTTCGGTCTTCTCCTTAAGGCTGTATGTAGGGAAGTTCAGGGTAGTTACAAATGCAATGCTGTTGGCAAAGAGATCTTCGGTGAGGTGTGCGGATGGGCTATAGCCTCCAAACATCATGTCGATAGGTGTTACAGGGCCCATATCGAGATGAAGTGGTCGCATTAAATCCTTACTAATGCGCATAAAATTTCCAAAAAGAACCTCATAGCCTGTCGATAGTTTAATTAATAGTATTTCTAAATCATTATCGTTAGCAATAAAATTATCATTACAGAACGAGGTAAACTCATCAATATCCCCATCACTCTCTCTCCAGAGGGTTGCAACCTGATTAACTCCACGTTCAATTCGGAACTTGGCGTTTTCGCCGTGTTGGTCAGTCAAAGCATCAATAGTTTTATCGACTATCGTTTGGGGTATTGGGCTCCCAATAGGACCTTGCTTTGCTTGTTTGCAGTTAGTCATGGTTAGTATCAAAGGGATGGTTAGTAGAATAGTTAAGTGCTTCATATTGATTTTCTTTTATTGATTGGTTTCCTGAGAATTATTAAAGTATTTAGCTGAAAGTTCAATTAAGTTCTTGTGAATGAGTTCATCAAAGTGTTTAATTAACTCTTGGGTTAACTTTGGTATTGCAAAACTTTGATCCCCTATTCGGTTAATGGGCATATCTTTGGCGATGTTCCGGTTATAAAAGCACCCTCAAAACTATCTAGTTCTCTTGTGTGTATTGGTCTTTCTTGAAATGGAATTGAATTCTGTTTGGCTAAAGCAATTACCATTCTTCTGGTAACACCCTCAAGAACATCCTTTGCAGGAGGTGTAATTAGAGTTTTGTTAATTATAGCAAAAAAGTTAGAACGACTGCCCTCGGTAATAAAACCCTCATCGTTAACCAGAAGTGCTTCGTGGGTTTGCGATAGGCTAAGCACCTTATCGGCAGTTTGACGCAATACAGGATTTTCCAGTTTTATGTTTGGATTTTCTCTTTCAAGTGATGCGAGTTCAGTCTTAACTCCATTTTGGTATGTCTCGGCCAGTGGATAGTGACTCTCAATAAAGTAGGCAATTATTTGGCACTTATGCTTATCGACCTTATCGCAGTATAGTGATATTTTCAGGTTTATCTCCTTTACATCAGTTTTCTTAACAAGATCAACAATCCCTTTAACTAATGGGTTTAAACTAATCTCAATACCCGAAAGTTGTGTCGATTTCTTAAGTCTATCAATATGCTCATCAAAGAAAAGAGGAACTCCATTAATTACCCTTATCACTTCATAAAGAATGGTTGAGCCATCTGGAATATCGAAGGACTTTGTTTTGGGTACTAATTGTATTTGATTGTTATTGAAGAAGAACTCCTCATCTTTATCAAAGTGAACTGTCATTTTTGAATAGTGCTAATTTTTGTAAAAGGATAATTTTTATCTTATTCTTGGCTATTGTTCAATTTTTCGTAGTGCTCAGACAGCAATTTTTCTATTAAAGGAGTGTAGTAATTTTGGTAGAAATTAGCCTTATTGGTATTGCTAAATCGGCTAATAAAGTGATTAAGCCATTTGCCACCAGCTAGTTTAGCCGTCCACATGTTTGCTGGATTTTCACTAAAATCACCGCAAAAGTAAAAGTAGTTAAGATTGAGCCCCTCAATAACAGCAGGAAATTCTTCTGTTAAACCAATCTTTTGTAAAACCTCTTTTCCTTTTGGGGTTACATCTAATGAAAAGTTTGAATGGATAAGGTTATTGCCTGGGCTAATAAACTCAAACCACTCTTCAAATGGTACACTCTGGGAAACGTTAAATCTTTCGATTGACTCAGAATTTGATTGAATGATTGGAATAGGAGAGTTTATGTGGTTTCCTAGCTCAAGCAACTCTATAAGCCCATCATTGTTAATGAGTATTATGCCTGAACCTTTATCTGGCCATACCCCTAGATGCTGCGATTCGTATAGGTTTTTCATCCAAACTGGTGCTCCATTTTCTGAAGAAACATTAAATGTTTCAAAGTACTTTCCTGTCCACCCCGACCAGTTAATCCCTAATAGTTCTTCGGTTTTTATCCTAACAAGGGCATTAGTTGGAGTACTAAACATATTGTACTCTGCAATGGCAAGTTTCCCATTATCAAGCATTCGCTTTAATAGTAGGTAATCGTTTTGGTTAAGGCCCCCGAATACTTTTTGCGAACGGATAGGCTTTGACTTACCCTTGTACCATTCAAAAGAGTGAACTCCATAGCAATCGGCGTAAAACAACACATCTGAGTTAGAAGCATAATCATCAACCTCACTAATTCTGATGCTTTTAAAATCGAAAACCTCATCATTTATGTTAATAGGGAAAAAACCAAAATAGTCTGTTTTATATGAATATTGTTTTTTGTTTGGAAGAACAATCCTATTGTAGTTCAGTAGCCATGTAAATGATTTATGCGCATGCCGATCATACTTTGTAACCGTTTTGTCAAGAATATAAACACTAATCACTTTTTTTTCTTTAAACAACCATATGGCCTTCATGCCAATAAGCAGCAAAACCAAAATTATTATTGCTCCGATAAATATTCTAAGAAATCCCTTCATACTTCTTATGGTTTGATTTATAACAATCGAAATTTACAAATAAATTTCTAATCAGCCATATTCCTAGAGGGTTTGTTTTTTATTGCTTTATAAAACAAAATATTAGACGAGTAAAGTTGCTTCACTTTTTCTACATAATGGGGATAATGATCGACAAGTATTTATTAAATATTATTGATTATATTCTGTAAAATCCGAATTATGAGACAGGTAGGGATCCTATGATCGTTTTGGCACGATATAAGCAATAAAGCAAACGTGTTCCCCAACAACACGTTTATATAGAAAGCTACTTACACCAGTAGCAAGGTTGCCCAGGTTCTCAACAATATCAGCCAAGCATGTTTGTCCAACCAGTTTTAGTCCCAGATTCAAATCGAGTCTGGGCAACCTATTTTATAACCCACTATGTAGTATGTGGTCTCCTAAAAAGAGTTAAATGTTTTTTAGTTATGCTGTATTTTAAATACACAAAACACAGAAAAACAAGAGTTTATAATTAATTTATGTTGACAAATGCATGTGTAAATGCACTGTGAAAGTCTTCTCTTTAAACTTTTTATTCTACTAAAAGTCTATACCTTTGGATTTATATAATTACCTTAAAAAAACTAAAAGATAGTAAATATGAAGTATTTCCGTTTTAGTGCTATTCTTATAGCGCTTTTATCTGTTTTTAATCTTCTTAATGCCCAACAAGGTGGCATTAATTGGAATAATCCACTGCCTACTGATCCCAAGGTTACCATTGGCGAACTCGACAATGGTATGCGCTACTATATCCGTAGCAATAGTGAGCCAAAGAATAGGGCAGAGTTCTATATTATTCATAATGTAGGTGCCATACTTGAGAATGACGATCAGGATGGCTTAGCTCACTTTACAGAGCACATGGCATTCAATGGTACCAAGAACTACCCTAAAAAAGGAGTGTTAAATTTTCTTGAGAACATCGGTGTTAAATTTGGACATAATGTAAATGCATTTACTGCCCAAGATGTTACGGCTTACAACCTTTCAAATGTGCCGTTAACTCGCGAAGGTATTATCGATTCTGCATTGCTTATTCTTAACGACTGGTCTAGCTATATAGCTTTTGAGGATGAGGAGATTGATGCTGAAAGAGGGGTAATTCGTGAGGAGTGGAGAACCCGCAGAACAGCTGAGTGGCGTGCACAGCAAGAAAAAATGAAGTATTTATTTAATGGTTCTAAGTATGGAGAGCGAGATGTAATTGGAAGTATCGATGTTATTAATAACCATAAGTACGAAACATTGAAGCGCTTTTACATGGAATGGTATCGCCCCGATCTTCAAGCGATAATTATAGTAGGTGATTTTGATTCTGAAATGATGGAGCAAAAGGTTATCGACTTGTTTTCAAAAATTCCATCTAGGGAGAATAAGAGCCCTCGCCCAGACTTTGAAGTCCCAAACCACAAAGAACCCCTAGTTGGTGTGTTTACTGATTCAGAGATCACCCGAACCATGATTGAGGTTTACTACAAGCATCCAGTAGTTCCAGATGACCAAAAAAATCTTGGTTACTACAAAGAAAAACTAGTACAGAATTTATATGCTCAAATGCTTAACGCACGTTACAACGAGTTGGTTCAAAAAGACAACCCACCGTTTGTTGTTGCTTATAGTTATTTTGGTGACCTTGTTCGCACAAAATCAGCATATGTTATTATGGCAAATGCTCGTGAGAACGAACCCGTAAGAGCAATGAAATCGATGTTGGAGGAGAACTACAGATTAAAGCAGCATGGATTTACCAAAACTGAACTTGATAGGGCAAAAGCCGACCTTTTACGCAACATTGAGAATAGTTACAAGGAGAAAGATAAGGTTAAGAGCGGAAATCTAGTTTGGGAATATTTCTCGAATTTTACTGACAATGAGCCAATTCCAGGCATTGAGTTTGAGTACATGTTGTCACAATCACTTGTTCCCTCTATTTCTATTGAAGAACTTAATGCTAAGGTAAACAAATGGATTACCGATGAGAACATGGTAATTTTCATTACTGCACCTGAAAAGGAAAAGGGAAACATACCCGATAAGGATGGGATATTAGCAATTTACAAAGAAGTTAAAGAATCAACCCTTGAACCTTACGAGGATAATGTTTCAACAGAACCCCTTGTTAGCCAGCAGCCCAAAGTTGGGAAAGTGGCTAAAGAAATTAAGAACGATAAGTTAGAAACCACTGAGTGGGTACTTAGTAATGGGGTTAAGGTAATTATTAAACCTACTGATTTTAAAGAGGATGAGATACTTCTATCTGCATACAGCCCAGGTGGCTCCTCTTTGGTAAAAGAATCAGATGTTCCTTCGGCTCAAATGGTGTCTGCAATTTCAATGATGAGTGGTGTAGGGAATCATAGCAGGATTGATTTGGAGAAGATGCTTGCAGGGAAAATGGTTAGCGTAATGCCTTACGTTAGTGAAAACGAAGAGGGATTTAACGGAAATTGTTCGCCCGACGATCTTGAGGAGATGATGCAATTGGTTTACCTCTATTTCACAAATCCACGCTTTGATGAGTCAGCATACAATGCATATATGTCAAGAATTAAGGCTGTTCTTCAGAATGCAGGAAGTAGTCCTAGCTCTGTTTTCCGCGATTCAATATCGTATATGCTAAGCGACAGAAACTATCGTAGAAGGCCAATGAATATTAATTTACTTGATGAGGTAGATTTTAATGCCCTTCAAAGTATTTACAAAGATCGCTTTGCCGATGCTAGCGACTTTACGTTTGTTCTTGTTGGGAATATAGACATTGACAAACTAAAACCTTTGGTTGAAACATATCTAGGCTCATTACCAAATATAGAACGAAAGGAGACATGGAAGGATAATCAGATTCGTTTCCCAAAGGGTGAAACTAAAAATCCTTTCACTTTTGCAATGCAGGTTCCAAAAACAACGTGTTTTGTTGCTTACCAGGCGCCTGCTGACTACAACCTACAGAATATGCTTTACTTCGATGCCATTGAGCATGTGTTAGATCTTAGGTATACAGAAACAATTCGCGAAGAGGAGGGTGGATCATACGGCGTTTCTTCAAGTGTAAATCTTTCCAAGTCGCCAATCAATCAGGTAATAGTTACCATGTATTTTGATACCGATCCCGATAAAGCTGAACACCTTGTTGGAATAATTCATAAGGAGTTTGCTAAGATTATTAAGGAAGGGACAAAGGAGGAAGATTTAAACAAGGCAAGAGAGTATTTCTTAAAATCACGTCAAGAGCGTTTACGTGAGAACCGTTTTTGGTCATCGGCCATTCGCGAGTACTACTCAAACGGAGTGGATATAGTTAATGGGTACGAGGATATGGTTAAGAAGCTAAACACTGCTACTGTTAAGAAGGCAGCAAGCGAGTTCTTTAAAAAACCAAATATGCTCGAGGTTATTATGAGCCCTGAGAAATAGGGTATTGCTGATAAAATAATTTAGGTCGACCACTTGGTCGACCTTTTTTTTTGCCAATATGGCTGATGGTCAGACGTTGAGAGTGTCATTTTGACCGAAGTTTATTGGTGGCAAACATTTTGACTTTATGGGATAAGTTGATTAATAAAGAAAGGAGTACGTAAATGAACATGAATAATTTAACCATAAAGTCGCAAGAGGCAATTCAACAGGCTGTAACTGTAGCACAGGGTTATGGGCACCAGGCTGTGGAGCCAACCCATATTCTAAAGGGAGTAATTAGTCAAGCCGAAAACGTAACTGGATTTTTATTAAAGAAGGTAGGCGTAAACCCGATAAATTTCGACGGAGCAGTTACTCGTATCTTAGAATCGTACCCTAAGGTTTCCGGAGGCGAGAGTTACCTTACTTCTGCTTCGCATAGAGTTTTGCAGAAGGCCAATGATTTTTCCCGCGATCTTTCCGATCAATTTGTTTCGGTTGAGCATCTTTTGCTGGGATTAATTCACTCTGGCGATCAGGCAGCTCAGGTAATGAAGGATGCAGGTATTTCTGAGAAGGAATTACTGAAAGCGGTAAAGGAATTACGAAAAGGTTCAAAGGTCGATTCACAAACGGCTGAGGATACATACAATGCCCTTAACCGATTTGCTATTAATCTGAACGATATGGCCTTGAGCGGAAAACTCGACCCTGTAATTGGTCGTGATGAGGAGATAAGACGTGTACTTCAAATTCTCTCACGCCGTACTAAGAATAATCCAATCCTGATTGGAGAGCCTGGAGTCGGTAAAACTGCCATTGGCGAAGGTTTGGCACATAGAATTGTTACTGGTGATGTTCCCGAGAACCTTAAATCCAAGCAGGTGTATTCGCTCGATATGGGCTCCTTGATTGCAGGTGCTAAATATAAAGGCGAGTTTGAGGAAAGGCTTAAATCGGTTGTGAAGGAGGTGATTGCATCCGATGGTGAGGTTGTGCTTTTTATCGATGAAATTCATACACTAGTTGGTGCAGGTAAGGGTGAAGGGGCAATGGATGCTGCCAACATACTAAAGCCTGCTTTGGCTCGTGGTGAACTTCGGGCAATTGGTGCAACCACGCTAAGCGAGTATCAAAAATATTTTGAAAAGGATAAAGCACTTGAGCGAAGATTTCAAACCGTATTAATTGATGAGCCTTCAGTGCCCGATTCCATCTCTATTTTAAGAGGATTGAAGGAGCGTTATGAGGCTCACCACTCGGTAAGGATTATGGATGAGGCAATTATTGCTGCGGTAGAACTGTCGCATCGATATATAACCGACAGGTTTTTGCCCGATAAGGCAATCGATCTTATTGACGAAGCCGCAGCAAAACTAAGGCTTGAGATGAACTCGGTGCCTGAGAGTATAGACGAGATTGAACGACGAATTAAGCAGTTAGAAATTGAACGCGAGGCGATTAAACGTGAGGGAGGTAAGGCTAAAGTTGATGCGTTAAGCAAAGAGATTGCTAATTTGCAGGAAGAGCGAAATTCACTTAGAGCAAAATGGCTAGAGGAGAAGGGGATAATTGAAAAGATACAGAAGAACAAGCATGCAATTGAGGGCTATAAACTTGAAGCTGCGGATGCTGAAAGAAGGGGAGATTATGGCAAGGTTGCGGAATTAAGGTACGGACGCATTAAAGAGGCTGAAGAGGCAATAGAATCTTTTAAAGATGAATTGGCTCTAAAACAGGTTGATTTTGCCTTGATAAAAGAACAAGTAGATTCTGCTGATATTGCCGAGGTGGTTGCCCGATGGACAGGCATACCTGTTAGTAGAATGTTGCAAAGTGAGCGCGAAAAGTTGCTCACCCTCGAGGATCAACTTCATAAAAAGGTGGTTGGACAGGATGAGGCCATTACTGCTATTGCCGATGCTGTTCGAAGAAGTAGGGCAGGGCTTCAGGATTCAAAGCGTCCAATTGGTTCGTTCATCTTTATGGGGACAACGGGTGTGGGTAAAACCGAATTGGCACGCGCATTGGCTGAGTTTTTATTTAATGATGAGAACCTGATGACTCGAATTGATATGAGTGAGTATCAGGAGCGCCATTCTGTTTCGCGATTAATTGGCGCACCCCCTGGTTACGTGGGCTACGATGAGGGTGGGCAATTAACCGAATCGGTTCGCCATAAGCCCTATTCAGTGGTTTTGCTCGATGAGATAGAGAAGGCACATCCGGATGTGTTTAATATCTTGTTACAGGTTCTTGATGATGGCCATTTAACTGATAATAAAGGGCGTAGAGTCGATTTTAAGAACACCATCATAATTATGACTTCGAATATTGGCTCACAGATAATACAGGCCAACTTGGCCGATGCGGCCAATAAAATAACTCAAGGGGTGTTCAATAAAACTCGTGATCAGGTATTCGAACTTCTCAAACAAACCATAAGACCCGAATTCCTAAATAGGATTGACGAGATAATTATGTTTAGGCCTTTAACCAAGAGCGAGATAAGGGAAATTGTGCTAATCCAGTTCGAGCGCATTAGATTGATGCTTAGCCAACAGGGAATTGATATTAAAATTGCCGAAGGTGCAGTTGATTGGATTTCGGAAGTAGGGTACGATCCTCTCTATGGAGCTCGACCTGTAAAGCGTCTTATGCAAAAACATATCCTTAACCAACTATCAAAGGATATACTAGCGGGTAGAGTAGATAGCAAGAAAACTATTACAATTGATTACTTTGATGGCGATGAGTTAGTGTTTAGGCATGGGTAATTTCCAGAGGTAAAAGGGTAATTAAAATGGGGAACATTCAAATGATTTTGAATGTTCCCCATTTAGTTTTTGCTAGCTGTACCAGTCAACTTTATGTGATACATACATCACTATAGAAATTACTGCAAATAGTCCAATGCTGCCCATAAGTAGCGCATAATCTTGTAGTTGTAGTATTGTAAAGAGGAAAAGGTAAAGCCCTACAAGCATTAGGGAGAGCACCAAGGTTCCTTTTGCCGATTTGATTATACTATTAAAGTATAACGAAATGAGCGATATGGTTGCTATTGATGAAACAGTATAGGCCCAAAAGAACCCAATCTGTTCAGAGAATGATATTAATAACGTATAAAAAACACAAAGTGCACCACCAACAAGCAGATATTGAACGGGGTGAATCCGTTTTTTTGATATTAACTCAAAGAGTAAAAAGGCTGTGAATGTGAGCGCTATGAACATAATTGCATATTTGGCGCTACGGGTATTCTTCTGATAATGATCAACTGGCATTAAAAACTCTACACCAAAAGCGGATTCGTCAACAGCATACTCGTTACCGCACCATTGTTGTGGATAGTTGCGGTTAAGGTTAAGTACTTTCCATTGGGCATAAAATCCTTTGTTGTCTATATTTCTGTCAACAGGCAAAAAGGCTCCGTTAAAGCTTGGGTTTGCCCATGTTGATTTAATGTTTACATCGGTTTCTTTACCCAGCGGGATAAAATTTAGCGATTGGCTACCATTAAGTTCTATGTTTAGGGTAAACGTAATATTCTGGGCATTAGGCTCATCAATATTGCACGATAAACCTGAGTAGATAATATCTTTTGCATTTGTACCTGGGTTCATTTCATGGTGCTTACCATTAAGAATAACTTCAATTCGATTCCTAATGCCTCGCATATCGGAAATACCAAAGGTTAATGTTGCTTCATCCCAAAGGAACATCTCGTTCTTTATCTTTAGCATTTGAATATTAGGCTTCAAAAACTCCCCCGATACGGTAATGTTCCCTTTGTAAACGGGTACTTTGTAGATGCCTCTGTAGCGGGTTTCGGGTATTATCTCACCCGTAATATTGAGGGTGTTTGGCAAAAAGTAAGCACTCTTCTTATAGGTAACTGTTTTGCCGTCGGTGCCCGTAGCATATGAAATGTAAGGAATTGTAATTACTGGACCTGAAAGTGTTTGGGGATATCCCCATTTCTGTCCCACCTCGGTGTAAACCTGATTAAACGATTGTTCACGCTCTCGAATGAGCGACTGAATCATCGCTGCTGGGATAAGAAGGAGTAAGGCTAAAATTCCAATACCAATAACCTTTAATGTTTTCGATTCTTTAATCCATTGTTTTTTTTCTGGGCTTATCATTTTAGTAAGTGCTTAGGTTTGTAATTTACTGGTGGTATAGGCTAATTTATAGAATAACAAACGGAATCAGTGCTCTGCTTATTCTTTATAGGCACAAAAAAACCGCCAAGTGGGCGGTTAAAAAGGGTTAAAATGATTTTAGGCAATCGTCCACACTATTGCGAATATCGAATACGGTTTGCAGTTGAAGTAATTTAACCAGTTCCATTACCTCAGGGGAAATATTGCAAAGTTTAAGTTTTGCATTGTTGCTTTTGGCAACTCTTAATATCGAGAGTAAAGCACCAAAGCCTGTACTATCAATGTACACAACACCACCAAGGTTTATTACAATCTTCATCTCGGGCTGGTCGATAATCTTTGCAACTTCAACCTTAAATTTTTGGGCAAGCGCAACATTAAGTTTGTTCTCTGTTTCCATCGAAACAATAAGTACATCATTAATTTTCTCTATGTTTATCATATGGGGTTTTTTAATTGTTTTCAATATAGTTTTTAAGCTCATTAAGAGCCTTTAGGCTTATGGTTTTAAACTCATCAATCAGCATTGGATACTTCTCTTGGCTTACACCTTCTTTAGCAATATACTCAAGTTTTTTCATGCTATTTGCCAACAATGTAATGCCAACTATTGATACGCTACCCTTGATTTTGTGGGCAAGTTTTCCAAGAGCCAAAAAATCATTTGAAGCGTAAAGTTCATCAAGTTGTTTGGCAAAAATTGGGATTTGATTTTCAAACATCAACACTAAATCAGAAATCAATTCCTTGTTTCCGTCAGAAATTAGATTTATTTGAGCAATATCAATATGTGAATAACTTTGCATTTACAATTGAGTTAAATTCTAAGCACGCAGCAGTGCAAAAGGTTTGTGAATGACCTTACAATTTACAAATTAAATCGATATCCTATTCTAATCCAAATATTTTTATTTAAACATGTGTAAAACTTCCTGCTGCATAACAATGTGTTCTGTAATTATAATTGATGCAAAGGGTTGGGTAAAACCAAAAAATCCGTGTAAATTTGTACACATTATTAATTGTTTAATACCAAATATCAAATATAATGAAAACTACTCCATTCACACAGTTCCATATTGAACTTGGAGCCAAAATGGTTCCTTTTGCTGGCTATAATATGCCTATTGAGTATGTAGGTATAAATGAAGAGCATATTACCGTACGCGAAAAGGTAGGAGTTTTTGATGTTTCCCACATGGGTGAGGTATGGGTAAAAGGGCCCAATGCTGTCGATTTTCTTCAGTATGTTACTTCTAACGATATTACCGCACTTCAGGATAATAAAATTCAATACACCTGTTTCCCTAATGGTAAAGGTGGTATTGTTGATGATTTTCTTGTTTACCGTGTTGATGCCCAAACCTATCTGTTAGTTGTTAATGCTGGTAATACAGCTAAGGACTGGGATTGGTTATGCAGCATTGCCCCAAAATTTAATCTAACCATAGGTAAAGAACTTTACAATGCCTCAAGCGAAATGGCTCAACTAGCCGTTCAGGGTCCCTTGGCTATGAAAGCAATGCAAAAGTTAACAAACGAGCCAATTGAAAACATGGAGTATTACACCTTTAAAAAGATTGATTTTGCAGGGATTAAAGATGTAATCTTTTCAATTACAGGGTATACTGGTTCTGGCGGATGTGAAATTTACTGTGCAAATGAGGATGCTGTAAAATTATGGAAAGCTGTTTTTGAGGCAGGTGCGGAGTTTGGCATTAAACCAATTGGATTAGGTGCTCGCGATACCCTTCGCCTTGAAATGGGTTTCTGCCTTTACGGCAACGATATCAGCGAAAGCACTTCGCCTCTCGAAGCAGGTTTAGGATGGATTACAAAGTTTGTTGATCACAAAAACTTTATCGATAAAGATTATATGCTTAATCTTAAAGCTCAAGGATTAAAGCGTAAACTTGTAGGCTTTGTAATGGTTGATAGGGGTATTCCACGGCAGCATTACGAAATAGTTGATGCACAAGGTGAGGTGATAGGAGAAGTAACCTCTGGAACCATGTCGCCAATGATGAAAATAGGCATAGGAATGGGGTACGTTCTAACACCCTACGCCAAGGCCGATACAGAAATTTTTATTAGAGTGCGTAACAAGGATCTTAAGGCTAAAACTGTAAAACTTCCCATCTATAAGAAGTAAGGATTAAGCAGCACAATAACTTTAAGGTGTAAAGTTCGATATCCTAGTCGTCTTTACACCTTACTTTTTAAATAGCAATGGATAAAAGAACAATTGAGGTTTGCTTCAACCCAGAGAATTTGGAATATTTCGATATCTCAAATTCGCATGTTATAGTGGTTGATGTGCTTAGGGCAACATCAGCAATTTGCGCTGCTTTTGCCAATGGGGCAAAAAGTATTATCCCAATACCAACTATTGAGGAGGCAAGAATTGCAAAAGAGAAAGGGTATTTGGTAGCTGCAGAGCGTGATGGGAAAACTCTTAATTTTGCCGATTTTGGCAATTCACCCTTTAACTTTACAGCCGATAGGGTTGCTGGTAAGGATATTGCTTATAGCACAACCAATGGTACTAAGGCAATTGTAAAGGCATCGGATGGGTTGAGCGTAGCAATTGGATCGTTTCTTAATCTGGCTGCTATAGCCAAGTGGGCAAAGCAAAAACAAACTGGTAACGTAATGATACTTTGCGCAGGGTGGAAGGGGCGATTTTGCCTAGAGGACGCTCTATTTGCGGGTGCATTGGCAAAAATTCTGTTAAGCGATTCTTGTTTTACCACTCATAGCGATTCGGTTCAAGCATCGTTGCAGCTATGGTCGCTGGCTCAAGGCGATATTTTTGCCTATCTTGAGTTGGTTGCCCAAAGGCATAGGCTCAAAAAACTGGGACTTGATGATGTGCTTGAATATTGCTTTACACCCAATAGTACCGATAAGGTACCAGAACTTGTAGATGGGAAATTGGTAGTTCTGTAAATAGCCCTTAAAATCTTATCTATAACCTTGAGTTATCAGTATAATTAATTGGAACATTAATGCTTTATATTACGTCCAATTATTAGGAAATATGGAAAAATAGTTAGAAATTTGACGAATATTATACGATTGTGTAACAGTTTAAAACTTAACAAGCTATGAAACATAATTTTAATGCAGGTCCCTGTGTTCTTCCAAAACCAGCTATCGAGGCAACAATTGATGCCATTCGTAATTTTGATAATACTGGTATAGGTATTTTAGAAATTTCTCACCGTACCCCAGGTTGGGAAAGAATTATGGCTGAAGCTGAACAGCTTTGGAGAGATTTGCTAAGCATTCCTGATAATTATGCAATTCTTTTCCTTGGTGGTGGTGCTTCTACACAATTCTACACTTTGGCAGCAAACTTTTTAAACACCAAAGCAGCATATTTAGATACTGGTGTTTGGGCAAAAAAAGCCATTAAAGAGGCTAAAGCATATGGAGCAGTTGAGGTAGTTGCTTCGTCTTCAGATAAGAACTACAGCTATGTTCCAAAAGGATATAAAATTCCTGCCGATATTGATTATTTCCACATAACAACAAACAACACCATATACGGAACTGAGCTAAAAGAGGATATTGATTGCCCTGTTAACCTTATAGCCGATATGAGTTCTGATATTATGAGCCGCCCCGTTGACATTAAGAAATATGCAATGATTTATGGTGGTGCTCAGAAAAACGTTGGTCCTGCTGGTTTAACCTTTGTAATTGTTCGTAAAGATTTACTTGAAACAGTTAAAAGACAACTGCCTAGCATGGTAAATTACAAAACACACATTGGTGATGAGCCTAAGAACAACTCAATGTTCAATACTCCTCCAGTGCTTCCTATTTTTGTAATGCACGAAACCTTGAAATGGGTTAAAAGTTTGGGTGGTGTTGCTGCTATGCAAAAGATTAATAAAAATAAAGCAGACCTACTATACAACGAGATCGATCGTAACAAGATGTTTGTTGGTACTGCAGCAAAAGAGGATCGCTCACTAATGAACGTTTGCTTTGTAATGGCTGAGCAGTATAAAGACAAAGAGGCAACATTTATGGATTTTGCTAAGAAAGCTGGAATGGTTGGAATTAAAGGTCACCGTTCTGTTGGAGGTTTCCGTGCATCTATTTACAATGCTTGCCCAACTGAGAGTGTACAGGCATTAGTTGATTGCATGAAAGAATTCGAAAAACAAAACGCCTAGTTTTATTAAACATTTTAAAGGCTGAAAATTAATCTTTTCAGCCTTTTGTTTTAAAAAGTCGTTAAATAATTATTAACAATTAAAATTATAATATTATGGCAAAAGTTCTTGTTGCAACTGATAAACCCTTTGCAAAGGTAGCTGTTGATGGAATTCGTAAAATTGTTGAGGGAGCTGGTTTTGAATTAGCACTACTCGAAAAATATACCGATCAGGCAGACCTGATTAAAGCTGTAGCTGATGTAGATGCTATGATTGTTCGTAGCGATAAAGTTACTGCTGAAGTAGTTAACGCAGCTAAAAAATTGAAGGTAGTTGTTCGTGCTGGTGCAGGGTTCGATAACCTTGACCTTGCAGCTTGCACTGCTAAAAACGTTGTAGCTATGAATACCCCTGGTCAAAACTCTAATGCCGTTGCTGAACTTGCTATTGGCATGATGATTTATATGGCCAGAAACCAATTTACACCTATCAGCGGTACCGAAATTAAAGGTAAGCGCTTAGGTATTCATGCATACGGAAACGTGGGCAAACTTGTAGCTTCTCACGCAAAGGGTTTCGGAATGGAAATTTATGCATTCGACCCATTTGTGAAGAAAGAGGACATCGAAAAGGATGGCGTAAAAGTGGTTAACTCTGTTGAGGAACTATATGCGGTTAGCGATTACCTATCGCTACATATTCCAGCAACCGATAAAACTAAAAAATCAATTAATTACGATTTGTTAACCAAAATGCCAAAGGGCGCAACCCTTATCAACACTGCTCGCAAAGAGGTTATTGATGAGGAAGGAATGATGAAGGCGCTTGAAGAGCGCACTGATTTGAAGTATGCTACTGATATTGCTGCCGATAATCAAGCAGTTCTTGCCGAGAAATTTAGTACCCGAGTTTTTGCAACTTCTAAGAAAATGGGTGCTCAAACCTCTGAGGCCAACGTGAATTCTGGTTTAGCTGCTGCTAACCAAATTATTAAATTCATTAAGAATGGCGATCGCACTTTCCAAGTAAACAAATAGTAAATAATATATAATTTATTTCAGATGGTTAAAATAAAACCCTTTAAGGGCATTCGTCCGCCAAAGGAGTTAGCTCAAGAGGTAGCTTCTCGTCCATATGATGTGCTAAATTCTCAGGAAGCAAAGGTTGAGGCGGGTGAAAAATCGTTGCTCCATATCATTAAGCCTGAGATCGATTTCGATCCTATTATCGATGAGCATTCAGAGGAGGCTTACAATAAGGCTGTTGAGAATTTTAAGAAGTGGAAGCAAAAAGGTTGGTTAGTTCAGGATAGTAAGGAGATGTACTACGTATATGCTCAAACTATGGATGGTAGAACCCAGTATGGACTTGCTGTTGCTTGCCATTTTGAGGACTATATTGAGGGAAGAATAAAGAAGCATGAGCTTACCCGTCCCGATAAAGAAGAGGATAGAATGACTCATGTGCGCAACCAGAATGCTAATATCGAGCCCGTTTTCTTTGCTTATCCTGCTATAAGTGAGATAGATGTCATTGTAAGTGATGTAGTTAAGAATAAGAAGCCTGAGTATGATTTTGTGGCAGAAGACGGATTTGGTCATCATTTTTGGGTAATTGACGAAGAGGCTAAAATTAAGCGAATTACCGAGATATTTGCTCAGCAGCCAGCCCTTTATGTTGCCGATGGTCATCACAGAACTGCAGCTGCGGCAAGAGTTGGTCAGGAGCAGAAGAGCAAGAATCCAAACCATACTGGCAACGAGGAGTATAACTATTTTTTAGCAGTGATTTTCCCCGATAACCAGCTAAAGATTATCGATTATAATAGGGTTGTGAAAGACCTAAACGGGAACACTCCAGAGCAATTTATTGAAAAGATTGCCGAGTCGTTTGTGATAGAAGAGAAGGGAACAGAGATATACAAGCCAAATACCCTGCACAATTTTAGCATGTACCTTAAAGGTAAGTGGTATTCGCTTACAGCTAAACCCGGTACCTATGATGATAATGACCCAATAGGCGTGCTCGATGTTACTGTACTTTCAAATCATATACTCGATAAAATATTGGATATTAAAGATTTGAGAACATCAAAGCGTATCGATTTTGTTGGCGGAATTAGAGGCTTAGGGGAACTTCAAAAACGTGTTGATAGTGGCGAAATGGCAGTAGCTTTTGCTCTATATCCAGTTTCAATGCAGCAGCTTATTACTATTGCTGATACCGGCAATATTATGCCTCCCAAAACAACATGGTTTGAGCCTAAACTAAGAAGCGGATTAGTTATCCATAGCTTAGATTAACCATAAGTTCAAATAAATTAATGTATCGGATAGCCAAAAGCTATCCGATATTTTTATTATTATGGTCAAGTGGAAAAAGGGTAATATGTAGTAAATTGCTAATAATAGTTAAGTATGCTAACTTTGTGGCAAAGCTAAAGGTATGAGTATATTGAATAATCTAAATAAAATTAAGGCTGAACTGCCTTCGGAGGTAACCCTTGTGGCCATATCCAAAACACACCCACCAGAAATGATAATGGAGGCGTATGATGGGGGGCATCGAATTTTTGGCGAGAATAAGGTTCAGGAATTAGTTGATAAATATGAAGTGCTTCCCAAAGACATTGAATGGCACCTGGTTGGTCATTTACAAACCAATAAGGTGAAATATATTGCACCATTTGTAAGCCTTATCCATTCTGTTGATAGTTTTAAACTGCTTAAAGAAATCAACAAAATGGCTAAAAGGAATGAAAGAACCATAAACTGCTTACTACAGATCCATATAGCCGATGAGGAAACAAAGTTTGGATTAAGTCCAGAAGAGCTAAAGCAAATTCTTTCATCGGAAGAGTATAAGGATTTAACCCACGTTAAGGTAATTGGCCTAATGGGCATGGCCACATTTACTGATGATATGGAGCAGGTTCGAGAAGAATTCCGGTTTCTCTCTACTTTGTTTAAAAATATTAAGTCAGCATATTTCAAAAACAGTAGCGAGTTTTGTGCCTTATCAATGGGCATGTCGGGCGATTACGGGATAGCTATAGAGGAGGGGAGTACTATGATACGAGTTGGAAGTATTATTTTTGGTGATAGGTTTTATGGAAACCAGTAAAAAAATTCATATTTTTCCAGTATAAATACATTCCAAAAAGCAACCAAAATGGCAAATCTACAAACAACCTACCTGGGCTTAAAACTTAAGAACCCAATTATTGTTAGCAGTTCAGGTCTTACTTCCAATGTAGAGTCAATAAAAAAATTGGCTGATAACGGTGCTGCTGCTGTTGTCCTAAAGTCACTTTTCGAAGAGCAAATCCTTCAGGAGGCAGGATCGCTTTCGGTCCATTCCGATTATCCCGAGGCGGAAGATTATTTAAAAGCCTATGTAACCAGCAATAATGTTGAAAAATATCTTGAGTTAATTGCTCAGGCAAAAAAAGCGGTAGATATTCCTGTAATTGCAAGTATAAACTGTGTATCTGCATTAAACTGGATAAGTTTTGCTGCAAAAATACAGGAGGCTGGTGCTGATGCTCTTGAGATAAATGTTTTTGTGCTTCCAACGGATAGTAGAAAAAAGGCCGAGGAATACGAAGAGGTGTATTTTACCTTAGCAGAAAAGCTTAAAAAGGTTATCACAATTCCTTTTTCATTTAAGCTAAGTGATCATTTTACAAATCCTTTAAGAATAATTGAGCAGCTCTGGTATCGCAATGTAAAAGGGGTTGTTCTTTTCAATCGTTTTTTTGCTCCCGATATCGATATAGAAAAGATGAAGGTTATATCGGCAGAAGTATTTAGTAAACCTGCAGATATTCGCGATTCGTTGCGGTGGGTAGCCATTGCAAGCCAAAAAGTGCCTAAAATTGACATTTCTGCTTCAACTGGTGTTCACGATGGCGAGGCAGTTGTTAAACTTCTATTGGCCGGCGCAACTAGCGTTCAGGTATGCTCAACCCTTTACAAAAATGGGCATGCATACGTAAAGACCCTGGTTGATTTCTTGTCTGCTTGGATGGATAAGAAAGGGTTAAAAACGATTGACGATTTTAAGGGAAAAATGAACTATGGACAGATAGGGGATCCTGAGGTTTATGAGCGCAGCCAATTTATGAAGTATTACTCAAACTACGAGTAAGCATTACTTTCTCAGTTATATTAAAAGAGAGCGATTGTTTAATCAGTTGCTCTCTTTGCTTTTTCTATTAGACTTATCATTTCGAGCAGTAATAGCTGCTTATCCTTATCGGCTTTAGGAATCGATTTTTTTATCTTGGCTTCATAATCTGAAACTTCATCAGCTGTAAGCGAGTAAAGAGCATTTTCAATAACTGTAAACGCCTCAATAGCAATCATATAATCACCATTTATAAGTACTTCAACATAGGGTCTAAGGTATTTTGAGAAATCCAATTGACTTTGCCATGAGGCCATTACAATGCTAGTAACATCAGCATTTTCAAAATTCTCTGCTACATGGGTTGAAATCAGCTGAGCAGCATCCTGTATCTTTATATCAGAAATGTACTCAATAACTGCCTTTTTTACCATTTCAGATCTATTTCCAGTTAGCATATTAAGAAGTGTTTTAACAAAAAAAACCTCGCCATACTTTTTAAGATCTATTAGCATAGCTATTACTTTTTCATCAGTACTAGTTTCTAATGCCTCAACAATTGCATTCTCTTCTTCCTGCTTATTTAGTCTATTTTCTGTCGTCATTTCTTTGTTTTTGGGCTGTAAATGTACAAATGAATTGCAAATAATTACACAAATTATATGGCAAAGTGTATGCTTTCCATTGCGATTATCCTTAGCTTAATATAGATTTATGTGGATACATTTTAAAGTCTTTTAGGCTAATTATAGGTTTTCAAAAAAAAAAACTATACTTTCGAATCATATTATTGGCAAAAGCCAAAGTTTTTTTGCTAAATTTACTACAAGTTTTTTCGGAGGATAAGTAGAGATATCATATAAACTATAAGCACTATGGCAATCAGGTTCATTAAATCCAAGGCAAGTTTAGTACTACTGATTTTTGCACTAACCTTTCAATTTGGCTGCGCTTCCGATTCTTCAAAAAAGGATAGAGTTGAGGTGGATGCAAATGATATTGTTGTTGATGATGCCGCTAAAACGGGGGTGCAAACAGCTCGTCAGATTTTTTACTCCTTACCTTCGCCTTTGGAAACTGCTATGATTTTAAAGCGTTCGGGTGCTCAGTATAACCCCGAAATCCTTAACCCAGTTGAGAATATTTCTCGTTACACCACAAGCAAAAGCATGGCCTTGAATCTAGGTATCTATAGCACAAATTTGAGCTATGCTAGCCTGTTCGATCAAACACAAGCTTCCATAAAGTACATGACCGTATCCAAAAAGTTAGCGGAAGGGCTCGGAATTCTCAATGCCATTGACAATAGCGTTATTCAGAGGCTTGAGGAAAACGTAAACAATCGCGATGTTATTATGGATATTATTTCCGAAACTTTCTTGAATACAAACTCAATTCTTGAGGAGAACGATAGGGTAGCCATCGGTTCATTAATCCTTGTTGGTGGTTGGTTAGAGGGGCTGTATATCGCTACATCGCTTGTTGATGATTTCTCCTCGGCAGACAACGAACTGGTAGAAAGAATAATTGATCAAAAATTATCGATGGCAACTGTTATTAAACTCCTTGAACAACATTCCGAGAATGCTGATGTGAATGAAGTTCTTAAGGATATAAATGAGTTGAACTCCATCTACGATAAGATTCAAATTTCAGTTTCTCAGGTTGAAGTGATTACTGATAACTCTAGTACTACAACTCTAAGGAGCAAAAATGTTGTAACAGTTAGCCCCAAGGTATTCAATCAACTTAAGGATAAAGTGAAAGAAATTCGAAACAAGTACATAATGTAAAAGCACTCAATATGAGATCACTGGTTTACATACTTTTTATTGGCTTATTTACAATGAGTTCCTTTACCGGGACATCCCAATGTAAAAATTTCGCAAAAAGGGTTTGCCGTTTAGAACTTGCCCCATTTATCCACGATGGAAATTACAATGCTGCTATTCTTACTGAGGGAGAGGATGCAGAACTATTTAAAACATTTTATAGTGGGCAGGAGTATCGAATTGCTGTTTGCGGTTCGGAGTCTTTAGCAAAAATTGAGTTTCAAGTGATGGATGTAGAGCGCAGAGTGCTCTACTCAAATGCCTCAAAAAACTATTCTCCTTATTGGGATTTTAAGATAGAGGCAACTCAACAGTTGATAATCACTGTGAAAGTGCATAACAACCCTAGTTCAAGTAATTCCAATATGCTGGAGAGTGGTTGCGTAGCCATTATGTTTGGTCTTAAAGCAGATTAAATTTTTACCAAACCAAAGAATTGAAGCCGCTTATGCGGCTTTTTTTATTGAACTATTTTGGAGACAAGAAATTTACCAGTATGGCTTTGTTCGTTTTTTGATATATCTAAAGGGGTTCCGCATCCAACTAAATTGCCCCCTTTTACTCCCCCGTCTGGGCCCAAATCGATAACCCAATCGGCACATTTAATTACCTCAAGATTATGCTCTACCACAATAAGGCTATGGCCTTTTTGGATTAGCGCTTCAAAAGAGTTGATTAGATTTTTTATATCATGAAAGTGCAATCCGGTAGTAGGCTCATCAAAGATGAACAAGTGCGGCTTAACTGCCTGCTCCTTCTGTAGAAAGAATGCGAGCTTAACCCGTTGACTCTCACCGCCGCTTAATGTGCTCGACGATTGCCCAAGTTTGATGTAACCAAGCCCAACATCCTGCAAAGGTTTAAGGCGCAAAACAATTTTTTGAGCAGTTTTATTCTTATCCTCAGAAAAGAATTCAATGGCTTGATTTACGGTCATATCAAGTATGTCGTATATGCTATTGTCTCTGTATTTTACCTCAAGCACATCCTCCTTAAACCGTTTGCCACCACACGATTCGCAAACCAAAGTAACATCAGCCATAAACTGCATTTCAACCTTAATGGTACCTTCGCCTTGACATTCCTCGCATCGGCCTCCCTCAATATTAAAGGAGAAGTGAGAAGGCTTATAGCCACTTTTTACTGCATAGGGTTGTTCAGCATAAAACTTCCTAATTTCATCGTATGCTTTAATGTACGTTACCGGATTCGATCGCGATGAGCGACCTATAGGGTTTTGGTCAATCAATTCAATCCCATGAATCATATGTACATCACCCTCAAGTTTATCAAACTCGCCGGGTCTATCGCCAACTCCATTCAGCTGTTTAGCTAGTGATGGGTATAAAATCCCTTTAACTAACGATGATTTACCAGAACCGCTAACACCCGTTACCGCCACCATGCAGTTTAGTGGGAATTTTACATCAATATTCTTTAGATTATTCTCCCGAGCACCCTTTACCTCAATATAGTTGTTCCATTTGCGAGGTGGATAGGTTGTATCAATTCTTTCAAGTCCATTTAAGTACTTTGCGGTTAGGGTCTGGGTTTTGTATAACTTGTTGGGCGGTCCGCTAAAAAGAATTTCACCACCATGTCTGCCAGCAAGCGGGCCAATATCAATAATATAATCAGCAGCGCGAATTATTTCCTCATCGTGCTCCACTACAACCACTGTGTTGCCAATTTCCTTTAGGTTTTTTAGCACACCTATTAAGAGGTTGGTGTCACGTGGGTGAAGTCCAATGCTTGGCTCATCTAAAATGTAAAGTGAGCCAACCAAATTTGACCCAAGCGATGTTGCAAGGTTAATTCTTTGCGATTCTCCTCCCGATAGGGTTGAGGACAATCTGTTTAGGGTTAAGTAGTTTAGGCCAACATTTACAAGAAAATCTATCCTATTATTAATCTCCAGCAGAATGCGTTTTGCTACCTTTTCTTCGTAGGCGTTTAGCTTTAGGGTTGAAAAAAAATGACTGAGTTTATCAATGGGGTAGTTTACTAACTCGGGAAGAGTAATACCGTTTATCTTAATATACCCTGCTTCTTTCCTTAATCGCTGCCCTTTGCATTGCGGACAGATGGTTTTTCCTGTATATCGTGAGAGCATTACACGATACTGAATCTTGTATCTTTTTTCTTCGAGGTGTTTAAAAAAGTCGTGCAGACCAGTAAAATCTTTTGTGCCATTCCAAAGTAAATCTCTTTGTTGTTCCGTTAGCTCATGGTATGGCTTATGAATTGGGAATTTGTACCTATCGGCTACAGCTATAAATGCACGCTTGTACTCGCTCATCGTATCACCTTTCCAACAGGCTATAGCACCATCGTAAACGGATAATCCTTTATCGGGGATTACTAGGTTCTCGTCTATTCCTACAACCTTACCATATCCCTCGCATACAGGGCAAGCACCCAATGGATTGTTAAAGCTAAAAAGATGCTCTGTTGGCTCTTCAAAAATTATCCCATCGGCTTCAAAGCGATTTGAGAATTCAATGTCATTCCTATTATCACTCTCAAAAACAGAAAGAATGCAGGCACCATTGCCCTCGGCAAATGCGGTTTGCACAGAATCGGCGCATCTGCTTAAAAAATCATCATCATGCGATACGGAGAACCTATCAACTACGAGTTTTATTTTAGCTTTTGATATGGCGATTAGCTGCCGAGTTTCGTTGCTATCAATTCGGATAATCTTACCGCCAACCTCAACACGCGTATATCCTTCGCTTGCCAGCGATTTTAGTTTGTCTTCAACCGATTTCTCATCGATGATTTGGATAGGTGATAGGAGCATTGTTTTTACTCCCTCAGAGAGCGAAGCAATATGGTTTACTACATCGGTAACGCTATGCTTTGTAACCTCCTTGCCCGTTACAGGCGAGTATGTTTTACCTACTCTGGCAAAAAGCAACTTTAGGTAGTCGTATATTTCTGTAGATGTCCCAACTGTTGATCGAGGGTTGTGCGTATTCACCTTTTGCTCAATGGCTATTGCAGGTGGAATTCCGCTAATAAGATCTACTTCGGGTTTGGTGATTCGGCCAAGGAATTGCCTAGCATAGGCTGAGAGACTTTCGACATAGCGTCGTTGCCCTTCGGCATAAAGAGTATCAAAAGCTAATGATGATTTCCCTGATCCTGATAAACCCGATACAACAACAAGTTTGTTTCTTGGAATATCAACAGATACGTTCTTTAGATTGTGAACCCTTGCCCCTTTAATGGATATAACCTCTTTGCTTTGCATTGTTTAGAAAAAGTTAACCGACAAAGTTACCTAAAGATTGCCGCTTTTCTATAAAATATTATCACTATAAGAAATGAAAAAACGGGCAAAATGTTCATGAGACTTGTTTTGTATTGTTTTTTTTGCTTATTTGGCACAATAAATGATATAATTTTATCTACTAATCAAAAAAATCTATTGCCTATTGCCCCACTTCTACCTAGTTAATCAATAAAGTAAGGAGGTAGTTTTGATACAGAGTAATCTTTCTGATAATGAACTGATCAATCAGTTTATATTGGGCAATCAGATGGCAATTGAGTTGCTAATTCGCAGGCATAGGAAAAGGGTTTTCGGGTATATTCTACTACTCGTTAAGAACCATACCATTGCCGAGGATATTTTTCAGGATACCTTTATTAAGGTGATAAAATCGCTTCAAGAGAATAAGTACACTGATAATGGGCGATTTGTTTCGTGGGTGATGAGGATAGCTCATAACCTGATTATTGATCACTTTAGGAGGGAAAAGCAGTTAAAAACATACTCGAACGATCAATCGGAGATAGATGTATTTAACTCTCCAAAATTTTCCGATAAAAATGTGGAAGAACTCATGGTATTTGAGCAGATACTTAGTGAGGTTAGATCTCTGGTAGAAGAACTTCCCGATGAACAAAAGGAAGTTGTAATGCTAAGGCATTATGCTGGCCTAAGCTTTAAAGAAATTGCCGAACAAACTAATGTTAGCATAAACACAGCTTTAGGCAGAATGCGTTATGCTCTGATAAATATGAGAAAAGTAATGCAGGAAAAAAATATGGAATTAACGTTATAGCAAAACAATAATTGGAGTATGATGCTCGTTTATGTGGTAACTAATCCATAAATGTGCCTATGCATCAAAACTCTACAACTCTACTTTGGATTTATCAGCAATACAATAGCTCCCTAACGGATGATTCCCTTTTGCTGAGCAATCTATATGAACCCATTGATGTATTTCAGAACCTGCTAAAAGGAATTGATGATTCGACTCTTGATATTCCGGGTTACGTTCTAACAAAAATTCTTGAAAGCATTTAAATGGGTAATAAAAAATTGATAAAAACCAGAATAATTTCTGGTTTTTTTTTGTTAATAAAAATTCATTATGATATATTTGTGATATTAAAATAATATCACTTAATAATACAAATATGAAAAATCAGGAGGAACTTTTTAAAGGGGTTAAACTGAACGGCATTTTAATGCTTATCCTTAATTTTCTAATGCTCTTTGCCATTATTTTCTTTTTTGTGAAGTTAGTTTCAGCACCAGATTTGAGTTTACTTATGGAAGCATTGTTTGGCGTTGGATTAGCTTTGCTATTCGTGTTCAATACAATTTTTTGGATAGGTTTTATGCAAATTGAACCAAATGAGGCCCGTGTAATGGTTTTTTTTGGCAAATATAAAGGTACCGTTAAAGAAAACGGATACTTTTGGGTTAACCCATTTTACTCAAAACAAAAGTTAACATTACGCGCACGTAATCTCGATGCCGATCCAATTAAAGTAAATGATAAGAACGGCAACCCCATTATGATAGGAATGGTGCTGGTATGGAGGTTGTTTGACACGTACAAGGCATCTTTCGATGTAGATAATGCCTCAATGGCTGTAAATGCCAATGCAACGGCTGTTGCAAAGCTTAATGAGAAAATGATGGCTTACCAGAATTTTGTGAAGATACAATGTGATGCTGCCTTGCGTTACGTTGCAGGTATGTTTGCTTACGATATTAATGAGGCAGATAGCCCCAATGAGCTCACTCTTCGGTCACATGGTGATGAGGTTAATAAGATTTTAGAAGAACAAATTAATGAAAGACTGACTATTGCTGGGATTGAGGTTGTAGAAGCAAGGATCAATTACCTAGCTTATGCACCTGAAATTGCAGCAGTAATGCTGCGCCGTCAACAGGCTGATGCAATAATTTCAGCTCGTGAAAGAATAGTTGAGGGAGCAGTTGGGATGGTTAAACTTGCCCTTAGTAAACTTGCCGAAGATCAGACAATTGAGTTTGATGACGAGAAAAAGGCTGCAATGGTTAGCAACTTAATGGTTGTGCTATGCTCCGAGGACTCAGCAAAACCAATTATAAATACTGGAACGTTACACCAATAGTGTATTATGGCAAAAAAGAAATCATTTGTGATACGGATTGATCCCCTAAAACTGGAGGCTCTTGAAAAATGGTCGGCCGATGAGTTTCGTAGCATAAATGGTCAAATTGAGTGGATTATTGACCAAGCCCTTCGTAAGGCAGGCCGAAATAAGAAAGAAAATCCCGATTTGGGTAATGATAATTAAAGAGTAGTAAATTGTTTTCAACATCTTTATAGGTTAAACAATTATTAAAATGAAAAACATTAAAAGCCTAATCCTAATTTTTGCTGTAATATGCCTATTTTATAACGCACAGGCAAATTCAGAAAACCCCGATGGGTCTATCCCTATAGAAATGGCCGTTTATAATGGTGCAGATTCCCTTTACGGAACTTTGCTGCTACCCAAGGATGTAGAAAGTCCCCCTGTTGTTTTAATTATTTCCGGTTCTGGACCCACCGACAGAAATGGTAATCAGTTTGGAATGGTGAACAATAGCCTTAGGTTTTTAGCGCAAGATTTAGCTTTGAAGGGTATTGCCTCAGTTCGTTACGATAAGCGAGGAGTTGGCAAAAGTACTTGTCAGCAGGCCGAAATCGAGTTGCTCTTCGAGCATTTTATCGACGATGCAGCCTGTTGGCTCTCCGAACTTAAGCATACCAATAAATTCTCTAATATATTTGTTGCAGGCCATAGCGAGGGTTCGCTAATTGGAATGGTTGCAGCTAAAAGGGGAGGAGCAAATGGGTTTATATCGATTGCAGGAACTGGGCGTAGAATTGATGAGGTACTCCTTGAGCAGCTTAGTATTTATCCCGAAGTAATGGTAAATACCTCAAAAGTCATTTTAGATTCTCTTCTAATGGGTGAATATGTAAACAATGTTTCTCCCTTGCTTTATAGTTTGTTTCGACCAAGTGTTCAGCCTTACATGATTAGCTGGTTAAAATATAATCCAGCGGAGCAATTAGCCCTGTTAACAATTCCGGTATTAATAATACAGGGCACAACGGACATACAAGTTCAGGTAAAAGATGCCGAATTGCTAAAGGAGGCAAAGGCAAATGCTGAACTTGCAATTATTGAAGGAATGAATCATGTGCTTAAGTACGCGGATGCCGAGAGAACGAAGAATTTGAATACTTATTCAAATTCAGAATTGCCCGTTGTACCCGAAATGATAGATGTGATTAGTGAATTTATTCTTAAATATTCTGAACATTAAATCTATTGCCTTATGAAAATCCTTGATATGCCTTATTTCTCCTATATACTGCTATTGGCAGTAATTTGGGATATAGTTTGGAAGCTAATTGCACTTTGGAAATCAGCTAGGAACAATCAAATTGCATGGTTTGTGGTAATAGGTATAATAAATAGCATTGGTATTCTGCCAATCATCTACCTGATTACTCAAAAGTATAAAAAGAAATAGTTACTGGTTTATTAGGTTAGCCATTGTGCAGGCAACAACACCTGCCGTTTCGGTACGTAGGCGCGAGGGGCCAAGCCCAACAGTGGAAAAGCCATTCCTTTTGGCAAAGTCAACCTCTTGAGGCGAGAAATCACCCTCGGGCCCAATGAGGAACAGAATACTTTTACCTTTTTCAATTAGCGATTTAGCATGGGGCTCATCGTAATTGCCACAATATGCAATTAACTTTTGTTGCTCTTGCTGCGAGGTTATAAGCTGATTGAAAGGGACTAAGGGGTTTAATTTGGGTAAATAGGCTTTAACCGATTGTTTCATTGCGGCAATAAGGATTCTTTCGAGCCTTTCGTGATTCAGGCTTTTCCTTTCGGAGTGTTCGCACAGTATAGGGGTAATTACGTCGATTCCTATCTCTGTGGCTTTTTCGAGAAACCACTCAAATCGGTCAATATTCTTGGTGGGAGCAATGGCAACGTGTAAGTGAAAATCTCTTTTTGCAAATCCATGCACCTCATTAACTATTTCTACTTCACAATGTTTTGGATGTGGATTAGTAAGTTGGCAATTAAAAAGGGTCCCCTTACCATCAACAATCTGGAGGGCATCACCAACATCCATTCTAAGCACTCTTACACAATGCTTCGATTCCTCTTCGGGTAGAGTTATTGGATTGCCGAATATGGACGGGATATAAAAAATTTGCATATATATTTGTGTTTGTGCAAAAGTAGGAATAATAGCATTACGATGAAAAGAATTGGAATACTTAGCGATACCCACGGGCATTGGGATAAGAATCTTGAGGACTTTTTTGAAAGTTGTGATGAGCTATGGCATGCAGGCGATATAGGAAATATTGAGACGGCAATAGCCATTAGGAACTTTAAGCCACTTAGGGCTGTTAATGGGAATATTGACAGCTTTGACGTTAGAGCAGACTACCCTGAAGTTTTAAGGTTCTTTTGTGAAGAGGTTGACGTACTAATGACCCATATTGGCGGATATCCCAATAGGTACGAAAGTAAAATACTGAAATTAATTAAAGAAAACCCACCAAAGCTTTTTATTTGCGGCCATTCGCACATACTTAAGGTGATATTCGACAAAAAGTACGAGTTACTTCATATCAACCCTGGAGCAGCAGGCAAGTCGGGTTTTCATAATATACGCACAGCAGTTCGATTTACAATCAATGGTAACGATATGAAGGACTTGGAGATTCTAGAAGTGGATAGGCACCTTTAAAAGTCTCACTCTAACTGCTAAGTATAAACTGAACTTATGATTTGTATTTTGATAGAATTATTAATCAGTTTAACTAACCTCATCATTTTTTAGGTTAGCCAGTGCTCAAAGTTTATTCGGGTATATAATTTGTTATCAGCAGTTCGTTTAGTTCCCCTCTCTTATTAGCATTAGAGTTAATTCTTCGGGTTGCTTTAACCCTACCTATCTTAAATTCGGAATATAATTCGTCAAAGAAATTGTTGTTGCCATCAAAACCCTTTACATCAGAATTGCTCAACATCCATTTATAGCCCATGCTATCTATCCTTGAGCAAAAATTCTTTAGCCTGATTTGGTGCTCATCGTCGAATTCATCTTTAGCATAAGAGTTAAAACTAGAGGTATTACTTAAGGGTTTATAAGGTGGGTCGAAGTAAAAAAAGGAATTATTACCTGCATAGTTTAGGGTTTGCTCAAAATCTCCGCAAAGTATTTCTACTTTTTGTAAGGCTTTACTTACGACTAAAATGTTTTCTGCATCGCAAATTGTTGGCTTTTTATAAGAACCCATAGGAACATTAAACTCGTTTTTTTTATTTACTCTATACAAACCATTATAGCAGGTTCTGTTAAGAAAAATAAAAAGGGCGGCTTGTGCTATTTTATCACTTTTGCGTGAATTATAGCATTCGCGTTTTTTATAGTAATAAGTTGATTTTTTCTCCTGATTATTCTCTAATGCATAATACTCATTTTGCATTAAACTTAAAACCGAAATTAACTCTTTAGGGCTAGTGGATATAACTTTATATGTATTGGTCAAATCAGAATTAATATCATTGATTACTGCTTTTTCAATTTTCGGATATCTGTTAAGCAACCAAAACAGAACAGCCCCGCTCCCTATGAATGGCTCAATATAGGTATAGCTTAAATTTCCAAAGTCATTTGGTAATTTACTCTCAACTTCATTTATTAATTGAGTTTTTCCACCTGCCCACTTTAAAAAAGGTTTTGCAGTGTATAACATAGGGCTATTCTCTAGTTCAGGCTTCAACTGATTCATGGTTACTTATTATTTCAAGTGACTTTTCTTTTCACCAAACAAATTGATTGATGAAATAATTCCTTCTTGTCACTAATTGTCAAATATAGTTTGATTTACTTTTGTTGTCAAACAAGGGCAGTGCATTCTTATTAACAATTTAAGGAGACTGTATTGCTTCATTGCCAATAGCAATACTGTTTGTTGCTACACGGAGGTAGGCTTAAAAATATGGGTAATGCTTTCTATAGTAATTTTTTGATTGCTATATTTGATGCAAAAATTGCTGTGTATAGATATTTTATTGAGCTTTCGTACCTTGGAAAGAATTACTGCGGCTGGCAAATACAGACCAATGCAAATACTGTACAGGCAGAGGTGAATAGGGCTTTGTCGCTAATTCTTCAAGAGGATATAATGACTTTGGGTGCAGGTAGAACCGATACTGGTGTGCATGCATCCTATTTTGTAGCTCATTTTAACTCAAAGCAAGAGATTAATATACCTAGCAGTAAAAGCCTAATCCATAGCCTTAATGAGGTGCTACCACACGATATTGCAATCGCAAATATTTTTGAGGTTAACCCTGAAGCTCATGCTCGATTTTCGGCTCTATCACGCACCTATAAATACTATATTTCTCAAAAGAAAAATCCATTCACCATCGACACTAGCTGGATTTTTAAGGTTGATTTAAACATCGACCTAATGCAAAAAGCGTCAAGCATACTTTTAAACTATACCGATTTTACCAGTTTTAGCAAGGTTGGCTCCGATGTAAAAACCAATAACTGCAAGATTACCCATGCTGCATGGCAAGTAGAGGGGAGTAACCTGGTTTTTACCATACAGGCCGATAGGTTTTTGCGTAATATGGTAAGGGCAATTGTGGGTACTTTGGTTGATGTAGGTAGGGAGAAAATTTCGCTAAGCGATTTTATTGAAATAATTGAGCGAAAGGACAGAGGGTTGGCAGGAACTTCGGCTCCTGCTGCAGGCCTTTTCCTAATGGATATTGAATACCCCGACGAAATTTTCAAGTAAAATAAATTTAGATATCATCATATTTGGGAACCTCAATAGGCCATAATTGAGATCTATTACTCTTGGCTCGTCAACTCTGGGTGCAGAGGTCAAAACTATTCGCTTTTCTTTTTGCGCTTAATCTTAAATTTCTTTTCCTCGCCTTGTAATAGGCGTTCAATATTCTTTTGGTGGGTAAAAAGTAACAGAATCGCAATAATCATTGCGAAGATTACAAGTGACGGAGTAGTTGATTTAAAAGCAAAAATCAGAAGGAATGGAAGGGTGAATGCTGCAATCATTGAACTTAGCGATACAAATTTGGTTATGAGCAGCATTATAATAAAAATAAGAAAGGTTATTAGCGTAGCAATTGGGTGCAGAGCTAGTACAACGCCTGTTAGGGTTGCAACACCCTTTCCACCTTTGAATTGAGCAAAAATTGGGAAGATATGGCCAATCATAGCTGCTAGTCCTAGGGCAAGCTGAAAGTTTACAAAGTTTCCTGTTTCGGGAATATAGAAATCTGTAAGGTAAAGCAGCCTAACGGCAGCAAAACCCTTTAGCATATCAATGGCAAAAACAGTAAAACCCGCCTTGGCCCCCATAACCCTAAACGTATTGGTAGCACCAGCATTTCCGCTACCATGATCGCGTATATCTATTTTATAAAAGAACTTTCCAATCCATATCGATGTGGGAACGCTACCAAGAAAGTAAGCAAAAACTAGGGATGTTATTTTTAGAAACCACTCCATTATTTGCAGTTTAGTTAGGCAAGTTAACCATTAATTTAAAAACGGTGCAAATATACAAAGCAAGTTTAGCTATTCTGTTTTTAGTGTTATTTTTTTATGAATAACAATTTTAGAAAATTTTTTGGGTATGCCTTCAAAATATATTGTTAATTTGCATTGAATATCCGTTTCAGCAATAAAACTTATATTTCATGATAAACAGAATAAAATTTATTAGCCTAGCAGTTTTACTACTATTTGCACAATTAACATTGCATGCCGACGAGGGGATGTGGTTGTTGTCATTGCTAAACAAGAATATCCAAGAGATGCAGAAACTTGGATTAAATCTAACTGCCGAGGATATCTATAGCATCAATCGTAATTGTTTAAAGGATGCTGTGGTGCAATTAGACGATGGTGGATGTACGGCTGAGTTAATCTCATCCAAAGGGCTAACACTTACAAACCACCACTGTGCTGTAAGTGATATTCAACTCCATTCATCAGTAGATCAGAATTTGTTGCGCGATGGTTTTTGGGCAAATAGCTACGAGGAAGAACTCCCTATTCCAGGTAAAACAGCATCCATCCTAAATCGGGTTGAAGATGTTACTCAGATTATTGTCCAGTTAATTGGCGATGTAGCATACGAAGATTTTTTTATAAAGGAGCAAGAGGTAATCTCCAATTACGCCTCCAATTTAAAATCGTTAAATAAGCAGGAGCACTTTGTGGTAGTGCCCATGTTTAATCATAACCAGTATATGCTTTTTGTTTACACCAGGTTTACCGATGTTCGCTTGGTTGGTGCTCCTCCATCGAGTATTGGAAATTTTGGAGGTGATATTGATAACTGGCACTGGCCAAGGCATACTGGCGATTTTGCTTTATTTAGAATTTATGCCTCTCCCAAGGGAACACCCGCTGATTTCAGCAAAAAGAATAAACCTTATAATCCCAAACACCATTTCCCTATATCGATGAGTGGAGTAGAAGAAGGCGATTTTACAATGGTTTTAGGGTACCCGGGTAGTACACATAGACTTTCAACATCGTTCCATGCGCAGCACGAACGCGACGTTGTTGCCCCTTGGGTTGATAATGTTTGGGGTAGTTTTATTAATGAGATTAAGGAGGGGATGCAGAACGATGCCAAAGCAAAGGTTGATTACACCGATACGCATGATATGCTGGTGAACTTTTGGCAAAAGGATACCTATCAGGCTGAATCGATGAAGCGATTTGATGTTGTGAAGAGGATGAAAGAACGAGAGGATAGGTTAGTGCAGTGGGTAAATGAAAACCCTAAAGAACGAAATGAGTATTTACAAGCCCTTACGGATATTGAAGAGTATTACCGTTTTGTTAGAGATAATCAATTTGAGGAGCAGTATCGAGCAATTAACGCTATTATAAATTGGCCCGTTGAGCTTAGTAATAACATTTACGAATTGCACGAACTTTTTACATTGATGCTGAGCGATAAGGTTTCTAAACGGAAAGTAAAAAAGGAAGCAAAGCGCATTTCCAAAAGATTGCCAGAGATATTTCAGAACTTTCACCCCGATATTGATAGTCGGTTATACTCTGATGCTTTACTTAATCTCACAAAGTTTATGCCCGATACAATTGGTGAGTTAATTCTAAAAGAGATTAAAGACCAGGAATATCCAGAATTTTTTATCCCTTACATAATAGAGCTTTTTTACGATCAATCAATCTTTACTTCGCAGGAGCGAATGAAGCAGTTTTTGTCCAAACCCAATTTGGATAGCCTAGTCTACGATCCGTTGTTTATGATGCAGTTTAGCCTCGAAATTTATTCCGCAACCCTAGGCGATACCATGGCACCCCATAGGCACAAACTCAGCATGGCTTATAAAACGATTAATAAGGGGTATCTAGAGATGGACTCTGATAAAACATTTTATCCTGATGCCAATTCAACCATGAGGCTCTCATATGGTAAGGTGATTGGGTATAACCCTCTTGATGGAGTAGTAATGCATCCAAATACCTATTTGCGGGGAGTAATGGAGAAGGGAAATTCCAATGTGGATGTCTTTAAGGTCTCCTCTAAATTGAAAGAGCTCTATGCCAACAAGGATTATGCGAATTATGCCGATTCTATTGGTGTGCCCATATGTTTCCTTACCGATAATGATATAACCAACGGAAACTCGGGCAGCCCAGTGCTAAATGCCAATGGTAATCTGGTAGGTGTTGCTTTCGATGGTAATCAGGAAGCTATGGCATGCGATTTTATGTTTGAACCTCATATGCAGCGTACAATATCTGTCGATATTCGGTATGTGCTATTTGTTATTGATAAGTATGCAAACGCCAAACGACTGATTGATGAAATGACCCTAATTACAGATTAGGCTATGCAATTTCGTCGTTATCCTCAGGCATGTGTTCATGAGGTTCAACATGTATGGTGGCTGTTATTCCCATTTCATTAGCAATCTTTTCCTCAATGGCGTTGGTTATTTCGTGTGCCCTGCTAATGGTAAATTTATCAGGAAGATAAATATGGAACGTTAGCTCTTTCTGGTTTACGTAGTTGTGTATATGAAAATGGTGAGGGAAAACATTGCTGCTTGCAGCAGTATTTGCTAAATCAACTAGCTCCTTAACCAGTTCAGGCGATGGCTTTTCACCAAGGATGATGTGTGACGAATCCTTTATTATTTTATATGCAGTGTAGAATATAAACAATGATACAATAATGCCCAGCGCACCGTCGATCCACCAAATATTTTTCCCCACAAAGATACCTATAAGGATAAGGATAGATGAAATGGCATCGCTACGGTGGTGCCAGCCGTCGGCTGCAACTATCCTCGATTTAGTTTTTCTTGCTATGTAAAACGAGTACTGAGCTAACCCTTCCTTAATAACAATTGACAGAATTGTAGCAACAATGGCTATAGTCCCATAGCTAGCAGCTTCTCTATTATTTAACCGTTCAATTGATTCAACAAAAAAACTATACGAAACCCAGATGAGTATGCAACCAATAATGACTGTTGCAATGAGTTCGTATCGGCCATGCCCAAAGGGATGATTTTTGTCAGCAGGTTTCTGGGAAAGGGCAACTCCTGCAACTACCAAAATTGAGCTAATGGAATCACTAAGTGTATGCCAAGCATCGGCAATAAGTGCAACCGAGCCACTAACTACTCCAGCCCAATACTTAACAGCAAAAAGTATTAGGTTTGTGAAAATAGAAACCCAACCAGCTGTTATGGATAGGCGAGTGTTGTTCTTTATTTTATGGGTATTTGTCTCCAATGGTATTTGGGTATTTAGTTAACCATCAACTACCATGTTGCTTCTTTTCGATCTTGTCCCTTTTCATTTAGGTAAATTGCAGGCATGGGTATTTGTAACTCTCTTTTTACCTCTAACAAGTTGATTTCATAATCCTTTGTATACCTAATCATCCTTATTGATTTATTCTCATAACCGCTCATAATATCTTTCTTAACAAAGTTAAACTCAGATTGAAGCAAATCAACTTTAAGGTTATTGATGCAGTACATAAAGTCAACACCATATTTTTTCATTGCAGTTAAAAAATAAAACGCAACGTCATATCCCTGAAAAGCATATTGTGTAGGCTCTGCTCTAAAAGCATCCCTATAATCTGCAATAAATGCTTTTACCTTTGGCTTGGAATAATCAATATAGAATGGCGTAAAAAGTTTAAGTTCAAGTTGGTAGTAGTAATCGGTTTGAACATTTCTAAATTTTTGCCAACGGGGAAAACCATAAACTTCAATAGGGAATTTGTGTATTGTAGATAGTGTATGTAGGTTACCAAGTAAATCGCTAACAAAGGGTTCGTTATTGGATGGCACTAAAATCAAATTATCCCTGTCAAGTGAAAGGCTATGGCTTATGCGTTCCTGAATTTCAGGAGTAGGACTACCTGCTTTGTAGGTTACCTCTTTAAAATGGGTAAAACCAGGGCTTGAGCATTGGTTTATCCTATTGTTGATAAATGTTTTAAAACTGTTAATTATCCCTTGATTAGTGCTATCGTTCTCATGTATAAGTACAATGTTTGGTCCTTTGCAAAGGTCAATTTGTTTTACAAATTCATCTAACTGCGTTAAAAACGATGGGTTAACCTGAAAAAAGTAGGGGTTTTGATCAACGATGTAGCTGTTAGGCGAAAGGGGCGAAATAAGAGGAATCCTATTCTCAGACGAGTACCTAGCCAGGGGCTTTAGGCATTCGGGGTAAGCTGGGCCAATAATTAGGTTTGAATTTTTAAGTTTATCACTTTTAATTAGCGCCTCAATGCTCTTAACACTTTTTTCGGTATTGTACACATTAAGATTAACTGAAAGGCCACCCTTTTTAAGCGAATCAAGCGCAATAAGCACACCTTGGTAAAAGTCTAAGAAATAAGAACTTTGCTGCGATACCTTGCCCTTTGAGTTTGGCTCAGTGGTAGAAGTCTCGTTTGTCTTGCCTTCGTCAAAATCATCGGATGGTTCAATAGTTGTTTCCTGTGTAAATGGAAGCAAAAGGCTTATATTATAAATATCGCGCGAGCGATTGTATATAAACGTATCGCAAACAACATTTGGGGTAAAATATTCTGTTGCCTGAGTTGATTCTGAGTCTTTAATGGCTGTAAAATGCTTATCGTCAACAAGTAACGTATCATTTGGATTGCGTGGAATTCTTAGAACTGTACCCAACTTTATACCATCTAGAACCAGACCCTCATTAAAACGCCTTATTGTTTCTTCGGAAACACTATACTTTTTGGTAATGGAATAAAATCCTTCGCGGGGCTTAACTTCATGGTAAATAAATCTATTAGACTCTTGGGCATTATCATCGCTAAAGGTTTTTACACTTTCCTTGGGGATAAGAACCACCTGATTTGCTTTCAGTCCTTGTTCTACCTCAGGGTTGGCAGCAATAATATCTTGTATAGTGACTTCATATTTCCGGGTTAAACTAAAAAGTGTTTCTTTACGTTTAACCACATGATAAATATACTTGTCATCCGATTCAAGTTCCTTTATATCAATGTCTTTAATAGGAATTTTTAGTGCTTGATCAACCTGTAATCCAAGATATATATCGGGGTTTTCCATAGCAATCTCAACTTGACTTACATTGTAAACCTTGCTAATGGAGTAAAGAGTTTCTCCTTTGCGAACAATATGGATATAGTAGTATTTCCCCTCAATTTTAACCTTATCTGTTGATCGCTTTATATTGGTAGCATCAGTTTCATTTTGACCAATGGCACAAAGTGAAAGCAATGCTAGGGTAAGGGTAACGATTAAGGATTTTCTCATTTTCAAGGAGTGTTAATTCGAATAAATTCTGATACTTGGCAAATTTACTTAATACTTGCTGAAAACAAACATAATGCCGTTTTTTTTGAACCAACAATTGCATAGCGTATATTTGCCATGGGGAATTAAACTTTTTTAAAAAACACCCATCAAAATAGGCGTAAACGCATAACATGATTGAATTAGATTAAATAATAATATTAAACATATGAAAAAATTATTCATTGTATTTCTACTACTCGCGCCCGTTATGATGCTTGGGCAGACGTTAGAGTCTCTACAGAATGAGGTAAAAGTTCTTCAGAACCACAATGAGGGTTTGAACCATAGGCTCGATGAGCTGCAGAAGATGGTTGACGACGTGCTCTGGTTCAATCGGATGGCTAGTTTTGCCCATGTTGATAAGGTTTACCTTTATGGCCCACCACCAGCAATTGTACCAAACCCAACAGCTATGGGAGCCAATAATCCCGTTAAGTTTTGGGCCTATATTTTTATTCCAAAAGGATTAGATGTTACTAAAAAGTATCCATTGCTTGTTCTTCCCCATGGTGGAGTTCATGGAGATTTTACCACCTACTATTATCACATTATTCGCGAATTAATGGCTCAGGGTTATATTGTTGTTGCCCCAGAGTACAGAGGGAGCACAGGGTATGGTAAAAAGTTTTGGGAACTGATTGACTATGGTGGACTTGAAACGCAGGATGCCCATGCTAGCCGTGATTACATGATTGAGAACTATGATTTTGTTGATAAGAATAGGGTGGGTATTATGGGCTGGAGCCATGGCGGAATGATATCGCTGATGAATGTGTTTGAGTACCCAAAGGATTATCAGTGCGTTTATGCAGGAGTTCCCGTATCCGATTTGGTTGCCCGCATGGGATACATGACTCAGGATTACCGTGATTTATACTCAGCAGACTACCATATTGGCAAAACGGCACGCGAAGATATTGCCGAGTACCGTAAACGCTCCCCAGCATGGAATGCACACAAACTGCAAACGCCATTGCTTATTCACACAAACACAAACGATGATGATGTGAATGTTTTAGAGGTAGAGCATTTAATTAAATCATTAAAGGCTGAGGGTAAAAAGTTTGAATTTGAAATCTATCAGGACATCCCCGGCGGGCACTCCTTCAATAGAATGGATACTAAACATGCAAAAGAAGTAAGGGTAAAGGTCTATGAATTTTTAGCAAAGTATCTTAATCCTGCAAAACCCATAACAAGCGTTAAGCAGATTAATGAAGCAGCTTACAGATAATTGACATAACTTCTTATAACTGTTAAATCACAACGCCTTACGATTTGGTTCGTAAGGCGTTTTTTTAAAATAAAAACGGTAAAATCTATTGTCATGTGCTTTGTTTTTGCATATTTTTATCATCATAAAGGGTAAATATTTTTACCCTTAGAATATTATCTTAATTAAAACTAATTCGTGCTATTATGATCGCTCTTTCGTTTGCTCACACCATTTTGGCCAAAATTAATTGGCTATTGTGCTCAATTACTAGCAATAGTTTTGTTTCATCAGTTGAGGAGTCAATTGTAGCAAACGTTGAGGAGCATGGCGGGCATATTAGCATGGCACCATTGCTTTTTATTATAATAGCCCTTTTTATTGGTATTGCTACTCGATATCTGTTGCGCAAAACCTCTTTGCCCTATACAATCTCATTGCTTGTTATTGGTTCGCTTTTAGGGTTGGTCTATAGAATTGGAGATTCATCTTCGCTTTTAGCTTTGACAGAACATAATGCACTTGCAATATTTGTTGAGGCAATTGGTTGGGCAGGGCATATCGATCCTCATTTAATCTTTTATATCTTTTTGCCCACGTTAATTTTCGAGGCAGCATTTTCTATGCATGTACATACCTTTAAAAAATCGTTTACTAATGCGTTTATCCTTGCGGTACCCGGTATTATCGTTGCTCTTATTCTTACTGGGGCATTTGCAATGCTTATAAAAGGCCTTAGCATTGGTTTGGGGCAATGGACCTGGCCAATTTCGTTAATGTTTGGGGTTATCATTAGCGCAACTGATCCTGTGGCAGTTGTTTCCATTCTAAAAGAGGTGGGAGCTAGCAAAAAACTTGCTACACTTATTGAGGGCGAATCGTTGTTCAACGATGGAACAGCAATCGTAATCTTTATGGTTTTGCTAGCCTCAATTACTGGATCCACTGAGGGTAATAATGCAATTGTTGAGTTTGTGCGAGTTGTTTTGGGTGGTGTTGCTGTTGGTGTTACCGTGGGTTGGCTAGTAGTTACATGGCTTAAAAGGGTTTTCAACGATGCACTTTTTGAGATAACGGTTGTAGTTGGGGCAGCATACTTGGCCTTTTTTGTGGCCGAGTATTTTCTTCATATTTCAGGTGTGCTTGCCCTAGTTGCTTTTGGTGTTATGATGGCCGGTATTGGGCGGACTCGCGTTAGCCCTCAGGTTGCTCATTTTCTTCACGAGTTTTGGGAACTAGCTGCATTTATTGCAAATACCTTAATCTTCCTTATTGTAGGAGTTGTTATAGCGCTCAGGGTCTCATTTACAGTTAAAGATTTTCTTATACTAATCTTAATCTATATTGCAATATTAGTTGTTAGGGCAATTGTGCTTTTAATATTTTATCCTTTGATGAAAAGAATTGGCTATGGACTTAGCCCTAAAGATGGAGTTGTTGCTTGGTGGGGTGGTTTGCGTGGCGCAATTGGTTTGGCTTTAGCTCTTATTGTTTCCAGTGAAGAGTCAATTAATCAAGAAGTTCGAACACAAATACTATCTCTTACTGCCGGTATTGTTTTTCTTACATCACTCATAAATGCAACAACAATAAAACTTTTAATTGAGAAGTTAGGCTTAGCAAAAGTGGGAGCAGCCCGTGCGCAGCTGCTAAACCATACCATTTCAATGCTCCGTAAGGGGGGAGAGACAGAGATTTCAAAACTTAAGGAGAATAGGTTTATGTCAGGTGCCGATTGGGAATTGGTTGAGCAATTTCTGCCCAATGTACAACAAATTAGCGCCGAGGATAAACCGGTTAATACCCTTTTTGAAACGCGTAAACGTATGCTTTTAAAGGAAAAGGAGAGTTATTGGCGACAGTTTAGCGAAGGGTTACTTACATCTTCTGCCGTTCAGAACCTTTCCGATGAGATTGACCATTTACTCGACCTAAACGGTGAAGTTTCTTTAGCCCAACGAAAAGACCTAGAACAGATGTGGACAAACCCCAAAATACTTGCAAAATTACAAACCATACCTATATTTGGTGGCTTTTGGGAAAAAAGATTCTACAGAAAACTGGCGCTAAGTTACGACTGTGCCCGTGGATTTGTTATGGCCAATGAGGAGAATTTGAAAAGTCTATCGAGCTTAATTATTGGTCTTTCCACTGGGACAGATCAATTATCAAATGAGGTTGAAAGGATAACAGCACTTGAGGATGAAATAAATGAGAATAGAATTATGGGCCTTACCTTTTTGCGTAACCTTAAAGATACGTACCCTGAAGTTTACCATGCCATCGAGACGCAAATTGCATCTAGATCGTTGCTAAACCATCAAATGGCTACAATTCAAAAGATTGAGAAGCAGGGTAGGCTTGAGCCAGCCGACTCGTCTAATCTAGAAGCGGTAATCCAAAGCCAAATGAAGCAGATTATCGACTCTCCCCCTCAAATAAAAACAAACAAAGCTTCAAGGTATCTTAAGTCTATTTCTTCATTTGCCGCATTAAATGAATCAGTTTTCGAATCGCTTTCAGCGCTATTTCACGAAAAGGTTTATCCGGTTGGTAGTATACTAGTTTCCGAAGATGCACAGAGCGAAGGATTTATGATAATTTTAAGAGGAAGTGCTCGAATTGAACAACAACAGAAATTGTTGCGCATGGCACAGCCTGGAACAATGGTTGGCGCTTACGAAGCACTTTGTGGCTTGCCGGTTTGGGCATCGCTAATTGCAGAATCGCCGGTAACAGTTATTAAGGCTAATGATTCAGCCATACAGAAAGCGTACAAACGGAATAAGGTGCTAGTTGATAAACTGTGGGTTTTTGCAGGATTTGACGTGGCTGAAAGGCTGCTTATTAATCTAAAACCATGGATGAATTGGCGTGAAAAGAAGCTTAAGTCGTATGTAAGTACTGGTCAGATTGTTGACCTAAGTATTAACGAGGAATTTGAATGTAGTAATATGGTTATTGTTCTCATAAATGGAGAGGTAATTGAGAATAGCGAAACGATTTTATCAGCACCAAGCTTGGTTAAAGGCGGAACCTTAAAAGCCATTAAGGCTTCTAAACTTTTTTTACTTCGGGTTTTAGAAAAATAGTAATGCTAGATTAAATGAAAAGCCTGTACCATTTTTAGTGGACAGGCTTTTTTTGAATTTATTTCCCAACTATTTTTTTACCTTAATGGTGCATCCAATGGCTTTAGTTTCTGTTACCAAGGGTTTCTTGTTCTCAAGAAGCGCAGCAATTGCATCGGCAAGATATGTTTGGGTAACCTGCGATGCATCCTTGTAGTTATTGTCAATAGTACCAATATACTCAACAATTAAATCTTTTCCCTTTTTGTTTAAAAGATAAACGTGTGGGGTTTTGGTAGCTCCATATACTGGATATACTTTCTGACCTTCGTCGAAAAGATAAGCAAACGGAAACTTCTTCTCATTGGCCCGTTCAATCATCAGTTTGTAACTATCCTGTGGTTGTACCTCAGGGTCGTTTGGGTTTATGGCAATAACTGGATAACCCTTTGATGCATATTTATTATGTAATTCAATTATCCTATCCTCGTAGGCAATTACGTAAGGGCAATGGTTACACGAGAATATTACTATAAATCCCTTGGCACTTGCAAAATCGGCCATTGAAACCATCTTGCCATCAACGTTTTTTAGTTTAAAATCGGTTGCTTTGTCTCCAACTTTATAGCCTTGACTAAAGGCAAGTGCCACTGTTAGGGCAACAATACTAATGGTTAAAATAATTTTTTTCATAGTTTAATAATGATTTGGTTAGTTAGTCGATTTAGTTAACGTATTGTTTAACAATACTCTCTAGTTCATTATAGTTAAATTCCTTTTCAAAAAACTCTCGTTTTGTTTTATTGTAGATTAAAGTTGCGGGTATGGAACCGCTCCAGCTTGCATCAACCCGGTCTATCCAGTTATTCGCATCGGGATCGTCAAGCATAATAACTTCAGAGGAAATGTTCTGCTCATTTATAAATGGGATTAGCCTGGATTCATAGTGATTCGGAAAATCGAGGTTGACAAGAATTACCCGAACTTTTCTGTGACTATACTCTTTCGCAATTTGCTCAAGGTATGGTAGTTCTTTAACGCAGGGCGCACACCAGGTTGCCCAAAAATTTATAATATAGGTTGTATCGCTGCTGATGTTTAGCAATGGCTCAATTCCCGAAAAGTCAACAATAGGTACCGAACTCGATTTACCTTCACTCTCTTTCTCTGTTTGTGTGCAAGCCGATACCATAATAACCAATGCAATAAAACCTATGTAAACCTTTTTTAAAATCATATATCTATGCTTAATCGTGACAAAATAATGTTTAATTTTATAAAGTATTTATGAAACATATACATGGCCTATTTGTTTACTTAATCTGCAATTTTAGCATATATTTGATATGCTTATATTCATATCACAAACTGAATTAATACTTAAAAACAAAATACAATGAATAGGAGAATCTTCACATCTTTGGCAATGGCTGGTATTATTGCTCTATTGGTGTCGAGCTGTACAACCAATCCCAAGCCACCTACTGCCACTAAAGACCCATACCAAATGGTAATGCATGGCGATACTCGCATTGACCCATACTACTGGATGAATGAGCGCGATACCGAAGAGGTTTTAGCTTTCCTCAACGCTGAGAATGACTATACTGATGCTGTTATGAAATCAACAGAAAAATTTCAGGATAAGCTTTTTGAAGAGATTAAGGGTAGGATAAAAGAGCAGGACGAATCCGTTCCGTATTTTGAGAATGGCTATTACTACTACACGCGTTACGATGAGGGGAAAGAGTACCCAATATATTGCCGTAAACCAAATAGCCTAAGTGCAGATGAAGAGATTTTGCTGGATGTAAACGAGTTGGCAAAGGATTATACATACTACTCGGCTGTGGGTTTAAATGTTTCGCCAAACAACCAAATTATGTCCTATGGAGTTGATACGGTTAGCCGTAGGCAGTACACAATTTATTTTAAAGATTTAACTACCGGTGAATTGCTCGATAGCAAAATATCGAATACATCGGGATCCGTGGCTTGGGCAAATGATAATAATACAATTTTTTACTCGGTTAAGGATGAAATGCTAAGGCCTAATAGAGTTTTTAGGCACTCTTTGGGAAATAAGGATACCAGTAAAGATGAGATGGTTTACGAGGAGAATGATGAAACATTTAACGCCTTTGTTTACAACTCTAAGTCTAAAAAGTACATATTCTTTGGTTCGGGAAGTACCCTTAGTACAGAGTTTAGCTATTTAGATGCAGATGCTCCCTATGGCAAACTTAAAGTGATACAACCAAGAGTGCGTGGACTCGAATATTCAGTTACCCACTACGGGGATAAGTTTTACATTGTAACAAACCTAGATGCAGAAAACTTTAGGTTAATGGAAACTCCTGTAAATAAAACAGAGAAAAGTAACTGGAAAGAGGTAATACCACATCGTGCGGATGTTTTACTGTCGGGTATAGAAGTTTTTAGCAATTATCTTGTTGTTGATGAGCGCAAAGATGCACTTAATCAGGTTAGGATTATTAATATGAGCACTAAAGAAGAGCATTATCTTGATTTTGGCGAAGAGGTTTACTCAGCGTGGATATCTGTAAACACTGAGTACGACACAGAATTGCTTAGGTATAGCTATACATCGCTTACAACACCATCGTCAACCTACGATTACAATATGAACACCCGAAGCAAAGAGTTGCTTAAGCAAACTGAAGTTTTAGGCGGGTTTTTACCTGAAAACTATGAGTCTAAACGTTTGTGGGCAACGGCCAGAGATGGTGTTAAAGTCCCCATGTCGATTGTTTACCGCAAGGGCACAGAGTTCGATGGGAATAACCCTGCACTTATTTATGCTTACGGATCGTATGGAATGTCAATGGACCCTTACTTTAGCTCAGCAAGACTTAGTCTCCTCGATAGGGGATTTGTTTACGTTCTTGCTCACATTCGTGGCGGGCAGGAGTTAGGTCGCCAGTGGTACGATAATGGAAAGCTGCTTAAGAAGATGAACACCTTTACTGATTTTATTGACTGTTCACAATTCCTTATTGATGAGAAGATTACTAGCTCCGATAAGCTATTTGCCATGGGCGGAAGTGCTGGCGGCTTGCTTATGGGCGCAATTGCCAACATGGCACCAACCCTTTACAAAGGTATTATAGCACAGGTTCCTTTTGTTGATGTGGTAACAACTATGCTTGATACATCAATACCTTTAACCACAGGCGAGTACGATGAGTGGGGAAATCCGAACATTCCGGAGTACTATTTCTACATGAAATCGTATTCACCATACGATCAGGTTACTGCTCAGGCTTATCCAAACCTGCTAATTACCACAGGTTATCACGACTCACAGGTACAGTATTTTGAGCCCGCAAAATGGGTTGCTAAACTTAGGGATATGAAGACCGATGATAATCTAGTATTGTTAAAAACGGATATGGAAGCTGGGCATGGTGGAGCATCAGGTCGTTTTAAAGCTCTTCACGAGGTAGCTTTTGAGTATGCTTTTATGTTCAAACTTTTAGATATTAAGAAATAGCAGAATCTGCATTATGAATAGGGCTGTCTCGACAGCCCTATTTTTTTACCAATTGATGCTAAGTTGATTATTCCCTGCTGATTTTGAATCATCAGGCGCAGTAAATGGTTCAAGCACACTTTCAAAGCTAGCTTGTTGCTGATTTAGATTGAGGAATGGCTTAATAGTATGCGCTTTTAGCGCATTACTTTCTATTGGTTCAATCATTTCTTTAATGTCTTTTACTTTCAGGTTAGGGTTTAGCCACTCCTTAGCCATTGATGCATGGAGTATTGCAGGCATTCGCTTTTTGGTATTATGAATCTTTGCCAATAGCTCATTGGCTGGGGTGGTTAGTATTGAAAACGTGAATTGTGGAGCGTTATACTCATCCCTCCAGCTATCCCAAATGCCTGCAAAGGTAAAAAGGTTACCGTCGTATAGTGATATGTAGTATGGAGTTTTCCTCCCTTTTGTGTGCTGCCATTCAAAAAAACCGGATGCCATTACTAGGCAACGATTATGCATCAAGGGATAGTTGTATATCTTGCTTTTGTATGCAGTCTCACCCTTGGCATTAAGCGTATTGTATTGTTTCAAAAAACTATCGGCATCGCTTGTCGTGGATATGGTATTGGGAACCAATCCCCACCTGTAATATTCAACATCCTGAGGATTCAAATTGCTAATAACTGGTGCCAACGGACGCTCAAAGCCATTCATCACAACCCTGTTGTGAACCTTCTCCAAAGTCTTTGGGCTAATTACCCCCTCTTTTTTTAGGGTATCTGCTTTGCCCTTATTTATGGAGTAGTAGAAACACATTCTGATTGATTGGGTGGTTGTTTTACTGTTCTGTTTAGTGATTGGTTCACTTATCGTTAAAAGACAAAAAGCTCAAATAGCATAAAAAAATATTACGAGTTAACACAAAGTATCTCATTCCATCTGGTGGTATAGCCTGGCGATAGTTTCTCCTGTTTTAATTTCCACTCACCGCTACTTCCCTGAACGGCAAGTTTGACTGTTTTTTGCCCATACCTAGCATTTAAAAAATCGGTTACCTGCGAAACTGCATTAAGTCTATCCGTGTTGTGCTGCTCAAATAGGTTTTGTTGAATGGCATTGGCTGAGCTGATTTGAGTTACAATTACGCCCGCTTTTTTGTAGAGTAAATTAGGCGTAAATATCTTACTAAACCCTGCTAGTGCTGCTTTAGCAATAAGCATATCGGAGTTGGAGTCAATGGGAAGCGTAACCGTTATGCTGCGCGAAACGTACTTTTGTGTTTCGGAGAAAGGGTCGGTATGAATAAATACGGTTACAAAACGGGCAACCGATTTCTGTCTTCGCAGTTTGCAAGCACAACTTACTGCATGTGATGATACTGACTCTTTTATGGCACCAAAATCGGAGAGTTTTTTACCGAATGCTCTTGTGGTGGCAATGCTCTTTTTTGGCTGCATCACGGTTTCAAGGGCAATGCACGGTTTTCCCATAAGTTCTTCCTTCAACCTATGCCCCTGAACGGTCATGTTTTTTCTAATCCAATCGGTACTCAGTTTTGTAAAATCGAGCGCTGTGTTTACTCCATGCTTTTTGAGCAGAACCGCATAACGGCGACCTACGCCCCAAATATCTTCAACAGGTGTATTTGCAAGTGCCCAAAGGCGCTGGTTTTCTGTTTCAATGGCAAATACACCCCTGTGCTTCTTGGCTATTTTATTGGCTATTTTAGCAAGGCTCTTTGTTGAGGCAATACCAACACCAATGGGCATGCCAACATCTCTTTGTATCTTCAATCGGATGGTTTCCCCGTACTTGGTATAATCAACATTTATTCCGCTTAGTTCCAGAAAAGCCTCATCAATGGAGTAAATCTCAACCATGGGCGAGAAATTGTTGAGTGTATTCATTACCCGATGCGAAATATCGCCATACAGCGCATAGTTAGAGGAGTAAACCTTAACATTATGCTCCTCAATTAAATCTTTACGCTTAAATATGGGTTCTCCCATTTTCAGTCCAATGGCTTTGGCCTCATTCGATCGGGAGATGATGCAGCCATCGTTATTCGAGAGCACAACAACAGGCTTACCCTCGAGCGAAGGGTTAAATATCCTCTCGCACGAAACGTAGAAATTGTTGCAATCAACCAGCGCAAACATCTATAGTAGTTTATGAATACAGTATGTAACAACACCCCAAAGCCTAAAATCGGAGCCCTTATCAACCTTAATTGGTGCAAACTCCTTGTTCTGTGGCATTAGGTAAAAATCACCATTTGCCTTCATCACCTTTTTAACGGTAAACTCACCGTCGATAAAGCAAACAAGCACAGAGTTTTTTTTAGGTTCGAGCGATTTATCAATTATCAGAATATCCCCATCGTGAATACCTACATCAAGCATTGAATTACCCCGAACACGGGCAAAAAAAGAGGAGCTAGGATTTTGTATAAGCAATTGGTTCAGATCCAGTTTAGCCTCTAGGTAATCGTCGGCAGGAGAGGGGAATCCTGCGCTTATAAAAGCATCTACCAATGGAAGCCTTAACTCCTCAGATATACTGGGAACAAAGAATTCTAGTTTAACCTTATCGTTTGAGGCTTTTTGTGTCATATTCGCAGAAAAAATCTACCCCAAAGATACAAAAAAAGAAGGCTTTTTGTTAATAGAACATACTGCCCACCTGATAAAAAACAAACGATACGAGCCAGGCGATTGAAGTGGTGTATAGTATTGTGAATGCGCCCCATTTCCAGTGCCCCGACTCCTTTTTAATGGCTGCAATAACCGCAACACAAGGGAAATAGATGAGTATGAAGAGCAGGAATGAGAATGCGCTTAGTGGGTTGTAAACCTTTTGTCCCTTATTAGGGCCATAGGTGTAAACCTCGTTACGAAGTTTATTTATTAGCGTTTGGCTGTTTTCGTTGGCATCCGGGCCGGCTTGTACAAGCACACCTAAGGTACTAACAACAATCTCCTTGGCGGCCACACCCGCTACAAGGCTAACCCCCATTTTCCAATCAAAGCCCAAAGGACGAATAACTGGTTCAATAAATTTTCCAACACGCCCAAGGTATGAGTTTGCCTGCCGATCCGATATTTTTTGCGATTCAATTAGTTCAATCTGAATCTGCTTTACGCTTATAATACTATCGGCTTTGGCAATGGCCAAATTATGGGTTGCTAAGTTGTCTATATCAGCATTTAGTAGTTCAATCTGTTGATCGTAATTTTGGCTATGCTCAGTAGTTTTTGGGTAGTACTCTAAAGCCCATATAATGATAACTGCCACAAGTATCACCCCTCCCATTTTTTTTAGGTACTGCGATGCCTTGGACCACATATGCCTTATGGTTGATTTTATCGTGGGGATGCGGTATGGAGGAAGTTCCATAACAAAGGGTACATCTTCACCTTTAAATAGAGTTTTTTTAAATAGCATAGCCATTAAAATGGCTATTATAATGCCAATTAGGTAAATGCCAAACAGCATTGTACCTGCATTTTCTGGGAAAAAGGCTCCCAATATCAGTATATAAACAGGTAACCTGGCGCTACACGACATGAATGGGTTGATGAGCATGGTAACCATCCTGTTGTTCCTGTTCTCGATGGTGCGTGTAGCCATTATGGCGGGCACGTTACAACCAAACCCCATAACTAGCGGGATAAACGATTTGCCGTGTAGCCCAATTTTGTGCATTAGTTTATCCATAATAAATACGGCACGGGCCATGTAACCTGTATCCTCGAGAATTGATAGGAAGAAGAACAGCAGCAGAATATTGGGTAGGAAAACAATTACGCTTCCTACTCCATTAATCATACCGCCAATGAGCAAATCCTTAAATGCCCCATTGGGCATAACCTGAGTAAGGAATGAGCTGAGCAGGCCAACGCCCTGGTCAATCCAATGCATGGGGTATGCGCCAAGCTTAAATGTGGTATAAAAGCTAATCCACATAAAAAGTAAAAAGATGGGGAACCCAAATAGCTTATGCGTCACAAAGGCATCAATAATTTGGGTATTCTGCCTCTTTTTATGCTTGTTCTCCGTGTAAGTCTCTTTTAGCGCACCAGCAATAAAGCCATACTTGGCGTCGGTAATAAGGGTTTCCGAGTCCTCATTGTAAATATCCTCAAGGCGTTCTATCTGTTGGTTGGTAATATCTAAAATCTCATCGTATGACCCCGATTTGCTAACGATTCGGTGGGCTTGCTTATCCTTCTCCAACAGTTTTATTGATAAATAGCGTGACGAGTAGTGTATGTTGATGCTTTGGTTATCGCTATCTTTAATGGGAGATTGAATAATTCCAATAGCGCGCTCAATTTGCTCGCCGTAGTTAAGGTGGACGTGACGGTAGGTCTTGTCCTTGTCGGCATAGAGGTTGATCACCGTATCGAATAGTTCGGAAATTCCTTTTCCCTTGGAGCTAACCGTTGGTACAAAGGGGATACCTATCATCTTACCCAAATCTTTATACCTAAAGGTATCGCCTTGAGCCTCCAGTTCGTCGTACATATTGAGTGCAACAACCACTTTTATATCCATGTCGATAAGCTGCGTTGTAAGGTATAGGTTACGCTCAATATTCGATGCATCAACCACGTTTATTACCACGTCGGGTTTTTGCTCATGGATAAATCGCCTTACATAGAGTTCCTCAGGTGTGTATGCGCTAAGAGAGTAGGTGCCAGGTAGGTCAGTTATATTAAAAGTGTACCCTTTATGCTTAAAGCGTGCCATTTTTGAGTCGACCGTAACACCGCTGTAGTTGCCTACGTGCTCTTTGGAACCAGATGCATTGTTGAAAAGGGTTGTTTTACCCGAATTTGGGTTCCCCACTAGGGTAACGTTCACAATCTTACTCCCAACTTTAGCCCCAGTTTTTACAACATCTAAATCGTTTTGGGGTGGTAACGTACCGTTATAGTTCGATTTTACCAGTTCTTTTGCCTCTTCGGGGGTAATAATTTCAATAAGATTGGCTTCACTTCTGCGCAGCGACACCTCGTAGCCCATTATTGAGTATTCAATAGGGTCTTTGAGCGGGGCATTCTTTATCACCGTAACCTTTTTACCACGGATAAAACCCATCTCAATAATGCGTTTCCGAAAGCCTCCTCTTCCCCTAACCTTCGAAACTATTCCGTATTCTCCGTTTTGTAATTCGCTTAAAAGCATTTAAGAACTATGTAATTATCCTAAAATAGTTTGCAAACATAATACCTTTTATAGGATATATGAATCCCTAAAAGTTGGTATTTTGTTATCTGAACGTTTGTTGTGTTTTAAATAATAGTATTACTTTAACACCTAATATGCAAAAGGGTTTTGTAGGAGGAACTGATTTTGAATAATAATGATAATATACTGCAAAAGATTGAGGAATTGCTAGGTGAGAATCTTGGTAATTTCAGTATTCTTGAGCATATAGTGGATGTTAAAGTGCAGTTTGAGTATTTTGAATTCTCAAAGGCTCATCCACCCATCGACGATTACGTTAAGGTGCTTGAGCAGGAGTCAAATCTTTACTCCACCGATATTGGTATTGATGATAAGAAGTTATTGCTTGTTGGTCTAGCGTCAATTGATAAACCCGAAGCATACCGGGTAATTGAACGCTATACGCAGAATCCACTGCCAGAGCTAAGGGATTGGGCGTTGATGGCATTTCAAGAAAGTAGAATGCTTTTGGAGTCAAAACTTTTAGAAGAGCAGCAAATTTTTATTTCCACAGGTTTAGGAGGCAAAGAGGGGAAACTTCGCTATTTTGTTGTACTGATACCTATGGAGGATAAGCCTTTCACAAAATTGCAGCAGCAACTTATTGAGAGCGAGTTTGAATTTACCCTAAAAAGGCATCATTCGGTTATAGAAAGTGTTAGGTTTACAGGTAATTTTGCAACGATTCTTGCACTTGTACCCCTTAGCAAAAATGTAAGACAACCATTTCAGGCTGCAATTGAGGAGTGCAATTCTTTGGGGCCTTTCATACAGTTAGGATTTCTGATAACCAACGTCAAGGAACTTTCTCTGGACGAGATAAAGGATGTCATTTTTAGTGCTCCTCCCAATGTTGAAACTGGTGGGATAGAATAAAAAAGGCCACCGAGAGGGTAGCCTTTAACTTTTGTTGTTGAAATAGTGCTATTTATCTTCTAGATCGTCAAAGTTGATGTTAGAGAATTCGTTTTGCATTTCTACAACGGTATCCTCTTCATCCTGAAATGATGTTTCTTCACCCTGATTGGTCTTAATATAATCAACAGCCTCAGCAAGTCCCTCAGCAAACTTGTCAAAATCCTCTTTGTATAAAAAGATTTTGTGCTTCTCAAAAAAGAATTTTCCCTCTTGCCCAAATCTTTTCTTGCTCTCGGTAATTGTTAGGTAATAATCGTTTTGACGAGTGGCTTTAACATCAAAAAAGTAAGTTCTTTTGCCTGCTCTCACAACTTTAGAGAAAATATCGTCTCGCTCTTTACTTTCTAACTCATCGTGATTATTAATTTCATCCATCATTTCAATATTTTAAAATTATTCAACACTGTTGTTTTAAATGCCGTTCAAAAATAAAAAAATATTTTAACAACCCTATTCTTTGTGTTCCTTTTATCTCATTTTTTGCAAATAACTTGTTATAATCTTTGCTAACGCTTGCTTGGCTTGACTTTCATCCACTAAAACCTTTTAATTTTATTGTTCCGTTTTAAAATTCATCATTAATTTTCAGTTAGCTTTTTAAATTGAAATTTTTGGATGTATCTTTGTACCTCAATTTTACACTTTGTTACGTTCTTAAGATGATAAGTAGAAGATTATTAAGGATTAAAACTCTTCAAGTTCTTTTCGCCTTTTTTAAGGCAGAGAATGATTCACTCCCGAAGGCAGAATCGGAACTGCTGCATAGCATAAAAAAAGGCTACGATTTATATCATCTGCTATTCCTTCTCCTTCTCGATATCAGAAATTTTGCAGAACGCCGTATAGAAACTGCTAGGCAGAAACATGTGCCAATGCATGATGATCTTAATCCAAACACACGTTTTGTAGATAATCCGCTGTTTAAGCTTATTGAGGAGAATGAAAGTATTTCGCAATACGTTTCAAAGAATACCCTTAACTGGGTAAACCACCCCGAACTCATCAAGAAGATTTACCAAAAAATTGTCGCATCGGACTATTTTGCAAAATACATGCAAGTTGAAACATGTGAATTTACACAACATCGACAGATACTGGTAAACATTCTTTCAAAAGAGTTGATGGATTTTGAAGATTTTACCTTGTGGCTTGAGGAGCAGAGCATTTATTGGAATGACGATTTAGATTTTATGGTTGGTATGGTTGTTAAAACCCTAAAGAAGTTTGAGGAGAATCAGAGTACCGATACGCCTGTTTTTCCGATGTATAAAAATGAGGAGGATGAGGACTTTGCCAAGCGTTTGCTTCGTAAAGTTGTGTTAAGGCATTCTGAAAACACAAAAACGATAGACCAGTACACCAAAAATTGGGATGTGGAGAGGATTGCCAGTATGGATAACCTTATCCTCGAAATGGCCATCACCGAAATTACAGAGTTTCCTTCAGTACCCGTAAAGGTGAGTTTCAATGAGTACATCGAGATTAGTAAATACTACAGTACTGATCAGAGTAGTATGTTTATAAATGGGGTTCTCGATAAGATTATATTAACATTGCGTTCAGAAGGCTTAATAAATAAGCAGGGCAGGGGGCTTGTTGGAGAGGAGTAACCCATAGCTTTTTTTTAATGTTAAATTGTTGCACAATAATGAATTGTAGAGTTTTCTCGGTTTTCCTATTTTTTTGCTTTACTTTTGCACTGTTTATTTCGTGTGGAAAAATTGCAGGAGAATCAACAAATGACGTTGAGCAGGTGACAGTGGAGAACGGAGTTGCAATTATTGAGTTTATTGAAGATTTTGTAGACTTGGGAACAATAAGTCACGGCGAGGTTGTATCATACACCTTTAGTTTCAGCAATACTGGTACTGATGCCTTGGTTATTAAGAATTTAGTTCCTGATTGTGGTTGTACTGATGTATTGCTTAGTCAGAAAGTGATAAAACCAGGCGAAAAAGCGAACATTGAAGTAATATTTAATAGTAGAGGATGGCATGGGTCGCAGTATAAAAGCGTTAGCATTACATCCAATGCAACAACACCATCGCGCTCTATAACGATTAGAGTTAATGTAGTATAAATTATTTATAACATCCAAAATAACTAAACGATAAAGATTATGACGAACACACTATTTGTAATTTTACAGGCTGAGGGCGGAAGTCCATACATGTCATTTATAATGTTGGCGCTAATTATTGTAGTTTTCTATATGTTTATGATTAGGCCACAGATGAAACGCCAGAAGGAACTTCGCAAATTTCAGGAAGCTTTACAAAAGGGCGACAGAGTGATAGTTGCTGGCGGTCTATTTGGTAAAATTTTTGAAGTGAAGGACGATCACATTGTGGTTGAAATATCTGATAACGTAAGAATTAAAGCTGTTAAGAGTACTGTACTTCGCGATTCTTCCGATTTGCAGCAGAAGTAGCTTTTTTTTATACCTTTACAGAGTTCATTTGCATTTACAGTTGCATCTGAACTCTGTTTTTTTATAAATTAGTTTGTTATCATGGATACCAATCTACTAAGGCAATTCGGGAACATTTTTAAGCGCCAAAAAACTAAGTTTAAGGTTAAATTAGCTGTATTCTCCTTCTTTCTAGCAGTAGCATTAATTCTTTGGTATCTAAATAAGCTCAGCTACGAGTACAACTCCGATGTTAATTTTCCGGTTAGGTTTGAAAATATGCCTCAGGGGAAACTTTTAGTTGGAGATCCTCCCAAAAGCGTTTTGTTAAATGTTCGTGGGTTTGGCTATACCTTAATCAGGTATAGAATATCATCCAGATTAACTACCATTAATATAGATATGAAAAGCGCTGGGTTAATTATGGCCCAAGGAGATGATCATAAGTTTATGCTTATTACTAATAGGTCAAGGCATCTTTTTTCCAACTATTTGCATGGTGATCTTAAACTTGAAAAGGTCTCTCCTGACACACTCTTTTTTCACTTTACCGATCTAGCAGAGAAAAAGGTAGTCGTATCTCCAAAGATTAAGTATACACTTAAAAGACAGTACATGATTGCTGGCAAAATCTCTGTTAAGCCAGATAGCATTACCCTTAGTGGTCCACAGGCAATTATTGACACAATAACCTCTATACAGACCGAAAATAAGAGTTTCCTCGATTTAAACCAAACGCTGCAACAAGAAATTCCGCTTCAGTCCATCCCGCAGGTAAGCCTATCGCACCGTAATGTTAGGGTAACAATCCCTGTTGAGAGGTTTACCGAAGCAAACTTCTCTCTTCCCATTGAGGTGAAAAACTTGCCCGATTCAATTAGGCTAATTGTTCTGCCAAGTTCTGTGAATGTGAAATGTAATGTGGTTAGAAGTGATTATCAAGATATTGAAAACTCTTCGGTTAAGGCTTACGTCGATTTTAATGAAGCAAAAGTAATGCTCGATAATAAGCTTAGGGTTAGGGTTCAGGGGAAACCCCATTCCATATCAAACCTTACCTTTGAGCCAAAGTTTGTTGAATTTATCATTGAGAAACTGTAATGATTTCTGTTGGAATAGCCGGAGGAATAGGTAGCGGAAAGTCAATGGTTAGCAATATTTTAGAGGCTATGGGTTATCCTGTTTATAATGCCGATCTCGAAGCCAGAACTATTGTTGATACAAATAATGAGGTAATTGAGCAGATAAAGTCGCTGTTTGGAATTGGCATTTATATAGAGGGAAAGCTTGATAGGGCAAAGGTTTCAATGCTTGTTTTTAACGATAAAAACCTTTTACAAAGCCTTAATTCTATTGTTCATCCCGCTGTTGCACATCATTTTAATGCCTGGAAACAGACTAATGCCAATGTAAAAATAGCCTTTAAAGAGGCAGCCATACTTTTTGAGAGTGGAGCCTATAAGCAAGTAGATATGGTTGTTGCAGTGGTTGCTCCACAAAAGCTAAGAATTGATAGGGTATGCCAGCGCGATGGGGTAACACCAGAACATGTAATACAACGCATGGCAAACCAACTCTCCGACGAAGAGTTAGTTGCCAAAAGCAATTTTGTTTTAGTAAATGATGGCATCAGGTTGCTTTTACCACAAGTTACCGAGTTGGTCAGTAAAATTTTAAAGGGAATTAATTAGAGGGAAATAGGTTTATGGGAAAATTTGGTAAATGGATAGGTGGTGGATTGGGCTGGGTGCTTCTTGGTCCAATAGGCGGCATTATTGGCTTTGCCATTGGTTCAGTGCTCGATACCTCTGAGGTTAAGACCTATACAGCACAAACTGGGCGTAATAATTTTATAGTTAGCCTATTAGTTCTAGTTGCTGAGGTTATGAAAGCCGATGGCAAAGTGCTAAAAGTTGAGCTCGACTATGTAAAGAGTTATTTTCTCAAAAACTTTGGTGCTGCTGCTGCAAATGATGCGCTTATTCTACTCCGCGATATACTCAAAAAAAGCGTTCCACTAAAAGATGTTTGCTACCAGATCCGTGATAATATGGATTATCCATCACGGTTGCAACTTCTTCATTTACTATTCGGTATAGCTAACGCCGATGGCGTTTTACATCCCAATGAGGTAAATGTTATTACAAATATTGCAGGTTGGCTGGGCATTTCAAATGCTGATTTCGAGTCAATTAAGTCAATGTTTTACAATGATATCGATGCGAACTATCGTATACTCGAGATTGAGAAAACAGCAACAGTTGACGAAATAAAAAAGGCTTATCGCAATATGGCGCTAAAGCATCACCCCGATAAGGTTAGCTATTTGGGTGAGGATATTCGCAAGGCAGCCGAAGAGAAGTTTCAGAAGGTTAACGAAGCGTACGAGAAGATTAAGAAAGAACGCGGGTTTGTTTAGCCCATTTCAAATACAGTAATTTTTCTATGTCAAAACCATACGTAATTTGGTTAACCGGTTTACCATCGGCAGGGAAGACAACCATTGCCCAATTGCTTGGAAAATTGTTATCAAAGCAGGGAATACCCACTGTAGCGATTGATGGCGATGAGTTTAGGAAATCGCTCTGTGCTGACCTAGGGTATTCCATTGCCGATAGGCAAGAGAACATTCGTAGGGCAGCACAAATGGCTAGGTTAGTAGTGCAGTCGAACGTAACAGCCATCTGCTCATTCATATCTCCAACGATCCAAATACGCGAGCAGGCGCGAAATATTATTGACCCCAATCGGTTTATTGAGGTTTACATAAGTACTCCACTTAATATCTGTGTACAGCGTGATGTAAAGGGCTTGTACCAAAAAGCAAGTGATGGCTTAATAAAGAACCTCACCGGTATCGATTCCCCTTATGAGGCGCCTCTTAATGCTGATTGCATCATCAATACATACGGAAAAACCCCCGAAGAGAGCACAAAGCAGCTTTTAAACTGCATAACACAAAAGTTTTATTAATTTTGGGGGTTATTTAAAAAATCAATATTTATTATCCCTGAAAAAGGTTACTCAAGCACATGCGGTAGTTGGTAGAACATTACCTAATGTGTTTTTTAAATACCAATAAGTATGAAGCAGTTTACCATTAATCATTTACGCGAACTTGAGTCGGAGTCAATTTTTGTTCTTCGTGAAGTTGCTGCACAATTCGAGAATCCCGTAATGCTGTTCAGTGGTGGAAAGGATTCTATTGTGATGTTTCATCTTGCTCGAAAGGCATTTTACCCTGCAAGGGTACCCTTTCCGCTTATGCATATTGATACTGGTCATAACTTTGTTGAAACCCTTGAGTTTCGTGATGCTCTTTCTGAAGAAACAGGCGTGCCCATTATTGTAGCCTCTGTTCAAGAGTCGATTGATGAAGGGAAAGCGGTGGAAGAAACAGGCTTTAGTGCAAGCCGTAATAGGCTTCAAACAGTTACTCTGCTTGATGCAATTGAGAAACATAAGTTTAACTGTGCAATGGGTGGGGGCAGGCGCGATGAGGAAAAAGCCCGTGCAAAGGAGCGTTTCTTTTCGCATCGTGATGAGTTTGGACAATGGGATCCTAAGAATCAACGACCTGAACTTTGGAATATTTTTAATGGCCGCATGGGAATGGGCGAACATTTTCGCGTTTTCCCAATTAGTAACTGGACTGAGATGGACGTTTGGCAATATATCATGCTAGAGGAAATTGCTATTCCTTCGCTATATTTCTCGCATGAACGTGAAGTTTTTCTTCGCGATGGCGTTCTTTATGCTAAAACCCCTTTTATGCAGATACGGGATACCGAAAAGGTAGAGAAAATGATTGTACGCTTTAGAACTATTGGCGATGCAACATGTACTGGCGCTGTAGAATCTACGGCCAACTCGCTAACCGATATCATTAGAGAGGTTGCCGCCATTAGAACCACCGAAAGGGGAACTAGGGCCGATGACAAGAGAAGCGAAGCGGCCATGGAGGATAGAAAGATTGAAGGCTATTTCTAGCCAATTTGAATGCATTTTAATTAGAAAAATCAAGTTTGCTATGGATAATAAACTTAACGACTCAGCATATCTTAACATGGAATTGCTCCGGTTTACAACTGCCGGAAGCGTTGACGACGGTAAAAGTACGCTTATTGGTAGATTGTTATATGATTCAAAAGCCATTTTTCAGGATCAGATGGAGGAGGTTGAAAAGGCATCTTTAAAAAAAGGTGAAGAGCATGTTAACCTAGCGCTTTTAACTGATGGGCTTAGGGCTGAACGCGAGCAAGGTATTACCATTGATGTTGCCTATAGGTATTTTCATACACCAAAACGTAAATTCATAATTGCCGATACACCTGGCCATATTCAGTACACGCGGAATATGGTTACTGGGGCTTCAACCGCCAATGCAGCAGTTATACTGGTTGATGCACGACATGGTGTAATAGAGCAAACCATAAGGCATGCCTATATTGCATCATTGCTTTGTATTCCTCACGTTATTGTTTGTGTGAATAAGATGGATTTGGTTGATTTTAGTGAGGAAGTTTTTTTCGATACTCAAAAAAAGTTTATGACCTTCTCTTCAAATCTAAATCTTAAGGATGTGAGGTTTATTCCCATTAGCGCATTGCATGGCGACAATGTGGTTGAGAGGTCAACCAAAACACCTTGGTACGATGGACCAACCCTAATGTATCTTCTTGAGAATTTATACATTAGCAACGACTATAATCATGTTGATGCTCGTTTCCCTGTACAATACGTTGTTAGGCCCCAGAGCACTGAGTTTCATGATTTCCGTGGATATGCTGGAAGAATGGCTAGCGGAACCTTCAGGGTAGGTGATAGGGTTAAGGTACTACCTTCTGGGTTTACCTCATCAATCCAGTCTATTCGACTTTTTACCGAGGAACTCGAAAGTGCAAGCACTCCGCAATCGGTAACCATTACCTTAACAGATGATTTGGATGTTAGCCGCGGCTGCATGATTGTTCCTGCAGAAAACGGCATTGAGTCAGGACAGGATATTGATGTGATGGTATGCTGGCTAAGTGATAAAGCATTGAATTCTGCTGCAAAATATGCGGTTAAGCATACCTCAAGCGACGTACGTTGCATGATAAAAGAAGTTAAGTTTAAAGTAAACATCAATACCTTGGATAAGGATTATGACGACAAGAGTATTGGCCTTAACGATATTGCTTGCGTTACCATAAGAACCACAAAGGCCTTGTTCTACGATTCATATCGACAGAATAGGGTAACGGGCAGCCTCCTTATTATCGACGAGGCAACTAATATTACCGTTGGAGCAGGAATGATTGTTTAGGGATGACCCTGGACTATTGAAGCCCAAGTTTCTCAATGGCAAAACCGATTATTTGCTGATGATCGAATGCCAGATGCGGAAGCCTATTTAGCGGAAACCACTGAACTTCGGCAGCATCATCGCCCGCAGTTATCTTACTATCAGCCCTAGCAAAGCCATAAAAGGTTACAGAAATATTTCTTCCCCGTGGATCCCTTTCAATAGCATCAAAGGTTGAAAGAGGCTCAAGATGAACCATAGTTAATCCGGTTTCTTCCATTAGTTCACGTTTTGCTGCATCGACAAGTAGTTCGTCCATTTCGGGAAAGCCGCCGGGCAAGGCAAATTGACCTTTGAAAGGGTCATTCCCTCGTTTTATTAGCAATATTTTATACAAATCGTTTACCCCTTTTTGAAAGATTAGACAGTCTACTGTAACCAGCATTCTGGGGTATTTATAGGAGTGAAGCATTTGCCTTATGGTTGTTATTTGCTGTCCCTGTTATTCTTTTTCTTTTCCTTAAGTTTATAGACTATCCAAATTGCCAACACAATAACAGCAAGTAATATAGTTATCTGATGTTTAATCATAGGGCTAAGGATAATTTTATAAAAATTTAATTAATATTAAGTAGGCGTTTTACCACTCTAAGTTTATGAGAGTAACGTTTATCTGAAGTTGAGAAAATTCCCTGTTGATCAAGTTTATCTATTCTAACGTATCCAGAACTGTGGATAATGCTGTTGTTGCTCAGTACTATACCAACGTGGACAATATTACCTTCTTCATCATCAAAAAAGGCTAAATCTCCAACCCTAAATTGGTTAACAAATTCAACTGTTTGGCCAACCATAACTTGCTGACTGGCATCCCTAGGAACTTTAACCCCAATTATTTTGAAGACTATTTGTACCAGCCCAGAGCAGTCAATCCCATATGGTGTGCGGCCACCCCAAAGATATGGTGTGTTAACAAACGATTTTGACAACTCCTCAATGCCCTTATAATTATTATCAAATGGGCCATCAAAAGGAACGTTAAAGGTTTTGTACTCCTTACCCACCATATTGAAGATGCCTGTTGGTTGGTCGTAGTTGTACAGGTTCGATCCTGGGCATAATCTTATTGGATAGTCATTATCCTTTGCTTTTGCGCTGAAGAGTCTGGAAGAGACCTGCGAGATTCCATCTAGCAAAAGAAGTTCTATTTGTTCTTGATCAAGTATGATACAACTCTTTTTATCAAGCCAGCCTTCATAGGAATCGTATGTTAGCTCTACCCTAAGCCAATCCTTATGCTCTTCGATAATAGCAAAAGTTTCTCCAAATAGCAGCTGGCTAACCATTTCGCTACGCTCAAAAGGTTCTCTCCTTAGGGGAACTATACTTTGATTAACAACACCATATAACATTCTTCTGTTTTTTTTTGTAAAAATAGCCTTTTTGTTGCAAATCACCCCTTATGTTCATCGAACTTTTGTTTGATCTGTCTTTCAATATTTCGTATTTTTAATCATTTGCACTGTAAACTGGCTAAATACCAAGGATAATCTCATGTATTATTCACTACAAAAAATACTCGTTTATCAACTAATAATATGCAAATTACCCTTAAACTTGTACTCTAACTATTAAAACAAATGTTACAAAAAGATAATATTCCTAAAGGTCTAACATCTAGCCAAGTTGAGGAGAGTAGGCGGAAGCATGGCAGCAATGTTCTTACTCCACCATTACGCAATCCGTGGTGGAAATTGCTGTTCGAAAAGTTTGATGATCCTATTATTCGTATTCTTTTAATTGCTGCTGGAATTGCTGTTGTTGTTGGTTTTTTTCATGGCAATTTTATTGAGGGAATAGGTATCATAATTGCCGTTCTGCTGGCTACATTAATGGCCTTCTTTAATGAGTATAAGGCTGGTCTCGAGTTTGATATCCTTAATAAAGTTAGCGATATAGAGCCCGTTAAGGTTATAAGAAATGGCGGTGTAACTTCAGTGTCCATTTCCGAAATTGTTGTGGGCGATTTTGTAATTATAGATACTGGTGAAGAAATTCCTGCTGATGGCAAAATTCATAGCAGCATATCTTTGGGAGTAAATGAATCATCGTTAACCGGGGAATTGTTGGTATATAAACAAATCAATTCTGAGGATACTCAGGAGGAGCATACATATCCAGTTAACATGGTATACCGTGGTACCACGGTAATGGAAGGAAATGCAACTTTTTTAGTTACTGCAGTTGGAAACGAAACAGAAATAGGGAAGACAGCAAGAGAAGCATCAATTCAGATTAACGACCCAACCCCATTGAGCATTCAACTTGAGGGTTTAAGTAAACTTATTGGTGTAGTTGGATTTTTAGTTGCATTTATAGCTTTTTGGGGATTTATGCTTTTCGATTATTTCGGCGGAAGATTAGCTTTAACTCCCGAGAATTGGTATAGCCTTTTCTCAGTATTAATTCCTCTGGGTATAATTCTAACTAGGGTTTGGTTACCCATAATGTTCGATTTCTTTTCGTTTTTCGGTAAATCTTTTGAATTACCCAAAATCCTATCGAGTAGGTTAACTGTGGCCATACCTAAACTTTTACTGGTTTCGCTTTCGCTGTTTGCAGTGTTTTATGGTATGGGCCTATTACTGGGTATCAATTTGTTTTCTGCGCAAGCATGGTTTAGCATTGAATCAGCCGAACAAATACTTCTCTTCATTCTGGTTGCAATAACGCTTATTGTTGTTGCTGTTCCAGAGGGTTTGGCCATGAGTGTTACCCTTAGCTTAGCCTATAGCATGCGCAAAATGACGGCTACAAATAATTTGGTGAGGAGAATGCAGGCAACTGAAACCATGGGCGCAACAACAGTTATTTGTACTGATAAAACGGGAACACTAACCCAAAATCAGATGCAGGTAGTTGATTATACCTTTTTTGCTGGTGATTTGGATGATAACATAAACCTTAAGACACTGGTAATTCTTTCAATGGCAGTAAATTCAAAGGCATTTATCGATAGAACTGGCGGAGGAGTAAAGCCTTTAGGAAACCCTACTGATGCTGCACTCCTGCTTTGGCTTAATGATTTGGATGAGGATTATGAGTCACTTCGCTCAGAATTTAGGATAACCTCTCAGATCCCTTTTTCATCGGATACCAAGTATATGGCAACGGCGGGTAATTCTGATTTGCTTTCAAAACCTGTGGTTTTTCTAAAAGGAGCACCAGAGATTATTAAAGATAAATGCAGCCATTTTTTAGATATTAATGGGGTTAAACCTATCGGTTTGCTTAGCAAGGATTTATTCGAAGATAAAATTGCAGAACTACAGGGTTCGGCAATGCGAACCATTGCCTTTGCATTTAAGCATTTTGATGATGAGGATGGCTCAAATAACTTAAACAATAGTTCGCTTGATAGCATGGTTTTGCTTGGCTTTGTGGGCATTACCGATCCCGTTAGGCCTGATGTTTCTGGTGCTATTAACGAGTGTAAAATGGCTGGAGTTGAGGTAAAGGTAGTTACAGGTGATACCAGTGTAACCGCTAAAGAGATTTGTAGACAGATAGGTCTTTGTACAAATAATAATGAAAATAGTTTAATCTCTGGGGCTGAGTTTGCCGCTTTAAGCGATAGCGAAGCTAAAAGCATTATTTATAATCTTAGGGTAATGTTTCGTGCTCGCCCCGCTGATAAGCTAAAACTTGTAAGGTTACTTCAGGAGATGGGTGAAGTGGTTGCCGTTACAGGCGATGGTACTAATGATGCCCCTGCATTGAATAAGGCGAATGTGGGCCTAGCAATGGGCTCAGGAACATCAGTGGCAAAAGAGGCAAGTGATATCATTCTGCTCGACGACTCGTTTACTAGCATAGTAAATGCCATTAGATGGGGGCGCTCCCTCTATCAGAATATCCAACGGTTCCTATTCTTTCAGCTAACTGTAAACCTTCTTGCTTTAGCCATTGTACTTTTTGGTCCCATAGTTGGGGTAACACTTCCCCTAACCGTTATTCAAATGCTATGGGTAAATCTTATTATGGACACATTTGCCGCCCTAGCATTGGCAACAGAGCCACCACACAAGGAGGTTATGAAACAGAAACCCCGTAGAACAACTGATTTTATTATTACTTCACAAATGCGTTGGTTGATAGGTTTTACTGCATTATTCTTTTTTGTTGGCCTAATTATTCTACTTCGATTGCTAAAAGCCCACAATGGAATTACAATTTACGAACTTACCCTATTCTTTAACGTATTTGTAATGCTTCAGTTTTGGAATTTGTTTAATGCAAAAGCAATGGGGTCGGGTGGGGGTGTGCTATCCAATATTCGTCAAAGTAAAAGTTTTTTCGTAATTGCTGCCTTAATACTTTTGGGCCAAGTATTAATTGTACAGTTTGGTAGTACTTTTTTCAGAACTACACCTTTATCTTTGTACCATTGGATTTTGATATTTGCTAGCACATCGGTTGTTCTTTGGGTTGGTGAGGCATACCGATTTTTGAAAAGATGTAAGAGTAGGGAATAACAAAAAAATGTTGATATTTGTATATAATTCAAAAGTGATTTTAAATGAAACCACGAACAAACCTTCCACAAGCAGAAATTGATGAGATAATTAATAGTTGCGATGCCTGTATGGTTGGAATGGTTGACCTTGAAGGTGATCCCTACGTATTGCCCTTCAACTTTGGTTATAGTGGCGGAAAGCTATACATCCATTCTGGACCTACTGGGAAAAAGATTGATATTTGGGAGAAAAACCCTAAAGTTTGCATTTCATTTAGTTCGGATTATCAGATGAACATTAGGAACGAGAAAGTAGCCTGTTCCTACTCAATGAAATACAAAAGCGTTCTGGTGCATGGCAAAGTGGTTTCCATTAGTGATTTAGACGAAAAGGCTAGAATTTTGAACATTGTACTCCAGAAGTATTCAGGGCGTAACGATTTTAGCTATGGCAAACCAGCCCTTATCAATGTTGCTGTTTTCGAAATACAGGTCGATAAAGTTGAATCAAGAGCATATTTGCATTAGCATTTTACATGGAATAAATGAAATCTCTTCGAGACACATACCATAAATTAATTTCAATACTATTTGCATTAGCATTTAGCATTAACCTTTGTTTAATCTCAACATTAGCAATGGTAAATGCTCCTTTCAACTACAGCAAATGGTTACCACTTGGTAATGCTGATTCAACCGAGATTCTCGATCTTTTGGTTACTTCAAGGCCAATTATTGTAACTGAGCCCTTTTCAACTACCTTTTCCTTTTTTAAAGATACATTTTCACCCAGCAATAAACCGCTACACTGTATCTATAAACCACAAATTAGAGTAGCGCGATACTTCTTCCCAACACCTCAAATCTGCTCTCATACGGGTATTTTCATGTGCCTTCGATTATGATTCTTAGCTGATATTTTTGAAGTTTAAACAGTTAATTGTTAATCATAATAATCCAATATCGTTAGTTATTGTGATGAGTCTCGATTTTTGACATGGAGACTAACATGCAATCAGTCCGTTTTCCGACAAATGTGTTGATGTAACATTCGGCGAAGTTAATTTTTGCTATTGTTAAGTGATTGGTTGATTGTATGTTTGCGAATTACAATGACACACTTGTACTAGTTCTTAACTAAACGATATTACTTAAAAATTAAATATCATGACTACAGTAGAAAAAAAATCAACACCAGTTTGGGTTAGCATTCTTTTATTTGTTGCTATAATGGCTGCTGTTATGGTTGTTGGAATGTTAATGTAGTATTGCATTCCAAAATCGAACAAAACCACTCCATTTTATGGGGTGGTTTTTTATTTGTTGGGTAACAAACGATTGATATCTACTCTCTAGGTTTTCTCAAAATAATTATTTTATAAAAAAACAGATAATACTTTACAACGAATATAAAATACCATATATTAGTAACACCAAAGTAATTATTTAAGCATTCATTTTGCTTACAAACAATAGGATAGGCATTATGGCAAACATTAGAAATATAAAGAAAGACATTAAGCAGATGGGAAAACATTTTATTCAGGAGTGTTATGTCCATTTAGCCTATTCCCCTCCATTGCATCAGGAGAATGTTTTGGATATTATTTCTGATGCCTTAATGCTAGAAATGGAGATATTGGATAAGATTAATAATCGTAAGGATATTGGTGATATGAAATTGAAGCGTTATTACCGCGAGGTTAGTAGCAATTTTTACAATAGTATTGTTGAACTTACAGAGCGTTTAAACTCACTAACATACTAGGTGTTTTCTAGATTGTAAAGGAATGTTTTATATGAAGTCTTTTCTAGATATTGCAAAAAAACGTTATTCGTGCAGAAGTTATGATAGTAGGGAGATTCCCAAAGGCGTACTTCTCGATGTTCTTGAGTCTGCTCGTATAGCCCCATCGGCTACAAATGCCCAACCTCGGCAATTCGTTGTTGTAAGTACCGAACCCCTAAGAGGCCAGATTATATCATGCTATAGTGGTTTGTGGCTTGCATCGGCTCCTGCAATTATAGTTGCCTGTGGCAATTACTCAGAGTCGTGGCATCGTGCCGATGGTAAGGATCATTGTGATATTGATATGGCAATCGCTATTGATCATATAACTCTTGCCGCTGCTGACAACGATTTAGCAACCTGCTGGGTTTGTAAATTTGACGTACTAAAATGTGCATCCATACTTCAATTGCCCAAAAATATTGCACCTATTGCCCTTATTCCAATTGGTTACCCATCCGAAAATGGAAACTACTCGGAACGACACTTATTAAGAAAGCCAATTGACGAGATTGTTTCGTGGGAGGGATATAACTTTTAAACTCCGGTTCTATACTTTTTTACTCTCTTCGAGAGTGTTTTTGCATTACCAGTTAGCCTGTTAAGCTGATTCCAAAAGTTAGGTCCGTGATTTTTGTGCACAGTATGGGTTAGTTCGTGCAGTATTATGTAATCGATTAGATCATCGGGGAGTTTCATTAGATATATGCTCAGGTTAATGTTATTTGTACTTGAGCAGCTACCCCATCGCGAGGTTATATTCTTTATCCTAAGTGTATTGTATGTAAAGCCATGCTCGTTAGCTAACTGAACTACTCGGTTGGGAATAATTGCTTTGGCCTCTTTTTTATATGTTTCAATAATTGCCTCTTTTGCAATATTTTGCAAACAATCGCTTTGTGTATCAATCCCTTTAGGGTGGTTTATGCTGATGAATTGGTTCTCAAAGTCAACATTTATATCATTAGCATTAGTAGCCTTAAATTGAAGTTCGTGCTCTCTTGTTCTATACCCCGTTGAAATAAATTTTTGATGATTGAGCTGGCTAAGTTCATTTAACTTACTGGCAATCCAATCTTGTTTTGCTTCAACAAAGTTTCTCGCAAAACTAAGGGGCAAAAGCCCAGGAACTGTAACCCTAACTTCACCCGATGATCTTATTGATATGGAAAGTCTTCGTGCTTTTCTGTTGCGTTTAAGGTAAACATCACCAACTCCTGATAAATTCCAAAGGATAGGTTGCTTATTTTTTGGTCTTGGCATGTTACTGGTTAAGTATCCAAATACTAGGGTGTTGCGCTTTCCATACGTTCATTGAATCTTCAGCTTCTTGCCGGGTAAGGAATGAGCCAAGGGTAACAGCGTGCATACCTGTTGGTTGTGTAATAACCCTAGATTTATACCCAGAAGTCTTCATATCATCCGAGTATTTTTCTGCGTAGCTAACATTTCTAAAGCTACCCACAACCAAATGAAAAATCCCCTCTTTTACATATGATGCAGCAACCTTATCGCTTTGAGGTGTTGCAGCCTGTGAAATTCTTGTTTTTGCAGGTTTTTTGTCGGGCTCATCAGGAGTAGTTTTCTCCATTTGAACGCTAAGTTTATTAAACTCATCATCAAATTTACCTGTCTGCTGAGCTTCTTCTTCAATCTTCACTTCAGATTCATTTGTTTTATCAGCGGAATTGCCTGTTGTTTTGTCAAGCATACTTGACTCCTTTTGTGCTAAAGTAGTTTGTTGATAGTTTGCTGTTTTCTTAGGTGTAAATAAACCAGTGTTGTACATATACCAACCACCGGCCAATAGAACAACAAGCCCAAGGCCAATTAGAGTTCCAATAAGTATGGCCTTGCCCGTACCGCTAGAGCGTTTCTGCTCAAGGGGTTTTGGTTCAATTTTTTTTATGGGCTGGACAGTTTTATTCTCAGTTTTTTGGGGCACTGGTATCACTGGAGTTGATTTTATCTCAGTCATTGGCTCGGTTTTGGATTCTGCTTTTGTTGGTTCTTTTGCAGCTACTTCATCTGTTTTTTTCTCAATATTTGGCTTTTCCAACTTTTCCTTCTTCTCCTCTTGTATTTCCTGTTTTGGAGCAGTCTTATTATCCTTTTGTATCTCTTTCTTTATAGGTTCCTCTTTTTTTACTTCTTCTTTGGGTGATTGAACAGTTTTTTTTGCCTCGGAGCCAATTGGGCTATAATGAATACTTCCTCTGTTATCAAGGTAAAGTATGCCAATATCCTTAAGTTCAAAGGCACTCTTTTCAGTTAGTTCTTGCTTCAAACTTTCAATATAGCTAGACAATAATGCTCTGGCTTTATCCTTTGTTGTTTTCTTTTTACTTGCAAGAATATCCTCAAGCATGCCATCGTTGTATTTAAGGAAAGGGCTAAAAGTTAAATTCTCAGGCTTAAAAACTCCACTTCCATCATCTTTAATTAGAAATGCACCAAATTCCGGAAGAATAACTCTTGTATTGTTCTTGATTAGTTCAATTAAGTATTCGGTGGTCATGGCCTAGAGTATTAGTTTGTAAAAAAATAACTTTTTAAAGGTATGATAATTTTAGGTTTGAACATAAAAAATACTTACACTTTAGCTACTTAGCGCAAACCTCTTCTATTAGCGAAAGTACTTTGGTAGCACTATAGGGCTTTGTTAGAAGCTGATCGAAACCAGAGTCTTTATATTCATCGAAAAAAGTATCGGGATTATGTGCTGTTAAAGCGATAATTGGGACAACTCTTTTCGATGCCGACATATTCATCCTTATGTATTTTGTGGTTTCAATGCCATTCATCACGGGCATTTCAATATCCATTAATATTACATCGATGTTCTCCCTCTCAAAAATCTCAATTGCTTGTTTGCCGTTCTCAGCATCGAAGCATTTAGCGCTAATCTTTTTTACTATCTCCTTAATTAATAGTCGATTAACGAATATATCATCAATAATTAGGATATTGTAACTCTTTTCCATACAGATTATAATGAGTGTACACGTTTTAATGCATCACTTATCCTAGTCTACTAAGTGTTTTAACAATATGCATGCTGTTTACTTGAAAAAAGTTTCTATTCATATCAATAATCTTATCGTGCTTAAATTCCGATAAGGTTCTGATAAGGCTTTCCTTTGTTGTTCCTGCTAACTCAGCAAGTTCTTGGCGAGTTAAAGGTATGGTAAATGTATTATTTTTAAAAATATCCTCAGAGAAGTATAGAATTATATCGGCAACTCTACCCGGAAGTTGCTTATACAAAAGGCTCGATAGCCTATTGATGTTGAAAATATTATCGGTACTAAGCTGTTTTACAACTTCCATTGCGAATAGGCCGTTCTTTTGAATTAACCAGCGAAAGGTTTCAATATCAACGAATCGAACAGTAACGCTCTCAAGGGCAAAAACAGAATACTCGTAAACATCGCTTCCAAAAATTGAGGAAAGCCCTAAAAATGAACCAGGTTGAGCAATACGCAAAATTACATTTTTACCTCTACGCATTTCTCTCGATATTTTCACAAGCCCCGATAACACAAGGGGAATCTCGGAAACCCTAGCGTTTTGTTTGATAATTAAATCGCGTTTACCATACTCAACCTTATTCGTTGCACTGTATAGCTTAGCTCTCTCCTCGGGCAGCAAAACCGATTCAAAGGGAAGTAATTGAGGGTCATTAAAGTTCTCTTCGGTTCGTTGTGATTGATTCATAGGCCATTGATTTTTTTTTGCAGATTTAAATATACAAAAAAAGTTTAGGAATGATGTATATCATCATTTATAAGTAAGCAAACTCATTAAAAATAATTTGTCCATAGCGTTTAGAAAACCTAAATTTGATTAATAATTCATAATGCGAATTAATGTTTAAAATATAAATCCGATAAAAGCGGCAGCAAGTTTTCCAAACACATGAACTAGCAGTCCATTAGTGGATCTAACGTATGACGCTCTTTGAATATTTGTTTTTTCATTAATCCAGTTAAAGAACGCTTCTATTGGTTGCCGTACGGTAGAAACAGCTTTAGAAAACAGGTCGTTTGCAGCCTTATCAAAATTTTTTATGCAATCCGGCTGCCCCTTTACCCCCTTGACGGGGGTCAGCATTGCAGAGTTGATTCTCTTTTTCATGCTTCCAAAAAAATCTGTGTCATGATATATTTTGTCACCATAAAAGTTTCTGTTCGACAAGTCGGCCCAATTCTCTTTAAAAGCATTTAAATCATTCTCTGATGCTTGAGTGATTACAACTGTCTCTGGGAAAGGAAGTTTACCTGTACGAAACATCCCTAACACGTGCAGCTTAAGGCCATAATACCAGATTCCTTTGGTTGAACAAAACGTTTTGTCCGTGATTTCTTTAGCGACTTTGCCATGCCTTTTGCCAGAACAGGTGATAATAGGCATTGAATCGAGTACATTGATACCGCTGTCACAACCATCGGGGCGCTGAGTCGTCATAAGTTTATCAGATAAAAGTTTTAAAGCTTCAGACATGCGATTTAGCCGTGTGTTGAAAGCCGCATAGGAAGGTAGCTTCGGAAACCATGAGTACAAGTAGTCCTTTGCAAATTGATGAATATGTTTAATTTTGAACCGTTGTTCTGCATGCATAACAAACAAATAAATTGTAATTAGCTCTTAATCAGAAAATACAGGCCTGTTATTATTCGAGAAACGCTCGCATACAAACTGTAACTCTGATTCATATAACTCGCATATATACAGGTATATAGCTGTTAATTATAAGGCTTTTCCCTTGGGAATCATATCTAAAAGATTGAGTGGTATTAATCCCTTAAGGTGCTGTTTTCCAGGGGATTAACATAATTATTTGGATGTTTATTTCATTGGTTTTTTAAATATTTACAAACTATAACAGGAGGGTTTTTCAACCCTTAATTCACATTCATATCTAATATACTTATGATTTTAATTGTTGACGATTCAACCACAAACCAGGTTTTGTTAGAGGCCATCCTTCAGGAAGAGGGTTACGAAACAGTAACCGCTTTTGGAGCAAAAGAAGCCCTTAAATTGGTTGAGAAGAATAAGCCTAGACTTATTCTTCTCGATCTGCTTATGCCAGATATTAGTGGTTTCGATTTTCTGAAAGAGCTTAAAGGCGATATAAACACATCTTATATTCCTGTAATTGTTGTGTCTGCAGTGGGTTCAAGAGAGAATATTGAAATGTGTATGCAGTATGGTGCAGCCGATTTTTTTAGTAAACCAATCGACATAGGTTTGTTTGTTAGCAAGGTGAAACAAACCATGCTAGGCGAGATATAGAATAATCGCATATTTTCAAGCGTATGGACGGTTAAGGGTATTTGGAAAGAACATTGTATGGAGCAGAAAAAAAAATATTCAAGTATAGAACTTTCTAGCAATTTTTCTATTCAACAATTCATTGAGATATTCTCAGGGATTGATGAGCAGATTTTTCAGTTGCACCAATGCTCGTCAGATGATTTTTTAGGATTAAATTCAGATTTTAAGCACTATTTTAAGCAATCGAAGCTTATATCCGATAATGCTTCCCAAATTTTTAACGAGTTAGCCAAAAGCGAATCTGCCGGTTTGTTAAGGGAGATAGAGACTTTCTATAAGGAAATTAAGCATATCCAATCAGCGTTTTCTAACTTGCTCGACAATAGTATCAAGCAGCTATCACAAATACTTAGCCTGCTTGATAAGCTATACTTACCGGTAAAAAACTTAAATCAGGATTTACTTACGCTGAAAATTCTTTTGACTAACCTTAAAATCTTTAGTTCAGCTAATCCTTCGTCGGCAAACAGCCTCGATGAAATTGTTCAAAAGTTTAATAGAGTTATAAACGATTTTAAAACCTATAGTTTTCAGAACGAGAGTAACCTTGAGCAGCTTAAGGAGCACGTAATGGCTACGTACACAAAATTTGAAACCATTCGCAATAGTAGCGTTAAGGATTTAGATCTTATTCTAAATAACGTGCATATGGGTATAATCCTTTTTGCTGAGAAACATGAAGAGGTGTCGCGTTTAATACCTCAATTGAGCAAGCAAACCGAGAACTCATCAAAGAGTATTGCCGATATAATCACAAACCTACAGTATCACGATATTATAAGGCAAAAAATGGAGCATGTACATGCAACCCATAAAAAACTGCTCGCCGAACTGGATGATACTGCAAAAACAAAGGAAAAGGATAGTTTAGACAATACTGATATTCTTTTGTTGAAAATTAGAGATATTGCGAACCTTCAGTCGGCTCAACTTGTTTATGCCAATAAGGAGTACCAGAGTGCTATAGAGGTTATTACTGATAAATTTATGAATATTGGTAACAATATGACTATTATAGCATCAATGTGCCATGAAATTTATCTCTCGCAGGACAACTCAAATGAGTTTCATATGCAGGGTTTTATTACAAGGTTGAAAAGTTCTGCAAGCGTTTTGAACCGATTTTTAAGCGCCACAAACGATTATACTTTACACATTGATCAGTTATTTGCCCAGGTAGGGCATGCAACAAAAAGTGTTACTGTTTTTTCAAATTCAATTGTTAACCTCAAAGATGTTTTTACAAGTACACATAAAGCGTTTTCTGAGACTGATTTGAATGACAAAAAGTTAGGTGAATCGTTAAAACATATACAGAATCTTTACAAAGATGTTGAGGGATTTGAGGAGATAATCAAAGATGGATTCTCTAAGGTTGAACTCATAGCAAATCAATTTCTTCCTGAAAATAGCAAGACATTAGCACAAGCAAAAATCACAGGAATGTTTGCTCAATCAGCCGATTCAATGAATAGTATTATTGAAAAACTCAACGATAAGAATGCTAAAATTGACAGCTTACTTAGCAAGAGCATTAGTATAAGTAAAACAATTTTAAAGGATATAAACGAATCAATTGGAAAGGTTAAGTATTACGATTTTTTTGAAAAAGTTATTGTGGATATAATTGGTGAGTTTAACCATATTCACCGCTTGCTCAAAACAGAGGTTAACTTTAAAAATGAAGAGGACCTCGAAGATGTTCGTAAATCATACACCATGGCAAGCGAACATAAAATACACAATCAAGTAATTAAAGGATTAGATGAAGAAGGCGTTGTTGATTTATTCGATGAAGATATAGATACCGATGATGATAACTTGGAACTATTTTAAGAAATAAAAATTATGGCAAAAACACAAAGAATTACTCTTAAGTCACAAGCAGCCAAAGGTAAAGGAAAGACAAGCGAAGTTGGGATTATTATTATTCAGGGCGAACTAACCATTGATAATGCCCAGGAACTTAAGGCGTTTCTGCTAGAGAATTTAAAAAAGCATTCTCAAATTCAGGTTAAGATAAATGAAGTTGATAGTATTGATCTTACAGCTGTTCAGCTCCTTCAGAGCTTTTTGTGGGATGCTAAACAGGAACAGAAAAGTATTAACTTTGAAATGAAACTATCCGAGGATCACAGAATCCTTTTGGAGCGTTCGGGCTTCGAAACGTTTTTGACCCTAAAAAACTAAACATAGCAAATTTAACAGCGGAACTACTATGGCAAAAACAATTCTTATAGTTGACGATTCTGAAAGCATTAGAGAGGTTGTTAGCTTTACATTGGAAAACGAGGGATATAATGTTCTCATTGCAATCGATGGAACTGACGCCCTCAAGTTCCTCGATGGAACCCATGTTGATTTAATTATTACCGATTTACATATGCCTAATATGGATGGTATTGAGCTTATCCGCCACGTGCGCAAGATGGAACAATACCAACGAATACCCATTCTATTCCTTACCACCGAGTCGCAAGCAGCAAAAAAAATGGAGGCAAAGGATGCTGGTGCAACCGGTTGGATTATAAAACCCTTTGTGCCCGCTAAGCTAATTGCAGCACTAAATAAAGTATTGCGCTAATGGATAACTTTAAGAAAAAATTTATAGAGGAAGCAACAGACCTAATGGACGGTCTGGAGCGTTCGCTGCTCGAGCTTGAAGAGAACCCAAACGATCAGTCAATCATACAGCAAGTATTTAGGGCAATGCACACCCTAAAGGGGAACAGCGGTATGTTTGGGTTCGATAAGATCGATAGCTTTACTCACGAGATGGAGACCATTTACGATTTGATTCGAAACGATAAGCAACAGGTTACACGTGAAATCCTTGATCTTACATTAGCGGCTGTCGATCATCTAAAGGTATTGCTCGACGAAGAAAGTTTTAACGAACCAAGCGTTCAAGAGAATCATATCAGATTACTCAACAAGGTGAGGGCTATAATCAATGGAGATAAGAAAGATGAAAAACTCCATATTGAGAAACCAACCCAACCAATTCAGTCAGAGGAGAATGATTTGGGTAATACTTTCTATGTGCTTTTCGATCCAGTAAGCGAGTTATTCAATAACGGAACAAACCCGCTTTTTCTTCTCGATGAGTTGTATTCCCTAGGCCAAGTAAAGGTTTTTGCTCATCTCAATAAGATACCATCGTTAGATAAAATAAACCCTGAACTTTGTTATACCTACTGGGAAGCAATAGTATATACTCAGGATAATGTGAATAGCATCAGTGATGTTTTCATTTTTGTTGAGGATGAAGCAACAATCGATATTCAGAAAATTTCAGGAGGTAACCTTCTTGCTGACGATCTATTTATAACTGAATTAAAGAAGTTGGAAGGAGTTCAGAACGATATTGGCATAACCAAAATACAAAAACTTGCACAGCAGATCCAAAGTAGTCGAGTAAAAGATAAGATTGTTGCCCCAGGAGTAAAAGAGCGGGTGCAATCAAAGGAAACTGCCATAAGCAGCATAAGGGTTTCGGCTGATAAGTTAGATATGCTTATGAACCTTGTTTCTGAATTGGTTACCACACAGGCTCGTCTTACTCTTTTTGCTGAAAATAATGTTGAATCGGGCCTAATGCCAATTGCAGAGAACGTACAGAAACTGTCTAGGCAGCTTAGGGATATTGCCTTTAGCATCGTACTTATTCCCATTGAGAATATGCTTACCCGCTTTCAGCGCTTGGTTCGCGATTTATCGTCGGAGTTAGGTAAAGAAGTTGTGTTTATAACTGAAGGTGCCGATACGGAACTTGATAAAACCATTATTGAAAGCCTAGCCGATCCGTTGATGCATATACTGAGGAATAGTATAGATCATGGAATTGAGGATGCCGAAGAACGCCTAAAGAAGGGAAAGCCAAAACAAGGAAAGATTAACCTTAAAGCGTTCTACTCTGGAGCAAATGTGATGATTCAGATTAGTGATGATGGTGCGGGTATCGATCCTGAGATAATTTCTCAAAAAGCCATCAGTAAAGGCATCATTACTGCCGATAGAAAACTCACACATCGTGAAGTACTCGATTTGGTTTTCCTGCCTGGGTTTAGTACTGCAAAGCAGGTAACCGATGTATCGGGCCGTGGTGTTGGAATGGATGTTGTTAAGCGAAAAATTGCTGATATTCGGGGAGAGGTGGAGATAGAATCCAAATTTGGGTTTGGTACCACAATAACCATTAAGTTGCCATTAACTCTATCTATAATAGATGGACTTTTGGTTAAGGTTGACGATACCCACTACATCATACCTCTGTCGGTTGTGGATAAGATATATGCCATTGAACACGAGAAGATTGCTAAAACCTTTAATAATATTGTAGTACTCGATGGAAAGCAAATACCCTTCTTCTATATCAGAAGAGAATTTGAACACACCGAGAGTACAGAGACTTACGAGCAGGTTATTGTGGTAAACTTTGAGGAGAAGAGCGTTGGACTTATTGTCGATTCAGTGGTTGGAGAATATCAGGCAGTGCTCAAACCCCTTGGCAAGCATTATAAAAAGCAAGATATGATTTCGGGAGCTACCATACTAGGCGATGGAACAGTAGCTCTTGTAATGGATACAAACAAGATAATCAAGCTTTTTGCAAACCATGAGGATTTTAAGATTGGAGATGAGCTAAATAAGGAATAGTATAATTAGATTAATCATAAATTTTTGGAGGGATAAAAATGAATCAGGAGAATTTAAGCAAGATAAACTCATACCTATCCTTTAAGCTAGGTGAAGAAGAATTTGCTGCACATGTAGGTAAAGTTCTCAATATCCTTGAGATGACCAGGATTACAGAGGTACCTAAAGCCCCTGAGTATATGAAAGGGGTTATTAACCTAAGGGGAATAGTATTGCCTGTAATTGATACGCGGATAAAATTTGGCATGACACCAACAGAGTATACAGCCAATACATGTATCATCGTGCTCGATATTGAGGTCGATAATGAAACAATTCAGATAGGAGCATTGGTTGATGCTGTTCAAGCTGTGCTAGAAATTGATAAAAACAAAGTTTTACCGCCACCAAGCATTGGCAGCAAATACCGTTCAGAGTTCATTGAGGGGGTGGCCAACATCGATGAAAAGTTCATCATGATTTTAAACATGGATGCAGTATTCTCAATTGAGGATGTAGCTAGTTTAAAAACTAAAACGGAGGAAACAGATATTACTAGAAGCGTTGAAGAGGTAGGATAATAATTTTAGGTATTTACTTGATTTTAGCCGAAAAATGAGATAAATTTACTTGTTCGATATTTAAAGGTTTTAATATAGGCCATTGTCATTCTTCGGTTCATGATTGATAGTTGGGGACAAATTTGAATTTTAGGCTGGAGCTAATAATTTAATAATCCCCTTGGGCTGTTCAAAAAGGAGTAATCAGATTTAGGAGTATTGCTAAAAATGACCAGGAGATCTTTTTGAACAGCCCTTTTTCATTACTCTTTAACTATCCACCATATTTAAATCAAATCCTTATCCACTTCCTTAGATTTTAAGCATTTATTGTTTTCACGTTACCTCATTCTATTGGTTAAAAGCCCATTAGTTTACAACGTGAGGCATGCCGGAAGTTTGCGTTTTTTTATTAGATTTGTTTTTATACTAAAGGCATTAGCCTAAGCATATTTTGCAAATTAAAACAACAATGTTGAATACAAATTTAAACGAAATATTTAAAGCTCAACTTACTCACGATGAATTTGATAAGTTGAGTAAGTTTATTTATAAGGAGAGCGGTATAAAAATGCCACCCGTAAAGAAGGTTATGCTCCAGAGTAGGCTCCAAAAACGCTTACGTCATCTTAACATATTAAATTTTAAGGATTATATTGACTATGTATTTAGCAAAGACGGGCTCAATGATGAGCTAATTCATATGCTAGACGTAGTAAGCACTAACAAAACTGATTTTTTTAGGGAACCAGTTCACTTTGATTTTTTGTCGAAGGAGGCATTACCCCAGTTTATTCTTGATAATAATAACCCAAAAACCATTAAGGTATGGAGTGCAGGTTGCTCAAGTGGAGAGGAACCATATACCCTTGCAATAGTGCTGGAGGATTTTGCCGAGAAGAATCCCGGATTCGACTATTCAATTGTTGGAACTGATATATCAACTGATATTCTTCAAAAAGCCGTTGATGCCGTTTATAAAGATGATCGGGTTCAAGTTATCCCGATTGAAACTAAGCGAAAATATTTTTTAAGGAGTAAAGATAGAGTAAACTCTACCGTTAAAGTGGCGCCTAACCTTAGGCGCAAAGTGCGTTTTGGAAGGCTGAACTTTATGGATTCGTACTACGATGTTCCCGAAATGTTTGATGTAGTCTTTTGCCGCAATGTACTAATCTATTTTGATAGGGAAACCCAGGAAAAGGTAATTCAAAAGTTGTGTGCAAAGCTAAAGCCCAACGGCTACTTCTTTCTTGGTCATTCCGAATCGATTATGAATATGGATGTACCGTTAAAACAGGTAAAACCAACTATCTTCCGAAGGATATAAAACGTATTGTTAATATAATAGCATCACATTATGGGACATAAAATCACTGACGAAGAATTGCTCGACGAGTTGAATCGAAGGTTTGAGCAGAACAAAATATCAGTTAGGGAGTTGAAAACCCTTAACGAGGAACTTAAACTGGTTAACAAAAAACTCGAAGAATCAGAATCGCTTAAGAGCCATTTTATCTCCAATATTACTAATGAGATCATTAATCCCTTCACATCAATACTAGGATTATCTCGAGCAATACTTTCTGTTGATAAAGAGAACTGGAAAAAGGTGGTGTCAATGGTAGCGCTTATCTATTCAGAGGCCTTTACCCTCGATTTCCAGTTTCGAAATATTTTTGTTGCTGCCAAAATTGAAGCAGGAGAAATATTTCCCGAGATAGTTAATACCGATGTGTTGAATGTGCTTGAGAGTGTAATTGAGACTTTTAGGATTGAAGCTAGAAGGAAAAAGGTAAGCGTTGTATTGGATCATTCATTCAAAGTAGATGATGCCGGTATGGTTCTTTTTAAAACCGATCCCGAAAAGTTGAAGCTTATCATGTCAAACTTATTAAACAATGCCGTTAGTTTCAGCTCTGAAGGTGGCATTGTTGAAGTTATAGCTAGGGTTGATAGTGGAAGCTTAGTGATTTGCGTTCGCGATCATGGTATTGGTATTAGCAAAGAGAATCAAAAGATAATTTTTGATAGATTTAAGCGCCTCGACTCTGGAATAAATTCTTTGAACAGAGGCCATGGTTTAGGTCTTTCCGTTAACAAAGCAGTATTAGAAATACTTAACGGGAGCATTGATATAAAGAGTGAACTGGGCAAGGGAGCATGTTTTACTATATCAATTCCAGAGAGTGATGTTGATGCTTTCGATTTTGCATCCGAAGCTAACGAAACATTCTTCGACACCGAAGAGGAAACATTCTAAAAAAAACCAGCAATGGATGAGGTAAATACTCATTTCTTATATCCTGCAGCCCTTTTTGTTAGCGATCAGCCATTTAAGGTTTCAACTATATTGGGCTCGTGCGTTGCGGTTTGCCTATTCGATCCTGTACTTAAAATTGGCGGTATTAATCACTATATGCTTCCATTTTGGAATGGCCAAGGTTTAGCTAGCCCAAAGTATGGGAATATTGCCATTGAACGACTATTTGAAAAGATGCTATCACTTGGCTCAAAGAAGTCAGACTTAAGGGCTAAAATTTTTGGGGGCGGCGAAGTAATCGAAACTACTGTTTCGCAGTTTCATATTGGTGAGCGTAATATAAAATTGGCTTTGGATGTACTTAATGAGCTAAAGATTCCTATTATTGCCCAAAGTGTTGGAGGTAAGTTGGGGAGAAAAATTGAGTACCTAACAGGAACTGGGGAGGTTAAACAGCGCTATATTGAGCGAACAGTTCAGGTTCAAGCAACAAAATAGTAGATTACAATATTAACAAACCAGTTGAATGAGTTCAAAAATCAAGGTGCTTATTGTTGACGATTCGGCTGTAGTAAGGCAGACGTTAAGTCAAATTATTTCTTCCGATCCTGATTTAGAGGTAATGGGCACCGCCCCTGATCCCTACTTTGCAGCCAAAAAAATTGCCAGTGAAGTCCCCGATGTTATAACCCTTGATGTTGAAATGCCGAGGATGGATGGGTTAACTTTTCTTAAAAAAATTATGACCCAACACCCTATTCCAGTGGTCATTATTTCGAGTTTAACAGAAAAAGGAACGGAAACAGGGATGAAGGCTTTAGAACTAGGGGCAGTGGACATCATTACAAAGCCGCAGGTAAATACAAAGACTTTTTTTGAAGAATCCAGCATTCGTATTTGTGATTCTATCAAGGCAGCTGCTCAGGCTCGAATTTCTCGTAAAAAGTCCACGATTGATAACCCCCCTTTCGTTGAGCCTAAATACAGTGCCGATGCAGTTTTGCCACCTATTTCATCGAACCAAAGTATGATTAGAACAACCGAATATGTAATAGCGGTTGGTGCATCAACAGGAGGAACCGAGGCATTAACTACCTTTTTAAAGGCAATGCCTTTAGACTCGCCAGGTATTATTATTGTACAGCACATGCCCGAGAAGTTTACAACTTCGTTTGCTGCTCGGCTTAACGAAATATGTGACATTACCGTTAAGGAGGCTGAAAATGGTGATAGCGTTATTCGCGGTAGAGCGTTAATTGCTCCCGGAAACTACCATATGCTCCTAAAACGAAGCGGTGCTCGTTACTATGTTGAGGTAAAAGAGGGCCCATTGGTTAATCGGCACCGCCCTTCGGTGGATGTGCTTTTTCGGAGCACTGCCCGCTATGCGGGAGCTAATGCAGTTGGCGTAATTATGACAGGAATGGGTGATGATGGAGCAAAAGGCATGCTTGAAATGAAGCAAGCTGGGGCAAAAACTGTGGCACAGGACGAAAAATCGTGCGTGGTTTTTGGAATGCCCAAAGAGGCAATAAAACTGGGTGGAGTAGATAAGATCCTGCCACTCGACTCAATACCAGAATACGTAATTAAAGTTCGATAATGCCTAGAAATTTACAAGCTTTTAGACAGAATAATGCCGAAAAGGAAACGCATAAATTAGTATTTCTATACAAATTTTTTTGCTGGTGCTCGGGGGCAAGACTGTATTTATTAAAGCAATGCCCATCTGAGTATAATAAGTATTATGGCATTGGAGTCATTGTTTTTCTTACAGGTGTATTGGCATCACTCTCAGGAGGATATGCAATTTTCACAGTTTTTAATAGTCTTAAAATATCTTTTGCCTTTGGTGCTCTATGGGGCTTTGTAATCTTTTCAATCGATTGGTACATTGTTGCAAGCCTGCGTAAGCAAAATCGGATTTCAAAAGAGTTTGCAATGGCTTTACCCCGATTTGTACTCGCAGTGCTTATTGCTTTTGTTGTTTCGATGCCCCTAAAATTGAAACTTTTTGAGAAGGAGATTAATCAGCAAATTCTTGTAGATCAGCAAGAAAGTAAAATTGGATACCAATCGATGCTCAATGAAGAGTTTGCTGAAATTGACCGACTTGAACAGGAGAACAATTTGCTTAGGCAAAATATAGCTGATAAGGAGAAGTACAGAGATAATCTTTTTGCAATGTTTGTTGCAGAGGCAGAGGGATTAAGCCCTACCGGAAAAGAAGGGAAAGGTCCAGTTTACCGCGAAAAAAAGGCAGAATACGATAAGGTTGAAAATGAGTTAAAGTTTATTAGGGATAATAACTCCGAACTTATTGCAAGTAATTCCATGCGGCTTAATAGTTTGAAACAGAGGAGGGATGAGACCATGGAAACCTCACACAGCGTAAGCCAAAAGTCTGATGGCTTATTGGCGCGATTACAAGCAATGAGTAATTTATCATCGCAAAGTAAAAGTATTATGCTGGCTAGCTGGTTTATTGTTTTGCTCTTTATAACCATTGAAAGCGCTCCAATTATAGTTAAACTTCTCTCTGATAGGGGGCCATACGATGATCTACTTGAGGCCGAGGAATATATTAAGCAAACCGAAGTGCAGAGAAGGATTATGAAGGCTGAACTGAGCGAAGATCACCAGATTGACTTGCATAGTCTACTCGAGAAGGAGAGGAATGATAAACTTTATGAAATAGAGAAGGAGCATATTGGGAATGAATCAGATGTTCTTAGAGAGATTAATAGGCTTAAAATCCTGATATGGAAAAATGAGGAGATGGAGAAGCTAAAGAAAGAGGTTGCTAATTTAAAGGAGTCGCAGAATGATTTAAATTTCGATTTAGAGCAAACATTAAAGATTTTTGAACCAGATGAACCCCTTGATCTTAAAGATATTCCATCGTTCGATGATGATGTAGATGAAAAAGACATTAACGTTCACCTAGCGGATAAGGAAGGAGGAAATTCCCAAAGGAATGTTGAAAAAAAGAATGGGTTTAGCCCCTTTGAGCAGAATGACCAACTAAACTCCTAAAGTCAATTCAAGCTAAACCCCAAATCCTTTAGGCTTTTTTTTGCGCTTCTCTAGTCTTTTTATGAAATAATATCTATTTTTAGTCAAATTTTTCTGACTATGCAGCGAAACTACTCTCGATGGTTTGTAATCCGTTATACCCTCATGGCTTTTGCCTTAGGATTAGCCTTTTTAGCATTAGGGCTTTTTATACAATCACTAGCGTATAATTTATCATTCTCTGCAAAAGGCATTGCCGAAATCCATAGCCGTATTCCCATTTTTTATCTTATTGATATACTTCCGTTTATAATTGGAGCGGTGGCTTATTTTATTAGCATAAAATACTCTGCAAGTCAAAACGAAGCCTTTAGCATTAGTGAGCAGGAACTCTCAAGGCAACGTCGGTTATATCGATTTGTACAAAAACTTAAAGAGGGCGATATTGACGTTGAATACATTCCCGAGGAAACAGATGTTCTAGGGAAAGCAATCGTAAATCTTAGGAACACGCTCAAAGAAACAAAGCAGGAGGAGGCATTACGGAGGAAGGATGATGAGCAACGGAATTGGTCAGCAGAGGGATTAGCCAAATTTGCCGAGATACTCCGAACCGAAAAGGAAGATATTGAAGAGTTATCATATTCAATTATCAGCAGTTTGGTTAAATATATCAACGCAAACCAAGGAGGATTTTATCTTTTAGATGATACAGACGCAGGGGATAAGTTTTTTAACCTTACCGCCTGCTACGCATACGAACGCAGAAAATATGCGGATAAAAAAATAGGTTGGGGAGAAGGATTAGTTGGGGCATGTGCCCTAGAAAAACAAACCACACACTTAACCAAAGTACCCGATTCTTACCTTAAGATAACCTCTGGATTAGGTGGTGCTAACCCAAAGAGCATCATACTAGTTCCTTTAAAAGTTAACGATGAGGTACATGGAATTATTGAGATTGCCTCATTTCAACCATTCGAAAAGCATGTGGTGGATTTTGTTGAGAAAGTGGCAGAGAGCATCGCCTCTACTATATCCAGTGTAAAGATAAATATTCGTACCGCAAAGTTGCTTAGGGAATCCCAAGAACAGGCCGAGACGCTTCAGGCTCAAGAAGAGCAGATGCGACAGAACATGGAGGAACTCCAAGCAACCCAAGAGGAGGCCACCCGTCAATCTGAAAAATTTGTCAGCTTTACCAACTCGGTTAACCATACCCTAATTAGGGCAGAGTATGACGTTAAGGGTGTTTTGCTGTATGCTAATAATCGATTCCTGAATAAACTTGAGTATTCCTCAAACTCCGAGGTTGAAGGCAAGCATATTTCCATGTTTGTGAATAAGAAGGATAGGGAGTGGTTTGATGATATTTGGGAAACTCTTTCCAGTGGCGGGCATCACTTTGAGGGAGACATGAAGCATGTAACCAAAAACGGAAAAGACCTATGGACCATTGCTACATATACCTGTGTTCGGAATGCAAACGGTGGGGTTGAGAAGGTGTTGTTCCTCGCCATTGATACAACTGAGCAGAAGAACCAAAGTCTTGATTTTGAAGGACAAATAGAGGCGCTTAACCGCTCAAGCATTAAGATTGAGTACACCCCTATAGGTGATGTTATAGATGCTAACGAAAAATTCCAACAAACATTTGGTTTTCCACTTGCAGAGGCAAAAAATAAAACGGTATTTGATTTCTTCCAGGCAAATGATAGGAAGCAGATAGAAGTTATTTGGGACGATGTTACCCACGGTATTCCATTTGAGGGACAACTTAAAATGGTTATGAAATCAGCAGAGGAACGATGGTTTAGGGGTACGTTTACTGCTGTTAATGATATGTATGGTGAGGTAGCAAAGGTGGTATTCATTGGACATGATATCACCCGCGAGAAAATTATGGAGATTGAAAGCCAAGAGCAAACAGAGCAGCTGCGTAAACAAGAAGAGATGCTTCGCCAGAACGAGATTGAACTCAATAAAAAGCTGCGTGAAGCAAAAGAGGATATTAAGAATCAGTTCAAAGAGATAGAACGAGAGAAGATTAGAACTGAGAAAACGCTCGAAGGATTCCTCGATGCCATTATCACCACCGATCAGGATGGAATTGTTCAGTTCTACAATCATGCCGCTGAGGAACTCTTTGGCATGAGCAAGGGAGAAATCCTAGGTCAGAGTATTAGAATACTTTTCCCCCCCGATGCAACGGATAAGGATGAGTTTCTTGCTTCATACCTCGATCCAGAAAAACAAGCCATAGTAGGTGAACGACGCGAAATTTCATTCACCAAAAAGGATGGCGAGGAACTTAGCGTACTGATGCTGCTTACTGAGGCCAAGGTTGGACGCGAGCATACCATTACAGCGTTTGTGCAAAATATTTCCGTTGATTTATTCTAAACGGCTATACTCATTGCCTCATAATTTTGGACTTTAAATGCAACCAATGCATTCTTGTGTTTTTCTTTATGGCCAAAATGGTTACTTTTGTGATATTAAAAAAGGGTTGTTGAATCCGTTAAATGCCTTTATTTTTTAGCATATGGAGAATTTTATTGTATCGGCTCGCAAGTATCGCCCAGACAGTTTTAAAACCGTTGTAGGACAGGATTCTTTAATTACTACTCTAAAAAATGCGATTCAACGTAAACAGCTAGCTCAGGCATATTTATTCTGTGGGCCTCGTGGTGTTGGAAAAACAACTTGTGCCCGAATTTTTGCAAAAACCATAAACTGTCTCAATCCAACCCCCGAAATGGAGGCGTGTAATGAGTGCGAAAGTTGTAAAGCACTCAAGGAGCAACGATCATTTAATATTCATGAGCTCGATGCTGCATCGAACAACTCCGTTGATGGGATAAGGAGTTTAATTGAGCAAGTACGCATCCCTCCGCAAATTGGTAAGTATAGCGTATATATTATTGATGAGGTGCATATGCTTAGCACATCAGCTTTTAACTCATTCCTAAAAACTCTTGAAGAGCCACCAGCGCATGCAATTTTTATTCTGGCTACAACCGAAAAACATAAGATTATACCCACCATACTCTCTCGCTGTCAGATTTACGATTTTAATAGGATAAAAGTTGAGGATACTGTTAAATACCTCAAGTATATAGCAAAGGAAGAGAATATACCCTATGAGGTTGAGGCATTGAATATAATTGCCCAAAAGGCAGATGGTGCCATGCGCGATGCGCTTTCAATCTTCGATCAGATGGTAAGCTTTAGCGAGGATAATATTACCTACCAAAAGGTAATTGAAAATCTAAATGTTCTCGATTTTCAGTACTATTTTACGCTTACAGAAAATTTTCTGAATGCTGATTATGCTAGTTCCCTTAAAATTTACGACGAACTTTTGTCTAAAGGTTTCGATCCGCAACAGTTTATAACTGGATTGAGCGAGCATTTTCGAAATCTACTTGTTTGCAAAGACCCCCAAACCTCACAAATCCTTGAGGTTGGTGCAGCCATAGCAGAACGATACATGAAGTTTGCGGTTGAATGTACACCCGAGTTCCTGATTAAAGCCCTAGATGTGATTAACCAAACCGATATTACTTTTCGGCAAAGCAACAACCAGCGTTTGCACCTAGAGTTAATGCTCATAAGATTAAGCGGCCTTAATCAAGAAAAAAAAAAATAACATCTACGAGTGGTTAGAGGATTCACCCGTTGAGTTAACAGTTTTAAAACAATACACCCAGCCCAGCCCTATATTAATCAGTAATCAGATACAAGAGCCAGAATCCCCTTCAAAGAAAGCGCCTACAGTTCTAAAGCAGGCACCCAAAAGCATTTCTATTAAGGATGCACTAACAGGCAAAAAAACAGTTGCTCAACCAATAGTAGAGAACGAAGAATTAGTGCTGGATGATTATGCTGCTGACGTTGATAGTAACGATGAGGTGGGAGATGAGTCTCAAAACACCTTCGGACAGGATGAATTAGACGAGGCATGGCAAAAATACATTAAAACATATTTAAGCGATAAACCTAGGTTTAGCAGTCTTATGCATAACTATCTCCCTATCCTTAAGCCAGACTTTGTTATTGGGGTCGAAGTGGAATCAACGTTGCAGGTAGAAATGTTCAAAGAGATAAAATCGGAAGTTACTCTGTTTTTGCGCACTGAACTAGAAAACAGAGACATTAACCTTGAAGTTAATGAGGTTGCCAACGATAATACAAGCGGGAAAATATACACAGTTGAGGATAAATTTAAATACCTAAGTCAACTCAACCCAAATATAATTAAATTTAAACAACTCTTAAATCTAGATTTTGATTAAATTTAATTTGTTTTTTCTTAAACACAATGCACTGCTTTTTGTTAAACTTATACTATAATTATTAACCCTTAAAATTTTGAAAAGATGTTGAATCTAAAAGTTAAAAAAGTTATTGACGAGCAAATTAACGCTGAAATTTGGTCTGCCTATATGTACCTTTCAATGTCTTCGTATTTTGCAGCCGAAGGGCTTAATGGCTTTGCCAATTGGATGCGCGTGCAATGGCAAGAGGAGTTAACCCATGCCCTTAAATTTTTCGATTACCTTGTGGAGCGTGGAGTGCAACCCATACTCAAGCCAATTGATAAGGTACCCGCTAAATGGACCAATACCCTACATGCTATGGAGGAAACCCTTAAGCATGAGCAGCATGTAACTGCGTTGATAAATAACATTATGGATATTGCAATTGAGGAGAAGGACCATGCAACCAAAAGTATGCTTCAGTGGTTTATAGATGAGCAAGTAGAGGAAGAGGCTAATGTTCAGGAAATTATTGATAGCTTAAAGCTAATTGGCGATAAGGGGCACGGTGTCTTTATGCTTGATAAGGAACTTAAAACTCGTTTGTTTGTTGATGAAACAGCACAAGCATAAGTTTTATTTGGATTTGATTTATGGGCTAGTTACGGCTAGCCTTTTTTTATTCTGATTGCTCTATCTTCTCAAATTTAGAAGGGATTGTAGATTTAAGAAGAACATCCTCACCAATGGCTTTAATTTCATTATTTGGGTATTTCCAAACTATTTGAACTTGCTTGCTAACATTATCATCAATAAGCTCAAGTTCTTTTATAATTGTATTAATATAGTACAGATTAAGCTTATCAATCTTACTTAAATAGATATCAACCTTAATATTAATAGCAAGTAACGAAAAACGTATTGTATCGAGCCACATGATAATTGGATAGTAATATTTCCAAGGTTTTCCGTTTGTAGAAGGACCCTCAATTATAACATCACCCGATTGATCGAAATAAACTAAAGGCGAATTACTGGTTTTTTTAAAACTGAATACTGAAGTTATTGGCTTTTCCTGAAGGGTAAAAGGGAGATTAAATAAGTCAGCAAACTCTTCACCGTCCTCCATTATATCATTATCATCAGGATGATAAAACCAGTTAACCTTAATTTGCTTACCATTTTTGTGGTGTTTATCCAGTAGTTGAAAAAGATCAAAGAAGGCTTTTGATGAACTGTTTCCAAAGTAAAGCATCTCAAAATTAACCGTAAGTGAGTTGCTGAGGCTTGTTAAATAATCATCAATCCAGGCTATTAGTGGAATATAAAATTGTACTGCACTTTCTGGAATTGAAATGCCCGATATGTAAACCAGCCCTTTACTTGCATCGGTAAGAATGAAGGGATAATTTACTTTTGGGTTAATTATAAAATCAGTCATTTAATATGTTGGGCTGATATAAAAACGTTTTTTGCTATGGGTTGGCTAAAACAAATTTAGTAAAAATTAAACGATGATTGTTTCACAAGCGTTAAAATATGTCGTACGTAACGCAAAACCATAACAATATTTGTAAATTTGCGTCATGGAGATAATTGCATGGATAGGTTTCTCACAAGGACTTTTTGCGGCCATTATAATGATGTCCAAAAAGAATAGAACCATTCCCGATAAAATTTTAACTGCTTGGTTAACTCTATTGGCCATTGAGTTTTTTTCGTGCGCTATAGATTATAGATTGTTTAACTATCCGATGCTATCCAGCTCATTCCTGCTTTTTAATCCAGCATTCTACCTTTATGTTCGTTCATTGGTTCAGCCCGATTTTAGGCTTAAGCCAATGCAGTTAGCTCACCTATTGCCCTTCCTGTTTTTTGAGATATTTGCCTATATACTCCATGAACCCTATATGCTGTTTGGCTACTTAAACCTTGATTCAACATACTGGTTCCGCTTAGCATTTGCAATCGCCTCGTTAACTTCGTGGGTTACCTATAACTCAACGGCTACTCTGCTTATTTACAGACATCGTTCTCGACTTGTGGATGAGTTCTCCAATATCGAGAGCAATAAAAAAATTACTTGGCTTTTCTTTGTTGTAATCTTTTATAATCTTTACTGCCTAGTACTTGTGGTTAGCGGTATTTTTAACGTTTTTATGTATATCGAGTTCCCCCTATCACCAGTTGTTAACTATTCAGCATTGCTAGTATTAGTTTATGTATTAGGGTTTTATGGGTTAAAGCAGGATGTAATTTTTAGAGAATTTACTGATATTACTAAAAGTGACGAAAAGAATAGTAGTCAAATGCTTTCCGAGGAGCAAACTAATGTAATTAAAGGTGATTTGATTGAATATTTCGAAAAGACAAAACCCTATTTAAACCCCGATTTAAGCATGGATATGCTATCTAAATCATTAGGTTACCCAAAGCATCATATTACAGAAGTATTGAATAAGGAGATTGGTAAAAACTTCTTTCAGTTTGTAAACGAATACAGAATTGAAGCAGTAAAAAGTACGCTCTCGGACGACAAAAATTATTTCTCAATTGAGGCCATAGGCTACGAATGTGGGTTTAATAGCAAGTCATCATTTTTTACCATCTTCAAAAAGGCCACAGGCCAAACACCCCTGCAATACAAAAACTCAAAAATTTAATTTTTGTACTACCCGCTACTAGGTGAAATATAGCCCCTTATGGGTTCATATTTAAAAGTTGAACAACTACTACTTGTTCAACTTTTTTTATTTGTACTAATCCAAACTACTCTGGATGTAATTTTGGCATACAACAGAGTGCATATAAGGAAAAGTGAAGTTACAACTCCACTCATTTTCTTCACCCTCATTTCATTTTAACGGTTATGCTTGATCTCTTTGAAATGAAAATGCATAGCCAAAGTGCCTCTAAAAGTATTTGATAATGTAAGCCATAACTAATAACTATAACATAATTTATAATACCATGAAGAATATTTTTTTAACACTAGCCTTTTTCATACTCACTGGTTCTTTCCTTTTCGGGCAATCAATATTTGATGATTTAACCAGTGAAACCTCTACTGACAATGCAAAAAATGTATCGTTTGAGTTAAATGGGTTTACTAGAGGGTTAGTATATGGGGGATCCAAGGATTTTGATTATTCAAATGTATTTGGAGAATTTGCTCTAAGAGGGCGACTTGAGAAGCAGAAAACATTTCTATATGCCGATTTGCGTGTGCGTGAGGGAGTATTCTTTGATAATAGGGAATTACAACTTCAGTTAAAAGAGGCGTATGCTGGTTATAGAGGAGATAAAATCGATCTGTTTATAGGTAATCAAATAGTTGCTTGGGGCCGCACCGATGGGTTTAATCCAACCAATAACATAACTCCCAACAACTACTTTTTTCTTACCTATGAGCCCGACGACCAAAAATTGTCAAACTTTATGTTTCGCACAAAGCTGAAGCCAACTAACACGATTGATATTGAGTTGATTGCAATCCCTTTTTATAAACCTTCGGTTTATCGTTACGAACTTTTTGATATGGGGCAACCTGCAACCTTTTCTCAGGTTGATAGTCCAGAGCTAAAGTTCGATAAGGGTTCGTTGGCTGCAAGATTCAACCTAGAGTCATCATCTGTTAGCCTTTCTGCATCCTATTTTATTGGGCATAATCCGTTTTACGGATTTGAACTCGACAGTTATACGCTAAGTCCATTAGCGGTGAACTTTAGGCCCAAGCCTTACTTTATGCAAACCATTGGTGCCGATTTTGCTTTACCCGTAAAATCGTGGATTATTCGGGGCGAAATGGCTTTAAATCTGACTAAAGATTACGAGACCGAGATGAATATACCCAACCCTGACTTCTCATATGTTGTGGGTATTGAAAGAAGTTTCTGGGATATTACAACCATCTTTCAGTATGTTGGGAAGTATACCTTTAACTTTAAAGAGTTAATAACCCCAATACCCACCGGTTACACACCCGATGAACTAGCCCAATATGCTGCGGAAATGGTATTGTTTGAATCTAATAAGTACAATCGCAAGATTTTTAACCAGCAAAAGGAAACAAATCACATGCTATTTCTGTCGCTCAATAGGTCGTTCTTATACGAACAATTGAATGTTGAACTATCTGGAGCATATAATATTACCACTGAAGAGTACTTGTTGAGGAGTAGGATTAAATGGAGTTTAACCGATGCAGTTTCGGCAAACATTGGTTGCAGTTATATGCTTGGCCCCGATCAATCCATTTTTAACATGGCCGGAAGGGTAATGAATGGAGTTTTCCTTGGTCTTGAGGTAGGGTTTTAGTAGGACAAATGATTGATATGTAAAGCAAGTAGCCATAAAAATAAACTATTAAGATTTTAAAGGCACACTAAAGAACAATAAACAAAAGTCATCAAACAATAAATAATACTAAGAAATATGAACACTAATGAATTTATAACCCGCTACCGCAGATGGTTAATAATAGTGCCGGTAATAGTTACCCTACTAATGCTTTTTCCTCTATCAAAAGGAAAGATAAACCCTGACCTTATGGATTATCTGCCCGATGGGATTGAGGCCAATATAAACAACGAGAAACTTGAAGAGATTTTTGGGAAGTATGAACCTATCCTTATAATCTTTAAATCGGACGATATTTTATCATCCGAAACGCTCGACAGAATTTATCAAATTAATAACGAGCTAAAGTATTCCGAGCTAGTTGATGACGTAATGTCTCTTTTTGAAACTAAGTACATTAGGGGCGATGATGGAGCTATGTTGGTTGACCCTGCCATTAGGCTTATTCCCGAAACCAATGATGAGCGCGATCAACTCCGCCAGGAGCTTAGAGATAACCCATTAGCATATAAATTACTGGTTTCCGATGATTTTAAGTACACCTCAATAATCCTTAATGCCAATGAGGGTGTTTCTGACGAAGAAATCTTCGATTTTATCTCAACTACTCTTAAAGAGAATCCCGGAAACGAGGCAGTTTATCTCAATGGTTTACCATACTTACGGTACGAGGTTCAGGCAAAGGCCACACGCGATATTGCCATACTTATGCCCCTTGGGCTTATAATTATGCTCATATTCTTATACCTCTCTTTTAGGGAACGTAGAGGGGTTTTACTGCCATTTGCGGTAGTAATTATGTCAATAGTTTTAGCAATGGGCCTTATGCCCATATTGGGATTTGATTTTAGTTTGATTGCTGTGCTAATACCCATTATGATGATTGCCATTGCCAATAATTATGGTGTTCATATTATGGCACGTTATCAGGAACTTAATGCTAAAAATCCCGATTGGACAATGGTACAAATCGTTACCGAATCGCTTAAGCAACTATCTAAACCCATTTTGTTAACCGGATTAACTACCATCATTGGGGTTATGGGCTTAATTGTTCATATCATGCTGCCTGCTAAGCAAATGGGTATTGTAAGTTCAGTGGCCATTGGGTTTGCCCTAGCTCTCAGTTTGCTTTTTATCCCGGCCATTATGATAAAAATGAAGAAAGGGAAGCCGATAAAAGTTTACACTACCGGTAAAAAATCAATAATCGATAAATTACTGAAATGGTCGGCTAGGGTTGCAGTAAATACCCCTCGGAGAGTAATATATATTTTTGTAAGTTTTATGATTATTGCCAGCGTAGGCATTAGCAGATTGCAGGTTAGCATTAACTTAGAGAAGATGATGCCCCAAAAGCATTCACTAAGGATATCAACTGATATTGCCAATGCTAAATTTGGAGGCACTAAAAACATCAATGTGCTTTTTGAGGGCGAAATAATGGAGCCTGAAGTTATGAAAGCTATGGATAGATTCGAAACTCAACTTGAAGGTGTTAAGGGGGTTGGTAGTGTAACCTCACTGGCAACGGTTATACGAATTATTAGTCGTTCGCTTAACGACCCAGATAGCGAGTTTTACGATAAGATTCCTGACTCGCGCCAGGCCATTGCACAGTATATAGAGTTTTATAGTATGAGTGGCGACCCAGAAGACTTTGAAAAACTGGTAGATTTTGATTATACCAAAGCTGTGCTAAGCGTGCAATTTGTTGCAAGCAATATTGACGATTTCAATAGAATTGAGTCTAGTATTCGTGAGTTGGTTGATAAAACGCCATCTGCAACATTAGTGGCTGGGCAGTGCTTGGTAGAGAAAGAGATGGCTAATGCCATTGTTAAAGGTCAAATCTATTCGTTAATATTTGCACTTGTAGCAATTGCCATCCTGCTTTGGATTATTTTCAGGGCCTTCTCGGCAGGGCTTTTGGGCAGCATTCCGCTTTTGGTTACCCTAATTTGTAATTTTGGACTTATGGGATGGTTCGGTTTTCAACTCGATATTGGAAACTCATTGCTTTCATCCATAGCCATAGGTATTGGTGTCGATTATACAATACACCTTTTCTGGCGATTGAAGTATGAGTTGAGCCTAGGACGTAGTTATGCAGAAGCTGTTCAAACAACGCTAGTAACAACTGGTAGGGGGATAGCCATAAACGCAATTTCGGTAATCATTGGTTTTGCTGTGCTATTTTTCTCAGGGATGATGATTCTAAAAACCTTTGCATTCCTTATTATCTTCTCATTGTTACTATGCCTACTGTGCGCACTAATTCTTATACCTGCAATAACAATACTTACCGAGCCAAAGTTTTTACTAAAAAATGGCAAGAGCGTTAACTTTATTAAGGATTAGGTTGCACAATTATAACAGAATTCAATTTTTTTAAAAAATACTAATACTATTATAAACAAAACATTATGAGGACAATACTAATTACATCAATTGCATTTTTAGCCTTTGCGTTTCATGGGGTAGCTCAGGATGCCCGTGAGATTTCCGATAAATCTTCAAAGGTAATAGAGTTTGAGGCTATGGAGATGGCTACAAACCTTTACATTTACGATAATAAGGGCAATTCACGAGAGCGACAAGTTGCTGTTGCAACCCGAAAATTTGGTGATGTTACCAAAACGCTAATGCGTTTTCTTTCACCCGCCGATGTGCAGGGAACCTCAATTTTAATTTACGATTATGAGGATAAGGCTGACGACATGTGGGTTTATCTGCCCTCAATGCGTCGCACTAGGCGAATTGTGACTACCGAAAAAGGCAAAAGTTTTATGGGTTCAGAATTCACAAATGCCGATATGAGCCGACCTAATCTTGATGATTTTACCTACACACTACTGGGCGAAGAGACCATTAATGGTAAAATTTGCTGGAAGGTTGAGGCTTTAACAAAGTCGCGTGAGATGGAAAGTGAGTATGGCTTTAAGAGACGAGTATCGTATATTGAAAAGAGCACCTATCTTATTCAAAAAAGCGAGTTGTATGATAGGACAGACAAGCTAAATAAGGTAATGACCTTAGGCGATTATCGTAAGCAATCCAATGGTCTATATTTTTCGTATCAAATGGAGATGAAGAATGTACAGAGCAACAGGCGCTCCGAGATGAAGGTTAAGAGTTTTCAGTTAGGTTCTAAACTCAATGAGAATAGTTTTGCGGTTTCAAGTTTAGAAAAATAGTAGGCAAACCCCAAAATTGAAGTTTCAAACTAATTTTTCATAATATAACTAGTGGCTTGGTGGGGTATCTCACCAGGCCATTAATTTAATTAGTGTTATATTATTGGCTCATTCTTCCACATCTCCTAAAAATCTGCTAAATTTGTAGGTTCGATTATAAATATTAAGTTTTAAATAGCATAAACCCATGGGTGCAATTGATACAATTCTTTCCAAATTTTTTGGTGATAAAGCAAAGCGCGATTTAAAAGAGTTAATGCCTTATGCTGATAAAATCCAAGCCGTTTACCCTCGTTTCGTAACTTTGTCTCATGATGAGCTTAGGGCCGAATCCGAAAAGCTAAAGCAGAGGGTAAGGGGTACGATAGCTACGGAAATGGGCAAGGTTGAAGAGATGAAGTTTAAGATGGAGTCTAACGAACTCAGTTTTGATGAGAAAGAGTCTTTATCGAACGAAATTGATAAGCTTAAAAAGCAAATTGACGAAAAGGTTGAAGTAATACTTGATGAGATTCTTCCCGAAGCCTTTTCAATAGTTAAGGAAACTGCCCGCAGACTTAAAGAGAATGAAACAATTGTGGTTACCGCCAATGAGTTCGATAGGAATTTGGCGGCTAAAAAGGATTTCGTAACCATTGAAGGCAATAAAGCTATTTATAAAAATCGTTGGATTGCTGGTGGAACGGAGATTGTGTGGGACATGGTACATTACGATGTGCAGTTGATTGGGGGTGTTGTGCTTCACCAGGGTAAGATATCGGAGATGGCAACTGGAGAGGGAAAAACCCTTGTTGCAACGCTCCCCGTATTCCTAAATGCAATTGCAGGCTTAGGCGTACACATTGTTACTGTAAACGATTACCTTGCTCGACGCGACTCCGAGTGGATGGGGCCTCTATACGAGTTTCATGGACTTTCAGTGGATTGTATAGATAAGCATCAACCCAATAGCGAGGCAAGGCGAAACGCCTATATGGCCGACATAACCTTTGGAACAAACAACGAGTTTGGTTTCGATTATCTCCGCGATAACATGGCCATTGCACCTGCCGATTTAGTGCAGCGCAAGCATCACTATGCAATTGTCGATGAGGTTGACTCAGTACTTATTGACGATGCTCGTACTCCGCTAATTATTTCTGGCCCAGTTCCCAAGGGCGATATTCAGATGTTTGAGGAGTATAAACCAAAGGTTGAAAAGTTGGTGAATGCTCAGCGTAACCTTGTTACTCAACTGCTGGCTGATGCCAAAAAGTTAATTGCTGAAGGCAAAAACGAGGATGGAGGTAAAATACTGTTAACTGCTTTTAAAGGATATCCAAAGTATAAGCCTTTAATTAAATTTCTTAGTGAACAAGGGGCAAAGGCGCTGCTACTTAAAACTGAGAATTTTTACATGCAGGAGAATAACAAGAACATGCACATTGTTACCGATGATCTGTTTTTTGTTGTTGATGAAAAGCAAAACTCTGTGGAGCTTACCGAAAAAGGGATTGACCTTATTACTAGTTCATCAGAGGACTCAAAATTCTTTATCCTGCCCGATATTGGAAGCGAAATTGCCGATTTAGAGAAGCAAAACTTATCGCCTCAAAAGTTGATTGATGCAAAAGAGGAACTTATTCGCGATTTTTCAATAAAGTCTGAAAGGGTTCACACTGTTCACCAGTTGCTTAAGGCGTATGCAATGTTTGAGATTGATGTTGAGTACGTTGTGATGGATAATAAGGTGAAGATTGTTGACGAGCAAACTGGTCGTATTCTCGAAGGGCGTCGCTATTCCGATGGTTTGCACCAGGCTATTGAGGCAAAAGAACAGGTTAAGGTTGAGGCCGCAACTCAAACCTTTGCAACAGTTACACTTCAGAACTATTTCCGTATGTACCATAAGTTAGCGGGTATGACGGGTACTGCTGAAACTGAAGCTGGTGAATTCTGGTCAATTTACAAACTCGATGTGGTTGTTATACCAACAAACCGACCCATTGTCCGCAAGGATATGGAGGATTTGGTTTACAAAACCAAGCGCGAGAAATACATGGCGGTTATTGATGAGATAGTTAAGTTAACTCAAGCAAATAGACCGGTGCTGGTAGGTACTACGTCGGTGGAAATATCGGAGTTGCTTAGCCGAATGCTCAAGATGAAAGGAATTAAGCACAATGTGCTTAACGCTAAGCTACACCAGCGTGAGGCCGATATTGTAGCCGAAGCAGGTAGGGTAAAAGCAGTAACCATTGCAACGAATATGGCCGGTAGGGGAACCGACATCAAACTTTCGACTGAGGTTAAGCAGGCTGGAGGTTTAGCCATTATTGGTACTGAGCGCCATGAGTCACGTCGTGTTGACCGCCAGTTGCGTGGTCGGTCAGGTCGTCAGGGCGATCCAGGTACATCTCAGTTCTTTGTTTCGCTCGAGGATGATTTGATGCGCTTATTTGGTTCCGATAGAATTGCTAAGGTAATGGATAGGCTTGGACTGAAAGAGGGGGAGGTTATTCAGCACTCCATGATTTCAAAATCGATTGAGCGGGCCCAGAAAAAGGTTGAGGAGAATAACTTCGGAATTCGAAAAAGACTTCTTGAGTACGATGACGTGATGAACTCACAACGTGAGGTTATTTATACACGCCGCAGGAATGCTCTTTACGGTGAGCGAATTGATGTTGATGTGGCAAACATGCTTTACGATGTTAGCACAGCCATAATAAACGATACCCATGGTAATATTGAGTTTAAAGAATTTAAACTGGAACTTATCCGTAACCTCTCAATTGACGCTCCATTCACCGAGAAAGAGTTCATGCAACTTTCACCCAGTGAACTTACAGAGAAAGTCTATCGAGCAACTCTGGCAAACTATGAGAATAAAACCAATACCATAGCCAAGCAGGCATTCCCTGTAATTAAAGAGGTTTTCGAAAAGCAATCGGCTGTTTACGAAAATATTGTTGTTCCAATTTCCGATGGCCAGAAGGTTTTCCAAATTGTTACCAACCTTAAAAAAGCATTTGATTCAGGTGCAAAAGAGCTTAACCGTTCTTTCGCTAAAACAATTATCCTTTACATAATTGATGATCACTGGAAAGAACATTTGCGCGAAATGGATGAACTCAAGCAAAGCGTTCAGAATGCAACATATGAGCAAAAGGATCCATTACTTATCTATAAGTTTGAGGCGTATGAACTTTTCAAAAATATGATCGATACAGTTAACCGCGAGGTTATCTCTATACTAATGAAAGCTCATATTCCACTTCGTGATCCTAGTCAGGTTCAGGAGGCTAGTCAACGCAGGGGACTTGATATGAGCAAATATGAAACCTCACGTACAGATGCTTTACAGGCATCGGCCAACACACAGGAGCGAAACCGCGAGCCTGTTAGGGTTGAGAAAAAGGTTGGACGTAACGATGCTTGCCCATGCGGAAGTGGTAAAAAGTTTAAGAACTGCCACGGAAGGGATGCGGAAGCATAGTTAATGTTTTACTGTATATAGATATTAATATCGTTAGGTTATCCGAAGTTCAATAGTTTATTTCAACACAAAAGCGTAGCAAAATCTGCTGCGCTTCTGTATTTTTAGGCTTGGTACAATATGTTGCCCATTGTTATTATCTTTGCAGAGTTTTTAAAATACATGTAAAAATGGATATTGAGAATACCTTACAACTTGCTGCTTCAAAGGCCATTGAAGAGATTTATGGTGTTTTACCAAACCTAAATCTAGTACAAATACAAAAAACTAAGCGCGAGTTTGAGGGCGATTTTACGCTAGTTGTCTTCCCTTTGCTTAAAATTTCGAAGAAAAACCCCGAGGTTACTGCTCAAGAAATTGGAGAGCGTTTGGTTTCATCATCAAAGGCCATAACTTCATTTAATGTTGTAAAAGGCTTTTTGAATTTATCGCTAAGCTATACCTTTTGGTGTAATACGTTAAATACTATAGCCAGTACTATTGATTTTGGTTATGCAAAATCAGATTCCTCTGGTAAAACTAAAATGGTCGAATTTTCATCACCAAATACGAACAAACCCCTGCACCTTGGCCATATTCGCAATAACCTGCTCGGATTTTCTATATCGCGCATTTTACAGGCCAATGGTGATAAGGTAATCAAAGTAAATTTGGTAAACGATAGGGGAATCCATATCTGCAAGTCCATGCTGGCATGGCAAAAATTTGGTAAAGGAGAAACACCAGAGAACAGTGGAAAGAAAGGAGATCATTTGGTAGGCGATTACTATGTCCTTTTTGATAAAGAATATAAAAAGCAAATAGAGGAGCTACAAGCCAAGGGAATGAGTGAGGAGGAAGCAAAGACAAAAGCACCAATTATACTTGAAGCTCAGGAGATGCTCCTAAAGTGGGAAGCAAAGGACTCGGAGGTTTATTCGCTTTGGCAAACAATGAATCAGTGGGTTTACACTGGATTTGATGTAACCTATAGTGCACTCGGGATTGAATTTGATAAAGTTTATTACGAGTCAGAAACCTATTTGCTTGGTAAAAGTATTGTAAACGAAGGCTTAGCAAAAGGAGTATTTGTTAAAAAGCCTGATGGCTCTGTTTGGATTGATTTAAATGATCATGGTTTAGACGAGAAGCTATTGCTGCGGGCAGATGGTACATCGGTTTACATGACTCAAGATATTGGTACAGCAGTTCAGCGGTTTAATGAGTATCATCTCGATGATCATATCTATGTTGTTGGTAATGAACAGGAATACCATTTTAACGTACTTAAACTTGTATTGCTAAAGTTGGACTACAAATGGACCGACCACCTATACCATCTATCATATGGAATGGTTCAGCTGCCTGAAGGGAAGATGAAATCACGGGAAGGGAAAGTTGTGGATGCCGACGATTTGGTTGAGGAGATGGTATCAACAGCTCAGGAGATGTCGCAAGAGTTGGGTAAGTTAAATGAACTCAATGCCAAAGAGGCCTCAGAAATTGTTACAATGATTGGTTTAGGAGCACTTAAGTATTTTATACTTAAGGTTGATCCAAAGAAAAATATGACCTTTAACCCAAAGGAATCAATTGATTTTAATGGAAATACAGGGCCATTTATCCAGTATACCCATGCACGTATTCAGTCAGTGCTTCGCAAGGCTATCGAGGTTGGAATTGTAATTCCCCATTCCATTAATCCAGTTGAACTCTCCGGTAAAGAGCGCGAGCTAATCCAATTGGTATCTGCTTTTCCCAGTGTAGTTAAGCAGGCTGCCGAGATACTTAGTCCTGCACTATTGGCAAATTTTGCCTATGAACTTTCCAAGGAGTATAACCAATTCTACCACGATTTCTTCATCATTAAAGAGGAAGATGAAAAGGTAAGGCAAGCACGGCTATTAATTTCTCACGAAGTAGCTAATGCAATCCGCTTGTCAATGTGGCTGTTGGGTATTGATGTTCCCAATAGGATGTAGAGGATTGTAAACTTTTTTTAATTGATCTAGTCAGATTAAAGTACAAAAAACAAAAAAAGATGAACCAGAACAAGCGCGGATTTGCAAGTGATAACAATTCGGGTGTTCACCCAAATATTCTTGAGGCAATGAATAGCGTAAACCATGGGCACACCATTGCCTATGGCGACGATCCATATACTGAGGAGGCAACAAAAGTATTTAAAACCCTTTTTGGAAATCACGTTGAGGTTTTCTTTGTTTTTATTGGCTCGGCAGCTAATGTGCTAGGTATAAAAGCAGCAACCCAACCATATCACGCAGTTATTACACCAGATACAGCTCATATTAATGTTGATGAATGTGGTGCCCCTGAGCGGTTTACAGGCTGCAAACTTCTTACTGTGTCTACGCCCGATGGGAAACTCACTGTTGATTTAGTCCAAAAGCATATGCATGGATTTGGTTTCCAGCACCATTCACAACCGAAGGTTATTTCAATATCTCAGCCAACTGAATTGGGTACTCTTTACACACCCGATGAGGTTAGAACTCTGGCCAATTTTGCTCATCAGCATAATATGTATTTGCACATGGATGGCGCTAGAATTGCAAATGCTGCTGCGGCACTTGACAAGAGTTTTAAAGAGTTTACCACCGACGCAGGCGTTGATATCCTATCGTTTGGAGGCACAAAGAATGGGATGATGTATGGCGAAGCGGTTGTGTTTTTTAACCCAGATTTGGCCAAAGAGTTCATGTATACGCGTAAGCAAGGTTTGCAGTTGGCCTCAAAAATGCGGTATATTTCTGCCCAGTTTACTGCCTATCTTTCCAATAATCAATGGCATAAAACAGCAAGTCACGCAAACAGGATGGCAAAAATTTTGGCAGCTCAACTAGAGTCAGTTCCCCAGGTAAAAGTTACTCAACCTGTTCAGGTTAATGGGGTATTTGCCATTATCCCCAAAAGTATAATTGAGAAGTTGCAAGCCGAGTATTTCTTCTATACTTGGGACAACGAAAAATCTGAGGTTAGGTGGATGACATCGTGGGATACGACGGAGGATGACATTAAAAATTTTGTTGCAAAAATTAAAGAACTTTTGGCCTAATTACTTATTGGTGTTAATGAGCAACTTTTATCCAAAAGACAATTATTTTCCTTGAATTTATTTCCGCACTTAACATATTGATTATTAGCAGTTAAATACTGGCGAATGCATAAGTATTTCAAATTGTTTGTAACTAATCGCAACTAACCTTTGACTTTTCTGTTTTATCGTATTAACTTTGCACCGTATAAGCCATTGGGTTAGCTCTATAGGTTAAATTTCAATTAAAGATGATTAAGAAAACAGCTATATTCATTTCATTTTTACTATTATTTTCTCTTTTCGATTTAACTTTTGGATACTCATTAAGGAACGAGGAAGAAAAGCCTGATGAAAGTATTCCTACTTTCCCCATAACTGATCTTTCAAATGATTTATTCGATTTCGAGAAATTTTCATCATTTGAGCAAACCGTAACCCGTTTTATTTCCCATTGGGGAGTGACCGGAGCCTCAGTTGCCATAGCTAAAGACGGTAAACTTGTTTATGCAAAGGGTTTTGGATATGCCAATCGTGAAGAGCAAGAGCTAATGCAGCCCTACCATCTTATGAGAGTGGCTAGCGTTTCGAAGCTAATTACTGCTTCTGCTGTAATGAAATTGGTTGAGACAGGGCGATTGAGACTTGATAGTAAAGTGTTTGGAGTAGAAGGGATTTTAAACGATAAAAGTCAGTATGGATATATTGATAGCAGAGTAGAGCAGATAACCGTTAAGCAACTTTTAAATCACTCTGGAGGGTGGACTTCGCGATGGGGCGATCACCTATTTATGGCTGAATCCATTGCTCGGCAGCAGGGTATTGAATTGCCTTTAAAAAAGATAGATATAATTCAGTTTGCTTTAGCTAAGCGATTGCATTTCACGCCAGGAACCCACAGTTCATATAGCAACTTAGGATACTTAATCCTCGAAAGCGTTATAGAGGATGTTTCGGGGATCTCCTATGAAGCGTATGTTACACAAAATATTTTTAACCCAAATGGTATTTATGATGCTTTTATTGCCCACAACTATGATAGTTTGAGATACCCTCTGGAGGCAAGGTACTATGAAGTTCCTGAAGCATTGCAAGTTCCTGCGTTTGATGGTGAGGCCAAAATGGTACTAAAGAGTAGGGGAGGTAACGATGTGAGAACCCTTGGAGCCGCTGGCGGTTGGGTAATATCGTCGGTAAGCCTTATAAAATTCTTAGGTTTAATTGACCCAGAGCGTGAGGGGGGAATTATATCGACTGAATCGGCTGCTTTATTAGCGCATTCAGAGCCAGGCATGCATCCTTTAGGATGGCGATGGGTATCAATTGATGGTACAAGATGGCGAACAGGTTCGTTTGCAGGAAGCTCAGCGCTTGCTATTTCCCGTAGTGATGGGTTTTCGTATGTATTTATAACCAATACAAGCCCTTGGGTTGGTTCACGATTCCCTTATGAGGTGAATAGGATGATGGCTCGGGCTTTGGACAGGGTTGATGAATGGCCACAGGTATTCCCAATTAGTCCGTATTCGCCCAAGTTAGTTACTAGTGTTGAATTGCAGGATACATTCCAAAAGCCAACTAGACCATGGGAATGCTGGGGTTTTACAAAGTTGATAAATAGTCGTATATACTAGATTGTGACTATAGCCTCACATTCAAGTTAAATAACTTCTAGTAATATAGTATTACCCTTATCCTTTATCAATATAAACATTAACAAAACCTAAAAGCGATGAAACGGAGAAATGGAATCACACAATCAATAGCAATGGTAATTATTACCCTGGGCATGCTATTTACTTTCAACGAAAAAATATCATCGAAACCCACGGAAGCAGGATTTTGGCTAATCTTTGTGTTTGGTATGTCAGCGGGTGTGGCTATTGTTCATATCATTACCTATTATAGGCAAAAGAGAAAAGAGTAGTTTTTTTATTTAATCGCTAGTCAGAGGTCTCCATTTGTTTGCAGTGACCCTTTTTCATTCTTTCCCCATTTGGGAAACAATTTGGGTTATTAGGTGATAGGTTAATCTCTTATCAATTCAGCTGAAAGTTATTCTCCAATTTTGTTTCTTGATGCCTAATCATCTCAACAAATGTTAGTTGGTTGACTATAAACTGCTCACGGGTAGTACTATTTGGTAGTGATAGGAGTTTATACTTTTCGTCCGATTTTAGCATTATGGTCCTAGCAATATCTAGCATGTTGACACCATTACCCCTAACAAATGTTCCCAGTTCATTACTGATATTAAGTTTCAATTTCTTAACTTTTACAACAACCTCAGGATTTGTAGTTGTAAAATCAGTACTCAGAGGCACCGATACGGTACCACCATAAAGTTTGTCTGTTAAAATGGGAAAATAGTCTATGGTTTGGAATAGCGATTTTCCTCTAATCAAAACCACCAAATCGTCATTGGCATTTCTGCCAACAAGTTTTACAATTTCAACCTCACTTCCAATTTTATCAATTTCCCCGTTATTTAGGTATGGTATTCCAAAGGGTAGCGATGCGTCCATACACTCCTCGATAAGCTGCTTGTACCTTGGCTCAAAAATCCGAAGCGGAATCTCTTCTCCAGGGAGCAGTATTAGGTTTAACGGAAATGCTGCTATTCTAAAAACTTTTGGTTTCATTTTATTTACGCTCATTGCTACCCTTAAATTTAAGTGAAGCTGAATTAATACAATAACGAATACCTGTAGGCTTTGGCCCATCGTTAAATACATGCCCAAGGTGTGCGTTGCAACTCTTGCAGAGTACCTCTGTCCTTACCATTCCGTGGGCTAAGTCAGTTTTTTCAACAATGTTATTCTTAAAGTCTGAGTTGTTAAAACTAGGCCACCCGCAACTCGAATCGAACTTTGTATCCGACTCAAAAAGGGGGGTGTCGCAAACTACACAGTGGTAAATACCTTTATCAAAAAAGTTCCAATACTTTCCGGTAAATGGCCTTTCAGTTCCCTTTTCCTGAGTAACATAAAACTCAATTTGGGTTAGCTTGCTTTTCAACTCTTTAGTACTCATTTTATTCCTATTATCTTGTGCTTTTGCATTAACCACAACAACCGTTAAAAGCGTGATAAATACTATATGCTTAATAAACTCCATTTTTTAATCATTTATAACTTAATAACATATGTGTTATAAAATTGTTCAAGTAAGCGCACCCCTTTATTAATCAAAGTCGCTCACATCGTTTTTGTTATACCTAAAATAGATTTTCATAGGGCTTTAATTATTAAACTTTAATACTTTTTATTAATCTAAACGATAGTTTTGCACTAAGTTTGCTGGCAGTAACTCAACTAAAACAATACATAATTATGAGAAAAATTTTTGCATTGCTTTCCCTTGTAATGGGATTTACAATAATCACCTTAGCACAGAATGAAAATATCCGGAGTTTACCTTTTTTTGATAAACTTAAAGTAACCAATCAGGTTAGTGTATTCTTAACCCATGGCGATGAGCTAAGCGCACGTATTGTGAGCACAGGTATTTCAATGGATGATGTTATTACCGAAGTAACTGGTAAAACCCTTGAAATAACTCTTAGAAGGGGAGTTTATAAGGATGTTACCATTGATGTTTTTTTAACCTACAGCCAACTTCGCGATATATACGTTAGTGCTTCGGGTAGGCTTAGCTTTCAGGATACATTAATGGGAGATAAGTTAGTTGTGAATGCCACAACCAATGGCGAGATTAATGCAATTGTTGATTTGCGAACCCTCGATGTTTCTGCTGATAAAGGAGGCTTGGCTCGAATTAGCGGAAAACTGGGTGCATATGAGGCTCGAATTGCCACTGGTGGTAATCTTTCTGCTTTAGAACTTCAGGCTGATAGTGCCTTTGTTACTGTTTCAACAAAGGGAATTGCAAAAGTTACCGCAAAAGAGTTGGTTGAAGCCAACGTAAGAACTGGAGCAACGTTAACATTAACGGGTAGTCCAAATCAAAAGAAGATAAAAACAGGCCTTGGTGCAACTGTGCTAGAACAATAGCCCATGCTCAATAACAGCCTCTGGGCTGTTTTTTTTCATGCTTTATTTATTTTTAGTTAATACTTTTGCGGCTAAACTTATCATAACAAATACAGATGCATAGCAATTCTACTTTCATCAATTTACTCAAAGCTGAGGTAGTTCCTGCTTTGGGGTGTACCGAGCCCATTGCAGTTGCATTGGCAGTAGCCAAAGCCCGAGAAACGTTGGGCGAAAAACCATCAAGTATTAAACTATTATTAAGTGCAAATATTTTTAAAAATGGAATGGGGGTTGGCATCCCAGGAACAGGAATGATAGGTTTGCATATTGCTGCAGCATTAGGTGCAATTTATGGGAAATCTGCAGATTGCCTTGAACTCTTAACAGGAATAACAGATAGCGTTGTTGATGAAGCAAAAACCATTGTTGATACTAATAAGGTTTTAATAGAGATTAAGGAAGGAACAGAAAAACTATACATAGAGGCTATTTGTAATGGCGCAAATGGTCAATATGCAAAGGCGATTATTGCTGAGAAGCATTCTAACATTTTGCTTGTTGAAAAAAATGGTGAAGTAATTGAATGTAATCAGAATCAGCAGAATAATGAATCAGCAGAGACTATCAAGGAAAAAGTTTCACTAACAATTGAGGAGATATTCAATTTTATAACTAGAGTACCTGTAGCCGACATAGAATTTATGCTTAAAACTGTTGATTATAACGATACTATAGCACAGGAGGGTTTGAGCAAAAAGTACGGATTGAGCGTGGGTCGTAAACTAAAGAGCTATATTGATAAGGGCATTCTTTCAGACGATTTAATGAACAATGCAATGTACTTAACGGCCGCTGCAAGTGATGCGCGTATGTCTGGATGCACACTTCCGGTTATGAGCAATTCAGGTAGTGGAAACCAGGGGATTACGGCAACACTGCCTGTATATTCAGCAGCTAAATATTTAAAGGCAAATCAGGAAACCTTGGTGAGAGCCTTAGCATTATCACATCTTGTTTCAATTCATATAAAAACTTATTTAGGCCGATTATCAGCATTGTGTGGCTGTATTATTGCCGCTACTGGTGCTGGATGTGGTGTGAGCTATATAATGGGCGGTGGCTTAAACGAGACGATATACACCATTAAAAATATGGTGGGTAATGTTACGGGTATGGTGTGTGATGGTGCCAAAGAGGGTTGCGCCCTTAAGGTTAGCACAGGTGTTAGCTCTGCAATTCAGTCGGCACTTTTAGGGCTTGAGGGTACTGTAATCTCCTCCAATGATGGGATTATTGATGAGGATGTTGAGAAAACAATTCAAAATCTAGGGAGAATTGGTTCCGAGGGGATGAACCAAACCGATAAGTTGCTTCTAGAAATTATGGTTTCAAAGGGGAAAGCATAAGCCCGAGCAGAATAAATTAGATATTTCAGATAGAACAGCCTTTTTCACAGCGATTATGCTGTAAAAAAATATTGACGAAACGTAAATTGGGGTTGCCCTTTTCTGAAACGGAAACCCCAATCTTTTTAACTATTCTTCAATTTCCTTTATTGCATAGTCTAGTGCATCCTGCAACATTTCCTGAGGAGGATCATTTATAAAACCCTCTTTGCAAAGAGTATTGGTTAATGAGCGGGAATACTCAATATCCCTCTTTGCAATTTCGTAGGCTTCATCCCATGTAATTTTCCGACGAGCAACTCCATCCTTAATGGCTTGCATGGCAACGTCAGCTGCCTCAACTGGAAAAACATCGGCCTCATCCATGCTTGGGGTAATGTTTTCTGGATTTATCCCCCTTTTTTCTGCATAATTTGCCAATGAGTGTGCAGCAGCAATGGCCATGCTGTCGGTAATTTTTTGCGCCCTTACCATTAGCGCTCCCTTAAGTATTCCGGGGAAACCCAATGAGTTGTTAACTTGGTTTGGGAAATCGCCTCTGCCTGTGGCTACAATATATGCCCCAGCCTCTTTTGCTGCGTATGGGTATATTTCGGGAACTGGGTTAGCACAAACAAAAACAATTGATTTTTTAGCCATTTTGCTAACCCATTCTTTTTTCACTGTATCTGGGCCAGGGGTCGATAATGATATTAAAACATCAGCATCCTGCATGGCCTCTTCTATTGTTAAAACTTTATTTGGGTTTGTGGTTTGGCAAAGTTCCCATTTTCTGTAAAAACGCTTATCTTCCTTTATATCATCTCTGCCAACATGTAGAGAACTTTTGCTATCGAACATTATCATATTATTTGGATTGCCTCCGTCAGCAATAATTAGCCTAGCTATGGTTGTGTTTGATGCCCCTGCACCATAAAAAACAATTTTTGCATCGCTCATCTTTTTCCCTGCAAGTTTAAGTGCGTTAATGAGCCCGGCTAATGTTACACAGGCTGTTCCTTGTGCATCATCGTGCCAAACAGGAATATTACACTCCTCACGCAGTACATCAAGCACTTTAAAGCAGTTAGGTTGCGAAATATCCTCAAGGTTTACAGCGCCAAAGCTGTGCTGACACATTTTTACAAAATCAATAATTTTTTGTGGATCGTTCTTACCATCGGACCCTTTACTATCAATGCACAGAGCAACGGCATCTACTCCGCCAAGGTACTTCATTAAAAAGGCCTTTCCCTCCATAACTCCCAATCCACCAGAGGGGGTGCAATCACCATCTCCAAGAACTCGGGTTGAGTCGCTAACAATAGCAACCAGATTGCCTCGGTTGGATAGTTCAAACGAAGCATCGTTATTATCGCGAATTGTTGTTGACACCTTGGATACCCCAGGGGTGTACCATACGTTAAACCAATTAAATCCAGGAACTGGAACCTTTGGGACAACCTGAATTTTTCCACTATAATGCTTATGTGTTAACTCTGAGAGACGTTTCAAAAAGGTGGTTTTCCCTTTGGCTATTTGTTCCTGATTCCAATTATCGGGAAATATTTTCCCTAGGTTTTCAAGTTTAACGCTTATTTTTTCCATAACGGGCTGGTTTGCTTATTGTTTAGTGCATAAATCTTTATGGTTTCTCCAAACCAAATTACAAAAATTGTATCACTTGGCAAGCCTATATCTTGATAGGGGGTTTAGTTTTTAATAAACACTTACTTAAAATCTCTTTTTTTAGAATAAAGTTGGGCCTAATTAAAATATATTTAAGCTATAAAACATGGTTTTACTTCATTTATATTTTTTAATTAACAGGTAATCAATATTAATGCATAAATAAATATAGACACCTATCTAGATATATGAAAACAAAAGAGTAACTTTTACGTTTATCATTGTGAAACTAATAACAAATAATATTTTTAGCTATGGCAATTTCAACAATAAAAGTAAATGCAAACATGGGTAGCGGTTTCCGCACCGAAATAGGTTGTTCACATCCATTTGTTATCGATCAGCCCAAAATGGCTGGTGGTACCGATGAGGGACCAAATCCACTAGAAGTATTTTTAGCATCACTTCCTGCATGTATTTGTGCAATAGGAAGAATTGTTGCAATGCAGCGTAAAATATCGTTACGTGGAATGCAAGTTGAGGTAGAAGGAGATATTGACAAGGATTTTCTGATGGGAAAGACAAAGGAAGGTCGGTCAGGTTTTACCGAAATTCGTTCGCTGGTTAAGATAGATGCAGACATGACCGATGCAGAAAAGATTGCTTTCTTACACGAGATAGAGGTTAGGTGCCCAATTGCAGATAATATGGCAAACAACTCAGTTTTGAAGGCTGAAGTTTGCTGCCTGCAGGCAGTATAAGGTTTAGGTTAGGTTAGGTTTTAGGGCTATCCGTGGTAGGATAGCCCTTTTTATTTAGCATGTGTTTTAAACAACATTATTTTGGTCACAATCAACTACTTCAACATGTTTTTTTATAATTGTGTTCTCTTTGTATATATTTGTCGTTGCGAAAACAAAAAACTAATATACTTATGAAATCATTCTTTTTAACACTTGTTCTGATCGGTTTTGCAGGTGCTCAATCATTGTTTGCTTGTACAAGCTATTTGGTAAGCAAGGGCGCTTCTGCCGATGGGTCATCTATGATCTCCTATGCTGGCGATTCACACGTTCGATACGGGCAACTTTACTTTTTTCCAAGAGCCACTTGGCCAGTTGGATCAATGCAAACCATATACGATAGAAGTTCTAACCGACCATTGGGTCAGATTCCTTATCCAAATGTAACACATCAGGTAATTGGTTTTATGAATGAGCATCAAGTGGCCGTTGGTGAGAGCACATTTGGTGGAAGAGAACTATCTGATACTACGGGCGTAATTGATTGGGGGAGTATTATGTTCCTTGGCCTACAACGTGGTAAAACTGCTCGTGAAGCCATTAAGGTAATGGTTGAGCTTGTAGAGCAATTTGGTTACTTCAGTTCTGGTCAGTCGTATTCCATTGCTGATCCTAACGAGGTTTGGATTCTAGAGATTATAGGCAAAGGGATGGATATGAAAATTGATAAGAAAACAAAGAAGACCTACAATGCAAACAAGGGTGCTGTTTGGGTTGCCATGCGCATACCCGATGGTTACATTAGCGCACACGCCAATCAGGCAAGGATTACTACTTTCCCAAAGGAGAATGAGAGCAGTAAATCCATCAGTTCAAAAAATCTTAACCAGATTTTTAACCCAGAGGTTGAGGTAGCTTATTCACATGATGTTGTTTCTTTTGCCAGGAGCAAAGGGTTTTATGAGGGCAATGATTCTGATTTTAGTTTCTCTGATGTTTACGCTCCCCTCGACTTTGGTGCTGCTCGTTTTTGCGAACTCCGTGTTTGGGCTATGTTCAATCAGGTTAATGATAACATGAGCGAGTATTGGGATTATGCCACAGGCATGGCTCAAGGCCCCAAAATGCCTCTTTGGATTAAGCCTAATAGAAAGCTAACCCCCCGAGATTTAATGGAGTTTAAGGGAAATCATCTTCAGGGAACAGAATTGGATATGTCTAAAGATTTTGGTGCTGGCCCTCATGGCCTACCGTATCGCTGGCGACCAATGACATGGAAATACGAAGGGAAAAATTATTTCCACGAGCGCACTACTGCAACTCAGCAAACAGCTTTCTCGTGGGTTGCACAAATGCGCAATTGGCTACCCAATGCCATTGGAGGAATTTTTTGGTATGGGTTAGATGATGCAAACCTCTCAGTTCATGCTCCTTTTTATGCTGGTATGACTCATGTTCCGTTTACTCACTCTGAGGATAATGGCGATTTTTTAACCTATAGTGAAACGTCGGCATTCTGGGTGTTTCAGCGCGTATCCCATTTTGCATACCTTTTTTACGATAGGGCAATTGTTGATATCAGAAAAAAGCAAAACGAACTTCGCGATAGATACGAAGCGATGGTTCCTGCTATTGATGCTGCGGCCATGGTGCTTTATAAAACGAACCCTGAATTAGCAGCAAATTACCTTACCGATTTTTCGCATAATACTGCTAACCAATTGGTAAACGAGTGGCGTAATCTGGGGAATTTCCTTCTGGTTAAGTACCTTGATGGTAACGTTAAGCAGGAAAAGGATGGCGAGTTTCTGCGGAATCAATGGGGATTTCCATTAAATCCAAAACATCCAGAGTATCCAGAAAACTGGAAAAAGATTCTTATTGAGGAAACGGGCGATCAGTTTCTTGTGCCAAATCAGCGGTAATAGATAGTCCCACTTTAAGCATGGCATAAATTTAAACCGTTTATAGGTTCAAATTTATACCATGCTTAATTGTTTTACATAGTTCCCATTAAATAATATAACGGCTATAATTATTTAAAACAGCAAACAAACTTTTGGTTCTTTTTTTGTTTTTTTAGTAGTCATATTATCAATGTGTTGCAGTTTACTCTATATGTTTAATATCGTCAGATGCCAAGTGTCGAATACATTCTTAGTAAATAATCTAGAGGTTGAGAAAATTTAATTGTTTTCAATAGATTCTCATTTCCTTCTTTTCTTTTTTTTTTATTTTCATTTTTAAGCCTTACCTTTGCCTAACTATTTACTTTTAGGGGTGCCTTAATACAACGGGCTGAGATCACACCCTTTGAACCTGATCCGGGTAATGCCGGCGATAGGAAAAGAGTTCAACTAATTCAGCCTTTTTCATATTTACCCCTTTAATTTAAGTTAATGGTGCCATTGATTAGTGGTTAACTATTAAATGAATGATTACAAATCACTTTAAGGTTTAAAAATGAAAAAGTTATTATTTTTGTTGTATTTTTTAATGTTATTCTTTTTATCAATTGCATCACCTACCGATTCTGGGATTGGTTTTAAAATTACAGGTAAGGTGGTTGACGCAGACGGACAACCATTGGTTGGTGCAGTAGTTATTGTTGAGAACTCGCTTTTAGGTTCATCAACAACCCTTAATGGCGATTATTCGCTTACTCTTCGCAATCCTGGCGATTATACCATAACTGCTTCGTTTATGGGATTTGCCAAACAAAGCATAAATATTGTTCTAAATGAGGATACAAGAATTAATTTTTCCCTTGAGCATCAGAGTATAATGGGAGAGGAGGTTGTGGTAAGTGCAACTCGTGCCAGCAGTCAAATGCCCATTGCGCAAACCACAATTAATGCCGAAGAGTTAAAGAAACTAAAATCGGGATTTGATATTCCTTACCTGCTCCAAATGGTACCATCGGTGGTGGCTATTTCCGAAGGCGGAACGGGTGTGGGTAATTCTTCTTTCCGTATTCGCGGAACAGATATGAGTCGGATTAATGTTACGGTTAATGGTGTTCCGCTTAACGATCCTGAATCACAAAGCGTTTTCTGGGTCAATATGCCCGATTTTGCCAACTCTGTCGATAATATTCAGGTTCAACGAGGCATAGGAACTTCTACCCAAGGGGCAGGAGCATTTGGTGCAACGGTAAACTTTCAAACATCTACGCTCACTCCTGAGCCATTTGCCAGTGGCGATGTTATGGCTGGCTCATTCAATACCTTTAAAACATCAATTAAAGCAGGTACAGGATTGGTTAACAATATTTTCAGCTTCGAGTCGCGCTATTCTGTGGTTAAATCCGATGGCTATATTGACAGGGGCTGGTCCGACCACGAATCCCTATTCCTAACAGGTGCTTTGCATACTGAGAAGAGTTTACTGAGGGTTAACTTTATACATGGAGTACAGCACACCGGAATTACCTGGGAAGGCACACCTAGTTATATGCTCGAGAGCAATAGGCGATACAATCCTGCTGGATATATGGGTGATGATGTGAACGGTATTGGGCAATTCCATCCCAATGAATCAGATAATTACATACAAAATCATTATCACCTAATTTATAGCCATCAGCTAATGGCGAACTTATCATTAAATCTTACAGGATTTTGGATTACTGGTGATGGTTATTATGAGCAGTACAAGCGAGGCCGTAAACTTAATGATTATGGAATAGACCCATTTATTGTAGATGGAGAAACTATTAAGAAGGTTGATATGGTTAGGCAGAAATTACTTAAAAATGATTTTTATGGGGTGTCGTTTTCGCTTAACTACAAACAGAGAGCACTTAATACAATTCTTGGTGGTGGTTGGAATCAATATAATAACAATCACTTTGGAAATATTTTATGGACAAGTGTAAACATGGGTATTCCAAGTAATTATGAATGGTACCGTAATGCTGGCGATAAGCAAGACTTTAACTTTTTTTTAAAATCGACCTACCAGATAATTGATAACCTTTCGCTTTTTGGCGATGTTCAGTATCGGGGAATATCCTATGCCCTAACTGGCTCCGACGACGATTTGCAATTGATTAATCAAGATCACAATTGGAAATTTTTCAACCCTAAAGCGGGAGTATTCTACCAGTTTGCTCCAAATCATGAGGTTTTTTTCTCTATTGCAACTGCACACCGTGAACCAAGTCGTGCAGATATTAAGGATGCAATGAAATTTGGTGAAAATAATACACCAAAGTATGAGCAACTTATCGATTACGAGTTGGGGTATAATCTGAAATTTCAAAAATTTTCATTTGGAGCAAATCTTTTTTACATGGATTATAATGATCAGTTAGTGTTAACCGGAAAACTGAGCGATAGCGGTTACCCGCTAATGACCAATGTTGAAAAGAGTTATCGGATGGGTATTGAAATTTCGTCGGGGCTAATTATTGCAAAATGGCTAAGGTGGGATGCTAATTTTACATTAAGTGAGAATAAGATAGATAACTTTGTTGAGTATGTTGAATTATACGATGACGATATTAATTGGAATTTTATTGAACAAAAGAGGACTGAATTAGGTAGCACCGACATCTCATTTTCACCACCCATAGTTGCATCAAGCCAAATTAGGGTAATGCCTATTAAGGATTTAGATTTCACAATCACTTCAAAGTATGTTGGTTCACAGTATATTGACAATACAAGCAATAAAACACGTAAGCTAGATGCTTATTTTGTAAACGACCTCAAGGTTGGTTATAAATTAAAGGTTAAGGGCACAAAAGGCATAAGTATTCAACTGTTTGTAAACAACCTATTTAATTCCGATTATATTGCCAATGGTTGGGTATGGCGTGCTGAGTTTAACGATGGAAGCCCCGAAGCACGAGAGGATGGATTTTTCCCTCAAGCAGGAATCAATTTTATGGGACGATTGGCCGTTGATTTTTAGCGTAGCATGTTAATAACATGGGTTAGATATTTTGTTTAATTTGATGGTAAAGTATAAAACTCCCTTCAATTTTATTCTTATAATTAATTTGCATGATTGACTGGATACAAACACATTACATTGAGATTATTGGCGCAATTACTGGATTAGTTTTTTTATACCTAGAGATTAAGCAGAATATCTGGCTGTGGCCTGTGGGAATTATTACTTCGGCTCTATACATCTATATCTTTTTTGATACAAAGTTTTATGCTGATATGAGTTTACAGTTCTACTACCTAGCGGTTAGTGTATATGGTTGGTGGCATTGGTTACACGGAGCAGGAGGAAAGTCAGAAGGGATTCCAATTATTCGACTGAAATCTGGATTGGCAATTATTCTTTTGGCCATAACTGTTGCTATATTTGTATTGCTAGTTTATGTGTTGATTAATTTTACAGACTCACCAGTTCCCTATGGCGATGCTTTTACAACAGCACTGAGCATTACTGCAACATGGATGCTTGCTCGTAAAATTATAGATATGTGGTGGCTGTGGATGATAATTAATGCAGTATCACTGGGGTTATATATTTACAAGGGACTTTACCCAACCTCAGTGCTGTTTTTCTTCTACTTTACTATGAGTATTGTGGGATATTTACAGTGGAAAAAACATTATATCTCAACCTCAACCTCAACCTCAACCTCAACCTAAGCCTTAACCTTAACCTTAACCTCAAATGCATACAGTAATCCTTGCCAACGGTCGTTTCCCCACACACACAGTCCCACTTGAGGTGTTAAAAAACGCTTCGCGTATTGTGTGTTGCGATGGTTCTACTTCAAACCTTCTTAAATATGGGCTTGAACCAACAGCCATTGTAGGCGATTTGGACTCGGTTACCGACGAGTTAAAAGTGAAGTTCAAGAATAGGCTATTCTTTAATCCCGATCAGAATACAAACGATTTAACTAAGGCCATCCATTGGTGCAAGGAGGGAGGCTATAAAAGGATTTCAATATTAGCCGGAACCGGCATGCGCGATGATCATACTTTGGGCAATATAGGGTTACTTCCAAGCTATATAAAATTGGGTATTGATGTTGATATGGTAACCGATTATGGAATATTTGCCCCGATTCAGAGTGGCAAAATGATTAATAGTTTTAAAGGGCAACAGGTTTCAATCTTCTCGTTTAATAATTCTACTAAGCTAACTACACATAATTTAAAGTATTCAATATATAAGAAGGAACTCAAAGAGCTTTGGATGGGCACTTTAAATGAGAGTTTAGGTGATTGGTTTGAAATAGTGTTTAAGCCAGGGCCAATAATTGTTTTTCAAACGCACAAATAGCAAAAAGGGTTTCCTGTACAGGAAACCCTTTTTGCTATTTATAGTGGCAATGGATTAGTCGATAATTGTAATCCAGCCATGCTTATCTTCAATATCACCATACTGAATTCCAACAAGGGTTTCGTATAGTTTTTTAGAGATAGGACCTGCTTTACCATCACGGCAGAATTTGTAAACCTTTCCGGTATCAAGATCGTTTACTTCACCAATTGGTGAAATTACAGCTGCTGTTCCGCAAGCACCAACCTCTTCAAAGGTATCCAACTCCTCAACGGCAACAGGACGGCGTTCAACTTTAAACCCTAGATCTTCGGCTAAAGTAATTATGCTCTTATTGGTAATTGAAGCAAGTATTGATGGTGATTTTGGCGTAATATAGGTATTGTTTTTAATGCCAAAGAAGTTAGCAGCACCAATCTCGTCGATATACTTTTTCTCAACACAATCGAGGTACATTGGAGCACTATAGCCTGCTTTTTGAGCTTTAATTGTTCCACGTAAACTTGCAGCATAGTTACCACCAACTTTAAATGTACCTGTTCCAAGTGGCGCAGCACGGTCACTATCACGCACAATGGCAATTTTTGTAGGGTTGAATCCTTCTTTAAAATAAGGGCCAACAGGGGTTACAAAAATGATAAAAGTGTACTCTCTTGCTGGTTTTACACCAACCTCGGCACTTGAACCAAACAGTAATGGCCTAATATAAAGAGAAGCACCCGTTCCGTGTGGAGGAACAAAATCGGCGTTCATTTTTACAGCCTTTATTACAGCTTGAAGGAAAAGTTCATTTGGCACTTTAGCCATGAAAATACCATCGGCAGAAGCCTGTAAACGTTTGGCATTCTCTTCCCAACGGAAAAGTCTAACCTTGTTGTCTTTCCCTTTGTAAGCTTTCATCCCTTCAAATGCTTGCTGTCCGTAGTGAAGAGAGGTTGAAGCCATGTGAATTGAAACATATTCAGAATCAGAAACCTCAATATCGCCCCATTTACCATCTTTGTAAGTACAGCGAACATTATAGTTAGTTTTCATGTAACCAAAGGGTAGGTTACTCCAATCGAGTTGTTGCATAATGACTATATTTTTGTGTTATTAATAGTTTCAAAAATAAGCAATTCGTTGTACAAATAGGCTTAATTAAATATGTTGTTGGGCAATTAAGCAGCGAAACGCCAACAAATTAAAATACTCTATAAAATTTAGACCCTTACCCTAGGTTTTAGTTTAATGGGACTCAAATTTAATCCGTAGGCTTATCAGGTATTCAAATGTGCTATGTTGAGAGGATTAAAGGGATACTTTAGCAAGAGGAATTAAAGAATTTTAAGAACTAGCAACCTAAGTAAATCCTCACCAGTATTGGTAATTCCACGGTTAATTTCCCTTTCAATCTCTATGCTCATATCGGACTCAACACTAATTGCCTCATCATCGGTTTCAACAATACCGCTGCCCTCTAGGATGTAAAAGACAACATCGAACGGATTGCTATGTTTCTCTAAAACTTCTCCAGGTTTGAGGCTAAGGTGAATTAGTTCTGCGTCAAGTCCAATGTACATCTTTCTTCCGTCAAGATTAAAGGGTACTTTTTCGGCAGTTGTGAGGGTTTTGACCTTCATTATAGTTGTGTTTTATTTTTACTTGTACTAGCAATTATAGTAATTTTTAATCATTCAATTAAGTATAAACCTTAAAATCTCATCTAAAATAAAACCTGCCAGATCTTTATTATATGAAACATCACGAACTAAAAGGCATTGACTTAGTATTTTTAAAAACAATTCGTATTTTTAATGTGAAAAAAATCAGATTGATCTTGCAATGAGACAATTCTTAATTTTAATATAATATGCTAATTATTAAAGTATTACAAACAAAAAATTAAACAAAATGGGTACTACAGTTTTTATTATTGGTGCAGCAGTTCTTTTGCTTCTAATCGTAATTGGGATGTACAACAGCCTTATTCGAATGCGCAACGAGGTTGATAATGCTTTTGGAGGCATGGACGTTCAGCTAAAAAAACGATACGACCTTATTCCAAACCTTGTGGCAACTGTGCAGCAGTATGCCACCCATGAAAAAGAGTTGCTTACCAAGGTTACAGAAATGCGCGCCAAAGCGACCAGTGGAAACCTAAACGCTGACGAAAAGGTTGATTTGGACAATCAGATTTCAGCTGGCATGAGAAGCATTATGGTGTCGGTTGAAAACTATCCCGATCTAAAGGCAAATGAAAACTTTTTGAATTTGCAGCGTACTTTAAATGAGGTTGAGTCACAAATATCTGCTTCAAGGCGTACCTATAATGCCGTTATTACCGATTACAATAACGCCACACAGGTGTTTCCTAAGAGCATTATTGCCGGTATGATGGGACTTAAGAAAAAAGAAGTATTTGTTATTCCTGAAACCGAAAGGCAGAACGTTAACGTAAAAAATCTTTTCAACTAGTTTACTACTTAACCCTAGAAAGAGGTATTTCTATCATTGCGATCCGCCAACTGGCGGATCGCAATTACGATTCTTAGACTTTCTAAAATAAACCGCTAAACTTTAACCGTTATGATAGGAAAGGATGAGCTAAAAACTCTTTACGATAACGAACTGAAAGATAAACTGTCCGGCTTAGAAGGAATTCGCAAAACCATAAAGAGAGGACAAGTATTCGGTATACTCCTGTTAGTTTTACCTTTCTTGCTAATTATTCCAGTAAGTATTGCGCTTGAAGGGAGTAACAGCGAAGCACTTCCATTCCTGATATTAATACCCTTTGCCATATTTGGTATTGTTTTACTTGTTCGTACTCATAATAAGAAAAAAATTTACCGTGATCAATATAAGAACGAGGTGGTTCGTGGAATTGTTAATGCAATTGATCCTAGTTGGGAATACGACCCTAACCAGTGCATTAATACTTTTGAATATGCAGCAAGTGACCTCTTTAGGCAGTCGGTTGATAGGTACAGTGGCGACGATCTGATTAGCGGAAAAATTGATAAGACAGACTTTAGAACCTCTGAACTACATACAGAATACAAAACTGTTACCTACACTAAAAATGGTGGGCGACAAGAGACCTGGCATACCATTTTTAGAGGTCTTTTCTTTACTGCTGATTTTAATAAGGAGATTATAGGCCGTACCTACATTGAGCCCGACACGGCGGAAAGGTTATTCGGTAAGTTGGGACAAAAACTTCAAATAAGTTCAAAGGGTAAATTAGTTAAGCTAGAAAACCCTGAATTTGAAAAGATTTATGCTGTTTACGCAACCGATCAAACAGAAGCGCGCTATATACTTACCCCTACCATTATGGAGGCGCTGGTTCAAATTTACAGGAAGTACAATCGGAATTTACACCTATCTTTTATTGGTTCTAGAGTTTACGTTGCCATGAGCTTTAACCAAAATTTATTTGAACCAAAGGTATTCTCATCTGGTGCAAAGTTTGAGGATGTAGAGTTTATGTTTAACTTGTTTATGTTTAACCAAGCCATAATACATGAGCTAAACCTGAATACCCGAATTTGGACAAAAGATTGATTTGTAGTTAGTTGCTAAATGTAAAGCACAATTCCAAGATTTTTTTAGCATAAAAACTCTACAGCCATACTAAATACCTGATTGAATGCTTTATCTACTTCAAATGAAGCAGCCCCAGGCAAAATGGGAAATGTATTCTCATGTGAGTACTCAAATGGAAAATCTAACTCTGTAACCATTTCTTTACTTTTATTTTGAATACACTTATAGTTTGAATGTATGGCAGATGAGGGTATCACAGTGTCCCTCTTTAGTGATATAATCCTCATTTGGTCTTGCAGTTCCTGAAATCTATGAGTTCGATAATCTCGATTATAATCATCCCTAATCATTGTTAAAAATGCATTCTCCAATGCTCCTTCCTTTATAAAGGTTGTTAGCTGAACATTGGTTTTTATTTCCTCCTCTAAATCGATAAGAAAGTAGTTATGTAACCTGAGGTATGCAAGGCTATCCATGATTAACCTCGATGTCCCTTGCATATCGCAAAACAGTGATCCACCGCAAAAGATAAAAAGTTTTGAGCTGCTCAGTAAGTTATTAGGATTTGCAAGAAACATGATTTGAGCAAGGAATGATCCAATAGAGTAGGAGAAAAAATCAACCTGAGCACCTTTTTCTAGAAAATCAACGGAACCTCTTTGTATTGAGCTTAGAAGCTGAATTAAATCCTCAGCGCTTTGTTTACCCGATGTAAAAAAACGTAACGGATCATCACTTAAACGCTGACTTAATGCAATATTGGCAAATGTTGCCATACTTAAACCCTTTAACGATCTCCGATAGTTTAGCAAGGGCATCATAACCCTAGGATTTGTCCAACTCTTGTGTCCCCGGTTCATGTGAAATGCCAATGGGAAAAGAATTATTGGCCTATTGGTTTGCTGACCAAGATATTGTGCCCAGGGTAAATATTTATGCCAGCTTCGTTCATTTAAACCGTGTAGCAAAACTATTGCCTTTTTATACTTAGCAGCGGAACTTGGGAGGTAAACCAGATAGTTAAACTGTATATTCTCTGCAATCTTATTGTCGTCACAGGCTAAATTATTATCGTTTGCATCTTTGTAAATAGCATTTCGAGCATATGGAATTGGATTCGAACTGCTCGTAAAGGGTATAGGTCTAAAAAGTCCATTCCCATTCTCAAGGATGATATTCCCATTGTCTAATGAAAAGATCTCCTTTAGCTCGCTAAATGTTTTTGTGAATTCCATAGGGCATAATATTTATTTACTCTACAAAATTCTACTCAATTAGCATTCATAGCAAATTTATGGGTTTTTGGCCGCTCTTATGGGGTATAATTGGCTATTGTGTGGCGAGATCTTGTATATAGGTATAGAATAAACTCATTTTTTTGCACAGTTATAGCACACATGCAATTTTAGTCTCAATTTCTTATCTTTGAAATCTTAATTGCGAGAAATGTTTAATACACCACTTCCAAAATATTTGACCGACAAAAGGAACATCGTTAGGCTTATAATCCTAACCGCTCTTTTTGCAGTTGTTTTCATAAATATATACGCCCCTTTTGGCCTTGAAACACTTTACAATCTTTCTGAATTGGAGTTTTTAGGCATTTCAAGCATAATTATTCTAACTGGTGTTCTGGTTGTGGTTATCAGTAGGGTGATTATGTATCAAGTATCTAAACGAGTCACTTTATTGGTTTGGCAATACATCATATGGGTTTTTGCAGAGGTTCTTGCCATGGCACTTTTTTACACCCTTTTTGAGAAGTTGTTTATTCACGATTCAAGGTTTATCCTCGATCTTCTTAAAATCTCAGTGAAGAATACTACCCTGGTATTGTTTATTCCCTACTCGGTGTTATGGCTTTACTTCTCATTGCAAGATAAAAAGTATCAATTGCAAAAGTTGGCCGATTCAACAGTTGGGTTTGATACTTCAAAAAAGATGATCCCTTTATATGATGAAAAAGGAGTACTAAGGTTTTCAGTTAAAGCAGAGCATCTGCTTTACATTGAGTCTGCTGATAACTACGTTAACATATTTTATATTGATAAAGGGAAGACTGTTCGTTTTACGCTGCGGAATAGCATAAAGCATTTGGAATTGTTACTAAAAAGTGCAGAAATAATTCGCTGCCACAGATCCTTTATGGTAAATTTTGAGAATGTAAAGATTTTGCGGAAGGATAAGGAAGAGTTAATACTGGAACTCGATAGTCCAACAAATATTGAAATTCCGGTTTCAAAAACCTATGCACAGAATGTTATGGAAACATTTATGCGGTATAGCCTTTCGCATTAAATTGCCCTTAACCCCAGCCTCAACCCCAGCCTCAACCCCAGCCTCAACCTCAACCCTTTGTTTTAGCCCTATATCTAATCCACCACATCAACGTGCCAGTCATAACAATAATTAACCCCAATATTCCGGCAAGCGGCACAATAAGAATATAAAAGTTGCTAATAATAAATCCCAAAATTCTCCATGTGTGCACTTCGAGAGCAAGATTCCAAAGTGACATACCACTCCTTTTGAGAATCACGTCAGGCATTTGGGGAATAGTAAACTGGCTATTTGTTGAGAATACTCCTTTATTGTAGTCGAAAAATATTTTTTGCCCGTTGGGCAATATTGCTCCACCTGCAATGGCTAGGCTTCCGAATGGCGAACTGAGTTCTGAAATTGGTTCTATTTCTTCACCCGACAGATAATCTAATAAACCATACTCATAAGGATTCCAATTATACAAGCCACTGAATGAGCCTACTACAAAACTTCCATCATTCTCTGGCCAAAAAAGGTTTATGCCCATAACGCTAACGGGTGGCTGAAGGGGAACCCTAAAGGGAGGTTCGGAGAAATTGGCAGGAGTAAAATATATGCCATCCGATGTGGCCAAAAGAAATACTTTTCGATGAGAATCGTAAACTAAATCACGCAGCTTATCGTTCCAATAGTTCGGACTATCAAGACGTGAGCCCTTAATGGGTTTGACTGTTTTACTTGCAATTGGGATGAGCAGGGGAGGGCGCAAAAACATACCTGTTGTAGTAACAACTAGCAGTAAAACTGAAACTATAATACCAACCTTAAGATGCCATTTAAACGACCATCGATTAGCACTTTTGATTTTACTTTTAAGGCTAGTTTTAGATTTTATTCTGCGCAAAACCTTTGGTGCAAAGAAATAGAAGAGCCCGGTAATCGAAAGCAAAATCATTGCAATACCGCCAATATCTACAACAATTCTACCTGCATTTCCCCAAATTTCACCGCTATGAATGGTCCAAATTGTACGGAAAAGGGTAACTCTATTCTCAGCACCAAATGGCCCGTGGAGAGGTATAATTGAAAAGGTTTTATAGTTCTCCTTTCCGTATCCCAATAGTATGTGTGATCGGCTTACAACAAGCAAACTATCGCCCAGCTCTTCAATAGCAACAATTCTTTCTTCTTCGATGGGGAGTTGAACCTTTTGCCATGCATTATCCTGGTTCGATAATCGATATAGACCAAATAGGGTAGCAGCAAACAATTCACCGGATTGTGCTTTGTGTAAATCGGAAATTTTTCGGTTATCAATCCCTTTTGGGAAACCTTTATTAAAATCGGTGAACTTTGAGAAACTGTTTTCGGTTAACCAAATGCCAATATTTCCATAGGCTAAAAGGGAGTCTTTGCCAATTTCTTTAACTCCCTTGATAGCAGCATTGTTCCAGTTGCTGTAACGATACTCTTTGGGTAACCAATTTCGGTTTATATCAAAACGCGAAAAGAACCCTCTGTGGTTCATCACAATACCCGAAAGGGCAAAGAACATAAAAAAAATGGCGAGGGTAACTCCAAGCCATTTATGATATTTTTTGATTAGCTGATAAAAACGACCCATCTTATAATTTGTAAAAATAAGCGGCTAAAGTACTCTTTTGCCTTGAGGATTTGGCGTTTTGGCCACTAAAATCCTTGCAGGAGAGTTGCTCTCATTGCTAAGATAATGAACAATATCTTTAGGACTTTCAATCATTGAATCCTTTGGAAAAACTTTGGATTCATCGCCAATGTGAATGGTTGGGTTTCCCTCCAGAATGTAAAAGAAAACATCAACAGGGGTTTTATGTGGTTTTAATGCTTCGCCGGGTTGTAGGGTAATGTGCATTACCTGTGCATCGGGCATATTATACATCTCACGAACATCCACTTTATGGGGTGTATCCTTGTGTGGTGCAGTTGATAGGTGTTGGCTATTCATAATAGTTTACTCTTTGGTTAAGTATTCATCTAAAATTTCCTGTATATCATCCTCGCATCCTCCGCAAACGGTGCCCGCTTCGGTTTCATTTTGAATGTCTTTGAAAGTTTTGTAACCCTTTTCCTTAATGGCTGTTACTATTTCACCATGGGTTATACCCATGCAGTTGCAGATAATTTCGTTGCTCATAGCTAACTAGTATTATTAGGAAGTGAGGTTAATCTAAGCCTCAGTTTTTGTTTGATCTTTTATCATAATTAGCACCATCTTAAAACGCTCGGTAGCCTCAACACTATGTGGAATGCCAGCGGGCATGATAATACTTTCGCCGCCCACTAAATCGTTTGGCTCGCCGCCTATTGTAATGCGCGCTTTACCCTCCAAAACCTGAATTGTTGCATCAAATGGTGCGGTATGCGTACTAAGACTTTCGCCTTTATCAAATGAGAATAGAGAAATATTTCCTGTGGGTAGTTTTAGTACGTTCTTGCTTACTATTCCGCCACTACTGTAGTCAACTTCAGTAACAAAGCTGAACTTTTTACCTTTTACAAATTCATTTGCCATAATAGTTTCTATTAAGTTAGTGAGTAGGTAGATAACAGTTGGCAAATCAAAATTGTTCTGCCAACTGTTATAAGTTAACTGTAGAGGTTTCTTAATGTATTAACCTACCATTAATTTAATATCCTCATCAACCGTGTTTATTCCGCTAATACCGAAGTTCTCAACCAATACATTTACTACGTTTGGCGAAAGGAATGCGGGTAGTGTTGGCCCTAGGTGAATATTCTTAACGCCAAGGTATAGAAGCGCTAGAAGAACAATCACTGCTTTTTGCTCGTACCATGCAATGTTGTAGGCAATGGGTAACTCGTTGATATCATTTAGCTCAAATATCTCTTTCAATTTCATTGCAATAACAGCAAGTGAATAGGAATCGTTGCACTGACCAGCATCAAGTACGCGAGGTATTCCGCCAATATCGCCTAAAGGCAATTTGTTGTAACGGTACTTGGCACAACCAGCTGTTAGAATAACAGTATCATTTGGAAGTTTTTTTGCAAACTCGGTGTAGTAATCACGGCTCTTCATGCGACCATCGCATCCGGCCATTACAATAAATTTGCGAATTGCCCCCGATTTTACGGCATCAACAACCTTATCGGCAAGGGCAAATACCTGTGCATGGGCAAAGCCACCAATAATCTCACCTTTTTCAATTTCAATTGGTGATTGGCAAGTTTTAGCCAGCTCAATAATTCTGGAGAAGTCTTTCTGCTTTCCATTCTCACGCTCAGGAATGTGCGTGCTACCTGGGTAACCAGCTGAGCCTGTTGTGAAAACTCTATTGGCATAAGTTGCATCCTTTGCAGGAGGAACAATACAGTTGGTGGTGAATAGGATAGGACCGTTAAAGGTTTCAAATTCCTCTTTTTGTTTCCACCAGCTGCTTCCGTAGTTACCCACAAAATGCTTGTATTTTTTAAATGCTGGGTAGTAGTTTGCAGGTAGCATCTCGCTGTGTGTGTACACATCAACACCAGTTCCGTCGGTTTGAGCAAGAAGCTCTTCCATATCCTTTAGGTCGTGTCCGCTAATAAGGATACCGGGCTTGTTGCTAACCCCAATGTTTACCTTCGTAATCTCAGGATTACCATAGGCTGTTGTGTTGGCTTTATCAAGTAGTGCCATTGCTGAAACGCCAAATTTACCTGTTTCAAGTGTTAGGGCAACTAGCTCATCAACACCAAGTTTTTTTGTAGTTGCAGCCAATGCACGCTGCATAAACTCGTAAAGGGTAATATCTTCGTTGCCAAGGTTAAAAGCGTGCTCAGTGTAAGCAGCCATTCCCTTTAATCCGTATATAATTAGCTCTTTAAGCGAACGGATATCCTCGTTGGTCTCTGTTAGAACCCCAACTGATCTCGATTTTTCTTCGTAGGTTACAGGGGCACCTGTCCAAGTACAACCCTCAAAGCTATCATCAACCGATACGCCTTGTTTTTTACACTCTTCGCGAAGATTGTTACGTAGCTCAAGTGCGCGAGTAATTCGGCCTGTAAATACGTTCTTATCGTAGTTAGCATTGGTAATGGTCATAAACAAGCTATCAAAAATAAACTTGTTTACTATGGGATTTTCATACTTCTTCTCTTGGCGTAGAGCTGAGCTATACACGCTCATTCCCTTAAGGGTGAACATAAGTAAATCCATGGTGTTGGCTAGGTCGTCGGTTTTGCCGCATACCCCTTTAATGGTGCAGCCTGTGCCTTTGGCAGCCTCTTGGCATTGAAAACAGAACATGCTCATAATTGTAGTTTTTTAAGTTGTGATATAAATAGTTGGAAAATATTTAGAATTAAATTTTATTCAGTTGTGATGAAGTAACCTTGTGATAAAAACCCTATCTCTTTTTTAGATGAATTACACCCAAGTGGTCTCCAATACATTGCCCTGTATACCCACAGTTATTAACTTAACGGGTACTTTTCGCTTTGCTTGGTCCATTGCCATTTTTACAAGTTGAAGTAATCCACCACAGCAAGGCACTTCCATTTTCATAACCGTAATGGTATCTATCTGAGCGCTATCTATTAATGCTGTAATTTTTTCAACATAAACTTCCTTGTTCGAATCCAGTTTAGGACAAGCAATGGCCAGGGTTTTACCTTTTAGAAAATCGCTATGGAAATTACCCATTGAAAATGCTACACAGTCGGCTGCAAGTAAAAGATTTGAGCCTTTAAAATGGCTTGTACTAGGATTAATAAGATGTAGTTGAACAGGCCAATGGGTAAGTTCAGATTTTCCAGAAATCATTCCCGCACCATTTGGTTGTGTGCCCGCTCCAAAATTCTTTGCAGCAGAACCAGGGCAACCGCCACCACTATGCTGATGTTGATGTTGTGGTTTTGGAGCATTACTGCTACATCCACAATCCTCTTCTTTTTGGTGGCTGTTTAGTGCATTAAGTACTTCTTCTGGGTTGAAATTGTACTTCTCCCTATTGGCAAGCAACCACTCAATACCTTGACGTAGGTATTCTTTCTCATTATAATCTTTTAAGTGCTTTAGGTGAGCAATAACAGTGTTTTTACCATTGGCTACCATTAGGCTAATGGTATGCACTTCGTCGTATGCATCGGCCTCGCGATGCTCTACAGAAATTGCGCCCACTGGGCAATCGCCTATGCAGGCACCAAGGCCATCGCACATCAGTTCGCTTACAAGCACTGCTTTTCCGTCAATTAGTTGAAGAGCGCCTTCATGGCAACCTGTTATACAGTTTCCACACCCGTTGCAAAGGTCGCGGTCGATTGTAATGATATCCCTTTTCATATTGTAGAGTAATTTATTCGAAGTTGAATTTTGTTTTACACTGCAAACATAGAAAATGGTTATGTTGTGGGATGTAACATATGTTACAGAAAGCATTTTTTTGTTTAATTATTGGATTTTGTCAGCCTAAAAGTTGCTTATAAAATATATATTTACGGCCAAATATTAGAATATGCTAAGGAAATTAAGTTTTATAGCCTTGTTGGCAATTACTGGTTGTGTATCTAAATCAGGCATAACTAGCAGTAACCATTTGAGTGAAAATTCAACAAGGATTACAGTAGAAGTAATCTCATTAAATGAGGGTAACTCCCTGCAATTTAATGTGATAAATAATTCGGATGACACATTGTATTTCCATAATTATTCTCTTATTCATATTGAAAAGAACAATAAGGGTGATTGGGAAAAACTAAGGATACTCCCTTGCCCTTGTGGAGCATCTTGTCCCAGACCATTTGAGTATGTGGAGATACCAAAAGGGCAATTGTATTCATTAATGTGGGATAAGCAGGAGAGTTGGTGTGAAAAGAAAGGAGGATTACCCGTACCCGAAACCAAATATGCTTCATCCTCTAGTGGAGAGTACAGAATTAAGATTGTTTATAGTTTTGATAAAAAGGATGTTAAGGAGTTTTTTGAGAATTTTACATTGTAAATACTTGAATTTCAATAATTTAAAAATCAGATAAATAATTGGCATGAAAAAATTATTTTTTATACTCGCTGTAAGTATATTCCCTACTTTAATTTATTCGCAGAGTTGGGTAAAGAGTTTTTACTCACCAGCTGATTCAAAGACTGCATCTAATTTCTACGAAATCCAGAAAGAGTTTAGTGATTACTGGAAGGACTATGACCTAAAGGGAGGATACTATTACGTGAACGGAGAGAAACGTAAAGCGGTTGGTTGGAAGCAGTTTAAACGTTGGGAGTGGTATTGGGAAACCAGAATTGACAGAGAAACGGGTAATTTTCCTTCTGTAAATACATTTGAAAAGCACCAAAGTTTCTTTAAAAACATAAAATCAGGTAATGATGAATCTAATTGGATTCAAATGGGGCCAAGTAGTTCCGAAGGGGGATATGCTGGGGTGGGTAGAATTAACTGTGTGGGCTTTCACCCCACTAATCCTGATATCTTTTTTGTAGGTGCACCCTCAGGAGGTTTATGGAAAACAACAAATGGGGGACAAACATGGGAAGTACTAACGGACACATTACCCGTTATTGGAGTTAGTGAAATAATAATCCCTAATGACTACGACACAAGTAAAACCCTTTTTATTGCAACTGGCGATAGGGATGCCGGCGACAATAATTCAATAGGAGTTCTTAAGACCACAGATGATGGTAAAACTTGGGAGCAAACAGGTCTTAGTTTTAATGTTTCACAGAATTATCGAATAACACGTCTCTTAATTCATCCTACCGACCAAAACATATTGTATGCTTCAACAAATGGGGGCATATATAAATCAATTGATGGAGCTGTAACTTGGAGCAAAATAACTGAATCAGGAGTATTCTTCGATTTAGAGTTTAAGCATAATTCAGAGAGTACGGTTCTTTTTGCTCTAAAAGGTAGTTACAGTAATAGTTCAAAAATACTTAAGACGAGTGATGCTGGTTTAACTTGGACAGAAGTTTTTTCTTTTCCAAGTTCTGTATACAGGGTTGAACTCGATGTGGCAAAATCTGATCCCTCTATTGTATATGCATTGGCTTCAACACAAGGTGGAGGAATGGATGGAATATACAAATCAACAAATAGCGGGGATACTTTTTTAAAGATATACGATGGTACTATTTCCGGAAATAACCTATTAAACTGGTCTGCAAATAGCAGCGATTCAGGTGGGCAGGGATGGTACGATCTAACTTTATCCGTTTCTCCAACTAATGCAAATATTCTGTATTTGGGCGGAATTAATAGTTGGAAATCAACTAATGGAGGAACTACGTGGAGTATTGTAAACCACTGGTATGGTGCAAATGGCACCCCAGCCGTTCATGCCGATAAGCACTATATGGAGTTTCAGAACGGGAGCACATTTTTTGAGGCGAATGATGGGGGAATATACAAGACTAACAACGGCGGATCTTACTGGATTGATTTAACAGATGGAATGGTTATTAGTCAGATGTACAAACTTGGTGTATCTCAAACAATTAAAGATGAAGTTATAACTGGATTGCAGGATAATGGCAGTAAGTTAATTACAACAGGAACTTGGTATGATGTAAAAGGGGGCGATGGGATGGAGTGCATCATTGATTATGAAAATGCAAATATCCAGTATGCAACTTATGTTAATGGTCAAATTGATAGGACTATGGATAAGTGGTCAACGTATTACAATACCGTTGATATTTCTGCAAACATTCCTGGCGGCGCCAATGGAGCCTGGGTTACTCCTTATTTAATCGATCCCGTTGATAACAAAACCCTTTATGTTGGTTATGCTGATGTATGGAAAACAACAAACAGGGGGAACTCCTGGATCAAAATTTCAAACCTTAACTTAAGTAATAAGATTAGATCAATGGCCATTGCGGAATCAGATATTAATACTTTATATATAACTGATTTAAATAACTTTTATCGAACCACAAATGGGGGCACAAGCTGGGATAATTTAACCGGATACCTCCCTAGCGGAAATAGCATTACATCAATTGCTGTTGATAATTTATATCCTCAAAAAGTATGGATTACTCTTGGTGGGTATAATAGTCAAAAGGCCTACGAATCAAATGATGGTGGACAAACCTGGACAAACATTTCTGGTGGTTTACCTGGAGTTCCTGCAAACACTATTATTCAAAATAAGGCATCTAATATTCAACATCTTTATGCTGGGACTGATATCGGAGTATTTTTTAAGAACGGTGATAACGATTGGACACTTTTTAGCAAGAATCTACCCTCTGTAATAGTAACAGAACTTGAAATTCATTACGACAAGATTGCTTCTGAGGAAAGTGTATTGTATGCCAGTACTTATGGGCGTGGTTTATGGAAATCGAATTTATCAACGTTCACAGAACCTGAAATTAGTATTGTGGACATTTTAGGACCCTATTTTGTGTCAAATGATAGCTCTGCTAAACTAGATATTGCCTATGAACTTACCGAATCGTTTAGTGACAATACTTTTACTGCATATCTATCCGATGAAACAGGTGATTTTTCAAATCCCATAGAGATTGGTGCTCTCGAATCCATTGAGGAAGGTATTATTGAGGCAATTATTCCTGAAGGTACTCCTTCGGGTAAAAATTATAGGGTAAAAGTCATTTCTTCAAACCCTGTATTCGAAAGCCAAGTGAGTAATTCATTTGAAATTGTTCTTGATAATGTGCCACCCACTGTTCTAATTTCTAGCGTTGAGAGTAATAACACTTCAGTAGAGAATTTTGATGTCAACATAACATTTAACAAGTTAATGAATGAGTTTGAGCAGACGGACATTCTTGTTAATAATGCTCAAGTTAATACCTTTAATGACGAAAATGCGCCAGTGTACACAATAAATGTTTCACCTATCCAGACTGGGAACGTATCTGTTGAGGTGCCTAGTGGAGTAGCATATGATATGCTTGGTAACTGGAATGCTGCTTCTAATCAATGGTCAATATACTATACCATTACAAGCATTGAAAGTTTGACTGAAATGGGAATTAAAATTTTCCCCAACCCGACTGACGGGCAATTTAGCGTTAGTGTTGAGAAGGAATATGCAAACTTAGGTATTACTATTATTGATTTTACTGGCAGAGCACTATTTAATAAGTCTTTCACTAAGGCGGCAAACCATAAAATAGATCTAAGCCATCTACCCAAAAGTATTTACATAGTAAAACTTAATGTTGATGGAGAAGATTTGATGTTTAGGCTTGTGATTGAATAAGGGTAAACTATTGATACAAAATTTTAAAAGGGGTCTCTGGAAAGAGAACCCCTTTTTAATTGGATTAAAATATATTTTAAGTTAGCAGAAATATTTCTACTTGAAGCGTTTCTGTTGGTTTCATTAGCTTGCCTTTTTGGCTAAGTTTTGCTTAATCTCATGGTAAACATCCTTGGCTAGAACTTCTGCTGTACGTCCTTCTGGGTGAATGGGTTCAAGAAACTCTACTCCAACCTTAACCCAAGGGCGAGGAACTTTTGCGCCAACTGGTAATGCCCTATCTGCTCCAATAATGGTAACGGGCACAACGGGTACGTCTAATTCAGTGCTAAGTATAGCAAAGGTTTTTTTGAATTCTCCAAGTTCACCATTTTGTGACCTAGTTCCCTCAGGGAAAATAATAACCTTTTTTCCCTCCTTTAATGCAGCAGCCATTTTTTGTATCGATTCCTTTAGATCACCATCAATATCCATAACAATTACATTATTGGTGCGGGCAAGGAATCTGAGTATTGCATTGTTAACGTGTTTTTTCTTAGCGTAGAAATAGGTTTCCTTTATAACCTTTCGTTTTAGGAACGAAGCCACAAAAAGTCCATCGATATAACTCTGATGATTTGGTGCAATAATACATGGGCCACTGGGGATGTTCTGCATGCCCTGTCCACGTATACGGAAATATATTTTGAAAAAGAATTTCGCTATATTTTTAAAGAAGTTGTGAGTAGGCCATGATTTTGGCAACTTTATATCTACCTTTTCTTTTATAGTCTCGGCTAAACTTGTAGTTTCTTGTCGAATCCACTGTTTTTTCTCTTTAATGTAGTCGGCCATATCGCTAAGCGTTGGGAAGTTGATGAGCCTTTTCTCATCTATCTTAACACCAAAACTCTTCTCGATGTAATCAACAAGGCCCATTTTAGTTAATGAGTCTAGACCTATATCAAATTCAACATGATGATTTGGTTTAACGTCAAAATCAATCTGCGATTCAATATAGTTTTTAACACCAGTATAGAATATGGTTTCCTTAAAATTAAAGATTTCGTTTTTAGCTGCAGAGTTTTTAGCGTGCTCTGCTAGTTTAAATCGTTGAATTTTTCCTAAGCGTGTTCGTGGAAGCTCGTTATTCACAATAGCAAACTTCATAATACGCTTATAGGTTGATAATTTATCGTTAAATGCTGGTATAATTTGATGCTTAAAGTACCGATCAATATCGGTAACGTTTTGCTCTGAAAGAGCTTCGAAATCAGGCAGAATGGCAATGTGTAACTGATTGTTATGCAAAAATACGCCAGCCTCTTTTACACAAGGGTGAACTTTCTCGAATTTGGTTTCCAACTCAACTGGGTTAATGTTTTTACCGTTTGAGAGTATTATTATATCCTTCTTACGCCCAGTAATAAAGAGGAATCCGTCTTTGTCAATTCTACCCAGATCACCCGTGTAAAGCCATCCATCTTTAAGCACTTCATTTGTTTCTTCAGGCCTGTTAAAGTAGCCTTTCATGATATTATCGCCCTTGGCAACTATTTCACCATCCCTAATTTCGACCTGTATGCCCGGCAATGCTTGGCCTGGCGAACCGATTCTTACTTTTCCCGGGCGGGTGAAGGTAATCATAGGTGCTGCCTCGGTCATACCAAAGCCCTCAAGCACATCAAAACCTAAGGTTTGAAATAGTTCACCGACATGCTTAGGCAGGGCAGCTCCACCACAAACAAGAAATTTTAGGTGACCTCCAAAATTAACATGAACCTTTTTAAAGATTTTAAGTGCTAATTTCTTACTTTTTAATGATTTTACAAGCTTGTATAAAGTCCTGGCAACAAAACTTGCGCTAATTTTTGCCCAAACCCCTTTGTGAATAAGTTCATACAGACGAGGAACACCAATAATTATTACCACTTGGTTATTCCTGAGTGTTTCTAAAAGATCGTTCGATTGCATTGAGGGAGACATAACAATGGTACCTCCAACGTAAAGTGGAGCCATCATGGATCCTGCCAATGGGAAAACATGGTGCAATGGTAAGAGCATTAAAACTTGTCGGTCTGGCTTGTATATCTCAACCTCTTTTGAAACACCATTGAGGTTTGAAATTATGTTCTTGTATGAAAGCATAACCCCTTTAGGGCTACCCGTTGTTCCCGAGGTATAGATTATTACAGCTGTTTTCTCAAAATCCTGAGGCTGTTCCCACATTAAGTCTTGACTCGGCTGGGGTAATTCTAATTCCCCCAAATAGTAAATGTTTGGTGTAAAGCTCAGTTGTGATGATATTTCATCAACCTTACGTTTTAGCTCAGAGCTAATAAATATTAGGTTAGGCTTACAATCGTCAATTATAAAACTAACATCTTCGGTAGATGCTAGATAATCAATTGGAACAACCTCGCAATTATTTCTCCAGCCAGCATAAAATGCGGCAATCCAATCAATCCTATTCTCAGAGTAAATGGCAATTCTCTCGAAATTTTGATTGTGGAATAGTTGGGAGTATGAATCAATTAAGCATAATAGCTCGGAATAGCTATAACTTTTATCCTTTGTTATTACTGCAAGTTTCTCCTTGTTTTCAAAATTTATCATCTCTTTAATTTTGTTTTTACCTTATAGTTAACTCCTAATCCTAATTAGTTGTTCAATATGTTTTAGAAGTTCTTTTGTACAAACGTTCATTATTGTAACAGGGTTCAAATATAGTGTTAAAAAACATAAGCTCTTAATCAAATTTTAATTTTTGAAGATAAGTTGTAGATTACCAATTGAATAAAATACTGAATTAATCAATAGTTTTTTAATGCAATTTAGGTAGAGAATCTCAAGAAGGGTATTCATTGTATGCCAATTTATCCTTTGCCAATCGGGTTATTTGGGGCATGCTAACGTAAAAGCATCATATAAACCATACTATAAATATTCCATTCAACGAGTGAAGAATCAAGTGCTTCGTTCTAGCCTAAAATACCATTATAGCTTGTTAGTATCATTTTATTTGTAAATAAAATCATCTGGTTTTACTGTATAAAGTAACTTGTGAATGCTATATTTGCTTAGATTTTGCTTGGTCACCTTAAATCTTTCTAAATTAATACCTATGCGTAAGCAACTTTTTTACTGTGGGGCTATTATTATAGCCTTTTTTTTGCAATTCACTACTTTATATTCCAATGTGGGCCCTAGTCTTGCTAATGTTGAAAATGAAACAGCAATACATTGGATCGACTCGGTGATGAACAGCTTATCCCTTCGGCAAAAAATAGCGCAGCTATTCATGGTTGCTGCATACTCAAATGGTAGCAATGAGCATATAGATGAAGTGTCTAAACTTATTAAGAATGAAGGAATTGGGGGTCTGTGCTTTTTTCAGGGTGGCCCCGTTAGGCAAGCGCAGCAAACAAACTATTACCAAAGTTTAGCTCAGGTACCTTTACTAATATCTATTGATGCAGAGTGGGGGCTAGGCATGCGTTTAGATAGTACCATTTCGTACCCAAGGCAAATGATGCTTGGTGCAATGGATGATAATAGGTTAGTATACCACATGGGTGCTGATATTGGTAAACAGCTTAGGCGTTTAGGTGTTCACATAAACTTTGCACCAGTTATCGACATCAACAACAACCCCCAAAACCCGGTAATAAACACTCGCGCTTTTGGTGAGGATAAAGAACAGGTTACCCAGAAAGGTTTAGCCTATATGTTAGGCTTGCAGGATAATGGTGTATTGGCCTGTGCAAAACATTTTCCTGGGCATGGCGATACCGATACCGATTCGCATTTTAGTTTGCCGTTGCTTAAACAGTCATACGATCGTATTGATAGCCTCGAACTTTACCCATTCCGTCAGCTTATTCGCAATGGAGTGGCAAGCATAATGGTTGGGCATATGGAGATTCCTTCCTTGGAATCTCACAAAAATACTCCCTCAAGTCTTTCAAATAATGTGGTTAACTCACTGCTAAAGAATGAACTTAACTTTAGTGGACTTGTAATTACCGATGCTCTGAACATGAAAAGTGTTTCTGAAGGCCGAAAGGCTAAGGATGTGAATATTATGGCACTTATGGCAGGTAACGATATTCTTCTCTTCCCGTCAGAGGTTGTTGAATCGATAACAAGGATTGAACATTTGGTAAAAAGGAATAAGTTTCCTGTCGAGGAGATTGAGGCCAGGTGTAGAAAAATTATTCAGGCAAAATATCGAGTAGGACTTTACCGGCGCAAACCTATTAAAATTGATGGCTTAATAGATGATCTTAATACACCTAACTCACAGTATTTAGTTCAGCAAATTGTAGAGCAGGCAATCACCGTGCTAAACAATACCGATGATATAATCCCACTTCGAGGTATAGATGTGTTAAACATCGCCTATGTTGAGATTGGCGAAGGGCAAGGGGCTCATTTTAATGATCAACTTAAACTTTACTCACCAATAACCTCATTTTCTATTGGTGCAACCCCATCAGAGCAAGAATTGAATAGTTTACTAGATAAATTGGCAAACCATAATTTGGTTGTTGTTGGCTATCACTGCTTATCATCGAGCCCTATTAAAAATTTTAATGTTTCGCCAGGGGTAGCAGAGTTTCTCAGTAAAGTTGCTCAAACAAAACGTACCATATTAGCCCTTTTTGGTACGCCCTACGCTTTAGGGAAGTTAAATAACCCTGCCATTTACGATGGCCTTGTGATTGCTTACGATAATTCTCCAATAACCCAAAGTCTTACGGCCCAACTTATCTTTGGAGGTATAACAGCCTTTGGGCGTTTGCCTGTATCAATTGAGAATTCATTTGTGGTTGGAAGCGGATTTGACTCGGGTAAGAAAATTCGATTAGGATACTCAATCCCTGAAAAATTTGGTGTTAAATCAACCGATCTTCAAAGGATTGATTCACTAGCCTACAATACCATTAAAAACATTGCAGCTCCAGGGATGCAGATACTTGTTGCAAAGGATGGATCAGTTATCTACAACAAAAGTTTTGGCAATTTTACTTACGATACCGAAAAGTATAAGGTTGAGTCAAATTCAATCTACGATATTGCTTCGATTACTAAAATTGCTTCCACATTGCCTTTAGTAATGGATATGTACTCAAAGGGTAGGTTGGATTTGGAAAAGAATCTTGGTTCGTATTTGCAGTTCCCGGACACATCAGAATATGCCAAAATACGCATTAGCGATATACTTCTTCATCAATCGGGTTTAACTGCTTGGATTCCTTTCTATCAGCGGACAATGACTTCGCTTTGGCCAAACCAACCCGTAATAAACGGAAAATTCTCAGAGTCTTACCCATATTTTCTTTCGCGAAATAGGTATATGGGGTTACAGACAAACCCATCGTTTAAGTATTATCAAAACTATCAATCCGATGCTTTTCCTAATGAGGTGGCTCGTGGCCTATACTCTGCAAACTGGATAAAGGATAGTATTTATACTTGGATTACAACTACTCCAATTAAGGCAAAAGGTGAGTATAGATATAGCGACTTGGGGTTTATTATGCTATACTGGGCTTTAGAAGAGATGCTTAATGAGCAACCTAGCCAGTATGTGACTAAAAGCTTTTACGACAAGCTTGGGATGGATCATACTCTTTACAATCCCCTTACCAGATACACCACTGAACAAATTGCTCCAACCGAAAATGATGTCTATTTCCGTAAGCAACTCCTTTGGGGAAATGTACACGATCCTGCTTCTGCTATGCTAGGGGGCAAATCGGGTCATGCAGGGCTTTTCTCAAATACCAACGATTTAGCCAAACTAATGCAGATGTATTTGAACAAGGGAGAGTATGGCGATGAGCGCTTTTTGCCTGCCAATACGATAGAGTATTTCACAAGTTGTGTTAACTGCGTAAATGGCGTTAGGCGAGGTTTAGGCTTTGATAAACCAGAGTTTGACCTAAATAAAATTAGCCCTGCGTGCCGGAGTGCTACATCGCTAAGCTATGGTCATTCGGGTTTTACAGGTTCATTTGTTTGGGTCGATCCGGCTTATAACCTAATTTATATCTTTATATCAAATAGGATTTTCCCCGATTCAGAGAACACAAAACTAACAAAGAGTAATGTAAGGACAGAAATTCAGGAACTGATATATAAGGCGATTGGTACAGAACAAATCTACGCTGAGTAGGGTTCTTTTAGACTAACAAGTAATATCCTTATAGTAGAATATTAATAATAAATAAAGCAGCTGAGCGTAAGCATGGAAGTTCCATTGAACCATTAAATCAACAAAATATTTTTTCATGAAAAATAAAGATCTTCGCGTCAACCTACGAAACCTTCAACTTAACGATTATATCCAACTAAAGGAGGCAATGCAGAAGGTATACCCAGTTTTGAGCGGGTTGCATTGGGAGGAGGGGCAGATTAGAAAACTGCTAAATATCTTTCCAGAGGGTCAACTTTGTATTGAGGTAAATGGCTTAGTTGTTGCTTGCGCTTTGTCGTTAATTGTAGATTACAAGGAGTTTGGAGATAACCACACCTATGCGCAGATAACAGGGAATTACACCTTTAGTACACATAACGCTGAGGGTGATGTGCTATATGGCATAGAGGTATTTGTGCATCCCGATTATCGCGGATTACGATTGGCCCGTAGGCTTTACGATTCTCGAAAGGAATTGTGCGAAAACTTGAATTTAAGAGTAATTATGGCAGGAGGGCGAATGCCAAACTATAAGGAGCACGCCAACGAGTATACCCCAAGGCAATATTTAAATAAGGTTGAAATTAAGGAGATTTACGATCCTGTACTTACCTTTCAGATGTCGAATGGGTTTCACGTAAAAAAAATCTTAAAAAACTATTTACCTGGGGATACGGAGTCGTTAGAGTATGCTACGCTTTTACAGTGGCATAATATCTATTACGAAAAAGAAGAGAACACCATAAATGCGTCAAAAACAATCGTTAGGCTAGGATTAGTTCAGTGGCAAATGCGATCACACCATTCATTCGATTCGCTGATTGAGCAGATTGAGTTTTTTGTTGATGCGGTTAGCGATTACCAATCCGATTTTGCCCTTTTTCCAGAATTTTTTAATGCTCCCTTAATGGCGCCCTACAACGATATGGGAACTGCCGAGGCCATGAGAGAATTGGCAAAATACACAGCACCCCTGCTCGAGAGTTTTAAGTCGTTTGCTGTAAGCTATAACATAAACATTATTACAGGATCAATGCCCTATGTTAATGGCAATGGGAATTTACAGAACGTTTCATACCTATGCCATCGCAATGGATTAGTTGATGAGTATCGTAAAATACATATTACTCCTAGCGAGCGCGAAGCATGGGGGATGGTTGGCGGTAACGAGATTAAGGTTTTTGACACTGATTGCGGTAAGGTTGGTGTTGTAATTTGCTACGATGTTGAGTTCCCTGAACTCATTAGACTTCAGGCTGACCAAGGGATGAATATCCTCTTTGTGCCCTTTTTAACTGATACTCAGAATGGATACATGCGGGTACGGAATTGTGCAATGGCACGCGCTGTTGAGAATGAGTGCTATGTGGCCATTGCTGGTTGTGTGGGTAATTTGCCCAAGGTTAATAATATGGATATTCAGTATGCTCAATCGGCCGTGTTTACTCCATCAGATTTTGCCTTCCCAAACAATAGCATAAAAGCCGAAACAACTCCAAACACTGAGATGACCCTTATTGTTGATGTGGATTTAGATTTGCTTAAGGAATTACATAGCCACGGGAGTGTAAGAAATATGAAGGATAGGCGAAGCGATTTATATGAATTACGGATCAAGAGAGATGGGGAGAAAAAGGGAGAGGACTAGGATAGGGAATTAACTCTTGCTTCCACTCAGATACTGTTTTACCGATTCTAGCAAATCGCTTGGTTTAATTGGCTTTGATAAATAGTTATCGCATCCAGCTCTTTCACCTTTAGCTCTATCCTCTGCCATAGCGTAGGCAGTTTGTGCAATTATTGGCAGATGTGGTTTAATCTTCTTTATCTCTTGAGTTGCAGTGTAGCCATTCATCACGGGCATTTGAATGTCCATAAGTATAAGGGCAATGTCGTTGTTCTTCTTAACCAATTCAACGGCTTCTTTACCGTTATATGCTCTAATAATGTTGATTTTAGTATGCGATAGAACCTCTTGCAAGAAGAAGAAGTTGATGTCTTCATCCTCCGCTATTAGTATTGTTTTTGTATTAAGAGGGTTCGGTAATTCTTTTTTCGGGATGTTCTGAAGTATTGTTTCGCTTTTACTTGCAATGATTAAAGGCAGGCCAAAAAAGAAAGTTGTTCCTTTCCCTACTTCGGATTCTACCCAAATATTACCGCCCATGAGCTGCACCAACTTTCGCGAAATGGCAAGTCCTAAACCTGTACCCCCGTATTTACGAGTTGTAGAGTCATCTGCCTGACGGAATCTATCAAAAATCACATCGGTTTTTTCTGCTTCAATTCCTATTCCTGTATCCTTAACGTAAAACAGTATGGTGGCGTTATTGGGAAGTAGGTAGCCCACTTCAACAAATCCCTTCTCAGTAAATTTAATGGAGTTACTAATCAGATTGCTAAGAATTTGTCTTAATCGTACAGAATCGCATAAAAGCGTGAAACTATCATCTTCAACGGCAAAATACTTTTTTAAAACTATGTTCGAATTGTTGTTCTCGTTCTTAAAACTATTGTAATAATCAAGCAGTTCGGTTAGCATTGGATTAATCTGAACATGAGATTTAATAATTTTAAGCTGCTGAGCATCAATTTTTGAAATATCAATAATATCATCAATTAGGGCAAGTAGAGATTTACCGCTATTGCTAATATATTGGGCATAAACATTTTTTTTCTCCTGAGGTATGCTCTTGCGGGTAATCAGTTCAGAAAATCCAATAATAGAGTTCATTGGAGTTCTGATCTCATGGCTCATATTGGCCAAGAATGATGTTTTAAGTTTATCGGCTAATTCAGCTCTCTCTTTCGATAGCCTTAGCTTTTGCTCATTCTCCTTTCGTTTAATTGATATGGATATTTGGGCTGACACAAATTGTAATATTTTTAAATCATCTAGGCTATACGCATTTACCGATTTGTAGCTTTGAAGCACCATTAAACCAATTACTTCCATTTGGTTTCGCAAAGGAACACCCATCCACGATTTTGCAGGTGTTCCAATAGTCTCAATCACACCCTCATTTTTTAACCTAATAATATCGCTTTCGTTTAACAGAAGCGATTGACCAGTTTCTATAGCGTATCCACTTAACGTCTTCCCCTTTGGAAAATCGTCGTATAGATCAAATTCATCAATAAAATAGGGTAGGGTGAGTTTTTGCCGTAGCTTATCCCAAAGTACAACAAACATGTTGTGAGCATCCATAATTGCGTTTAGCTCATGCTGAACCAGGCTAAAAAGCTCATCAAAACTTAGGCTTTCCTCTTCGGCTCGGGTGAGGTTGAGTAGCAGCGTTGTTGTTTTTTGCCCTCGCACCAGTTCTGTTTTATCATTTGCCGTAATAATATAGTAATCAGTATTTTCTGAAATAATTGGGGTGACCCCAATGCTATAATATTTGACAATATTATTTTTATCGATTTTAACGTGAGTCAAACCCTTATCCTTAAAGTTTTTTAAATTGTTGGAATTGGAAAGTATGGTTGGAAAAATACTAAATATATATCCCTTTACGTCGCTGTTGTTACATGAAAAAACTTCGGTAAACAGTGTGTTTGCCCACAAAATATTTCCTTCTAGCGTTGCTATACATATAGGAACAGCTAAATTGTTAAGGATAGAAATATTAAAGTTATCTGAACTAATCATTAGGTTTTTTTAGGGCTAAAGCAATTCTTGTTAAAGGAAGCTTTTGCTAATTTACTACTAATTTTAAACAATTACATTCTTTGCAGTTTCTAACTTTATTTACAGTTTGTTATGTATTAGAATATCAGAGATTTATACACTTAGTTTTTACGAACTTATCTAACCCTTGTTTTAATCGCTTTGTTTATTTGATTATCTTCGCAAACAAAAATAAATGCGCAGCATACTTCTGTTTGGTTTCTTTGCTTGCACCTTTAACATTTCCTGTATTTATCAAGGAGTTGAAGAGAAAGGTACTTTATCAGACTTATTATTGATTAATAAGCCAGAATATGCAAAGCGATTCTCCTATACAAGTATACAAAACGGCTACATAATCAGCGTTTTTAACCCTTGGCAAGGGGCTAGCCAAATAGAGTACACCTATACTTTAGATTCAACTATAACCCAACATAGTCTAAAAAATAACGCTATTGTCCCCTTTCCTGTGGACAGGGTTGTTTGTCTGTCCTCAACGCATATTGCCTACATCGATTTGCTAAATAAAGTGGATGCAATTGTGGGCGTTTCAGGTGTGAATTTAGTCACGAATTCTCGCGTACATAATCGTAATGCAAAGGGTTTGCTGTACGAGGTTGGATTCGATCAAGCCATAAACTATGAGGTGTTGGTTTCCACTCAGCCCGATGTGGTTTTTGCATATGGAGTTGGTGCCGAGATGGCGGGTTACATTCAAAAATTTACAGACCTAGGTATTCCAGTGGTTTTTGTTGCCGATTACCTTGAGGAAACGCCTTTGGGCAAAGCCGAATGGGTTAAGTTTTTCAGCTTGTTTTTTGATAATATTACTCTTGCCGATTCGCTTTTTAAAGATATTGAGAGTAGTTATAATGAGGTAAAAAGCCTAGTGCCTGATTCTGAAAACAGGCCAACTGTTTTTTTAAACCTTCCATGGAAAGATATTTGGTATGTACCTGGTAACGATAGTTATATGATAAAACTTATTACGGATGCTGGTGGTCAATATGCATTATCGCATCTGAAAGGAACAAACTCTACTCCATTGAACCTCGAATCGGCCCTAGAGTTCGGCTTAAAAGCCGATTATTGGTTGAATACCGGAACCGCAAATACTTTAAACGAAATTGTATCTGACTTTCCCATGGCAAAGCAATTTCCTGCTCTAATTAATGGAAAGGTATATAACAACAATAGGTTAACCAATGCTAAAGGAGGAAACGATTTTTGGGAGTCGGGCGTGGTAAACCCCCATGTTTTACTTAGCGATTTAGTTAAGATATTTCACCCCAACAGCATTGAGCATGAGTTTATCTATTACCAAAAACTCAACTAGAGATGAGTAAACTTGCAGGAACGAGGATACTCACAAAACGCAATGTTTTGTTGTTCAGTATACTGGGTATCCTGTTGCTGGTTTCCTTTATTCTGAATCTACTTCTTGGCTCAATCCATATTCCTGCAAAAGAGGCTTTAAATATTCTCTTTGGTGATAGTGATAATGAGCTTTGGCGAACTATTATATTCAATTTTAGGTTGCCCAAGTCTATTACAGCTATTGTGGCAGGAGCAGCGCTCTCGGTTAGCGGACTGCAGATGCAAACAACTTTCCGAAACCCCTTGGCTGGACCTTACGTGCTAGGTATAAGTTCTGGAGCAAGTTTGGGTGTTGCCGTTATGCTCCTAGGCTTTTCGTCAATTGCTTCGGTAAAACTTACTGGCTTACTCGCAAGTTTTTCACTGGCGGGTGCTGCAATTGCTGGCTCAATGGTTGTTCTATTTGTTATTCTGGCTGTTTCTATAAGGGTAAAAGATATTATGACCATACTCATCCTGGGGATGATGTTTGGTTCTGCTGCATCGGCACTGGTTAGTATTCTGCAGTTTTTTAGCAACGAGTCTATGCTAAAGTCTTTTGTTATTTGGACAATGGGTAGTCTTAGTTCTGTTGCAGGTATGCAGCTGCATGTATTTACGGCCATTGTGGGTATAGGCCTAATTATGTCGCTGATATCTATACCAATGCTAAACGTAATCCAGCTAGGCGATACTTATGCCAAAGGGGTAGGGTTGAACATGGGATTGTCGAGGACAATGATATTTTTATCAACTAGCCTTTTGGCTGGTGGTGTAACCGCTTTCTGCGGGCCCATTGGTTTTATTGGAATTGCAATACCTCATATTGGGCGACTGATATTTCGTACCGCTAACCATGCTGTGTTGCTTCCTGGTGTAATTCTTTTAGGAAGTATTTGTTTACTTGTTCTCGACACAATTTCGCAACTTCCGGGGCAAAGTATTTCGTTGCCCATAAATTCGGTGGCGGCACTTATGGGAATACCCATTGTTATTTATGTGGTGCTTAAAAACAAACGATTTACAGGGTTATAATTTATAGAATGAACAATCCCATTTCTATATCGCACTTATTATTAGGTTATGACAGAAGTAATCCGTTGCTCCCTGCATTTTCTGTTGATGCTCACAAGGGAGAATTTATTGCGCTAATAGGGCGAAATGGTATTGGAAAAAGCACATTCATTCGCACCATTATTGGTTCGCAGCAACCTTTAGAGGGAGCAGTTAATTTACAAACCTTACCATTAAAAAAAATAGGTAGAACCCAAAAGGCAAAGTTAATTGCTTATGTGCCCTCGGAGCAGGTTAGAATCCCTAACCTTTTTATTCGCGATTTTATATCATTGGCTCGATTTCCCCATTTGGGTTGGTCAAAATCACTAAGCCTATCCGATTGGGAGGTTGTGGATAATGCGCTTTTGTTGGTTGGTATTGAGCATTTGGCCAATAGGGATATTGCCACGGTTAGCGATGGAGAGCGACAAAGAGCAATGATTGCATTTGCCTTGGCACAGGATTCAAACATTATCCTGCTCGATGAGCCTACTGCATTCCTCGATTTGCCCAATAAATTTGAGATGGTAAGGTTGCTATCCAACCTTGCCCGAAATCAGCGTAAAACCATTATATATTCAACCCACGACCTGCAGGGAGCCATTACTGAGGCCGATACAATTTGGATGATGCTTGATACTGGATTTATCTCCGGATGCCCCGAAGACATTGTGCTTAATAGTCATTTTGATAAGCTGTTAGGCAATAGTCACATTGTATTTGAGAGAGAAACGGGGGTATTCAAAAATCATCGTAAAGCAATTGATGAAATTGCCCTTGAAGGGCAGGATGACGCCCTCTTTTGGACTAAGAAGATGCTAGAGAGGCTTGGTTATACTATTACAGCCAAACCGAAAAGCGGGCTTAGGGTTGAGTGCTTAAAAGATAATAGGCATAGTTGGAAGGTTTATACCAATGGCATTTTACACTTTGAGGCCTATAGCTTAACGGAACTTTCTAAAAGGTTAATGCAGGGTAAACCATAAAAAAATGAGAAAGGCAGAGACATTATATCACCCCTGCCTTTTGTAGTATAATGCTTTGATCCTATTTTTTCAACTCTTCCTCAATAAACCTCTCCAACGATTCAATTCCGATACGTTTTGCAATAATTCTTTTATCCTTATCGAGGATGTAAAGGATTGGAGTACTATAGATATCGTAAAGTTTGTGGTAATTGGTAGAGCGGTATGGATCCCAAACGTTAATCCAGTTTAGCTCGTTTGTCTTTATATATTCCAACCATTTTTCTTGCTCTCCTTGGGTATAAACTGCAAATACACTAACCCCTTTATCCTTATATTTATTGTTCAATTTCTTGAGTTCGGGTGTAACCTTTTTACAATGGCTACAGCCAGGTTCCCAAAAGTACATAATGGTTACTTTGGCTTCTAAAGCATGCAAATCGCGGAACTTATTATTTGAGTCACGCATGGTAATGTTTGGTGCAATTTGCCCAATAAGGTTTGGTTTTAGGTCGGCAACTCGTTCAGCAATTTTTTGTTTTAGGCTTTCGCTAACGTCTTTCATCTCACCCGACAGGTAATATTTTTCAGCTAGGTGAACAAATACTGCATCCATGCCCATAATGGCAGAGTTTTGGTATTTTGAGAATAGGTGTGCAACAATGTACCTAAACATCTCCTGGTTTCCCTTAACCTGGTTAATTAACTTATCGCCATAGGCAATAATTGTATCGGGTAGGGGAAGCAGAATTTTATCAAAATAGGTATCAAGCCTACTCTGAAAAAATGGGGTGCGGATAAACCTGCTATCGGTAAGTTCGATATTATCAAAAAAGTGGCGTTGATTGTATTGATAGCTAAATACCCATCTTAGCGAATCGGCGTTTATTGCATTTTCGGGGATATTAAATTCTGGGAATTCAACGGGTTTTAACGATTTTATGATATTGGCAAAGAATGTGTTGGGGTTTTCCTTAATAATTTTATCCCAATAGGCATTAACCTCTTTATCCAAAATTTTTATTTTTTCGGATATCTCTTTCTCTTTTTCAATATTCCCCTCGTTTTGCTGAAGTTCTGTGCGCAATTGGTTCATCTGACCTTGCTTATTACCCATAAAACGTTGGTAGTTTGCAAAGGCAGTATTTTCTGGTGAGCCGATAAAAGCTAACTCCTCAAGTGAGTTAGTAGAAGATGTTGAAAGGCTAAAGTTCTGGTCATCTCCAACAAGTATGTCAAAATAGGAGCGCTGGGGGAGCACTACAATGTACATTCCGCCAGGGAGCAGTGTATCGCCTGTAAAAACAGCTTTCCCTTTAGAATCTAATTGTGCTGTATCAGCAATAAATTTTTTCTCACCAAAATGATATCCTAGCAGTAGGGTGGTATCCTTTAAATCGCTTAGGTTGACCTCAATCCTATAAGTTTTTTGCTTATCCTGCGAACATGCGCTTAGCGAAATTCCTAATAATGCTATTAGTATAAAAAAAAGGCTTCTCATTCTAATTGTGTATTTAGTTTAAATCTTGTGAATTAATATCAATATTATCCCTATTGTACAACCCAAAAGTATAAAAGATTATTCTTAATGCTTGTATAATTTTCTCTTGTTTTCAACAAATGCAGTGCCATTTTGTTAAAACAATGAATTAAAACAAAAAATGTAATATTTCTATCAATATGTCACAACCTCTGAATCGTCTATCCAAGGAGTCTAGCCCTTACTTGCTTCAGCATGCTTCCAATCCTGTTGATTGGTATCCTTGGGGTGATGAGGCTTTTGAGAAGGCAAAGCAAGAGAATAAGCTAATGCTTATAAGTATTGGCTATAGCAGTTGCCATTGGTGTCATGTAATGGAGCGCGAAGCTTTCTCAAACGTTCAGGTGGCCGAATTTATGAACAGTCATTACGTATGCGTTAAGGTCGATAGGGAGGAACGCCCAGATGTTGACCAAATTTACATGAATGCTGTGCAGATAATCACTCGTTCTGGAGGTTGGCCTTTAAACTGCTTTGCACTGCCAGATGGCCGGCCAGTTTATGGTGGCACCTATTTCCCTGACATTGCTTGGCTCGATATACTTAAAAGCCTCCATTTTACTTGGATGTCAGAACCGAAAAGAGTTAATCAAGTTGCTGATGAACTAATACAGGGCATATCCCAAACTGAGATTATCACAAAAAAATCTGAGATAAAATCAACCTATGCAAATAGCCTTATGGCCCTAATTACCAATTGGCAAAAACACTTTGACGAAAGGTATGGAGGGCTCAAGGGTGCCCCCAAATTTCCCATGCCAAAGTCACTAAAGTTTCTTATGCACTATGCTTGGGCATATAGTAATGATGAAGTGCGCGATCACGTTGCGTTTACACTGCGCAAAATATCTCAGAGCGGAATCTACGATCATATAGGAGGAGGCTTTTTTCGCTATAGTGTCGATGAGATGTGGCATGTTCCTCATTTTGAGAAGATGCTATACGATAACGCTCTAATGATGAGTCTTTACGCTCAGGCCTACAGGTATTTTAAGGATGAGAATTATAAGAAAATTGTTTACCAAACGGTAGATTTTTTAAAACGTGAAATGCGCTCGCCTGAGGGTGGTTATTATAGCGCTATTGATGCTGATAGTGAAGGAGAGGAGGGACGCTTTTATACATTTTTAAAGGATGAGGTAGATGAGGTTCTTGGGGAAGATGCTGAAATGTTTTCCGTTTTATACGGGGTTTCTGCCTCTGGCAACCTTAATGGACGAAGTGCACTTAGGTTAGCCTCAACACCCAAGGAAACAGCATGTGTTTTTGGTGTTGATCCAGAGTATGTTATTCAGAAGCAGGCTAAGCTTAAGCAGGTTATGCTCAAATATCGCAACTCTAAGGTTAGGCCTTCAACTGACGATAAGCAGATCCTGTCGTGGAACGCTCTTACCATCAAGGGGCTTATTGATGCATATATCACTTTTAATGATGAAAGTTTTTTAGACTTAGCTATCCAAACGGCAGGGTTTATTGAAAAGTACTTGATTAATGATAATGGCTCACTAACTAGAATTTACTGTAAAGGAAAAACTTCTATTGCTGCATTTCTCGATGATTATGCTTTTCTTATTGATGCGTATATTCTGCTTTATCAGGCTACCTTCAATGAGCACTGGCTGTTAAAAGCAAAAACTCTTACAGATTATGTAATTGCTCATTTCTACTGCGAAAAATCGGGTATGTTCTACTTCACCAATATAAAGTATAGCGATACTATTGTGCGTAAAATGGAGTTGACAGATGGCGTTATTCCCTCTTCAGGCGCTGTAATGGCCCACAACCTTCAAACACTAGGTGCTTACTTTTTAAACGATGTTTATGGTGATATGGCAAAGCAGATGGGAGCCAATATTAGTGGGCAGGTTGAACGTGGTGGGCCCTATATTTACAAGTGGGCGAGCTTACTCCTGAATTTCGAATTGGGCCCAGCTAAAGTCTTCTCTAGTGGCGATAAAGGGAAATCAATGCTGGATAAGGTTATGTCAGCTTCCCACAGGCCCAATGTACTTCCATTTTTAAATACTATAAAGTCTGAAATACCCTTATCAAAGCTCAAAGTAAGCGATAATATGATTAGGCTTTGCGTTGGGAGTACCTGTAGAATACCTACCAATAGCGAAGATCAAGTGATATTGGAGATAAATGAAGAAAGGCTCAACGAACAGAGTTCATAGAGCCTTTCTGTATAATAACTCGGAAGTACAACTACCAGATTGTTGGCCTTACTTCAGGTGTTCTATACAACGGATCGGTCTCTTTAATATTGAATGCTGTGTAAAACTCATTGATATTAAATAGTGCGCCGTTTACCCTAAACCTGCCAGGGGAGTGCGGATCATCTTTAACTCTGCGTGTAAGTTCTTGATCGCGTATAACCTGTCGCCAAACATTTGCATATGATAGGAAAAATCTTTGCTCGGGAGTAAAATTGTCTATGTTAGCAGGTCGCTTATTTGTTTCGAACGACTTTTGTAGTGCGTGGTACGAAATGGTAAGGCCACCATAATCGGCAATATTTTCGCCAAGGGTTAGGTTTCCACTAAGGTGCATATCATCTATGGCAACAAAGGCTTCGTACTGATCAATAATGGTTTGGGTAAGTTCATTAAACTTGTCGGAATCCTCTGCCTCCCACCATTCCTCAAGGTTTCCATCCTTATTATACTTTCTGCCCTGATCGTCAAATCCGTGGGTCATTTCGTGACCAATAACTACTCCAATGGCGCCATAGTTAACAGCATCGTCGGCATAAAGGTTGAAGAATGGGGGTTGAAGAATTGCTGCTGGGAAAACTATTTCGTTCATGGTTGGACTATAGTATGCATTTACAGTTTGTGGGGTCATAAACCATTCGGTTCTATCAACAGGTTTGCCCAACTTGTCCATATTCTGCCTAAATCCAAAATTTAGGGCATTCTTAATATTTGTTGCATAGCAATCTGGTGTAACTTCGTAGTCTGAATAATCTTTCCACTTGTCGGGGTATCCAACCTTCACATTCATGGCATCAAGTTTTGCAACAGCTCTTTCCTTTGTAGTTTCACTCATCCATTCCAAATTCTGCATCCTATCGCGATAAACTGCTTTAAGGTTTGAAACAAGTTCAACCATTTTATCCTTAGCCTCAGGGGAGAAATTCTCTTCTACATAAATTTGGCCAACTAACTCGCCAATGGCCATGTTTGCCGAACCTGCAACTCTTTCCCACCTTGGCTTGTTAACTTCACTGCCCGATAGAACCTTTCCGTAGAAATTGAATTGCTGATCAACAAACGATGAGCTAAGATAGGGTGAGAATCGATTAATCACATTCCATGTAAGGTAGGATTTCCAATTATCAAGAGGGGTTTCTGATAACATTTTTGATACTTCGCCAAAGAATTTTGGATTGTCTATTACAAATTCGCTGGGCACCTCAATTCCAATGCCTGAGAAGTATTCCGCCCAATTAAATAGTGGGCTAGTTAGCTGCATTTCCTGAATGCTAATCATGTTATAGGTTTTGTTGGGGTCACGTCGCTCAATCCTTGTAAACGATGCGTTTGCAAGTCTTGTCTCAATTCCCATTACCTCAGCAGTACTCTGCTTAGCGTGTTCCTCATCGTAACCTAAAAGATTAAAAATCTGCTTAATGTGCAGTTGATATTCATTTCGCAGTACTTTCGATTTATCATCGTCAGAGGTGTAGTAATCACGGTCGGGTAGCCCAAGTCCTCCTTGGCTCAGGTTAACAACAATTTTTGTTGTATTCTTTCTGTCCTGGGCAGCATAAATATTGAACAATGGCGATATCCTATTGCTGTGAAGTTGGGCAATAAGGTTTTGTAGTTCAACTGTAGTCGATAGAGCTGATATTTGATCTAATTCCTTTCTAATAGGCTCAATTCCCTTAAGCTCTATGGCTTCGGTGTTCATTCCTGATGTGAAAAAATCACCAACTTTTTGCCAACTACTTCCTTTCGCTGCACTCTTCTTGCTTGCAGCCTTCTCAAATATCTCCTTTAAAATAGTGTTGTTTTCTTCTTGTAGAATATCAAATGATCCGTAGCGCGATTTGTCCTCTGGAATAATGGTATTCTTAATCCATGTGCCGTTTGCATACGAGTAGAAATCATCACCCGGATTAACAGAGAGGTCCATATTGCTTATATCCAAAGCAGGTTTTTTTTGCTCTGTATGTGTTTTACATGCGCTAAAAAATGCAAGAATCATAGTTAGAATGATTAGTTTTATCCTCATAGCTAAGTAGTTTTTGATCATTAACTCTTTTGATGTTGATTATGAACATTGGTTTAAATCTATTGGATAGATTATCTGAAAACGTGAAATACAGATTAAAAAAACTAAACCTTGGCTGAGTTTTGGCAATAGATTTTTCTTCAAACATCTTTTTAATTAGCCTTAAATTTTTGGAGCAAATTAACTGGACTAGAGTATAGCCTTGTGTCCTAATAGCCCATGTCATTTCACAAAAAAAGCCGTTTCCTAAATGGAAACGGCTTAATATATAAAAGGTATAGATTATTCAAATTTCTTGAAAACTGCCTTTATAATATTCATTGCTTCACGAAGTTGTGCTTCGGTAATAACAAGTGGTGGAGCAAAACGGATAATATTTCCATGGGTTGGTTTTGCAAGTAAACCTGCTTCGGCCATGGCAATACAAACATCCCAAGCAGTTTTACCTGGTTTGTTGTGAATCACAACAGCATTAAGTAATCCTTTACCGCGTACAAGTTCAATCATGTCGCTTTTGATAGCCTTAAACTCATCCCTAAATATTTTTCCTAGGCGCTCTGCATTCTCAGCAAGTTTCTCATCTTTAACAACTTGTAGAGCAGCAATGGCAACTTTACCTGCAATTGGGTTACCGCCAAAAGTAGAACCATGTTCTCCCGGCTTAATGCAAAGCATAATATCATCATCGGCTAGAGCAGCAGAAACAGGGAATACACCACCAGAAACAGCTTTCCCAAGGATTAGAATGTCGGGACGCACACCTTCGTGGTCACAAGCCAACATTTTTCCTGTACGGGCAATACCAGTTTGCACCTCATCGTCAATGAAAAGAACATTATTCTTCTTACAAAGATCATATGCTTTTTTCAGATATCCCTCATCGGGTACAAAAACACCTGCTTCACCCTGAATAGGTTCAAGAAGGAAACCAACCACATTTTTATCCTCTAAAGCTTTCTCAAGGGCTGGAATATTGTTGTAAGGAATAGTGATAAAACCTGGAGTATATGGTCCGTAGTCGGCACGTGCATCTGGGTCGGTGCTGATTGAAACGATTGTGGTGGTACGACCGTGAAAATTACTTTCGCATACTATAATTTTTGCCTCATTATCTTTAACCTTCTTTTTCTGATATCCCCATTTGCGGCAAAGTTTAATTGCGGTTTCAACTGCCTCAGCACCAGTATTCATGGGTAAAACCTTGTCGTAACCAAAGTATTTTGTTATATACTCTTCATACTCACCTAGCACGTTGTTGTAGAATGCCCTTGAGGTTAAAGTAAGTTTTTTGGCTTGATCAACCATTGCATTCACAATCTTTGGATGACAGTGTCCTTGGTTAACGGCAGAATATGCCGAAAGGAAATCGAAATATTTCTTGCCTTCAACATCCCAAACGTAAATGCCTTCTCCTTTTTCTAGCACTACAGGAAGTGGATGATAATTGTGTGCACCGTATTTATCCTCACGGTCCATGTAATCTTTAGGTGTCATCATAGTTGTCGTTGTTTTAACGTTGATATATAGATACTTATAAGATAATTCCGTTTAAAAATATTTGGTTACAATTTTAAGGTAAGTTTTTTACATTTCAAATATTTCTGCCTAAAAGCCTGCATGTTAAGTAACATATTGAACTTTTAGCTGTTATAAACTGTTTACAAATTCAATTTAAAATATTAAACAAAATGTCCAATACCATTATTTCACCAATTTCTAATAGGCGAAGCAGATTAGCTTTTAGCCCCAAAGTAATGCTTAAGCAGGAAATCGAATTGCTTTTTGAGGCAGCCCGTTGGTCGCCATCCGCATATAACGAGCAGCCTTGGCGCTTTCACTTTGTTAGCAGGGAAAGAAATGAGGCTTATCAGCGCATGCTGCATACTCTTGCACCCGGTAATCGGGAGTGGGCAGTTGATGCATCACTACTCATATTTACTACAGCTAAGCAAACATTAACCCTTAACGGCCAAATTAATAATTATTCAATGCACGATGTTGGTTTGGCAACAGCAAACTCCTGACTTGTCCCCTTCAAAAT